>QVMW01000022.1 GCA_003417655.1 Rhodobacteraceae bacterium 63075
CAAACTCGGGGCGATTCAGACGGATACCCCGATTTCCGTCCATTCATGACCCATCCAAGTGGTGTGCGGTCCGTTGAGATTGATGTTTCAGGGACTGGACGTATCGATAACCGCCGCGCAAATATCGCCGCGGGACATCCGGATTGGGGAAGCGAGGCACCGGCTGGGTGGGTCTGGCACCATGTTGAGGACGCGCGCACGATGCAGCTTGTCCCCCGAACAATAAACGAGGGCTTCTATCATCAGGGCGGCGCATCGAGAGCGAGAAACCAATGATCTTCGAGCGACAAAATGAACCAATCGATGAAGCCACGATCAAGGGCTTCGAAGTAGCCAGAAACCTCCGATTTCCGTCAGATTACAGAGCGTTCCTGTTAAAATTCAACGGAGGTCGTCCTGCTGATGCGAACGCCTTTTGGCAAATAGTTGAACTTAACTTGCTGAGCATCGAGGAAGTCTACGGGTTCACCAGCGACTCTTTGAACTCCATCGAAAAAGATCGCTTCAACAATTTTTCGAACTCAATCCATATGCAGCTTCTTCAGATCGCCTACACTGGCTCGCAAGGCATCTACATGGATCTTCGAGAAGGCCCGATGCACGGCAAGATTTACATTTTGGCGCGCCCCGCAAACAAGGCGCTAAAGGTAGACGACACAGGCTTTCAAGACGAGGACGACTACGAAGAGGCTCTGTTCCTCCATCCAGTCGCAAACACGTTCTCGGAGTTCATAGCGTTGCTTGGGCCTGATCCGAACGAAGCCTGATCTTTCGCCTCGCTAAGCATCCTTGATTATGCCGCGCGTATACAGGGCATCTGCCAAGTTTCGTGGGTCTGTTTTTATCAGGTCGGCATAATCCAAAGCTCGGCATTATGGGCCAGCTCATGGGCCCAGACCCCGTAGAAATTGCGCGGGTCCTGGAACCGCGTGATGGACGGCATGTAGACCTTGTCCACGGGCGGCAAATAGTACGCCTCCGTGCCCGTGAAGACGGTTGTGATGTCGATGGCATCGAAAAACGCCTGCATGTGCGGGATCGGCTCGGACGGCGGATGCTCGGGTACGGGCTCCGGGTCAGGGTAGAAGCTGTCCGGCAGGCCATCGATCTGGCAGGCATTGAACACACGGTAGGATTTCTGGAAGCGGAATATACGGGCTTCCTCGGAGTGATCATCCCCGTCGCTGCGGTCATGCCCATCTGCGCCCGCGTCTTTCCGGCTTTGACCGTAATAAACGACGACAGAGGATTTTTCGCCCTTGCGGACCTTTGCGTCCAAGGCATTGGCCTGCGGCAACGTCATCCAGAAGGGAGAGCTGTGGCCCGCCATCACGGTCCGCATCGTCAGCAGGAAGTTGTTCACTCCCTGGTAGGGTTCTCCGCCCACGCGCAGGGGACGGGAGCTGCCACCTGCGGTCCATGGCTTGCGCCACGGCAGGACGCCGCGCTCGATGATGCGGATGATTTCGTTTGTGATGACCTCGGAGGCATCGAATTTGGGCGTGCGGGATCGGGCCATGACTGGCGTCCTTTCGAGTTTTGGTTAGAGGGAATGGTGATCAGATTGACTGAAGGGGCCTCGGATCGTTGGCGATCCTGGCACCGAGGACTTCGACCATGTCGATGTAGGTGGTCAGCGACACGGACCTGCCGGGACCCCAGGGTTCAGAGTCGTCCGATCCGTCCCGCGTCACCCGCGGCAGGTTCGCGAAGGCAATCACATCGGTGACGGGTCGGATATCGATGAACGGGGTCCCTCGTGCGACCGCAAGAGTGGCCAAGGGAAAGCACTCGATCGGCGCGAAGGTCGACACGGTGGTCCAACCGAGATGGATGAACGTGCCGCCCTCTCCGCAGATCACATGCGCGTTTGGCAATGACGCCGCCTGCTTCAGATAGCTGAGGTTACGCAGGACGGTCTCGCGCTCGCGCCGCTGTGCCTGCCCCGTCTGGCCGGATCGGCGTAGTTCCTTGTGTCGCCACCACGAGGCAGCGGTCGCGCGCAATACGCGCAAGACACCTGTTTGCATGAGAATGCCCTTCATCAGGAACGGCAGACCGGAATCCGGCCCGGACCCATCTGAGGGACCCCAAAGGCCCTCATCCGTCAGTCACAAAACCCGAAGGACACTTTCACTCTTTAGGGATCTGATGCCGGAGAATGTTAAACGCGAAGCTCATGAGAACCGATGATCCTGCACTTTCCGGCATCAGACCCCAATGAGGAACAGGATCAGGCCCGGACACCCTCTTTCGGGCACCCTCAGGCCTGACCCTCCCCGGCCCTCCTCTTTCTCTCAAACCCCATGATTTCCGGAGGTGGCTTGCTTTTGTTCCCGTTATGTTCTACTTTAAGAGCGACGCTAAGAAGGGAGATCCCCGATGGAAAGCACCACTTACGCCCTGCCCGCGACGCCAAAGCAGATTGCCTATGCGCGGTCGCTGGCCCTGCGCAACCAGACGCTTCTGCCGTGGGAGGTTCAGCAAGATCGGCGCTCCTTGAGCGCCTGGATCGACGCACAGGCAAAGATGAACCCGGGCGCGCAAGACAGCCGCCCGACATCAAAGCAGGTCGCCTTTGCCGAGCGTCTCGCCCGCATTAAGCGCCGCGCCGTGCCGGATGAATGTTTCCGCGACAAGGGGCTGATGTCGAAGTGGATCGACGGGAACAAGTGAAGCTGGGCAGACCCTGCGGTGATCGAGATTACTTCAGCCGATCGACAACGGATGCCTTGCTGGACCTGGCAAGCGCGATCAGGCTGGACTGGATCTTGGATGTGAAGACGGAACTGAACGTGCCAATGGGCGTGCGGTCCTCCCAAACATAGGACCGCTCCAGAATATCCGTGTTGATCTCGTCCAGCATGACCCATTTGCGGACATGGGTCTCTAACCCCACGCGCTGCGACTCGATCTGTGGCACCTCGATAAATTTGCGCGAGGGCAAGGGCGGCTGCGTCGTGATCGGCAGGATGAACACCACGGTCTCGCTATCGGACTTGGCGACAGTGACGGCGATACAGACAGGCCGCGTCTTGCGGCCCTCGGTCTCACCCGCCATCTGCTCGCGTTTCCAAAGGAACGGATAGCGGAAAACCTCTCCAGCACTCGGCTTAGTCATCCGCCCGCGTCAAGTCCCGCTCGAGCCCTTCAATCATCAAAGCCTTGAGATCCTCTGGCATCTCGTCAACCATATGAGCCTGTTGCGTGGCCCCCCGCGCGAGCTGCTGGTACTGGTCAATGCTCATCAGCACGAATTTCGGCTTGCGGTGCTTGGTGATCGCGATCGGCGACCGAATGGCCGCGTCAAACAGGTCACTTGTATGCCGCGTCAGGTCGGCCGCCTTGAACTCGGGAAGCTCATGCATGATCGGGGTCTCCATTTGTGCAGAATATACATACATTCTGGATATTCTGCAAGAGATGGGTTGAGCCCTCCCCTTTGTCATCCGAACCGCCGCCCTCCTTCCGTGAAGGTGTATTCATTGGCGATGATGCCGTACTCGATGGAGTCGTCCGAGGTCAGGTGGTCGTAGCCGCGATAGACTGCCAGCGCGCCGTAGCGATCGAGCGTGACGAACGCCCCTGCCCGCCCGATCTCTGTCGGATGATAGATCACCGGCTGGGTTTCGATCTTTTCCATCGCGGCTTCCAACACGCCAAGTCGCGTGTCGACCTCGTCGGGCATCTCATCCTGTCCCATGTAGTCCCCTTCCAGCGCCCGATACTCGCCGAGCAGCTCGGCATGGGCCGCACCTTCATCATCCGTCATTGGTGCCGGGTCGCCGGACAGGGACCGCAGCCCGTGGCTGTAGCCGTAGGGCAGGTCAAGCGCGACCTCGATCCACTTCCAGCCCTCAACCGCAACCGCCGTCATCGCCTTGGAAGAGGTCATGCAGCGACGCGCCGCCCGCCACTTCATAGGTCTCAACACCCACAAAGACCGCGCGTCGGTCGGACGCCCGGACCGAGGTCTCGGTCAGCATGCGCCGGAGCTGGAATGGCTCCTTGTTCCAGGATGAATGGATCACATCCCAGACCTGAACCTGATGCGCGTGATCGGGGTTCACGGTGAAGGCCATGAGCTGCTCCAGCGTCATGCCATCCTCGGCATAGATCTCAAGCAGGGCAGGGGCGACGGAGGCGAGCTTCAGGCGTTGCTTCACGATCTGCGGCGTCACGAAGAAGGCGGCAGCTATCTCTGCATCGCTCTGACCCTTGTCCCGCAGCGCCACAAATGCGCGGAACTGATCGAGCGGGTGCAAGGCGACGCGCTGCATGTTTTCGGCAAGGGAATCGTCCTCGGCCAGGATGTCGGACGCAGCATCGCGGACGATGCAGGGAATGGGTGTGGTCTTTGCCAAACGCTTCTGCTTCACCAGCAAGGACAATGCTTGAAACCGGCGGCCTCCGGCCGGGATCTCGAACTTGCCGGTCTCGGTCCCATCGTCAGCCAAGACGGGCCGCACGCTCAGGCTCTGCAAGAGACCGCGGCGAGCGATGTCTTCGGCCAGTTCCTCGACGGACACGCCAGCTTTGATGCGCCGCACATTGGACTGGCTCAGCACCAGCTTATCAAAAGGGATATCCCGCGAAGGGGACAGGGTGATTTTCTGGACAGCTTTCGTCATCAGATCTTCTCCTCGACGGGCGTCGGAAGCCACTCTCCCGATCTCACTTCCCGTCACCCTCAAACCAACACTCCTTTCCCTCTCGATGATCGTATGGTTGCCAAGAGGCGACTTAACAGCTGTTAAGTCAGGCCAACCGAGCAACGAAGACGTCGAAACTTAACAGCTGTTAAGCCGCACTTCGCCGACCGATCAAAGCCATGACCATCGGTCCGCAAGAGAATTCGCCCGCCGCGGCCTTGGACGTCAGCGCCCGCAAGTATCCACCCGGTGACCTGATGTCGGAAAAACGTTCCAGCATGGCCACGACGACGATCGAGGCTTGCTCTGGTCCCATGCAGCGTTGCGCTTCTTCCCAAGCGGAAACACTGATCCCCATGGCAGGCCGTACATGACAAGCCGCGTCGAAAAGCTGGTGCCAGTGTCGAACGTCGCCCTGATAGAAAGTCTTGAGCGAGGGACAGCCGGCGATCACCAGGTGCAGTGGGATTTTCGGCACCCGCCTCGTGTCAGGCTCTTCAACGTCAGCCACAGGCTCACCCGTGTCATCATCAGGCGCGCGGCCCGCCGCCCCGCCTTTTTCTAAGGCAGGTTCAAGATCTATAGATTCTTTATTTGAATTATGATGGTGACGCTCAAAATGGGCATCATTGGTGTTCATTTCTTCTGTTTCAGGGCCGTCAATGACATTACGCGCCTGGTCAAGAAGGGTCTCCAGTTCAGTCCGAAATGCCGACAGATCCTCAAGCGAAAGCTTGCGGCGAAGAGCGCGGGCTGTGAGGGCGGCCGTATCGCTGAGCTGGTCCCATAGGCCAAGCCCGGGCTGGATCTCCTCGCCGAACTCCGCCAGAGCGGCCAGGTCGCGACGCATGAGGCTCACCACCTCCCTCAGTCGCCGCACACGGTCCTCAGCCTCACGCACAGCCTCTGCGGCCCGTGCAATCTCCTCTGCCCGGCAATAGAGCGGGGAGAGATCAAAGCCGAAGGCCACTCGGTCTTCGCCACGCTTGCGTACATAGCGCTTCCCGTTGGGGCTATCGCGCCGCATGAGCAAGCCTGCGTCTACCAACCGGGCGAGGTGACGGCGCATCGTCGAGCAAGGCATGCCGTTCAGCCGCTCGCAGATCGCCTTGTTGGATGGGAAGACGACCATTTCGGTGTTCCCGCCAAGCGCATCGTCCGGAAAGAAGCTGAGAAGTCCCTGAAGAACGGTCAGATCGCGCTCGGAAACCCCAAAGGCCGCCTGTGCCTTGGACAGCTCGCGGAGGAGCTCCCACTTGTTGACGGGCTTGCCGGGAACAGACGCCTCAGGACGCTCGACCACGCGCAGATGGGCGTGCGAGATCGGCCGCATAAACGGCGAAATCGGTGTGTAATCCATGATGTCATTCACGAAGGCAAAATTTCCCTGGCCCGCGAATCGCTTTGCGCTTGCGGGAAAGGGGCCAGATCGCTACATTCAGAGGTGCGAAAACTGAAGTTTTGTAGCGGGCTGGTCCCGTGCGAAACCTAAGAAAGGTCTCGTGAAGCTTGCTTCTCGGGGCCTTTTTCTTTTCTGCCTGTCTCGTGCCTCCTTTTTGATTGTTGCTCTTCCTCAGTCTTCCGAACGCTTCCAGCGCTCGTGAAGCTCGGCGATCAGCTGCGGGGCGTTGCCCTCAAGCCAGCTGACAAAATCGCTCTCCTCGGCCTTCAACTCGAGCTTGAGTTGCTTTCCACGACGTCCGGTCGTGACAGTGGCGGCACCGACCCCCGGAATCACCGTGCCGGGCCGCCCGCGAGGGCGAGACGAGGATGTGGTCTGTTCGGGCTTCCCTGCAGCAGAGAGGACGGCCAAAAATGCATAATCGGATTTCTCGTCAATACCGCCTTGGTAGGATGTCTTGGCCTCACCCGCCAAAGCTGCAAGCAGTTCGCGATCGGCATCCGTAGCCCCCAGCAACTTCTTGAGCTCTTCCCACCTGGGCCGACCAATGCCCGGAGCGGCACCGATGGCGAGGACCAGGTCCTCCCCAACGGTGCGGACTACGCTTAACAGCTGCGACACTCCTGCCTCGGTCAGATTGAGAACCTCGGCGACACCCTTGTTGGTGCGTTCGGATGCGCTCAAATGGTTACCGTCGAGCAAGGCGGCGGCAACAAGCGCACGTTCGATGAAGCTTAGATCCCGCCGCTCCTGGTTCTCCAACAGCTGATCACGAAGCGCCTGATCTCCCTCCATCTCTGTGACAATGGCGCGGACCTTGATCCCAAGTTCTCTGCAAGCTTCCAGCCGACGACGGCCATAGATCAGGCTGTAGCGATCACCCTCAAGCGGCCGGACGAGGATTGGTACTCGCTGTCCGTTCTTGGAAATTGATGCCTTGAGGCCCTCAGTCTCGATCTGCAGCCGGTCATCGAGCCGACCTGTGGTTTCGATTTGGTCAGGCTCGATTTCGAAAACACCGCCGCGCAGCCTGCGCCCCTCGAGAGCGTCGGGCGCGTTGCGCAGGGTCTGCAGTGGCAGTCCCAGTTTAGGCTTTCTTGCCATTGCGTCCCCACGTGTTCTGGATGATCGCCGCGATCTCGTCGTTGACGGCGTTCATGGATTCGATTGCACGATCAAAAGTCTGACGCGTGAAGTCCTTCTTGTCGGCTTCATAGAGCGTCTGCTTCGTCAGCCCAGCATCAGAGATCGCTGTCGACTCAACCATGTGGTTGGTCAGGACTGACCTGCCGAACAGACCCCGGATGAAAGCAATGACCTCGGTCTGCGGGGCATCACCCACCTTGTAGCGGGTCGGCAGAAAGCGCAGCCAGTCGAAGCGAAGGTTTGCGCCAGCATCCCGGATGACGCCAAGCAGATCAGCGGTCATTCGCAGAAACTGCGACATGGACATCAGATCGAGCATTTGCGGGTGAACGGTGACAAGCACCCCTGAAGATGCTGAAAGGGCGGACATGGTTAAGAAGCCAAGCTGCGGCGGACAGTCGATGACGACGACGTCATAGTCCGCTTCGACACTGTCGAGCGCGTCACGCACACGGGCAAAGAATGCGCGGGCGCCGCCACGCTGGATGGCTGCCGGCGTCTCATGTTCGAATTCCATGAGCTCAAGGTTCCCGGGAATCAGGTCAAGACCACGGATGTAGGTCTTGCGGATCACGTCTGAGATCGGGACCGGTTCATCGTAGCGAACCGCATCATACAGCGTGCCACCCTCCATCAGGTCCAGCTCAGGCTGGATGCCATGCAGCGCGGAAAGGGATGCCTGGGGGTCCAGATCGATCGCAAGGACACGATATCCCTTGAGAGCCAAGCGCTGTGCAAGGTGAGCGGATGTTGTCGTTTTCCCGGACCCGCCTTTGAAGTTCACAACAGAAACAATCTGAAGCTCGTCACCGGCACGACGCCCCGGAACGTAGGTTCCAGGCTTCTTCGCGTTTGCCTCAAGGGCATGGCGAATCTCCCAGATATCATCGAGGGTATATCGCCGGTGGCTGCCCGCAGTGGTTTCGACGTCAGCGATCTTTCCTTCTCGATGAAGCTTGCGAAGGTAGGTATGATCGACGCCAAGCAACTCGGCCGCCTCGCCGCTGGTCAGGCTGCGCATGACTTTTTTGGCGTCGGGAGGGAAGTGGGCAGCACGTTGCGCATGAAGATTGGACGCAAGAAGCTCTGCGTAGTGCCCGATGGCAATGTCCAGGTCCTGCTCAGCTTCGCTCATCTCTGCCTCGATTCGTGGGCGCGTTTTTTATGTGATCGCGCGTTATTTATCGAGACTATTGCCCGAGCTATCAGATTCGTGCAAGCTCTTTCTAGATTTGGTGTGGTTCAGCCACACAGGCACAAGGGCAAGCGTCGCTTAATTCAGTCGAGCAACTCTAGCTTCTCGGCCCGCTCCAACAGCATTTTCACCGAAGACGGCTGCCATCTTGTTCGGCCACGTGGTGTGCGTTCCCGCATTGATTCCAGGCGTTCACAGATCGCCTGAAGCGTGATGTCGGGGTCCGCGCCCTTGATGGCGGCGACGATGGCGGGCAGGCGGTCGTCGGTTTCGCGGCGCCCGGCGCGGGCCAAAACTGCCTCGGGCAGAAAGCCGTCGCGGACATAGGCCTTCACGGCGCGCAAGAGACGACTTTGGGTCCAGCGACGCGCCTCGGGCAGGGGGCCGTTGATGATGCGTAACACGTCTTCCCAGGCCAAGTCGGGGCGCAACCGGCGCACATGAGGAACCCAATCTTGTGCCGTTTCGTTCAGACGCTCCATGTAGCCGTCTTGTCGTGCCAGCCGCACCTTGCGAAGAGCGGCAGGGTCTTTGGCCCGCAGCCCAGGGTTGCCGCCCACGCGGCCCTTTGTGCGTGCGCTGGCAAGGCCGGCCTTGGTGCGTTCCCTAATTAAGGCGCGCTCGAACTCGGCCGCAGCGCCCAAGACCTGCAGCGTGAACTTGCCCTGCGGGGATCCAGTGTCGATCGGGTCCTGGATCGAGCGAAAAAACGCGCCCTTGGCCTCGAGCCGCTCGATCACCTCCAGCAGATGCGACAGGGATCGCGCGAGGCGGTCAATCCGCACGACCACCAGCGTGTCGCCCTTGCCGATGCGCTCCAACACCCGCGCAAGCACCGGCCGCGCACGGTTACCGCCCGAGGCCTGTTCTTCATGGATTTCGGCGCAGCCTGCGGATTTCAGGGCCTGCGACTGGGGCAGGGGGGTCTGATCCTCGGTAGATACGCGCGCATAACCAATCAGGGGCATCAAAACAGTCTTTTTGCAGTTTTATACATCGCTATTAAACGACCGTTTGTAAACGAATGCAATGGCACTCTCTGTGGCTCGGCTCAATGGAAAGCCCTTGGTTTCCATAGGCTGAGCGCGATCAGAGCGCCCTCGCCGACCATCGCCCGCGCGTGCTGTATAAGGAGCGCGGGCGCACTCCGACAAAACCCTTGGGTAAAATGCATAATTACAGTATTTTGCATATATGAAGCCTCAAACGACTGTCATCCATGACGAATCTGATACTTTCCCCATCGACGCTGAGGAGGTGGAACAGTCGTCCGAGGACGATCTTTGGTTCCTGCCCGGTCCGATGGAAGAGGAGCCGGATTACTTGCCACCAGGACCACGGGCCGAACCGCGTGAAGCCGAGGTCGTCGACGATTGGCGGAAAGCAGAGGCGGGTCATGCCGCACGGCTCGCCTGTGTGGCTGGTCGCGTTGGTGCGCTGGACGATCGCCTGAAGCGCGGCCCGGACGGATGGCGGCAAAGGCTTGCCCTGATTGAGTCTTCCGACCTCAGCTGGTTTGTGGGTGACCGCATCGGCCCGGATCGACTGGCGCTCTGGATCTCAATGCGCATTTCAGGCCTACAAGAGGACACCGCGGCGCTCGCTCGTGTCGGTTGGGCGGTGCGCCGTCTGACAGGGGGGCCGGGCCCAGAGGTTGACCTCTCCGCCTTCCTCGACCGCCGCGATCCAGAGAACATGGCGGATGAAGCCGAGCCCTTCGCGGATCGCGCGGACGGTTGGCTGGACCTGATGGCACAAGCGGCCGATCTTCACCCGATTACCCGCGCCTGCATGGGCTTTCACCTCTGGAGCCTCGCGGGCCTTGGGCAGCAGGGCGATCGAATGGAAGCGGCAGTCACCGCCGCGCGGATCGCGGCCAGCGAGGGCAGGGGCGCCGTCTTTGCACCTCTGGCCATGGGCGGGGCAGGGGGGCTTCGTGCTGGCGGCTCACCCGCCGACCGTCTGGCGCGATGGCTTGACGGGATGGAAACGGCATGCCTGACCGCGATGCGGCACCTTGACGATATCGAGGCTTGGACCATCCGAGCGGAAGGCGAGATGACCACGCTCTCGGGCAAGACACCCCCGGCCTTGCGCGCCGTACTGACCGAATGGCCGCTCGTCTCTGCCCCGATGGCCGAGGCTTTGACCAATGCCAGCCGCGCCGCTGTCCAGCGCAACCTCGCCTGGATGGAAGCGCGGGGTCTGATCAGCGAAGTGACCGGGCAGGGGCGGTATCGGATGTGGCGCGCCAAAAGCCCGGTAATGTAACCAAGTTCGGTCTTTGCTTCGAGAAGCATTTTTCTGAGCGTCCTCGTCTTTCAGACCCAAGTAAGAAGGTTTCTGGCAGATGTTTGTGACCGATAAATTGAAATCACTTAGATCGACCTTGAGTATATTTCTCGTCAACTATTGACCCAATCATTGAGGATTAGCCATATCCTTGGCCTGCTTTCTTTTTGGGCGTGGACCGTCGCGAAGTCCAAAAAGGAAACGAGGTTTTCGTTGTGATAGCGCCTATAGAGTTGCGCTTCGCCACAGAACCCTCTATGCGGCGCTGCAGCGAACCTGGACCTGGGAGAGATCCCGGGTGGCTCTTCCGGCCGCCGATCCGCCGGACAACGATAGACAACTGTGCGAACGCACTCCGGCTTTGCGTCTCATGCCTTGCCGGTATCGGATACCTATTTCATGATTTCACTCGATGCTTATCGCAGCCAGTGGCTGGGAAACATTCGCGGCGATTTGCTCGCCGGTCTCGTGGTGGCGCTGGCGCTCATCCCTGAGGCTATTGCCTTTTCAATTATTGCTGGCGTCGACCCGAAGGTCGGGCTTTATGCAAGCTTCTCGATCGCTGTGATCATTGCGATCACGGGTGGCAGACCCGGTATGATTTCGGCCGCAACTGCGGCGACCGCTGTTCTGATGATCACGCTCGTGAAAGATCACGGCCTGCAATATCTCTTAGCAGCCACGGTTCTGGCAGGTCTGTTGCAGATCGCAGCCGGGCTTTTCAAGCTCGGTTTCATCATGCGGTACGTGTCGAAATCCGTCATGACAGGGTTCGTGAATGCCCTTGCCATTTTGATCTTCATGGCGCAACTGCCCGAGCTCGATCCACGCCAGGTGACATGGATCACTTATGCGCTCGTCGCAGCAGGGCTGGGGATCATCTACCTGTTTCCGCTTCTCACCACGGCGGTCCCGTCACCGCTTGTCACCATCGTCGTGCTCACTGCCTTGGCGTTTGCACTCGGCCTTGATGTGCGCACGGTCGGCGACATGGGCGAGTTGCCAGACACACTGCCGATATTTCTCATTCCACAGATCCCGCTCACCTTCGAGACCTTGATGATCATCCTGCCTTATTCGGTGGCGGTTGCGGTTGTGGGCCTTCTTGAAAGCCTGATGACTCAGAACATCGTTGATGATCTGACGGACACGAAATCGAACCGCTCCCAGGAAATGGTCGGGCAGGGCATCGCCAACACCGCGACCGGCTTTATCGGTGGCATGGCGGGCTGTGCGATGATCGGCCAGTCGATCATCAATGTGAAATCCGGCGGTCGTGGGCGGCTGTCGTCCTTTGCGGCAGGCGTGTATCTGCTCTTCATGGTGGTGGTTCTGGGCGATCTGGTCACCATCATCCCTATGGCGGCCCTTGTGGCGATCATGATCATGGTCGCGATCGGGACCTTTTCATGGTCTTCGATCAAGGCGCTCACGGTTCATCCCAGATCCTCGTCCATCGTGATGATCGCCACGGTTGTGACAGTCGTCTACACCCATAACCTCGCCATCGGCGTGCTAGTGGGCGTGCTGCTTTCGGGTATCTTCTTTGCCGGCAAGATCGCGCAACTGTTCAAGGTGAAGACCGATATCACCAAGAGCGGAAGTCATCGTACCTATGTGGTAGAGGGTCAGCTCTTCTACGGGTCAGTTGAGGATTTCATGAACGCATTCGATTTCAAGGAGGCGCTGACCAAGGTCATCATTGATGTCAGCCGGGCCCATATCTGGGATATATCTAGCGTACAAGCATTGGACATGGTGATCCTCAAGTTCCGTCGTGATGGCGCTGAGGTCGAAGTCATCGGTATGAATGAAGCGACCGAAACCATCGTTGATAAGCTTGCCATTCATGACAAGCCCGGCGCGATGGACAAGTTGATGGATCACTGAGGGAGGGAAAGATTATGACAAAGAAAATTATCGCGCTGGTGGACGGATCGATCTATTCGGAAAGTGTATGTCATCACGCCGCATGGATCGCCAAGAGAACTGACGCACCGGTAGAGCTGATCCATGTCCTCGGTCGGCGTGAAAACTCCGCCAATACGGATTTGTCCGGGGCCATCCGTCTCGGCGCGCGCAGCAGACTTCTCGAAGAACTCGCCGACCTGGACGCGCAGCGCGCCAAGCTGATCAGCCATCGCGGCCGCGCCGTCCTTGAGGACGCCCGCACGATCGTCGATCAGGACGGCGTGACGGAGATCACGACGCGCCTGCGTCATGGTGACATCGTTGAAGCGATTTCCGAGATCGAAGAGGACGCCCGTGTCATTCTGATCGGCAAACGCGGCGAAGCGGCGGATTTTGCCAAGGCGCATCTGGGCTCGAACCTAGAACGCATCGTGCGCGCGGCCCATCGGCCAGTCTTTGTCGCCTCCCGAGCATTCCAGCCCATCACGTCGGTGCTGGTGGCCTATGACGGTGGAAGTTCCTCGATGAAGGCCGTGGATCACATTGCGCGCAGCCCGCTTTTCGCGGATCTCAAGGTGACGGTCGTCACGGTCGGAAGCGAAACGCCGGAGAACCAGAAGGGTCTGGCAGATGCCAAGGCTCTGCTCAAGGCAGCGGGCATTGATGCGGATACGCGTGTCATTTCCGGCCAACCGGAAACCGAACTGGGCAAGCTGGTCGAGGAGGAAGGTTTCGGCATGGTCGTGATGGGCGCCTATGGGCATAGCCGCATCCGCAGCCTTGTGATCGGGTCCACCACGACCGAGATGGTCCGCAGCTGTAAGGTTCCTGTCGTCCTGATGCGGTAAAGCCAATGGATGAGCCAACCCCGAAAGACCTGAAGGCGCTGTTCTTGATACGGCTTGAAGAAGAGCTGCGCGCATTGCGCGAAGCCTCGGAGCAGACCGCTGCAGACCGCAGGCCTGTGGAGCTTGATCAACAGAGCGTCGGGCGCCTGAGCCGCATGGATGCCATGCAGCAGCAAGCCATGGCCTCCGCGCAGGAAACAAGGCGAAGTGGGCGTGGGCGCGCCCTTGAGGCCGCCATCGCCCGCATAGAGATTGGGGAGTTCGGGTGGTGTGATGAGTGCGGCGATTTTATCGGGTTGGGTCGGCTCGAGCTTGACCCAACGGTGATGCGCTGCCGGGATTGCGCCACGTGACCCGATAGATTGACCGCTTCACGGCATTCATTCTGATCGTCTCTCCGAGCCCAGAAGGTCTAATACTGCGTCCTGAAGCTCTGGTTGCAGCGTGCCTACATTTTTCGCCGTAGGGTCGGCTCCCGCTTCAAATGGCATTATGATAGAAAGCCCAGATTTGACGACCTCGTCAGGTTCGATGACTTTAAGAATATCCGTACCAAGTTTTTCGTAGGCTGTAAGGATATCCTGAACGGATGAGTATTCGTTTTCCCAAGCAAGATCCGCCAGGTATCTCCCCCGACGCCGAGACAGGGCATGGTCATGTAATATACCCAAGAGCCTCGGGCTTGGAGACAGGCTGCGCAAAGCATCCGCGTATTCATCGGGTGTTGGCACTCCCATCGCGAGAGCAGGGTCTGCGCGCCTGAGAGAACGACGATCCGAACGCAGTTTTTCGAGCTCGGCAATCAACCGCTCAATCGCATCCTCAGGTGTATCACCGGAGGCTTCTGCGATGAGGTGGCGGAATTTTGATGGCGGTTTTGGGAACGCTCTTGCGAGAACTGTATCGTTCAGAATTCCCGCCTTTATCAGATATCGACCATATTCTCGTTCGAGGATTTGCGGGGGTTGAACTTTCGTGGTGTTTTTTTTCAAAAGTGGAATATCCTCCGTTCCTTTTCATGATCTAGTAAAATTGGGATTCGTGAGAGATCGGTTCGAGTTCACACTCGATCACCGTTGGGAACTGTTCGCGAATGATTGTGACATCCGCCGGACAATCAGTCTCGATATAGGCTCGCTTGCCCACCCAGAAAACGCGATTTGCGCCTTGGCCGAAATCGAAAAGATGCCGGTGAATTAGTCCGACGGTCTTGCGGCTGAGCCGCCTGTTCAATGCGATCTTTGTAAACATGCACCTCCTTGTTTTTGCTGCTTTGCTCACCAAAAATGAACAAACAGGACATCTGAAGATGTTGCCGGTAACGAGATACCCACCGCGACTTTGCCGACGTTGTTGATCTCTAGGAACGCGCTTAGCGGAGGATTTGTCGAAAGTCCAGCGCAGGCCGAGGTGGTGTGTCTAGTCGCGCTTGCATTCTGGTGCTTGCTGTGAAAGCAATGTGGTATCATTGCCGCGAGGGTCCTGGTTGGATACAACCACGATCCGGTCGGTCAAAGTTTTCCCATATCCTCGTCCAGCGGCCTTTGCGGCTCGGAACCAATTCCGAGCTCAGGCGATCCGTTGACGGCAAAGAAACGACGTAAAGAGATGCTTTTATTCATCAAGATGAACTTGCGCTGGTTGACCGCAGGGTTCGTTCTCACCTTCGCGTCCGCCTTTGGTCAGACATGGTTCATCTCTCTGTTCGCGGGTGCGATCAAGGCAGAGCATGGTCTGACGGATGGCGGCTGGGGCAGCCTTTACACGGCCGCCACGCTTTGTTCTGCCGGACTGTTGTTCTGGCGCGGATCAGCGGCAGATACTGTTCGCCTGTCACGTCTTGCACCCATCATGGCATTTGTGTTTGCGCTTTCTTGTGTCGGCATGGCCGTGGCACAGTCCGTTTGGTTTCTGGGCATCTCGCTGTTCCTTCTCAGGTTTTGCGGTCAAGGAATGTTCAGCCATATTGCGATGACGGCCATGGGCCGTTGGTTCGAGGCGACACGGGGCCGTGCGGTGTCGATCGCCAATCTCGGACATCCCGCTGGCGAAGTCGTGATCCCGATCATCGCTGTTCTGCTGATCGCAGCAATCGGCTGGCGGCCGACTTGGCTTGCTGTCGCGATAATCTTGAGCATTGCGATTGCTCCGCTGCTTTGGCTCCTTCTTCGGGATGATCGCTCGCCCCGGGGGCACGCCGATGCAATGCTCATTCCCGGTCTTATGGGCCGCCAATGGCGAAGACGGGATGCGGTGCGCCACTGGTTGTTGCCAGCGCTTTTGCCGATCCTGCTGACGCCGGGCTTCATCGGTACGGTGGTGTTCTTTCACCAGGTGCACATTGCAGAGGTCAAGGGCTGGACCCTTGTTCAGATGGCACCGGGATATTCAGCTTTTGCCGTTACGACAGTGGCCTCGGCCTTTGCAGCAGGGTGGGCGGCTGATCGCTTTGGTCCGCAGAGACTGCTGACGTTGCTCTTGCTGCCCATGGGAATCGGGGTCGCTCTTATAGCGCCCTCGGAACAAGTTGTGGCCTGGTATGTCGCACTTGGTGTCATCGGCATCACGCAGGGCATGGCGAGCGCGCTTTGGGGCGTCTTGTTGCCTGTGGTCTACGGCACGAGGCACCTTGGCTCGATCCGCTCGCTTGCGACGACTATCATGGTCATTTCAACTGCGATCGGACCTGGCATTACTGGCGTATTGATTGATCAAGGCTTCGACTTCCCCACTCAGAGCCTGTTCATGGGCCTGTGGTGCGTCTTGCTTGCCGGGGTGTGCTTTTTGATCGACCGTCGTCTGACGCGTGAACTGGCGTTGTGAACACCAGAATCAATTAAGCAAGGCAGGTGTTCGGATCGCCATCGGAGACGCCGCGCGGGAAAGTTTCGCACATCAGTCAAGCGTGATTTCGCGAAAGTCGAACGTCGCCTTGCTGACCTGAAAAAGGTAGGATTCTGTCTGCAGCGCTGCGTCGAGGTCGAACAAGGCGATGTTGTAGCCTGTTGTCGCAAACGCGCTTTTGTAGATCACACCATCGTACCCTTCCGAACGGAACACTTCGGCAATGATCTGAGTGGCGGCATACTCGGCAGTATTGTCGCTGCGCGTAACAGGGCGCGAAAAAGCGTAGTCGATATGCGCCCAGACCTTTTTATTTAGCTCGTCCAGCCCGGTCAGATCATCATTGGGAGCATCGAACCCATGATATTTGGAGCAGTCGACAACTGTGACGTCTCGCCCAAGGCTAAATCGAGCCACAGAGAGAATTGAGCCAATCCATGGCCGAACTTCTGACATTGCAACCTCTCTAGTGGTTGCAAGATAAAGGCAGGGGATTCCCTTTGCGTTTACTCGCCCCTCATAGGCCCGGTCCTGCCATGGACGCATGCGGGTCTCGGGATGCGGGCCGCTGATACGTCGTCCGTCAGCATCACTTGTCCAGTCATGCCCTATTTGCGCGCGCCAGAACTCTGCACCAGCAGGAATGCGCTCCAGCCGTGCTTTACACGTATCGGCGACGGCACGTAGGAACCTTTCACCGCTTTTCGAACGCAAGTATCGGCTCCGTTGCGATGCTTCGGTTCTGAAATCCAGAAAATCGCGAGGACCGGAAAAGTCAGTCACGTAATCAATGCCCAGGGTCCATCAAGGTGGATGCTGTCATCGCTTGGGAAGTTTAACTTACGGGCAAGGGCAGTGATCTGCACCTTACCATGGAAAGCTTCCTCCGTCGTACCGAGCGGCACCCCCAACCAAGGCGGGGAATTCACGACGAAGCAGCTCCGCGTCGCTCGGCGCGTGGACCTCGACGTAAGCGCGGTTGTCCACCCAAAACAAGCGATGTGTACCTTCGGCGAAATCCATGAGGTACTGGTGCAACTGATCAGCCGTCTTGCGACTGATGCTTTCGATCAATGTGATTTTTTGTATCATCTCTTCTCCTCCTTCTTCTGGTCGAACTGGCATAAGCTGCCCCAAGGGACTCGTCAGCGTTCACGCGCAGGTAACGTCTCGTGACTGGTTCCGAAATTGTGCGATTGCCCAGTACATCTTGTTTCGAGCAGCTGATAAGGAAGGGGTGGAGCCATCGACCAGATCACGCTCCTTGAATGTCCAATTCTGCCCGATCCGAACCATCCAACGATGGCCCTGGTCCTTGAAATAGAACGGAACGACACCGTCGATCGTCCCTTTTCCAACGACTTCCTTGTCCCTGTCTTGAATCTTAACTTTCAAACTCATCTGATATCCTTCTGTCATTCTTTTCCGGACCCGAGCTGCTTGCCTGATCGGCGCAGTTCGCGTGCGAAATATTCTCGATTTTCGGTAAACATGCTGATCGAAGGTCGCAGTGCGACGCGTTCACTAAGCTGGTTTGAACTTTAATATAGGCACAATATCGGGCGTTGTCCACCAAACGAGGGCGTCGCCCTCACCAGTAGGCTGCGGGACGTCTAGCCGAACAGCCAAAGACTCAAAGAACCGGCCACGATGGTTGCGAGGTAAATCACCCCGACACGCAGGCCCAGACCGCCGTTTCCCGCAAACAACGAGATACCGGCTTTCACGATCGTGTTGACGGATGCCGCGATGAAAATGGCGATAGCCCCGTCGATCAAAGGCAGATCCTGATCAATCAGGCGCGACACCGAGATGGTCAGCGCATCGACATCGGTTATTCCCGAAAAGGCGGCTGCGGCGAAAACGCCTTCGCTGCCAAGCCACCCCCGCAGATAGTGAACTGCGATCAGCACCACCGCCAGAACCACGCCAAATCCCAAAGCGGTTTTCAGGGCAAGCGGGTTGCCAATGTCGGGCATTTCGTCATGCGCGGCCCTTTCACCGCCGGCGAAGACCTGCATCAGCCCGGCACCGGCAAGTCCAGTCGCCGCCATCGTGACCATCGGCCAGACGAGCGGCGCGACCAGCGCGGGCTCGAACACCGCGACAAGCGCGACAATGCGCAGGAATGTCACCGAACCCGCAATCACGATCCCGGCCGCCGCGATTTGTGACAAGGAACCATCCGCTCGGACAAGGCGGGCAAGCGCCAGCGTCGTCGAGGTGGATGATGCAAGGCCGCCGAACAGGCCGGTTGCAAGCATACCGAATTGCGTACCGGCGATGCGGATCGCAAGATACCCGACAAAGGACAACGTCGCTACGATGACAACGGCCCACCACAACTCGTATGGATTGAGCACCGCTCCTGGGCCATAACCCTGGTCTGGCAGCAGCGGCAGGATCACCACCGAGATCAACGCGAGTTTGAACAGAGATTCCAGTTCGAACCGCTCGATCTGCCTGACCCAATGGTGCAACGTAGGTTTCATCGACAAAAGTATCGCCGCAACGACGGCAACTGCCGCCACCGGCGCCATATCCCCGATCACCGAGGCCACGCCCAGGACGAAGGTTAGAAGAAGGGCGACTTCTGTTGTGAGACCCAGGTCATCATCTTCGCGCAGCCTGAGCCAATAGCTGAGTGCCAAAAGCCCGCCGAGCGCAAGCAGGGCGAAAGCCGGTAGTGATGGTACCATCAAATCAGCCAACCAACCGCTGACCCCACCCAACATGCCGGTCAAGGCAAAGGTGCGGATGCCCGCAATGCGGTCGCCCTCGTCTTCGGTTCGCCCATGCCACCCGCGCTCAAGACCCAGCAACAGGCCAATGGCCAGTGCCAAACCCAAGCGCAGGAAGATCTCGACTTCAGGCATCAACGAGATCCTCTGACGTGAGGAAATCGGTTATCTCGCCCACTGAAATCAAGCTGAGACGGTGCATGGCCCGGGTGCAGGCGACATAGAGCAGGTTGCGATCCATCGCGGTTGAAAAGACCTGAGCACTGGCATCGGGTATGATGACCTGATCGAATTCCAGCCCCTTGGCGAGGTGCGGCGTGCAAACGACGACGCCCGCGGAAAATCCAGTGCTTCCCTCTTCGAGTAACCTTGCGTCAACGCTCATATCGGACAGCGCCTTGTGCAGGCTTTTGGCTTGCGCCTGCGTCTTGGCCAGTATGGCCAGACTGGTATGATCTGAAGTGCGGAAATCCATAATGCCATCGGCGATACGTGCGACGGCCTCCTTCTGCGTTTTCACCACCTGCACGTCTGGCACCGGACCGTGACGCTCCATCGCGATCAGATCCGGGTTTGGCGAGATACCGAGAGCGAACTGCATGATTTCCCATGTAGACCGGTAGCTCTTGTTCAGCGTCACGCGAAACGCGCCGTCCAGAACACTTTCAATCCGCTCGGGTGTCGAAGCGCTGTAGGGGTTCACCGATTGCGTGGCGTCGCCCAGGATCGTCTTGCGGCATTTGAACAGGCGCGCCAGCACAGCGTATTGCACTGGCGTGTAGTCCTGCATCTCATCGACCAACAGATGTTTGACGCCCGAATACGGGTTCTCAACCCCTTCTGTGAGCATCTTGAGATAGATCAGGGGGAAAACATCGGCATATTCCAGTTTGCCGCCTTTCGGCTTGAACAGGTCCGGGCGGTCGATCCAGTCAAAGAGTTGCTTGTAGGCCTTGCGCAGCGTTGTCCGATTGACCATGTCGCGCACCGCTTTGCGAACAACGGCGCGCTCTTCCTTGCGCAGCTCGATTCTGTATTGGATTTCGAACTGTTCGATCACGGAATTCCCGCAGGCCACGATCCGCTCGGCCATGTCCAGCCGTTTCAACCGCTGCCAGGTGGTCTCGAATACGAAACCCGGCAAGGGACGTTTGCGGATCGTGATGTCTTCGGGCTGAAAGGATGTCTTTTCCAGATGCTGGGCATAGGATTCGATCTGGCCCAGGAACGCAGCCGCGGCCTTGGCCCGGATCCGCTCTTTCATGTCAACGTCATCGGTTTCCAGCAAAAGCGCAGTCTGCTCAAAGAAGGTCTGAAAGCGAATCTTGTCGCCAAGAAGCTGGCCCGCGAGTGTTTCCATCCCGATCTCGGGCACAGTTTCCTCGCCCAGTTCGGGCAGCACGTTGCCGATATAGTCGGCAAACACTCGGTTGGGCGAAATGATCAGGATATCGGATGAGGTCAGCGTATCCTTGAACCGATAGAGCAGAAACGCGATGCGGTGCAGCGCGATCGATGTCTTGCCGGACCCCGCAACCCCTTGAATGATCAACGTATGCGCTTCTGCATCGCGGATGATTGCATTCTGATCGCGCTGGATGGTGGCAACGATGTTTTTCATGCCGTCGTCGCTGGCCTGTGCCAGCGTGTCCTGCAGTACGTCGTCGACGATGTTCACGCTGACATCCAGCATGAACTCCATCTCGCCGTCGCGGATGCGAAACTGCCGTTTCAGGGTCAGGTCGCCAGCAATCGTGCCGGAGGGCGCAACATACCGCGCTGGTCCCGTCTCGAAATCATAAAACAGCGCTGACACTGGCGCGCGCCAGTCATAGACCCACGAGTCTTGCGTTTCTTCATCCCGGAAATCGTGGATGCCGATGTAATAGACCGCTGTCTCGTTCCGGTCGGCACGGCAGAAATCGAACCGTCCGAAATAGGGGGATTTGCGCAGCTTTTCCAGCTTGATCGCCTGCGCGCGCAGAATGTCCGAGGACCGCATCATCTGGTCGATCGACTGGCGCATCGCGGCCTTGTCGAGGTGGTCCATGTCCCGGCGATGTTCCCACATGTGATCGTGGGCAGCCTGAATGTCGCGCTGATACTCGGACAGGCGCGCGCCAATCGTACCAAGATTGGCGTTGATCCGGCCGAGACAATCGTTCAGCCTCTGCTTTTCCCGTTCCTGTTGATCTGCCATGTATTAATCCCCTTTACTTGGAGGCGGACCAAGACATTTGAAATTCCGCGCGTTCAGTATTACTCAGCCGCGTCAAGAGCATCGGCCGTCGTATGGCCAAGATCGCGCTCTTTGAGCTTTTCTTCCACTTCAGTGATATAATCTCGCACAAGTGGCAAAGCGCTCTGGTCCCGGGCCATTTGAATTTGATGAATCACAAGGCCTTGGTATCGGAAGCCGGTTTCCGAAGCGGCGAGATAGAACTCCCACATCCGAACGAACTGTTCATCATAGAGCGCTGCCGCACGTTCTTTGTTTGCAAGAAATCGTTTACGCCACGCTGCCAGGGTCTCGGCATAATGTAGACGCAGAACTTCGACATCAGTCACAACCAATCCCTGTCGCTCGATCGCAGGCAAAACCTGAGAGAGAGACGGCATGTAGCCACCAGGGAAAATGTACTTCAATATCCAAGCATTGGTTTCAGATGGTGGGGTTGTCCGCCCAATGTAATGTAGTACCGCAACACCATCATCATTGAGCAAATTGTGGATCACGGAAAAAAATTCCGAATAACTTTTTCGGCCAACATGCTCGAACATACCGACCGAAATAATCCGGTCAAAACGCGTTTTGAGAGAGCGATAGTCCATGAGATCGAACTTCACTTTTTCATGCAGATTTTCCTGAGCAGCCCTTTCGCGGGAAATGGCAAGTTGCTCTTCCGACAGGGTGACCCCCTGAACATCAGCATCAAAATGCCTCGCAAGATAAAGGCTCAGCCCGCCCCACCCAGAACCGATGTCAAGGACCTTCAGGTTGGCATGCAGCGCCAGCTTAGCTGCAAGATGCCGTTTCTTTGCAAGCTGGGAGTCTTCCAAAGAGCTTTCTGGCGTTTCAAAATAGCCGCAGGAATATTGCTTGTCGGCATCAAGAAACAAATCATAGAGACGTCCATCAAGATCGTAGTGATGGGCAACGTTGTCCTTTGACTTCTCTGGAGAGTTGTAATCTACAAAGCGAAGGACGAACCGAAAAAGAGCTCGTGTAAATCGCGATGGACCCGGGGCCTCTTCGGCTCCCAAGTTTCGGAAAACAAGGTCAAGCAGGTCGTATATCTCCCCCTCGACCATAGTCAGGTCCCCTGACATGTAGGCTTCCCCCAAAGCCAGATCAGGGTGCAAAACAAGTTTTAGGACTGCATTCCAGTTCTCAATCCTGATGTGCACCATCTTTCCAGAAGAATTACCAGCTCGATACCGCTGCCCGTCTGGATCGTCGATTACAAGCGTGCCCTCTTTGATAGTCTCCGCGATCAATCGCTCAAACTTCTTGCGTGCGATCCATCGCAATGGATTTTGTCTTGGTATCATGTTGGTTAGTTAACGCTGTCAGAACATCTTGCTTTTGCTCCACGATGGCTGAACGCTGCTGCATCCGCATGTTGGAACAAATTTGCAGTTAGTGGCCGGGGGGTAGGCGCCCGGATTAGCCACTCGGAGGTACCGAGTCCTGTTCGCGAAGCTAAGTGACCGAAGTTCACAATTTTGTAAAGTGCCAGGCGGTTCTACTTCTGTGGACCGAGCGCGGGAGCGGTATCGAATGCGCAGTTAACGGCCTGAAAGCCACACTTGCTGGTAAGACCTTACTTCCTGATCAAATAGGATTTCGTGAGAAGTCTTTACGAGCACATTTTGTCCATGCAACCTCATGACAGCGCAGCACATGCTGCTGGTTTCAGGCCGCAAGCGCCGACATCATCTAGAAAGAAGCTGGCCAACTGGCTGGCCCCGCCAAGCTCGGGGTGGTACCCTGCGACGTCTTGATATTTGACGGAATATTGACCTGCCTTGGCTGCACGCTTGCACCAGCGCCGAAATTGCGCGCGATCCCATTCGAAGCGGTGATCGGGATGACGCATCCGGTGTGACGGTACACCAAGCAACGCGTTGAATTCCGAGTTCGGCGTCGTGATCACAACAATCCGTGGTCGCAATCCCTTAAACAAGGCATTCTCGACCTTTGACAGCCGGCCAGGGTCGATATGTTCGATCGTCTCGATGAGTACGGCACAATCAAACCCGGCCAGATCAGGCGAAACCTCAGTCATGGAGGCCTCGCGCAGATCAATGCGGGGGACCACGGCATCGCATCCGGCCAGCCTGGTGCGCAAACGGTCAAGCGATGCGCGGCAGATGTCGAGTCCGACTAGCTCTGTCAGAAAGGGGTCAGCCGCGAGACGCACAAACAGATCTCCGTCGCCACAGCCCAAGTCAAGCACACGGCCCGCGCCGCTGTCGCGCACAACCTCGGCCACCGCCTTCAGCCGTTCCTCATGCAGCCATGTGGTCATGCGTGTTCCTCTGGGCGTTGCATCAGTGCGACGTCCTTGACAGGAATCTCACAAGTCCAACCCCAGAGGTTTGCAAGATACCGGAACGTGTCCTCGCGATAGAACACCACATGCGTCGGGTCCTTCCGATAGTGCCAGTTTGCAAAGCCAGCATCGTCGGTCTGAAAGCGGGTCATGATGGCAAGCCAGCCTCCGGGGCGAACCAATTCACGCAAGCGGCCAAACTCCTTTGCCGGATGATGAAAATGTTCGACCACCTCGGTGCAAGTGACGAAATCATAGGTGCGGTTCAATGGTGCCGGGTCGGGCATAAAGAACGGATCGAAGAGCGACACATCGTGCCCTGCCTCGCGCAACATCTGAGCCAGTGCCGGCCCCGGACCGCAACCGTAATCCAGCCCTTGCGACTTGGGCAAAAGCCGGGCCATCAGGGGATCGGAGAGTTTCGACAGGAACCGCCGATATCGCGGATCATGAGGATCGTTCTCATGCAGCAGATAGGTCGCGCGCTCGGCGGTTGGTGACGGATGCCAGGCTGGATCAAGAAAGCGCGCCCGGCAAGTTGGGCACCCAAAGTAGTCGCGCCCGTCAGCTCGCAGAAAATGCGGCGCAGATGAGGTGCAGACAGGACAGGTGCCAAACGTGACAGGGCGTGCCGATGAGATATCCGTGCGTGCCAGCGTCATCCATCGTCCGCACGTGCCAGATAAACGGTCTGGGTGAACGGGTTGCCGGTCAGTGGGTTGTCGAAAGTTACGGGTTCCGCCCAGGCCTCCGGAAAGGCAGCCTCCAGACGGTCGAGGAACCGTTGATCTGTGACCTTGTCCGACCACAGCCCAAAGATGCCGCCGGGTTTCAGGTGGCGCTTGAGTTCGCGCAGTCCGTCCGGCTGATAGAAACTGTCACTGCGCGCATCCAGAAGATGATCGGGCGCATGGTCAATATCGGCAAGGATGGCATCAAACTGCCGCCCCGGATTTTCAAGATCAAATCCGTCACCTGCTGCCAGGGCAAAAAAATCGCCTTCGAGCATCCGGCAACGTTGATCGTCGATCAGTCGCGTTCCCATCGGCAGAATGCCGTTTTCGTGCCACTCGATAACCGGGGCAAGATACTCGACGACGCGAAGATCCGCGACCCTTGGCTCGGACAAAACAGCTTCTGCCGTGTAGCCAAGACCAAGCCCCCCCACCACGACCTCGAGGCTGTCACTTCTGCATGCCGCGACGCCCAAATGCCCGAGGGCAACCTCGGAAGCCGTGAAATGACTGGTCATCAGGAAGTCCTGACCCAGCATAATTTCCCAGACATCCACGCCAAGACGCAGATCCCGACGTCGCCGAAGGCTGAGCGCGCCGATTGGCGTCGGGCAGTAATCGAGTTCTTCAAAGAATGCGCTCATGTCATGCTGACCTCAAAAATTGAGGGGCCCATTCTGTTAAATTCCAGGGGTGCGCGTTTATCGAACGGAACGCGCCATAATTCAGTCAGAACCATATTTGCACCCTTCGCCCTTACCTTTTGGCGCGCTGATTGCGAATTGGCGTCACCATTTTTTCTACTTCTTCGTCGCTTTTGTCACGCATGGCCGGCACCAAGTTGCGGATATCCTCCAAGGTGGCATCCGGCCGCGCGATCAGCACTCTTTCAATCAGGTTTTTCAATTGCTGTTTCATTGTGTCTATCCTGAGAAATAACGGATTTGAAAGGTCGATGAGGCAGGCGGGGCAAACCCGCCCGACAGATCAGGCGATTTCCACCTTCTCATCATCCGACACGGCATCGGCGATAGCGACCTGCGCCGTGATCATTGCTCCGGCCACCGAACACGCATTCTCGAATGCGACCCGGACAACCTTCACAGGATCAATGATGCCACGTTCCACGAGATCGCCGTAGTCATTATTTGCCGCGTCGAAGCCGAACGTGTCGGTCTCGGCGTCCTGTATCTTGCCGATCACAAAGGTTCCGTCGAACCCGGCATTGTCCGCAATCCTGATCAGTGGTGCGTTCAACGCCCGCCGTACAAGGGAAATCCCGGCATTTTCATCTGCATTATCGCCGCTGAGATCCTGCAGGATCCGCCCCGCGCGGATCAGCGCGACACCACCTCCCGTGGTGACACCCTCCTCAACAGCGGCCCGTGTCGCGTTCAGGGCGTCTTCAACCCGATCCTTGCGCTCCCGCACCTCGGTTTCCGACATCCCACCGACATGAATTATTGCGACGCCACCGGCCAGCTTTGCCAGCCGTTCGCGCAACAGCTCTGTTTCACGATCCGAGGAGGCCGTCTCCAACTCACCGCGCAGCTGTGCGACACGCACCGCAATCGAGTCTGGCTCACCCGAGCCGCCAATCAGGGTGGTTGCGTCGCGCGTGATCTTGACCTGCCTCACATTGCCCAGCATCTCGAGATTAGCTGCCTTCACCGTCATGCCAAGGTCGCGGCTGACAACCTGGCCGCCAGTGACGGTTGCAATGTCCTCGAGCAGGGCCTTGCGATGATCTCCAAAGCCCGGAGCCTTGACGGCCGCCACCTTCAAACCGGCGCGCAGCTTGTTAACAACCAGTGCGGACAGGGCCTCGCCCTCTACATCCTCGGCGATAATCAGCAATGGCTGACCGGATTGGGTCACGGCTTCCAGGATCGGCAAGAGAGGCTGAAGCGAGGAGAGTTTTCCATCGTGGAGAAGGATCAGGGCATTCTCGAAGGAAACCGTGGATGTTTCATAATCTGTAATAAAATGGGGGCTCAGATATCCACCCGCGAACTGCATGCCCTCGACGATCTCAATCTCTGTCCCAAGACCAGGATTGTCACCGACCGTGATGACGCCATCGGGCCCGACATGGTCCATTGCCTCGGCGATTTGCGTCCCGATGTCGGCCTCTCCATTGGCAGAAATGGTTCCGACCTTTGCAATATCGCTTTGACCATCTACCGGTTGAGCCGCTGCGTGAAGCGCCGTGACCGTTGCGCTGGCGGCTCGGTCAATACCTCGTTTCACGTCCATGGGGTTTGCACCGCCTGCCACCAGTTTTAAGCCTTCATGCAACATGGCTTGGGCGAGAACGGTCGCGGTGCTGGTGCCATCACCGACCTCGCTGTTGGTGCGGCTGGCCACTTCCTTGACCATCTGCGCGCCCATGTTCTGAAAGCGGTCCTCCAGCTCGAAGCTGCGCGCGACCGTGTCGCCGTCCTTGGTGATGTGAGGTGAGGCCGTACCATTCTCGAGGACGACGTTTCGTCCTCTGGGTCCGAGTGTGACGCCCACTGCGCGGGCCAGTATGTCGACACCGGTCAGCATGCGATTGCGCGCCTCGATGTCGAATGAAAATTCCTTCGCTGTCATGCCGAGTTCCTTTCCGTGTTGCGGATAGGCGGCAAGCAGAACCTGGTCGTGCTAATGTTCGGGTCTTCAACCCCTCCAGTGTCGACTTGCAGCAATGAGCAGGGTCGGAGGGCCATTGTGGTAGCAACTTGAACGTTGCGACGCGCCGGCACCAGCCTGCTCGTTCACACGTCTCCCAAGGGAGACGCCGGCCGAGATTTAAGCGGCATTCCAGGTAACGTCAACCTGACTGCTCGACTGGGACCAAGTGGGTTTGAATTCGCGCGACCTTGGCAAGCTACTTTAAACACTCATCAGATCATCTGTGCTCAAGACAGGTGGGCACGGTTCTGCCGAATGGTTGCGGGGCATGACAGGCACCGCGATTGTTTCAAAGATCGACAGGGCTTGTTTTTCCCGTCCGATGATGCTCGCTCGCAGGTCAATGGGTTTGGCATGGCGCAGGTCCGCCAAGTGAAGGCCCCAAACAAAAAGAAAACGACAGCAGTCAGGAAATCCATATGAGATTAAGATATTGGACCGCACTGGCTTCTATTGTGTGTGTCGGAGCGATCCTGACAGTTCGTGAGGTGCGGCAACAGCAAATTCTCGTAGGTCCTATCGGCGCTCCGTCAGCTGGATTGCAAGATCTTGACACGTCAGTCGAAACAGATGCCAAGGAACAGGCGCTGTCGCAGGACGTATCCCTCGGAGAGGGGGCTCGGGGCCTGCGACCTTTGGACGAAGAACATGTCACATGGTCCCACGTCGTAAGCTCCGGGGAAAGCCTTGACGTCCTCCTTGCCAAGGCGGGCCTCGATACCGCCACCCGTGCTGTCGTGTCTGATGCGATCGGGTCCGAATTCGATCTCGGAAAACTGAAGCCGGGCCATCGGCTTGACCTCGAACTCCAACAAGATGGATTGCCGCTCCTGGCAACGCTGGAAATTGACAACGGGGTCAATATTCAGGCGGTTTTTGGAGAAGCGCCGTCCGTCAGTGTGCTGCCGCCTGAACTCGAGACCATGCGTCAAGCTGCCGAAACAGAGATCAAAAGTTCCATATATGCGGCCTTGGACAAGGCTAATATTCCGACCAGGTTCGCCACCGATCTGGAGCTGGTTTTCGCCGGTACGCTGGATTTGCAGCGCGAACTCGTCGGGGGCGAGCATCTGCGCGTGGTCTGGCGCGAAAACCGTTTGGATGATCGCGTCATAGGTGAGCCCATGATCGACTTCGTCGAACTCGATTTGGGCGAAGAGAAATATGAGGTCGTTTGGCCAGACGACGCGTCCAGACAGACCCATGTTTTCAAGGATGGCGGCCCTCTACTCTCCTTCGTTCAACCAATCGAAGGCGCACGACTCAGCTCGGCGTTTGGATTGCGCCAGCATCCGGTCCACGGAAATGTGCGGATGCATTAGGGCGTGGATTTTGCCGCTGAGGAAGGCGCCACGGTCCATGCGACACAGTCTGGCCGCATTTCGTTCATCGGACGTCGAAGCGGCTATGGGCTGATGATCGAGATCGAGCACGCTCAAGGCATTCAGACCGTCTACGCGCATTTGAGCGCGGTGAACAAAACGCTGGAAGTTGACCAACGGATCCCTGCCGGTCATGAAATTGGTCATGTCGGATCGACTGGCACATCCACCGGACCGCATCTTCACTATGAAGTCGTTATCGAAGGTCTTCCGGTACCGCCGCTCACTGATACGCGCCTATCTCGGAGCGGTGATGGGACACAGAGACAGATGGATGTGTCTGTCATGATCGAAGCAGCACGTGATCAGTTAGCAGGTCTTCTAGCGGCCAACGGTTAGCGACTTGCATTCGATGATTTGAAGCGGCCAGCCTTTACGTGGCGCAGACCATCGGCAGCCCCGCCATGAAACTGTTCAACGGCCGCGCCAGCGCGTCGGGCGGTTTGCTGGCGCTGTCCGGCACAGGCTGGACCATTGCAGCAAACGGCACCGGTGCTGTGGCGTTGGTCGCACGGTTGACCAGCGCCGATGATGCTGTGACCGTCAGCATCCGACCCGAAGATCTGGACCTGACATGTCCCGGCCAATGTTGGGGACCGGTCCTTGCATGAGAGCCGAACCGCTGGGGTCTTCCTCGAAAGCCTGCCAAAAGGATACATGTGGCTATTGCGTCTGCGCTAATGCCTGTTCCAGTTCTTCCACCGCGTCGGTCCAAAGGTCTTCAGCCCGTGCGATACCGTCCATAACCTCGGCATATTTCTTTTGCCAGGTTTCGGCTTGTGTCCCCATTTCAGCATCATAAAGTGCAGGGTCCGACAATTTCACCGCCAGTTGATCGCGCATCTCGTTCAGCTTGGAGAGGCGACTTTCGCATTTGCGAACCTCGACACGCAGCGCCGTGATCTCGCCCCGTGAAAGGCGCGTGGGTGCTGCGGCTTTGGGTCTTCCGATTGGCGCGTTGGGGGCGTGCAGCATCTGATCGCGGTAGGCGTCCAGATCATCCTCGTATGGCGTCACCGAGCCGCCTTGCACAAGCCAGAGCCGGTCCGCGACCAGACCGGGGTAGATTCCGGTAGGGGGCAGGATCGTATCATAAGGCTTTCTGTCGGTGACGTTTGACGATCTCCGTGACTGTGTTTTTTGAGATCCCGAGATCTCGGGCGATCCAGCGGTAAGATCGACCATCTTCCACGGCCTGAAGCACCTTTGGCGCGAGCTTGTCGGATTTCGGACGTTGGCCGGGCTGGCGGCCGAGCTTTTTGCCCCTTGCCCGTGCGGCGGCGAGGCCGGATTTCACACGCTCGCTGAGGAGATCACGCTCAAACTGGGCAATGCCTGCCAACATGGTGGCCATCATCCGTCCGTGGGGTGTGTTGAGTTCAAAGGTCATGCCGTTCATGGCAACAACCGAGACTTTCCAGCCTGCAAGCCTGTTCAGGGTATCGAGCAGATCCTGGATGGAACGCCCCCAACGCGAGAGCTCGCTGACCAGGATCGCATCGATCTGCCGGGTCTGCGCGAGATCAAGCACCCGACTGCGGGCGGCTCGATTTGCCGATGCCCCGGAAGCCGTTTCCTTGAACACGCCGATTACATCGTAGCCGCCACGTTCCGCGAAGGTGGTCAGTTCGGCCACCTGCCGCTCGCAGGACTGGTCGGATGTGGAGACCCTGGCGTAAATGGCCGCGCGCTGTCCCATTTGAACCCCCTTGGATTTTGGCCTTGCAAGCCATTGATTTTGCTGGTGCAGATTTTGTCCCGAACAGACTTATGACTAACAAGGACAATCCAGCATGCCAAGACGGTCCATTCTGACCGAACGACAGCGCTCTACGCTGTTTGATTTGCCCACTGATGAAGCCACCCTCCTGCACCACTACACCCTGGCCGATGATGATATCGAACACATCCGCACCAGGCGGCAGGCGCGTAATCGGCTTGGCTTCGCACTGCAGTTGTGCGCGTTCCGGTATCCCGGTCGTCTTCTGATGCCGGGGGAGATCATCCCCCTGGAAGTGAGCCGCTTCCTCGCTGCACAGCTTGGCGAACGCTCCGAAGACCTTGCCTGTTACGCCGAGACCGATGTGACACGGCGCAGGCACCTGATCGACCTTCGCCGGATTTACGGCTTCAAGATGTTCTCGGGCCGTGGTGCGCGTGACTTGAAGGCGTGGCTTGAGCGCGAGGCCGAAACGGCCCGTTCCAACGAAGATCTGGCGCGCCGGTTTATCGAGGAATGCCGTCGGACACAGACCATCCTGCCCGGTATCTCGGTCATCGAGCGGCTGTGCGCCGACGCCCTCGTAGCGGCGGAGCGCAGAATAGAAAGCCGGATCGCCGCCAGGGCTGATGACCAAATGAAGGAACGGCTGGACGCGATGCTGACCGAGATGGTCGATGGCAAGGTCAGCCGGTTCGTCTGGTTGCGCCAGTGCGAGGTGGGCAACAACTCGGCGGGGGCATCCCGGCTCCTGGACAGATTGGAATTCCTGCAGGCATTGGCAGTGCCGCCCGGAATCCTGGAGGATGTTCCGCCCCATCGGGTCACGCGCCTGCGCCGTCAGGGTGAGAGATACTTTGCCGACGGGCTACGCGACATCACCAGCGACCGGCGTCTGGCGATCTTGGCAGTCTGCGCCATCGAATGGACCGCGACCATCGCTGATGCGGTGATCGAGACCCATGACCGGATTGTTGGCAAAACCTGGCGGGACGCGAAGAAACTGTGCGATGCGCGGATCGCCGATGCCAGATCTTCGCTGCAGGAGACGTTGCGCTCATTCAAAGACTTGGGCGCCGCCCTGCTGGAAGCCAAGGGAGATGACACATCCCTCGACGCGGCCACGGAAGCGGCATGCGGTTGGACACGTCTCGAAAATATGGTGGCAACCGCTGCCGAGCTGACCGACACGATGGCCGCCGACGCTCTGGCGCATGTCGTTCACGGATATCACCGGTTCCGGCGCTATGCGCCACGCATGCTGCGTGTGCTCGATATCCGGAACGCCCCTGTGGCTGCGCCTTTGGTGAAAGCCGCCAAAATCCTCGCCGAAGATCAGACCGATGCGCCCCGCCAGTCCTCGTTCCTGCGCCGCACGTCAAAATGGCATCGCCAACTCAATGCCCAGGAGCCCGATGACAACCGGCTTTGGGAGGTCGCCGTGCTGTTCCAGATCCGAGAAGCTTTCCGTTCCGGCGATATCTGGCTCCCGCATTCCCGGCGCTACGCTGACCTGAAACAGGCATTTGTGCCGATGGAGGCGGCGAAGGCGTCGCCGCGACTGACCATGCCCTTTGAGCCGGAGGTCTGGCTTGAAGATCGTAAAACGCGATTGGCGGAAGGCATGAATCGCTTGGCTAGAGCCGCCCGAACTGGCGCAATCCCAGGTGGATCTATTGAAAATGGCGTTCTCAAGTTGGATCGCCTCACCGGCACCGTGCCCGGCGATGTCGACGACATGGTGCTCGATCTCTATGGCCGCCTGCCCGCAGTCCGCATCACCGATCTGCTGCAAGAAGTCGATGACGATATCGGCTGCACTGAAGCATTGACTCATCTACGCACCGGCGTTCCCTGTAGAGATCGCATTGGGCTCTTGAATGTACTGCTGGCCGAGGGGTTGAACCTTGGGCTCAGCAAGATGGCCGAGGCGACCAGTTCTCACGATTACTTCCAGCTTTCCCGCCTGTCGCGGTGGCATGTCGAGAGCGATGCCATCAACCGGGCGCTTGCCATGGTGATCGAAGCTCAGACCCGTCTGCCCATGGCCCAGTTCTGGGGTGGTGGCGTCACCGCGTCCAGTGACGGGCAGTTCTTCCCTGCCGCCCGGCAGGGCGAGGCCATGAACCTCATCAACGCGAAGTATGGCTCCGAGCCCGGCCTGAAAGCCTATACCCACGTCTCCGACCAGTTCGGCCCGTTCGCCACCCAGAACATCCCGGCCACCGTCAACGAAGCACCCTACATCCTGGATGGGCTGTTGATGAACGAGGTCGGGCGCAAAATCAAAGAGCAGTACGCCGACACCGGCGGCTTCACGGATCACGTCTTCGCCGTCACGGCGTTGCTGTCCTATCACTTTATCCCGCGCATCCGTGATCTGCCATCGAAACGGCTCTACCTCTTCGACCCTGCCGCCGCGCCGAAGGAACTGCGCGGTCTGATCGGCGGAAAGGTTCGGGCGAAATTGATCGTCGACAACTGGCCAGACATCCTGCGGGCCGTCGCCACGATGGCGGCAGGGGCCATGCCGCCCAGCCAACTTCTGCGGAAGTTCGCCTCATATCCGCGTCAGCATGAGCTTGCCCTGGCGCTTCGAGAAATCGGGCGCATCGAGCGCACCCTTTTCATCATGAACTGGTTGCTCGACGTTGACATGCAGCGCCGCGCCCAAATCGGCTTGAACAAAGGCGAGGCGCATCACGCGTTGAAAAATGCCCTGCGCATTGGACGCCAAGGTGAAATCCGCGACCGCACCGCCGAAGGACAGCACTACCGAATGGCCGGTCTCAACCTGCTGGCTGCGATCATCATCTACTGGAACACGAAACACCTCGGCCACGCGATCAAAGCCCGAAAACGCGAAGGGCTCGACTGCTCGCCAGAGCTTCTGGCGCACATCTCACCCCTCGGATGGGCGCATATCTTGCTCACCGGTGAATACAGGTGGAAAAGGTAGGTCAGGATCAGCTTATGATACGATCCTGCCCCCAGCCGGAATCGACCCCGGCAAGCCGGCAATGTCGCCAGACCAAAAGGTGATCCCGGCCGAGGCGTATGGGGTGAAGGTCATGTCCATGGCCATGTTGTCCGATGATGACAGCCCGGCGATCCTGCGCGGGCCGATGGTGACGAAATACCTGCAGATGTTCGTGCGACAGGTGGAGTGGGGCGCGCTGGATGTCTTGCTGCTGGACCTCCCGCCCGGCACGGGCGACATCCAGCTGACCTTGGCGCAGGCCTTTCCCCTAACGGGTGCGGTGGTCGTCAGCACGCCGCAGGATGTCAGCCTCAAGATCGCGCGGCGGGGCCTGCGCATGATGGAGCAAGTCAATGTCCCGATCATTGGCGTGATCGAGAATATGAGTGGCTTCACCTGCCCGGACTGCGGAACGGTGACGCATATTTTCCACCAGGGAGGAGGAGAGGCGATCGCGCAAGAACTGGGCATTGAATTCCTTGGCAAGGTGCCGCTCGACCCGATGGTGGTCGATTGTGGCGACGAGGGGCGGCCCTTGGTCAGGCACGCGCCTGATAGCTCGGCGGCACAAGCATACAGGACCATCGTGTCCACACTGGCGGGGACCGGCGGTGACGTCGCGGGAATCGCAACGCCCTTTGCCTGGACGGTTGCCGATGGCGTGGGAAAACCGTCCCCTGCGCCTATCGCCGAGGGTGGACCGCCCGACCGGCTTGCGGCGCTCGACCACGCCGATGGCGCGCTGCTCTTGCGGTGGGCCGACGGCACGGATCAAAGGTTGAGCGAGCGCGACCTGCGGCTGGACTGCCAATGCGCGCAATGCCGCGACGAGATGAGCGGCAAACGGCTGCTGAACCCGGACACCGTGCCGCTGGATATCCGCCTCACCCGTGTCTGGAGCGTCGGCAACTACGCGCTCGGCATGGCTTTCAGCGACGGCCATGACACCGGCATTTACACGTTCAAGGCGCTTCATGCCTTGGCCGGGACGGAGCTTGAGGATGTCTGATACCGGCACCCGCCGCCGTATCCGGGCGCAATCCACCGTGGGCGATCCCGATGCCATGGGATTCATCTTGGACGCACCGATCCAAGGGGGCGCATCCATCCAGTTCGAGGCCGCAGGTGATGCCCCGCTGGCGCGCGCGCTTTTCGCGCTGGATGGTGTTGTCCGAGTCGAAGTGAGCAGTGCAACGATTTGGATTAAAAAGCATGCCGAATCGGATTGGGCAACGCTGAAACCCGCGATCGCGGATGCGATCCGAAAGCTGCTCGACGAAACCGACGCACCGCTCGGGCAGGATGGGCGGGAAGAGACTACGCCTGACCAGACTCTGCTCGAGGCGGTCGAGACTCTGCTGAACCGGCAGGTCAATCCGGCCGTGGCCGCCCATGGCGGGCATATCTCGGTGGACAAGGTCGAGGGCAGCGCCGTCTATCTGCGCATGTCCGGCGGCTGCCAGGGCTGCGCGGCCTCTGCGGCCACACTTCGCGAAGGGGTGGAACGCATGCTGCGCGCCGCCCTGCCGCAAATCGAAAAGATCGTCGATGTCACCGATCATGCGGCGGGAGACAATCCGTTCTACGCGCGCGACGATGGACCATCACCTATCTTGAACCGACCCGTTCCCGAAGGCGTCATCGGATGGGAGGACGGGCAGATCATCGTCGACCCGGATTACCTGGCACCAAAGCTCGGCATCACGCCAGAAGCGCTACGTGCGGGTTTGCAGAGGGGCGATGTCGTCGGCGTGACCGAGACCGGCGAAGGAAAGGACAGCGGCAAGACCCGGATCGTCCTGCGCACGACGACCCGCGCCTGGGCTGCGGAAATCGAAGCAAGCGGCGCGGCTCGCGAGATCCCGCCCCCGCGCTTGATCGAAGCAGCAGCGGGCAAGGAGAAAGAGCTTGCCAACTGCGTCCGTGCCTATCTGCAAGGTCTCGCCGACGACGAGGTGCCGATCGCCTACGGCGCATTGGCCCGCGCGCTCGGTCTCTGGGCCCCAGGTTCGATCGCCAAGGTCACCAGGGCCCTGGAAACCACAATGCGGGAGGATGCCGCAGCAGACCGTGCCTTTATCGCGGCCCGCGCCGTCAATCGCGGACGTGACAAGTGTCCCGGCAAAGGCTATTTCGATCTCGCCCGCGCCCTGTCCCGCGGACCGCGGGCCGGCGAAAGCGAGTCGGACTCTCACGCCCGAGAGCTCCGTCACCTGAACGAGACGATGGCCAAATAAACAACTTCTGGCGCAATTCCTCGGATTTCGAGCATCTAACCACAGCAGATGTTTCGCATTACGAATGCTTCGAGGCTGACAGCCGTCCGTGGCATCAGACCGAGCAAAGACGGCAAAGCCCCGCAGACTGTGAGTTCGCCGACCCTCAAAAATTGCGGGCGCAGCGAATGGCAGGAACGATGGGCCGCACCGCAGCATCCGACCATTGGTGGAGGTCGGCTCTGGGCCGGGCGTACTGCTTCATTCCAGATCGACGTCGCCCATGCGTGGCGCATGGACATGCGTTCGGACCAGTAACGCCGCAGCCGCGCCAGCGATGGCGCCGAAGAGATGCGCCTCCCACGAGACGCCGGGTTGGCCCGGAAGAACGCCCCAGAGAATGGAGCCGTAGAGCAAACCGACCACCAGTGCCGCGCCCAGCGTGATCAGTGAGCGATCCACGAAGCCGCGCGCGACGAGGAAGCCAAACCAGCCGAAGACGAGCCCTGACGCGCCGATATGGATGGCCGAGCTTCCGAACAGCCAGACAAGACCGCCGCCGAGGCCGATCACCACGGCGTTCACCGGCAGCAAGGCTCGCGTGGTCGTTGCCACCAGCAGCCCACCCATCACTAGGAGCGGCGGCGTATTGGCCATAAGATGCGCGAAGCTTCCATGCAGGAGGGGCATGGCGATGACACCATCCAATCCGCTGACGTGCCGGGGGATCAGGCCGAAGGCCGGGTTCAAGCCGTAACCGATAATCCAATTGACGACCTGGACCGCCCAGAGCAGCGCGACAAAGGCGGCAAGCGCCGCGGTGCGCCGAAAGAAGGCACGCATGTGATCCCAGTTAATCATGCTGGCGACAGTAGACGTCCCCACAGCGCCTTCAACGGCTTTCGCGCGCTGCACAGGGTGCCACCTTTGGGAAAGGGGGTTTGAGGCGGCCAACCTCGGTACGGCTCAAGCCAAGAGAATGGCTTCGATCTTACACAGTGTTCCCCGGCCGCAGAGGCATGATTTCACGCTCGGGGCGCTTCAGGGCTTCGGCGTATTTGCGGGCATTGTCGTCAATCGTGCCGTGCCAAAGCTTCGAGACGAAGGCCCGAGCGTCTTGGACCGTCATGTCTTTCAGCGAAGAGGACAGCGCCATGAATAGCTCATCCTCGCTGATCGCAGCGGCGCGGTGCATTGCGTCCGCGTAAAATGACGGGTCGTTGAGAACCTGCTCGCTCAGCGGCATCCGCGCGAGGTTCTCTTCCGGGATCGCCATGAAGATCGTTTCCTGCAGGTCGGTCAGATACGCACGCCGCGAGGTGGACACCGGCTTTCCTGCTGCCTTGGCGTCCAGATACGCCTGCCGGTTCTTGTCGAGCTTCGCCGTCGCATGGAACATGATGACGGCGCGCTGTCGGGCGGGTAGCGCAAAACCGGTGCAGCGCTCGATATGCGCGAGGAGATCTGCAACCTCTGCCTCAACATCAAAGCTCTCGAACCATGGAACCGTCCCTGATTTAGCCGCCACGCGCCCGCCCTCGATATTACGTTAATATATTATTGTATCGCATTTGCACCTGATCGCAAGCGGGTGGCGTCCTTAACGCAAACGGACATGGAAAAAGGGGAACCGTGGTCCCACGGCTCCCCTTTCGGTTCAGGTCGTCTCCCCCTCGCGCGCCGATTAGGCGACCAGCGAGAGCCCCACGCCCGCGTCCTGCGGCTGCTCACCGCTGTCGATGAACGGGATGATCGAGAAGGTCTGCCCGCCGCGCTGCTCTTCATTCTGCACGGCGTTGACACGCAGGTCGCCATCAGGCGTGTTGATCAGCAGCGACAGGTAGTCATTGCCCGTGCGGCTGCTTTTCGCCATCCAGGCCGAGCCGACGCGGATCGGTGTGCCACGGGGCGAGCTGACCTCGATGCGGTAATCGGGGTGGGTCTCCTCGGTCTTGTAGCTGTTCTCGATCAGCATGAACTCCAGATCGAACATCATGTTGGCGATGTAGCCGGTGAAGGCGTTGTCGGCGTCCATGGCGGTGAGCTCGCCCGAGATCGAGCCGGATTTCATCAGGCCGTTTGAGACCAGCGGGATGATCTCGAACGCGCCGCTTTGGGTCGCGCGCGCTTCTTTCGTCTGCACCGCGTTGACCCGGAACGGACCCAAGCCGACATCGATCTGCATCGAGATGTAGGGGTTGCCGCTGGTATTGCCGGTCTCGTTCCAGGCCGTGCCGATGCGCACCTTGCGGCCTGATTTGTTGACTGCCGTCACGTCAAAATCTGGGCTGCGCGCGGACATCTTGGCCCGCGCCTCCAACTGGATGGCGATGTCAAAGCGCGCCCCATGGATCATGCCGGTGTACTCGGCGGCTGCGGTCTCGACATTGCGGGTGAGGGTTCCTGCGAACATGGGATGGTTCCTTTTGGATTGGCCGGTGCCTGGCGTTCTTACCAACGCATCCGGGATTGCTTTCTCGACCCCTTGAGGGATCACAAATCAGAAAGCCTGCTTTCCTTTCAGCCCCGCCCACGGGTCAGAGCTGCTGTCCGAGTGGGAATGCCCCCGCGCCTCCGGGTGCTGCGCCCCTCCCCTGCCCGTCTGGTCTTGATTGGCTGCCCTGATTTTCCGCGCTGTCCTCCGATCGCGCGATGAAGAACTCCGCCTCTTTTCCGTTCAACCGGTGCCATTCCCGGTCGGTCAGACCGATGCAGCTACCATTCGGCACATAGGTGATCAGGTACTGACCGAGCCGGTCCTTGTGGACAACGTAGCCGGTATTGGCCCAATGCACGGTCTGGCCGGCATCGACGGCCGCCTTGATGTCTTCGAGTGTCATGCGATCCTCCTCAAGAAGAATGGTAGGGAAACGACGCAAGAAGCCCGATCGTCCGACCGGGCTTCCATGCAGTATTCGTTTGGCAAACGGCCGAGAGCTGTCAGGCGCTTTGCGTGGCTTGCATCGCGCGCGCCGCCATCCAATCCTTCAGGCCAAGAACCGTTCTTCCGGCGGCGACCTCGGAGGCCCAGGCAACCCTTGGGTCGCCGCAGGGCTCATCGCCGGCATGCCGGTCGATGTGGCCATTGGCCATCCATGGCTCGGGCTGTATCCGTCGCAGCCAGTCCGCCATGCTCGGGATACGGCCCTGACAGTCTTCGCGGACATGCTGCTCGCCGATCCAGCGCACGGGGATTTCTCGACCAGCGCTATTGGTCAGGGTCAGGCCGAAGACACGTTCGGCCTCGAACAGGCCAAGGGCATGATGGCGCATGGCTCGGTGCGTGAAGAGCGCGAGGTGCTCTTTCGAGGCGTCAAACCAATCGTGCACAGCCTGATAGTCAGACGGCACGCCGCCGAATTTCCGGGCAGAGCTTTCAGCATGATGAAGCGGATGGGCCATCTCAAAGACCCTCTACATAGCTGCGCGAGCATTCGACATAGCGGTCCGCGTGATCGAGGGTGATGCTGTCGTTGCGCAAGTCCCAGGTCAGCGTGCCGTAGCCGCCCTCGTTGTTTTCGAACCCCGGGTGATGGTGATAGGCGACCGACCAGGCGAAATCGCCAACCTCTGTGGCAAGCGCCTCCGGCAGTCGGACCTCTGCAGGCTGCACCGTCACATCCTCGACATTGCCAGAGTCGCCATAGCCTTCGTATTCGGCAGTGACCTCGCTGATGCCAAGCGCACGTAGTTGCGCGAGCAGTTCCGTTCGGGATGCCTTCAAGGTGGTTTCGCGCTCCGCGCGCCACTGAGCCGCCATTGCGGCATAATCGATCTGGGGATTGGTCATGGTTCCGTCCTCTTGTCTGAATTTGGGGGGCCGGGTGTGGCATTGGTCAGCGCGCGCCCGGAAAGCGCAGCCCGGGCAAACCCCGATCCGCGGCGCCCGACCCAAAGCCCGCTTTGACTTTTCAGGCGGCTTGTTCTGCCGCTCTAGCGGCTCGCTGCCCCACGATCCGGACCAGAATGCGGCCCGTGTCGATCCCGTCCCCATGCGGCAGGAACACCCGTAGCTGGAAGGCGATGATCTCGGTGAAGCAGCCGAGGGCCTTGAGGCCATCAATCATGCCCCGATCCACGCCGCCCAACTCAAGGCGCATCTCGCCTGCGACCCGGCGACGGGTTAGGGTCAGACCCCGGCCCAGATCGAGTGGCGCGGCCGCCCCTTCCTCGCTCAGCGTGCGCCCGATCATGGCGGTCGCCCCATCGGGCGTGACCCGGTAGATGCGCTCATTGGTGGTCGGAATATCCTTCCAGATCGGCAACAAGAGCCCGGTCAGCAGGTAGAGCTTGGTTGTGGTAGTTTTTGGCAGGGACGCTGCCTCGGCATCCCAAAGCCGTGCGAACCCGGGCCTGTCGATCTCTTCCCAGGCCGAGGACTCGAACCTTGCCTCTTCGAGATAGCTCAACCCGTTGGGTCGCACCGCCTTGCGCATCAACGTGACAATGTCCTCGTCATACATCTGCATGGGGCGCGCCGAGATGAGCGCCGCGCGGCCGGAGGCGCGATTGACCATCGTGGTCTTGTCGGGATTGCGCGACAGGGCCTCTTCAGCGCCCAGGACATGGACCGGGTCCGTCACCTCGAGCCCGATGATCCACGTCACCGCGCCGGATTTCGGGCAGGTCCAGAGATCCTCCGTGGAGACCTGCTCGATCTTTTCGCCACGCAGGGTTTCCACGCCGAGATCGAGCGTGCCCGCCGCGCGCGCCCGTTCAGTCTGATCGGCAATCCGGCACATGAACTCGGCAAAGAGCGCGTTCTGCATGTGGATGGGCAGGGCCAGAACCCGGTTCAGAAACCGCTGGATCGGGGGGAGCTCCTCAAGGAGCACCCCGTCCTTGTCGATCAGCCGCAGGGCCGTCCAGTCGGTGAAGCTCTCGTAGCTCATCGACTCAGCGCGCCCGGCGGCAAGATCGGCGAAATACCCACGCAGCGCCGCCCGTGCGATCGGGCTTTCGAGATTGTCCTCCTCGCGGAACATGCCCTGCGAGCCGGTCTCGCGCTGACCCTTGGTCAAGGCCCCCAGCTGGTCGAGGCGTTTGGCTATAGTCGAGGTGAAACGCTTTTCGCCATGCACATCCGAGGTGCAGACCCGGAAGAACGGCGCGCTGACCTGAGCCGAGCGATGCGTGCGGCCCAGCCCCTGAATGGCCGCATCGGCGCGCCAGCCTGGCTCCAGCAGGTAGTGCCGCCGCCGCTTCTGGTTCTTCGCCGTTTGCGCCGCATGGTAGGACCGGCCCGTCCCGCCCGCATCGGAGAAGATCAGGATATCCTTTTCGCCGTCCATGAAGGCTTGGGTCTCGGATGAATTGCTGCTGGCGGCGCGTTTCTCGATGAAGAGGTGGCCATCGTCCGCCTTCAGAGGTCGGATCGACCTTCCGGTCACTTCTGCCACGGCCTCGTCGCCAAAAGCCCAGAGGATCTGATCCAGCGCCGAGGGGATCGGGGCGAGCGTCATCAACTCCATCATGGCCGCATCGCGCAGGGCCAGCGCCTCGCGCGAGATGACCAGCGCCCCAGTCTCATCCCGCAAGGGTTCCGCCACCATGTTGCCGTCAATCTCCACGAGCTTTTGCGCATGAATCGGGAAGGCCTGTTCGAGGTATCCCAGGACGTAGTCGCGCGGCGTTAGCGCGCCCTCGACCAGTTCGTCCTCCGGGTCCATCGTCTCAAGCCGACGTTTCAGCAGGCTTTCGCCTGTAGAGACCACCTGAATGACGCAAGCCTTGCCCGCCGCCAGATCGTCCTTGATTGCGCGGATGATGGTCGGGGCCTTCATGCCCATCAGGAGATGGTTGAAGAAGCGCTGTTTCGTGCTCTCGAAGCGGGACTTGGCCGAGGCGCGTGCGGCCGACGCATTGGTCTCTCCCGAGGCGTCGTTGACGCCGGTCGCTGTCAGCGCGGCCTCGAGATTGTGGTGGATCGTCCGAAACGCACCCGCATAGGCGTCGTAGATCTCGATCTGGGCAGGGGTGAGCGCGTGTTCGAGCACGTCATATTCCACGCCATCAAAGCTGAGGGCACGGGCCGTGTAGAGGCCGAGCGTCTTGAGATCACGCGCGACCACCTCCATGGCGGCGACACCGCCGGCTTCCATCGCTGAGACGAAACCCTCGCGGCTCGGAAAGGGGTATTCCGGCCCCTGCCCCCAGAGCCCCAGCCGCGCGGCATAGGCGAGGTTGTGCACGCTCGTGGCACCCGTGGCCGAGATGTAGAAGACGCGGGCGCGGGGTGCTGCCAGTTGCAGTCGCAGGCCAGCAAGGCCCTGCTGGGAGGGTTTGGCCCCCCTGCCCTGTTCGGACCCTGCCGCGTTCTGCATGGCATGGGCCTCATCAAAGGCCAGAACGCCCTCAAAGTCTTCGCCCATCCAGTCGAGGATCTGGCTCAGTCGCGTGGTGCCGCATTTGCCCGCGGACCGCAGTGTGGCGTAGGTGACGAAGAGGATACCGTCACCCATCGGGACGGGCTGGTCCGGTTTCCATTTGGAGAGCGGCTGGATGTCGGCTGGCGAGCCGCCGAGATCGGTCCAATCGCGGATCGCGTCCTCGATGAGCGTGGCGGATTTGGACACCCAGATCGCCCTCCTGCGCCCGGAAAGCCAGTTCACGAGAATGAGCCCCGCGCATTCGCGGCCCTTGCCGCAACCGGTGCCGTCGCCAAGGAAATACCCGAGACGATAGGCACGTGCATCCGGGTCATCATCGGCGCGCGTCAGCTTGGTCTGGTCGTCATCGATGGTAAACCGACCGGGCAGATCACGCCCATGGGCATCATGCGCCATGATGATGGTTTCCAGCTGCGCCTCGGAGAGATCGCCCTCCTCGATCAACCGCGCAGGTAGTCGCAATTCCGCACTGGCCGCGCCTGAGGGCACCGGCGGCGCGACAGAGGCCATGGCGATGCTCTCGACCAGCGGCGTGGGATGTTCCTGCGCACCCGCGATCTCGATCCGTTGCGGGCGGTAGCGCGCATAGATGTCCGAGACAGGCGTGTTGTCGCGCGGGACATCGAAGCTTGTGTAGCTGAGCGGGATGGCAGCATTGGCGCGGGGTTTGGAGGCGGCGAAAGGCGCACCGGCGGTCTTGCGTGGGGCAGCTACTGGACGAACCGGCCGCCCGTGATGGATCGCCGCCGCCCTTTGGGCGGGGCGCATCTCGGGCCGGGTCGCGGCCACGGCGTCAACAAAAGGAAGGGCTTCCTCCAGATCCTGAACCGCGGCGCGGATGAGTTCGCCGTCGTCCTGCACCTTGTCGAAGACCATCAGCTGGGTTTCGACAGAGGTGCCGAGCTTGCGGTAGACCTGCCCCGGCATCGTCAACGCCAAGCGCGGCGTCAGGAGACCGCAGGCGCGGGACCAATGCGCGGCATCGCGTTCGGGCGTGAATCCCGGCGGCATGATCGCCACCAGCCGCCCACCGGGTGCCAGACGCTTTGCAGCCGCGACGAGATGTTTGGCGGCGATGTGCTTATCTCGGGAGCGATCGACCGATGAGGCGAAGGGCGGGTTCATCACCACGACGTCGGGTAGAACCGGCGTCTGCTGCAGATCATCGATATGCTCGCCGTCATGGCCCGTCACCTCGCCGCCGAAAACCGCGCGCAGGAGGCGCTGGCGAAAGGGGTCGATGTCGTTGAGCACAAGCGTGGCACCGGCCCGGGCGGCGAAAGCAGCCAGGGCACCGGTGCCCGCCGAGGGCTCCAGCACGGTCTCGCCTTTGCGGATCGCCGCCGCCCGCAAGACCAGCGCCGCAAAAGGCAGCGGCGTGGAAAACTGCTGCAGCCGGATCTGCTGCTCTGACCGGCGGGTTTCCGTCAGCAGCCGTGAGGCAAGCAGCTTTGCAGCGGCGATGTCACCTGCTGCACCGTCCCCACGCAGCACAACCTGGATGGCCGCGGCCTGCATTAGATCATAGGCCATGCGCCAGTCCCAGGCACCGCCGGCATCGCTGCCATGAAACGTCTCGCGCATGATGCGCGCCAGCGCTGAGCTACGCAGGGGTTGGTGGTCGATCTGCGCGCCGATCTGCGCGAGGGCAGATGCGAGGTCAGGGTGGGAGATCGAGAGAGCCGGGTTTGCCGGTTTGGGCTCGGTCATGGGGATTTTCCTTTGGATCTGGGTCTGAGTTCCAAAGGACAAAAAGCCCGCTTTCGCTTTTCAGGGTGGCGGGGTCAGACCGCGCTGCCCCCAAGGCTTGGTCAGGACTTGGGTTCGACCTGCCGCTTCGCATCAATCAATGCCTGTGCGGCCTGCATCACCTGAACCTGAGATGTTCCCGAGCGTGCATCCTCCAGCGCGGCCTGCACCTGCGCGCAAAACCACGTGTCATAAGAATTCACTTCAGCGGCCATGGAAATGCTCCTCGAGAGCTTTATCCAGAAGCTTGCCAAGGCCATGGGGCATGTCTGCGACGTGCACCGCGACTGGCAAACGGCCCCGCTTCATCTGGGACGCGCATTGCTCATCGAGACCAAGAAGTGGCCTTTCCTTTCCCGTTTCGTCCATTGCGTTTTCTCCTACCGTGTTAAGGCGTGAGGTTACATCACCTTGCGTGATACCGTAAACGGCGGTGCCGTTAGGGTCGCAGAAAATCATCCTAGGCCACTTACCGATCGGGCGCCGCTTCAAGGGAAGTTTCGAACCGCTTGTCCGCCGCCGCGGCTTCTTTCAGGAGCGCGTCAAAATTGTCAGGTGGGTTGCCATCTTCCAGCATCCCTTTGAACGTCGCATAGGCATCCGTCTTGCTGCCATAGGCGCGCAGGGTCTTGTCGTCGTTCACCCAGGCCACCACGATGACTTTCGCATCGCTGTTGAACCGGTAGAACAACCGATACTGTTGGAAGAATTTCGCCCGGAACCAGTGCTTGCGGTGATCGCCGAGTGTGCCGCCTTGCCGGAAGGCGGCGGCACCCGGATCTGCCGGTATGGCCTCGGTGACCAGCTTGAAGATGGCGGCCAGCCGTTTCGTGGAGTTTTTCTTGCGCCAGGTCTTGGGATCGCGTGACTTACGCGCCTCGACTTCCTCGATCAGCCCCTCGAGCTGGTCCAGAAAGAGCGGATGCGCATAAATCGACCATCCATTTACGACAAGGGGCGCTTGGGCGGGCACGCTATCGCCGCTCATTCATCCTCGAGCGATAGCGGCGCATCGAGATCGACGTCAACGTCTCCGACCAGTGCTGCAAGACGGTCATGCAAAGCCCCATCGAACGCTCGGATACGGTCAGGATGCGCCTTGATATCGGCTTCGACAAAATCGAGAAAAACTCCGAGCACGGGATCTTCCTCGTCGCTGCGCACGGGCTCGATATAGACCCTGCCACTCGGCTCGGTGCAGTAGCGAATCTGGTCGCCCTTGCCCAGCTTGAGCTGCTTGCGCACACCCGCCGGCACGGTCGTCTGATACCGATCCGTGAGTTTCGAGACATCTTGTGCGAGCGCTGTCATGGCAGTCTCCTGAAAGAATGGGGATCTTTGCTGCCCGCGATAGGTAATGCATTTGCATTGCCTTGTCAAGACAAGCCGCAGCATCTGCTGTCGCCGGGCAGGCCGATGAACCGTCTGGCGCAGGACCTAATCTCGCCCCGCCAAGACTAGGTTGGCCTCGCACGGTAGTTTCAATTCAGGAAGTTAAGGAACCGGACCATCCCCGAACAAGAAACTATCCAGATCCAGAAGCCATTTCCCAAGATCATTCGAGTTCCTGAAACCATAGTTCAAATCTCTTCTAGCTGCTGCAACAGACCAATTCCCATCAGAGCCAAGTCTTTGAAGATTTGCACGGAACGCGGCGGATAGCTTAGGATCACCTGTCAGCAGTCCTTTTAATGCCTCGGGATCATATGAATCCGTGGCAAGGTAGCAGAGAAGCAAATCGTAGAACTCTTTATCTTGCATGTGCTTACCTCTTATTCGGGTAGAGAGTATAAAGATCGACTGAACCGTCTGGCCGCAGAGTGTATACCGCGATGACAGTCCCACCCTCAAAGTTCACATCTACCGGGCGAGCGCCACTATCGCCGAAGTCACCGATCCTTTCGACCCCTTCAACACGTCTAGAAAAATCAGGCCCCAAAGCATCTTCAATGGGCACCTCAACCCTGAAGCGTCGGACGGGTTTTGCCGGACGTGCAGAGGCAGCGTTCAGCGCATCTGTGAAATCTGCACTACGCTGGATGATGGCGTCAGCGGCCACATAATCCGCCTCTGAGACTATCCGAGATGCAACCTCCGGCGGTCGGTGATATCGGCCAACATGGACACCATCAGACCTCGAGCCTGTCATCGGATCGAAGCCACGCATAACCCGATCCTCAAGCATCTGGCGTGTCACCGCTCCTTCGTGCCGTTGTGGACCGTGTCCCTGTGCCTCAAGTTCAACAAAGCGGCTCGCAACCAGCGGGTCCACCTCGCGGCTGCGTGTGCTGATCATATTGTCCAAACGAGTACGACCAGCACGCAAGGCGTGCAGAGCTGCTGTCGGCCGCAAGCGGGTCAGATTGATCCCGAGTTTCGCTGCACCCGCTGTGAAAGCGGTCCCACCAAGAAGAACCGACGCATCGAGGTAGGCCACGTCTTCATAGGCACGCAGCAAGGCCTCTTCGCTGGTCAGACCCAGACGGTATTCAAGATCGAGCAAGCGAAGTTCAGCATGCTGTGCCTCGAAATACGCCACAGCTTCTTCGGCGATCCGCTCAGCTGAATCGCCCCGGTTTCA
>QVMW01000010.1 GCA_003417655.1 Rhodobacteraceae bacterium 63075
CTACACGATCGACGTGACGACCGGGCTCTGAGCCTGAGCGTTACGTGAGTCATGGAAAGGCCCCTCGCCAGGGATGGCGGGGGGCTTGTTTGTTTTTACTCGATCACTTGGCCAAACAGGTTGCGACCTTCGCGGTGCTGATCAGCACGGCGCAATGGTAGGTTCGCGCCCGACCCCGAGGGTGGGCGCGGTGACACTTGCTCTGACATCGCTTCAAAGCACAAAGGTTTCACCAAGCACGACCGTTGCAGCACTTCGCGCCCGCCCTGGGGGCGGGGTCGGGCGCGAACCGGATCGCGGGGCGATCCGGAACCAAAGCGTTTCGAGTTATTCTTGAGGGACGAAGATAACGCGAAGCTCCCAAGACGTTCATATGTTGCACGCCTTTCGAGAAAAGCTGTGTCTCAGGTTTTTCTCGAAAGGCTTTAAGTGTCAAAGACAAGAACAGCATCTGCGGTTGGATGGATTGGTTCGACGCAGTGTTGCCTGTTGAATTGGCTCCCCCGCACGCCAGCGCCAGCCCACCGCCGCACGCGCCCCCAAACAAAACGCTTGCTATCTCGCCCCGAAGGCCTCATACAGCGCGAGCGACGTTATACGATCCATCGGTACACTGCTCCTTACGGCTCAGTCTTACGATTTTTCATGACTTAGCCGACCTGCCGCATTCCGTGGGCAGCACAATCAGGAGTACTACACATGGCCAATGGCACAGTAAAATGGTTCAATTCCACAAAAGGTTTCGGTTTCATCGCCCCCGAGGGCGGCAGCAAAGACGTGTTCGTACACATCTCGGCTGTTGAGCGCGCGGGCCTCACCGGCCTCGCCGATGACCAGAAAGTGACTTTCGACATCGAAGAAGGCCGCGACGGCCGCGAGAGCGCAAGCAACCTCGCGCTGGCATAAGCCACGCGCTCCCGCAGGGAGCGGATGTTGATCAGATATGGATGGGCGCACTCGGTCGGGTGCGCCCATCTTGCGTTCGGTGTGGCGAGATAAAATACGGGCGCTGCTATAGACACCCCCGTCATTCCCCGCTATACGGCGCGAATTGCGTGGCCTCGGATTCGTCTGGGGCCCGTTTCATTTATCGCCGGGGACCTTCGGGGCCCTAAAAGACCGGGCCGGAAATCCAGCCCGAAACATAGCGGGGGCACACCCCCGCATTGCTAAACGGAAGACAGAAAGCATGGCACTCAAGTCGTATAAGCCGACGACGCCGGGCCAGCGCGGGCTGGTGCTGATCGACCGTTCGGAGCTGTGGAAAGGACGCCCCGTCAAAGCCCTCACCGAGGGTCTGACGAAGTCGGGCGGCCGGAACAACACCGGGCGGATTACATCACGTCGTCGTGGTGGCGGGGCGAAACGCCTCTACCGCATCGTAGACTTCAAACGGAACAAGTTCGATGTCTCGGCCACGGTCGTACGCATCGAGTATGACCCCAACCGCACGGCCTTCATCGCCCTCGTGAAATACGAAGACGGCGAGCAGGCCTACATCCTCGCGCCGCAGCGCTTGGGCGTCGGTGACAAGATCATCTCCTCGCCCAAGGCCGACATCAAGCCGGGCAACACGATGCCTTTCAGCGGCATGCCCATCGGCACGATCGTCCACAACATCGAGCTCAAGCCCGGCAAGGGCGGCCAGATCGCACGCGCGGCGGGCACCTATGCCCAGTTCGTCGGTCGCGATGGCGGCTACGCCCAGATCCGCCTGAGCTCGGGCGAGCTGCGCATGGTGCGCCAGGAATGCATGGCCACGGTTGGCGCGGTCAGCAACCCCGACAACTCGAACCAGAATTACGGCAAGGCAGGCCGCATGCGCCACAAGGGCAAGCGCCCGAGCGTTCGCGGTGTTGTCATGAACCCGATCGACCACCCCCATGGTGGTGGTGAAGGGCGCACATCGGGTGGTCGTCACCCTGTCACGCCCTGGGGCAAGCCGACCAAGGGTAAGCGTACCCGCAATACAAACAAAGCGTCCCAAAAGCTGATCATCCGCTCGCGGCACGCCAAGAAGAAAGGGCGTTAACATATGTCTCGCTCTGTATGGAAAGGCCCCTTCGTCGATGCTTACGTGCTGAAAAAAGCCGAAGCAGCGCGCGAGAGCGGGCGCAACGAAGTCATCAAGATCTGGTCGCGTCGCTCGACGATCCTGCCGCAGTTCGTGGGTCTCACGTTCGGCGTCTACAACGGCCGCAAGCACATTCCCGTCAACGTCTCGGAAGACATGATCGGTCAGAAGTTCGGTGAGTATTCGCCGACACGGACCTATTATGGTCATGCCGCAGACAAGAAAGCGAAGAGGAAGTAAGCCATGGGCAAGGCAAAGAACCCCCGCCGCGTGGCCGAAAACGAAGCCATGGCGAAGACGCGCATGCTTCGGACCAGCCCGCAGAAACTGAACCTGGTGGCCGCGATGATCCGTGGCAAGAAAGTCGAGAAGGCCCTCACGGACCTGACTTTCTCGAAAAAGCGGATCTCCGAGGACGTGAAGAAATGTCTTCAGTCCGCCATCGCCAATGCCGAGAACAACCACAACCTTGATGTTGACGAGCTGATCGTCGCAGAGGCCTATGTGGGCAAGAACCTTGTGATGAAGCGTGGCCGTCCCCGGGCACGTGGCCGTTTCGGCCGCATCGTCAAGCCGTTTTCGGAGATCACCATCAAGGTGCGTCAGGTAGAGGAGCAAGCCTAATGGGTCAGAAAATCAATCCGATCGGCATGCGCCTTCAGGTCAACCGCACCTGGGACAGCCGCTGGTATGCGAACACGAAGGATTTCGGCGATCTTCTGCTCGAAGACGTGAAGATCCGCGAGTTCATCAAGGAAGAGTGCAAGCAGGCCGGTGTCGCCCGCGTGATCATCGAGCGTCCGCACAAGAAGTGCCGCGTCACGATCCACACGGCCCGCCCCGGTGTCATCATCGGCAAGAAGGGTGCGGACATCGAGACGCTCCGCAAGAAGCTCGCCGCGATGACCGACAGCGAGCTGCACCTCAACATCGTTGAAGTGCGCAAGCCCGAGCTCGACGCGGCGCTTGTCGCCGAGAATATCGCTCAGCAACTCGAGCGTCGTGTGTCTTTCCGCCGTGCGATGAAGCGCGGTGTTCAGAACGCGATGCGCATGGGCGCGCTCGGCATTCGTGTCAACGTGGCCGGCCGTCTCGGCGGCGCGGAGATCGCGCGGACCGAATGGTATCGCGAGGGTCGCGTGCCTCTTCACACACTGCGTGCCGATATCGACTACGCACATGCCGAAGCCATGACGCCCTACGGCATCATCGGGATCAAGACATGGATCTTCAAAGGCGAGATCATGGAACACGATCCCCAGGCACGTGACCGTCGCGCGCAACAACTCCAGGATGGCCCTGCACCGCGTGGTGCTGGTGGTCGTCGCTAAGGGGGGAACCGAACAATGCTTCAACCAAAGCGCACAAAATTCCGCAAGCAGCACAAGGGCCGGATCAAGGGCCTTGCCAAGGGCGGCTCCGATCTGAACTTCGGGACATACGGCCTCAAGGCGCTTCAGCCTGAGCGTGTGACCGCACGCCAGATCGAGGCGGCTCGCCGTGCCATGACACGTCATATGAAACGTCAGGGCCGCGTGTGGATCCGTATCTTCCCCGACCTGCCGGTCACGGCAAAGCCCATCGAAGTTCGTATGGGTAAGGGTAAGGGCTCGGTCGACCGCTGGACTGCCAAGGTCAAGCCCGGTCGCGTGATGTTCGAGATCGACGGTGTCGACGAGGACGTGGCGCGCGAAGCGCTCCGCCTTGCGGCAATGAAACTGCCGATCAAGAGCCGCGTCATCGTCCGCGAGGACTGGTAACCTGCAATTCGCCCCGGCGAATTTACCGGACCCAAAATACAAACCCCGCCTGAGCCATCGGGCGGGGTTTTTGTTTTTGCGATGGCTTTTGTTCTTCAAACTCGGACAGAAGCGAGTGGGGCGAAACGGCGAAAAACCCCAAGTTGATCTGGAATTTTCGGCATTGAAGCGAGACATGACACCAGGTTCGCGCTCGCCGCAACCGTCACAACACTTCGCGCCCGCCCTGGGGGCGGGGTCGGGCGCGAACCGGATCGCGAGGTGATCCGGGGGAATTCGATCAATGTGACGCGGTCGGGTTTGCGGCCCCTAGATATGCGGCGCGTAGAGGCCGAGCGCTTCTTCCAGCTCCGTCTCCTCGTAGCCGAAATGCGAGCGGACGACCTTTTCGAGCTGCATGAAGATGTCGCGCGCCTCGGCGTAGCGGTTTTGCGTCGCCTCGAACATCAGGGTCATGGCCGCGCGTTCGAGCCGCTCCAACAACTCATTGACAACTTCATGCTCCTCGCGCAGGCGTTGGACGACAGCGCGGATTGCCGGGCTTCCGGCGGCTTCGAGCTGGGGGAAGATGCTGTGCTCCTCGGCGTCGTGGTGGAATGTCAGAACCTTGCACTCGCGCCCGCAGAGCGAGCCGAAGAGGCGGTAATTCTGCGCCAGCTCCATTTCGCCTACAGCTTTGGCCAGATCAGTGGCCGAAGCCTCGCCCACCTCGATCCGGTCAAGCAGGATGCCGATGCGGCCGATGTCATTGAGATGCATCCGGTGAATCGCCGCGAGGCGGCGGCCATGGCGGCGGTGCATGTCGGTGGCTTCGGGCAGGGCGGGCGCTTTTGGGCGGGTGCCCTGGTCAACCGTCAATGCGTCCAGCGGTCTGGTGGAGATATCATTCATGAGCGACACATAGGGGCAGAGAGACGATTTCGCCAGTTCAAACCCACTTGTAGTTGAAACTGACCGAGATGCGGTCGTCCTCGCTCATGTTCATGGGCACTTCGTGGCGCAGCCAGCTCTCCCAGAGGAGCACGTCGCCCACCTTCGGCGTCGCGTAGACGAATGTCTGCTGGTCGCGGCTCGCGTTCTTTTGACGGGGCGGGGCGGCCATCAGCCGGCCTGAGCGCGGGTCTTCGAGCTTGAGGGCGGAGGCGCCGTCCGGCATGGCGACATAGGTCGTCCCGGAGATCACGGAGTGCGGATGAATGTGCGAGCCATGCGTGCCGCCTTCGGGCAGGATGTTGATCCAGAGGTCTTCGAGCTCGAGCTTGCCCTCGCCGAGGTCGAAGGCGAGCTCTTCGGCGAAGGCGGCGACGTGCAGGTCGAGCGCCGCCTTGAGATCGGCGAAGATCGGGAAGCGCCAGGGCAGGTCGGTGAGCGAGGCATAGGAGGTGTAGCCCGGGTAGCCTTCCTGCTCGCACCATTCCTGGCCGGCCTCGTCATCATCGGCGATGGCATAACAGGAGCTTTCCAGCTCGGCAGGGTCAATGGCTGGCCCATGCTCGGAGAGGGCGGCGCGGTAGAGGCGGGTCACGAAGAGGGATTCTGTCTGGCTCATGGCGCAGTGATAGCGCGCGGCGCGTCTCGGAGCCAGACCCTGATCGGGCGCAAGGCCGCGAACGGGCGGCCTTTTTCCGCGCCGGAAAACGAACACCGCAAAAGGGGTTGCCATATGTCTCAAACCCCCCTATACGGCCCACTTCTACCCATGAACTCCACTGGAATCAGGGTGACGCGGCACGCGGCCCTCCGGTGATGTTGAAAAGGAAAACACGATGAACGCTGCAGATCTGCGCGACAAATCGGCTGATCAGCTCAAGGACGAGCTGTCAAGCCTCAAGAAAGAAGGCTTCAACCTGCGTTTCCAGCAAGCCACCGGCCAGCTGGAAAACACGGCGCGGATGCGCCAGGTGAAGCGTGACACGGCCCGTGTCCTCACCATTTTGAACGAAAAAGCCCAAGCGGCGGCAGAGTAAGGAGCCTGACAGATGCCCAAACGTATTCTCCAAGGCACCGTGACCTCGGACAAGAACGCCCAGACAGTAACCGTCTCGGTCGAGCGCCGCTTTACGCACCCCGTTCTGAAGAAGACCATTCGTAAGTCCAAGAAATACCGGGCTCACGATGAGAAGAATACCTACAAGGTAGGTGATCTTGTGCGGATCGTCGAATGTGCGCCGCGCTCGAAAACGAAACGCTGGGAGGTTCTGGAGGCGTAAGCTTCCCGGGCACTTCAGTTTAACGAAACCCTGGGGGATAAGGCCACGCATCGGCCCCCCAAAGGTCGGGAGAAACCAAATGATCCAGATGCAAACCAATCTGGATGTCGCTGACAACTCCGGCGCACGCCGAGTTCAGTGCATCAAGGTTCTGGGTGGATCCAAGCGGAAATACGCATCGGTGGGTGACATCATCGTCGTATCCGTGAAGGAAGCCATCCCACGCGGTCGCGTGAAGAAGGGCGATGTCCGCAAGGCTGTCGTCGTACGCACCGCCAAGGAAGTCCGCCGTGAAGACGGCACCGCGATCCGCTTCGATCGCAACGCCGCCGTGATCCTCAACAACAACAACGAGCCTGTCGGCACCCGTATCTTCGGGCCGGTTGTTCGTGAGCTTCGCGCAAAGAGCTTCATGAAAATCATCTCGCTCGCGCCGGAGGTGCTGTAAGATGGCTGCTAAACTCAAGAAGGGCGACAAGGTCGTCGTGCTGGCCGGCAAGGACAAGGGCAAGCAGGGCACGATCTCCTCCGTCGACACGAAGGCCGGAAAGGCTGTCGTGGATGGCGTGAGCATGTCCGTTCGCCACACCCGCCAGAGCCAGACCAGCCAGGGCGGTCGCATCCCCAAGGCGATGCCGATCGAGCTTTCGAACCTGGCGTTTGTTGACAAGAACGGCAAGGCGACACGCGTCGGCTTCAAGACCGAAGGCGACAAGAAAGTGCGCTATGCCAAGACCACGGGGGACGTGATCGATGCTTGATGCTAACTATACCCCGCGCCTCAGGGAGCTCTACGACGCGACGATCAAGAGCGCTCTCAAGGAGGAGTTCGGCTACAAGAACGACATGCAGATCCCTGCGATTGAAAAGATCGTTCTGAACATCGGCTGTGGCCGTGCCGCCGTGAAAGACAGCAAGAAAGCCAAGTCGGCCGTCGAGGATCTCTCGGCGATCGCGGGCCAGCAGGCTGTCATGACGGTTGCGAAGAACTCCATCGCCGGTTTCCGCGTTCGTGACGGCATGCCCATGGGCGCCAAGGTCACGCTGCGCGGCGCACGCATGTATGAATTTCTCGATCGTCTGATCACCATCGCAATGCCCCGTATCCGCGACTTCCGCGGTGTCTCGGGCAAGAGCTTCGACGGTCGTGGCAACTACGCCATGGGTCTGAAAGAGCACATGGTGTTCCCCGAGATCAACTTCGACAAGGTCGATGAACCCTGGGGCATGGACATCGTTATCGCCACCACCGCGAAAACCGACGCGGAAGCCAAGAGCCTGTTGAAAGCCTTCAACATGCCCTTCAACAGCTGATCCGCGGGAGGAAATAGATATGGCTAAGAAATCAATGGTAGCTCGCGAAGTGAAGCGCCAGAAGCTGGTGGAAAAATACGCCGCCAAGCGCGCCGCACTCAAAGAGATCATCAATGACCAAAGCAAGCCCATGGAAGAGCGCTTCCGCGCCTCGCTCAAGCTTGCCAAACTTCCGCGCAACAGCTCGCCCACACGGCTGCACAATCGCTGCCAGCTGACGGGCCGCCCGCACGCTTACTATCGTAAGCTGAAGGTATCGCGGATCATGCTTCGGGAACTCGGCTCAAACGGCCTTATCCCCGGCATGGTGAAATCGAGCTGGTAAGGAGAGCATGATATGAACGATCCTATCGCAGATATGCTCACCCGCATTCGCAACAGCCAGATGCGCGGCAAGTCGACAGTCTCGACGCCCGCATCGAAGCTGCGTGCATGGGTGCTCGATGTGCTGGCCGATGAGGGCTACATCCGTGGCTACGAGAAGGGCACGGATGCCAAAGGTCACCCCACGCTCGAGATCAGCCTCAAGTATTACGAAGGCGAACCCGTCATTCGCGAGCTCCAGCGTGTCTCCACGCCGGGTCGCCGCGTTTACATGGGCGCCAATGACATTCCGCAGGTCCGTCAGGGTCTCGGCGTGTCGATTGTCAGCACGTCGCGAGGCGTGATGTCGGATGCAGCTGCACGCTCCGCCAATGTCGGCGGCGAAGTGCTCTGCAAGGTCTTCTAAGGGGGTCAAGATGTCTCGTATTGGTAAACGACCGGTCGAACTGCCCTCGGGTGTCACCGCGACGATCTCGGGCCAGACAATCGAGGTCAAGGGGCCGAAAGCTGCACAGTCATTCACGGCGACCGACGATGTGGCTCTCGCGATGGAGGACAACCTCGTGACGGTCACGCCGCGCGGCAAGTCCAAGCGCGCGCGTCAGCAGTGGGGCATGAGCCGCACGATCGTGGCGAACATGGTGCAGGGCGTGACCGAAGGCTTCAAGAAGGAGCTCGAGATCAACGGCGTCGGCTACCGTGCCCAGATGCAGGGCAACACGCTGAAGCTCAACCTCGGCCTGTCGCATGAAGTGAACTTCGAAGTGCCCGCTGGCGTGACAGTGACCTGCCCCAAGCAGACGGAGATCGTCATCGAAGGCGATAACGCACAGCTTGTTGGTCAGGTCGCCGCGAACATCCGCGAATGGCGCAGCCCGGAACCCTACAAGGGCAAGGGCATCAAGTACAAAGACGAGTATATCTTCCGCAAGGAAGGTAAGAAGAAGTAAGGACCAGACAGATGGCAAACAGCAAACGGACCCTGTTCCTCAAGCGCCGCCTGCGCGTCCGGAACAAACTTCGCAAGGTGAATGCGGGCAAGATGCGTCTTTCCGTGCACCGCTCGAACAAGAATATCAGCGTCCAGCTGATCGACGATGTGAACGGCGTGACACTCGCCGCCGCATCGACGCTCGAGAAAGACCTGGGCATGGTCGGCAAGAACAACGCCGAAGCGGCGACGAAAGTCGGCGCTGCGGTTGCCGAGCGCGCAAAGAAAGCCGGCGTGGACGAGGCCTATTTCGACCGCGGCGGTTACCTTTATCACGGCACGGTGAAGGCTCTGGCCGACGCAGCCCGTGAAGCTGGTCTGAAGATCTGAAGGCTTGTGGGCGGCGGACCTCGCCGCCCCGATGACTCGGGAGCGCATCCGCGCTCACCGGAGTTGACAATAACGGGCGCCGAGCGCGCCACCTGAGAAAAGGAATGCCAAATGGCAGAACGTGATAACCGCAAGGGCCGCGACCGCGACGAGGCCCCGGAATTTGCAGATCGCCTGGTCGCGATTAACCGTGTTTCGAAAACCGTCAAGGGTGGTAAGCGCTTCGGCTTTGCCGCGCTCGTCGTCGTGGGCGACCAGAAGGGCCGCGTCGGCTTCGGCAAGGGCAAGGCCAAGGAAGTGCCTGAGGCGATCCGCAAGGCGACCGAGCAGGCCAAGCGCCAGATGATCCGTGTGCCGCTGCGCGAAGGGCGCACGCTGCACCACGACACCTATGGCCGTCACGGCGCCGGCAAGGTTGTCATGCGCACGGCACCGCAAGGTACTGGTATCATCGCCGGTGGCCCGATGCGTGCCGTCTTCGAAATGCTCGGCATCCAGGACGTTGTTGCGAAGTCTGTCGGCTCGCAGAACCCCTACAACATGATCCGCGCCACGCTGAACGGCCTGCAGAATGAAAGCAGCCCCCGCATGGTCGCGCAGCGCCGCGGCAAGAAGGTTGCCGACATCCTCAAGAAGGATGACGCACCGGCCCCCGAAGCCGCAGACGCGTAAGGAGAAAGCACAATGGCAAAGACCATCGTAGTCAAACAAATCGGCTCCCCGATCCGCCGTCCCGAGAAGCAGCGCCAGACGCTCATCGGGCTCGGCCTCAACAAGATGCACAAGACCCGTGAGTTGGAAGACACGCCTTCCGTGCGCGGTATGATCAACAAGATCCGGCATCTCGTAGAGATCGTCGAGGAAAAGGGATAAGGCTTTTCGAAAAGCCTTTTCAACTCGAATTCGGAACGCTCTGCCTTGTAAAAGGTGGGGCGTTTTTCCTTGGCGGATAAGGCGCTTCGAAGCGCCTTGGTTCAAGCGGTTTCGAAACGGCTTGCCGCGCGATAAGTTGTCTTTCGAAAGGGAGACAGGTCATGTTCGTCAAGACGCTTTCCGACATGCTCGGCACGGCCGATCACGCAAAAGGCGCGGCTTTCGAAAGCCGCCGCCTGCTGCTCGCGCGTGATGGCCTGGGGTATTCCTTCCATGACACGGTGGCGAAGGCCGGAACCCGCCAGGAGCTGGAATACAAGCACCATGTCGAGGCAAATTACTGTATCGAGGGGGAAGGGGAAGTCGAGGAGGTGGCGACGGGGAGGCGTTGGCCGCTGGGGCCCGGGACGATGTATGTGCTCGACAAGCACGATCGCCACATCATCCATGCGCATACCGATCTACGCTTCATCTGCATCTTCACGCCCGCGCTTACCGGCGAGGAGAGACATGACGAGGACGGCTCATACGCCCTGCCGGACTGAAAACGCCCCGGGCCAGTCAGCGCGGGGCGTATCATGTTCAGGCTGCGCTTCTACGCGGGCGGCGCTTGTTGCGGCGCGGCTTGGCTTGCGCGGCGCCACCACCACCACCGCTACCGCCGCGGCGGCGGTTTTGCCCGCCTTTTCCGCGTGGTTTTCCGCCCTGTGAGGGCGAGGCCATGGCATCTGCGGCCCAGGCCGCATTGCCGACAACGGGAATCTCCTTGCCTAGGACTTTCTGAATGTCCTTGAGCTCGCCTGTCTCGTCGGGCGAGCAATAGGCGATGGCCGTCCCGTCGCGTCCGGCGCGGGCCGTGCGGCCGATCCTGTGCACGTAATTGTCGGCCACGTTCGGCAGCTCGAAATTGTAAACGAAGCGCACCGCCGGAATGTCGATCCCGCGTGCGGCGACATCCGTGGCCACGAGCACCTTGACCCGGCCCTCCTTGAAGGCCTTGATCGCGCGTTCGCGCTGGTTCTGGCTCTTGTTGCCGTGGATGCTGTCGGCGGCGAAGCCGGCCTTTTCGAGGTTCTTCTTCAGGCGCTCGGAGCCGTGTTTCGTCCGCCCGAAGACGAGGGCGGCCTCATCCGGGTGTTGCCCGAGATGTTCGATCAGAAGGTCGGTCTTGGAGGCCTGGGCGACGAAGTGGACGCATTGGTCGATCTTCTCGGCGGGCTTGCCCGGCGGGGCCGTTTCGACGCGCACCGGATCGGTCAGGTAGCTCTGGGCCAGCTCGTTCATCTTCTTGGGCATTGTGGCCGAGAAGAGCATGGTCTGGCGCTCTTTGCGCAGGAGCGGGGCGATCTTGCGCAGCGCGTGGATGAAGCCGAGGTCGAGCATCTGGTCGGCCTCGTCGAGCACGAGGAACTGCGCCTCGTCGAGCCGCACGGCGCGGCGGTCGAGCAGGTCGATCAGGCGGCCCGGCGTGGCGATGAGAATGTCCGTGCCGCGCGCGAGGCGATTTGCCTGCGCATTGAGCGAGGCACCGCCGATCACGAGGTTGGTGCGCACGGAGGTGCCGTCGGAGAAGCCACGGATCGCCTCCTGGATCTGCTTGGCCAGCTCCCGCGTCGGAGCGAGAACGAGGGCGCGGACCGCTTTGGGTGCCGGCTTGCCCTCCATGCGCATCAGCGCCATCAGCATCGGCAGGGCGAAGGCGGCTGTTTTGCCGGTGCCCGTCTGGGCCAGTCCGAGCACGTCGCGCCCGTCCAGCGCCTGCGGAATGGCCTTCTTCTGGATAGGGGTGGGTTCGGTGATGCCAAGCTGTTCTAGGTTGGCGGAAAGGCGGGGCGGCAGCCCCAGCATGTCAAAATCCAAGATGGATGTCCTTTATGTCATGCCGCGCGAGAAGCGCGGCTAACTGCGCGAAGCCAATAGGGCCGCGCCTTGCAGTCGGGTGATGCTCAGTGCCACGCGCCGCCGAATTGCCGCGCACCGCCTGGGAGCATCTGACCCCCCGCGTGAATTGGGAACCGTTTGGGAAGAGCCCCGCTCGCGCGTATCTCGCGCCGCTCTGCTCACGCGGCAGGCACGGGGACTGAAAAAACATATGGGGGAAAATGGCAGGTAAGTCAATGGAAAGTCGAAACTGGAGTGCCGAAGCTGGTGCTGCTAGGTTTTGGAGAATTTCCGAGCCGAAGATACCATCATGGAGTGCTAAATGAAGCCAATTTGGAAGATACTCAAATTCATTCGACGTTTCGCAACCAGCCTCATGTTCATCGTCATGTTCGGGGTCTTTCTTGCCAGTCACACGATCGCGTCTCTCGCGCTGATCACCAACACTGTTATCGAGGCGGTTTCCGGTGTGAGCACAATTGCCGCCGATGCGCTTACCGCTAATGCGGACCTGAAGGAGGAGCTAGACAAAAAGCGTGCCAGAATAGATTCACTGGAGGACGACCTTGATACGTCAAATGCAAAGAACAAGGAGCTAAAGGCGGCGCAAAAGAAGTCGGCCAAGAAAATAAAGTCTTTGGAAGCCAATTTAATCGAGACCAAGCGCGCCAATCAGGTGACGTTTCGGGGCAAAAAGATGAGTGCGCGAGAAGCGGCACTCGAGTCAACGCGGGACGTTAGCAAGCGAACCCGTCGGGTAGCTTTTACAAACCTCGGGAGCGTTTTCGGCGAGAGTATTCCATTCTATGGTATCGCCATAATCGTTGGCGCGACAACTTACGAACTGAAATCATCTTGCGACAATATGAAGGACATGCATGATCTCAGGGTAGCTCTGGACCCGGAGGCGGCGATACCTGAGGACAGAGATGCGGTCTGTGGACTGCAGGTGCCGACCAAGGAAGAAATTTGGGAAAGGATCAAGAGTTCGCCTTCTGATGTCTGGGACAAGGTTATTGAGCTCTACGAAGGCACGGTCATCAAGCTACCAGATCTCGAGATGCCAGACTTCGACGGAATCTGGCATGTGGTTGTGGACCGGATGTCTCGTTGGCTTGACTGGGCGAGTTGAAGGCGGATCACCAGACACCGAAGCTATGACTTGCAAGGTGACAGTTTCGCCTTTATACGCCCCCAGTGGCCAGCCTTGGCCCGATTCACAACCAAGAAAAGCCGCGTGCGCCCAGTTCCGCTTCGGGGGCGTTTCCGGCAAAGGAGAAGCGACATGAAACTCAATGAACTGCGCGACAATCCAGGCGCAACGAAAGCCCGCAAGCGCGTTGGCCGCGGCCCCGGCTCCGGCATGGGCAAGATGGGCGGCCGCGGCATCAAGGGTCAGAAATCCCGCTCGGGCGTGGCCATCAACGGCTACGAAGGCGGCCAGATGCCGATCTACCAGCGCCTTCCCAAGCGCGGGTTCAACAAGCCGAACCGCAAGAAATTCGCCGTGGTGAACCTCGGCATGATCCAGAAATTCATCGATGAGAAGAAGCTGGATGCCAAGAAGGCGATCACCGAAGATGCGCTGATCGAGGCGGGCCTCGTGCGCCGCAAGCTCGACGGTGTGCGCGTTCTTGCAAAGGGTGACATCAGCGCCAAGCTCGACCTCGAAGTGACCGGTGCCTCCAAGTCGGCGGTCGAAGCTGTCGAGAAAGCGGGCGGCTCACTGAAGGTCACGGCTGCGCAAGCTTCCGAATAAGAGGTTGCTCCGGGGCGCTTGCACCCTTAGATAACCTTCCAAGTTTTCCCAAAACGCCGCCTGAGCCGGAAAACGCTCCGGCGGCGTTTATACATGAGAGAGACCACATGGTATCTGCCGCAGAACAAATGGCCGCCAACACGAGCTGGGGGGCTCTGTTCAAAGCCTCCGATCTTCGTGCCCGCATCCTCTTCACCCTCGGATTGCTCATCGTCTACCGCCTCGGCACGTTCATTCCCGTGCCCGGCATCGACGGCGCGGCCCTGCGGGAGTTCATGGAGAGCGCGGGCCAGGGCATCGGTGGCATGGTCTCGATGTTCACCGGTGGTGCGCTCGGGCGGATGGGCATTTTCGCGCTCGGGATCATGCCCTATATCTCGGCCTCGATCATCGTTCAGCTCCTGACGGCCATGGTGCCCTCGCTGGAGCAGCTCAAGAAAGAAGGCGAGCAAGGGCGCAAGAAGATCAACCAGTATACCCGCTATGGCACGGTCGCGCTGGCGACATTGCAGTCCTACGGGCTCGCGGTGAGCATTTACAGCGGCGAGCTGGTGCAGGCGGACCTGCCGTTCTGGTTCTTCGTCTCCAGCTGCATGATCACGCTGGTCGGCGGCACGATGTTCCTGATGTGGCTCGGCGAGCAGATCACGGCGCGCGGCGTCGGCAACGGCATCTCGCTCATCATCTTCGTCGGCATCATCGCCGAGGTTCCCGCCGCGCTGGCGCAGTTCTTCAGCCAGGGCCGCTCCGGCGCGATCGGCGCGCCCGTGATCATCGGGGTGATCCTCATGGTGATCGCCGTGATCATGTTCGTCGTGTTCATGGAGCGCAGCCTGCGCAAGATCCATATCCAGTATCCGCGCCGCCAGGTCGGCATGAAGATGTATGACGGCGGCTCCAGCCACCTGCCGGTCAAGGTCAACCCGTCGGGCGTCATCCCGGCGATCTTCGCCAGCTCGCTGTTGCTGCTGCCGACGACGATCAGCACCTTCTCTTCGGCAAGCACCTCGGGGCCGATCATGTCCTGGCTGCTGGCCAATTTCGGCCCCGGTCAACCGCTCTACCTGCTGTTCTTCGCGGCGATGATCGTCTTCTTCGCGTATTTCTACACGTTCAACGTGAGCTTCAAGCCCGATGACGTGGCCGACAACCTCAAGAACCAGAACGGCTTCGTGCCCGGCATCCGCCCCGGCAAGAAGACGTCGGAATATCTCGAATACGTGGTCAACCGCGTTCTCGTGCTCGGCTCGGCCTATCTCACGGCGGTCTGCCTGCTGCCCGAAATCCTGCGTGGCCAGTTCGCCATTCCGTTCTATTTTGGCGGCACGTCGGTTCTCATCGTCGTCTCCGTGACGATGGACACGATCCAGCAGGTGCAGAGCCACTTGCTCGCCCATCAATATGAAGGGCTGATTGAAAAATCGCAGCTTTCGGGTAAAGGTCGGAAGCGCAAACGCAAGGGGGCATCAGCAAGACGATGAATATCATACTTCTCGGACCGCCGGGGGCGGGCAAGGGCACACAGGCCGCGATGCTCGTCGAAGAGCGCGACATGATCCAGCTTTCGACGGGCGACATGCTCCGCGAAGCGAAAAACTCCGGCACCGAGATGGGCAAGCGCGTGGCCGAGGTCATGGACAGCGGCGGGCTTGTCACCGATGAGATCGTCATTGGCCTCATTCGCGAGAAACTGGAAGGCGACAAGAAGGGCGGCTTCATCTTCGACGGTTTCCCGCGCACTCTGGCGCAGGCCGACGCGCTGGCTGCTTTGCTGGAAGAGCAAGGCGAGACGCTTGATGCTGTCATCGAGATGCAGGTCGACGACGACGTGCTTGTCGAGCGTATCCTGGGCCGCGCAGCAGAGGCCGTCGCAGCCGGAGGCACGGCCCGCGCCGATGACAACGAGGAAAGCCTCAAGGTGCGCCTCATGGCCTATTACAAGCAGACCTCGCCGCTCATCGGCTATTACCACGCCAAGGGGCAGCTCGTCTCCATCGATGGACTGGGCAAAATCGACGAAGTGAAGGCCTCTATTGCCAAGGTGTTGGGCTGATCTGGGAAGAGGGGCTTGACGGCCCCGCCAATTCCCCCTAACACGCGCTATCTCACGCAAGTGACCCGAATCTGGCAGGCTCCGCCCGCCATGATGACCAACTCGAATTCAGCTGCGGCCCGGAGCGAAAACGCCTCGGGCCTACGTTGTGAAAAAAGGTTCTGGAGTTACGGAACCGCAACGAAAGGAAAAGACACGTGGCACGTATCGCCGGCGTAAACATCCCGACAAGCAAGAGGGTTCCGATTGCCCTCACCTATATCACAGGCATTGGTGACACATCCGCCAAGGCCATCTGCGAGGCCGTGGGCATTGACCAGACGCGCCGCGTCAACGAGCTTTCGGACGCGGAAGTCCTGGCTGTGCGCGAGCACATCGACGGCAACTACATGGTGGAAGGCGACCTGCGCCGCGAAGTTCAGATGAACATCAAGCGCGCGATGGACATGGGCTCCTACCGTGGTCTGCGCCACCGCCGCAACCTCCCGGTTCGCGGTCAACGCACGCATACCAATGCGCGCACCCGCAAAGGCCCGGCGAAAGCAATCGCCGGCAAGAAGAAATAAGGGAGGGCTTGAGCAATGGCACGTGATACCCGTCGCACGAAGCGCAAGGTTTCCAAGAATATCGCAGCCGGAGTCGCCCATGTGCACTCCAGCTTCAACAACACCAAGATCCTGATCTCCGATGTGCAGGGCAATGCGATCTCCTGGTCGTCGGCCGGCACGATGGGCTTCAAGGGTTCGCGCAAATCGACGCCCTACGCGGCTCAGATGGCCGCGGACGATGCGGGCCGCAAGGCTCAGGAGCATGGCGTCAAGACGCTTGAAGTCGAAGTGCAGGGCCCCGGTTCGGGCCGTGAGAGCGCGCTGCGTGCGCTCGCCGCTGCCGGCTTCAACATCACGTCGATCCGTGACGTGACTGCGATCGCCCATAACGGCTGCCGCCCGCCCAAGCGCCGCCGCGTCTAAGCGATATATTTCCCAATGGGGCTGCGTGTGAGCACGGCCCCATTTCGTCATTTTAACCTCGGGAGCCTGCGACCTTTTGGACATGGGGCCGCAAGCAGGAATGGAGGGACGCATGATCCATAAGAATTGGCAAGAATTGATCAAACCGACACAGCTTGACGTGAAACCGGGCAACGAACCGGGCCGTCAGGCAACGCTGACGGCGGAGCCGCTCGAGCGCGGTTTCGGCCTCACGCTTGGCAACGCGCTTCGCCGCGTTCTGATGAGCTCGCTGCAAGGCGCGGCGATCACCTCGGTTCAGATCGACAACGTGCTGCACGAGTTCTCGAGCGTCGCGGGTGTGCGTGAAGACGTCACCGACATCGTTCTCAACCTCAAGGGTGTCTCGGTGCGCATGGACGTGGAAGGGCCCAAGCGCCTCGCCATCAATGCCAAGGGGCCCGGCGTCGTCACGGCAGGCGACATCTCCGACAGCGCGGGCATCGAGATCCTCAACCGCGATCATGTCATCTGTCACCTCGACGATGGCGCGGATGTCTACATGGAGCTGACGGTCAACACCGGCAAGGGCTATGTGGCTGCCGAGAAGAACAAGCCGGAAGATGCGCCCATCGGCCTCATCCCGATCGATGCGATCTATTCGCCCGTCAAGCGCGTGAGCTACGATGTGCAGCCGACGCGGGAAGGCCAGGTTCTCGACTATGACAAGCTGACCATGAAGGTCGAAACCGACGGCTCCGTCACGCCGGACGATGCGATCGCCTATGCGGCGCGTATCCTGCAAGACCAGCTTTCGATCTTCGTCAACTTCGACGAGCCCGAATCCGCTGGCCGCCAGGAAGAGGATGACGGTCTCGAGTTCAACCCGCTTCTGCTCAAGAAAGTGGATGAGCTGGAGCTTTCGGTTCGCTCCGCCAACTGCCTCAAGAACGACAACATCGTCTATATCGGGGATCTGATCCAGAAAACCGAGGCCGAGATGCTGCGCACGCCGAACTTCGGCCGCAAGTCGCTCAACGAGATCAAGGAAGTGCTTTCGGGCATGGGCCTGCATCTCGGTATGGATGTCGAGGACTGGCCGCCGGACAACATCGAAGAGCTGGCCAAGAAATTCGAAGACGCGTTCTGAGCGCGTCTTCGTCAATGCCCGCTTGAAGGCGGGGACAGCAGGGCAGATGCCCCAAGGAGAGTCGCTGACACGCATCGGCGGCCGGACAAAGCAAAACAGCCCGTAGAGGGCATATTAGGAGACTGAACAATGCGTCACGCTAAAGGCTATCGCCGCCTCAACCGCACCCATGAGCACCGAAAGGCGCTCTTCTCGAACATGGCCGGCTCGCTCATCGAGCATGAGCAGATCAAGACGACCCTGCCGAAAGCCAAGGAACTGCGCCCGATCGTGGAAAAGCTCATCACGCTCGGCAAGCGCGGTGACGTGCATGCGCGCCGCCAAGCAGCTGCGCAACTCAAGCAGGACAAGGACGTTGCGAAGCTCTTCGACGTACTCGGACCGCGTTTCAAGGAGCGTCAGGGCGGATATGTGCGGATCGTCAAGGCGGGGTTCCGCTATGGTGACATGGCACCCATGGCGATCATCGAGTTCGTGGATCGCGACGTTGATGCCAAGGGCGCAGCCGACAAGGCCCGCCTCGAAGCCGAGGAAGCCGCCGAAGAGTAAGCTCTTGCGCGAAGAAGAATGAGAACAGGCCGCCCGGATCAACCGGAGCGGCCTTTTTCAAGACTGACGAGCGACTGGCTCAGGCCCCGTCCATCTCCGCCTTCACGATTTTCTCGATCTTCGGCGGCGGATGATTTGTCAGGGTTTTCGGGATTTCGAAGACGATCCTCTTCTCGACTTCCTGGTGCATCTTTTCGCGCATCTCTCCCAGGATCGCGGGCGCGGCGACAAGCACGAGATGTTCGAAGGCACCGGTATGCGCCTCCTCATAGAGCTTGGCGGCCAGATCCGCAGCGAAGCGATCCTGCTCCAACTCATGAAAATCCGTGTCTTCCACCGCTGAGCGCTGCTGGACACCGGTGTCTTGCATGCGTCCCGCCTTGCTCGTCTTTTGTTCGCGATTGGGTGGATTGTCCTGCTCCATTTCCGTGAGCAGTTCGAAATTCGGATTCTCGTGATCTGTCAGGTTCCTGAAGATAAGAGCTTTCTCACCATCGGCCACGACCACCCATGTGCCTTGCTTCAGCTCACTCATTTAGATGTGCCTCCCTTGCCAGTCTCTTTCGTGTCGTCATCTTCGAGGTCGTCGGATTTGTGCACGCGCGTTGCGCCGGGACGGTCCTGCTCGGCGTGCTTGAGCTCATCACGCGTGCCGACCTTGCGCTCCAGTCCGCCATCGGCACGGCCTTGTTGATCGGGCGTCTTTTCGTCGGGTTTGTAGTTTTCGGTTTCGCGTTTGCCGTCGTTGGAACGATGTCTTTCGGACATGAGATCCTCCTCGATCAGTACTTTCCATGTCAACGTCTGCGCGCCCGAGTGGTTCCCTCGCCTGTGGCTTGCATTTCTGTTGTCCCAGGCGCATATCGGGACAAAAGGGGATTTTGCTCATGCCGCGCATCCTGTCTTTCGTGCTGGTTTCCCTGCTCGCCGTGTCGGTGCAGGCCCAAACGCGGGTTCCGCAATGGCAATCCGAAATCACCTTGGGCTTCGCGCCTCTCGTCAGGCAAGCAGCGCCCGCAGTCGCAAATATCTACGCCAAGCGCGTGGTGCAGACCCGGTCCAGCCCGTTTCAGGGTGATCCGTTTTTCGAAGACATGTTCCGCGGTTTCGGCAAGGCGCAGCCGCGCGTTCAGAACTCGTTGGGCTCGGGCGTGATCCTGTCTGCGGATGGCTATGTCGTTTCAAATTATCACGTTGTCGGCGAGGCGACGGATATTCGCGTCGTTCTCAATGACCGGCGCGAGTTTGCCGCGCGGGTCGTCCTGGCGGATGAGCAGAGCGACCTGGCTTTGCTACGGCTCGAAGACGCGCAGAACATGCCGCATCTGGACTTGCGCGACAGCGATACCGTCGAGGTCGGGGAGCTTGTGCTGGCGATCGGCAACCCCTTCGGCGTCGGCCAGACGGTTTCCTCGGGGATTGTCTCGGGCCTCGCGCGCTCCGGCGGCGCGATGGGCACGGCGCGGGGCTATTTCATCCAGACCGATGCACCGATCAACCCGGGAAACTCGGGCGGCGCTCTGATTGACGTGAACGGCGCGCTTGTCGGTGTGAACACCCGGATCGTGAGCCGCTCGGGCGGCTCAAACGGGATCGGCTTTGCCATCCCGGCAAAGCTGGTGGCCGAGTTTCTGGCCCAGGCGAATGCGGGCAATTCCGAGTTCGAACGGCCCTGGGCGGGGATGAACGGGCAGGCCGTCACCTCCGATCTGGCCGAAAGCCTCGGGCTGGGGATACCGGGAGGGATCATCATCTCCGAGCTGCACGATGTCAGCCCCTTCAAGAAGGCGGGATTGAAGCCTGGCGATGTCATCCTTTCAATCGACGGTCATCCCGTGAACACTCCGTCGGAGATGATTTTCCGCATGACTGTGACGGGCCTTGGCAATCAGGCGCGTGTCGAGTTCTTCCGTGCGGGCGAAACTGATTACCGGAAAGCCAGGCTTCTGGCCGCGCCGGAAGATCCGCCGCGGCAGGCGGTGACGACGGGGCGCGACACGCCTGTTCCGCAGGTGCGCTTGTCGAACGTCAACCCTGCGGTTCTTGCCGAATATGCTCTGCCGCTGGGCTCGGACGGTGTCATCGTGACCGAACCCGGCCCGCTCGGAGCGCGCGCGGGTCTGCGCGCGGGCGACGTGATACGCGAGGTCAACGGCAACAGGGTGTCGGACACGGGCGAGGCGCTCAGGTTGCTGCAAGCCTCGGGCCGCTGGGTCAGGCTCGATATCGTCCGGTCGGGGCGCCCGCTCAGCCTCAGTTTCAGGTTCTGACCGATGGCCGATCTCTTCGATACCGGTCAGAACAAGGAAGAGCAGGGTTCCAAGGGGCCACGCCCTCTTGCAGACAGGCTCCGCCCGCGCAGCCTATCGGAGGTGATCGGGCAGGACCAGGTCCTCGGGGTGGATGGGCCGCTGGGCGTGATGCTGGCCTCCGGCGCGCTATCGTCGCTCGTCTTCTGGGGGCCACCGGGCGTTGGCAAGACGACCATCGCGCGGCTTCTGGCAAAGGAGACCGATCTGCATTTCGTCCAGGTCAGCGCGATCTTCACAGGCGTGGCCGACCTCAAGAAGGTCTTCGATGCGGCCAAGCACCGCCACGCCAACGGGCAGGGCACCTTGCTCTTCGTCGACGAGATTCACCGCTTCAACAAGGCGCAACAGGATGGCTTTCTGCCGCACATGGAGGACGGCACGATCCTTCTGGTCGGCGCGACGACGGAGAACCCGAGCTTCGAGCTCAATGCCGCGCTTCTGAGCCGCGCGCAGGTGCTCGTGCTGGAGCGGCTCGACCTGTCTGATCTCGAGCTGCTCGCGCAGCGCGCAGAAAAGGAGCTGGGCCGCGCGCTTCCGCTCGACGGGCATGCCCGCGAGGCGCTTCTCGAGATGGCCGATGGCGACGGGCGCGCCTTGCTCAACCTCATCGAGCAGGTCGCGACATGGCAGACCGAGGGCAAGCTGAACGCCGAAGACCTCGGCAAGCGGCTGATGCGGCGGGCGGCGAAATACGACAAGTCGGGCGATGAACATTACAACCTGATCTCCGCCCTGCAGAAGTCGGTGCGCGGCTCCGATCCGGACGCCGCGCTCTACTGGTTCGCCCGGATGCTGGACGGCGGGGAAGACCCGCGTTTTTTGGCGCGGCGGCTCACGCGGATGGCCGTCGAGGATATCGGGCTGGCGGATGTGCAGGCGCAGGATGTCTGCCTGCAAAGCTGGCAGACCTACGAGCGGCTTGGCAGCCCCGAGGGCGAGCTGGCGCTGGCGCAGGCGGTGATCTACCTGGCCCTGGCCCCCAAGTCGAACGCTGCCTATGTCGCCTACAAGGGCGCGCGCAAAGCCGCGAAGGCCTCGGGCTCCGAACCCCCTCCCAAACATATCCTGAATGCCCCGACAGGCCTCATGAAAGAGCAGGGCTACGGCGCGGATTATGCCTATGATCATGATGCGGAAGACGGGTTTTCGGGGCAGAACTACTTTCCGGACGGCATGAGACGGCCCGTGCTCTACCATCCCGTCGAACGTGGCTTCGAGCGCGAGCTCAAGAAACGGGTCGACTGGTTCGCTAAGCTGCGCCTGCAGCGCGAGAAGGGCGGCAAAACTTGACATCTCCCCCGCGTGCTGAGACAGGAGCGCCATGCTGACAACACTTTTTCAGGTTGCCCTCGGTGGGGCCATGGGCGCAAGCGCGCGCTACCTCGTGGGGCTGGGGGCCGTGCGCGTCATCGGGCATGGATTTCCCTGGGGAACGCTGGTGGTCAACGTGATCGGCTCGCTCGCCATTGGGGCGCTCGTCGTCTTTCTGGCTCACAAGGACGGGGCGCGCCTTACGCCCTTTCTCGTGACAGGTGTGCTCGGAGGCTTCACCACATTTTCGGCGTTCTCGCTGGATGCGGTCACGCTCTATGAGCGCGGGCAGGTGGGTGCGGCGACTGTCTATGTGCTTGCCTCTGTGGGGGTCTCCATCGCGGCGCTCATCGCCGGGATGGCTTTGATGCGGGGAACAATGCAATGAGCCAGGTGCAACAGATCGACGTGGGCGATGACGAGGGCGATCAGCGGATCGACCGCTGGATGCGCAAGCGCTTCCCGCAGCTCAAGCAGGGACAGATCGAGAAGATGTGCCGCAAGGGCGAGCTGCGTGTCGATGGCGGGCGCGTGAAATCGAGCACGCGTGTCGAGACGGGGCAGACCGTCCGCGTGCCGCCCCTTCCGGATGCGCATGTCGCCTACGCCAAGGCCGAGGCGCGGGTGAGCGATGCGGATGCCAAGCTCATCCAGTCCTGCGTGATCTACCGCGACGACCAAGTCATCGCGATCAACAAGCCCGCCGGGCTGCCGACACAGGGCGGCTCGAAACAGGTGCGGCATGTGGACGGGCTCTCGGCGGCGTTGAAATTCGGGTTCGAGGAAAAGCCGCGCCTCGTGCACCGGCTCGACAAGGACACGTCCGGTGTCCTGCTACTGGCGCGAACGCGCGCGGCGGCGAAGGGGCTGACAGCCGCGATGCGGCACAAGGCCACGCGCAAGATCTACTGGGCCGTCGTGGCCGGTGTTCCGCGCCCCTATCTCGGGGAGATCCGCTATGGTCTCGTGAAGGCCCCAGGCGGCGGCAAGGGGCAGGGCGAGAAGATGCATGTTGTGCATCCGCGCGACGTGGACCGCACCGAGGGGGCCAAGCGCGCCCTGACGCGCTATGCGACGCTCTACCGCGTTGCGGAAAGGGCCTCATGGGTCGCCATGGAGCCGATCACCGGCCGCACGCACCAGCTGCGCGCACATATGGCCGAGATCGGCCATCCCATCGCCGGGGACGGCAAGTATGGCGGCTCGGGGCAGGAGAATCTCGGCGATGGCTGGGGGGCCAAGCTGGGCGGGATCATCTCGGACAAGCTGCACCTGCACGCGCGGGAAATGCGCTTTGAACACCCGGTGACGCACGAGACAGTCACGGTGACGGCCCCTTTGCCCGAGCATATGGCGCAGACCTTCGACACGCTTGGCTGGTCACCCGACCTGGCGGCGCATGATCCTTTCGAGGGGCTCTCATGAGAGTGGTGATCTTCGATGTCGATGGCACGCTGGTAGACAGCCAGGATGATATCTGCGCTGCGATGAACGCGACCTTCGGTTCGGCAGGACATCCACCACCGGCGGCTTCCGCAGTGCGCGCGATTGTCGGGCTATCCTTGCCGGAGGCCATGCGGCGCCTGGCCCCCGATCTGGAGGCGGATCACCCCGAGTTGGTGGCAGGTTACAAGACCGCATATATGCGTCTTCGGGCCGAGCGCGGGGCGGCGCAGTCCAGCCCGCTCTTTCCCGGTGCGCGCGAGGCGCTCCAGTGGCTAAATGGTGAAGCAGAGACGCTTCTTGCCATCGCGACCGGAAAGTCCCGCCGGGGGCTGGACAAGTTGCTCGAAGGACATGAGCTGGCAGGATTGTTCGTCTCCGAGCAAGTGGCCGACCACCACCCGTCGAAACCGCATCCTTCGATGCTCGAGGCGGTGCTTGCAGAGACGGGCGTGACGGCGAGCCGTGCCGTCATGGTCGGGGATACGGTTTTCGATATGGAAATGGCGCGTGCCGCGGGAATTGCAACCATCGGCGTGACCTGGGGATACCACGCGCCCGAGACGCTGGACGCCGACATGTTGATCAGCGATTTCGGCGCGCTCGAGCCGGCGGTGAACCAACTATTGAAGAATGAGACAGCGGCATGAGCGAATGGGCGATCAAGAGGTTCTGGAAGAGCGCCGACTATCGGGAGACGGCAGACGGGTTTTCCATCGAGCTTGATGGACGCCCCGTCAGGACGCCAGCGAGGAAGCGCCTGGTCGTTCCTACCGACAAGCTGGCACGCCGCATTTCAGAGGAATGGCAGGCCGTGGATGAAAAGATAGTCCCCGAGGTGATGCCCTGTACGCGTTCTGCCAACGCGGCGATCGACAAGGTGGCGATACAGCATGACGACGTCGCCGACATGGTCGCTGGTTATGCGGAGACGGATCTGCTGTGCTACCGGGCTGATTCTCCTGACGCGCTGGTGCGCCGGCAGGCAGAAGCCTGGGACGGTTTCCTCGACTGGGCCGCGCTGGAAAAGGGGCTTGAACTGAAGGCCGCGTCCGGCGTGATGCCCGTAAGCCAAAAACCCGATTCGCTCGCTGCGGCGCGAGCGTATACGAAGCGGCTATCGGCATTCGAATTGACGGCTTTTCATGACCTCGTCAGCCTGACAGGGTCTTTCATACTCGGCCTGGCAGCGGCCGAAGCCAAAGAATCGGCCGAAAAAATATGGGATATTTCGAGAATCGATGAGAACTGGCAGGAGCAACAGTGGGGCGCTGACGACGAAGCGAGCGATATTGCGGAGCGCAAACGGGAGCAATTCAAGCATGCCTGCTCGTTTTTCTTTGACTGTCAACTTTCACCGGTCACGTCTTAACCTTAGGTTAAGCAAAGAGAATTTGCGCACAGGCGCGACATGTTTCTCCTTATGTATCACTTGACCTTTCGCGACAAATGCGAACAAACTTGTCGCCATTGGAGGCAATGCCTCCTAAAATCGCCCCGGCCTGTAACCGGGTTGGGAGAAACCGTCTGCTGAATAACAAGGCGGACAATCAGGAAGAGGTAAACATGAAAAAGACCATATTTCTTGGTGCACTGACAGTTGCCGGCCTCACCGCCGGTGCCGCTGCTGCTGCGACGCTTGACGACGTCAAGGCGCGCGGAAAGCTGAACTGTGGTGTGACCACCGGGCTTGTCGGCTTCGCCGCGCCCGACTCGAACGGCGAATGGAAGGGCTTCGACGTGGCGGTATGCCGCGCTGTAGCCGCCGCCGTGCTCGGAGATCCGACGGCTGTCGAATTCGTCCCGACGACCGGCAAGACACGCTTCACGGCGCTTGCCTCGGGCGAGGTCGACATGCTGGCCCGCAACACGACGTGGACCTTCACGCGCGACGTCGACCTGAAGTTCGAATTCACCGGCATCAACTACTATGACGGTCAGGGCTTCATGGTTCCCAAGGACCTGGGTGTAAGCTCGGCGAAGGAGCTCGACGGTGCGACGGTCTGCATCCAGACCGGCACGACCACGGAGCTGAACCTTGCGGACTTCTTCCGCAAGAACAACATCAGCTACGAGCCGGTTCCGATCGAAACCAACGCCGAGGGCCAGCAGCAATACCTGGCCGGCGCCTGTGACACATACACGACCGACTCGTCCGGTCTCGCGGCCACGCGGGCCGCGTTCGAGAATCCCGGCGATCACGTGATCCTGCCGGAAATCGTGTCAAAGGAGCCGCTCGGTCCGCTCGTGCGCCACGGCGACAACGAGTGGGGCGATGTCGTTCGCTGGACGCTCAACTCGCTGGTCGCGGCGGAAGAGCTCGGCGTCACATCGGCCAATGTCGAGGAGCTCGCTTCGGCAGCCGGCGACAAGCCCGAGGTGAACCGCCTGCTCGGCACGGAAGGCAACCTGGGCGAACAGCTCGGCCTGCCCGCTGACTGGGCCGTCAAGGCCATCGCGGCCAACGGCAACTACGGAGAGATCTTCGAGAAGAACATCGGTGAAAGCACGCCGATCGGTCTTGCTCGCGGTCTCAACGCACAGTGGACTGACGGCGGCCTGCTCTACTCGCCGCCCTTCCGCTAAGACCTGAAAGGGAAAGGGCGCAGGTCAAACTGCGCCCTTTTCGCTGGTAAGAACAAGAAACCGGTAACTTCTCGCGCAACGACGCGGCGAAAAAACAACCGAAGAGCCGGCCAGTAACAGGGACGTCCTTAGATGACGACAATCACCGATCCTCAGAAGCAGGATGGATTTCGGCTATCCATGCTCATCAACGATACGCGGTATCGTTCACTCACCTTCCAAGGTATCGCGCTTCTCGCGCTCATCGTGGCGATCGCCTATCTTGGCAACAACCTGATGACCAACCTGCGCACCGCAGGGCTCAACATCTCCTTCGAGTTCCTGGGGACGCCCGCGGGCTACGACATCAACCAGACCCTGATCGACTATAACAGCCAGTCAACGAACCTGCGCGCGGCATGGGTTGGCGTGATCAATACCTTGCTGGTCGCCTTTCTCGCCTGCGCCACGGCGACGATCTTCGGGGTGATCGCGGGGGTTCTGCGCCTCTCGCCCAACTGGGTCGTGCGCAAGCTCATGGCGCTCTATGTCGAGATCTTCCGGAATGTGCCTGTGCTCATCTGGATCATCATCATCTACACGATCGTGACGGTGGTTCTGCCCGGCCCAAGGGGCTATCTCGGAGAGGATCCCGAGCGGGAGATGCTGCTCGGGATGTTCGCCTTCACCAATCGCGGGGTCTATGTTCCGGCTCCGATCTCGGAAGCGGGCTCTGCCGTCGTCGTCGCTGTCTTCATCGCCTCCGTGATCGGCATTTTCGCCTACCGCAGATACGCAACGAAGCTGCTTTACGACACGGGCAAGCTCCTGCCGGTCGGCTGGCCGTCGCTCGCGATCCTGATCGTGCCGACCGTGCTCGTCTACTACATCATGGGGCAGCCCATCAGCCTCGACATGCCCGACCCGCTTGCCAACCGGTTCAACCTGAAGGGCGGCTTGCAGATCGGCGCGCCGCTCATCGCGCTCTGGTTCGCCCTGTCGATCTACACCGGCGCCTTCATCGCCGAGAACGTCCGCGCCGGGATCCTGGCCGTCTCCAAGGGTCAGACCGAAGCGGCAGCCGCGCTTGGCCTTAGGCCGCGGCGCATCATGGGGCTGGTGATCCTGCCGCAGGCCTTGCGGGTCATCATTCCGCCGCTCATTTCCAACTATCTCAACATCACCAAGAACTCCTCGCTGGCGATCGCGGTCGGATACGCCGATATCACGGCCACGCTGGGCGGCATCACGCTGAACCAGACGGGCCGGGCGATCGAATGCGTGCTCTTGCTGATGCTGTTCTACCTGGTCATCTCGCTGCTCATCTCGGCGGGGATGAACGTCTACAACAACGCCATGAAGCTGAAGGAGCGCTGAGCCATGTCTGACACGCATTCAGAATCCGTCGCCTACGTGCGCGAAAGCTTCATCGAGGAACAACCTGCGCCCATCACCGCGGCAGGGCCGTTCAAATGGGTCAAGGACAACCTCTTTCCAACATGGCTCAACGGTCTGCTGACCATCGTGGCGCTCTACATCATCTACCAGCTCTTGGCGGGCTTCCTGCCCTGGTTCCTTGGCGGTGTCTGGACAACCGGCAGCCTGGCCGAGTGCCGCGAGGTGCTCCAGGGCGAGGTCGGGGCCTGCTTTTCGGTCCTGACCGACCGTTGGCACCAGCTTCTGTTCGGGTTCACATATCCCAGTGAATTCTACTGGCGGCCGACCCTTGCCTTCGTGCTGCTATTCGTCGCCCTGGCACCGGTGCTGTTCTTTGATCTGCCGCGCAAGATGCTCATCTTCACGGGGCTCTATCCCTTCATCGCCTTCTGGCTGATCTGGGGCGGAACAATCTTTGCCCCGCTGAGCGCGCTGCTGGGGTTTGTCGTCGGATATCTCGTCTATGAGAAGTTCGTCAAATCGAGCTTCGCCGCAGGCTTCTTCGGCGGGATCGTCGCCGCGATCGTGATCTGGACAGTGGGCGGTTGGTTGATCCCCGAAAACGCATCGGAAAACGCGATGTTGACCGCGGTCCCCAGCCGCGATCTTGGCGGCTTCATGCTCAACATGATGCTCGGCATCACATGTGTTTCGCTCTCGCTGCCGCTCGGCATCGCTCTGGCGCTGGGGCGGCAATCGCACCTGCCGCTCGTCAAGTGGATCTGCGTGGTCTTCATCGAGTTCGTGCGGGGCGTGCCACTGATCACGCTGCTCTTCGTTGCCAACGTGATGCTGGCCTACTTCTTCCCGCCGGGCTCGGGCGTCGATCTTTTCCTGCGGGTCGTGATCATGATCACGATGTTCGCCTCGGCCTATATCGCCGAAGTGATCCGGGGCGGTCTGGCCGCCTTGCCCAAGGGGCAGTATGAAGCGGGTGACAGTCTCGGGCTCGATTACCCACAGGCCATGCGCCTCATTATCCTGCCGCAAGCGCTGAAAATCTCCATTCCGGGGATCGTCAATGTCGCGGTGGGCCTGTTCAAGGACACGACGCTCGTTTCGATCATCTCTATGTTCGACCTCGTCGGGATGATCCGCGGGCCGATCCTCGCTTCGACGGATTGGAACGGCGTCTACTGGGAGCTATTCCTCTTCGCCTCGGCGCTCTTCTTCGTCGTTTGCTACGGCATTTCGCAATATTCTCAGTGGCTCGAACGCCGCCTCGAGACAGATCATCGCTAAGGAGGCCAGACCATGGCTGAACAAACACAAATGAAAGTCAGCGACGAAGTCGCGATCGAGATCACCAACATGAACAAGTGGTTCGGGGCGTTTCACGTTCTGCGTGATATTGACCTGACCGTCTACCAGGGCGAGCGGATCGTGATCTGCGGCCCCTCCGGCTCGGGCAAGTCCACGCTCATCCGCTGCATCAACGCGCTCGAGGAGCACCAGCAGGGCACGATCACGGTGGATGGCACGTTGCTCGGCTCGGACCTCAAGAATATCGACAAGATCCGCTCGGAAGTGGGCATGTGCTTCCAGCACTTCAATCTCTTCCCGCATCTCACCATTCTCGAGAACTGCACCTTGGCTCCGATCTGGGTGCGCAAGACGCCGAAGAAGGAAGCCGAGGAAACGGCGATGCATTTCCTCGAGAAGGTCAAGATCCCCGACCAGGCGGACAAGTATCCCGGCCAGCTCTCGGGTGGGCAGCAGCAGCGGGTGGCGATTGCGCGCTCGCTGTGCATGCGGCCGCGTATCATGCTCTTCGACGAGCCGACATCGGCGCTTGACCCGGAGATGATCAAGGAAGTGCTCGATACGATGATCGAGCTTGCCGAAGAGGGCATGACGATGCTTTGCGTGACCCACGAGATGGGCTTTGCCCGCCAAGTGGCCAACCGGGTCATCTTCATGGACCAGGGTCAGATCGTCGAACAGAACGAGCCGGAGGCCTTCTTCAACACGCCGCAGAACGACCGCACCAAGCTGTTCCTCAGCCAGATCCTTGGTCACTGAGACAACTCTGCCGACAATCGCGAAGGCCGCCCCCACGAGGCGGCCTTTTCATGTCCTGGTGACGTGGTTGACGTGGCCCATCTTGCGGCCGGGTTTCGCTTCGGCCTTCCCGTAAAGGTGCAGCGCAGCCCCCGAGAGCGCGGCAAGCTCCGGCACGCGGTCCATGTCGGTACCGATCAGGTTTTCCATCACGACGTCGCTATGGCGCTTGCCGTCGCCGAGCGGCCAGCCCGCAACGGCGCGGATATGCTGCTCGAACTGGTCGACCGCGCAGCCCTGCTGGGTCCAGTGGCCGGAATTGTGCACGCGCGGAGCGATCTCGTTGACGATAAGCCCCTCGGGGGTGATGAAAAGCTCGACACCCATGACGCCGACATACTCCAGCGCGTTGAGGATCTGCGCCGCCAGCAGCACGGCATCGGTCCGCAGGTTGGCCGGAATCTGAGCCGGAACGGTCGTCGTCCGCAAAATCCCGTCCTCGTGAACATTCTCACCCGGATCGAAGCAGGCCACGTCGCCGGATGGATTGCGCGCGGCGATGATCGAGATTTCTTTGGAGAAGTCGATGAAGCCTTCGAGCACTGAGGGCGCATCGGCCATTTCGGCCCAGGCTTCGGGAATGTCGGTCTCGGTCTTGAGCCGGGCCTGCCCCTTGCCGTCATAGCCGAAGCGGCAGGTCTTGAGGATGGCGGGGAGGCCGATCTGCGAGGCGGCGGCGCGCAGGGCATCTTCCGAGGTGACGGAGGCATAGGGGGCCGTCTTCAGGCCAAGACCTGTGAGAAAGTCCTTCTCGACGATCCTGTCCTGGCTGACGCGGAGCGCCTCACGGCTCGGATGGATCGGGCGGATGGCCTCCAGCGTGTCGAGCGCGGAGGTGGGAATGTTCTCGAATTCGTAGGTGATCACATCGACGCTTCGGGCGAATTTTTTGAGCGCCTCGGTATCGCTGTAGTCGGCCTGCAAATGGCAGTTTGCCACGTGGCTGGCTGGACAATCTCCGCCCGGCTCGAAGATACAAGTCTTGAAGCCAAGCCTCGATGCGGCCACCGAAAGCATCCGCCCGAGCTGACCGCCGCCGAGTATGCCGATCGTCGCGCCTTGCGGGAGTGGGTCAGTCATCGCTGGGGGTCTCCGGGATGGATTGCGACAGCGCCGCGCGCCAGGCGTCGAGCCGTTCGGCCAGAGCCGCGTCCTGCAAGGCCAGGATACCGGCTGCCATGAGCCCCGCATTCGCGGCTCCCGCCGCGCCGATGGCCATGGTGGCCACGGGGTAGCCCTTCGGCATCTGGACGATCGAATAGAGGCTGTCGACACCGGAGAGCGCGCGGGTCTGAACCGGCACGCCGATCACGGGGATGCGCGTCTTGGAGGCCATCATGCCGGGCAGATGCGCCGCGCCGCCGGCCCCGGCGATGATCACGTCAAGGCCGCGCGCTGCCGCCTCCTTGCCATAGCTCCAGAGCCTGTCGGGCGTGCGATGGGCCGACACGATGCGCGCCTCGTAGGCGATGCCGAGCTCATCGAGTATATCCGCGGCCTCTTTCATCGTCGGCCAGTCGGACTGGCTGCCCATGATGATTCCGACTTTCACGCTCATTGCTGTCCTCACCTTTGCCGAAGCGCGCACTATAAGCGCTTTGGTTCGCTACGCAATGATGTCGGGTGTGAGTCTGTCCTCGATCCGGGAGATCTTGTCTTTCAGCGCCAGCTTTTGCTTCTTGAGCCGCCGGATCGTGAGCTGGTCGGAGGTGCTGCGCTCCTGCAACGCCTGAATAGCTTCGTCGAGATCCCGGTGTTCGCGCTTGAAGACCTCCAGCTCGAGGCGCAGCACGTCTTCGGTTTTCATCTCGATGTCATGAGGTGCGTTCATGCGCGGCTCGATTCCATTTTCTGGATAAATGCCAAGATACTGGAAAACGGAAACTTCGCAAAGCTCTTGCAGCCCTTGCCGCGCTTTCCCATATTGATGGTGCGCGGTCGCCGGAACGGGGCCGCGCGCCACACTGTCGCTTGCAATAAAAAGGGCGTGTCATGAGCAAACTTTCCCTGGGGTCCACCCCCTATCTACTTGGTTTCGAGCAGCTCGAACGGCTCCTCGAACGCAATGCCAAATCGGGCAATGAAGGCTATCCGCCTTTCAACATCGAACAGACTTCGCAGAATTCCTACAGGATAACGCTGGCCGTCGCCGGCTTTGCCGAGAGCGACCTTTCGATCACGGTCGAGGACAAGCAGCTGGTGATCCGGGGGCGGCAGAGCGAAGAGACGGGTGACCGCGTCTTCCTGCATCGCGGGATCGCGGCGCGCCAGTTCCAGCGTTCTTTCGTCCTGGCCGACGGTGTCGAGGTCGGAGAGGCGATCATGGAGAACGGGCTGTTGCATGTCGATCTGACCCGCGCAGAGCCCGAGACGATCGTTCAGACAGTCAAGATCAGGAAAGGGTGACATCATGGACACACCGTTCGAATTCAAACAAGAGACAGACCGTCCGATCGTCTATGTCCGTGCCGTGGCCGCAGATGATCTTCCCGAGGAGGTGCGCTCCCAGCTCATGGGCGCGGAGAGGGTCTACGCGGTGCACGACTCCTCCGGCGAGCGGCTCGCGCTCGTCAAGGACCGCAACATGGCCTTCGTTCTGGCGCGGCAGAACAACCTCGCGCCGGTGGCCGTTCACTGAAGTGGGCTGCCGGCTAGCCTAGTGGCCCGAGCGGGGCCACAGGCCATAGCGCGCTGTCAGATAATCGAGGCATGCGGTGTTCGATGCCGCGCGGGTGCGCCCGTTCAGGTGCGCGTCTTGCAGCGGCGCGGCGGCGCTTTGCGGCGCAACGTGCGCGCGCGCTTCCGGAGCCGCGACGATCGGCACCCGGGCGAGGGCGAGATGGGCAGAGATCCAGATATCGTCGACGCCGAAGGCTTCGCGCGGCGGATCGAGGATGTCGTCTCCGAGCAGAGGGGGCTCGAGAAGCACCCCCGCGAAGCCTTGGGCGATGAGATCGTAAGGCGGCTGCGCTACGCGGCGCAGGCGTTTCACGCTGTAGGGATGCGCCGAGACGGCTGTGCCCGGACGTCGTGCCGCGAAGAGCTTTCCGGCCCAGTCAGGCGCATAGAGACAATCGTCGTCGCAGATCACCACATCGCCGCGCGTGCCCGCTTCGAGCGCGCCGAGCAGCTTGGTCGCCGGCCCGTAATCGCGCGGGGTGCGGTGAACCGTGACCCCCTCGGGCAGCGCGGGCAGCGTGACGGGGCCGGGAAACCGGGCGTAGCTCTGCGGGATTTGCAGCATGACGGTCGCGGCTATCGACTGCGCCAAAAGGCTTTCAAGCACGGGGCCAAGCTGGTCGAACCGTGGCGGAATGGATGTCAGCGAGATCGTTGTCATGTCTCGTGGCCTGACGCGGCGGTCTGCTCGCGATTTCCCCGCGCCATGCGGCGAAGCCAAGACGCGGCCCGGAAGAGGCTACCCCGAGATCGGTCCGGGGCAGCCTCAGATACTGTCGCCGATCGCTTAATGCGCAGCAATGAGCCCGAGGCTTTCGAGCTTCAGGATCACCTGATGCGCGCAGTTGTCGACGTCGACATTCTCCGTTTCGACACGCAGTTCGGGGTTTTCCGGCACATCGTAGGGGTCTGAGATGCCCGTAAACTCCTTGATCTTGCCCTCACGCGCCAGCTTGTAGAGGCCCTTGCGGTCACGGCGTTCACATTCTTCGATAGAGGTCGCGACATGCACCTCGACGAAGGCGCCGAAGGCTTCGACATCTTCGCGCACGGCGCGGCGGGTGGCGGCATAGGGGGCGATGGGCGCGCAGATGGCAATACCACCGTTCTTCGTGATCTCGGAGGCCACGTAGCCGATCCGGCGGATGTTGAGATCGCGGTGTTCTTTCGAGAAGCCAAGCTCCGAGCTCAGGTTCTTGCGGACGATGTCGCCATCGAGAAGCGTGACAGGCCTGCCGCCCATTTCCATGAGCTTGACCATGAGGGCGTTGGCGATCGTGGATTTTCCCGAGCCGGAGAAGCCCGTGAAGAAGACCGTGAACCCCTGCTCGGCGCGCGGCGGGGAGGTGCGGCGCAACTCCTGCACGACTTCCGGGAACGAGAACCATTCGGGGATTTCCAGCCCTTCGCGCAGGCGGCGGCGCAGCTCGGTGCCGGAGATGTTGAGGATGGTGACATCGTCCTTGTCGGTGATCTCGTCCATCGGCTCGTATTGTGCACGTTCCTGGACCCAGACCATGTGTTTGAAGTCGACCATCTCGATGCCCATCTCCTCCTCGTGCTCGCGGAAGAGCTCCTGCGCGTCATAGGGGCCGTAGAAGTCGTCCCCGGCGGAGTTCTTGCCTGGGCCTGCGTGATCACGGCCGACGATGAAATGCGTGCATCCGTGGTTCTTGCGAATGAGGCCGTGCCAGACGGCCTCACGCGGGCCGGCCATGCGCATGGCGAGATTGAGCAGGCTCATCGTGGTCGTCGAGCCGGGATATTTGTCGAGCACGGCCTCGTAGCAGCGCACGCGCGTGAAGTGATCCACGTCGCCCGGCTTCGTGAGCCCGACGATCGGATGGATGAGCAGGTTGGCCTGGGCTTCCTTCGCAGCGCGGAAAGTCAGCTCCTGATGCGCGCGGTGCAGCGGATTGCGCGTCTGGAAGGCCACCACGCGGCGCCAGCCGAGCTTGCGGAAATAGGCGCGCAACTCGTTGGGCGTATCGCGACGGGCCCGGAAATCGTAGTGCACGGGCGGCTGGATGCCCGTGATGGGTCCGCCAAGATAGACCTTTCCGGCCTGGTTGTGCAGGTAGTTGACCGCCGGATGCGCCGCGTCATCCGCGCCGAAGACCTTCTCGGCCTCGCGGGCCTTGTCGGGTGTCCAGCGGTCGGTCACTGTCATCGTTGCCAGGATGACACCTTCCTGGTCACGCAGGGCGATGTCCTGTCCGACCTCAAGGGAGTCTGCGAATTCTTCGCTGACATCGAGCGTGATCGGCATCGGCCAGAGCGTGCCGTCCGAAAGGCGCATATTCTCGACGACATTGTCGTAGTCGTCTTCCGAGAGAAATCCCTTCAGCGGGCTGAAACCACCGTTCATCAGAAGCTCGAGGTCGCAGATCTGCCGCGGCGTGAGATCATGGCTCACGAGGTCGGCGGCCTCGGTTTTCAGCTTCTGAGCGCTCTCGTAAGAGACATAAAGCTCGGGGATCGGTGTGAGGTTTGAGGCAAACATGAGGTCTCTCGATACTGATTGGCGGCTTGGCCGCTCGGTTTTCATGGCGCCTGCTACGACGATTGTCCGGCGCATTTCAAGCGCGAGCCGGCCCTCCGCGCAGAAAATCGCACCAATTGAGTCTTTTGAGACGCGGATCGCGGTCGTGAAGCTGTCCAAGTGCCTCGCGGAGGCTTCTGCGTGTCCCGCCCATATACCTTGCGACGCGGCGTTACCGCAAAGCGCCGATTGCCTTTCGTGTCGGAGCGGTGGCACATTCGCGTCAAACACGGCAAGTTCAAATCAATCGGCGGCCAGCGAGACGCCGCGACAACCACAACGAAGGACCATGTGATGACGGATGCGGTTCACTACGAGAAACTTGGTGACATAGCGGTCTTGGCGATCGACAACCCGCCGGTCAATGCGCTGGGGCAGGCGGTGCGCCAGGGGCTTAAAGAGGGCATGAGCCAGGCAGAGGCCGACGGTGCGAAGGCAGTCGTGATCTACGGGGAAGGCCGCAGCTTCCCGGCCGGGGCGGATATCCGCGAGTTCGGAAAGCCGCCCATGGAGCCGCATCTCCCGGACGTCTGCGCGCGCATCGAAGCCTCGCCGCTGCTCGTGGTCGCCGCTGTGCATGGCACGGCGCTGGGAGGCGGGCTGGAGGTCGCACTCGGAGCGGATTACCGGATCGCTGTTCCCGCCGCGCGCGTCGGCTTGCCGGAGGTGCTGATCGGCGTGATGCCGGGCGCGGGCGGCACGCAGCGCCTGCCGCGGCTGATCGGGGCCGAGAGCGCCGTCGACATCATCGCGAGCGGCCGTCAGGTTGGCGCGCAAGAGGCGCTTGAGCTGGGGATTTTCGACCGTCTCGAAGAGGGCGCGCCCCGTGAGATCGGCCTTGCCTATGCGTCCGAGCTTGTGGAGCAGGGCGCAGCCCCGCGCCCGATCCGCGAGATGCCCAACCCCGTGCCGATCGATTTCGATGCGGCCTACGAGGCGACTTTGAAGAAGGGCCGGGGGCAGCTTTCGCCCGCCGTCGCGATCAGGGGCGTGCAGGCCGCTTGCGAGTTGCCCTTCGACGACGGGATGAAGCGCGAGCGCGACCTCTTCTGGGAGCTGATGGAGACGGATCAGCGCCAGGCGCTGATCCATGCCTTCTTCGGCGAGCGCGCCGTGAGCAAGCTGCCGGAGCTGGAGGGCGTCGCGCCAAGGGAGATTGCCCATGTCGCCGTGATCGGCGGCGGCACGATGGGCGCGGGCATCGCCACGGCGGCTCTTCTGAGCGGCCTCGACGTCACGCTTCTGGAGATGAATGCCGAGGCCGCTGAGGCGGCGAGGGAGCGCATCACGTCGAACCTTTCAGGCGCGTTGAAACGGGGCAAGATCGACGAGGCGAAACTCGCTCACCTGACGGAGACCGCATTGACCCTCGCCACGGATTACGACGCGCTGGCGCAGGTGGACATGGTCATCGAGGCGGTTTTCGAGGACATGTCGGTCAAGAAACAGGTATTCGAGAAACTGGATGCGACCTGCAAGGCAGGGGCCATTCTGGCCACGAACACATCCTATCTCGATGTCAACGAGATCGCCGCGAGCACATCTCGGCCCGAGGACGTGATCGGGCTGCATTTCTTCTCGCCGGCGCATGTCATGAAACTGCTCGAAGTCGTCGTGGCGGACAAGACCGCGCCGGATGTCGTGGCCACCGGCTTCGCCCTCGGCAAGCGGCTCGGGAAGGTCTCGGTGCGCGCGGGCGTCTGCGACGGGTTCATCGGCAACAGGATCCTCGCGGTCTACCGCGCGGCGGCTGACAACATGATCCTCGATGGCGCCTCGCCCTTCCAGATCGACGCGGCGCTGGAAGATTTCGGCTTCGCCATGGGCCCCTTCGCCGTGGCCGACCTGGCCGGTCTCGATATCGGCTGGGCGGTGCGCAAGCGCAAGCGGGAGGAGGGGCTCCCGGCCAATGCGCGCGATCCGCATTTTGCCGACAGGCTCTGCGAGGCGGGGCATTTCGGCCAGAAGACGGGCAAGGGCTTTTATGTCTACGAGAAAGGCTCGCGCGGCAGAAAACCCAACGAGGAGGTTCTGGAGCATATCGCGGCGGACAGGGAGGCCATGGGGATCACGCCGCGCGAATTTTCCGACGAAGAGATCGTGCGCCGCTACATGGCCGCGATGGTCAACGAGGCGGCGATGGTCGTCGGCGAGGGGATCGCGCGCAGGCCGCTCGACGTGGATATGACGCTGCTCTACGGCTACGGCTTTCCGCGTCACCAGGGCGGGCCGCTCAAATGGGCCGATCTGCAGGGCCTTTCCGGGCTCCTGGACGACATCAAGCACTATGCGGCCGAAGACCCGGTATTCTGGAAACCCGCCCCGCTGCTCGAAGAGCTCGTCGCCGAGGGCCGGACTTTCGATGATTTGAACAAGGAGGAAACGTGATGCGCCAGGCCGTGATCGTATCAACCGCGCGAACAGGGCTGGCCAAGTCCTTTCGCGGCTCATTCAACCAGACCCATGGCGCGACCATGGGTGGTCACACCGTGGAGCACGCCGTGGCGCGCTCGGGGCTCGAGCCGGGGGAGTTCGAAGACGTGATCTTCGGCTGTGCCGCGCCGCAGGGCGCGACAGGCCAGAATATCGCGCGGCAGATCGGGATCCGCGCCGGGCTTCCGGTCACGGTTGCGGGCATGACGCTCAACCGTTTCTGCTCATCGGGGCTGCAGGCGATTGCCAGCGCGGCCAACGCGATCACGCAGGAGGGTGCCGGGCCGATGGTCGCGGGCGGTGTCGAGAGCATCTCGCTCGTGCAGCCCGAAAGCAAGACCGTGCCCGACCCCTGGATCGCCGAGCACAAGCCCGAGCTCTATCTCACCATGATCGAGACCGCCGATATCGTCGCGGAGCGCTATGGCGTGAGCCGCGAGGATCAGGACGCCTACGGGCTGCGCAGCCAGCAGCGCATGGCCGCCGCGCAGGAGGCCGGGCTCTTCGAGCACGAGATCGTCCCGATGGAGACGGTGATGGCCGTCAAGGACAAGGAGACAGGCGAGGTCTCGCAAAAGAGCGTCACGGTCGACCGCGATGAATGTAACCGCCCCAATACCACGCTCGAGGGGCTGGCCGGGCTCGAGCCGGTGCGCGGCGAAGGGAATTTCGTGACGGCGGGCAACGCCTCGCAGCTTTCCGACGGCGCGGCGGCGGTCACGGTGATGGACGCGCAGGAGGCCGAGAAGCGCGGCCTCGAGCCGCTCGGGGCCTTCAAGGGCTTCGCCGTTGCGGGCTGCGAGCCCGACGAGATGGGCATCGGGCCTGTTTTCGCCGTGCCGCGCCTGCTGGAGCGGCATGGGCTGAAAGTCGAGGATATAGACCTCTGGGAGCTCAACGAGGCTTTTGCCAGCCAGGCGCTCTATTGCTGCAACCGGCTCGGGATCGACCCGGAGAAACACAACGTCAATGGCGGCTCCATCGCGATCGGCCATCCTTTCGGCATGACCGGCGCGCGGATGACCGGTCACTTGATGCTGGAAGGTCGCAGGCGCGGGGCGAAGCTCGGTGTGGTGACCATGTGCATCGGCGGCGGCATGGGCGCTGCGGGCCTGTTCGAGATCTATGAGTGAGGTGACAAGATGGACCTGAGCTACACGCAAGACGAAATCGCATTCCGCGAAGAGGTCAGAGGCTTTCTGGACGAAAAGCTTCCTGAGGAGTTGAGCGCCAAGGTTGCCAGCGGGGTCGTGCTGAGCAAGGCGGATCATGACCGTTGGCACGCGATCCTGAACGAGAAAGGCTGGCTCGCGCCGAATTGGCCCGAGGAATTCGGCGGCTGTGCCTGGAACGCCGTGCAAAGGCACATTTTCGAAGAAGAGAGCGCGCGGGCGAACGCGCCGCGCATCGTGCCCTTCGGCTTGTCCATGCTCGCGCCCGTCCTGATGAAATTCGGCTCGGACGCGCAGCGCGAACACTACCTGCCGCGCATCCTCTCGGGCGAGGACTGGTGGTGCCAGGGCTATAGCGAGCCGGGTGCCGGCTCGGACCTCGCCTCGCTCAAGACCCGTGCCGTCCGCGACGGCGACCATTACATCGTCAATGGCCAGAAAACCTGGACCACGCTCGGCCAATACGCCAACAAGATTTTCTGCCTCGTGCGCACCGATACGAACGTCAAACAGCAGGAAGGCATCAGCTTTCTTCTGATCGATATGGACACGCCAGGCATCGAAGTCCGGCCGATCAAGCTCCTTGATGGGACACCGGAAGTGAATGAAGTGTGGTTCACCGATGTGCGCGTACCTGTGGAAAACCTTGTGGGCGAGGAGAACATGGGCTGGACCTATGCAAAATACCTGCTCACTCACGAGCGTACCAACATCGCCGGTGTCGGGTTCAGCCAGGCGGCGCTGGCCTCTGTCAAACGTATGGCCCGGCAGGAGCGGCACAATGGCAAACCTTTGATCGAGAATGCGCATTTCGCGGCGCGGCTGGCGCAGGTCGAGATCGACCTGATGGCCATGGCCACGACGAACCTACGGATCATCTCGAAGGCGGCGGCCGGGCAGGCGCCGGGCGTGGAAAGCTCCATGCTCAAGGTCAAGGGCACGATCATCCGCCAGGAACTCAACGATCTTGCGCGCCGGGCGGCAGGGCCATATGCGATGCCTTTCGCTTCGGAGACGATCGATGGCGATAATGATCCGGTCGGGCCAGGCTATGCCGCCCCCACCGCGGCGAAGTATTTCAACAACAGGAAGCTGTCGATCTTCGGCGGCTCGAACGAGATCCAGCGCGGGATCATCGCCAAGACGCTGCTGGCCGGGGGAGCGAAATGAATTTCGAACTCACTGAAGAGCAGCAGATGCTGCAGGACACGATGCGCCGGTTTCTTTCGGAGCGCTACGACACTGCGACGCGCAATGCTATCCTCGACAGCGCGCAAGGCTACTCATCCGAGATCTGGGCGCAGATGGCCGAGCTTGGAATCGTCGGCGCGCTCTTTTCCGAAGATGATGGCGGGTTCGGTGGCGCGGGCTTCGATATCTCGACCGTCTTTGAAGAGCTGGGGCGTGCCGGTGTTGTCGAGCCGCTGCTGGACACGGCCATCCTTGGTGGCGGGCTGATCGCCCGCCTGGGCAATGATGCGCAGAAGGAGATGCTGGTCGAGGTCATCGCCGGAGAACTGCAACTTGCCTTGGCGCATGGGGAGCCGGAAAGCCGGTATGACCTGTCCCGTGTCACCACGCGCATAGAAAGCCAAGGCGGGAAAATGGTCCTCAATGGGCGCAAGGCTGTTGTCGTTAATGCTGACGCGGCGAGCCATCTTGTCGTATCGGCGCGGGAGAGTGGCGAAGATGACGACGAATCCGGGATATCGCTCTTCCTGCTGCCTGCGGATGCACCTGGCGTTTCGATGCGCGGCTATCCCCTGTTCAGTGGTGGACGCGCTGCCGAGATCACGCTTGATGGAGTCGAAGTCGACGATGCGACGCGCTTGGGCGCAGCGGGGGAGGCCTTCGACGCTCTGGCCAGCCAGATCGCCGCCGCTGAGGTCGCCCTTGCGGCTGAGACGCTGGGCGCGATGGAAACAGCGGCGGCCCTGACACGCGACTACCTGATGACGCGCAAGCAGTTCGGCAGGCCCATCGGCAGTTTCCAGGCGCTCCAACACCGCATGGCCGACATGATGATCGAGCTTGAACAGGCGCGCTCCGCCGTGATCCTCGCGGCGGGGCACCTGGAGGATGCGGCTCCCGAGCGCGACAGGCATATCAGTGCCGCGCGGAACCTTTTGGGGCGCGCGGGAAGGCTCGTTGCCGAGGATTCGATCCAAATGCATGGCGGTATTGCCATGACGCAGGAATACGAGCTGGCCCATATCGCCAAGCGAATCGTGATGGCCGATCATCGGTTCGGCGATACCGACACGCAGCTTGAGCGTTTCATTGCCTTGAGCGCGGCGTGACGTCACTCAATAGGCGCGCGTGGCTTCAAAGACGCGCGCGGGCCTCGTGGTATTCCCTTTCGAGCCGCGCGACCAGAGATTCCGTGGTGCATCGCTCGCGGATTGCTCCAATGCCTTGACCAGCGCCCCAGATGTCGCGCCATGCCTTGCGGCTGTCGGCCGTGGTCGAGGACAGGCTGCCCTTGTCCTGAGGCAGGTTGTCAGGGTCCAGCCCCGCGTTGACGATGGAGGGGCGCAGGTAGTTGCCGTGCACTCCGGTAAAGCAATCGGTGTAGATGATGTCTTCGGCGCCGCTTGCGCAGATCATGTCCTTGTAGCCTGCAGCGGCGTTGGCCTCTTCTGTTGCGATGAAGGCGGAACCGATATAGCCGCCATCGGCGCCCATGGCCCGCGCGGCGAGAATGGCCCCGCCATTTCCCATGGCCCCTGACAGGAAGAGCGGGCCGTCGAACCAGCGTCGGATCTCCTGAACCAGCGCAAAGGGCGATTGCCGCCCGGCATGGCCGCCGGCCCCCGCGGCCACGGCTATCAGGCCATCCGCGCCTTTTTCGGTGGCCTTGCGGGCGAAACCATCGTGAATGATGTCATGCAGCACGATGGCACCAACCTCATGCGCTGCGGCGTTGATCTCTGGTCGCGCCCCGAGTGAGGTGATCCAGATCGGGACCTCGTGCCTTTGCAGGATTTCCACATCGCGCATGAGCCGCGCATTGCTGCGATGGGCGATGAGGTTGACCGCAAAGGGGGCCGAGGGCTTGTCGGGGTGTCTCGCATCATGTGCGCCGAGTTCGGACTTGATCCGCGTCAGCCAGCGGTCGAGCTCAATCGGTTCACCTTCGGCTTCGCGGGCGTTGAGCGCCGGGAAGCTGCCGATGATCCCGGCCTTGCATTGCGCGATGACCAGCTCGGGGCCGGAGACGATGAACATCGGCGCGCCGAAGAGCGGCAGGCGCAGCCCGTCGAAAAGGGCGGGAAGAGTCATGTCGTGTTCCTTTGTCGGGGTTGTTCAGGTCAGCACGCCCGCGTCCTTCATCTGTCCGATCGCGTCGTCATCATAGCCAAGCTCGCGAAGCACGGCCTCGGTGTCGGCCCCGGCAGGTCTCGGCGCGGCGGGGCGGGCGGGCTTGCTGCGCGAGAACCGGGGCGCAGGGGCGGCCTGGGGGACGCCCTCAACCTCGGTGAACGTGCCGCGCGCGGCCATGTGCGGATGGCCGGGCGCTTCGGACCATGTCAGAACCGGTGTCGCGCAGGCGTCGGAGCCTTCGAATATCGCGGCCCATTCGTCGCGCGTCTTCTGCTTGAAAAGCTCGGCATAGGCCGCGCGCCGGTCCGGCCACTCGGCCTGCTTCATCTGGCTGGGTAGATACGACTCGGGCAGACCGGCAAGGCGCACCAGCTCAGCGAAGAACTGTGGCTCGAGTGGACCGACGGCGAGGAACTTGCCGTCGGCGCATTCGTAGGTGCGGTAGAAGGGGGCACCGCCGTCGAGCAGGTTGGCTTCCCGCTGCTCCGACCACGCGCCGCGCGCAATGAAGGAATGCACCAGCGCCATCATGGCGGACGCTCCGTCAACCATGGCGGCATCGACCACCTGGCCCTTTCCCGACTGGCCGCGCTCGAAAAGGGCGGCCAGGATGCCGAAGAGCAGGAACATCGTACCGCCGCCGTAATCGGCACCGATGTTGAGCGGCGGCGCGGGCACGCCGTCTTCCGGGCCGAGGGCATGCAAAAAGCCCGTGAGGCCGAGATAGTTGATGTCGTGCCCGGCGGTCTGCGCCAGCGGCCCATCTTGCCCCCACCCTGTCATCCGGGCGAAGACAAGGCGCGGGTTCCGGGCCGCGCAATCATCGGGGCCCAGTCCCATCCGCTCCATCACGCCGGGGCGAAACCCCTCAATCAAAACATCGGCACGGGCGATCAACCCCATCGCCGCGGCAACGCCCTCCGCAGACTTCAGGTTCAGCGCGACAGACCGCTTGCCCCGGTTGTTGATGTCCGTCTTGTCGGCGGGGGCGGACTTGCGGGTGATCAGGGTTACCTCGGCGCCGAGATCAGCAAGGAACTGGCCCGCCAATGGGGCAGGCCCAAGCCCCTGCATTTCGACGACTCTCAGTCCGGTGAGAGGCCCGCTCATCTAACTGGCCTTTCCGGACGCAACGTCATCGGGGCAGGTCGTATCACTGGTCACTTCCTTTTTGTTCATACGGTTATGCTTCCCGTAACGGGAAGCCAAGGCTGGTCAACACTGGCAGATACCGGTCTCGGGCTCGAGGCTGATCTTCGCTCAGAAGCTATGAATTGTTGGAACTTACGCAGCGTCGCGGCGGTAATAGCGGTGTTTAAAGCTTTGACGGAAATTGAGCGCGTGTGTTTAATTCTTGTCAACAGCGGTCAACGCTGATGGGAGGAGAATAGATGAACAGCCGAAATGGGGGCGCAGCAGCGCCCGTGTGCCGCTGATGGATTTCATGCAACTGGTCATCGGGGGGTTGGCCAACGGATGTATCTACGGCCTCGTCGCGCTGGGGTTCGTCCTGATCTACAAGGCCTCTGAGGGGGTCAATTTTGCCCAGGGTGACATGATGATGCTGGGCGCATTCGTCGCGCTAGGCCTTGGCAACAGTGACCAGTTGGGCCTGCCGTTCGGGCTGGCGGTCCTGATTGCCGTGTTCCTGATGTTCGGGGTGGGCTGGGGTGTCGAGCGCGTCGTCGTGCGCCGGATTTTCGGCCAGCCTCAATTCGCGCTTGTGATCCTGACCATCGCGCTGGGTTTCTCTTTCCGCTTCGTTGCCGGGTCCGTCTGGGGGTATACGCCGCTCGTTCTCGAAACGCCTTTTGCCGGGACGAACCTTTCTGCTGGTGGGGTTGTGATTTCGCTGGCCGATCTCGTGACGATCGGTGTCACCGTTGCCCTGACTGCGGCGCTATGGGCTTTCTTCGCATTCACGCGCATCGGTCTTGCCGCCCAGGCCGCGAGCCAGAATCAGATGGCGGCCTATATCGTGGGTGTGCCTGTCATGCGCATCAATGCACTGATCTGGGGCGTTTCCGGCGCGGTGGCTACTGTCGCTGGCGTACTCTTCGCGACGCGCGGCGCGATCGATCCAAACATCGGCCTTCTCGGGATCAAGGCCTTCGCGGCCGCGGTCATCGGTGGCCTGGGCTCCTTGCCGGGTGCGCTTCTGGGCGGGTTGATCATCGGCATCGTCGAGCCGATCGCGGGGCGCTATGCGCCCGGAGAGCTGGCCATCATGTCGCCTTACATCATCATGCTTCTGGTTCTGGTAACTCGCCCCGGGGGGCTCTTTTCCCAGGTCCAGGCAAAGAAGGTCTGAGCGATGCGTGTTGTTTTCAAGAAAAGCTACGACCGCGACATCGACCTGCATGAGCACTGGCAGAGCCGGGGCAAGATGGCCGTGCTGGCGATCATCATGATCGCGCTGCCTTTTCTCGTCGGCAATTACTACCTTGCCGAGGCTGCCAACACCCTGATCTGGGCTCTTGCAGGCATGGGGCTGATGATCGCGGTCGGACATACTGGCCAGGTGAGCCTTGGCCATGCCGCGTTTCTCGCTATCGGGGCCTATACCGACGCGGCCCTGATGAACCTGGGGCTGCCCTTCCTGATCGCCTTTCCCGTTGCCGGCCTCTTTGCCGGCCTCTTTGGAGCAATCATCGCCGTGCCAGCCGTCCGCATGTCAGGCATCTATCTTGCAATTGCAACGCTCGCGGTTTTCGTGATCGTCGAGGAGCTGGTCATCCTGCTCGATCCGATTACCGGCGGTGTGGGTGGCATCATGGCACCGTCGATCAGCATTTTCGGGATCAGCTTCGACCGCTACGCATCGCTGTCGAATTTCTATTGGCTCGTTCTTGCCGTGGTGATCCTGGTGACCTGGGCCTACGCGAACCTGCTCCGCAGCCCGACGGGGCGCTCGTTTCTCGCGGTGCGCGACAGCGAGGTTTCGGCGCGCGCGCTCGGCATTAACGTGACACGCACCCGCGCTTTGGCATTCGGCCTGTCCTCTGGCGTAACGGGCTTGGCCGGGGCGCTCATGGGGCACTATATCGGGTTCTTCAACTACGAGCTTTTCTCGATCTTCATCTCTATCAATCTCCTTCTCGTCGTGACGATCGGCGGGTTGGGCTTCATCCAGGGTGCGTTCCTGGGAGCCTTGCTGATCACCGGGCTGCCGCAGCTTATCGCGATCCTGCGCGACGGCCTGAATGCCAATTTCGGGATCGACCTCGGAGCCGTTCCGGGGCTCGACACCATGCTGTTCTCGGTTCTGCTCATCCTCTTCATCATATTCGAGCCGACCGGGCTTTATGGCCGCTGGCTGAAGATACGAACCTGGTTCGAGATTTTCCCGTTGGCGCGGCGAGACATGTTCCGCCGTCAGAAATCCTACCTCAAGACGGAGCGCATGAAATGAGCCTGCTCGAGGTCGATGATCTGGCCGTGCATTTCGGCGGTGTCAAAGCGGTTGACGGAGTGTCCTTCGCCGTGGACGAAGGCGAGGTTTTTGCCATCATCGGGCCGAACGGTGCGGGCAAATCCACCATATTCAATCTGATCAGCAGGATTTACGAGCCGACACGCGGGACGATTCATTTCGAAGGGGAGGACATCGTCGGGCTTAAGGCGCATGATATCGCACGCCTCGGGATAGCACGGACTTTTCAGAATATCGAATTGTTCGATCATTCCACCGTGCTCGCCAACCTTCTTATGGGGCGGCACACCCACCGCGCCACGAACTTCATCTCCGACCTCTTGTTTCTGCCGAAGGTGCGTCGCGAGGAACGCGCGCACCGCAAGCGCGTCGAGGAGGTCATAGAGTTTCTTGAGCTTGAAGCGTATCGCAACAAGATGATCGCGGGGCTTCCTTACGGCGTTCGTAAGGTGGTCGAGATCGGCCGGGCTCTGGCAATCGGACCGCGGCTTATCTTGCTCGACGAGCCCGCATCCGGGCTGTCGGTCGAAGAAAGCCAGGATGTCGCCTTCTGGATCGAGGATCTGCGGCGCGACATGGGGATCACCGTGCTAATGGTGGAGCATGATATGAGCCTTGTCACACAGGTCTCGGACCGTGTTCTGGCCGTGGCCAATGGTCGCCCGCTCGCCATGGGAACGCCGCACGAGGTGCAAAAGCATCCGGATGTGCAGGCCGCCTACCTTGGCACGGCCACGGGGGATGATGCGGCATGAGTGTTCTTTCGGTGCGCAATCTCGAGACGTTCTACGGCGCGATCATGGCGCTTCGCGGGGTCTCCATAGACGTGGAACAGGGCGAAATCGTCACCATTCTCGGGGCCAACGGCGCGGGCAAGACCACGCTGATGAAGACGATCGCCGGCCTGATGGACCCTGAAAAGGGCCAGATCAGCTTCATGGACAAGTCCCTCGTCGGGCTGGATCCCGATCAGGTCGTGCGGGGTGGCGTCAGCCTTGTGCCGGAAGGGCGGGAGGTCTTTCCGTATCTGACAGTCGAGGAAAATTTGCGGCTGGGTGGATTCACGCGAAAGGGCGGCCTTGCCAGCGATCTCGAACTGGTCTTCACCTACTTCCCGATTCTCAAGGAGCGGCGCAGGCAGCCAGCCGGCTTCCTCTCCGGCGGACAGCAGCAGATGCTCGCCATCGGGCGCGGGCTGATGGCTGAGCCTAAGCTCTTGATGCTGGATGAGCCGAGCCTTGGCCTCTCACCATTGCTTACCCAGGAGATATTCGCGATTATCGCACGGCTGAACGCCGAGGAGGGCGTCACGATGCTTCTGGTCGAGCAGAACGCGCATATCGCGCTCGAGACCGCCCATCGCGGCTATGTTCTGGAGATGGGGCGGATCGTGATGACCGGAGCCAGCGCCGATCTGGCGGCGTCTGAGGATATTCAGGAGTTCTACCTCGGTCGCACGGGCGAGTCGCAGCGTGGCCAGAAACGCTGGAAGAGGCGCAAGACATGGAGATGAGCGGGAACATTACGGGCCAGAGGATCACTTTCGACGGTCATGACACGATCGTGGGGCTCTGGGCTGACCGTTGCCGGCATTATGGCGACAGGGTCTGTCACAGGGAGAAAGAGCTCGGCATCTGGCAGGAGTATTCGTGGAAGGTCTACCACGACAGCGCGCGGCTCATCGGGCTTGCCTTGATGGAGCTCGGTGTCAAGAAGGGCGAACCCGTCCTGATCCTTGCGGAGGACCGGCGCGAATGGCTCTATTGCGATCTCGGGGCCGCGGCCATCGGAGCGATTCCGGCAGGGGTCTATACGACGGACAGCCCCGCGCAGCTTGCCTATCTCGCCAATGATTGCGGCGCGCGGGTGCTCTTCGTCGAGAACGATGAGCAGCTCGACAAATTTCTCGAAGCGCGCACAGAGATGCCTGGTGTGGAGCGCGTAGTCGTCTTCGACCGGGAAGGCCTTGCCACGTTCAGCGACGAACAGGTTATGTTCCTTGATGAGTTTTACGCGCTGGGCGAGCAAGCGGAAAATCCCGAACGCTTTGATGCTGCGCTCGGCGAGGTTCAGCCCGAAGACCCGCGCATGCTGATCTACACATCCGGCACGACAGGTCCGCCCAAGGGCGCGATCATCACGCATCGCAACATGATCTATGAGCTATCCGCTGGTGCGGAGATGCTCGATTTCGCCGAGACCGACGAGCAGCTTTGCTTCCTGCCGCTCTGTCACGTTCTGGAGCGGCTTGTCTCGGTCGATGCGCCGATCGCCAACGGCTCGACGGTGAATTTCGCGGAAAGCCCCGAGACGGTTTTCGAAAATCTCCAGGAGGTCAATCCCGATACCTTCGCGGGCGTGCCGCGCATCTGGGAGAAGATCTACTCGCGCGTGACGATCATGCGGTCCGAAACAGGCCTTGTCAGCGGCATGGCCTTTGATTTGGCGCTTGCCTCAGGGAGCAAATACGCGAATGCGGAAAGGCCGGGGCTTGGTTTGCGGCTGGCGCGCTGGCTCGCCGATATTACCGTTTTGCGCAACTTACGCCGGATGCTTGGCTTTGCGAATGCGCGGCGTGTGACATCGGGAGCGGCACCGATTTCGCCGGAGCTGATCGACTGGTTCGCCGCGATCGGCGTGCCGCTCGTGGAAGGCTATGGCATGACCGAAACCTCGGGCGTGGCCACCGTAAACACCGTGGCGGACAACCATGTCGGCACCGTGGGCAAGCCCTTGCCGGGTTGCGAGATGAAGATTGACGAAAACGGGGAGTTGCTGATCGCGGGGCCGCTTGTTTTCGGCGGATACTGGAACAAGCCCGAGAAGACCGCCGAGACCCTGACCGAAGATGGCTGGCTGCGTACGGGCGATAGCGGACGTATCGACAATCACGGCTGTCTGACGATCACCGGGCGGCTCAAGGACGTAATCATCACGGCCGGCGGCAAGAACATTACCCCGGCCGAGATCGAATCCAAGCTCAAGTTCTCGCCATATGTGTCGGATGCGGTCGTGATTGGAGACCGCCGGAAATACCTGACATGCCTGATCATGATCGATCAGGAGAATGTGGAGCAATTCGCGCAGGGCCGGCAGATTCCTTTCTCCGATTTCGCGTCACTCACCCGCGCGCCGGAAGTTCGAGAATTGATCGGTGGAATCGTCGCGGAGACCAACCGCCAGTTCGCGCAGGTCGAGCAGATAAAGGACTTTCGCCTAATCGACATTCTGCTGACCGCGGAAGACGAGGAGTTGACACCGACGATGAAGCTGAAACGGAATTTCGTCAACGAGCGCCACGCGGCACTCATTGACGAGATGTACTAACGATAATCAACTCTCAGGGAGGAAAAAATGAAACTACTCAAAACTCTGGCAGCCGCCGCGGTCATCGCGTCGCCGGCCCTTGCTCAGACGCCGGGCGTGACCGATGACGAGATCAAGATAGGTGGCGCACACGATCTGTCCGGCATCTTCGCGCCATTCTCCGTGCCGGGCGTCAGCGCGGTGAAAGCCTATTTCGACAAGGTCAACGCCGAGGGCGGCGTTCATGGCCGCAAGCTCACCTATATCGTGGAGGATCACGGCTACCAGGTTCCCAAAGCGGTGCAGGCTGCCAACAAGCTGGTCAACCGCGATCAGGTCTTTGCGATGCTGCTCAGCCTGGGCACGCCTCACAACCTGGCCATGTTCCAACTGATGGAGCCGCAGGGCGTGCCGAACGTGTCGCCGCTTACGGCGGCGCGGCAGATGGTCGAGCCCTTCGAATCGTGGAAATTCGCCGGGACCTCATCGTATTACGATGCGACCAGGGTCGCGATTGAGTACATGTCCGAAAACGAAGGCACCGAAAAAGTCTGCATCATGAGCCTGCCGACAGACTTCGGCAAGGAGATCGAAGGTGGCGTCAAGGACTTGGTGGAAAACGGTGTGGTCGAGCTGGGTGTAGAGTCTGGCCACAAGCCGGATGAGAGCGATTTCACGGGCGCTCTCGGCAAGGTCAAGGAATCGGGCTGCGACACGACGGCCCTTGCCCTTGGCATCGGCCAGACCATCAACGTCATCGCAACTGCGCACAAGCTCGGAATGGATGACATGAAGTTCTATCTCTCGAGCGCGGGTTTTCACACGGTCGTCGCCAAGGGTCTGGCGCAGCAAGGCGTGATGGACGGTGTCTACGCCGGTGCAGGCTGGCAGGACCTCGAAGCACGGGCTGGTGAGCCGGCCGTTGCCGAGTGGATCGCCAACTACAAGGAGGCGACCGGAACCGATTTCCCCGGCACTGGTGCGCTCCTCGGGCGGTCAGCTGCACAGGTGATGGTCGAGGGCCTCAAGGCCGCGGGGCCGGACCTGACGCGCGAAGGCTTCATCGAGGCGATGGAAACGCTCGATTTCCAAGATCCGATTTCCGGCAACCATGTCGACTTTTCGGCTGAAGATCACGTCGGTGCCGACGAGATCTTTGTCTCGCGGATCGAGAACGGCTCCTGGGTGCTTGTCGAAACCGTCGAATAAGCATGCGCATGGGGCGGGACACGTCTCGCCCCTTTGCACCTTGCTACTCGGAGCTCGGGTCATCGCATAGTCGATGGCCCGTTGCTTTATAAGGCATCAGGCGATCGCGGGGCCCATCGGCGTTCGGGTCAGAACTTCCGCTCCGTTTTCCCCCAGCAGGACGGTATTGGATACGAAGTAATCCCCACGCCCTGTTTCGGTGAACCACGACATGGCGTGAAAGGTCATGCCTTTCTCGAGGACCAGGCCGCTGTCATGGCGCAGGCCGGTGACGCTGTTGCCCCCGGTCCAAGAAGGCGGAAACCCGATCCCTACGAGATAGCCGCAATGATGCCTGCGGTAATCGGGCATGCCGACGGCATCCACGACGCTCTGCCAGGACTGGTAGACATCGGCCGCAGTGACGCCGGGCTTCAGCCCCTCGAGGATCGCCTGGAAACCGCGGATCGATATCTCGGCCATCTGCGCGTCCTTGTCGGAAATTTCTCCAATATGGACGAGGCGGCCCTGCGGTGCGTTATATCGGGACACGCAGCCGGCGACTTCCAGAAAGACCCTCTCGCCCATGTGGTAGGAACCGTCTCCCCAGGTCGTATGCTCTTCGGCGATACGGGCATCGGGACGGATGAAGGGCCCGAAGCCCGGAGGCGTTCCGCCCGCGCGCGTCATCGCTGAGAGGCACTCTGCTGCAACATCCGCTTCACGCGCACCGTCATGTATGGCGGCGATGGCGGCTTGCGTGCCCGCGTCGCCCGCCTTTGCCGCCTTACGCATGAGCGCCTGTTCTTCGGGGCTTTTCACGAGGCGCAACGCATCGACCATTCCGGTGGCGCCGATCCATTCAATGTGTTCGAGATTCTCGCGCAGCGCCGCGCCGAACGCATAAGGGAGACCTGATGACCATGCTTCGAAACCGATCCTGCGCGCGGTGCGTGGCAGGGCCTTTCGCGTCTCGTCGAGCGCGGAGGTGAGCCGGTCTTGCGCAGTCTCGCGCGCCTTGATGTGCCTTATTGCCAGGTCGGCGGCTGACTCGCTGTCGCTGTGACCCTCGAACAGCGCATTGCGAACCTGCGTTTCTATGGTCACACGTTCCATGGATCGGGTGATCAGAACCATTTGCCCTTCGGACGGCACGACAAGAAGGTGCGGCGCGAAGTATCCCCAGTGGTCGAGACCCGTGAAATAGAAAATGTTTTCGGGCGTCGAGAGCAGAAGCAAGTCGATTTCGCGCCGGGCCATGCCCCGCCGGACCGCGTCGAGGCGCCGGTCAAGTTCGGCATCTGAGAAAGGGTTGGCGTGCATTTTGAAAGTCTCCGTTCGCGTGGCTGCCCGTGAAGACAGTCCTGAAACTTGATTCTGTTTTCAGACCATAGCCTTGTGAGTGATTCTGATGAATGGGCATGCTTCTGTGGCGAAAACAAGTGGCTGGCCACGCAGATGTGAAAACTGCGCCTCAGTGCGCGGGGTTCTGCATGCCGCGGAATACCCTATCTCGAGGCGGCAGCAGACGGGGCACCTGTCTTCCGTGTTCCGTTTCGATAAAGCTTTGAAAAAAAGGGTCTTGTGAACCTTCGACTGAACGGATGGCTCACATCTGCGGCGGTTTGAATTCATGCTGTGACAGCTCCGAATACGCGGCTTCGTTGGCGAAATTGCAAAAAACACTTTGTTTTTTGTAAAATCTACTGTGGTTGCACGGTCGTTTTCGTGCTTCGATGCGCTTGTCAACTGATGCGGTACCTGTACTGTTCCGTGTCGGGGCCGACAGAAACCCGGTTTCTCGGCTTTCCAATAAATCTAGGTCAGGGAGGAAACATGACCAAAAAGAACCCAGAACTTATCGACAAATTGGCCGATGCGGCTCGGACGGGCAGGATTTCCCGCCGTAGCTTCATGAACTATTCGATGGCGGCAGGCATGACAGCCTCGGCGGCCACCGGACTGTGGGGCACGTCAGCCAAGGCGGCTCCGACACGCGGCGGCACGTTCCGCCTCGGCGCGCATGACGGCAACACTTCCGACACGCATGATCCGGGCACATACCTGTCGTTCTCGATGATCCAGCTCGCTCATACGTTCCGCTCATATCTGACGCTGATCGAGCCCGATGGATCGCTTGGCCCGGATGTCGCGACCGAATGGTCGGCTGCGCCGGGTGCCAAGGAATGGACCTTCAAGATCAACGAGAATGCGACATTCCACAGCGGTGCGAAAGTCACGGCCAATGATGTCATCGCCTCGATGAACCACCACCGCGGCGAGAAATCGACATCGGCGGCGAAGGCGCTGCTCTCGGATGTCGAGGATATCGTCGACAATGGCGACAACTCGATCACCTTCACGCTGAGCTCGGGCAATGCCGACTTGCCGTGGCTGCTGACCGACTATCACCTTGCGATCGTGCCGGCCAATGAAGATGGCAGCGTCGACTGGCAGAGCGCCGACGGCTGTGGCCCCTACAAGCTGGTCGAATCCGAACTTGGCGTGAGCTATCGCCTCGTCCGCCATGACGACTGGCACCTTGAAGGCGCTTACTTCGACGAGATCGAACTGATCGTGCTGAACGACCCGAACGCACGTCAGACGGCGCTTGTCACCGGCGATGTCGATGCGATCACGCAGCTGGAACTCAAGACGCTCTCGCTGCTGCAGCGTGACCCGAACATCGAGATCGACAACGTGCCCTCGGCCGCAGCGATCACCATGCCGATGTTCTGTGACGTGGCACCGTTCGACAATCCGGATGTGCGCATGGCTTTGAAACACTCGATCAATCGCCAGGAAATCATCGACAAGATCGCCTTCGGCACGGCGACGATGGGCAATGACTTCCATCATTCGCCCGCGATGCCGTATTGGCCCGATGACATTCCGCAGACCGAATATGACCCTGACAAGGCCAAGTCGCTTCTGAAGAAGGCGGGTGCAGAAGATCTCTCCGTGGACCTGCGTGTTGCGGACTCGGTCTTCTCCGGGTCGGTCGACATGTGCGTTCTGTATTCCGAGCACGCCAAGGAATCGGGCATCGACATCAATGTCATTCGCGAGCCGAATGATGGCTACTACTCGGATGTCTGGCTCAAGCAGCCATGGTGTGTGGTTCAGTGGGGCGCGCGCCCGACGCCGGACGTCATGTACTCGCTGGCCTACAAGGACGACGCGGCCTGGAACGAGAGCCACTGGCAGAACGAGCGCTTCAACGAGCTTCTGCTCAAGGCGAAGTCCGAGCTGGACAACGACAAGCGCGCGGAGATGTACCGCGAGATGGCGATGCTGGCGAACCAGGACGGCGGAACGGTCATCCCGTTCTTCCCGAACTTCGTCTACGCCCGCCGCAGCAATGTGAAGCATGGTCCGGAGCTGGCAGCGAGCTGGCAGATGGACGGCGCCCGCGCTTGCAGCCGCTGGTGGTTCGAGAGCTGATAGCTTGAACGTTTTGCCGGGGTCCCGCCAGTCGGGGCCCCGGCACATGCCTGACAAGCAGGCACAAGGGCCAAAAGGCCAAACAGGACCAACTGAAGTCCGGCAAAAAGAACAGGGGATTGAACGATGGGGGACATTGTCTCACTGATCGGCAAGCGGTTAGGGTATGGCCTGATCACATTGCTTGTCATCTCGGTAATCATCTTTTTCATGGTAGAAATGCTTCCCGGCGACGCCGCCGAGGCAATTCTCCAGATGGGTGCAACAGAAGAAAACCTCGCCGCCTTGCGCGAGGAGATGGGCCTCGACAGGCCAGCGATCATTCGATACTTCGACTGGCTCGCAGGTGCGGTCGTCGGAGATTTCGGGGTTTCTATCACGAGCGGAGAGCCTGTAAGCGCGATCATTGGCGAACGTTTCGTCAACACGCTTTTCCTGGCGGCCTACGCGGCGGTCATCGCCGTTCCCTTCGCCGTCATCCTCGGCATCGTCGTCGCGCTCCTGCGCAACACGTTGTTCGACCGTGTCGCAAACGTTCTGACGCTGACGTCGATCTCCAGCCCCGAGTTCTTCCTGGGCTACGTCCTGATCCTGCTTCTGGCGGTGAGGACGGACATGTTCCCCTCGCTCGCGAGCCTGTCGGCGGACATGTCGTTCGGAGAGCTGCTGCACAGGACCTTCCTGCCGGCGCTGACGCTCGTGCTCGTCGTCACCGCGCACATGATGCGGATGACGCGGGCGGCGATCATCAACCTTCTTTCCTCGCCCTACATCGAGATGGCGCGGCTTAAGGGGACACCGCCGCTGAAAGTGATCGTCAGGCACGCCCTGCCCAACGCATGGGCGCCGATCATCAACGTCATCGCGCTGAACCTGGCCTACCTCATCACGGGCGTTGTCCTCGTCGAGGTGGTCTTTGTTTACCCGGGTATCGGCCAGACGCTGGTCGACGCTGTCTCCAAGCAGAACTTCCCCGTTGTGCAGGCCTGCTGCCTGATCTTCGCGGCAACCTTCATCCTGCTTAACCTCGCCGCCGATGTCGGCGCAATTCTCACCAACCCGCGCTTGCGGCATCCGAAATAAGGGGGCGGACTCATGAGCACTTTTGTAATCGTCTACTTCGCCTTCCTGATTGGCGCATCCTGCCTCGCGGCATACATGGACAGAAGAAGCGTCTTCATGCCGCTTTTCTCGCTGACTTTGGTCAGCTTCGTCGTCGGCATCGTCGGCGGAACGAGCGGGCTGTGGTTCATTGCCATCGCTGCGGGGCTTCTCGCGCTCGCTGCCGGCACGTCTTACGCGTTCCGGGAGTTCCTCGTCGCGATATTGCCGACAAACGCGGCCAAGGAGCTCAAGACGGCACCTTTGACAGCCGCCTTCGGCTTGTTCGTCATGTTCACCTACGCGATCGCAGGGTTCTTCGCGCCCTGGATCGCGCCGCATGGGGAGACCGAGGTTATTGCCTCGGCCTTCGCTCCGGCGGATGAGAACATGCTGCTGGGCGCGGACCAACTCGGCCGGGATATGTTCAGTCGCATTGTCTATGGCACGCGCAACTCCGTCGGGCTTGCGCTTCTGGCCACGTCTGCGGCGTTCCTGCTCGGTGCATCCGCCGGGCTTTACGCGGCCGTGCGCGGCGGCTGGATGGACCAGTTCCTCGGCCGCGCTGCCGACGTCATCATGTCGATCCCGTCTCTGATCTTCGCCCTGCTTATGCTGGCGATCTTCGGGCCGAAAATCATCGTCATCATCATCGCGGTCGCGATCATCTTCTCGCCGCGTGTCTTCCGGCTGGTGAGATCCGTGGCCGGGAACGTGGTGGTCATGGACTATATCGAGGCCGCCAAGCTGCGCGGCGAGAAGCGGGGATACCTGATCCGCAAGGAAATCCTGCCGAACTCGACAGCGCCGCTGATCGCGGAGTTTGGCTTGGAGTTCTGCTTCGTCTTCCTGCTGGTTGCCGGTCTGAGCTTCCTTGGCCTCGGCATTCAGCCACCCGCGGCTGACTGGGGGTCCATGGTGCGTGAGAACGCGACGCTGATTTCATTCGGCGACATCACACCGCTCATACCAGCTGCCGCGATCGCGCTTCTGACTGTCGCGGTCAACTTCGTAGTCGACTGGATGCTGTTCCGGTCTTCCGGCCTGAAGGAGTAACAGACATGTCAGCAACAGGTAAAAAGAAACAGGTGCTGCTGGATATCGAAGGTCTCAAGATCGAGGGCTTCACCGGCGAGGAATGGGTGCCGATCATCAAGGGTGTGGATCTTAAACTGCACCGTGGTGAAGTCATGGGGCTCATCGGCGAGTCCGGTGCCGGCAAATCCACGATCGGCGCTGCCGCGATGGGCTATGCCCGGGATGGCACGCGCATCTCCGGCGGGTCCATCGATTTCGATGGCATGGAGCTGACAACGGCGACGGAATCCGAAAGGCGCGCCCTGCGTGGCGCGCGGATCGCCTATGTTGCGCAGTCAGCTGCCGCAAGCTTCAACCCTGCGCACAAGATCATCGATCAGCACACGGAAGCGCCCTTGCACTATCGCATCCAGAAGAGGATGGAGGCGCAGGAAGACGCCATGGAGCTATACGAGCGCTTGCGTCTGCCCAACCCGAAAGAGATCGGGTTCCGGTATCCTCACCAGGTCTCCGGCGGGCAGTTGCAGCGGGCCATGACGGCCATGGCGATGTCGTGCCGTCCCGACTTGATCATCTTTGACGAGCCTACAACGGCGCTTGACGTGACCACGCAGATCGAGGTTCTCGCCGCGATCCGCGATATCGTTGACCAGTTCGACACGGCGGCGATCTACATCACGCATGATCTTGCCGTGGTTGCCCAGATGGCGGACACGATCAAGGTCCTGCTGAAGGGCGAAGAAGTCGAGCAGGCGTCGACGGAGAAGATGCTGAGCGATCCGCAGGAGGACTACACGAAGTCCCTCTGGGCCGTGCGCAGCTTCAAGCGGCCGCAAAAGTCGCGGCCGAAGGACGCGACTGCCCTGGTTTCGGTGCAGAACGTGGATGCGGCCTATACGGGCGGCGAAAAGGTCCTGGAGGATGTGTCTTTCGACATCTACGAAGGGATGACCGTTGCGGTGGTCGGGGAATCCGGCTCCGGCAAGTCGACGACCGCGCGCTGTATCACGGGGCTCCTGCCGCCGATGAGCGGGCAGGTTCTGTTCAAGGGCGAGCCCTTGCCACCGAGCTATCATGACCGAACCAAGGATCAACTGCGACAAGCGCAGATGATCTACCAGATGGCGGACACGGCCCTGAACCCCAAGGTGAGGATCTCGGAGATCATTGGCCGGCCTGCGCAGTTCTATTCGGGTCTGAAAGGCGCTGAATTGAAATCCCGGGTCGATGAGCTTTTGGACCTGATCGAACTCGAGCCGTCGCAATACTACGACCGCTACCCTCCGGAACTTTCCGGCGGACAGAAACAGCGTATCGGGATCGCACGGGCGCTGGCGGCAGAGCCCTCGTTCATCATTTGTGACGAGGTGACATCCGCACTCGACCAGCTGGTTGCCGAAGGCATCCTGAAGCTGCTCGACAGGCTGCAAAAGGAACTTGGCCTCGCCTACATGTTCATCACGCATGACCTCGCGACGGTGCGTTCCATCGCCGATGAGGTGGTCGTGATGCAGAACGGCAAGGTGGTAGAGCAGGGGCCGAAGGAAGAGATGTTCACTCCGCCGCACCATCCCTATACCGACCTTCTTCTGAGCTCGGTGCCCGAGATGGACCCCAACTGGCTCACGACACTGCTCGAAGAACGTGGTGTGGACAATGTAGGCGAGTCAGCCGACGTCTGATACGATAAGACGTTCAACAAGCGCGAACCGCCCGGAGAACACTCTGGGCGGTTTGTTTTGTCTTTACCGGGGTGATGGGATCTTGGCGCGCGTCAGACCATGGCCATGCCGGCGAATACAAGCGTGCCGACCAAAATACCATAAAGGAAGAGAACCGCCGGAAAAGTCCCTGCGCGGGTACGTTGGTCGCGGATCATCTCGTCACGTGTCAGCATGGTCCACTCCTTTCCTTGATCGGTTTCCAAGCTCTGAGTTCAGTCGAAAAGGCCCCGCCTTCTCGATTGTCACGTAGTTGATCGGATCGACTCTAACAAGAACATTTCGTCTCGATTTCAATGCACCTGATGCAATTGCGCAATGCGCTACGCGCAACGCTTCTTGAAAGAGTTCCGGCAAGGCGAGCTCACAGAAGGGGAAATCGTCAGCTTGGGCCGGCCATCTCTCATGGGCAACAGCCTCAAATCACTGAGTGGACGGCCAAAACGCGGCTGAGGACAGTCGGTGTAGCCGGCACACCGCTTCTGGCGCAGCAGCCTCATCTGTCCCGAAAACGCGATTCCAGGCAATGTCAGGGGCGTATTTCGCTCTCTCCTCAATTGGCAGCGCAAGCAGCAATTTCATCCTTGGATTAGATGAATGGATGCCAATCAGGCCCTCGATATAGTCCATGTTTCTTAGCAGCGGCGAAAAGCTGTAGCGCTTCCAATGCGTTTTCTGAAGAAGTGGTGCCCGGGGGCGGAATCGAACCACCGACACGAGGATTTTCAATCCACTGCTCTACCCCTGAGCTACCCGGGCACGGGAAAGCGGGTTGCCGCTTTGGGTGACCGCGTTCTAGGCGAGGGGGCGGGTGGTGTCCAGAGGGTTTTTGCGCAAAAAATCAATGGGGCCTCAGGGGGTCTTTCTCCATCTCTTCGAGGGCGCGTTCGATATCCTCGGGGTCGGTGGACGGCAGGGCGTAGGAGCCGCTGAGCCATTTGGCCAGGTCGATATCGGCGCAGCGCCTGGAGCAGAAGGGGGTGTATTCGGGAGCGGCATCCTTGGTGCAGATCGGGCAGCTCATGACAGCACCTCCGAAAGGGGCAGGCGGGCGCGTTTGCGTTGCAGCTCGTAGTGGCCAAGCGGGGTCCAGCCTGCCAGCACGGTGTCGATGCCGTCAAGTTTGAGCGCGCTGCGCAGGGCGGCCTCGAAGCCGCGCCTGTCCTTTTTCGGCATCGGGGCGAGGTCGAGCGTGATCTGCCCGCCGAGCCCGCGCAGGCGGAGCTGGCGGGGAAGTTCACGCGCTGCCGCGAAGTTGGCCTTCGAGCCGGCCGTGAAGCTGCTGTCCGCGCCGGTATTGACATCGACCGCCGTCAGCGCGCGGGTTGGCTCGACATAAAGCGACGCGCCGCCAGCCAGCGGAACCTCGGGGCCGCGCAGTGCCTCCAGCGCGTCCATGACGCCGTGGCTTTCGAAGCTGCCGGGCTCGGTCACCACATCTGCGGGCGCGGTCCAGTCGCGCCAGGCGAGCAGGTGCGGGCCGTCGCCTTCGGCCAGTGTCTCCACCTGGCTCCCGGTATCGCCTGAGACGTCCAGTGCGAGGCGCATCATCGCGCCGATGTCCTCGGCAATCTCCACGTCCCCCGCCGCGGCACAGGAAGACCGCAGGATCAGGCCGAAATCCGCGATCGCGGCCTCGAACGCGCCGCGCTCTTCGCGGGCGATCAGCAGCAGCTCGTCGCGCCTGTCATCGTCGCGGATGTTCCGCGATATGTTCGTGCCGGGCGCGCCGGGCGTGACGATGGCGAAACGGCTCTTGAAGAGCAGTTTCTGCGTCACGGGGATGGCCTTGCCGTCCTCGGCATAGCCCGTGACCTGCACCAGCAGTTTTTCGCCCGGGGCAATTCCTTTCACCTGACGCAGAAACGCGTTTCCATCGGGCGTTTCGAGAAAGATACCCCCCTGACCCTTAACAGGCTTTAACGCCTGCGCACGGTAGATCGTGCCGGGGCGGGGGGCGTCGCCGTCGATGAGAAGATCATCGAGCTGGCCGTCGACCATCAGCGCGGCAGCTTCGCGGCCCGAGACATGATCGAGGATGATCTGGCGGCCTTTCATGGGCGGCTCCAGAGCGGGTAGCCCGCGGCTCGCAGCAGGCCCGCCGTTTCGGCCACGGGCAGGCCCATGACGGCGCTGAAGGAGCCCTGTATCCACGGCACGAAGGCGCCGGCGGGGCCCTGTATCGCGTAGGCACCGGCCTTGCCCTGCCAGTCTCCCGTGGCGAGATAGCCCCTGATCTCTTCGTCCGAGAGGCTCTTCATCTTCACGGCGGTGACGACGTCGCGCTCCCAGAGCTGCGCGCCCTTTCGCACGGCGACGGCGGTGATCACGCGGTGACGGCGGCCCGACATGGCGCGCAGGAAGGCTTCGGCCTCGGCTGCATCGGCGGGCTTGCCCATGATGCGCCGCCCGAGCGCAACGGTGGTGTCCGCGCAGAGCACGATATCGGCGCTATCGGCTTGAACAGCCTCGGCTTTCGCGCGGGTGACGCGGGCGCAGTAGGGGCGGGGCAGCTCGCCCTCGAGCGGGGTTTCGTCGATATCCGGCGGGCGGATGTCATCGGCGCAGACGCCGATCTGCGCCAGCAGCTCCTTGCGGCGCGGGCTGCCTGAGCCGAGGATGAGCTTGGGTCTGGTCACTGTGCTGGACCTCAATGGGGTGGGGCCGTGCTTTGCCTTTTGGCAAATCTCTCAACCCCACTGCGCGAGGCAGGCTCGCGCTATTTGAAGCGGTAGTTGATCCGACCTTTTGTCAGGTCGTAGGGCGTCATTTCGACTTGCACCTTGTCGCCTGCCAGAACACGGATGCGGTTCTTGCGCATCTTGCCCGCCGTGTGCGCGATGATCGTATGGCCGTTTTCCAGCTCGACCAGGAATGTCGCGTTCGGCAGGAGTTCCTTCACGACACCGGGGAATTCGAGCAGTTCTTCCTTGGCCATGGTCTCTCCTTGGGTTTCGCTTGCCCTGTGCAAGCGCGTGTTAAATGAGGCTTTTGCCGTGATTTTACAAGGCTTTTCTCATTTGAGCGCGCGGTGTGTGATATCTGTCCAGCGCGGCTCCTGTTCGGGCCAGTGCTGAAAGCCGAGCACGTTTCCGTCGCGGCGGGCTTCGCGGATTTGCGCAATGTTTACATCGGCATAGCTCCAGCCCTGCCGGTCCGGGCTGCCCTCGGCCAAAACGCCCGTGGGCGGGAAGCCCTTATCAGGCGGGCCGAATATGCCGCCCAGGCCGGTGTTTTCCTCCACGCCGTAGAGGCGCGGCTCGGTCCCGATGAGCGAGGACATGACCGTGACGCATTGGCTTTCGAGCGCGCGGGCCATCGCGCCGATGCGCACCCGCCAGTAGCCTTCCAGCGCCTCGGTGCAGGAGGGCACCAGGATCAGCTCGGCCCCGGCTTCGGCCAAACCCCTGGCAAGCAGGGGAAATTCGCAATCATAGCAGATCAGGACGCCGATCTTGCCGAGGGCCGTGTCGAAGAGCTGCAAGGGGCCGCCGCCGCTGATGCGCCATTCGTCGCGCTCGAAGCGGGTCATGATCTGCTTGTCCTGGAACCCCGCCGCGCCGGAGGGCGTGAACAGGCCCGCGCGGTTAACGGTGATTGCGCCCGCATGCGCCGGGCCGGACGGGCCAAGGATATGCACGCCGAACTCGGAAGAAAGCTTGGAAAACAAGGCGTTGAGATCATCCTGGCGCGCGGCCACGGCGTCGGTTGCGCCCTGGCGGTCTGAGGCGGCTTCCGCGCCGTCCAATGCAGCGAGTTCCATGGCCGCGTATTCGGGAAAGACGATCAGATCGGCCCCTTCGGAGGCCGCCGCAGACACCCATTCGCGCTGTTTTGCGGCATAGGCGTCCCGGCTCTCGAGCCAGCTCAGCGGATAGGTGGATGTTGCGATCTTCATGGCGTTAACCTTTGTCTGTTAACCACGGCAAAAGGGGGGTGACATCCTGTACACCCCCTAGTGCACCCCTCTAGTGCAGCGCACGGTGCCCGTGCAATCGTTAATGGCTGGAGGTTAACGCGGCGTTCGCAGGCTGACGTGGCACCGCCGCCCTTGCGCGAGGCGCAAAACACGCACACTATGAGCGCGATAAGGTGTCGGGACAACCGGCGCGAGGCTCAGGGGAGGAGAAGCCGATGACGTTTGCGACGTTGCAAGACAGCCTGGACATGACAAGGGAGATGCCCTGGGAGAAACGGGACGTTCCGACCACTGTCTACGAGATGCTGGAGGGCACGGCGACGCGCTTTCCCGATCGCCCGGCGATCTCCTATCAGCTGACCTCCGGACCCGAGGACAAGGCGGAAACGCTGAACTGGCGGGAGCTGCACGAGAAGGTCTGCCAGACGGCCAATCTCTTCCGCGATCTGGGCATTGGCGAGGACGATGTCGTCGCCCTCGTGCTGCCCAATTCGAACGAAACGGCGATCGCCACGCTGGGCGGCATGGTGGCGGGGATCGTGAACCCGATCAACCCGCTGCTGGAAGCCGAGCAGATCGCCGCGATCCTGCGCGAGACCAAGGCCAAGGTCGTCGTCACGCTGCGCAATTTCCCCAAGACGGATATCGCGCAGAAGACGGCGGAGGCCGTGAAGCACGCGCCCGGTGTGCGCACGATCCTGACCATCGATCTCAACCGCTACCTGTCACCGCCCAAGAGCTGGATCGTTCCGCTCCTGCGCCCGAAGATGGACGTGAACCACCACGCCGATGTGAAGGGCTTCAACAAGGAAATCGCGAGCCAGCCCAAAAGCCTGACCTTCGAGGACCGCAAGGTGGACCGCGTCGCGGCCTATTTCCACACCGGCGGGACGACGGGGATGCCCAAGGTCGCCCAGCACAAGAACTCGGGGATCATCTACCAGGGCTGGCTCGGCCATGAGCTTCTCTTCTCGGAAGAAGACAGCGTGATGTGCCCCTTGCCGCTCTTTCACGTCTTCGCCTGCCACGTGATCCTCATTGCCATGGTGAAATCGGGGGCGCATGTGGTCTTCCCGACGCCTGCGGGCTATCGCGGCGATGGCGTCTTCGACAATTTCTGGAAGCTCTGCGAGCGTTGGAAGACGAGTTTCATCATCACCGTTCCCACTGCTGTCTCGGCGCTGATGCAGCGGCCTGTCGATGCGGACCTGTCGACGGTCAAGAACGCCTTTTCAGGCTCTGCGCCGATGCCGCTGGAGCTGTTCAACCGGTTCACGGAATCGACGGGGATCGAAGTCTACGAGGGCTACGGGCTGACCGAGGCAACCGTGCTTGTCAGCATCAACCCGATCGACGGGGAAAAGAAGGTCGGCTCCGTCGGCATCCAGTTCCCCTACACGGATGTAAAGATCATCACCGACAAGGGCGAGGGCCCCGCGGAGTGCGACATCGACGAGATCGGGGAGATCTGCGTGGCCGGGCCGGGGATCTGGCCGGGCAATACCTATACCGAGGAGGCCAAGAACAAGGACCTTTATCATTTCGACAGCTACCTGCGGACGGGCGATCTGGGGCGCAAGGACCCGGACGGCTATATCTGGATCACCGGGCGCGCCAAGGACCTGATCATCCGCGGCGGGCATAACATCGACCCCGCCGAGATCGAGGATGCGCTCCTGTCCCACAAGGACGTGGCCTTTGCCGGGGCGATCGGCCAGCCCGATGCCCATGCCGGCGAGGTGCCTTGCGCCTATGTCGAGCTTGTCGAGGGCGGGACCGTCACGCCCGAGGCGCTGATGGAACATGCAACCAAGCAGATCCATGAGCGCGCCGCCTTTCCCAAGCATGTCGAGGTTCTGGATGAGCTGCCCAAGACGGCCGTGGGCAAGGTATTCAAGCCCGATCTGCGCAAGAGCGCGATCACCCGCGTCTACAATGGCGCGCTGGGCGATGCGGGTGTGTCGGCGCGCGTTACGAGCGTGATCGACGACAAGAAGCGCGGGCTTGTCGCGCAGGTGGAGCTCAACGGGGCCTCGGAAGAGGACGTGGCCAAGACGCTGTCGAGCTTCACGCGGCCCTGGGACGTGGCGTAGCAAGAAAATTTCAAATTTTCTTGTCAAATTTCTTCGGAAGAAATTTGGCACCGGATCGGGCGGCGGAGCATGGGCTTTGCCGCCCGTCCGCTTTGCGCTAGTTATTCTTGATAAAGTCAATGATCGGAGCCCTGCATGGCGCAGAAGAACATCCTGTTCATCATGTTCGACCAGCTCAGGTGGGACTACCTGAGCTGTTACGGGCATCCGCATCTCGAAACGCCCAATATCGATTATCTTGCCAGCCAGGGCGTGCGTTTCGAGAGGGCCTGTATCCAGTCGCCCATCTGCGGCTCCAGCCGGATGAGCACCTATACGGGCCGTTACGTGCACAGCCACGGGGCCAGCAACAACAGGATCCCCCTCAAGGTGGGCGAGATGACGCTGGGCGATCATCTGCGCAAGCTCGGCGTTCAGAGCTGGCTCGTGGGCAAGACCCATATGGAGGCCGATGCCGAGGGCATGGCGCGGCTGGGGCTGGAGCCGGACTCGGTGATCGGCGTGCGCGTCGCGGAATGCGGCTTCGATGTCTTCGAGCGCGATGACGGAATGCGCCCCGAGGGGCCGGACGGCGCCTATGATCCGCGCGGGGCGCTGGCCTATAACGACTGGCTGCGCGCCAAGGGCTATGACAGCGACAACCCCTGGCATGACTTCGCCAATTCGGCCCTCGACGCGGACGGCAATATCCGCTCCGGCTGGTTCCTCAGGAACTCGGCCTATGCGGCCAATATCGACGAGCCGGACAGCGAGACGCCCTACCTGACCGGGCGGGCGATGGAGTTCATGGAGCAGGCGGAGGGGCCGTGGTGCTGCCATCTGAGCTATATCAAGCCGCACTGGCCCTATATCGTCCCCGAGCCCTACGCCTCGATGTATGGGCCCGAGCATGTCCTGCCGGTGGTGCGTTCGGAGGCGGAGCGCCAGCAGGCGCACCCTGTTCTCAAGGCCTTCATGGATACGCCCGTGGGCCAGAGCTTCTCGCGCGAGGATGTGCGCGCGGCGGTGATCCCGGCCTATATGGGGCTCATCAAGCAGGTCGACGACCAGATGGGCCGGCTCTTTGCATGGCTCAAGGAGACCGGGCGCTGGGATGACACGGTGATCGTGCTCACCTCCGATCATGGCGATTTTCTCGGCGATCACTGGCTGGGCGAGAAGACTTTCTTCTACGAGCAGAGCGTGCGTGTGCCGCTGATCATCCGCGACCCTTCGCCCGAGGCCGATGCGACACGCGGGACCGTGTCGGAGGCGCTGGTGGAGAGCATCGACCTAGCGCCGACATTCGTGGAGATGTCGGGCGGCGCGGTGCCCGGGCATATACTCGAGGGCGAGAGCCTCGTGCCGCTCCTGCACGGGAAGGCGCGGGAGACGGCGCGGGATTGCGTGATCTGCGAGTATGATTTCTCCGGCGCGCCCGTGGCGCGGCAGCTTGGCGCGGGGGTGACGGAGGCGCAGATGTACATGGTCGCTGACGAGCGCTGGAAGCTCATTCATTTCGAGACCGGTGACAGGCCGATGCTCTTCGATCTGGAAAACGACCCTGACGAGCTGACCGATCTCGGCGCGAATGAGGCCTATGGGGCGCAGGTGGAGGCGATGTATGCCAAGCTGCACCGCTGGGCGCGGCGCATCTCGCAGCGCACCACCGTGAGCCACGGGACGCTGCGCGCCGCGCGGAGCAGCAAGCGCGGTCTGGGCATCGTCATCGGCGTGCCGGAGGAGGCCGATGGCGACCCGCGCCTGACGGTGAAGTATCAGCCGCGCGCGGGCCGGGCGTGGTGGGACGTGAAGAAACGGTGATGTCGGATTTTGCTTCGCAAAATCCGACCCGTTGAGGGGGGCTAGCCCCCCTCAAACTCCCCCCAGGATATTTCAGGAAAGAGGAAGACGCAGCCGGGGTTTCCGCTCGGGCGCGTATCAACCCCGGGGCCGGCGCGCGATGACCTGCGCCTGGATCTCGGCGTGCCGCCCGCCGAAACGGTCCCTCGGAGCGTTTCGCGCGTTCTTACCCGAGCAACCGTCTTGCAATAACCTGGGCCTGGATCTCGGCGGCACCCTCGAAGATGTTGAGAATGCGGGCGTCGCAGAGGATGCGGGAGACCTTGTATTCCAGCGCGAAGCCGTTGCCGCCGTGGATCTGCAGCGCGTTGTCGGCTGCGGCCCAGGCCACGCGCGCGCCCAGCAGCTTGGCCATGCCGGCCTCGAGGTCGCAGCGGCGGCCGTTGTCCTTTTCCCATGCCGAGAAATAGGTGAGCTGGCGGGCGACCATGATCTCCACAGCCATCATCGCGAGCTTGGAGGCCACGCGTGGAAAGGCGATCAGCGATTTGCCGAATTGCTTGCGGTCCTCGGCGTATTGCATGCCCACATCGAGCGCCGATTGCGCGACGCCGACGGCGCGGGCGGCGGTCTGGATGCGGGCGGCTTCGAATGTCTGCATGAGCTGCTTGAAGCCCTGGCCCTCCTCGGCGCCCAGCAGGTTCTCGCCCTTGACCTTGAAGCCGTCGAAGGCGAGCTCGTATTCCTTCATGCCGCGATAGCCCAGCACTTCGATCTCGCCGCCGCTCATGCCGGGAGTGGGAAAGGGGTCTTCATCGGTGCCGGGGGTTTTCTCGGCGAGGAACATGGACAGACCCCGGTGATCCTTGCTGTCCGGATCGGTCCGGGCCAGCAGCGTCATCACGTGGGTGCGCGCGGCGTGGGTGATCCATGTCTTGTTGCCGGTGATCTCGTAATCGCCGGCTTCCGTCTTCACCGCGCGGGTGCGCAGGGCGCCGAGGTCGGAGCCGGTGTTGGGCTCGGTGAAGACGGCCGTGGGCAGGATCTCGGCGCTGGCGATCCGGGGCAGCCAATGCTCCTTTTGTTCATCGGTGCCGCCGCATTCTATCAGCTCGGCGGCGATCTCGGAGCGGGTGCCGAGGCTGCCCACGCCGATATAGCCGCGGCTGAGCTCCTCGGAGACGACGACCATCGAGGCCTTGGAGAGGCCAAGCCCGCCATATTCCTCGGGGATGGTCAGCCCGAAGACGCCCATCTCGGCCAGTTCCTCGATGATCTCCATCGGGATCAGCTCATCCTTGAGGTGCCACTCATGGGCGTGGGGCTCGACCTTTTCGACGGCGTAGCGGCGGAATTGTTCGCGGATCATCTCGAGTTCGTCATCGAGCCCCGTCTTGCCGACGGTGATCTCGGCCGATTGTTCCTGCATGAGCGCGACAAGGCGCAGACGGGCCGCCTGGCTGTTGCCTTTCTCGCAGAGGGTCATGACTTCGGGGGCCATGAGGCCCCGGGCGTCGTCCTGGGCAAGGCCGATATCCTGAAGGCGGATCACCTCGCCCTGGTTCATCTGGATGCCGCCATATACCTGCCAGAGATATTCACCGAAGGCGATCTGGTGAATGAGCTGCTCGGCCTCGCCGAACTTGCCTTCGACTTCGAGCCGTTCGGCCCAGGCCTGCATCTGGCGCAGGCTTTCCACGTAGGTGGCGAGCCATGCGAGGCCATGGGCGGCGGTCTGGTTTTCCTCGATGAGGCGGCCGGAGATGCGGCCCTCTTCGCTCAATTCTTCGCGCAGACGCGAAATGGCCTTTTCGAGCAGCGCCTCGGCAGGTGCGACGGCGGCCCTGGTGAGCTTGAGCAGATCGGGGAGGATGATGGCGTCGGGCATCTTGATGTCTTGTCCGTCCATGGTGAGGGCCTCTTTTTCTTACGGGTCGGGTTTAGCCATTTAGCATATGCAGCGCAATTAAAATACGCCGCGCTGCGGCAATCGGACCAATTGTTGCGCGCGATTTTTCGGGTGCATTCGCGCCGATGCAGGTATACGCATTCCGATATGGATATGTTTCTTTCCGATCTGACGCCCGCGCTCTTCGCGCTTGCCTGCCTTGTCACGCTGGTCGCGGGGACGGTCAAGGGCATGGTCGGCTTCGCGATGCCGATGGTCATGATCTCCGGCCTGTCGAGCTTCGTTACGCCCGAGCTGGCGCTGGCGGGGCTGATCCTGCCAACGGTGGCGACGAACCTGCAGCAGGCCTTCCGCCACGGGGCGGGAGAGGTCTGGGCGGCGGTGGTGCGGTTCCGGATCTTCCTCATGGCGGGCGGGCTGATGCTGCTTGCCTTCGCGCAGCTCGTGAGCCTCGTGCCGGCGTCGGTGATGCTCCTGTCGATCGGGGTGATCGTGAGCCTGTTCACCGGGCTGCAGCTTCTGGGCTGGTCGCCGAGCTTCGCGCGCGCGCCCAAACGCTTCGAGGCGCTTTTCGGTGGCGTCGCCGGGGCGATCGGCGGGGTGTCGGGGATCTGGGGACCGCCCACCGTGATGTATCTGGGCACGCTCGATGTGGAGAAGCGCGAGAGCCTGCGCATCCAGGGGATCATCTATGGCCTCGGGGCCGTGCTGCTGGTGATCTCGCATCTCGGCTCAGGCGTTCTCAACGCGAGGACGCTGCCGTTTTCCGCGGCGATGCTCGTTCCCGCGCTGCTCGGTCTTCAGATCGGCTTCCGCCTGCATGAGCGCATCGACCAGAAGAGCTTCAAGCGTCTCACGCAGGTCGTGCTTTTCCTGGCGGGGCTGAACCTCATCCGCAAGGGGCTGATGGGCTGACTGTGGGCTTTGGGACTCACGCCGCAACCCGCGCTGCGCGGCCGCTTGATCCGGCGAGGAGGCGCTGCTAGGACTTTTCCGCATGCTTGGGGGGCACAAGCATCGAGGGCGCAAGCCGTGACATACCAGGATTTTCCGAAGATCGTTCTTTTCGCACCGGGGCGGATAAAGCGCTATCCGCGCTCGACCATGGCCCGGTTCTACACCCGGGTGTATGAGGCGCTCCAGGAGAATGGCTATCGCTCCGTCATCAAGCACAAGCCCTACAAGGTGCCCGAGCAGAACGGGCTGTTCTACCTGACCTACCACACGATCGTGAACCGGCCCGACATTCTCAATGTGAAGGGCGGCTACCTGCATGATTACATGCTGCTCGACGAGGCGGGCTATTCGGGCTGGGCCTCTGTCGTGGACAGTGAACCGGAGTGGATGAACGTGGACGGCCTTGAGGCGCAAGAGTTCGCCAAGGCACTCCGGAAGCGCTATATCGACGCGGGCCTCGCGCGCTATCACCGGATGTCGGAGAAGACCGAGCAGAACATTCCCGACGGCTACGTGGCGATCTACCTGCAATGCCAGGACGACACGGTGATGACGCTCCGGCGCTTCGAGACGGAAGAGATGGTGCGCGCGATCATCGCGCAGCGGGGCGACAGGGCGGTCGTCATCAAGCGGCATCCGCTCTGCGAGAGCCCCGAGATCGCCGCGCTGCTGGACGAGGTGGTCGATCCGGAGGCGGGCGTGTTCCAGAGCCAGGAGAACGTGCATGACATATCGGCGCGCGCAAGCGCCGTGGCTTGCGTCAATTCGGGCGCGGGGTTCGACTCGCTCCTGCATGGGCGCAAGGTGATGGTCTTCGGCGTGTCGGATTACCGCCACGCGGCCTTCGAGATCACCGATCTGGCCCAGGTGGGCGAGGTGATCGAGGGGCCGGGGCATGACGCTTCGACGATCAGCCGCTATCTCTACTGGTATCTCAACCGCCGCTCCGTGCACGTGGACAGCCCCGACCTCGGCAAGCTGGTCATCAAGCGCATCCGCGCGCGCAATGGCGTGGAACATGCGACGCCGCGCGCCTGGGAACGCTTTCCGCCGAACAAGAACGCGGCCTGAGCGCATTCGCCGGCGCGGGAAACCGGAATTTTTCGAAAATTCCGGTCCGGAAAATTCGAATTTTCCGAGCCGTTTTCTTCGAAAGAAAACGGGTATCTCGCGGGGGCCGCTCGGCCGAAAGCTCAGCCGATCGCGGCGGCTTTCACGTCGTCGTCGATATAGGGCAGGTATTGCTCGAAATTGTCCGCGAACATCTTGACCAGCTTGGCGGCCTGCACGTCATAGGCCTCGGGGTCGTCCCATGTGCGGCGCGGATCGAGCAGGACTTCGGGCACACCGGGCACCATCTCGGGGACTTCGAAGCCGAAATTCTCGTCCTTGCGGAAGGTCGCATCGCCCAGAGAGCCGTCAAGCGCGGCGGTGAGCAGGGCGCGGGTGGCGCGGATCGGCATGCGCGAGCCGGTGCCATAGGCGCCGCCTGTCCAGCCGGTGTTGACCAGCCAGCAGGTCGCGCCGTGCTTGGCGATCTTCTCGCGCAAGAGGTTGCCGTAGGCCTCGGGGCGGCGCGGCATGAAGGGCGCGCCGAAACATGTCGAGAAGGTGGGCTCGGGTTCCGTCACGCCGCGCTCTGTTCCGGCGACTTTCGATGTGAAGCCGGACAGGAAGTGATACATCGCCTGCGCGGGGGTGAGCCGGGCGACGGGGGGCAGCACGCCGAAGGCATCGCAGGTGAGCATGATGACGTTCTTGGGGTGCCCGCCGAGCGCCGTTTCGGAGGCGTTGGAGATATAGTCCAGCGGATAGGCGCAGCGCATGTTGGCCGTCAGGCTGTCATCGTCGAAATCGAGCTCCTTGGTCTCTTCGTCGAAGACCATGTTCTCGATGACGGTGCCGAATTTCTGCGTCGTGGCGTAGATTTCCGGCTCGGCCTCGGGGTTGAGATTGATCGTCTTGGCATAGCAGCCGCCTTCGAAGTTGAAGGTGCCGCGATCCGACCAGCCGTGCTCGTCATCGCCGATGAGCGTGCGCGCGGGATCGGCCGAGAGCGTCGTCTTGCCCGTGCCGGACAGGCCGAAGAACACGGCCGTATCGACAGGGTTGCCCGTGGCATGGTTGGCCGAGCAGTGCATCGGCATGACGCCTTTCTCGGGCAGCAGGTAGTTGAGCAGGGTGAAGACGGATTTCTTGTTCTCGCCCGCGTATTCCGTCCCGCCGATGAGGATGAGCTTGCGGTCGAAATTCATCGCGATGACCGTCTCGGAGCGGCAGTCGTGCTTTTTCGGATCGGCCTGGAAGCTGGGGCAGTTGATCACGGTGAAATCGGCCATGAAGCCGTCGAGCACGTCGCGCTCGGGGCGGCGCAGGAGGTGACGGATGAACAGGTTGTGCCAGGCCAGCTCGGTGACCATGCGCACGTTGATCGCCAGCGCGGGGTCGGCGCCGCCGACCAGGTCCTGCACGAAATAGTCGCGCCCCTTCATATGCGCCAGCATGTCTTCGTAGAGCGCATCGAACCCCGCCTCGCTCATGGCGGCGTTGTTGTCCCACCAGATGCTGTCCTCGACACTGGCGGATTTGACGACATGCTTGTCCCTGGGCGAGCGGCCCGTGAACTTGCCGGTGGTGACAAGGAAGGTGCCGCCCTGGCCGAGCGTGCCTTCATCGCGCTTCAGCGCAGCTTCGATGAGCGCAGGTTCCATCAGGTTGTAGTGGACGTTGCCAAGCTCCGTGATGCCTTGATCCTCGAGCTTGAAATTCGGGTTTACCCGTCCTGATGACATTGTACGTGCTCCTTGGGCCGCTCGGCGGCGCATTGTTGTGCGATGCCTTCGATGCGAAGACGTCAAACATTCTGAGCGCCTCTTAGCATGTCGGTTTTGTGAAACAACAGACGGGTTTGACACAGTTAGCGCAATCACTTCGGGGGTTAGCGCAATCAGCGGCGCGTTAGCGCAACCATGGGCGGCAAGCCGCGCGAATGGTTGCACCCTGAAATGCAAAGTGAGGCAATTTAGCCATTTGTTGGGACTTTTTGCCACAAAATCAGGGAGAAGGGGCAGCCGATTCGCAGTTGGGGATTGATTGTAAAGCGGAAAACGAACACAGTGAGCCAAAAAAGCAGGCAAAAGAGCAGAATAAGGAACATCAAAATGTCCAAGATCGCCCTTGTGGACGATGACAGGAATATCCTGACATCCGTCGCAATGTGCCTTGAAGCCGAGGGCTTCGAGGTTGAAACCTATCATGACGGCCAGCAGGCGCTCGACGCGTTCAACAAGACGCTCCCCGACATGGCCGTCCTCGACATCAAGATGCCGCGCATGGATGGCATGGACCTGTTGCAGCGGCTGCGCCAGAAGACGGCGATGCCCGTCATCTTCCTCACATCGAAAGACGACGAGATCGACGAGGTCCTGGGCCTGCGGATGGGCGCGGACGACTATGTGAAAAAGCCCTTCTCCCAGAGGCTTCTGGTCGAACGTATCCGCGCGCTCCTGCGCCGTCAGGATGCGATCGCGGGCGATACTGTCGCCGAGACGGAAGACACCAAGGTGATCGAACGCGGCGAACTGCGGATGGACCCGCTGCGCCATGCCGTGAGCTGGAAGGGCAAGGACGTGTCCCTGACGGTCACGGAATTCCTCCTGCTTCAGTCGCTTGCCCAGCGTCCCGGTTTCGTCAAGAGCCGCGATCAGCTCATGGACGTCGCCTATGACGACCAGGTCTATGTGGACGACCGCACCATCGACAGCCATATCAAGCGTTTGCGCAAGAAAATGCGTGCGGTGGATAACGAGTTCTCCGCGATCGAGACGCTTTACGGGATCGGCTACAGGTATAACGAAGAATAAGCTCTTGGGTTGGCGGGAGCCTTGACAATGGCGGTGCAGGACATGGCACCAGAGAGAAATGGCGATGTTTTGCTGGGCGATGACTTCGTCGCGCCGCATAACACTGTCGACGACAACATCCGCGCGCGCCGCGAGCGCCGCGGATTGTTTTCGTTGCGTCATTCGCCCTTGGCGCGAAAGATTGTCACGTTCAATCTCATTGCCTTGTCGCTTCTGCTGGCCGGGCTTCTCTATCTCAACTCGGCGCGGGACGGGCTTGCCCTGCAACGCGCCAAGGGGCTCGTTTCCGAGGCGGAACTGATCTCGAATGTGATCGAGGCGCAGATGCCGCTCGGCGCGCCGGTCAATCTCGCGACAAGCGATGGAATCGACACGGATGCCGCGCTGGACGGGCTCGACTTGCGCCGGGGCCTTGAGGTGTTGCTGTTCGACAATGCCGAGACGCTTGTCGCACGCTCGTCCGGCAAGGGGCTCAGCGCGGATCTCGATGCTGCCGTGGATGAGGAGAGCGAGACATTTCTGACCGATGGTCTGACCTGGCTCTGGAACACGATGTCCGGGCTTTTCTCGAGCGGGCCGGGCAGTGGGGAGCCGACCCTGGAGGAGGCGGCCCGCGCGCTCGTCGCCGAGGCGATCGGGGGACAATCGCAGATTGATAACGGGTTGGGCCAGGGCCGTGGTTTCACGGTGGCAACGCCGGTCAGGCAGGGCGAGCGTGTTGTCGGCGTCGTGGTTCTGGCCTCAACATCGGGCGAGATCGACCAGCTCGTGCGGCTCGAACGTGAACGGCTCTTGCAGATGTTTCTGGTTGGCGTGGTGATTTCCGTCGGCCTCAGCCTTGTTCTGGCCTCGACCATCGCCAATCCGCTCAGCGACCTCGCGGCCTCCGCCGAGCTTGGACGCGACAGGGACGGCCGCAACGTCACCCCTGGCCGCATCCGCATTCCGGACCTGACGGCGCGCCCCGACGAGATCGGGCGCTTGTCCGGCTCGCTCAGGGGCATGGTCTCGGCGCTTTACGACCGGATCGATGCCAATGAACAATTCGCCGCCGACGTGGCCCATGAAATCAAGAATCCGCTGGCCAGCCTGCGCTCTGCCGTGGGCACGCTGCGCGTGGCCAAGCGCGATGACCAGCGCACCAAGCTGCTCGATGTGATCGAGCATGACGTGCGCCGGCTCGACCGGCTTGTGAGCGATATTTCCAACGCCTCGCGGCTCGACAGCGAGTTGGTCAAGGAGGAGCAGGAGAGCTTCGACCTGCTCAAGATGATCGAGAATCTCTGCCAGTTCCTGAGCGAGGATGCCAAGTCCAAGGGCATTGATTTCATTACCGACCTGCCGTCACAGCCGGTCGTGATCAGCGGCCTCGAGGCGCGTCTTGCCCAGGTCTTCGTGAACCTCATCACCAACGCGACCTCCTTCTGCGAGGATGGCGACGCGATCCGCGTCTGGGCGCGCCAGCGGGAGAACCGGGTGCTCGTCGTCGTCGAGGATACCGGCCCCGGCATCCCCGAGGAGGCTCTGACCAAGATCTTCAAGCGCTTCTACTCGGAACGCCCCGAGCAGCAATTCGGCAACAATTCCGGCCTCGGCCTGGCGATTTCCAAGCAGATCGTCGAAGCGCATGACGGGGTGATCTGGGCCGAGAACATCCGCCCGACCAACACCGATATCACGTCAGAACCGCTCGGGGCCCGCTTCGTCGTCGGGCTGCCCGTCTGACGGGCCGATGGCTGGCGCCTCCAAAGAAACGGGCGGCGAGACGATCCACGCGACAGCCGTAGCCATGGAAGGCCGCGCCGTGCTCATCACGGGACCGGCGGGAAGCGGGAAATCGTCGCTGGCGCTCGAGCTCATGGCCCATGGCGCGGCGCTCATAGCCGATGATGGCGTGATCTTGAGCGCCGCAGATGGCGACGTGATCGCCAGCGCGCCGGAGAGCATCGCGGGGCGGATCGAGGCGCGCGGTATCGGCATTCTCGCGGCGCGGGCGGCGGGGCCGTCTCCTGTTGCGCTGGTCGCCGACATGGGACGGCTCGAGACGGACCGGCTGCCGCGCCGGCGCGAGGTCAGGCTCTGTGGGGTCTGCCTCCCTGCCGTTCACAAATCCGAGGGGCCCGCTTTTGCGGCGGCGATACTGCAATATCTCAGGGGAGGACGGCTCGACTGACACGGAAGCTCAGGAAATCTGTCAGTCAAACCCGCTGTGACAGGAACATCGACGCATGGACAAGAACAAGAAATCCCTCGTCTTCGTCACCGGTCCCTCGGGGGCCGGCCATTCGACCGCGATCAACGCCCTCGAGGATCTCGGCTACGAAGCGATAGACAACCTGCCGCTCTCGCTTGTCGGGCGGCTGCTGGGCGGGCCGCCGCTGGAACGCCCGCTGGCCCTCGGCCTTGATGTGCGCAACCGCGATTTCTCGGCCCGGGCCTTGCTCGAGGTGCTCGGCGAGAGCGCCGTGAGCCACGGCTATTCGAGCGAGCTGCTCTATCTTGACTGCCGCGACGACGTGTTGCTCAGGCGATTCTCCGAGACACGGCGGCGTCACCCGCTCGAGCCCAATGGCGATCCGGCGCGCGGCATTGCACGCGAGCATGACCTGCTCGCCGGTGTGCGGGCGCGCGCGGATGTCCTGATCGACACCTCCGAGCTCAGCCCCCACGAGCTGCGCGCCGAGCTGGGGCGCTTTTTCATGGTCGGCGGCGCGCCGATACTTTCGGTGTCGGTCCAGTCTTTCTCGTATAAACGCGGGTTGCCGCGCGGGGTCGACATGGTGCTTGACGCCCGCTTCCTGCGCAATCCGCACTGGGAGGCGGAGCTGCGTCCCTTGACGGGCCGCGAGCCCGCGGTGCAGGCCTATGTGGCCGAGGACGCGCGATTCTCCGGCTTCTTCGAAAAGGTGCGGGACCTGGCGCTTGATCTGCTGCCGGCCTACCGCGACGAGGGCAAGGCGCATTTCGCGATCGGCTTCGGGTGCACGGGCGGGCGGCACCGCTCCGTGACCCTGGCCGAAAGGCTTGCGAAAGCGCTTGCAGAGGAGGGCTGGCAAGTGTCAATTAGACACCGCGAATTGGAGCGTGCGGAGCATGCGCGGGCGCAGGGGACAGCACCGGCCGATACGCAAGGAGAGACGGACGCTTGATTGGGATCGTGATCGTGGCACATGGCGGGCTGGCGCAGGAATATCTTGCGGCGGTCGAACATGTCGTGGGACATCAGAAGGGCGTGCGGGCCGTGACGATCGAGGCCGATTGCAACCGCTCGGAAAAGCAGGGGGAGATCTGCCGCGCGGCTGACGAGGTGGACCAGGGCGGCGGTGTCGTCGTGGTGACCGACATGTTCGGCGGCTCGCCCTCGAACCTGAGCCTCATGGCCTGCCGCGCGGAAAACCGCCGGATTCTCTACGGGGCCAACCTGCCGATGCTGATCAAACTGGCGAAATCGCGCCACATGGACGTGGCCGATGCCGTCAGGCTGGCGATGGACGCGGGCCGCAAATATATCGACAGCCAGCATATCACATGAAATTGAGCGCCTTCGGCGCGGGGGACGGCATGACGCAGACGGTGCGAAAGACACTGGAGATCATCAACGACAAGGGGCTGCATGCGCGCGCCTCGGCCAAGCTTGTCGAAGTGGTGGAAGGATTCGACGCGCGCGCGGACGTCTCCAAGGACGGGCTCAGCGCCAGTGGTGACAGCATCATGGGGCTTTTGATGTTGGCAGCGGGCAAAGGAAGCTCTATTGACATCGAAACTTCGGGGCCGGACGCGGCAGCGCTGGCCGACGCGCTCGAGGCCCTCGTGGCCGAGCGCTTCGGAGAAGACATGTAGGCGTCGGGCGGCGCCGGGGGAGATCGAGGCCGATTTGGTGGTGGACAACACGCAGAGCAACGAGCGCGGCGTGAGCGCGCAACGGGCGGAAACGAAGTATGACCGCGGCTCGCTCACCTATGCCAATTCCTTCGACAGCCCCGCCAAGGCGACGCTGATCAAGACGATCGAATGGCTCACCGGCAAGCTGGCGATCCTGCGCATGGTGCGCCGTTTCGAGAAACAGGGCACGCCGACGGGGCAGGCCTTCTGGCCCGCCGCGCTCGGTATCATGGGTATCGATCTGCAGACCCCGCGCGCCCAGCTCGACCGGATTCCCAAGGACGGGCCTGTCGTCGTCGTGGCCAACCACCCGCACGGGCTTGTCGATGGCATGATCTTCGCTGATCTGATCGGGCGCGTGCGCGACGATTACCGCATCCTGACGCGGGCGCTGCTCACGGGGATCGACGAGGCGGCCACGGAATACATGATCCCGGTGCCGTTTCCCTACGAGGAGGACGCGCAGAAAAAGTTTGTCGAGATGCGCGCCAAGGCCATGGCACATCTGAAACAGGGCGGGCTTGTCGCGCTCTTTCCCTCGGGTGTCGTGGCCTCGTCGGATACGGCCTTCGGGCCGGTGGTCGAGCGTGAATGGAACGTCTTCACCGCGCAGATGATCCGCCGCTCGGGCGCGCGCGTCGTGCCGATCTTCTTTCCCGGCTCCAACTCGCGCTGGTACCAGATCGCCAACCGCGTCTCGGCGACGCTGCGGCAGGGGCTCTTGCTGCACGAGGTGGTCCATGCCTGCAACAAGCCGCAGAAGCCGGTTGTGGGCGAGCCTCTGACGGAGGAGCAGATGGCGCTTCTGGGCAAGGACCCGCGCGGGTTCATGGCCTGGTTGAGAGAGCATACGCTCGGGCTGAAGGAGTAAAATTCTTCGAAGAATTTTACCAAGAATTTTCGAAAATTCTTGGCTGTTGCGCGCTCGCATCCTGTGGATTGTCCCGAAATTACCGTTCAAACGAAAAAGGCCCGCCGAAATGGCGGGCCTTTCGCAATGCGACGTCGCGCGCGCGTCAGAGCTTTTCCGTCAGCTCCGGCACGGCATCGAAGAGGTCCGCCACGAGGCCGTAATCGGCGACCTGGAAGATCGGGGCTTCTTCGTCCTTGTTGATGGCGACGATGATCTTGGAGTCCTTCATGCCCGCAAGGTGCTGGATCGCGCCCGAGATGCCCACGGCGACGTAAAGCTCCGGTGCGACGACCTTGCCGGTCTGGCCGACCTGCCAGTCGTTCGGGGCATAACCGCTGTCGACGGCGGCTCGGCTCGCGCCGACCGCTGCGCCGAGCTTGTCGGCGAGCTTCTCGATCAGCGCGAAGTCCTCCTCCGAGCCGACACCGCGGCCACCGGAGACGACCACGCCAGCCGATGTGAGCTCGGGGCGGTCGCTCTCGGCGACCTTGTCCTCGACCCATTCGGACAGGCTGGGGTTGTCGGCCGCACCGATGGTCTCGACCGAGGCGGAGCCCCCGTCGCCGGCGGCGTCGAATGTGGATGTGCGGAAGGTGATGACCTTCTTGGCATCCTTCGATTTCACCGTCTGGATCGCGTTACCCGCATAGATCGGGCGCTCGAACGTGTCGCCATCGACAACGCCGGAGGCGTCCGAGATGACCATCACGTCGAGAAGCGCGGCCACGCGGGGCATGACGTTCTTGGCGTCGGTGGTGGCGGGGGCGACGATGTGTTCGTAGTCCCCCGCGAGGCTGACGATCAGCGCGGCGGTCGGTTCGGCAAGGCGGTGGCCGAGGCTGTCATCCTCGGCGACGAGCACCTTGGAGACACCGTCGATCTTGGAGGCTGCCTCGCCCGCGGCTGCGGCGGAGGCTCCGGCGCAGAGCACCGTGACATCGCCCAGTTGCGCGGCGGCGGTGACGGCCTTGGCCGTGGCGTCGAGCGCCAGCTCACCATTGTTGACTTCGGCTAGGAGAAGAACAGACATTACACGGCCCCCGCTTCTTTGAGTTTGGCAACCAGCTCATCCACGGAGCCGACGATCTCGCCCGCCTTGCGGGCCTCGGGCTCGGATGTGCCCGTGATTTCGAGGCGCGGTGTCACGTCGACGCCGTAATCCTCGGCGGTCTTCTCGTCGAGCGGCTTCTTCTTGGCCTTCATGATGTTGGGCAAGGAGGCATAGCGCGGCTCGTTGAGGCGCAGATCGGCCGTGATGATCGTCGGCATCTTGACCTTGATCGTTTGCAGGCCGCCATCGACCTCGCGGGTGACGACGGCGTGATCGCCGTCGATGTCGAGCGCGTTGGCGAATGTGCCCTGGCTCCAGCCGAGCAGGGCCGAGAGCATCTGTCCGGTGGCGTTCATGTCGTTGTCGATCGCCTGCTTGCCGGCGAGCACGAGGCCGGGCTCTTCTTCCTCGACGACCTTGGCGAGGATCTTGGCGACGGCGAGCGGCTCGATGTCCTGGTGGACGTCATCGGCGGCGACAACGAGGATCGCGCGGTCCGCGCCCATGGCGAGCGCCGTGCGGAGCGTTTCCTGCGCCTGCTTGACGCCGATGGAGACGGCGATGACCTCGTCGGCCTTTCCGGCTTCCTTGAGGCGGATGGCCTCTTCCACGGCAATCTCGTCGAACGGGTTCATCGACATTTTGACATTGGCGAGATCGACACCGCTGCCGTCCGCTTTGACGCGGACCTTCACGTTGTAGTCGATGACGCGTTTGACGGGCACAAGCACCTTCATTGGCGGTCACTCCTTCAAGGTTTCATTCAGATCGCGCGGGGCGAGTCTGTGGCTTCCCGCGTTTGATACCGTCTTGCATGCTGTTGTAACAGATCAAAATCGGCATGTTTTATCCCATCGACGCCGCGTTACCGCGTTTGCGGGGCTTTCGCGGGCATGGGCACGGCCCCGCCCGCCCACCCGCCGCGCCCATGCCCGCGAAAGGGCAGGGCCGGGCGGCGGCGACTCAACGGTTGGCCCCCGGTGTCCAGAGCACGTCGGCCTTGCCGCCGTCATTGGCCGTGCGAGCGGCGACGAAGAACCAGTCGGACAGGCGGTTGAGGTATCGGATGGCCGCCTCGTTGACGTCTTCGAGCGTGGCCAGCTCGACGCAGAGGCGCTCGGCCCGGCGCGCCACTGTGCGGCAGACATGCAGTTCGGCCGCGAGCGCCGTGCCGCCCGGCAGTATGAAGCTGCGCAGCGCCTCGAGGTGCTTGTTCATCGCGTCGATCTCTTCCTCGAGCCGGGTGACCTGCTCGGCGGCCATGCGCAGCGGGGGATACTCGGCTTCGGCGTCTTTCGAGATGTCGGGGGTGCACAGATCGGCGCCGAGATCGAACAGGTCGTTCTGGATCCGGGCAAGGGCTGCGTCGACGTCCCCCGCGGCATGCTGGCGCGCGACGCCGATGAAGGCGTTGAGTTCATCGGAGGTGCCATAGGCGGTGACGCGGGCGGCGTGTTTGGCAACGCGCGTCCCGTTGCCGAGCGCGGTTTCGCCGGCATCGCCGGTGCGCGTGTATATCTTGTTGAGAACGACCATGGCTTACCCTCCCGAGCGCATCCAGACGAAGAAAAGAATGAGAACGACCGCGACGAACTGGGCACCGATGCGCCAGCGCATGATGCGGTTCGCGTGTTTGCGGTTGAAATCGCCGCCCTTGGCGAAGCCGCCGACGCCGATCATCAGGATGATGAGCACGGCGACGCAGGCGAGGGCTGCGACGATGAAAAGCGGGTCATCTGCCATTTGCTGTCCCTTCGTGTTGGGTAGGATACGGCGCTCGCCCCTACCTAGTTCATTCTGGGCTAAATGCGAGCGGAATCTGACGCTCGCGGCGGCTCAGCCTTTCGCGATCAGCCAGTCGAGCGCGCGTGTTGGCAAGAGGCGGCGGGCCAGTCCCATGAGATATGTTGGCGTCGTGATGTAGTAGCGCGGGCGCGGGCGCGGGCTTTCGAGCGCGTGGACGAGCTTGGCCGTTACGGCGGAGGCGGGCAGCTCGAAGCGGTCGGGGCCGCTGCTTTCATAGAGGCGCTTGAGCAGGCTTTCGCGATACTGCCCGGCGCGGGCGGAGCCTTCCCAGTCGATCCAGCGTTCGAAATGGGGGATCGAGTTCTCGCGGATCTTCGATGTGACGGGGCCGGGCTCTATGGTGATGATGTGAAGCGGGGTGTCGCGCATCTCGATGCGCAAAGCGTCGGTCAGCCCTTCGAGGGCGAACTTGGTCGAGCTGTAGGCCCCGCGCCAGCGCATGGGCACGAGGCCGAGCACGGAGGAGCACTGGATGATCCGACCGTGCCCCTGCGCGCGCATGACGGGGATGACACGCGTGGTCAGCTCATGCACGCCGAAAAGGTTGGTTTCGTAGATGGCGCGCAGGGCATCCCGGGGCAGGTCCTCGACCGCGCCGGGCAGGGCGAAGGCGCCGTTGTTGTAGAGCGCATCGAGCGTGCCGCCTGTCGCGTCGAGCACACGGGCAAGCGCGCTGTCGATGCTCTCGGTCGATGCGTAATCGAGCACGAAGCTCTCGAGCCCTTCAGCGCGGAGGCGCGCGCAGTCCGCCTCGCGGCGGCAGGTCGCGAAGACGCGCCAGCCGCGCGCCTTGAGGCCGTGGGCGGCGTCATGGCCCAGCCCCGAGGAGCAGCCCGTGATGAGAATGGAGCGATCGTTCATGCGGCGCGACGCTAGGGGCGGGCGCGTCCGAGCGCAAGCTCAGTTCGAGGCGATTTGCGCGTCTTCATGCGGCTCGGAAAGCAGGAAGTCGGCGATATAGGCGACACGGCCGCTCTCGAGAACGCGCAGCTTGACCCAGCCGGAGCCGTCATCGGCGATCACCTCGACCTCATCGCCACGGCTCAGGCCGCCGGTGCGGGGGTAGCCCACGCCCGGCCCGTTGCGCAGGTTGACGCGGCTTGCCGTGACTTCGCGGATGTCCTCTTGCGGCGGAGCCTCCGCGCGCGGCTGGACGATGCTCTCGGCAAGCGCGGTGAGCTTGTCGGCTTTTTCCACGTCGATCACCGGCTGGCTGAGGGTGACGGGTGCAGGCTTTTCAGGCGCCCGGGCCGATGCAAGATCCTTCCCGCCCGAAGCGGCAAGAACGAGCGTGCTGCTGCCCGGCTCCTGCGCGGTTTGCGCCGGCGCTGCATCCTGTGGCTTTGACCGGGTGAGGGCTGTCTGCGGTTGCGCCCCGGCGGCGCGGCGCTCGGCCATGACCTGCTGGCGCGAGCCGTCGGAGGGGCGGTAGTCAGCTCCGCCGCTCAGCTCGTAGAATGCGAACCCCAGAAACCCGAAAGTCACCAACATAAACCGCCACATTGCGAAACCCCTTTTCGCAGAAATCTGACACCACTCGTGAAACCCTTCACTCGGCGGAGTTTAGCCGATTCGCGCGTCGATGTGGGGGGAAAGTGAGTCCATTTGTCCCCCGGGGGTCATTTTGGCAACGTCCCGGTCGTGACATGGACTCAAAATGCGCAGCATTTAAGCCCTGACACTCCGGTAGGTTCGCGCCCGCCCTTGGGGGCGGGGTCGGGCGCGAACCGGATCGCGGGGCGATCCGGGGGAATCTTCGACCAATGGTGCGGACTTGGGACTCGGGGGAGTAGCGTCAGTTGCGGGTGAAGGTGACCGGCAGGTTGAAGCTGTATTGCGCGCGCCCCAGCCCCTCCGGCGCAGCGGCGTAGCGCGCGCGCCTGACGGCCCTGACGGCAGCCTTGTCGAGGGCGCTGCTGCCGGAGGAGCGGAGGACCGCGACACCGGCGAGGCGGCCCGCGCGCGTGACGGTGAGGCGCAGCACGGTCTTGCCGCTGGCCGTGGTGCCGGAAGGATAGCGCTTGCGGCGTTCGACCTGGTTGCGGATCGACGCGCCCCAGCGAGCCATGAGGCTTTGGCGCTCTGCGGCGGACAGGCTGGCGCTTTGCCGGGTCTTGGTGTTGCCCGCGTTCCGGCCCTCTGTCCCGCCTTTGGCCTTCTTTGCGCTTGATGCTTTCGAGGCCGCCTGACTCTGGCGCGGCGTCGGCGCAGGCGTCTTCTCTGGTCGCGTCCGGGGGCGCGGCGAGCTTTTGGGCGCGTGTTCGGCGAGGCTCGGCTCGGCCGATTGCGTGTCGATCCGCGGCGCGGCGTCGGGGGCGGCGGGGCTCTTCGGGATCGCCTGCACCGATGGCAGGGTGTTTTGCGGCTGAGGCTGCGCGGGCGTCGGCATCGACAGGCTTTGCGATGGCGCGGCGGGTGCCTGCTTGGGCATGGCCACCGCCTGCATCGCTTCCGTGGGGCGGCTCCAGGCCGCCACCTGCGCGGCCATGCTGTCAGAGGCGGCGATGAGCGTGACGCTCGCCTCGCCGCCGGAGCCCTGTGACTGCACGCCCGGCAGGCCGAACTGAAGGGCCGCGCCGACATGCACCGAGGCGGCGAGGCCGATGAAGGCCAGGAATTCGACAGCCCGCGTCATTCCGGCTCCGTCGCGAGCTGCACGCGCGCGAAGCCGAGGGCGGAGATGCGCGCGATGACGGCGGCCAGCTCGGCGGCGGGCAGGGCCCCGTCGGCGCGGATCAGAACCGTGGTTTGGTCAGCGTCAGGCCGCTCGGACAGCCTGTCCCAGACGGCGCTGCCGCGCAGCTCCCCGAGGGCGATCTCGCCTTCGGCGGAGATATGCAGGCGCAGATCGCCCTCAGGGGCCGCGCCGCGTTCGGCAACGGGCGGGCGCACGTCGAGGGGCGGCGGGGCCACGATCTGCGCGCTCATCAGGAAGAAGACCAGCAACAGGAAGACCACGTTGATCATCGGCAGGGCCGGTTCCGACTGGCGGCGCGGCTTCGGCTCGGAGAAATCCATCGCGCTACTCCACCAGCACCAGCCGCGTGAACCCGGCGGCCGTGAGGCGCTGGGCGAGGTCCGTCAGGCGCTGCACATCGGCGCCTTGCGCGGCGCGCAGCACGATCGCGTCGTCTTGCAGCTCCATTAGCGGCTCCAGCGCCTGTGCCAGCTCGGCCTCTTCCAGCGGCGCGCCGTTGAGGAGCACCCCACCCGGCAGCAGGGTGACGAGGCGCGGCGGGCCGTCATACCCCTCCGCGCCGCCTGCCTGCGCCATGTCGAGCGCCGTCTCGCGCCCGAATTGAGCGGCCAGCATGAAGAAGACCAGCAGCAGGAACACCACGTCGATGAGCGGTGTCAGCGCCGGTTTGCGACGCGCGCGGGGGTGCGCGAAGGCGAACATCAGCCGTGCCGCGCCTTGAGCTTGGGCGTCGGGGCGGGGGCCGTGAAGACGCGCGTGGCCGCGTCCTCCATGTCGGCCTGCACACGGTCGGCGATGCTTTCGATCCAGGTGAGCGCCATGGAGGCCGGGATGGCCACGGCCATGCCCGCCGCCGTGGTCAGAAGGGCCTCCCAGATGCCCCCGGCCAGAACCGATGGATCGGCCTGGTTGCCGCTCGTCTGCAAGGCCTGGAAGGCGGCGATCATGCCCAGCACCGTGCCCAGCAGGCCGATGAGCGGCGCGATTGTGGCAATGAGCTCCAGCGCGCGCAGCCCTGAGCGCGCGTCGCGCAGCAAGGCCTTTGCCACGCGCGTGGTCTCCTCGCGGGCCTCGGCATCCGAGAGCCATTCGCTGCGGTGATTGCACATGGCCGCGTGGGCCAGCGTCGCGCGCAGGCTCGCCTGGCCGGCGAGGGCGTTCACCGCCTTGTCGCGGCGTCCGTTGCACCAATCGCCGAGCGCCGCCTCGGTGCGCGCGCCGGACCAGGCCCCCATGCGCCAGAGCCGCCAGACCTTCCACAGGATGATCGCCAGTGTCAGCACCGAGAGCACGGCGATCACCCACAGGGCGATGCCGCCGCGTTCGAGGAATGTGAAGAGCCCCTGCATATCCATCCTACCCGTCCTTTCCGTCCGCCATGGGGCCGATAGGGCCCGCGCCGCGCGGCATGGGCTGCGCGCCCCTGCCATATGTTTGCATCCAGTCCCGCGCCCCGCGCGACACGGCCTCGTAGACGGCGCGGCCCGCTGCCTCGCCGATCTCAGTGTGCAGACCGGCATAGGGCCTGTCACCCCCGTGGCTGGCCACGGCCACGCAATCGGTGCCGGTTCCGGTGGCCACGCCCGTGGGCAGGGCAAGCCCCGCATCCATCACGGCCGCCGTGCGCGCCTGCACGGCGATGCTCATGGCTTCCAGCAGGGCGGCCTCGGTCATGGCGCTGTTCAGCCTCAGGGCGACATTGATCGTGCCCCAATCGGCCCCGGCGCGGTCCAGCCGCTGACCCACGCGCTCGGCATTGGACAGGCCGGTCGTGGCCACGGCATGGGCCGAGGCGCCCCCGACCTGCGCGGTCTGCTCGGTATAGCAGCGAATGTCGCGCGAGGTCAGGAAGGTCACGGCATCATCCGCTCCGCGCGCCGCCAGCTCGCCCGAGAGCCATGTGGCGACATCGAACTGAGGCGTGAGGTCCGCATTGCGCACCTCGCGCCAGAGGATGCGGCGGGTGCGGGTAAAGCCGGGGCGCAGCATCGCCCAGCTCAGCACCTGCATCTCGGTGCCGAGGTCAAACTCCATCCAGGGGCCGGAGAGGGTGACAGGGGTCATCGGATTACGTCCAGTGGCTGGTAGACGAGGCCTTCGCCGGTGCGCTGGCAGAAGGCCGTGATGCTGAAAACCTGTGCGAGCCGCTCGGGCGTGAGGACGTCTTCGGGCGCGCCGTCGGCGACCACGGTGCCCTCGCTCATGAGGATGAGGCGCGTGCAATGGCGCGCGGCGAGGCCGAGATCGTGCAGCGAGACCAGCAGGGATTTGCCCTGCCGCGCGAGGCCCGCGAAGGTCTGCATCGTGGCGATCTGGTGGGCCGGGTCCAGCCCGGCAATGGGCTCGTCGGCCAAGAGAAGCGGCGTGTCCTGCGCCAGCGCGCGGGCGATGAGAACCCGGGCCTGCTCGCCGCCCGAGAGCTGCGTCGCCGGGCGGTGGCGCATCTCGGTGAGCTCCATCCGCTCCAGCGCGGCCTCGACATGCCGCCTGTCTTCGGCGGAGGGTTTTTGCAGCCCGCCCAGATGTGGCGTGCGCCCGAGCATCACCACCGATCGCACCTCGATCGGCCAGGCGATCTCGCGCATCTGCGGCATCCAGGCGGCCTGCGCGGCGCGCGCAGCCTGCGGCAGCGCGGCGAGGCTGCTTTCGCCCTCATGCGGCAGGAGCCCGAGGAGGGCGCGCATCAGCGTCGTCTTGCCCGCCCCGTTCGCGCCGACGAGCCCGACGAACTCGCCGGGGGCGATGTCGAAGGCGACGTCGCGCAGCACGGTCTTGCCCTGAAGCGTGACCGAAAGCTGCGAGACAGAAAGCGCGCTATCCGGAAGAGCCGTCAAAACCGTTCCTTTCGCAGCTTGAGGATCAGGTGCAGGAAGAGCGGCGCGCCGACGAGGGCGGTGAGCACGCCGAGCTTGAGGTCACGGTCCGGCAGGATCACGCGGGCGGCGATATCGGCGGCCAGGACCATCACCGCGCCGCCCAAAGCCGAGGCCCAGAGCAGGCGCGAGGGATGCGCGCCGACAAGCGGGCGCAGGATATGCGGCACGACGAGACCGACGAAGCCGATGGCCCCGGCAACGGCCGTGCCCGCGCCGACGACGCAGGACGTGCCCAGCACCAGCAGGAGCCGCAGGCGGCTGACATGGATGCCCATGGCCTGCGCCGCGTCCTCGCCCAGCGTCAGCGCGTCCAGCCCGCGCCCCAGCGTGGCCAGCAGCGCCATGCCGACAATCATGAAGGGCAGCGCCAGCCAGACATGCGTCATTGACCGGTCCTCGAGCGAGCCCATCATCCAGAAGACGATCTCGCTCGCCGCGAAGGGGTTGGGCGAGAGGTTGAGCACCAGCGAGGTCAGCGCCGCGGCGAGGGCGGAGACGGCGATCCCGGCGAGGATCAGCGTGAGCGATGTGCCGCGCGGGCCGGCCAGCGCCATGACCAGCAGCACCGCCAGCAACGCCCCGGCGAGCGCGGCGAGCGGCAGGCCGAGCGCGAAGCTCGCCGAAAGCCCCGTCTGAATCGCGATCACGGCGCCGAGGGCGGCGGAGCCGGAGACGCCGATCAGGCCCGGCTCGGCCAGCGGGTTGCGCAGGTAGCCTTGCATCGCGGCCCCCGCGAGCCCGAGGCTGGCCCCGATCATCACCGCCAGCAGGGCGCGCGGCAGGCGGATCTCGCGCATGACGAGGGTCACCGGGCTGTCGCCGCCCTGCATCAGCCCCCGCAGGCTCTCGGCGAGGCCGAGCCCTGCCGGGCCGATCAGCAGGGAGCCCGCGAAGAGCAGCAGGGCAAGGAGCGCAAGGGGAGCGAGAACGCGGCTCATGGCTGCGCCCCCGTCATCTCGCGGCGGACCTCGGCCAGCCGCGCGGCTGCGTCCAGAACACGCGGCGTGCCGCAGACCCAGTCATGATCGGTGACCGCCGTGGAGGTGCGCCCCTCTTTTAGCGCCTTGACCGCCGGATGCGCCATCACCGCTTCGGCGCGCGAGCCGCCGGGATAGGGGGTCGAAGTGATCACGAGGTCGGGGTCGGTCAGGGCCAGCACTTCGAGCGGCATCTTCCGGCCGAAGTGATAGCCCGCTTCCTGGGCCGCGTTGCGAAAACCGGCCAGCTCCAGAATGTCATGGGCCAGCGAGCCTTCTCCCGAGGTGTGCCCGTTGGCGTAGTAGAGCAGCGCGCTGGGGCGCTTGCCGCGATCCGCCGCAAGAGCCGCGCGGCGCGCCTCGAAATCGGCGATCATGGCCTTGGCCCGTGACGTGCGGTGCAGCGCTCTCCCCATTTTGGCCAGTTGTGTCGTGACACCGTCCAGCGACGAGGTGATACCAAAGACTTCCACGCGGATGCCGAGCCCGCGCAGCATGTCGAGTGTCGTCTGCGGCGTGTAGTCTCCGGCCAGCACGAGATCGGGTTGCATCAGGTAGATCTCCTCGGCCTGACCGGAATTGATGTGATAGTCCCGCGCCGCTTCGGCCATGGGCGAGACATGGGGGTCGAGCGCGATGCGCGAGACCGACAGGAGCTGGCCTTCGGCGGCCAGCATCATGGCGAGCTGGTCGGTGCACAGGTTCATCGACACGACGCGCTCGGGCGCCCCGGCCTGAGCGGCCGGCACCGCGCAGAGCAAGGCCGCGCTCGTCACGAGAACGCGCGCGGCCAGCGTCTTGATATGCTCAAAAATCCGCACGAAGCCCGACATAGAGCGCGCGGCCGGATGTCCCGTATCCGGCGATCTGCTGGTATTGCTCGTCAAACACGTTGTTCACGGCGAGATAAGCCGTGGCGGTGTCGCTCAGCGCATAGTCGAGCCCCATGTCGACGAGCGTGTAATCCGACATGGCCTGGGCCGGGAAGACGCCGGTGTCATCCGCGCGATCCGCGACATGGGTTACCGAGACCTGGCTGGTGAGGCGGTCGGAAAGCTCGGCTTCGAGATTGAGAAAGAGCTCGTGCCGCGCCCGGCGTGGCAGGCGCTCGCCAGCGGCGGTTGCGGTATCGAGATAGGTATAGGCCAGGGTCATGCCGAGGCGGTCCGAGAACCTGTGCGCCAGTTGCAGTTCCAGCCCCTGGAAGGTCGTGGTTCCGGGCTCGTTCTCGACTGTCGAGAAGGTCCCGGGATCGCAGGAAAAGTTCACGAAATCCACGGTGACGGGGCAGGGCGCGTAGCGCACGAGGTTGTCGACCCCCATGTGAAAGGCCGTCGTGCGGAGGGTGGTGTCACGGCTCAGGTCCAGGTCGAAGCCCAGCTCGACGCTCGTGCTCTCCTCCGGCTCGAGATCGGGATTGCCGAAATAGGGATAGAGCGGATCGGGAAATTCCGCGTAGAGCTCCGACGGCACCGGCGCGCGGAAGCCATTGGCCACCGAGCCGCGCAGCGTCAGCGCGTCGGTCGGGCGGTAGCTCAGGGCGAGCTTGCCTGTCGTTGCGCTGCCGAATTGCGAGTTGTCGTCATGGCGCAACGCCGCGATGACATCGATATCGGCGCGCGGACTGTAGACCGCTTCGGCGAAGACCCCGCGGTTCGAGGTGCTGGCGCTGCCTCCGGGAATGGACGTGTCTTTCGATATGAGCTTTTCGTAATCCGCCCCGAAGGTGAGGCTGAGCTGTTCGTTCACGGCAACGCTCGATTGCCAGTCAAGCCGCTGCCGCTCGCCCTCGAACTGGCTGGTGAAGGGCTGAAAACTACCGGGCGCGACCGTGAGCGAATCCTGGCTGCGATCCACGTTGTAGAAGGAGAGCGAGGCCTCGTGCGTCCAGGCGCCGCCGGTGTCGATCTCGGTGAAGAGGCGCAGGCCGCGTTCGGTGCGTTCGCCGCGCTCGTCGCCGGGGGTGCCGTCGACGGGCCCTGCGCCCGTGCCTTCATCGAATTCCGACTCTGAGACCGAATAGAAGCCATTGAGCCCGACGCGCACGGCATCGGAGGCCTGGTAGGCCAGGCCGAAGCTCAGGCGGTCACTGCGGTAGCTGTCGGCCTCTGTGTTGCCGGCGTTCTCATCGCCAGCCGAGAACCCGTCGCTTTGCGCGTGCGAGAGGCCGAAAGACAGGCTCAGATCGCCGAGGGTCTGGCTGTAGGAATAGGATCCGGCGAGAGTGCCGTAGCTGCCGAACATCACTTCGCCCTGCTGCCGGGTCCCTTCGGGGTCATCGGCCTGGGGCAGGGTGAAAACATTGATGACGCCTGCGACGGCGGAGCTGCCATAGAGCGCGGATTGCGAGCCCTTCAGCACTTCAACGCGGCCGAGCCCGCCAGCGGACATGCCGCCGAAATTGCCGTATTGCCCGGAGGTCGAGGACGGGTCATTGACCTTGATCCCGTCAACATAGACCGCGCTGTAACGTTCGCTCGCCCCGCGAATGCGAATTTGCGTCGTGGTGCCCGGTGGGCCGCTTTGCTGCGTGCTGACCCCGGAGAGCCGTTGCAGGGCGGTGTTGAGCTGCAAATCACCGTTTTCGCCCACGGTTTCGCCATCACCGAGAACTTCGACAGAGGCGCCCGAGCGTTCCTTTTCGATGGGCTGCGTGGTGGCGGTGACGACGATCGGGTCGAGATCGAAGGCGACGTCCTGGGCCGTTGCGACGGCGGGAGCTGTCGAGAGGGCGGTGCTTGTCAGAAGGGTGGCGAGCCTGTTGCGTGTCATGTGTTGTCCTCCATCCGCATCATGTGCGGTAGTCGTTTTGATTGACTGGCGGAAGACGGAGTCCGCCAGCGGTGCAAGTAATGCCACCACGACGGAAGGTCCGTTGCCCATGACGCGCCCCGCGTCCGGACAGGGTGATCACTTCGGCAGGTCTCCTGACTCGCGGGTCGATGCTTGGCCGGGTCTTCCCACTGTGCCCTGCACAGAAGTGACATCATCCGACTTCGCTCGCCGCTTACAGTTGCGGGGGCAGTCACGGCATTGGCGGGTCTGAAACGCGCCGCACCGGTGTTCCCTATTACCCGGACGTTCTTGCCCGGACCGAAGTGGCCTGTGTCTATTGCAAGTGATTTAACATGGAAAGAAAAAAATCGACGTGGCGTCACGTGATATTGCGCAGGTGCCACGCGGCACCGGGCAGGCACCCGGCACCCTTTCGAAAACGGGAGGCTCGAGCGATCCTATCACCGTTTCAGACCCGTCACAGAGCGCTTTAGGGGTTCCCAAAGCCGCCAATATGATTCAGAAAACAGCGCATGAGCGATATCCTGGATGATGACGAGAACCTGCCCGAGGCGGAGATGCGCGAGTCGCTCAGCCGCGCGATCGGGGATCGCTATCTCACCTATGCGCTCTCGACGATCATGAACCGCGCTCTGCCCGATGCGCGCGACGGTCTCAAGCCGGTGCATCGGCGCATCCTCTACGCCATGAGCCGCCTGCGGCTGAGCTCCGGCGGCGGCTTCCTCAAATCGGCCAAGATCAGCGGCGACACGATGGGGGATTTCCACCCGCATGGCGACGCGGCGATCTATGATGCGATGGCGCGGCTGGCGCAGGATTTCAACGTGCGCTACCCGCTTGTCGACGGGCAGGGCAATTTCGGCAATATCGACGGCGACAACCCGGCCGCCAGCCGCTACACCGAGGCGCGGATGACGGTGGTGGCCGAGTCCATGCTGGAGGGGCTCGCCGAGAACGCCGTCGATTTCCGGCCCAATTACGATGGCCGCCTCGAAGAGCCCGCCGTTCTGCCCGCGCAGTTTCCGCATCTGCTGGCCAACGGGGCGAGCGGGATCGCCGTGGGCATGGCGACGAATATTCCGCCCCATAACATCGCCGAGCTGGTCGATGCCTGCCTGCATCTCATAAAAACGCCCGACGCGCGCGACGACACCCTGCTCAACTACGTTCCGGGGCCGGATTTCCCCACCGGCGGCGTCATCGTCGAGCCGCCCGAGAACATCGCGCAGGCCTACCGGACGGGGCGGGGCAGCTTCCGCCTGCGGTCGAAATGGGAGGTCGAAGAGCTCGGGCGCGGGCAGTGGCAGATCGTGGTCACGGAAATTCCCTTCCAGGTCCAGAAATCCAAGCTGATCGAGAAGATCGCCGAGCTGCTGCAACAGCGCAAGGTGCCTGTCCTCGGCGATATCCGCGACGAGAGCACGGAGGACGTCCGTCTCATCCTCGAGCCCAAGTCGAAGAACGTGGACCCCGAGGTGCTGATGAACATGATGTTCCGCACATCGGATCTCGAAACCCGCTTCAGCCTGAACATGAACGTGCTGATCGACGGGGTGACGCCGAAGGTCTGCTCGCTCAAGGAAGTGCTGCGCGCCTTCCTCGATTTTCGCCGCGAGGTGCTGATCCGGCGCTCGAAGCACCGCATGGAGAAGATCGACAACCGGCTCGAAGTGCTGGAAGGCTTCATCGTCGCCTTCCTCAACCTCGACCGCGTGATCGACATCATCCGCTATGACGACGCGCCCAAGGCGGCGCTCATGCGCGAGGTCTGGGGGCAGGATTTCACGCGCGCCACGGACGAGCGCGATTATGTCCCGCCCGCCGAGAGCGGCGAGGAGGGTCTTTCGGAAGTCCAGGTCGACGCGATCCTCAACATGCGCCTGCGCTCCTTGCGCAAGCTCGAGGAGATCGAGCTTGTGGCCGAGCGCGACCGGCTGATGGAGGAGCGCGCGGGGCTCGAAGACCTGCTCGAGGACGAGGGCCTGCAATGGGGCCGGATCTCGGAGCAACTGAAAGAGGCCAAGAAGGCCTTCGGCAAGGATTACGAGGGCGGCGCGCGGCGCAGCGTCTTCGCGCAGGCCAGCGAGGTGGAAGAGGTGCCGCTCGAGGCGATGATCGAGCGCGAGCCGATCACCGTGGTCTGCTCGAAGATGGGCTGGATCCGGGCCATGTCGGGCCATATCGACCTTTCCCGCGAGCTCAAGTTCAAGGATGGTGACGCGGCGCGCTTCACCTTCCATGCCGAGACCACCGACAAGATCCTGCTCATGGGATCGAACGGGCGCTTCTACACGCTGTCGGCGGCGAATCTGCCCGGCGGGCGCGGCATGGGCGAGCCGGTGCGGCTGATGGTCGACCTGCCCAACGAGGCGGAGATCGTCTCGCTGTTCATCCACGACCCCGAGGGCAAGCTCATTGTCGCCTCCTCGGAAGGAAACGGCTTCATCGTGCCTCAAAGGGAGGTGGTTGCGCAGACCAAGACGGGCAAACAGGTCCTCAACGTGAAAGGCGAGGCGCGCGCGGTGATCTGCAAGCCGGTTGCGGGCGATCATGTGGCCATCATCAGCCAGAACGGCAAATTCCTCGTTTTCCCCACCGAAGAGCTGCCGGAAATGGGCCGGGGCAAGGGCGTGCGGCTACAGAAATACAATCTCGCGCGCGGCAAGCAGGGCGCGCTCGAGCTCGATGGCGGCTTGTCGGACCTGACGACGTTCCGCTGGGACGAGGGCCTGAGCTGGCCCATGGGCGGCGGCAAGACGCGGACCGAGCCGGACATGAGCGAGTGGCTGGGCAAACGCGCGGGTGTGGGAAAACGGCCACCCTACGGTTTCCCGCGCAACATGAAGTTTGACTAGAAGAGTCGCACTGTCCGATAAAGCCTGCGGGCCACACGCCGTGATTTAGTAAATAGGACAGATTTCTTGGCTGAGCAGAATTCCATTCAGGCACAATACCGCGGAACACGCGGCGAGCTTTTCCCGCTGGCAATCGTCACGGCGCTCCTGACGCTGGTGACGCTGGGCATTTACCGCTTCTGGGCGAAAACGCGGATCCGCAAATACCTTTGGTCCTCCGCCGTCGGCGACGGGGACGCTTTCGAATATACCGGCACGGGGCTCGAGAAGTTCCTCGGCTTCCTCCTGGCGATCGTCGTGCTGGCGATCTACCTCGGTGTCGTGCAGATGCTGCTCTTCTTCGCGGGCCTCAACTTCAATTTCAATCCCGAGACGACCGAAGGGCTGATCGCGCTGAACGCGATCATCTACATCAACCTGCTGGCCGTCCTGCCGCTCATCTTCTACGCGATGTATCGCGCACGGCGCTACAAGATGGCGCGGACGCGCTGGCGCGGGGTGCGGTTCGGCATGGAGAAGGGTGCCTGGGGCTACGCGTTCCGCGCCCTGGGGCTTTACCTGCTGACGTTTCTCACGGTCGGGCTGCTCCTGCCGCTGGCGACATTCAAGCTGGAGAAATACATGGCCGACCGGAGCTGGTATGGCGATGCGAGGTTCGAGCAGGGCGGGCATTGGGCGCGGCTCTATCCGGCGATGAAACATGTCTTCATCGGGCTCGCGATCCTGCTGGTGGGCATTGGCGCGGCAGCCGGGCTGCAAAGCGTCGGGCTGGGTGTTCTCGCTGTTCTCGTGGGCTACGTCTGGCTCGCCGTCGGCGCGGTCTACTACCGCATCCACGCGATGCGCTATCTCTGGAGCCATCGCAGGCTGGACGGTGATATCTACTTCGATGCCCAGCCACGCACGGGAGAGATCGTCAAGATCTGGATCGTCGGGTCGATCCTGATCTCGATCTTCGCAGGTGTGCTGATCTTCGTGCTGGGCGGTGTGCTCACGGCGCTCTTCGCGCTGGGGCCAGATGTTATCATGGCCGCCGGCCTGCTCGGTTTCGTTTCCTACATCGCGACGCTCGTTGTGATCGGGGCGATGACCCTGATCTTCATCACCCAGCCGAGCATCGAGCATTTCGTCACGACCTTCACGCTGCACAACAAGCTTGCGCTCGACAAGATCAGGCAACGCGCGGCGGCGGAAGGTGTCGATGCGGAAGGCTTTGCCGATGCGCTCGACGTGGGCGGCGCATTCTGATGCCGGAAGCGGCGGGGCAATATTTCGATGGCGCCTCGGCCGCCAAGCACAAGGTTACCGCGCGTCTTGATGAGGCGCGCGGGCTGCTCGTCTTCGAGGGCGAGACGCTGAGCGCGCCGGAAGAGTGGCCGCTGGACGAGCTGCGCCTGCTGGCCGATCAGCCGGGCGGCGGCTGGCTCACCTTCACGCTGCTGCACGACAGCGACGACGAGACGAGCCACCACGAGGCGCGCCTGTCCATAGCCGACGGGGCGATGAACGCGCGGCTGCGCCAACTGGCCCCGACGCTGACGCGGCGCGACGTGCGGCGCGGGACGGGCGGGCGCGTTCTGACCTACGTGATCGGCGCGGCGGCGGCCGTGGCGCTCATGCTTTTCGTGATCCTGCCGGCCATGGCGGGCTCGCTGGCCTACCTGATGCCGCGCGATACGGAAGTGGCCTTCGGCAAGGCGGTCGTGCGGCAGATGACGTGGTTTTTGAGCGGCGATGCGCAGGCCGACCTGACTTGCCGCAACCCCGAGGGGCGCGCGGCGCTGGAGACGATGACGGCACGGCTCACCGGCGGTGTCGAGATGGACTATGCGCTCGAGATCGAGGTGTTCGACCACGAGATGGTCAATGCCTTCGCCGCGCCGGGCGGTCAGATCGTGCTGATGCGCGGGTTGATCGAGCAGGCCTCGGGGCCCGAGGCCGTGGCCGGTGTTCTGGCCCATGAGATAGGCCACGTGGAGAACCGCGATGCCACCAGGAACGCCCTGCGCACGGCCGGCTCGGCCGGGCTGCTCTCGATGGTCTTCGGCGATTTCTCGGGCGGGACCATCGCCGTGGTGCTGGCCGAGCAGATGCTCAACGCGGGCTACACGCGCGAGGCCGAGCGCGAGGCCGACGACTTCGCGCTGGAGGCGATGCGGCGCGCGGGCGTGGACAGCGCGGGGCTGGCCTCCTTTTTCGAGTTCATCATGGAAAAGCAGGGCGATGTGCCGGAGGGGCTGGGCTATTTCATGAGCCACCCGCCCTCGGACGCGCGCGCCGAGAAGGCGCTTCGGGTCGCCGAGGAGCAGGGGGAGACGACGCCCGTTCTGAGCGCGGCCGAATGGCAGGCCTTGCAGGATATCTGTGCGGGGTGAAGATGCGCGGCGGCGGATTTGGGCCCATGTTGGACACTCCCGGGGTCGTCGATGATGCTTGTTCGGCAGAAACCCAAGGCGCGGAATCAAGGCCGAAGGCCGCCGCGCCATCGCCGGGCCGCCCCTTCGGCACGGCGATTGGGCTGGCCTTGGTGCGTGGCTAGTTCGTCGCGCGCCAGTTGCTGGGATAAAGCACTGGCAAACCAGCGTTGGATCGCCGCGCCGCGGCCCGTCGCTGTCGCGGCTTACCAAGCATGATTGGGCATACGCACCGTCCCGCGAAGCCACCTCCACGGCAAGCTGCGAAACCAAGGCCTTCACCCTCCCGCGAAAAGGGGCTAGGCTCGGGATGAGCCAAGGAGGGACGGATGTTTTACGGGATCTGGAACAAGCTCGGGTGATCGTCTGACGCCCTGACGCTCGTATCACATGCACGGCGCGGCGCGCGTCATGCCTTTTCTCGCTCCCTATCCTGTCTGAGGCCCCGCTTCGATGAAAAACCTCTTCTCCTGGTTCGAAAATCTCGTCGACCCCTATGCGCCCTATCCGCGCGAGGATGTGCCGCCACGAACGCTCTATCGTTTCATGCTCGGCTATGCGCAGCCCTTCAAGCGCGTCTTCTGGGTGACCGGGCTTTTGTCGGTTGTCGTTGCGGCGATCGAGGTCGGGTTGATATACTTCATGGGGTGGGTCGTCGATCTGCTCAGTGGAGAGCCTGCCGAAGTCTGGGACGAGCATGGCGGTCTGCTCATCGCCCTCGCGCTCTTCATCCTGCTCATCCGCCCGCTGATCCAGCTTGTGGACGTGATGCTGCTCAACCAGACCATCCTGCCCAATTTCGGCACGCTCATCCGCTGGCGCGCGCATAACCATGTTCTGCGCCAGTCGGTCGGCTGGTTCGAGAACGATTTCGCCGGGCGGATCGCCAACCGGATCATGCAGACCCCGCCCGCGGCGGGCGAGGCGGTGTTCCAGATCTTTGATGCGCTGACATTCGCGCTGGCCTATGTCGTGGGCGCGGCGATCATGCTCTACGGGGCCGACACGCGGCTTGTGCTGCCGCTTCTGGGTTGGCTGGTGGCCTACGGGGTGTTGATGCGGTGGACTCTGAAGCGCGTGGGCCCGGCTTCCAAGCGGGCGTCCGATGCGCGCTCGGCCGTGACGGGGCGCGTGGTGGACAGCTACACGAATGTCCATTCGGTCAAGATGTTCGCGCATCACGCGGCCGAGCTCGATTTTGCCCATGAGGCCATCGAGGAGGCGCGGCGCACCTTCACCCAAGAGATGCGGATCTACACCGTGATGGATTTCGCGTTGGTGGCGCTCAACGGCTTGCTCATCGTGGGTGTTGTCGGCTGGGCGATCTACCTGTGGATGCAGGGCGCGGCGAGCGTGGGTGCCGTGGCGGCGGCGACAGCGCTGACGCTCAGGCTCAACGGCATGACCGGCTGGATCATGTGGGCGCTCACCTCGTTCTTCCGCCAGCTCGGCGTCGTGGCCGAAGGGATGGAGACCATAGCCCAGCCCATCGACCTGGTGGACGGCAAGAGCGCGAAGCCTCTCGAGATCAGTGCGGGGCGAATCCGGATCGAAGGCCTGACCCACCGCTACGGGCGCAAGATCGGTGGGCTCGAGGGCGTGAGCCTTGATATTGCACCGGGTGAGAAAGTGGGCCTCGTGGGCCGCTCGGGAGCGGGCAAATCGACGCTCGTCAAGCTGCTGCTGCGCTTTTACGATGCCGAATCCGGGCGCATTCTCATCGACGGACAGGACATCGCCCGGGTGACGCAGGACAGCCTGCGGAGCCAGATCGGGATGGTTCAGCAGGAAAGCTCGCTGCTGCACCGCTCCTTGCGCGACAACATCGCCTATGGGCGGCCCGAAGCGAGCGAGGCGGAGCTCTGGGAGGCCGCGCGGCAGGCGCAGGCGGTGGAGTTCATCGAAACGCTCGAAGACCCGCAGGGGCGGCGCGGCATGGAGGCGTTCGTCGGCGAGCGCGGCGTGAAGCTCTCCGGCGGGCAGCGGCAGCGGATCACGCTGGCCCGCGTGATCCTCAAGAATGCGCCGATCCTGCTGCTCGACGAGGCCACCAGCGCGCTCGACAGCGAGGTCGAGGCGGCGATCCAGGACACGCTTTATGGCATGATGGAAGGCAAGACCGTGATCGCCATCGCGCACCGGCTCTCGACGATCGCGCATATGGACAGGATCGTCGTTCTCGATGCAGGGCGCATCGCCGAGCAGGGCAGCCATGCCGAGCTGCTTGCAAAGGGCGGCATCTATGCCGATCTATGGAAGAGGCAATCGGGCGGATTCATCGCCGATGACGGAGGCGCGGAGGCGCATGGCTGACACGGGATATAGCCGCATGGTCTGGCGGGCGGCGGGGCTGATCGACCCCGAGCGCCCGGCCAAGGGCGCGCCGCCCGATGCGCTCTGGCCCTTCGCGCGCTGGTGCCTGTCAGGGGCCTGGCCGATCATCGCGCTGGCCGGGTTCATCTCGGCGCTTTCGGGGGCCTCGGAAGTGCTGTCGATGTATGTGCTGGGCCGCATCGTCGACCTCGCGGCGGCGGATGCCGCGCTCGGCGAACATCTCTGGCTGCTCGCGCTGGGGGCCTTCCTGCTCATCGGTCTGAGGCCGCTCTTCTTCGGGCTGAACGCGGCCTTCCAGACCGTCGTGCTCGGCCCCAACCTCTTCAAGCAGATCCTCGCGCGGCTCAACCGCTGGACGCTGGGCCAGTCCGTCGGCTATTTCGACGATGATTATGCCGGGCGGCTGGCGCAGAAGCAGATGCAGGCGACCCGCTCGCTGACCGAGGTGGTGATCGAGACGGTGAACGCGATCCTCTTTGCGCTGGCCTCCGTCGTCGGCTCGGCGCTGCTGGTCATGGCGATCGACCTGCGGCTGCTGGCGCTTCTTGGCCTCTGGATCCTGCTCTACGCGGCCTATCTGCGCTATTTCCTGCCGCGCATCCGCGTCCGCTCCAAGGAGCGGGCCGCGGCGCAGGCGATGGTGTCGGGGCAGGTTGTCGACACGATCACCAATATCAAGACCGTCAAGCTCTTCGCCGGCGACGCCCATGAAGAGGCGGCGACATCGAACGTGCTGGAAATCCTGCGCGAGCGGGCGGTGGATTTCGGCGAGCTCAGCTCTGTCTTTCGCTATGGGCTCATCTTCGTCGCCGGGCTTCTGCCCGTCGCGCTCGTGGGCGGGGCGCTGATCTGGCGCGATGCGGGCGTCAGCGCGGGTGACATCGCCGCGACGGGGGCGGTTTCGATCCGGCTGGCGCAGATGTCGGGCTGGATCAGCTTCGTGCTTATGACGATCTACATGCATCTGGGCGAGGTCGAGGACGGGATGCAGACACTGGCCCCGGCCAAGCGGCTGCGCGCCGGGCGCGGCGAGAGGCTCGATGTGAGCCGGGGCGAGATCGTCTTCGAGGATGTGAGCTTTGCCTATGGGCGCGATGTGGGCGGTGTGGAAGACATCAGGCTGCGCGTGGCTCCGGGCGAGAAGCTGGGCATCGTCGGGGCCTCCGGCGCGGGCAAGTCGACGCTCGTCTCGCTGCTTTTGCGGCTCTATGACCCCGAGGAGGGGCGCGTTTGCATCGACGGGCAGGACATCAGCGAGGTCAGCGAGGAGAGCCTGCGCCGCGCCATAGGCATGGTCACGCAGGAGACGGCGCTTTTCAACCGCTCGGCACGCGAGAACATCACCTACGGGCGCGAGGACGCGACCGAGGCGGCGATGCTGGAGGCCATCGAGAAGGCCGAGGCGCAGGATTTCATCCACAGCCTGCGCGACGGGCAGGGGCGGATGGGTCTCGACGCGCATCTCGGCGAGCGGGGTGTGAAGCTCTCCGGCGGGCAACGCCAGAGGATCGCACTGGCGCGGACGATCCTGAAGGATGCGCCCATTCTCGTGCTCGACGAGGCCACGAGCGCGCTCGACAGCGAGGTGGAGGCCTCGATCCAGGGGGCGCTCGAGACGGTGATGGAAGGAAAGACCGTTCTGGCCATCGCGCACAGGCTTTCGACGATTGCCGCGATGGACCGGATCATCGTGATGCGCGAGGGGCGGATCGTCGAGGAGGGCAGCCACGACGACCTTCTGGCGGAGGGTGGAATCTATGCCGATCTCTGGGCGCATCAATCGGGCGGTTTTTTGGGGACTTGACCACGCCCCGGGGGCGGCAGGCTCCCGCCCACCCACCCCGCCCGCCGCCCCCGGGGCGTGGTTGCAAGCCGGGGGTAGGAAAACCGGGGGTAAAGCGCTTGACGGCGCGCGCGATTCTGCCTAAAGACCACGAACGGAATTGACGGGCGCTGCGGGGCGGCGCCCATTTGCATTGTCGGCAAGGGGCAACTCCCGCGACCGGCAGACCAGAAGATGAGGATGAACCCATGTCGCGCGTTTGCGAACTGACCGGAAAAGGCCCGATGACTGGCAACAATGTCAGCCACGCCAACAACAAGACCAAGCGTCGCTACCTGCCGAACCTCAACGACGTGACGCTTCAGTCGGAAACGCTGGGCCGCGGCATCAAGCTGCGCATCTCGGCTGCGGCTTTGCGGTCGGTTGATCATCGTGGCGGGCTCGACAAATACCTGGCGAAGGCCAAGGACACCGAGCTTTCGGCGCGCGCGCTGAAGGTGAAGAAAGATATCGCGAAGGCGCAGACCGCAGAGGCCTGAGACTTTCTGAAGAAGTGACAAGCACAGCCCTGCCGATCCGGCGGGGCTGTTTCGTTTTGTCGCCTTGCATCTCGCCGTCAAAGGCGTATCCCTTTGCCGTGATGACACCGTTTCGCACATATCTTGCGGCCTTCTGCGCGCTCCTGCTTGTCGTGACGAGCCACTCCATGGCACAGGCGCGCGGCATGACGGATGCCGAGGGGCAGATCGTGATCTGCACGGGCACCGGGCCCATCACCGTTCTGGTGGACGGCGATGGCCAGCCCGTTGAGCGCGGCCATGTCTGCCCCGATTGTGCGATGAGCCTGTTCGCGGGCACCAGCGCGCCCTTCGAGCCGCCGATTCTGGCGCTCCGGGGCGGAGAGACAGTCTCCTTCCCGGCCAACACCGCCACCACGCGGTTGCGGATCGCGCGGGCGACGGCACGGGGGCCGCCGGCCTTCATCTGATGTTTCCCTGCCCGCGAGGGCTTTTGAAGAACACACCAGATGAAAGGACACAAGATGTCTCGCAAGACCACTATCGCTGCCGCCTTTGCCGGTATTCTCCTCGCCGTTCCCGCCATTGCGGGAGACATCATGATCAAGGACAGCTACGCGCGCGCGGCCCACAAGGCGGCCAAGGCGGGCGCGGCCTTTATCGTGATCGAGAACATGACCGGCGAGGATGACCGCCTTGTCGCGGCCAGCTCCGACATTGCCAAGAAGGTCGAGCTGCACACGCATATCGAAGACGAGAACGGGGTCATGAAGATGACCCATGTGGAAGAAGGCTTTCCCGTCACGGCCGGCGGCATGATCATGATGCAGCGCGGCGGTGAGCATGTGATGTTCATGGGGCTCAACCGGCCGATGGAACAGGGTGACATGGTCGATGTCACGCTGACTTTCGAGAAGGCGGGAGATGTCGCGGTGCAGGTGCCTGTCGATCTCGAGCGCAAGCCGAAGCATGGGGCCATGAAGCACGGCTCGGACGGTTGAACCTTTCGATGTGAAAGGATCGGATTTCGCTATGCGAAATCCGATCCATGGGGGGAGCTCTGCTCCCCCCATGCCCCCCCCCCTCGGGATATTTCCGGCAAGAAGAAAGAGCGGATCAGCTGCCCAGGGTGCGGGTCCAGTCCGGGACGGTCTGGCTGGCGCGGCCGAGGCGGCGTTCGTCAAAGAGGGGCGAGGTTTCGGAGGGATCGAGATTGAACTCGATGGTCGGGATGCCAAGTTGCCGCGCGGCGGTGACGAAGCCTGCGGCGGGGTAGACATTGCCCGAGGTGCCGATGGCCGCGAAGAGCGTGGCGCGGGAGAGGGCTTCTTCGATCTCGTCCATGTGGTAGGGGATTTCTCCGAACCAGACCACGTCGGGGCGCGTGGCGGGGGCCTTGCAGGCCGGGCATGGATCATCCGGCTGCATGGCCTCGGGGGCCTGCCAGCGATGCGCGCAGGCATGGCAGAGCGCGCGGGAGAGCGCGCCGTGCATGTGCAGGACATTTCGCGATCCCGCCGCTTCGTGTAGCGCGTCGACATTCTGCGTGACGATGAGGACCTCGCCGGGATGCTCCGCTTCGAGGCGGGCGATCGCCTTGTGGGCGGCGTTGGGCTTTGCTGCGGCGGCCTGCGCGCGGCGGGCATTGTAAAAGTCATGCACCAGGGCGGGATCGCGGGCGAAGCCCTCGGGCGTGGCGACGTCCTCGATCCGGTGCTGTGCCCAGAGGCCACCCTCGTCGCGGAAGGTGCCGAGGCCGCTTTCGGCGGAGATGCCTGCGCCGGTGAGGATGACGATGCGATCGCTCATGCGGCGAGGGTAGGGCGGCGGGCTGCGGGCTTCAAGACCTCAGCCGCCGCGGCGCAGGGCGGACCGGAAATCCGACAGGCGGAAGGCGCCGAGCAGCGCGCCGAGGCCGAAATAGCCCAGCATGCCGAGCACGACGAGCAGCGCCAGGGCGAGATAGCGCCAGCCGCCGGCCACGAAGAGCGGCGAGAGCGCGAGATTGGCCGCCCAGAGCAGCGCGCCCATCCCGGCGGAGGAAAGGCAGATGCGCCAGATGCGCCGTCTGAAACGGGTGTCGAGCCGCGTTACCTCTCCGAAGCGGCGCGCGCCGAGGCTGAGCTGGGCCACCATGATCCAGGCCGCGACGGAGGCGGCGACGGCGGGTGCGAGCCAGCCGATGACCGGCTTGAGGCCGAAGGCGAGGGCGGCGTTCACGACCATGGCGAGGAGCGCGTAGTGGAAGGGGCTGCGCGTGTCTTCGCGGGCGAAGAAGAGCGGCTGGAGCGTCTTTTGCAGCACGAAAGCGGGCAGGCCGAGGCCGTAGATCGAGACGGCAAGGGCCGTGGCGGCGGCATCGTCGCCCGAGAAGGCGCCGCGCTGGAAGAGGACGGAGACGAGCGGCAGGGGGATGACAATCAGTGCCACGGCTGAGGGCAATGTCAGTGCGAGGGAGACTTCGCTGGCCCGGGAATAGGCGTTCTGTGCGCCGGTATCGTCGCCGGCCTTCAGGCGGCGCGCGAGATCGGGCAGCAGCACGATGCCGACGGCGATCCCGACAACGCCGAGGGGGAGCTGGTAGAGCCGGTCGGCGGCATAGAGCCAGCTCACGGCTTTCTCGAAATCGGAGGCGACGAGCTGGCCGACGACGAGATTGACCTGCACGACGCCCATGGCGAGCGCGGCGGGCACGGCGACGCGCAAGAGGCGGCCCATCTCGGGCGAGGGGCGCGGCAGGCGCGGGACGATGCGCAGCCCCGCGCGGCGCGCCGCGGTCCAGACGAGGGCGAGCTGGGCGATCCCGGCGAGGGGGATGGACCAGATCAGCGCCGTGGCGACTGGCCCGCCTGCCTGGGCGGCATAGAGCATGGCCCCGCTCAGGATGATGTTGAGCAGCACCGGCGCGGCGGCGGCGGCGGCGAAGCGGCCCGTGGCGTTGAGCACGCCGGAGAAGAGCGCGGCAAGCGAGATGAAGAAGATATAGGGAAAGACGACGCGGCCGAAGCCGACGGCGAGATCGAAGCGCTCATCGCCCGAAAAGCCCTCGGCCGTGGCCCAGACGAGGGCGGGCATGAAGACCAGCGCGGCCCCCGTGAGCGCCAGCACCGCGAGGCTCAGCCAGCTCAGCGCGTCTGAGGCGAAGGCCTCGGCCCCCTCGCTTGCCTCGTATCGCTTGGAGAACATCGGCACGAAGGCGGCGTTGAACGCGCCCTCGGCGAAGAAGCGGCGGAACATGTTGGGCAGGCGGAAGGCGACGACGAAGGCGTCCATGACCGCGCCGGGGCCGATATAGGCGGAGATGAGAATGTCACGCACGAAGCCCATGACGCGGCTCATGAGCGTCCAGAAACCGACTGTGAAGATGCCCGAGACGAGGCGGATCTGTTTCATAGGGGCTGCCCGAGTTGCCTGTCACAGCGGTTTAGCCCATTCGCGCCGGGCAAGGAAGCGCGGGTTTTGGGGCGGGTGCTCGTGCTCCGCGCCGGGAGGGGGGGCATTGCAAGGTTGCGAGGGCTCCCCAAAGCTGCCGTTCTGCCCGAATGCGGCGAATGGCGGGTATGAGCCCATTTTGGTCATTCTATAGCCCCGGCCGGAATAGCACCGAAGGTGCCCGGCCATCGCCAGACCGCCCCCCGGGCTGGCGATTTGGTGAGGCTTGGCGCGCCGCTCATGCGGAGTCCGGACGTGGCAGGCATAAAGTGCTTAGAACGAGTGTTGGATCGCCATCCCGCGGTCTGGCAATGGCCGTGCTCGAACGACCGCTCCGTCCCGCACAGCAGACCTTGCCTCAGATCACATTGAAGGTCCGGTTCAGGGCCGTTGTTCGTTGCCTCCTGCATATGAAGTCTGGAGCGGTCGCCTGGTCGGGGGAGTCCGGCGGGATGTTCCGCAGCAGGGCCCCCGCTCAGGACCGGGCGCGCTTGGCCCCTTCGGAGATCGCCTCCCGGAGCTTCTTCTCGAGCACCTTCTGCTTGGCCTCGGTGTAGAATTTCAGGCCGAACATGTCCTTGACGTAGAATGTGTCGACGACCTGCTCGCCATAGGTGGCGATCACCGCGGAGGCGATATAGACATTGCCCGCCGCGAGCGTGCGCGTCAGATCATAGAGCAGGCCGGGGCGGTCGCGCGTGTCGACCTCGATGATCGTGTAGATTTCCGAGCCCTCGTTGTCGAAGGTGATGGAGGTGGGCACGCGGAAGGCGCGTTCGCGTTTCTTGATCTTGTCGCGGCTCTGGATGGCGTCTGCGGCGATCACGTCACCGGCGAAGGTGCGCTCGATCATCTTGCGCAGGCGCGGCAGGCGCTCGGACTCGTAGGGGCTGCCATCGGCATCCTGGATCCAGAAGGCGGCGGTGGCGAAGCCGTCCTTCGAGGTGAAGGTGCGCGCATCGACGATATTGGCCCCGACCAGCGCCAGCGCGCCGCACATCCGGCTGAAGATCCCCGGGTGATCGGCCATGACGAAGCAGGCGCGGGTCGCGTCGCGCTCTTCGTCGGGGTGCAGGTCGATGCGCATCTCGTCGTCGTCTATGTCGCGCAGAAGCTCGGCGAAGACCTTGTGCGCCGTGACGTGCAGCCCCTGCCAGTAGGGCGGGTAGTGCCGCGCGGTTTCGCGCTTGATGTCCTTGGCGGGCCAGTCCTGAAGCTCTTCGCGCAGGGCCTTCTTGGCCTCGGCGCCCCGGTTCTCGCGGTTGAGCGCTTCCATGCCCTCCTCGAGCGCGCGGCGCGTCTGGCGATAGAGCGCGCGGATGAGCGCGGCCTTCCAGTTGTTCCAGGTGCCCGGGCCGACGCCGCGGATGTCGCAGACGGTGAGCACGGTGAGCAGGTCGAGCCGCTTCACGCTCTGCACCGCCTTGGCGAAGTCGCGCACGGTGCGCGGATCGGCGATGTCGCGTTTCTGCGCCATGTCGGACATCAGCAGGTGATAGCGCACCAGCCATTCGACCGTCTCGCTGTCGGCGCGGCTGAGGCCGAGCCGCGGTGCGACCTTCCGCGCGATCTGCGCCCCCAGCACGGAATGGTCCTGGTCGCGACCCTTGCCGATATCATGCAGCAGCATCGCGATCATCAGCACCTTGCGGTCGACGCCGCGCCGGAGAATGTCGGTTGAAATGGGCAGCTCTTCTTCGAGCTCGAGCCGCTCGATCCGGGCGAAATGCGAGATCACCTGGATGGTGTGTTCGTCGACCGTGTAGGCGTGATACATGTTGAACTGCATCATCGCCACGATGGGTTCGAACTCGGGCAGGAAGGCCGAGAGAACACCGAGCTCGTTCATGCGCCGGAGCGCGCGCTCTGGGTTGCCGTGCTTGAGGAGCAGGTCGAGGAAGATGCGCCGGGCCTCGCGGCTGGCGCGCATCTTCTCGTCGATGAGATGCAGGTTCGCGGTGACGAGGCGCATGGCGTCGGGGTGGATGAGCATCCCGGTCCGCAGGCCTTCCTCGAAGACGCGCAGGATATTGAGCGGGTCTTGCAGGAAGTCGTCTTCATCGGCGATGGCCAGCCGCCCGTGGATGACCTGGTAGCCCTCCTTGACGCTCGGGGTGCGCTTGAAGATGCGTTCGAGCAGCGGGGCGGGCTTGGCATGGATGGCTTCGAGCTTCGTCAGGAAGATGCGTGTCAGATCGCCCACGCGCGTGGCGTGACGGAAGAAATCCTGCATGAAGTGCTCGACGGCGCGGCGCCCGTTCTTGTCCTTGTAGTTCAGGCGTTCGGCCACTTCGACCTGCAGATCGAAGGTGATCTGCTCGTTGGGCCGCCGCGTGATCAGGTGAAGATGGCAGCGCACGGCCCAGAGGAAGGATTCGGCCTTGGAGAAAAGCTCGTATTCCTCGGGACTGAACACATCGAGGCGCACCAAGTCCTCGATCGTGTCGACATGGTGGACGTATTTCGCGATCCAGTAGAGCGATTGCAGATCGCGCAGCCCGCCCTTGCCTTCCTTGACGTTGGGCTCCACGACGTAACGTTCGCCCTGCCGCTCGTGGCGCTCGTCGCGTTCGGAGAGCTTGGCGGTGATGAATTCCTGTTCGGTTCCCTTGAACAGGTCTTTCTCGAGCCGCTCGGCAAGCTGCTCTGCAAGCGCCCTGTCCCCGGCGATGTAGCGCTGTTCGAGAAGCGCGGTGCGGATGGTGAAATCCTCCGCGCCCAGCGTGAGGCAATCCTTCATCGTGCGGCTGGAATGGCCGACCTTGAGGCGCAGGTCCCACAGGATGTAGAGCATCGCCTCGATCACCTTTTCGGCGCGGGGGGTGATGGATTTGCCTTGCAGGAAGAGCAGATCGACATCTGACTGCGGGGCCATTTCCCCGCGCCCGTAACCGCCGACGGCGAGCAGGGCGAGTTCTTCGTTGCGGGCGTCCTTGGCGACCGGGTGAAGCGCTTGCGAGACGAGCGCGAAAGTGGCGGTGACAATGCAATCCGTCAGCCAGCTATAAGCCGCGACCGTGCGCCGCGCCTTGAGCGGCGCCTGTCCGAAAGCCTCGGCGATCCTGTCCATGCCGGACTTGCGCGCGGCCAGCAGCGTTTCGACTGCCAGCTTGCGCAGCGCGGCTTCGTCAGGCGCGGCGCGCGCTGCCTCCGCGAGGCCGCGCGCAAGCTCGGCATGGTCTATGATCTGCTCCGGCGGGCATATCAGCTCCGCTGGAGCGGGCGGCAGTTCGAACGTGACGCTCGGCTCAGAAGCCTGCGCCGGCGAACGCGGATGGGGCTGGGTCAATGATGGACACCTGGTTGTTCTCGATCCGGGCGACGGCGAGCCCGCGTTCATTCGTGCCGTCGGGCCGCAGGCGGAAGATCCCCGTGGCGCCCTGGAAGCCGGCACCCTGGGTGAGCGAGGCCGCGGACAGCGCATCGCGATTGCCGCTCTTGGCAAGCGCGCCCACCGCCGCGACACCGTCATAGGCCAGCGATGCCAGCGGATGCGGCGCGCTGCCGTAGGCGCTGCTGTAGCGCGTGGAGAATTGCGCCGATGTGCCCGGGTCGGGCAGGGAGAACCAGCCGCCCTGAAGGCCGGGCAGGGACAGCGTCTGTGCCGGGATATCCCAGCGCGACAGGCCGATATACTGAGTTGTCTCGTTGCGGATGCCCGCCTCGGGCAGGAACTGGGCGTAGAAGGGCAGGGCGGCGTTGCTCGTCGAGGTCAGGAAGACGGCATTGGCATTGCCCGAGTTCACGGCCGATTTGACCTTGGGAACTGCTGCGCGGACCCCTTCCTGGGAGAGCTCGTAGCCGACCGAGCCGACAAGCGTGCCGCCATTGCGGGCGATGGCATTGCTGATCGCGGTCTTGCCGAGCTGCCCGCCGATCTCCGTGTCATGGATGACGACGACACGGTCCTTGCCCTGGCGGACGGCATATCCCATCAGCCGGTTCGCGGTGTTCTGGAAGGTCGATCCCAGCACGAAGAGATTGCCGCCGGCGATCGTCGTGTTGTTCGAGAAGCTGAGCACGTTGACGCCCTTGCCGGCCACGGCGACGGCTGCCGCATTGGCCGATTCCGCGCGCAGCGGTCCGATGATGATTTCGGCACCGTCGGCAACGGCCTGCTTGGCGGCGATGCTTGCTTCGCCGGCCTCTCCGGCGGTTGAATAGACCCGAAGGTCGACCTCGACACCCTGCAGGTCGCTCACCGCGAGGCGCGCGGCGTTTTCAAGCGACGCCGCGACGACGTCATCGCCGGAAATGGCGCTCCCACGCGGCACCAGAAGAGCGACGGGAACAGGCTCACCGGTGTTGATGTTTCCGCCCGTGGACGGCAGGCTCATCGTGACATCGTCACAGGCTGCGAGCCACAGAAAGCTGAAGAGCACGGACAGGCGGATGAACGGCTTGCGGATGGCACGGAAAACGGCAAACATGAGTTACTTCTCTCTCCCTGAGGCCAATGCGAACGCCGGGTCACCGACGCCGCGAGAGGCCGATTGGTTCGGCAGGGATCATAAACGTCGAGGCTTGGGGGTCCAGTGGTGAATCACAAAGAAGTCGAGCTTGCCGCGGGGCTTTACCTCGTGGCGACCCCGATCGGGACCGCGCGTGACATCACCCTGCGCGCCCTCGATGTGCTCGCCAGCGCCGATGTGCTTGCAGCCGAGGACACGCGCAGCCTCAGGAAACTGATGGAAATCCACGGTGTGCCGCTGGGCGGGCGCCGGATCGTGGCGTATCACGACCACAGCGGAAAGGGCGCACGCGCCAGGCTTCTGGCGGCGCTCGGCGATGGGCAATCTGTTGCCTACGCTTCGGAAGCGGGTACGCCGATGATTGCTGATCCGGGCTATCATCTCGTGCGCGAGGCGCAGCAGGCCGGATATCTTGTCACCTCAGCGCCGGGGCCCTCGGCTGTCATCACCGCGCTCACGCTGGGCGGGCTGCCGACGGACAGATTCACCTTCGCGGGGTTCCTTCCGAATGCGGGCGGGGCGCGTAAGAAGGCACTGGAAGCGTTGCGCGGGGCCGCCGGGACGCTGGTGTTCTACGAATCGCCCAAGCGTGTCGGCGCGATGCTCTCGGACGCGGCGGAAATCCTCGGTGAGGGCCGCGCTGCGCGTGTCTGCCGCGAGTTGACCAAGCGCTTCGAGGAGGTGCGCTGCGGGACACTTGCGGAGCTGGCCGCGCAGATGAAGGACGAGGCCGTAAAGGGCGAGATCGTCGTGCTGATCGAGGAAGGCAGGGCGGCAGAGATGAGCGATGAGGCGTTGCGGCTGCGTCTTGCGCAAATGCTCGAAACGATGAGCTTGCGCGACGCGGCTGATACGCTGGCCGCCGAAACCGGCGCGAAACGGCGCAGGATCTATCAGATGGGCCTCGAGATCGGCGGGCGTTAAGGATGCCCGAACCTGTTCATTGACCGTTAGGGTTTTTGGCCTATCGTAACACCATGCCATTGGATTTTGGAGCGACATACGCGCGCCCTGACGGGTTCGACACGCAGACGAAAAAGCGCCGCGGGCGGCGCAGCTATAATGCCGGGCGCGCGGCCGAGGAGATCGCGCGGCGCAGCTATGAGGCCGCGGGATATGAGCTTGTCGAGGCCCGCTGGCGCGGCGAGGGCGGCGAGATCGACCTGATCGTGACGAAGGGAGAGCTCACCGTCTTTGCCGAGGTCAAGCGCGCCCGCTGCTTCGCTTCGGCCGCGCAGCGGATTCGCCCCGATCAGATGGCGCGTATCGCACAGGCGGCAGAGGAATATGCCGGCGGGCTCGCGCGCGGCAGCCTGAGCGAGATGCGGATCGACGTGGCTTTGGTGAACGAGGCCGGGGCCTGCGAGATCATCGAGAACGCTTTCGGTGGCTAGCCATGCGTAACGGCATTGAACCGGCGGTGAAGTTGCGCCATCTATGGCGGGACAGACCGCAAAGGGCGCGCCATGAAAATCGCTTTCCAGATGGACCCGATCGGGCCGATCGACATTGATGCCGACAGCAGCTTCAGGATTGCCGAGGAGGCGCAGACGCGTGGGCACGAGCTGTTCTACTACACGCCCGAGCGGCTGAGCTATCGCGAAGGGCGTATCATGGCGCGGGGCTGGCCGCTGGAGCTGCGCCGCGAGGTGGGCAATCACTTCACGCTGGGCGACGAGACCGATGTGGACCTGTCGGATTTCGACGTGGTCTGGCTGCGCCAGGACCCGCCTTTCGACATGTTCTACATCACCACCACGCATCTGCTGGAGCGCATTCACCCGCACACGCTGGTTGTGAATGATCCTTTCTGGGTGCGCAACTACCCCGAAAAACTGCTGGTTCTGGACTTTCCCGACCTCACCCCGCCGACGATGATCGCGCGGGAGCTGGACGATCTCAAGGCCTTCAAGGAGGCCCATGGCGACATGATCCTCAAGCCGCTTTACGGCAATGGCGGCGCGGGGGTGTTCCGGCTTGACGCGCATGACCGCAACCTGACCTCGCTGCACGAGCTTTTCACGGGCTTCAGCCGCGAGCCGCTCATCGCGCAGAAGTTTCTGCCCGATGTCAGCAAGGGCGACAAGCGGGTGATCCTCGTGGACGGCGAGCCCGTCGGCGCGATCAACCGCGTGCCCGCCAAGGGCGAGACGCGCTCCAACATGCATGTGGGCGGGCGCCCCGAAAAGGTTGCCCTGTCGGAACGCGACCGTGAAATCTGTGCGCGGATCGGGCCTCTTCTGCGCGAGAAAGGGCAGATCTTCGTCGGGATCGACGTGATTGGCGAGTATCTGACCGAGATCAACGTGACATCGCCCACGGGCATCCAGGAACTCGAACGCTTTGACGGCGTGAACATCACTCAGAAAATCTGGGAAGCGATCGAGGCGCGCCGGGCGTGAACCGGCCGAGCCTGAGAACGCGGGCCATGAACCTCTGGCTCAGGCGGGTGGAGAAGCCGCAGCTCGCCCGCGAGCAGGACCCGCTGAAGCTGCGGCGCAGGTTCGAGCAGCAAGCCCGGTGGTTCTTCCGCGGCCCACGCGAGGCGCATTATGCGCCGGGGGAGCGTGGAGGCGTGGTGACGCTGGACGTGAGCGCCGTGGACGGCGATGGCGACACCGTGCTGCTCTACTTGCACGGCGGGGCCTACGTGATGGGCTCGCCGCAGACCCACAAGACGATGGTTGCCAGGCTTTGCGCCCTGGCGAAATGCCGGGCCGTTCTGCCCGATTATCGCAAGGCGCCGGAGCATCCCTTTCCCGCTGCCGTGGAGGATGCCGTCGCTGTCTATCGCGCGCTTCTGGACGACGTTCTTGACGCCTCGCAGATCCTCATCGGAGGCGACAGTGCAGGCGGCGGGCTCGCGCTGGCCCTTCTGGGCGAGATTTGCCGCCTCGGGCTCGATCAGCCCGCGGGGCTTTTCGCGCTTTCGCCGCTGACCGACATGACCTTCACAAGCCGGAGCATCGCGGAGAATGCCGAGGCCGACGCGCTTCTTCCCGTCAGCCGGACCGAGGACATGAAACGCTACTACCTGGGCGATGCAGACCCGCGCGATCCGCGCTGTTCACCGCTTTTTGCCGATTTCACCGGGGCTTGCCCCGTCTGGCTCACCGTGGGCGACACGGAGATCTTGCGCGACGACAGTGTCAGGTTGGCCGAGCGGCTCGACGCGCAGGGCGTGGATGTGCGCCTCACTGTTGAGCATGATCTGCCGCATGTCTGGCCGATGTTTCACAACACCTTGCCCGAGGCGCGGCGCAGCCTGGAAGAGATCGCGGGTTGGATCACGTCTCGCTCAACCCGCTGACGCGGAAACTCACCGCTTCGGCGATATGGGGCCGGCGCACGGCGGGCTCGTCGGCCAGATCGGCGATCGTGCGCGCGACGCGCAGGACACGGTGATACCCGCGCGCCGTGAGCCCGAAGCGGTCCGCGACCCGGCTGAGCAGCGCCTTGCCCTCGCTGTCGGGCGCGGCGATCTCTTCGAGCAGGCCGCCTTCGGCATCGGCGTTGAGGTGGGTTTCCGCGCGCCCCTGGAAGCGCTCCTGTTGTGCGGCCCGGGCGCGCGAGACATTCGCGGCGACCTCCCCTGAGCTTGGCCCGGAGGCGGGGAGGTCGAGATCATCCAGCGAGACAGGCGGCACATCGAGGCGCAGGTCGAAACGGTCCATCAGCGGGCCGGAAATGCGCCCCAGGTAATCCTCGCCGCAGCCGGGGACGCGCGGGCAGGCGCGGGCCGGATCGAAGAGATAGCCGCATTTGCAGGGGTTGGCCGCCGCGATCAGCAGGAAGCGGCAGGGATAGCGCACATGGGCATTCGCGCGGCTGACGACGACTTCGCCGGTTTCGACGGGCTGGCGCAGGGTTTCCAGCACGGCGCGGGGAAACTCGGGAAATTCGTCCATGAACAAAACGCCATTATGCGCGAGGCTGATCTCACCCGGCTTGGCGCTGCGGCCGCCGCCGACGATGGCGGCCATGGAGGCAGTGTGATGCGGCTCGCGGAAGGGGCGCGTGCGGGAGATACCGCCTTCTTCGATGAGGCCGGAGAGCGAGTGGATCATGGAGGTTTCCAGCGCCTCCGAAGCGGTGAGCGGCGGCAGGATCGTGGGCATGCGCGCGGCGAGCATGGATTTGCCCGCGCCGGGCGTGCCGATCATGATCATGTGATGGCGGCCCGCGGCGGCGATCTCCAGCGCGCGCTTGGCTCGCTCCTGGCCTTTCACATCGCGCAGGTCCCTCAGGCCGTCTTCGCTCTGCACCTCGCCGGGTTGCGCCGGCGGGAGCGGCATCTGGCCGGTGAGATGCTGGATTGCATGCAAGAGGTTGGAAGGGGCGATCACCTGCGCGGCATCGACCCAGGCCGCCTCCGCGCCGGAGGCTTCGGGGCACATCAGGCTGCGCTCGGCCTCAGCCGCCGCAAGCGCGGCGGGCAGCGCCCCGATGACCGGCACGAGGGCGCCATCGAGCGAGAGCTCGCCGAGTGCTGTGATGGTTTCGACCGCATCGGAGGGCAGGATTTCGAGCGCCGAGAGCAGGGCGAGGGCGATCGGCAGGTCGAAATGACTGCCTTCCTTGGGCAAGTCGGCGGGCGAGAGGTTGATCGTCAGGCGCTTGGAGGGCAGGGCGATGGACAGGGCCGACAATGCGGCGCGCACGCGGTCGCGCGCCTCGGAGACGGCCTTGTCGGGCAGTCCGACGATGGAGAAGGCGGGCAGGCCCGGTGTGACCGCGCATTGCACTTCGACAGGGCGCGCCTCGACCCCTTCGAATGCCACTGTATAGGTGCGCGCGACCATCTCGCCCTCGTTCTCACTTCGGAATAAAGCGTTCCGCCTTTAACCTGAGATATCAGATAAAGGCGGAGCGCGTGCTCCGTTCAAATCTTGCACTTCGCCCCGCCAAAAGCAGCGTTGCAGGTTTTTGGCGGGACGCTTTGGTTAACGGTTAGGCCGGCGTGGTTTAGAATTGGTTAACGCCTGCGCCGGGGAGATTGTGCTTTCAGCACACTTGCCCTAGGCAGACGGGCAACTGCCAGCATCCCGCCAGCCATCACTGCAAACATGGAGAAAAAGATGCTTCGTATCGCTATGGCCGCCATGGTCCTGATTCTTTCGGGCCCCGGTGCGCGGGCCGATAGCCTGCCCGAGGCCGATGTCTACTTTATCGGCGAGCGGCACGACAATCCGCACCACCACGAGACCCAGGCCCGCCTGATCGCGCAGATCGCGCCCTCGGCGGTCGTCTTCGAGATGATCCCTGACGGCGAGGTGCATGTGCTGGATACGCCGGGCGCGGGCGAGGACTTGGCGCAGAGGCTCGACTGGTGGGGCCGCGCCGCCGAGGACGTGACGTTCTGGCAGCCGGTTTTCGAGGCGGCGCAGGGGCTCGCGCTTCATGGTGCGCTGATCGACAGGCCCGCAGCGCGGGCGGCGATGGAAGCTGGCGTTGCGGTGTCCTTCGGGGAGCAGGCGGAGAAATGGGGCCTCTCGGAGCCTCTGGAGGAGGCCGAGCAGGCCGCGCGCGAGGCGGCGCAGCAGGAGGCGCATTGCAACGCGATGCCGGCCGAGATGCTGCCGGTGCTCGTCTCCTTGCAGCGGATGCGGGACGCGGCGCTGGCGCGGGCGATCCTGCGCGCCTACGAGCAGGAGGGCGGGCCGGTGGCCGTGATCACCGGCAATGGCCATGCCCGCAAGGATTGGGGCGCGCCTGCTGTCCTGAGGCGCGGTGCACCGGAGCTTTCCGTTATCTCGATTGGGCTGGGCGAGGCGGGCGCGGTGCCCAAGGGGGTGTTCGACCGGGTGCTGACGGATGCGCCCAGCCCCGAGCGGGGCGACCCCTGCGATGCTTTCGGGAAAGACTGAGCGCCATTGAGTTTGGCGGTGCGACCGACTAACTCTTGAGGACACTTTGATTGTTCGGAGGCCGCGATGCTGGCTGGCAAGAGGATACTTTTGATCATCGGTGGCGGGATCGCCGCCTACAAGAGCCTCGAGCTGATCCGCCGCCTCAAGGAGCGCGGCGCTGCGGTGACGCCTGTCCTGACCCGCGCGGCGCAGGAATTCGTCACGCCGCTCTCGGTTTCGGCGCTGGCCGGCGAGAAGGCCTATACCGACCTCTTCGATCTCACGGACGAGGCCGAGATGGGCCATATCAACCTCAGTCGCGTGGCCGACCTGATCGTCGTCGCGCCCGCGACGGCGGACCTGATGGCCAAGATGGCGGGCGGCCATGCGGATGATCTGGCCAGCACGCTCTTGATGGCGACGGATACGCCCGTGATGATCGCCCCGGCGATGAACGTGCGGATGTGGGAGCACGCGGCGACGCGGCGCAACCTTGCAACGCTGAAAGGCGATGGCATCCGCGTGGTCGGCCCCGACAAGGGCGACATGGCCTGCGGCGAGTTCGGCCCGGGGCGCATGGCCGAGCCGGGCGAGATCGTCGAGGCGGTTCAGGCTGCGCTCACGGATGGGCCGCTCAAAGGCAAGCGCATCCTCGTGACATCGGGGCCGACGCATGAGCCGATCGACCCGGTGCGCTATATCGCCAACCGCTCCTCGGGCGCGCAAGGCACCGCCATCGCCGCGGCGCTTGCATCCCTTGGCGCGGAGGTTGTCTTCATCACCGGGCCAGCGGATACGCCGCCGCCCGAGGGCGTCGACGTCATTGCCGTGCAAAGCGCGGCGCAGATGCTGGAGGCGGTCGAGAGTGCCTTGCCCGTGAATGCGGGTGTCTTTGCCGCCGCCGTGGCCGACTGGCGCGTGAAGCGCGAAAGCGGCTCGAAGATCAAGAAGCAGGACGGAGAGCTGCCGGTCCTGGAGTTCGCGGAGAACCCCGACATCCTGGCGCAGGTGAGCGCGATGAAAGCGGGGCGGCCCCGGCTTGTCGTCGGCTTTGCCGCCGAGACCGACGATGTGATCGCCAATGCGACCGCCAAGCGCAAGCGCAAGGGCTGCGACTGGATCCTGGCCAATGATGTGAGCCCCGAGACGGGGATCATGGGGGGCGAGGAGAATGCCGTGCATCTCATCTCGGAGAGCGGCGTGGAAGACTGGCCGCGCATGGGCAAATCCGAGGTTGCGCGCAAGCTGGCGGAGCGGATCGCCCAGGCGCTGGCCTAGGATTTGGGTATTTTTGCCAAGAAGAAGGGTGGGACGTGGTCATTGTGAAAGTCATCCGGCAGGAAGACGCGGACTCTGCGCTGGGCCTGCCATCCTACGAGAGCGCGGGAGCTGCCGGGGCGGATATCCGCGCGAACCTGCCTGATCGCGGAGAGATCGTGATCGCGCCGGGCGGGCGGGCGCTCGTGCCGACGGGGCTGCGGCTGGAAATTCCGCAAGGCTACGAAGTGCAGCTCAGGCCGCGCTCGGGGCTCGCGCTCAAGCACGGGATCACCCTGCCAAACAGCCCCGGCACGATAGATGCGGATTATCGCGGGCCGCTGGGCGTGATCGTGATGAATGCAGGCGATGCGCCCTTTACCGTCAGCCATGGTGCGCGGATCGCGCAGATGGTTGTCGCGCCGGTGGTGCAGGCCAGTTTCGAGCTGGCGGACGATTTGAGCGAGACCGCGCGCGGGACAGGCGGCTTCGGCTCGACGGGGCAGGGCTGAGATGCTGCTGGTTCTCGGGCTATCGCTGATAATCTGGGCGCTCGGGCGGCGGTTCGGCTGGCCGCCGCGCGCTCAGTGGGGAGCGATCGGCGCGGTGTTCCTTGTCGGGCTCGGGCTCGAGCTGCTGCGGCCCGGCGGTGAGCCTGCGCCGCTGGCGATCCTTGGCGGCGTGGCCCTGCTCGTCGCCGTTTATGTGCTGGGCCTCGGGCGCTTGCGGGCGATGGCGCAGGAAGGAGACACCGCGCCGGAGGTTTCAGGCCAGGCCAGCGGTACATTCGGCGAGACCGAGCTGGAGCGCTATGCGCGGCATATCGTGCTGCGCGAGCTCGGCGGGCCCGGGCAGAAAAAACTCAAGCAGGCCAAGGTGCTCATCATCGGCGCGGGCGGGCTCGGCTCGCCGGTCATGCTCTACCTCGCGGCGGCGGGTGTCGGGCAGATCGGGGTGATCGATGACGACGTGGTCGACAACAGCAACATGCAGCGGCAGGTGATCCATCGCGACGAGATGATCGGCGAACCCAAGGTCCATTCGGCCGAGGCGGCGATGCTGGCGGTGAACCCCTATGTCGTCGTGAAGCCCTACAAGCGCAGGCTGGAGAGCGACATCGCGGAGGCGCTTTTCGCGGAATATGACGTCATCATCGACGGGACCGACAATTTCGACACGCGCTACCTGAGCAACCGCATGGCAGCCCGCCTTGGCAAGCCGCTCGTCTCCGGCGCGCTGGCGCAGTGGGAGGGGCAGCTTTCGGTCTTTGACCCTGCGCGCGGCGGACCGTGCTATGAATGCGTCTTTCCCGAAGCGCCCGCGCCGGGGCTTGCGCCGTCCTGCGCGGAGGCGGGCGTTGTCGGCCCGCTGCCCGGCGTGATCGGCTCCATGATGGCGCTGGAGGCGGTGAAGCTCATCACAGGGGCGGGGCAGGTCACGCGCGGCGAGATGCTGATTTATGATGGGCTTTACGGCGAAAGCCGCAAGATCGGGCTGCAACGGCGGGGCGATTGCTCGGTTTGCGGCGACTCTGGTGAGGAAGGAAAGAAAGCATGACCAACCCGCTACTCGAGACATGGGACACGCCTTTCGGCATCGCCCCGTTCGACAGGATTGATGACGGGGATTTCTCCCCGGCCCTTGAAACGGCGTTGGCAGAAAACGAGGCAGAGATCGCGGCCATCGCGAGCGATCCGCGCGCGGCGGATTTCGGGAACGTGATCGAAGCGCTGGAAGGCGCGGGCCGCGCGCTCGACAAGGTGCTTTCGGTGTTCTTTACGGTGGCCGGTGCGGACAGCAACCCGAAGCGAGAGGCGCTTCAGCGGGAGTTTTCGCCGAAACTCGCGGCGCATTTCTCGCGGATCACGTCCAACAAGGCGCTTTTCGAACGCGTCGAGGCCGTCTGGCAGGCGCGCGATGGACTGGGGCTGACGCCCGAGCAGCAGCGTGTCCTGATGCTCACGCGGCGCGGTTTCGTGCGCGCCGGCGCGGCGCTGGAGGGAGCAGAGGCCGAGCGCATGAGCGCGATCAAGGCGCGGCTGGCAGAGCTGGGCACCGCTTTCACGCAGAACGTGCTCGCCGACGAGCGGGACTGGTTCATGGAGCTGAGCGAGGCGGAGCTCGAAGGGCTGCCGCAATTCGTGATCGACACGGCGCGGGCGGCGGGCGCGGAGAAAGGGGCCGGTGGACCGGCCATCACCCTGTCGCGCTCGCTGATCGTGCCGTTCCTGCAATTCTCGCCGCGCCGCGATCTGCGGCGCAAGGCCTTTGAGGCATGGGGCTCGCGCGGCGCGAATGGCGGGGAGACGGATAACCGCGCGATCTGCGCGGAGATCCTCGCGCTGCGCGAAGAGCGCGCGGGGCTGCTCGGCTACGAGAGCTTCGCGGCTTACAAGCTGGAAACCGAGATGGCGGGCAGCCCTGCGGCGGTGCGCCGATTGCTGGAAGATGTCTGGGAGCCGGCGAAAGCGCAGGCGGATGCGGATGCTGAGGTGCTCGCGGCAATGATGTGCGAAGACGGCGTGAACGCCGCGCTGGAGCCCTGGGACTGGCGCTACTACGCGGCGCGGCGGCGCGAGGCGGAGCATGATCTGGATGAGGCGGAGGTGAAGCCCTACTTCCAGCTCGAGCGGATGATCGAGGCGGCGTTCGACTGCGCGCGCAGGCTCTTCGGGCTGGAGTTCAGGCCGCTCGACCTGCCGCTTTACCACGCCGATTGCCGCGCCTGGGAAGTGACGCGCGCGGGTGAGCACATGGCTGTTTTCATTGGCGATTATTTCGCGCGGGGCGGCAAGCGGTCAGGCGCGTGGTGTTCGGCGATGCGGGCGCAGGCAAAGGTCCCCGAGAAGCAGGCCCCGATCGTCATCAACGTGTGCAATTTTGCGGGGGGCGATCCGGCGCTGCTGAGCTATGACGATGCGCGCACGCTCTTTCACGAGTTCGGCCATGCGCTGCACCAGATGCTTTCGGACGTGACCTATGAGAGCATTTCAGGCACATCGGTCGCGCGTGATTTCGTGGAGCTTCCGAGCCAGCTCTTCGAGCATTGGCTGGAAGTGCCAGACGTCCTGGAGCGCTTCGCCACCCATTACGAGACGGGCGCGCCGATGCCGAAAGCGCTGTTGGACAAGGTCCTCGGCGCGGCGACTTTCGACATGGGCTTTCAGACCGTGGAATACGTGGCCTCGGCGCTGGTCGATCTGGATTTCCATGACGGCGAGGCCCCGTCGGACCCGATGGCGCGGCAGGCCGAGATTCTGGCCGAGATGGGCATGCCGCGGGCGATCACCATGCGGCACGCGACGCCGCATTTCGCCCATGTTTTCGCGGGGGACGGCTATTCGAGCGGGTATTATTCCTACATGTGGTCGGAGGTGATGGATGCCGATGCCTTCGCGGCCTTCGAGGAGAAGGGCGATCCCTTCGACGCCGGTCTGGCGCGGGCGCTGGAGGAGAATATTCTCAGCGCCGGCGGCGCGCGCGAGGCGGCGGAGCTTTACACCGCGTTTCGCGGGCGGATGCCCGGTGTCGAGGCCTTGCTCAAGGGGCGGGGGCTTGTGGCTGCCTGAATTCGGATTTGGCTGCGCCAAATCCGATCCGCCGGGGGAGCGCTGCTCCCGTCGCCATTGTCGCTCGGACCAATGGCGCTTCCAATGACGACCCCCCTTCAGCGTGTGGCGCAGCCACCGCGAAGCCGGCAGCGTATCGCGCAGCGATGCGCGAGAGGCCGGGATATTTGCGGCAAGAAAAAGGGCCAGGCAGCATCTTCATTTGTCAGGACGGCGCGCCAGATGAAGTCGCCTAAAGCGTCCCGCCAAGAACCTGCAACGCTGCTCTTGGCAGGGCGCGGTGCTACGCTCGAACGGAGCACGCGCTTCGCCTTTATCTGATGTCTCAGGTTAAAGGCGCAACGCTTTAGATCATCTGGTCGTAGTCGCCGACGCCCGGCTCCGTGCGGATGACCGTATCGATGTCCTTGAAGATGGCGCGCATCTCTGCCTCGCTCTCCGCGCTTTCGCAGACGACAACGAGGTTGGGCGTGTTCGAGCTGGCGCGCACGAGGCCCCATGAGCCATTGTCGAGAATGACGCGCGCGCCGTTGACAGTGACCACCTCCTTGATGGGTCTGCCTGCGATGGTTTCGCCTGCAGCGTGCTTGGCGACGAGCCTGGCGACGAGCCGGTCGAGAATATCGTATTTCTCGGTGTCGGCGGCATGGGGCGACATCGTCGGCGTCGCGTAGGTGGTGGGCAGGGCGCGGCGCAGGTCCGACATCTTGAGCCCCGGGTTGCGGTCCATCAGCTTGCAGATCTCGACGGCGACGCGCAGGCCGCAATCATAGCCCCGGCCCACGGGCTCGGCGAGAAAGTAGTGCCCCGATTTCTCGAAGCCCGCCAGCGCGCCGATCTCGTGGACGCGACGCTTCATGTGGCTGTGGCCGGTTTTCCAGTAATCAGCCTTTGCGCCATGCTTTTGCAACTCCGGATCGGCGGCGAAGAGGCCCGTGGATTTGACATCCGCGACGAAGGTGCTGTTTGGGTAGAGCCTGGACAAATCGCGCGCCATGATGACGCCGACCTTGTCGGCGAAGATCTCCTCGCCCTCGTCATCGACCACGCCGCAGCGATCGCCGTCGCCATCAAAGCCGAGCGCGAAATCCGCTCCGCTTTGTTTGACCGAGGCCGACATGTCGTGGAGCATTTCCATGGCCTCTGGGTTGGGGTTGTAATGGGGGAAGGTATAGTCGAGCTCGTTGTGAGACGGGATGACTTCGACGCCGATGCGCTCGAAGACCTCCGGCGCGAAGGCCGAGGCGGTGCCGTTTCCGGTGGCGCAGACGACGCGCAGTTTGCGGGACATTTTGAAATCGCCGACGAGATCGTCGATATAGGCCTCGCGCACGCCATCCACGACCTCGTATTTGCCGCCGTCGCGCGGCTGGCCGCGCCCTTCGAGAACGATATCGCGCAATTGGGCCATTTCGTCCGGGCCATGGGTGAGCGGGCGTTCAAAGCCCATCTTCACGCCGGTCCAGCCGTTGGGGTTGTGGCTCGCGGTAACCATGGCAACCGCGGGCGCATCGAGGTGAAACTGTGAGAAATAGGCCATCGGGGAGACGGCCGGTCCGATATCCCTGACGTGGATGCCCGCTTGCACCAGCCCGAGAATGAGCGCCTGCTTGATGCTGAGCGAGTAGTCCCGGTAATCGTTGCCGACGGCGATGACGGGCGGGATGCCACGGGCGTGCATCTGCGTGCCGAGGCCGAGGCCGAGCGCCGTCATGCCGGGCAGGTTGATCTCATCGGGATATTTCCAGCGCGCATCGTATTCGCGAAAGCCGGTGGGCGTGATCATCGCGTCGCGCAGGAAGGCCCATGTGTTCGGTTTGGAGGTCTGAAGAGGTGTGCTCATGTCTGCTCTTGGGTTCGCTCTCGTCTTTGCCGCCTTCGATAGCGGCAAACCGGCGGCGGCGAAAGGGGAACTGCGCTCAGTTTGAAACCTGTTCGCGCAGGATCGAGGAGGTCAGCGAAACCATGAGATAGATGCCCGAGAAGATCAGGAAGGCCAGCATCGTGTTCTCGAAACTGCGTGGATAGGTGGGTGCCTGGGAGGCGATGGGGCGCACCGGGACCGTCAGGTAGCGCACCTGGCGGCCAGCTTCGAGCGCGGCCTGTTTCTCGCCCTGCAGGGCCGATTGCAGGAAGGCATCCGCGCTCGCGAGGTCCGCGCGGGCCAGTTCGATCTCGCTGCTCTGCTGAACGAGCGACAGGCCGGAATCATCGGGCTCGACCATGCGGGCTCTGAGCTCGTCGAGCAAGTTTTCAAGCCGCCGCACGTCACCGCGCGCACCGTCGACCTTGGCCTGGTTCGGGCGCGGATTGTCGAGCAGGGCTTGCAAGGCCAGGCGCTTTTCCAGCAATTCCTGGTCGTATGTCGTGATTTGCGAGCGCAGGGCGGCGAGCTGTTCCGTCGGATCCGCGCTGTAGACTTCCTGAAGGCGGATCAGCCGCTCCTGGGCCTCCTGACGCTCTTGACGCGCTGTCTCCAGGTTTGTGCGCGCATCGCGCATGGCGTCGTTGCGGATCTGCTGGCTGAGGGCGTCGACACGCTCCTCGGCATAGCCGATGAGCGCCTTGGCGAAATCGGTCGCAATCTGGGGATCGGCGGCGACAACGTCCATGCGCACGACCCCTTCGGTGGGATCGTAGCCGATCTTCACGTTCTTCTTGTAGATCTTGTGCGCAGCCTCGTTCGTGGCCTCTTCTTCGAGGCGCTGGATCGGGTCGATCTCGGGCCGCGAGAAATGCTCCTTGTAGCCAAGCTCCTCATCGAGGCGGATCATCGCGTCTTTCGATGTCAGGTAGGACTGGACGGCAATGCTCTCCTGGCTGTTGGCAAGCTGCGAGGGGATGAGCCCGCTCAGCGGGCCGCCTCCGCCACCGCCGCCATCGGCTTGCTGGATGAGAAACTCGGTCTTGGTTTCATACATCGGCGTTGCGATCACGTAGTAATACCAGCCCGCGAGGATCGTGGGCAGGAAAACGAAGGCCGTCAGCCGTGCGAGCAGCAGAACAAGACGTTTCCGGCGGCGCTTGGCGATGTCGCGCTGGATATCACTGATTTCGGCGATGCGACGCTCGTTCGTGTAAAGCTCGGTCGAGGGCACCTTGGCCGTATCTGCCTTGATCGTTTGCGGAAGCTGGATTTTTCCCATGCCGGGATTGGGGTCGGCCTCCTCGGGGGCGGATGCCTCGCTTTCGTCTTTGCCTGGGACGACCAGTTCGAGCATGTTGGCGGACTGGAACGGATCGATCCCCTTCATGCGCAACTGCCGCACGGCATCAAAGTCGGAAATCGGGGCGAGACCGTGCTTCTGGGCCATGCGGCGCGCCATGCGCAGTTGGCGCCCCGTGAGCCCTTCCTTGCGGATGGCGTCAATGTCGGTTTCGGCCTTGGTCTCGCGTGCGGAGGAGACGTCGCCCTCGCGGGCGGGCGTCCGAGGGGGCGTCGTCTCGGGCACAGCGTTCCCGGATGGCTCCTGCTCGTGGCCGGTGTCGTGGCCGGTGTCGTGGCCGGTGTCGCCCTGGGGCGCGCGGGCAGCAGCGGGGCTTTCGCCCGTGCGGCGGATGCGAAACTTCCTAGCTTTGGGTTTGGTAGTCATAGAGCTGTTTCGCTTCTTCAAGGGTGTCGAACATGTGCAACTGGCCGTTATGCAGCACGGCGGCGGAGCGCGCGAAACGTTCGAGCGTCTGCGGCTGGTGTGAGACGATCACGACAGTCGTCGTGCGCAGGCGCTCGCGCAGGATGTCGCCAGCTTTTCTGTTGAACTCGACATCGGTCGAGGCGGGCATGCCCTCGTCGATGAGATACATGTCGAAATCAAGGGCGAGCAGCAGCGCGAAAGAAAACCGCGCGCGCATGCCCGAGCTGTAGGTTCCCAGAGGCTGCTCGAAATACTCGCCAAGCCCGCAGAGCCAGCGGCAGAAGGCCTCCACATAGTCCGGGTCGAGCCCGTAGAGGCGGGCGATGTAACGGCTGTTCTCGACGGCGGAGTGCCGCCCCACGACGCCGCCCATGAATCCGAGCGGAAAACTCACCTTGCAGTCGCGGTTGATCGTGCCCTCGTCGGGCTTTTCAAGGCCGGACATCATGTTGATGAGGGTGGTCTTGCCGGTTCCGTTGGGCGCGAGAATGCCGAGCGAATTGCCAAGTTCCACTCGCATTGAGACCCGATCAAGGATCACCTTGCGCTGTGTGCCCGTCCAGAAGGACTTGCTGACATTGTCGAACTCGAGCATCGAGGCCCCGTTTCTGCTCTGGCCAAGCCTTAGTAACCGAGGATTACTAAGAGTTGATTGATTAATTGCGGCCTGGCCGCTTTATTGTTTCTCCTTACTATACAGTGGTTTTTGACAAAATTAAGTCCTAATCGGCGTCGAATGATGGCGCCGGACAATCACGGGTATGCGCATGACGACAAAGCGGCCTGGCGGTTTTGAATACACGAAAGCCGCCCGCGGTGAGACGGGCGGCTTCTTTGAGGGAGCGCTTGAGATCAGCTGATTGCCTGCCAGGTCATACCTGCGATCAGGGCGCCGAGGAAGGCATAGCCCAGATAGGCCGCGAAGACCCGGGGCTTCACCAGCGCCCAGACCGCAATGGCCGCTGGGATGCTGGAGACGCCGCCTGCGAGCACGAAGGACATCGCGGCACCCGGGGCCATGCCCTGTTCGAGCAGCCCGGCGACAAGCGGCACGGCGGCGTAGCCGTTGAGATAGGCCGGGGCACCGACCAGCGCGCCGAGCACGACAGGTCTAAGTCCGTCGCCGCCCAGAACCGTGGCGATGGCTTCGGCGGGCACGAATGCGACCATGAGATATTCGAGCGTATAGGCCAGCAGCAGCCATTTGAGCAGGAAGACGCCGTTTTCAACGAGGTTGTCGCGGAAGACGACGCGGCGCTCGGCGGTCTCCCAGAAACGCCAGTGGGGCTTTTCGGAGAAGGGCGACTTGGCGCTGCAGCAGCCGCCTGTGGCGGGTTTTTCACGCAAGGGATTGGCAAAGACCGCCGAGTTCTTGAGGAGCATCGTCCCGGCGCCGCCGAGAAGGCCGATGCCGACGGCAGAGGCTGTCTTGGCGATGGCAAAGTCAAATCCGATGCCGCCTGCCGTGATCGAGAACATCGCCGGGTCCATCAGCGGCGAGGCCAGCCAGAAGGCCATGACCGCCGAAAGCGGCGCACCGACGGCGAGCAGGGCGGCAATGAACGGGATGACCTGGCACGAGCAGAAGGGCGAGAGGCCGCCAAGAAGCGCGGCCATCAGGATCATGTAGACCTCGCGGCCCTCGAAAGCCTTTCCAAGCAGGTTCTCGGCGCCCGTGGCCTTGAGATAGGCAATGGCGAAGACGGCAAAGGCGATGTAGGGCGCGGTCCGGCCCAGGGCTGAGAAAGCGGAGATCAGCATGGGCTGAAGGTGGTCGAACCCGAAGATCGCGACGGCGAGTATGATCACGGCAAGGGCAAGCCAGGCCTTGTCGATCCTGCCTAAGGAAAAGCGCTTCGGGCTCGGGGAGGAGAGATCAGTCATGGGGAGTGCTTTCGGGTTGAGAGTGATCGTGTGATGTGTCGTCCGGCAAGTCGGCGCAGCATTCGCGCAGGAGGAACTGTGACAGGTTGCGCAGCTCGTCGAAGGCAACCGCGGCGCAGATGATCTTGCGGCCCTGGCGCGCCTGGGTGACGAGACCCGCTTGCGAGAGGATCTTCATGTGATGGGTGAGCGTGGAGCCCGACACGCCGGCCCGCGCGCCGAGATCCCCGATGCTGAGCCCCTCGGGGCCGGCGCGCACGAGGGTGCGCAGCACGTTCAGGCGCTGTTCGCTGCCCAGGGCGGCGAATGTCGAGGCGACGATGGCCAGGTCGTGGTCGGGTGTCGAATCATTCATTTTCATAATTGTAGAAATATAGAAATATTCGGCCAAGACAAGTCATATTTCGATAATTGTCGAAATAACCTGCCTTGATCCTGCTTTACGCTTGTCGCGCGGGGGCCAGCGGACTAGGTGATGGCTCGAAAACATGCGCTGCGGGCGAGTGCCGCCAGTTGCGCCACAGGTGACAGGGCGCGGAGATGAGCGAGCAGACAATTCTGGACAGGGCCTATCAGGCCATGGACGCGCAACCGGACGATGACGAGTTGCGCCTGAGCTTCTATTCCCTGCTTGCCGACAGCGAGATCCACATTCTGCTTGAAGCCGAGGCCGGGGAGGAGTCCATCGAGCCGAGACTGTTCACCCATGAAGGTGTGAGCTACGTGCTGGGGTTCGACACGGCCGCGCGGCTGACGCAGTTTGCGGGCGGCGGCGCGCCCTATGCGGCGATCTCGGGGCGCATTCTGGCGCAGATGCTTTCGGGCGAGGGAGTGGGACTGACCTTCAACCCGGAGGTCGCCCCCTCCGCGATCATGCTTCCGCCCGAGGCCATGACGTGGATGACCGAAACTCTCACATCCGCGCCGCCCGAGCCGCAAGCCCCCTCGGACGGGTTGGGTGCGCTCGTCATGCCGGATGTGCCGGAGGCGCTTCTCCATGCGCTTGATTCAAAGCTCGGCCGTGCGGCAGGGCTGGCCAGCGTGGCCTATCTGTGCGGCCGTGAGAGCGGCGGGCTGATGCTTGCGATCATCGGGGCCAGGGAGCCTGCGCAGGCCGCGCTGGCCAAGGCCGCGAGCGAGGCGCTTGTGTTCTCGGGGCTTGAGGGCATGGTGATGGATGTGGCGTTCTTCGATGAAAACGAGGGCTTGCGGGCACGGTTCGGACGTGTCGGCCTCCGGTTCGACATTCCCGAGCCCGCCAAGCGCGAGATTATCGCGCCGGGAAGCGACCCGGACAAGCCTCCGAACCTGCGCTGAGATCAGACGCCGATTTTCGGGCCATGGCACAGGAGCGGCTCGTCGGACTTGTCGATCTGGTAGAGTTCCGTCGATCTTCCGTTGTTCTCGAAAGTAGCCACCAGCCGACCGTCGCGTTTGTAGAATGACCAGCATTGCGGGTCATCGGGGCGGTCCTCGTAGACGAAGCAGATCAGGCTGTCGCTCGTCTCATACCAGTAGCCTGCCTTGCATTCGCCATCGAGAAAGGACCAGCGCACGCGGCGATCTTCGAGATAGGCTTCGGCCCCGTAAGGGCCGCCGCGATTGCCGTAGGTGAAGGTCTGCCCTTGCGTGAAAGCGTCGAATTCCGCACCGCTCAGGCGCTCCTCGGCAGGGGCGGCGCCGGCCGTCAGGCAAAGACAGATCACGAGATGGAGAAAACGCATGCCCACAGTCTAAGCTGCGCGGTGATCTTCTGGCAAGTTCGCCAGCTCACGTTTCATCACACGCCGGTAAAGCGGCGGGAAGAGGGCGATGGTCGCCATGACCGGCAGGGAATGCGGCAAGGTGGGCATGGTTTCTTCATCGAGCGCCAGGGCGGGATAGGGGCGCTGGGGGTTCAAATGGTGATCCGAGTGGCGCGGCGCGTTGAGCATCAGGGCCGAGCTGTACCAATGCGGGGTGTTCCAGGAGTGCTGTGGGCCGACCGGCTCGGGCTTTCCATTCTCCCGGATGCGGCGGAAAAGGCCATAATGCTGCACGTAGTCGGCCATGGCGATCTGAAGCTGCGCATAAAGAGCCATTGCCAGCAGCGCGACGAGGCCCATGGCCCCGCCAATCCAGACGGCAGCCGTCAGCGAGACGATCCCGACCGCGAGGTCGAGAAGATAGGGATGAAGCCGCGGCACGGAGACCGCGCGGGCACGGCGCGCGTTCTCGGCTTTCAGCCCGGAGACAAAGACGGCGCGCCAGACGCGCAGGAAATATCGGTAGAACCCTTCTCCCTTGCGGGCCGTGCAGGGGTCTTTTTTGGTGCCGACATGCGCATGGTGAACCAGGACGTGGGTGCTGGCATGATGGCCGTAAAGCATGGTTCCATAGACGATTCGCCCCAACCGGCGGGCAAGGCGCCCGCTGCGGTGGATCAGCTCGTGCGCGTTCGGATGCGAGACCTGGCCGAAGAAGAGCGAAAAGGCGACGAAGGTGACGAGCCGCTCGGGAAGGCTCATGGCGGTGTTCGACAGGCCATGGATCGCGGCGAGCAGGAGCGCGATATGCAACAGGCCGAGGCCGACGGAAAACACGGCACCGGAGGGAAACTCCGCGCCCTCCGTCATCCCGGGCGTGAGCCGCGCGACAAACCGGTCCATGAAGGCTGTGAAAAGGGAAATATAGAGCAAGGCTGCCCAGGCCCAGGGCCCGCCGAGAAAGGCGGCTGCGAGCAAGAGCGCCGCGTTCGAAAGGGTCACAACGGCAAATGGGAACATCGGTCTTCCTGCACACGGACTGGATGATCTTCAGACTACCGGATAATATGGCATTTCAAGGACCGCGGCAAAAGTTTGGTCATGCCGCTGCGCTATGGGCTGGCCGTATGTCGTTTTTGGGTGTTCGGGGGGCGGGTGCAATGTCTAGGGTGTGCGCAAGAGTGCTGATGAGGTGAGACATGGGACTGGATGAGCGCAAGGGCGTCTGGAAATCGGGCAAGGGCAAGGGCCGGCATACCCCCAAGGGCCGCCAGGTCGATGACGACGCGCTGGCCGATGTGCAGGCGCTTCTGGGCGATGCACCGCGCCGCCGCGATCTGCTGATCGAATACCTGCACAAGATACAGGATCGCTTCGGACATCTCTCCGCCGCCCACATGCGCGCGCTCGGCGAGGAAATGCGGATCGCGCAGGCGGAGATCTACGAGGTGGCGAGCTTTTACGCGCATTTCGACATTGTAAAGGAAGGTGAGACACCGCCGCCAGCTCTGACGATCCGGGTGTGCGACTCGCTGTCCTGCGAGCTGGCCGGGGCGCAGGAGCTCAAGCAGGCGCTTGAAGACGGTCTTGACCCTGCCGAAGTGCGCGTTCTGCGCGCGCCTTGCATGGGGCGCTGTGATACGGCGCCTGTCCTCGAGCTTGGGCATAACCATGTGGATAACGCCACTGTGGAAAAAACCAAGGCGGCGATCGCGGCGGGCGATACTCACGCGCATATTCCCGAATATCAGACACTTGAAGCGTATCGTTCAACAGGTGGTTACACTGTCCTGGCACAGTTGCGCGAGGACGGCGACTGGGACTCCGTCCAGGAAACGGTGCTCGAAAGCGGCCTGCGCGGGCTGGGCGGCGCGGGGTTCCCCTCCGGCAAGAAATGGGGCTTCGTGCGTGCCAATGAAGGGCCGCGCTATCTTGCCGTGAACGGCGATGAGGGCGAGCCGGGAACTTTCAAGGATCGCTACTACTTGGAGCGCGAACCGCATGTCTTTCTTGAAGGCATGCTGATCGCGGCCTGGGCCGTGGAGGCGGAAACCTGTTTTATCTACATGCGCGACGAATACCCGGCCGTGCTCGAGATTTTGCAGCTTGAAATCAAGGCGCTGGAAGACGCAGGTCTTGTGGAAAAAGACTATATCGACCTGCGCCGCGGCGCGGGGGCCTATATCTGCGGCGAAGAGAGCGCGATGATCGAGAGCATCGAGGGCAAGCGCGGCGAGCCGCGCCACCGTCCGCCCTTCGTCGCGCAGGTGGGCGTCTTCGGCCAGCCGACGCTCGTGCACAATGTCGAGACGCTGCACTGGGTCGCGCGTATCATGAGGGAAGGGCCGGAAGTTCTTAATTCAGTTGAGAAAAACGGCCGAAAGGGCCTGCGGTCCTATTCCGTCTCGGGCCGCGTGAAGAAGCCGGGCGTGCACCTTCTGCCCGCCGGATCCACGATCCTCGACATCATCGAGGCGGCTGGCGGCATGCTCGACGGACATGAATTCAAGGCCTACCAGCCGGGCGGGCCCTCCTCGGGGCTTCTGCCGGCGTCGCTCAGTGATGTCCCGCTCGATTTCGACACGCTTCAGCCGCATGGCTCCTTCATCGGCTCCGCGGCCGTCGTTGTTTTGTCCGACAAGGATAGCGCAAGAGAAGCGGCGCTCAACATGCTGAAATTCTTCGAAGATGAGAGCTGCGGGCAATGCACGCCCTGCCGCGTGGGCTGCGAGAAGGCCGTCAAGCTGATGCAGCGCGACCAGTGGGACCAGCCGCTGCTCGAAGAGCTGTGCACGGCCATGGCCGACGCCTCGATCTGCGGACTTGGACAAGCCGCGCCCAACCCGATAAGGCTGACGATGAAGCACTTTTCCGAGGAGATCTGATGTTCGGCTTAGAGAGCGATTCGACATTGCTCTTCCTCGCGGCGGCATTTTGCGCGCTGTGTTATCTCGCCATTTGCGCAGGGCCCGGCAAATCCTGGCTGAAGACCCTTCTCAAGACGGCGTCCGTGGCCCTGCTCGCGGTCATCGCGTTTCTCGCAGCCGAGCTGATGCTGCTCGCGGCGGCCTTGATGGCCTGCGCCATCGGCGATTTCTTTCTCTCGCGCGACGAGGATGAGGCCTTCCTGACCGGTGTGGGCGCTTTCGCGATCGGGCATCTGGCCTATGCCGCGCTGTTCTATATTCATCCCAGCGCCGATCTCACCCGGCTGGAAGCTGGCTGGCCGCTCGTTGCAGCCCTGCTTTTGCTTGGTGTCGTGATGATTGTCGTGCTGTTCAGACGCGCGGGGCCGCTGCGCTGGGCCGTTGTGGTCTATGTTCCGGTGATTCTGGTGATGGGCATAATGGCGATCGGCATTCCGCTGGAAGGCGGCCTCGCGTTGATCCTGCCCGCGGCGCTCTTGTTCATCTTTTCGGATTTCGTGCTGGCGCAGGAGATGTTCGTGCTCGATGACAGCCACAGGCTGCGGCGCGTCACGCCTTATGCCGTCTGGGTGAGCTATTGGAGCGCGCAGGCGCTGTTTCTCGTGGGTCTGTCAACGGGCGCTTGATGCGCGGGCCCGTCTGTAGCGCGGGCCGAAACATGTGCGCTGCGCCTTTTCTATCGCGCCGTCCCGTATTAACTGGTGTCAAGCAAACCGGGATAGGCCATGTCTTTTTTCAAGAAACTCAAGAGCAAGCTCTTCAAGTCGTCATCCAAGCTGGAGGAGGGGCTGGATGCGATTGTCGAGGATGGCGGTGTTGAAGAGGATCTGCCGGTAACCGAATCCGAATCCGAAGACGCGCCGCAACAAGAGCTGGACAAGCCGGCAGAGGCCCCCAGAATTTCTGAGCCTGAGCCTGAGCCTGAGCCTGAGCCTGAGCCTGAGCCTGAGCCTGAGCCTGAGCCTGAGCCTGAGCCTGAGCCTGAGCCTGAGCCTGAGCCTGAGCCTGAGCCTGAGCCTGAGCC
>QVMW01000028.1 GCA_003417655.1 Rhodobacteraceae bacterium 63075
GTCAAGACGGCGACAGTCTTTCCTGGCAACCCGGCGAAAGGCAAGCCGATGATCGGCGGCGGGGTGAACCTCTATGCCGACGGCGACGGCAGCCTCGAGGCGATCATCGATTTCCACCTCGTCACCAAATGGAAAACGGCCGGTGACAGCCTGCTCGGCGCGCTCAGGCTTGCCCGCAAGGACAGCCGGAAAATTCTCATCATCGGCGCAGGCACGGTTGGCCGCTCGCTGCGCGAGGCCTATGGTGCGGGGTTTCCCGAGGCGGAGTTCACCGTCTGGAACCGCACGCGGGCCAATGCCGAGAAGATGGCGGCTGAATACGAGGGGATGAAAATCGCCGATGACCTGGAAACGGCTGTCAGGGAGGCCGACATCATTACCTCGGCGACAATGGTGACCGAGCCGAACCTCAAGGGTGCATGGCTCCGCCCCGGGCAGCATGTTGATCTGATCGGGGCGTATCGCGCCGACATGCGAGAGGCGGATGACGAAGCGCTCCGGCGCGCGAGGCTCTTCGTGGACAGTTTCGACACGACGCTGGGCCATATCGGCGAGATCGCCATTCCGCTCGAAGCGGGCACGATAGACCGCGAAGACCTGATCGCCTCCTTTTATGAGCCCGAAAAGATGGTGCGACAGTCGGATGACGAGATCACCCTCTTCAAGAACGGCGGCGGTGCCCATCTCGATCTCATGACCAGCCGCTATATCCTTGATCGCTGGCGCGCGTGATCCGGCCTTTTTCGTGCTGAAAGTATCCAAACCTCTCGCGCATCGCTGCGCGATACGCTGCCGGCCTCGCGGTGGCTTCGCCACACGCTTGAGGGGGGAGCGCGAGGGGGGGCAAAGCCCCCTCGCTCCGGTCGGATGGCGCGCAGCGCCATCCGAAACCCCGGACGCATTGCCCCGGCAATCGCTTCGGCGCTCGGCTGGTCAGGTCGCGGACGCGCGCGCCGCAACGGGCATCGGTTCTTCTCGCACCGGCAGATGCACGATAGCCGAGAACAGCCCGACGGCAACACCGATCCACCAGACGGCAGTATAGTCCCCATGAATGTCATACATTCGCCCGCCGAGCCAGACGCCGAAGAAGCTGCCGAGTTGATGGGAAAAGAAGACGATTCCGTAGAGCGTCCCCATGTAGCGCAACCCGTAGATATGCGCGATGAGGCCCGATGTGAGCGGCACGGTCGCCAGCCATAGCGCGCCCATGGCGACGGAAAAGAGCAGCACGGTGGAAGGCGTCATCGGAGTCATGATGAAAGCCGCAGCGATGATTGTGCGGCCCGTGTAGATGCTCGCCAGCAGGTATTTCTTGGAATAGCGCTTGCCGAGCCAGCCGGCAGCCAGTGTGCCTGCGATATTCGCAAGTCCGATGAGGGAGATGGCGACAGCACCGAGCGCCGATGTGGTGGTTATGCCTATATCGTGGAGGGCGCTTCCCGAGACGATCGGGCTGCACATTTCGGTGATAAAGGCCGGGAAGTGTGCCGTCACGAAGGCGAGCTGATAGCCGCAGGAGAAAAAGCCGAGGAAAATGAGCGTATAGGACGGATCGCGAAAGGCCTTGCTCAGGATTTGCCCCATGCTCTCCTCGAGCTCGGCCCTGCTCGCAGGCGCGGGCGCACGCATCAAGGGCAACAGCAGCACCAGGCCGAGAACCACGCCTGCGAAAACAAGAAACACGCTTTGCCATGGCATCAGTCTCAGCATCCATTCGGCAACCGGTGCGCCGAACACCTGCCCGGCGCTGCCTGCTGCCGTGGCGATGGCGAGCGACATCGACCGGTTCTCGTCGGAGCTTGCCCGCCCGACCACGGCAAGGATCACGCCGAAGCCTGTTCCGGCGATACCGAAACCGACAAGGATTTCATAGAGCTGGTGGGCCTCCGGGTTGACAGCGAAGGAGGAAAGCACAAGGCCCGCGGCGTAGACAATCGCACCGAGTATGATGGCCTTGCGGTCTCCGACTTTCTCCGCGATGGCTCCGAAGATGGGCTGACCAATACCCCAGGCGAGATTCTGAACGGCAATCGCCAGGGAGAACTCCGACCGGGCCCAGCCGAATTCGTCCGCAATGGGAATCTGGAAAACCCCGAAGCTGGCCCGTATGGCAAAAGACACCATGATGATGACACATCCCGTGATGAGAACGGGTGTGAAGAGAGACGGCTGCTTTTCCATCGAAGGCTCCTGAACGCATGTCAGATTGGCCCGAGTTTCGGGGAAGGTCAATCGCGCGCATCGGGGCCAGGCCCGGGGATGCCCCCCGCCGAATTTGCCCATTCTGCTCTACACATGCTCCTCGGCGCGCGCTATGGCTTGGGCATGACGCGCAGGATCACCGAGGAATACGAGGCCCGTGTGGCCGCGGGGGAGCTTATCGCCGACCCCGCGCAGGAGGCCGTGCTCGCCGAGCTGGAGCGTATTCGCGCCACGCTAGGCGAGCCGCAAAAGCGCGGGTGGTTCTCGAAGAAGCCCGAGCCACCAAAGGGGCTTTACATCTGGGGCGGAGTCGGGCGCGGCAAGTCCATGCTGATGGACCTATTCGTGGACTGTCTCGACGTTCCCGCACGGCGAGTGCATTTCCACGCCTTCATGCAGGAGATCCATGCCGGGATGCATGCGGCGCGCCAGGCTGGAAAGGAAGATGCGCTGGCACCCGTGGCGGCGGATGTCATCAAGCAGGTTCGTTGCCTCGCCTTCGACGAGATGCAGATCACCGATATCACGGATGCAATGATCGTCGGGCGGCTTTTCGAGGCGCTCTTCGAGGGCGGTGTCGTGGTTGTCACCACGTCGAACCGCGTGCCGGACGACCTCTACAAGGACGGGCTGAACCGCCAGCTGTTCCTGCCGTTCATCGAGCTGATCAAGGAGCGGCTCGTGGTTCATGAACTGGCCAGCCCCACCGACTACCGGCAGGACAGGCTTTCAGGCAGCGCAACTTATTTCACACCGGCGGACGAGGGCTCGCGCGCCGCCATCCGCGAGATCTGGAAGAGTTTCGGAGGAGACAGTGCCGCGCCCTTGAAGCTCATTGTCAACAAGCGCGAAGTCGAGCTTCCCGCGTTCATCAACGGCGTCGCAAGGGCGCGGTTTCACGAGCTTTGCGGCAAGGCGCTCGGGCCTGCCGACTATCTGGCCATTGCCGAGGCGGTGCGCGTTCTCATCCTCGAAGATATTCCGAGACTGTCGCGGAACAATTTCAACGAGGCGAAGCGCTTTGTCACGCTGATCGACGCGCTCTACGAAGCGCGGGTGCAGCTTATCGCCAGCGCGGCGGCGGAGCCGGAAATGCTCTATGTCGAGGGCGAGGGGCATTTCGAGTTCGAGCGCACGGCGAGCCGCCTGCGGGAAATGCAGTCGGATGGCTGGGCCGAAGGCCCGAGCTGAGCGCGGCACCCTGAAAAAGAATGGGGGCCGTTGAACCGGCCCCTCATCCTCGCCCTGCCCGTAACCGGCTTGCCTGTGGCGGCTCCTAGCCCGACGCGAAATCGGGGACGCAGAGCCGTTGCCCGACAGGGATCTTGTCGGGGCTTGGAAGAAATCTTCTATTGGCCTTGGAGAGCCCCTCGCTGAAAGCCTTGACGGGGCGCGCGGCCCTGGCGCTGACGCGATCATGCGAGAACATATTGTCGGGAAGGCTTCCTGCACCTGCGCGAACAAGGCCGAAGTGGCGCTTCATGACTTCCCCCAAAGAGCTTTGCGCATTTTTCGCTTGGATGCGTGCGCTGCGATTGCTGATCAAGATATAGGCGAATCATTGCGAATCGGTCAACAATTAGTGATTCGTTTGGAAAGGGATTCGGTCTAAGTGCTTGAGTGCGAGTCGCATTTTTTTAGCGGTGAGCTCGCCCTACCGGGCGTCTTCGCCATTCCGGGCCGCCATTCAACCATTCTCGCGCAGGATATGACCGGCCAGGTAGAGCGATCCGCAAATCAGGATGCGCGCCTCGGGGCAAGCCTCGGTGATCGTCCTGAGGGCCGAGGCGGTATCGGGGGATTCATGCGCGCAGATACCCGCTGCACGGGCGGCTTCCGCCGTCGTCTCGGCAGGTAGGGTGTTGACCTCGCCTGGAATCGACACCGCATGGAGCGCTTCGAGATGCGGAGCAAGTGGGCCGAGATATCCCGAGATATCCTTGGTGTTGAGCATGCCGCAAATCGCATAGGTCGGCCGGTCCGGCAGACGGCCGAGATGTGCGCCGATGGCCCGGCCCGCCGCCGCGTTGTGGCCGCCGTCGAGCCAGAGCTCGGCATCCGGCGCGATCTCGGCGAGAGGGCCTTCGCGCAGCCTTTGCATCCGGGCCGGCCAGACCGCGCGGCTGACGGCGGCCTCGGGATCCCCCGCGCCGAGGGCGCGCAGGGCCGCGATCGCCGCGCCGGCGTTTTCGACCTGATGTTCGCCGGGCAGGCTGGGCAGCGGCAGATCGAGAAGGCCGGTTTCATCCTGAAAGACGAGGCGTTCGCGTTCCGTGAAGGCATGCCAGTGCTGGCCATGGGCCAGCAGCGGCGCGCCCAGCGCCTCGGCGCGCGCCTCGATGACCGCGATCGCGTCGTCTTTCTGGGGGCCGACAATGCAAGGCACGCCGCGCTTGATGATGCCTGCCTTTTCCGCGGCAATCTTGCCAAGCGTATTGCCCAGGAACTGCTCGTGGTCGATGGAGACGGGCGTGATCACAGTCAGGGCGGGTCTGTCGATCACGTTGGTGGCGTCGAGCCGCCCGCCGAGGCCGACTTCGAGCAGGGTGTAGTCGGCTGGCGCGCGGGACATCGCGAGGATCGCGGCGCAGGTGGTGATCTCGAAATAGGTGATCTGCGCGCCGTCATTGGCTGCGTAGCACTCGTCGAGCACTTGCGTCAGGTGATCCTCGGCAATCAACTCGCCCGCGAGCCGGATGCGCTCGTGAAAGCGCGCCAGATGCGGCGAGGTATAGGCGTGGGCCGTCAGCCCCGCGCCTTCAAGCCCGGCCCTGACCATGGCGAGGGTCGAGCCCTTGCCATTGGTCCCGGCGAAATGGATGACGGGGGGCAGCGCGTCCTGCGGGTTGCCCAGCGCCTCGAGGAGTGACCAGACACGATCCAGCGTGAGGTCCATGAGCTTGGGATGCAGCGCCATCATCCTCTCGAGGATGGCATCGGATGTGGCGGTCATTTGGTCTGGTCTGCCTCTTCCGATGCAGTGCCGTCCTCCGCTTTTTCCGGGGCCGGCTGTTCCTCGCTCTTCGGTTCTTCGACGGGAGGTTCGGCCGGTGCCGGCAGATCGCCTGCCACGGCGGGTGGCTGCCCCATGAGCATGCGGGTTATCCTTATGAGCTCATCACGCAGTTGCGTGCGCGGTGTGACCCTGTCGAGCATGCCGTGATCAAGCAGGTATTCGGCGCGCTGGAAGCCCTCGGGCAATTTCTCGCCAAGCGTTTGCTGGATCACGCGCGGACCGGCAAAGCAGATGAGCGCTCCGGGTTCGGCGATCTGGATGTCGCCGAGCATGGCATAGGAGGCGGTCACGCCGCCAGTCGTCGGGTGCGTGAGCACGACGATGTAGGGCTGGCCCGCCTCCTTGAGCATCTGAACGGCAACCGTTGTGCGTGGCATCTGCATGAGGCTGAGGATACCCTCCTGCATGCGCGCGCCGCCAGCGGCGGAAAAGAGCACGAGGGGGCGCTTGAGCTCTACAGCGCGCTCGGCGGCCGCGATGATCGCATTGCCGACATACATGCCCATGGAACCACCCATGAAGGAAAAGTCCTGCGCCGCCGCGACGATGGGCATGCGCCCCATTTCCCCTTCGGCAACGAGCATGGCCTCTTTCTCGCCTGTGCTTTTCTGAGCCGCCCTCAGGCGTTCCGGGTATTTCTTCTGATCCCGGAATCTCAGCGGATCGTCGGTCGGCTCGGGCACTTTCACCTCGGTGAAGATGCCGCCATCAAAGAGCGCCGTGAAGCGGTCTCTCGGGCGGATCGCCATGTGATGGCCGCAGGATGTGCAGACATTCAGGTTGGCCGACAATTCCCGGTGAAAGAGCATCGTGCCGCACTCGTCGCATTTCGACCAGAGGTTCTCGGGCGTCTCCCGGCGCGAGAAGATCGAGTTGATGCGCGGGCGGACATAGTTGGTGATCCAGTTCATGGGCCGACCTTGTGACGTTGCGTTTCAGCTTCAAATACGCTCGACGGTGGGGAAATGCAAACCCGTGTTCGGGCCTGCGGCGTCATCGCCTGAGGCCGATGCGCGCCGCCAGCCACATGAGCAGAAGAATGATGAGTTCGACCAGCAACTGCCACGACAGGTAGCTTGAGACGCCCTGATCCTCGAAGGCGCCGCCCATGCTGCCCGAGGGGAACAGGAAAAGCGCGAAGCCCGAGGAATATCCCCCCGCTTCGCCGTAAAGGAGAAAGGCGAAAAGGTTGTTGGCGAGATGGAAGGCAAGGGCCGGGCCGAGCGTGCCGGAGCGCGCGGTCAGGTCGGAGGCGCAGAGCCCCATGAAGAAGGCCCAGACGACATATTGAAAGCTGGCAGCGCCGCCTGCGCCGGCGTTCCAGTGGGCCAGTCCGAATATCAGGTTGGTCAGGATCAGCCAGGCGGCGGGATGCGGAAACAGCGCGGCGAGCTGTTGTTGCAGGTAGCCGCGGTACATCAGCTCCTCGGCCCCGATCTGGACGAAGACGGCCAGACAGGCAATCGGCAGAAACGCCGTCCAGGACGCCAGGCCGCGCATGTCCGCGACCGTGCTCAGGCTCCACCAGGGCGGCAGGAATTCAAGGGCCAGCAGCAGGAGCATGACCGGTACGAACACGGCACGGAATTGCGCGGCCAGCCGCGATGGCGGGCCGATCAGCGATGCGAGGCCGCGATGGTGGATCAGCCGGGCGGTGAGCAGGACACCGGCGGCAAGGAAGGCGAAGGAGAAGAGCTGCGCCGCAAGGGAAAGCGGTGTGGCCCCCATGTAGAAGGAGTCCAGCGCCTCGGGCGCATCCTCGCGCAGCAAGGCGTCGAGCAGGTCGTAGCTGACGCGGTGGAAGAGCTCGATACCGGCCAGCCCGAGGATGACGAGCGGCAGCATGCTGCGCCGCCGTGCGGGCGCGATATAGCCTTCGTGAGGGGCGTAGGGCTTGCGCATCGCTCAGCGTCCGATTGCCAGCCGCGCGGCCAGCCAGGCGCATAGCAGGATCATCAGGTCATAGGGCAGCCAGACGGGGCGCAACGAGGGGTCGGAAATCGCGAAAGGGTAGGTGTAGAGGGCGAGGCCGTGGAGCGTATCGCTCGGGGCGACGTAGAGCAGGGCCATGGCGTTGATGAAGAAATGCAGTGCGATGGCAGGCGCAAGCGTGCCCGCGCGCGCTGTCAGGTCGCCTGCCGCCAGCCCGAAGAGCGTGGCGCTCAGCGCGAGCGCCCAGGCGTTGGGGCCTGCGAGCTCACGGTCGTAGTGCAGCAGGCCGAAGACGAGCGCGGGAAGCACGATGTAGGCAAGCACGCTCCGGAACCGCGCGGCGAGCTGGCTTTGCAGATAGCCCCGAAACAGCAGCTCCTCGGCGGAGACCTGGATGAGCAGCAGGGGCACGGAGAGCGGCAGCAGGGCAAGCCATCCGATAAAGTCGATATTGTGAAACGGGGTGAGCGCTTCGGGTTCGGGGAGCAGCCACAGAATCCCGGCGAATCCGGTCAGCGCGGTGGCAACGCGCAGCGTCTGGCGCGTGAAGATCCGGCCATCACCGAAGAGCGATGCAAGGGAGCGTCCGTGCAGGAGCCGGGCGACGAGCCCGACCGAGAGGATGACGAGTCCGAAAGAGGCAAGGAGCGCGAGCATGCCGCGCGCAGTGGAGCCGCGTTCGATCTCGGCGGCAAGCTGGGGCCATGCGCCGGGTGTGACGACTTCCGCCAGAAGGGTGAAATACGCGCGGCCCATCGCGATATAGGCACCGGCCATGAGCCCGAGACCAAGCAAGAGGCGCCATATCTCCGGCGATGCACAGGCCGGCGCGGTCAGGTATTTCTGGGCGTCATAACGCATATATCGCCTTTAGCGTCAAAACGCGTCCGGGCATAGCGCCAGGGGCCTCTCGTGCGGCGAAAACCGATCGGGCCGTGGCGTCAGCGCATCCTGTCGGCGGGGTAGACCCCGAGAATCTCGAGGTGGGAGGTGAAATAACCCAGTTCCTCGAGTGCGAGCTGGACGTTGCGGTCGTCGGGGTGCCCGTCGATGTCGGAGTAGAAGCGCGTCGCGGTGAAGGAGCCGTCAACCATGTAGCTCTCGAGCTTCGTCATGTTGACACTGTTGGTCGCGAAGCCGCCCATGGCCTTGTAGAGCGCGGCCGGGATGTTGCGCACTTCGAAGACGAAGGTGGTCATCATGCCGAGCTCGCCGCGGCGCGAATAATCAGGCTCGCGGCCCATGATGACGAACCGCGTCGTGTTGTGCCCGTGATCCTCGATGTCATTGGCCAGCACGGTCAGCCCGTAGGTTTTCGCCGCCAGCTCAGAGGCGAGAACACCTTCGTCGCGCACGCCGCTGCGCGCCAGCTCCGCCGCCGCGCCCGCGCTGTCCGGGGCTGATACAGGCTCGATCCCGTGGGATTTCAGGAATTCGGCAGATTGCGGCAACAGGACGGGATGGGCGCGCACGCGGCGCACATCGTCAAGCGTGACGCCCGCGTTGGCCATCAGCGCGATGCGCACCCGCACGAAGGCTTCCGCGACGATGAAGAGGCCGCAATCGGGGATGAGCCTGTGGTTGTCGGCGACGCGCCCATAGGTCGTGTTCTCGACCGGCAGCATGGCGTAATCCGCATCGCCCGAATGCACCTTCTCGATGGCGTCCTCGAAGGAGGCGCAAGGCACCGGCTCGGCCTCGGGGCGGGCGGACATGCAGGCTTCGTGGCTGTAGGCGCCAAGCTCGCCTTGAAAAGCTATTCGATCGGTCATTCATTTGGCCTTTGGAAGATCGTTGCCCCACAGGGGCGTTTGGCCGCAGAAACTACACCTTGCGCTCTGATAGGGGAAGCGGATAGATACGCGCCAAAGCTCAAGAAACGGATTCTGGCCCATGTTTGACACAATGACGTTCACCAAGGTCCTCGGCGCTGTTTGCGGATCGCTGCTTCTCTTCCTTTTCGCCAAGTGGGGCGCGGAGTCGCTTTACCACGTCGGAGCGGGCGGACATGGCTATGATGAGGAGAAGGTTGTCGGCTACCTGATCGAGACGGAAGGCGCTGACGCCGAGCCTGAAGAAGAGGTTGTAGAGGTGGACTTCGCTACGGTGCTTGCCTCTGCCGATGCCGGAAAGGGCGCGCGCGTCTTCAACAAGTGCAAGGCCTGCCACAAGCTCGAGGACGGCGAGAACGCGACCGGTCCGCATCTTTACGACGTTGTCGGACGCGCGGTTGCCGCTGCTGACGGCTTCGGCTATTCCGGTGCGCTCAGCGAAGCGGCCGATGTCTGGAGCGCGGAGAATCTCAACGCCTTCCTGACGGATCCGCGCGGCTATGCGCCCGGGACCAGCATGAGCTTCCGCGGCCTCGGCGACGTCGAGGACCGTGCGAACCTGATCGCCTATCTCGACACGATCGGCGAGTAAGCTTCTCGCCAAGGCGAAAAATTGGACAAAGCCGCCCCCGGCAGCGTGGGCGGCTTTTTCATGCCTGCCTCACGCGCTCTCACGAATTCTCAACTTGAACAGCACGCCTCTTGGAATCTAGGGTAATCCAAGCAAAAAACGCGGATGCGGAAGAAGGTATCCGGGCAACCAGGAGGCAAGGCGATGACGCGACAGCGCTCAGGATCGGCAGCAAAGGCGCAGGCTCTGCGCGATTGGCGACCCCTTGCCTTGACGGCTCTGTTTTTCATACTGGCGACGACGCTTGCCGCTCTCGCGCAGGAGGACGGCGAGCAGAAGATCATCAAGTCGCACGGCTATTCCTTCTTCGGCAACCTGACATATCCTGCCGACTTCGAGCATTTCGACTATGTGAACCCCGACGCGCCCAAGGGCGGGGAAATCTCCATCGCGGTCTCGGGCACCTTCGATTCGATGAACCCCTACACGCGCAAGGGCCGCGCGGCGGCGCTCTCGACAGTCGGCTACGAGTCGCTTCTCGGCCAGGTGCAGGCGGGCGCGGGCGGCTTGCCTGCGGATACGTCGGGCGAGTATTACGGCCTTCTGGCCCACACGATCGAGTATCCAGAGGACAAGTCCTGGGTGATCTTCCACATGCGCCCGGAGGCGCGCTTCTCGGATGGCACACCCGTCACCGCGCATGACATCGCCTTCAGCCACAACCTGCTGCTGGACCAGGGGCTGAAATCCTATGCCGATGCGGTGCGCGCGCGCATTCCCAGGGTCGAGGTGCTCGATGACCACCGGATCAAGTTCTACTTCACCGATGGCATCTCACGCCGCTCGCTGATCGACCAGGTCGGCTTCGTGCCCGCCTGGTCAAAGAAGTGGTATGAGGAGACGGGGGCCAAGCTCGACGAGTCGCGGCTTGAAATCTCGCCGGGCTCCGGGCCTTACGTGGTCGAGAATGTCGAGGTGAGCCGCTCGGTCACCTACAAGCGAAACCCCGACTACTGGGGCAAGGATCTGCCGATCAACAAGGGGCGGCACAATTTCGATACGATACGGCTGGAATACTTCGCCGATTCCACCGCAGCCTTCGAGGCGTTCAAGGCGGGGGATGTGACCTATCGCACCGAGAGCGACCCCAAGATATGGGCCACGGCCTATGACTTCCCTGCCGTGGATCGCGGCCACGTCAAGCTCGAAGAGTTGCCCGATGGCGCGCCGCCCGCGAACACCGGCATCATCTTCAATCTTGGCCGGGATGTCTTCGACGACATTCGCGTGCGCGAAGCTGTCGCGATGGGGTTCAATTTCGAATGGACCAACGCCTCGCTGCTCAATGGCCTCTACGAGCAGCAGACCTCCTTCTCCACGGGGACGGAATTCGAGGCGAAGGGCGAGCCGGGCGAGGACGAACGCGCGCTCTTCGAAAGCCTCGAAGCGCAGGTGCCGGAGAGCCTCCTGACGAGCGAGCCGCGCGTGCCGCATACGTCCAAGGCAAATCGTCTCGTGGACCGCCGCAACCTGCGCCGTGCCATGAAGCTGCTTGACGAGGCCGGCTGGCCCGTCGGAGATGACGGGCTGCGCCGCAACGCGGCCGGCGAGCTGCTCGAGCTGAACTTCCTGTTCAATTCGGCGGATTCGCCGACGAACAGGGCCATGGCCCAGGCCTTCGTCTCCAACCTGCAAGCGATGGGCATCTCGGCCACCTTTGAAGCCGTCGACCCCTCGCAATACACAAAGCGCGAGCGCGACAAGGATTATGACCTCGTGATGGACGGCTATCCGGCGCTCTTCGGCATGGGAACGGGCTATCAGCAGCGTTTCGGCTCGGAAGCGGCGGAGTTTTCCGTCTTCAACCCCGCAGCGCTGGCCAGCCCGCTCGTCGACGAGGTGATCGAGGTGGGCCTTGCCAGCGAGACCCAAGCGGAGGAAGATCTCGCCGTGACCGCGCTCGACCGCGCTTTGCGCCACGAGTTCTTCCTGATCCCCACGGGCTATGTGGCCGACCACTGGGTGGCTTACTACGACATGTATGAGCACCCCGAGGAGATCCCGCCCTATGCCCTCGGCACGCTGGATTTCTGGTGGTTCAACCCCGAAAAGGCGCAAGCTCTCAGAGAAGCGGGAGCGCTGAGGTAAGCCCATGGGCGCATATATCCTGCGGCGCTTGCTGCTGATCATTCCAACGCTGCTCGGCATCATGCTGATCAATTTCGCGATGGTGCAATTCGTGCCGGGCGGCCCGGTGGAGCAGGCGATCGCCCGCGCGCAGGGCGAGGGGAATGTCTTCGGCAGTTTCGCCGGTCAGGAGGGCGCGGAAGGCGCGATCGGGGAGAATACGTCGGAATATGTCGGCGCGCGGGGGCTGCCGCCGGAGTTCATCGAGGAGCTTGAAAAGGAGTTCGGCTTCGACAAGCCGCCCTTGCAGCGCTTCCTGATGATGATCGGCAACTACGCGCGCTTCGATTTCGGCGAGAGCTATTTCCGCTCGGCTTCCGTGATCGATCTGATCAAGGAGAAGCTTCCCGTGTCGATCACGCTGGGGCTCTGGACGACGCTGATCGCCTATATCATCTCGATCCCGCTGGGGATCCGCAAGGCGGTCAAGGACGGCACGCCTTTCGACACCTGGACCAGCGGCGTGATCATCGCGGGCTATGCGATCCCGGGGTTTCTCTTCGCGATCCTCCTGCTCGTGCTCTTCGCGGGCGGCTCCTATTGGCAGATATTCCCCTCGCGCGGGCTGACCAGCGACGATTTCGAGAGCCTCAGCGCATGGGGCAAGGTCGTCGATTATCTCTGGCACATCACGCTGCCTGTGCTGGCCTCGTCGATCGCGGGTTTTGCCACGCTCACGCTGCTCACCAAGAACAGCTTTCTTGACGAGATGAAGAAGCAATACGTGATGACCGCGCGCGCCAAGGGGCTCTCGGAGCGGCGCGTGCTCTACGGACATGTGTTCCGCAACGCGATGCTGATCGTGATCGCGGGCTTCCCGTCGGTCTTCATCGGCGTCTTCTTCGGCGCGTCGCTCATCATCGAGACGATCTTCTCGCTCGACGGTCTGGGCCGGCTCGGCTACGAGGCCGCTGTCGGGCGCGACTACCCGATCGTCTTCGGCACGCTTTTCATCTTCGGGCTCATCGGCCTGCTGGTGAACATCCTGTCGGATCTCATGTATGTGCTGGTCGATCCGCGGATCGACTTCGAACGGAGGGAAGGCTGATGGGCGTGGGCGCAAACGCGCTTCGAAGCGCGTTGGGCAAAGGCCTTTCGAAACGGCTTGCTGTGCGGGAGGGCGGCTGATGGCGCTTTCGGCGATCAATGCGCGCCGCTGGCGCAACTTCAAGTCCAACCACCGGGCCTATTGGAGCATGTGGATCTTTGCCGTGCTCTTCGGGCTGAGCCTCTTTGCCGAGTTCATCGCCTATGACAAACCGATCCTCGTGAATTATCGCGGGGAGTATTACGCGCCGATCTGGAACTTCTACCCCGAGACCGAGTTCGGCGGGGATTTCCAGACCGAGGCGATCTACCGCGACCCCGAGGTGCGCTGCCTCATCCGCTCCGGCGGGGTCTATGACTGTTTTGACGACCCCGAGGCTATCATGCAGGCGATCGACGCCGGCACCTACGAGGCGGAAGGGTTCGAGGAGGGCTGGGCGCTCTGGCCGCCCATTCCCTACAGCTATGACACGACAGTCGACCGCCCGGGCGCGGCGCCGCTTCCGCCCAACGAACAGAACCTTCTCGGGACCGACCGCTCCAAGCGCGATGTGCTGGCGCGCGTGGTGCACGGGTTCCGGCTCTCGGTGGTCTTCACCTTGCTGGTGACGGGGCTGTCTTCGATCATCGGGATCGCTGCTGGCGCGATCCAGGGCTATTTCGGCGGCTGGACCGACCTGATCTTCCAGCGCATCATCGAGATATGGCAGGCGACGCCGCAGCTTTACGTCATCATCATCATGTTCGCCATACTAGGGCGTGGATTCTGGCTTTTGGTCATCCTCATGGTTCTGTTCGGCTGGATGGCTCTCGTCGGCGTGGTGCGTGCCGAGTTCCTGCGCGCGCGCAACCTCGAATATGTCCGCGCGGCCAAGGCGCTGGGTGTGGGCAACATGACGATCATGTTCCGCCACATGCTGCCCAACGCGATGGTCGCGACGCTGACCATGCTGCCCTTCATCGTGACCGGGACGATCTCGGCGCTGGCCGTGCTCGACTTCCTCGGCTTCGGCCTGCCCTCCTCTGCGCCGAGCCTCGGGGAGCTGACCTTGCAGGCCAAGCAGAACCTCGAGGCGCCCTGGCTTGCCTTCACGGCCTTCTTCACCTTCGCCATCATGCTCTCGCTGCTCGTCTTCATCTTCGAGGGCGTGCGCGATGCCTTCGACCCGCGAAAGACCTTCAAATGAGCCTTCTCGACGTCAAGGACCTGAGCGTGACCTTTCGCCAGGACGGCAAGACCAACCATGCCGTGCGGAATGTCTCCTTCTCGGTCGATCGCGGCGAGACGGTCGCGCTTGTGGGTGAGAGCGGCTCGGGCAAGTCCGTGAGCGCGCTCAGCACCGTTTCGCTTCTTGGAGATGCGGCGGAGGTGTCGGGCTCGGCGCGCTATGACGGCCAGGAGATGATCGGCGCGGACGACAAGCTGCTGCGCAAGGTGCGCGGCAACGACATCAGCTTCATCTTCCAGGAGCCGATGACCTCGCTGAACCCGCTGCACACCATCGAGAAGCAACTCGGCGAGAGCCTCGCGCTCCACCAGGGTGTGAGCCGCGATGCGGCGCGCGGGCGCATCATCGACCTGCTCGAGCAGGTGGGCATCCGTGACGCCGAAAGCCGTCTGACAGCCTATCCGCACGAGCTGTCCGGTGGGCAGCGCCAGCGCGTCATGATCGCCATGGCGCTGGCCAACAAGCCCGACATCCTGATCGCCGACGAGCCGACAACGGCGCTCGACGTGACCATCCAGGCGCAGATTCTCGAGCTGCTGAGGGACCTCAAGGACACCGGCGACATGGGGCTCTTGTTCATCACCCATGACCTCGGCGTCGTGCAGCGCTTCGCCGATACGGTCTGCGTGATGAAGGACGGCGAGATCGTGGAGCGCGGACCGACGGAAGAGATATTCGCAGCGCCGAAACACCCCTATACACAAAAGCTGCTCGGTGCCCGCGCCGTGGGCGAGCCCGGTCCCGTGCCGGAGGGCGCAAAGGAGCTGGTGCGCACGGACAATCTCAAGGTCTGGTTCCCGATCAAGGCGGGCTTTCTCAAGCGGACGGTCGATCACGTGAAGGCCGTCAATGACGCCAGCATCTCCGTGCGCGCGGGCGAGACGCTGGGCATCGTCGGCGAGAGCGGCTCGGGCAAGACGACGCTGGCCCTCGCGATCATGCGGCTGATCGCCTCGGAAGGGGCGATCACCTACCGGGGCGAGGACGTGCGCGGCTGGAGCACCCGCAAGCTCCGCGCCCTGCGCCATGACATGCAGATCGTCTTCCAGGACCCCTACGGATCGCTCAGCCCGCGCATGAGCTGCATGCACATCATCGCCGAGGGGCTAGGCGTTCATGGCAACCCCGGCGGACAGCCCGTCCGCGAGCTTGTCGCCGAGGTGATGGAGGAAGTCGGCCTCGATCCGGCGACGATGGACCGCTACCCGCACGAGTTCTCCGGCGGGCAGCGCCAGCGCATCGCCATCGCCCGCGCGATGATCCTGCGGCCACGGCTGGTCGTCCTCGACGAGCCGACATCGGCGCTCGACATGACGGTGCAGGTCCAGATCGTGGATCTTCTGCGCGAGCTGCAACGCAAATACGAGCTGGCCTATCTCTTCATCAGCCACGACCTCAACGTCGTCCGCGCCATGAGCCACAAGATGCTGGTGATGAAACAGGGCGACGTCGTCGAGATGGGCGATGCGCAGGACATCTTCGAAAACCCGCAGACCGCGTATGCCCAGCAGCTCCTCTCGGCGGCGCTGGACCTCAAGGCGAAGGGGTAGGGCGGCTGGCAGCGTCGATCCGCCTTGACCCATCCCCAAAACCCATACATATCCCGATCCATGACAGACCTAGCCCATATCCGCAATTTCTCCATCGTGGCGCATATCGACCACGGGAAATCCACGCTCGCCGACCGGCTGATCCAGATGACGGATACGGTCGCCGAACGGGACATGAAGGAGCAGCTTCTCGATGCCATGGATATCGAGCGTGAGCGGGGCATCACCATCAAGGCCAACACCGTCCGCATCGACTACACCGCCGACAATGGCGAGCAATATGTGCTCAACCTTATCGACACGCCGGGCCATGTGGACTTCGCCTATGAAGTCTCCCGCTCGATGCGTGCCGTGGAGGGCTCGCTGCTGGTGGTCGACAGCACGCAGGGTGTCGAGGCGCAGACGCTGGCCAATGTCTACCAGGCGATCGACGCCGACCACGAGCTCATCCCCGTGCTCAACAAGATCGACCTGCCCGCCTCGGACCTCGACCGCGCCGCCGAGCAGATCGAGGACGTGATTGGCATCGACGCTTCCGGGGCGATCCCCGTCTCGGCCAAGACAGGCGAGGGCATCCGCGAGACGCTCGAAGCGATCGTCCACCACCTGCCCCCGCCGGCAGGCGACGAGACGGCACCGCTCAAGGCGATGCTGGTGGATTCCAAGTATGACCTCTATCTCGGCGTCGTCGTCCTTGTGCGGATCATCGACGGGCGCATGAAGAAGGGCGACCGCATCAAGATGATGCAGACGGGGGCGACATACAATGTCGAGCGCATCGGCGTCTTTCGCCCGGCCATGACCGTGGTCGAGAGCCTTGGGCCCGGCGAGATCGGCTTCATCACCGCCTCGATCAAGCAGGTGCGCGACACGCGCGTGGGCGACACGATCACCCATGAGAAAAAGCCCTGCGCCGAGGCGCTGCCGGGGTTCAAGCCGTCGGTCCCTGTGGTCTTCTGCGGGCTCTTCCCGGTGGATTCCGCCCAGTTCGAGGACCTGCGCGATGCGATCGACAAGCTGGCGCTGAACGATGCGAGCTTCTCGTTCGAGATGGAAAGCTCTGCAGCGCTCGGCTTCGGCTTCCGCTGCGGCTTCCTCGGCCTGCTGCACCTCGAGGTGATCCGCGACCGGATCGAACGCGAGTATGACATCGAGCTGATCACCACCGCGCCGAGCGTGATCTATCACGTCTACACGAAAGACGGCGAGATGCTGGAACTGCACAACCCGGCGGACATGCCCGACATGGCCAATGTGGACCATATCGAGGAGCCGCGCATCAAGGCGACGATCCTCGTGCCCGACGAGTTCCTCGGCGATGTGCTCAAGCTCTGCCAGGACCGGCGCGGCATCCAGGAAGAGCTGACCTATGCGGGCAGCCGGGCGATGGTGGTCTATGACCTGCCGCTCAACGAGGTGGTCTTCGACTTCTACGACCGGCTCAAGAGCGTGACCAAGGGCTATGCCTCCTTCGACTACCAGATGACGGGCTATCGCGAGGACAACCTCGTGAAAATGTCGATCCTCGTGAATGACGAGCCCGTGGACGCGCTTTCGACGATGGTGCACCGCGACCGCGCCGAGATGCGGGGCCGCGCGATGGTCGAGAAACTCAAGGACCTCATTCCGCGCCACATGTTCAAGATCCCGATCCAGGCGGCCATCGGCGGCAAGGTCATCGCCCGCGAGACGCTCTCGGCCATGCGCAAGGACGTCACCGCCAAATGCTACGGCGGCGACGCGTCACGCAAGCGCAAGCTGCTCGACAAGCAGAAAGCGGGCAAGAAGAAGATGCGCCAGTTCGGGAAGGTGGACATCCCGCAAGAGGCGTTTATTTCAGCACTCAAAATGGACGGCTAGTCCATTTTTGAGTGACGGTGGGAGGCAGCGTATTGCGAAGCAATGCGCGGTCCCACTCGGCGAAGTTGGGGCGATCAGGTTTGGGTGTTGAAGATGGATGGGTAGTCCCCGCGCGGAATCAAGGCCGAAGGCCGCCGCGCATCGCCGGGCCGCCTCCACGGCACGGCGATTGGGTTGGTCTTGGCGCATAGATCAAAATTAGCGCGCCAGTTCTGCGATAAAGTGCATGAGCTCAGTGGGTAGATCGCCGCACCGCGGCCCGTCGATGCGCTCTCCCACGATCAGGCGCGGCGCGGCTCCCCAACCCATTACAACCAAAGCCTCTTCCGCTCTTATCCCCAGATATTCCACAAGCAATTCCAGTGACTTACCCACAAGAAATTTCATGCGCGCGTCATTTTTTCCTTGCCCGACTCGGGACGGCGGGGGCAGCATTGACGTAACGCAAGGGGCCACAGGCTCTGCGCGGGGCGCGAAGGCACCTTGGGCCGGAGCGGGGCCGGATAGGTTATACCGAACGGCTCTCGTGTCGAAGGCATAAGGCGCTGGCCGAAACGGACGGTCTCTTCGAGGTCGGACGGGAAGGCGGTGGAACGGCTTTCGCGTTGGTCGGAACGGGATGCGGGCCTGCAAGGGCGCGCGGAACGGACCGGCTGGGGGGACGGGGCGCAAGCCTTGATCCCGCGTGCATGGGCGGAGGAGCGCAAGCTCTCTCAAGCCGGCACATCGAACCGGGCCTCCTCGGGGGTCTGCGTTCAGGAAGGCGTCAGATCATGCAAAGACCGCGTCTGAGCATCTGGCGCCTTCTTCTGTTCCGGGTGTCGAAACGAGACGGGACCGCACCTTCGAAAAGGCCCGGCCCCGTGCGTCAGTCATGCGTACCGCGTCGTATGCATCTGGGCGTGTCTTAGCGGCGGGGATGCCGCGATGCAACATTTCTTTCGCAGGCGCAGTATGCGGTGATCTGACACAGATCAAGGTGCTTGCATGTGGGCTGCGCTAGGCTCGCGCCGGACATGCTTTGGAAAGGATCTCGGCCATGTTTCGCCTGGCACTCATCTTTCACCTCTTCATCGGCTCGACCCTGATGGGCATTGCCGTCATCGCGGCGCTGACCATGGGCTATGACACGCTCTATCCCATCCTCATTTCGGCAGCGCTCGGCTTCTTGGTGGCGATCCCGGTGACCTGGGTGGTGGCCAAGCAGGTTTACGAGAACAGCTGAGCGCGGCTCTGCACGGCTGCCCCCTCCTGCGGGCGGCACGGATGCGCCGGAGGGGTCGACTCTGCTGCGCGAATCCCTAAAATAGAACAAAACATGAACATGCTTTGTGACAGAGGGGGTTGTGGGCCGTGCAGAGGCGGATCGTATCGGTATGGTTTCCTCGCCTTGCGAGTGACCGGGCGCTCAGGCGCAGCCCCGTGGAGGGGCCGTTCGTGCTCACGGATCACGAGAAGAATGCCGAGCGGATTTACTGCCTCAACGCGGCGGCCAGCGCGGCGGGGCTCACGCGCGGCATGGGGCTGGCCGATGCGCGCAGCTATTGCCCCGACTTGCGCAGCCGCCCGGCCGACCCCGGGGGGGACCAGGGCTTCCTGGGCCTTTTGGCGCGCTGGGCGCGGCGCTATTGTCCCTGGGTCGGGCTGGAAGGCGCGGACGGGCTGGTGCTCGACATCAGCGGCGCGGCGCATCTCATGGGCGGGGAAGAGGCGCTTTGCGACGACATGCGCGCGCGGCTGGCGCGGGCGGGGCTCGGCGCAGAGCTGGGCGCGGCCGAAACGCGCGGCGCGGCCTGGGCCATGGCGCGCTATGGGGGCGGCGGGATTGTCGCGGACGGCGATCTCGCGGCGCGGCTCGGGCCTTTGCCCGTGGCGGCCCTTCGGATCGGGGAGGAGATGAGCGTGAAGCTCCAGCGCCTTGGCATCCGCACGATCGCCGCGCTCATGGATCTGCCCCGCGCCACGCTGGCGCGGCGCTTCGGGCCCGAGCTGATGATGCGGCTCGACCAGGCGCTGGGCGCGCAGCCCGAGCCCGTGAAGCCGCTGCCGCGCGAGGCGCATTTCGCCGTGCGCATGAGCCTGCCCGACCCTATCGGCCTTCAGGGCGATGTCATGGCGGCGACGGAGCGGCTTCTGGAGCGGCTCTGCGCCACGCTCAAGGCCGAGGAGCGCGGCGCGCGCGTGCTCCGGATGACATGCCGGCGCGTGGATGCCGGGGCGCAGGATATCGAGCTGCGGCTGGCGCGCCCCTTGCGGGAGGCGCGGCGCATCCTGCCGCTGTTCGAGCGCGGGCTCGGCGAGGTGGATGCGGGCTTCGGGATTGATCAGATGCGGCTCGAGGCGGTGCTGGTCGAGCGCCTGCCCGTGGAGCAGCTCGGGCGCGGCGGCATGGCGCGGGGCGAGGGGCTCGATGACCTCATGACGCGGATCGGCAGCCGTATCGGGCTGGAGAATCTGCGCCGCTTCCTGCCGGCGGACAGCCATATCCCCGAGCGCAGCTTCCAGCTCGCGGCGGCGAGCTTCACCGCGCCGGCTGGGCCCTGGGGCATCGCTGCGCCGCGCCCGCTGACGCTCTTTGCGCCGGAGCCGCTGGCCGCGAAGGGGGCGGATGTGCCGCGCCGCTTTCGCTGGCGGCGCATGGCGCTGAGCCTCTTGCAGGCCGAGGGGCCGGAACGGATCGCGCCCGAATGGTGGATGGGCGACGAGAACTGGCGCACGGGGCTGCGCGATTACTGGCGCGTGCAGACGCGCGAGGGGCTGAGGCTCTGGCTTTATCATACGCCGCAAACTCCCGGCTGGTACGTGCAGGGGATTTTTGCATGAAAGATTTGCCGGAAATCGTTAACGCGCCGCGCTATGCGGAGCTCTGCGTGACCTCGAACTTCACCTTCCTGACCGGCGCATCGCACCCCGAGGAGCTGGTCAGCCGCGCCGCCGAGCTGGGGCTTGAGGCGATCGCGATCACCGACCGCAATTCGCTCGCGGGCGTGGTGCGGGCCTACTCGGCGCTCAAGGAGTTACGCCGTGCGCTCGAAGAGGGGGACGGGGATTTGCCGCCCTCGGGCGGGGGTGCACAGGCCGGAGAAGCCCCGCCTTCGGGCGGCAAAGCTGCCGCGCTCCCGATCCGCTCCGAGCAGCAGGTCGATCCTTCTTCGCGTCAGATGGTCAGCACGGGCAAGGGCGCAGGGGCGAGTGCAATCGCCAGCCTGCCCAAGCTCATCGTCGGCGCGCGGCTCGTTCTGGAGGACAGCGATGTGGACTTCGTGGCGCTGCCGCAGGACCGGGCCGCCTATGCGCGGCTCTCGCGCCTGCTCACGCGCGGCAAGCGGCGCGCGGAGAAGGGGAGATGTCATCTGCGGCTGGCCGATCTCGAGGCGGAGGGGCGCGGGCTGATCTTCATCGCGCTGGTGCAGGGCGATCCGGAAGTGCGCAGCGCGCAGGGCCATATCGCGCGGCTGGTGCGCCGCTTCCCGGGGCAGGTCCATTTCGGGGCCGCGCCGCGCTATGACGGGCGCGACAGGGCACATCTGGCGCGTTGCGCAAGGCTTGCCCACAAGCTGGCGGCGCCGATGGTGGCGGTGGGCGATGTTCTCTTGCATCATGCGCGCCGCCGCCAGCTTGCCGATGTGCTCACCTGCCTGCGCGAACATGTCACCATCGACGAGATCGGCACGCGCGCATTGCCCAATGCCGAGCGGCGGCTCAAGGGGGCGGAAGAGATGGCGCGGATGTTCCGCCGGCACCCTGCCGCGCTGGCGCGCAGTGTCGAAATCGCGGCGCGATGCAGCTTTTGCCTGAGCGAGCTGAGCTATGAATACCCCGCCGAGATCACGGATGGAGAAGAGCCGCAGGCGCGTCTGGAGCGGCTGGTGCGCGAGGGGCTGGAGCGGCGCTATCCGCAGGGCGCGCCCGAGCATGTGCAGGCCCTCGTGCTCAAGGAGCTTGCCATGGTCGGCAAGCTGGGCTTTGCCGCCTATTTCCTCACGGTTCACGAGATCGTCCGTTTCGCGCGGTCGCGCGGCATCCTCTGCCAGGGGCGCGGCTCGGCGGCCAATTCGATCCTGTGCTACCTTCTGGGGATCACCGATGTCGGCCCCGAGACGATCACCATGGTCTTCGAGCGCTTCGTCTCGGAATATCGCGGCGAGCCGCCCGACATCGACGTGGATTTCGAGCATGAGCGGCGCGAGGAGGTGATCCAGCATATCTACGCGCGCTATGGCCGCGAACGGGCCGGGCTCTGCGCCACGGTCATTCACTTTCGCGCGCGCGCGGCGATCCGCGAGGTGGGCAAGGTGATGGGGCTGAGCGAGGACGTGACGGCGTCCCTGTCGGGGCTCATCTGGGGCATGTCCGACAAGGGGGTGGACCCGGAGCGGCTCCGCGAGGTGGGGCTCGACCTTGAAGACCGCCGACTGGCGCAGACGATCCGGCTTATCCGCGAGATCATCGGCTTTCCGCGCCATCTGAGCCAGCATGTGGGCGGCTTCGTCATCACGCGGGGGCGGCTCGACGCGCTCTGCCCCATCGAGAACGCGGCGATGGAAGACCGCACGGTGATCGAATGGGACAAGGACGATATCGACGCGCTGGGCATCCTGAAGATCGACGTGCTGAGCCTCGGGATGCTGACCTGCATCCGCAAGAGCTTCGACCTGCTGGCGCAGCACGAGGGCAGGAGCCTGAGCATCGCCGGGGTGCCGCAGGGCTGCACCGAGACCTATGACATGCTCTGCCGCGCCGATGCGATCGGGGTCTTCCAGGTGGAAAGCCGGGCGCAGATGAACTTCCTGCCTCGGATGAAGCCGCGGCGGTTCTATGACCTGGTGATCGAGGTTGCCATCGTGCGGCCCGGCCCGATCCAGGGCGGGATGGTGCACCCCTATATCAACCGTCGCCAAGGGCGGGAGGCGGTGAGCTTCCCGTCGAAAGAGCTGGAGGACGTGCTGGGCAAGACGCTGGGTGTGCCGCTCTTTCAGGAGCAGGCGATGCAGATCGCTGTCGTGGCCGCCGGGTTCAGCCCCGAGGAGGCCGACCGGCTGCGCCGCTCGCTGGCGACCTTCCGGCGCATGGGGACGATCGGGACATTTCGCGAGCGCTTCGTTGGCGGGATGCTGGAGCGCGGCTATGAGCGGGACTTCGCGGAGGCCTGTTTCTCGCAGATCGAGGGCTTCGGCGAATACGGCTTTCCCGAGAGCCACGCGGCGGCCTTCGCCATGCTGGCCTATGTCTCGGCCTGGCTCAAGAAGCATCACCCGGCGGTCTTCGCCTGCGCCCTGCTCAACAGCCAGCCGATGGGCTTTTACGCGCCTGCGCAGATCGTGCGGGATGCGCGGGAGCATCGGATCGAGCTGCGCCCTGTCTGCGTGAATGCCAGCGGCTGGGACAACAGCCTTGAGCGCCGCGCGGACGGGGCGCTGGCGCTGCGGCTCGGATTCCGGCAGATCAAGGGCCTGAAGGAAGAGGATGCAGGCTGGATCGTGGCGGCGCGGGGCAATGGCTACGGCGATCCCGAGAGCGTCTGGCTGCGCGCCGGGGTGGCGCCTGCCGTGCTGGAGCGGCTGGCCGAGGCGGATGCCTTTTCGGGGATGGGGCTGACGCGGCGCGATGCGCTCTGGCAGGCGCGGGCCATTCGCGGGCAGGTGCCGCTGCCGCTCTTCAACGATCCGATCGACGGCGAGGCGATCCGCGAGCCGGAGGTCAGCTTGCCGCCGATGCATCTGGGCGAGGAGGTGGTGGAGGACTATGTCTCCACGCGGCTCACCCTCCGGGCGCATCCCATGGAGCTGCTGCGCCCCGGGCTGGACGGGATCACGCCGCATGACAGGCTTCCCGAGGCCCCGCCCGGCCGGGTGAGCGTCTGCGGGCTGGTCATCACCCGCCAGCGGCCCGGGACGGCATCTGGCGTTATTTTCCTGACGCTGGAGGACGAGACCGGGGTGAGCAACGTGGTGGTCTGGCCCCGGCTTTACGAGGCGAACAGGCGGGTTGTCATGGGCGGGCGGCTCCTGCGCGTGACGGGGCAGTTGCAGCGCGAGGGGGTTGTGGTGCATCTCATCGCCGAGCGGATCGAGGACATGACGCATCTGCTCGCCGAGCTCGGCAGCCCGATGGAGGAGGCCGTGGGCGAGACGCGGCAGACGGGCGATGACGTGCCGCGCAAGATCAAGCCGGCGCGGCGGGCGATGCACCCGCGCGACCAGGCCAAGCAGCTCTTCCCGAGCCGGGACTTTCACTGAGGCGCTTGCCGCGCCCCGGCCCCTGTGCGAGCCTGCGGCGGAAAAGGAGTCCGCCATGACCGACTATCTCTTTGATCCCCCAGAGGTTTTCTCGCTCGAAGTGGCGGGTGCGGCGGCGCGCTACCCGGTGGCGCGGATCTTTTGCGTCGGGCGCAATTATGCGGCCCACGCCGCCGAGATGGGCAACGAGGTGGACCGGGAGGCACCGTGGTATTTCACCAAGCAGGTGGCGCATGCGGTGCATGGGGGCGAAACGCGGCCCTATCCGCCCGGGACGGAAAATTATCACCACGAGGTTGAGCTGGCCTTAACGCTCGGCGCGCCGGTCTTTCGCGCGGGGCTGAAAGAGGCCGCGGCGGCGATCCATGGCTATGGCGTGGCGCTCGACATGACGCGCCGCGACCGCCAGCAGGACGGCAAGGACAACCGCCGCCCCTGGTCGCTCGGCAAGGACGTGGAGGGCTCGGCGGTGCTGGCTCCGATCACACCGGCGAAGGACTTCGAACCCATTGAAGACAAAGAGATTATCCTGACCGTGAACGGCGAGACACGGCAGCGGGCGCGGCTGGGAGAGATGGTCTGGAGCTGCGCCGAGATCGTCGCGCACCTGTCGCATTACTACCATCTGGAGCCGGGCGATCTGATCATGACCGGCACGCCTGCGGGCGTCGGTCCGGTCGGCCCCGGGGACCATCTCAGGGGCGAGATCGACGGGCTCGCGCCGGTGGAACTGACTCTCATCGACGCCGAGTGAGCCGAGCTGCGCGCGGTGGGGTTAACGTGTTTTGCGCCCTGAAAGAGGGGGGGTGACATTGCGTACACCCCCCTAGTGCACCCCCTAGTACACCGGGCGCGCGGCCTCGGCGTTAAGACTTTGGTCAGTTAACGGGGCGTGCGCCGCCGCGTGGCGGGTGGGGCCATCCATCACGCGGCGGGGGCAAGAACTCTGACGATGAGCCAGCTCCCGAAAACACTTTCGCGAGCTGGATGCAATCAATGTCGGCAATGTGGGACGAAGCGGACGCTCCTTCCCTAGAG
>QVMW01000019.1 GCA_003417655.1 Rhodobacteraceae bacterium 63075
CCTGAGCCGGGGTGAGCGGGCCATAGGCCCGTCGATCCCCTGCGAAGTCTGCCGCCTCAGCTGCCCGCGCGCATCAGCGCGGGTTCAATAAAAAAGGCACCGCGAGGTGCCCTGAAAAGATGTTCTGTTCAAATGTGGGTAAGCTCAAAGCCTCATTTGCGGAAGATGCCGGCCTCTTCCTCGAGCTGCTTGATGCGCTGCTCTATAAAATCCTGGATCTCGGCGCCCATCTTGCGGCCCGTCGCGCTGCAGGCCGTCTTGAAGCGGGTATGCATCGACGCCGGCAGATCAAGGCTCAGCCGTTTCATCGGCTCGGTCGGCCGTGCCTCAGCGTCCCCATCCACCGGACGATCATGTCCCGCGCCGCCTTGCTCGTAGGCGCTTATCTGTTCATCCGTTGGCGGCTTGGGCTTCGGCGCCGTTGAAAACGTCTTCTTGGGCATAAGCGTCAATCTCGGTTGTGAGGGTTTCGATTTCGTCAGCCGCGCGGCTCTCCGGCGCCCATTCGAAAATGGTCTGGCCCATGGTCAGGCTCTCGGCGAACGCGACACGCTGCTCGATCTCCGCGTCGAGGATTGGGATGCCTGCCTCTGCGGCCATGGTACGGATTTCGCGGCCGATCACCGTATTTCCGATTTTGCGGGAAACCACGAACCCACATTTGAGGGTTGGCTTGAAGTCCTGCGCCTCACGGACCTGCGTTACGGTAAGATCCGAGGCCCACGCCGAGAGGCCTGAAGGCTCGATCGGCAAGACAACGAAGTCCGAGGCGATAATGCAGGAGCGCGCCACCTCTTGGGCGTGGGGCGGCCCATCGATGATGGTGTGCGTGTAGTCCGCCGCGAGTTTCAACGCGTCACGCGCCATATTCGCCCGCGCCATGTTTACCACCTGAAACGGCGCCTCCTCGCGCAGGCCAGCCCAGGTGCTGGCCGAGGCCTGCTTGTCGGCGTCGATCAAAAGCACCTTTCGGCCCAGTCGGGCCAACTGCGCCGCGACATTCACGGCCAGCGTGGTTTTGCCGACGCCGCCTTTCTGATTGAGGAACGAGATGATCATGCGCAAAGACTCTCACAATGCAGGGTATGTGTAAATGTAAAAACCCACATTTGAGCATATCTAGGAATGTGGCAAGAGCTCTTTGGCATGCTCAAAGCCTCTTGGTTTCAGATGGCTTGGGGCTCAGGCACCACCCTGCACCTGCGCGCGGTTCTTGATCGCTACGGACATTGGAGCAACAGATGCGCACGTCTTGTGTAAGCGGCTCACTGCAGAGCGGAGAAAATCACCGGCCTCCAGGCTCAAGACCATCACCCCCCACGCCAAGCCGTTCGGCCACATCCTCGAATCCCGGATCGGCTGCATAGATGCGCTCGAACTGCCGGCGCGCGCGGGCGCGCTGGCCGGTCTCGTGGTAGAGTACCGCCCGGTCGTAGCGGATCTGATGCAAGAGCCCATCGGGTCGGTCCTTGCGGCGGCGGTTGGCCAGCGTGAACACGTCGATGGCGGCATCGGGCAGGCCCAGTGCGGCGAGCGCACGGCCGCGATAGAGCAGGATCGCGGTGTCGACCGGGGTCTCGTTCTCGACATGCACCGTGGCGCGCACCACCCGGGCCATCAAGGAGCGATCGCCGGGCGTGTCGAGCGCGAGTTCCACGAAGGACAGGAGCACCACCGGATCGGTCAGGTCGAGGTGCATCAGCCGCTCGACATGCGCCATGGCATCATCATGGCGGCCCTCGATCTGCGCGATCTCCAGCAGGGCCAGCCGTGTGCCGCGTTCGCGCGGGAGGATGTGGGCGAAGATATCCTCGGTGATCGGCAGGCTGGCTTGCGCGGCTATCTTGTATTTCTCGAACAGCACGCCCAGATCTGAGAGGCGATCCAGAGCATGGTCAAAATGGGCCTTGGCAGCGTCGAACTCCTCACAGCGCAGCCGGATCAGCCCAGCCATCCAAGCCGCATCAGGCAGATCACGGGCCTCCTCCAGCGCAGTGAGCGCCGTGTCCTGATCCCTGTCGTTTACCGCGCGAAGGCCGTCGACGAAGCGTTTCTCCTCGGCTGGAGTGAACAGTCGCTGAAAGAATCCCAGGGTCAGCCGGTCCTGCGCCGCCACCTCTGGTGCAGGGGCCGCGCCGCCGCGGCCCGCCCGCTTGCGATCATGAACGGTATAGAACAACCCTGTCCCGGTAAGGCCTGCCGTCGCCCGATTGCCGCGCGGGCTGATGGTGTATTTCGCGCCCTGCGGCCCGATAGACAGCGAAGCCATCGACTTCGACAGGTTAAGGGTCACGCCCGGGGCAAGGCGGATGCGGCGCCAGAAACGGAAGGGCATGCTCTATGCCTCTGGTACTAAGGTTGGATCGCGGCTTGCGCCGTCGAGAAGGAAGATATTGATCGAGCGTGGTTTCATCCCGTCGCAGGCCCGACTAAATCCAACAGCTTGGCATAGTCTGTTACAACATCGTACTTCACGCGGTCTGCGGTAACTTGCTGGCTGATTTCATCGAAGAACTTGCGAGCGCACTCGATCTTCGTCTTCTCAATCTCGCGCAACTTCATCGTGGACATCGTGCCTTTGGTCTCAGCGACGAAGTAGATGTGTCGCACGCTGCCAGCCTTGAAGGATATCGCCCAATCAGGATTGTAGTCCCCGACCGGGGTCGGAATAAGAAACCCACGTGGCAGTTTGGCGTAGACGACGACCTCGCTGCTTGTATCCAGCTCCTTCACGAAATCTCTTTCGACATCGGAATCGGTGATCGCATAGTCGTAGACATGGTTCTTGAGCTTCGCCGTGGCCCGGGAGAAATCTTGGCCAGTTTGGCTCGCCGTGAATATGTCGACATCGTAGCGTTCGTCGACTTCGTCGTAGGCCAGACGCTCGATTACCATGGCTGCCTTCTGCTCGGCGACGATGCGCGAGGCCTCGGCGATAAAATGCTCCGGGTTCTTGGTGAACTGTTCAAAAACCGCTGGTGTGATTTGGCCCAATATGCTCGCTGCTGTGTTTCGGGTCAGTTGGGCGTTCTCGGCCACCTTTCCCACCAAGTCGTACTTTACCAAGGAATGGATCGAGTCCCCGTGTTCCGTCGTAGTGTTTGTTACCGTGAAGGCGTCGCCATTACGAAGATGGCCATCGGTCAGTCCGTCGCTCTGCACGCCGACCTGAACGGTATACTGCAACGGGGTGACCCGAAGCTGGCTGTCCAGTGCGCTGACGCACTTACGGACCAGCTCTGCTGAGTCGAATTCGACCCGATAGACCGCCTTTCGGTTGATGCGTGCCCAAAGTTCTTGGAACTCCTTCTTCTCGAAGTTTGCATTGAGAGGATTGGTCTTTGGCTTACGACCATCATCGACTTCGGGCAGCTGCGCGTCGCTGAAGACGCTATCGATCAACTCGAACACCTGCTCCGCATGAGGTTTAAGGTCCTCGGGCAAGTCAGCCAGTTTCCCCTCGGCCTTGGCCTCGTGATAGGCGTCCGCGATCTGGTCCGCATCGTCGGTGTAGTCATTCTTCACCAGATAGCGGTAGATCTGCTTGGCCATGGCGGCAGTCACCTCAACCGGGCCCTTCTCGGTGGTGAGTGTTTTGCCCGTGAAATACTCTTCGGTTGCCTGCCGCGGACGTGACGAGAGAGTTTCCGCGATTTCCTTTTGCAGGCCGGCCACGAAGTCCTTGTAGCTCTCGCTCGCCACCACGGTCAGTACGTTGATGTCGTGCACCGCCGACGGGTGGTCCATCCTGTCCCCGTACTGGTCGACGCTCAGCCGCAAACCCCGCCCCACTTCCTGACGCCTCATCACGATGCTATCGCTGTGCTTGAGCATACATAGGGTGAACACGTTGGGATTGTCCCACCCTTCACGCAAAGCCGAATGCGAAAAGATGAAACGCGTAGGCTCGTCAAAGGAAAGTAGCTGTTCCTTTTTCTTGAGAATTAGGTCGTAAGCATCGACGTCCTGTGAAACAGCGACCTTCTTCCCTGTCTCAGCGTCACTTTCCTTTTTGATAGCCCCATCAATGTTTCGACCGGTCTTCTTGTCGATCGAGAAATAGCCGTTGTGGGTCTTAGCCGGATCGATGCCGCCCAGATATTTCCGGTACGCTTCGTTATCGATCGCAAGCTCTGACAGGTACTCGGCCTTCAGCAGCTCGTATTCCTCCTCGAAGACCCGAGCATAGTCGCCTTTTTCGTCCGCCTGACCGTAGTCTCGATATTTCACCACCTCGTCGATGAAGAAGAGCGACAGAACCTTGATGCCCTGTGCGAACAGCTGCTTTTCCTTGTCCAGGTGCGCCTTGATCGTCTCGCGGATCTGGATGCGGCGGATGTCGCGTTCGGAGACGTCGCCGTTCGCCTCGCCAGCCCTCAGCACTTCCCCGTTGGTGAATTCGACCGTGTCATTGACGGCGTCGATCTGGCTGATCGTGAAGCCGCGATACTGGTCCAGCTCGCCCGACTCCACGAACAGATCATCGCGGAATTCGAGCCGCCGGAGTTGGCGCTTGATCTCGCCCGACTTCAGCTTCACCTCCATCTCGATCCGCGCCACCGGGGCCTTTTTCGAGATATCGATGCCCTCCAGGTAGAGGTAGGCGTTGGTGCCGGCCAGCCCGCGGGTCTGGATGCCGCGCACCGCAATCTTCTTCACCAGTTTCTGGTTGTAGGCGTCCAGCGCGTCCAGCCGGTGAATGCGGTTGTGCTGGGTCCGGTGGGTCGCCGAATAGCGCAGGATGAACAGCGGGTTGAATTTCGGCAGCGCCTCCGTCGTGGCCTTGCCTTCCATCTTCTGCGGTTCGTCCAGGATCAGGATCGGCCGGTTCGAGGCGATCACGTCGATGGGCTTGCGCGACTGGAAGTCGTCGAGCTCTTCGTAGATCCGGCGGTTGTCAGCTCCGCGCGCGTTGAACGCCTGGATGTTGATCACCATCACGTTGATGCCGGCGTCGGACGAAAAGCTCTCCAGCTCGTGCAGGCGCTTGGAGTTGTAGATGAAGAACCGCGCCTTCTTGCCGTAGCTCTCGGTGAAGTGGTCGGCCGTCATGTTGAGTGACTTGTAGACCCCTTCGCGGATGGCGATCGACGGCACCATGATGATGAACTTCGACCAGCCATACCGCTTGTTCATCTCGAAGATGGACTTGATGTAGCAGTAGGTCTTGCCCGTTCCGGTCTCCATCTCAACGTCGAGATGAACGCGGGTCGCGGCAAGAGCGTCCTTCTTGTAGGCGGGCTTGACGGGGACGCGGGCGCCCTTGGGGTCGAAGGTGGTGAAATCGGTCAGAGACTGCGAAACGGGCAGGTTCTGCCGCCGCTGGACCTTTTGGATGTTCTCGAGGATCTGCGGCTCGGTGAGCGCGAGGTCGGCGTTCTTGAAGCCTTCCTCGAAGGCGCGTGCCTGCGCGGCGAGGCCGGGGTCCATTCGATAGGACAGCAAGGAGCGGTTCGGCTGCCCCTCGAAACAGTCGACCACGTCGTTGACGGCATTGGTCTGATAGGGCTGGACCTTGAACTTGATTTGCATGGTCAGCCTCAGATCGATTTGACTTCGGTGGTGGGGGAGAGCTGGCGGAAGATCTGTTCGACGTTGATCTTGACATCATCCGACGCGAAGCCTGTATCTCGGAAGACGACGCGCAGCGGCTCGTGCCCGGCCAGCTCCTTCACCAGATCCTCGGTAACGCCGCGGTCGAAGCAGGCGACAAGGGCGTTGTCGTCGACGAAGAACACGGTCTTGCCCTGCCCAGACCCGTCTTTGATCGTCTCGCGGCGGATGGGCAGCGTCAGGTCCACACCCCAATCGACCAGCACCTGGAACAGCAGGTCCTCGGCCGTGCGGCCCTCCTTCACGTTGTCCACCATGCCCGGCAGGTCGGACTGCTTCAGCTCGTCCGGGCGGTAGTAGACGTCCTTCATGTTCGACGTGTCTACCCTGAGCATTCGGAAGCCTATATCGCGGTTCCAGTCTGCATGGCATTCACCATCAGCGGTCTTTTTTCCAGCGCGACGTATCCGCTCTGCCGATAAATCTGCAATGGTCTCGTACCCCTCGTTTGCGGCGCTCGACTTTTGATCTGGCGTCTCATCGAGCTGCACCATAATGAATTTTCGATTGTAGCCGTCCTCGGCGTTGGCCTCAAAAACTGCATGGGCCGTCGTTCCGGAGCCGGCAAAAAAGTCAAGAACAATGCCATCACGTGTGTTGTTCGCCCATTTCATTAGCTGCTTGATCAGCCGGACTGGTTTTTTTCCGTTTGAAAAGGAGACGCCACCCTCCTTAGCGACGTTTCCCATATCTTGGTAGAAACCCTTCCAAAGATCCCCACGGATGACAGTCCGACCAAACTTAGGCTTGTAGTCATCTGACATGCGATAGTTAAGCGACAGCGGCATAAGGGCCTGAAGTGTTCCATTCTCCAACGTGGTTAGGTAGTAGGTCCGATGATCAGTCTTAAAGTCCTTCCAATGTCCTAAAGCCGTGGACTGCCCCGCGGCTGAGACCGGAGGCCTATCAAGACGAGCAATTTTCTCAAGGTTCTTTTCGATGAACTCTTTTGCAGAATCAGACACGGATAGCAGCCGATCAATACTCTTGACGCTAAACGCGTTTCGATTGAGGAAGCCGTATTGTTCAATATCACGGCCAACTAAATTATCTTCCCTCATCTTTTCGGCAAGAGTGCTTAATGTCCCATCATCGTTCAGCCACGCTGTATAGTGTGTGTCAAAAGACGTAACGCTGTCGAATAGTGGGGTGTGGCGTATTCGATCAAATTTTTCGCTTTTGCGGAAAACATGAACAAACTCAACATTTTTAACTATTGTTCCCTGTTGGGCGTTAACCGTTTTGGGGCCAGAGGTGGTCGACATCTCTACAGCAATGGTGTCTATGAAATTCTTTTCTCCAAATACCTCGTCGAGCAACCGCTTCATATTTGCGGATTCCTCATCGCTTATTGACACGAAGATGACACCATCGTCGGCTAAAAGATTTCGTGCCAGCTTTAGGCGTGAATAAATCATCGTCAACCAGTCAGAGTGAAACCGCCCATTTGCCTCTGTGTTCGCAACGAGACAGTGCCCGTCTTCTGTCTTCTGGTTTGACTTGCGCAGGTAGCTTTCCGCGGTGTCAGAAAAATCATCGTTGTAGATGAAGTCGCTTCCAGTATTATATGGTGGATCGATATAGATTACTTTCACTTGTCCGAGAAACGTTGACTGAAGAAGCTTCAAAGCTTCCAAGTTATCCCCACTGATCAAAAGGTTCTTTGTATCGTCGAAGTTCAAGCTGGACTTTCTATCTGGAAGAATGGTCTTCGCGATTGGAGCATTGGCGAGGAGCAGCGCCTCCCGCTTGCCGGGCCAGTCCAGCCGATACCGCTCCTGTGGCCCGTCCACGATGTGGTCGCTCAACTCCTGACGTAGCTGATCGAAGTCCACCGCCAGACGCACGGCCCCCGTCGCCTCGTCCCGCGCCTCGGTCACGCAGCCGGGGAACATCTCGCGGATCTTCGCGATGTTGTCCTGGCTCAGGTCGGGGCTGTGCATCTTCAGCTTGTCCATGCTCGTCCTCTCAATCGTTGGTATTGTTGCTGGATTGCGCAAATCCGGACGCGGAACCGGTGTCCACTTCCGCTGGATTTGCGTGTGCGGCGGCGGGATTGCCCGCCTTCAACCGCTCCAGCTCCTGTTTGGCCGCGCGCAGCTCGGCATTGATCGCCACGCGCTTGTTGAATTGCTTCTCGCGCCCGAGCCGCGCCTTGATCCGCTCGACCTCCCGCGCCTGCGTCTTGATCGCCTCCGCCTGGGCGATCCGCTCTTCCAGCGACAGAGGGGGCTCGGACGCTGCGGGGGAGAGGGGCGCCTGCGGTGCTTCCCCCATGCCGGACACCAGCCGGGCCGTCTGCCCCTCCACCAGCGGGGCCAGCAGCTGCTCGTAGAGCGTCCCCATGTTCAGCGCGACCGGAAGCGGCGCGCGCGACGCCTCCTCTGGCTGCCAATCCCCTTCGAAATAGTCGCCCACGACCCAGCGGGCGCTGTCCGCCTCGCTCCGCCGCTTGTAGGCCGCGGCCATCTTCACCCGGCCGGAATGGACCAGCTCGAAGATCAAGGGAAAGGGAATGGCCTTGTCGATGGCCCGCAACACGTCCCGGTCCAGCGTCGCCGTCCGGACGACGAAGCGGAACACCTGGATCTCCGGGACCTTCTTGCTGGCCGCCAGCCTCAATGTCTCCGGCGACAGCTTGTGGGACCAGACGATCCGATCCACGTCGCGCACGAAGAGGTCCTTGAGTGCCGTGTTCGCGCCGGCATGTTCGTATATCTTGTTCTTGGGGATCACGCGCCCGAAGGCGGCGGCGCGGGGCCAATCGTAGAGAGTCATTCGCTGCCTCCCTCGATCACCAGGAAGCCGATCAGCTCGAAATCGTCCAGCCCCTTGATGGTATGGGTCAGCGCCGTGGTCTGACCGCCGCTGAACAGGCTGTCGATGTCCTTCTCTTCCTTCACCTCGATCATCGAGCGGATCGCCTGGCTGAGGAGGTCGGAGTAGCGCTCCATGTCGCGCCCGTCATTCGTGCGGTCATTGAAGACCCGGCAGACCTCCGGGACCGGCTGGCTCCGCCCCTTGCAACTGGTGCGCACCAGATCGAGCAGGCGCTTCACCTCGGTGTGGTCGGCGACGATCTCACCATCGTCGCCGATGTAGACAAGGTAATAGGGATGCAGCCGGTTCTGCTGGTTGACGTTCACGCTGTCGTGAATGTTCTTCAGCGCGAAAATCACGCCCGGTTGCAGGCCGAGGTCCAACTTCGCCGGCACGACGGCGTGCATGCCGAAGGGTACGTTGTCGAGCTCTCCGTGCTCCTTGACGTAGTTGAGCAGGTCCATCCGAAATTCATTGAGGCCGAGGTCGGTGATGGAGATGCCTGCCTTCACGTCCTCCAGCTCGATCACCTCTTCCTGCAGCCGCTGCAACTGCTTCTTGCGGTAGGCGATATCGCTGGACTTGGCCGACAGCACGTTGTCTTCGCCGGTGGCGGTGATGTCGGTGATCACCATCCGGTTTTCGACGCGTTCCTTGAGATTGATGTACGCGTCCAACGAGATGTCCGGCCAGTAGTTGGCGAGCTGGATCTGGGTGTTTGGTGAGCCGATACGGTCGATCCGGCCGAAGCGCTGGATGATGCGGACCGGGTTCCAGTGGATGTCGTAGTTGACCAGGAAGTCGCAGTCCTGAAGGTTCTGCCCTTCCGAGATGCAGTCTGTGCCGATGAGAATGTCCAGCTCGCCAGGCTCGTTCGGCAGGACGATCGCCTTTTCTTTCGACCGTGGTGAGAAAAGCGTCAGGACGCTCTGGAAGTCGTAGGACTTCTTGAGTGTCGTCTTGGGAGCGTCCGACCCGGTGACCTTGCCGACATGCAGCCCGAGCTCCTGTGCGAAGGGTGTCAGGTTGTCGAATAGGTAGTTGGCTGTGTCGGCGAAGGCCGTGAAGACCAGCACCTTGCGATTGCCGGGATTCAGCGGCTCATCGATTTTCTGCCTGATGAGGGCGAGCAGGTGCTGAAGCTTGGCGTCGTCCTCGGGCTTGACCTTGTCCATCGAGGCGATCAGGTCCTCGATGAGTACAAGGTCCGCAGCCAGGTCGTGTTTCCATGATGGCAGATCCATATCGCCGAGGCTGATCTGGACCTTCTTCCCGACTGTGAATTCGTCGAGCCCGGAGAGGTCATCGTCTTCCGGGTCGAAATCGCTCATTTCTGCGAGGTGGTCACTGATGCTCTCGCTTCGCCCCGTCTTTTCGAATTCGTCGATGGCATCAAGCGTGCGGGAAATGTTGGTGCCGAGTGACCGAAGCGTGAGGCGAAATGCAGCGACCGAGCTTTCCAGGCGCTTAAGCAAGTTGGTCGTCATGAGCGCCTGAAGGCTACGCTCCCGGTCGGCCTGCCTGAGCTTGCCCCGTCCGCCCTCGACCTGTGTGTCGTAGATCTCCTCATACTTTCGAAGGCGGCTGGGAAGGATGTAGCTGATCGGGGCGTAGACCGCGAGCTTCAGGACAGAGAGCTGCGTGAAGATATCGTTGAACCCCATCACATCGGACCGCTCAGTAATCGGGCGGTGGAACGACAGCGGCTTTCTACGCTCGGGAAACTTTCCTATGTCCTTGGTGTCGTAGAAGGTTTCGATGTGCTTTCGTGATCGAGCGATGGTGACGGCGTCGAGCAGTTCGAAGAAGTCGAAATCGAGCGCCTTCAGGATCGACGCGGCCGTTCTCTCCTCCGAGGGGAGAGAAGACCATTCATTGAAGGCCTTCTGGGCCCGTCGGAAGATCTCTTCTACGCTGACATCGGCCTTTAGGTTCTTGCTGAGCGCTTCGGACTGCCCTTCGTAAGCAAGAGCCAGCTGGTTACGAAGGTCGGTGAAACGGTTGTTCACCGGGGTTGCGGAAAGCATCAGAACCTTGGTCTTCACGCCGGCTCGGATGACTTTGTTCATCAGTTTCTGGTAGCGGGTTTCGCGGTCCTTATAGACATCGTTATTGCGGAAGTTGTGGGACTCATCGATCACGACTAGATCATAGTTTCCCCAGTTCACTCGATTGAGGGGGATGCCGAAAGACTCGCCGGATGTGCGGGAGAGATCGGTGTGGCAGAGAACTTCGTAGTTGAACCTGTCTTTCGCGAAAAGGTTGGTGGTCAGGTTCGTGTTATAGTTCCGCCAGTTATCCGCGAGCTTTTTGGGGCAAAGAACAAGTACTGAACGGTTTCGCAGTTCATAATATTTGACAACTGCCAAGGCGGTGAACGTTTTCCCAAGACCGACCGAGTCTGCAAGAATGCATCCGTTGTAGGTCTCAAGCTTATTGATAATGCCTGTCGCCGCGTCCCTTTGGTAATTGAAGAGCTTGTTCCAGACCACGCTCTCCTGATAACCCGTCAGATCATTCGGCAGGACGTCTTCATCGACTTCATCGAGGAAGTCATGGAAGATGTTGTAGAGCATCATGAAATAGATGCGCTCAGGCGAATTCTCTTGGTAGACGGCCTCGATGTGCTCGCAAATGGCATCGGTGACATCCTGCACTTTTTCCGGGTCTGACCAGATCTGATCGAAAAGCTGCAGATACATCTTCGCGTGCGCGGGATCATCAAACCGTGTAACGAAGTTGGAGACGGCGTCACCCTTTTGGTATCCGAGGTCTACCGCCGTGAAGCCACTGATGGGCATGTATGCAACATCGGCTCCAGACCCAGAAACATGCATCAATTGCTGCATCGGCGCCTTGGTCCTGTTGGAGCGGAATCTGGCCTTCTTGCGGATCCAATCGGCGCATTCCCGAGCGACGGCGCGTTGAGTGAGCTTGTTGCGTAGCTGGATCTCGAATTCAGTGCCATAAAGGCCTGTTTCTCTTTGCGCCTTTGGAATGAAAAATTCGCGGCGTTCCTTTCTGAGGCGGTCCGTCACCTCGGTGGGTACGAACGTTGGAGCCGTAAAAATAAACTGCAGGCTGTCGACCTTCGCGAGTTCGGACTTCAGAGCCTCAAAGGCGTAGATCGAGAAGCAGGATGCAGCGATCCGCAAGCGGGTCCCCCTGCCAAGAGAGGCCTTTAGGTCATCGCCGAGAAGGTGGGAGGTATTATCGATGATCTGCATTGATGACCTCCCGGTTGAGAAGCACGATCTGCTGATCCTTTGGCTTCCTGGCAGCCGGATCAGTGTCGAGCCCAAGCCGGCGCAGCGCGTAGTAGAGGAGCGCGCGACGGACCTTGATCTTCGCCTTTCCGCCTCGCATGCCGTAGTCGAGAGAGATGACCCTCGCCTGCGTCTCCGACAGCTCGGGGTGGGGGCCGACCTCCAGAGTGACCTCGGAATGCCAGTCGCTATCATCGTCGGCCGACGTTTCGCTCTCCCGCGATCCGCGGATGCCGAGGATCCGTGAGAGCAGAAAGTCCTTGAAGCAATCGTCCGTCAGGCAGAACGCTCGCGTGTGCCAGCGGAAGCCGTCGAAAGCTATGGCATGGGGTGCGATCCAACGCCAGCGCGGCTCCGGGCTAGACAGGGACTGGTACTTCACCTCGATCGCCTCGGAGCGGCGGATGGCGCCGACAACAGCGCGCAGCGTCACAGGATCGACACCACGCACTGGCGTCGGGGCGGATGCGTAGGGTGGCAGGTCAGGGATCCAGCAGTCCTCGCTCTCCAGCACGTCGTCGGCAATGAGGCGGAGCTGCGAGAGGTAGTGCGCGGCGTCTGGCGGGCGGAACTTGCAGTCGAATCCCGACCCTCGGACATAGGTGCGCGCGCTCTTGTCGTAGACCATGTTGTCCGGCGCCAGCGCGACGTAGCGGTTCAGGTCCGAGGATGCCTGGTTCACCGAGACGCCGAACTGCTGCATCACGTCGATGCGATTGACGTGCCCCTCCCAGAACAGGCGGAACTCGATGAACTCGAGGCGCTGCTCGATGCCCCAGCGTAGTCCAGCCTTGTCTCTGTCCACGGCGCACTCCCTGCTGGCCCTGCGCGCACGTGAATTGTGCGCATCCAATTTCTGGGCTTTCTGGGAACGTAGCCGCGCGGGGCGGCGCGATCAATCGAAAAGGGACGAGTTGCAGCGCAATTGACACCGCCTTCAGGATGCACCTTTCCCAGTCTGCAGGTCTTGCCACTTATCAAGTGTGAGGCGATCGTGACGGAGGCAGGTGCGCCACCGATCCCAATGGACATGGGTGCCTTGGCCGAAGGCTGTCCGGGTCCCTGTTCGCCACCCGGCGTGCCGACTTATCCGAGTTTGCCCGCACCGGATTAGACACATCTGCGCACCGGACAGGCTCGACCAGCTTCATTTCAACAGATGCAACCGTGCCTTCAGCGCCCCGTCGATCGAAGCGAGTAGCGCCCCGGGGAAGTCACCTGGCATTTGGTTGAACGTGGCCTCAACGATCGACTGGGCGGTCTCCTGGATCTCGTCGAACAGACACTCAACGACCGCGCGAGACAAACCAGATTGAACTCCAGTCTCAACGATATGCCGACCAACGATATTACCCACCTTGTAGTGGTTAGAATGGCCGAAGTTCATGGCGAGTTTGAAGTATTTCCGCTCGATTTTCCGGGCGTCGACGGTCGGCTGCACCGTCAGCACGTCGTAGAGCGGTGACATGCGAAAACGCCCGCCGGGCAAAAGACTGACGCTGAAGTTCTTGCCATGCCCGTCCGTCGCTCCAAAAAGCCAAAACAGCACATTGGCTTTGAAAAAGTCGTACCGGTCTTTGTTGGGATCATCGCTCCCCAGCAAAAGATCCATGATGTCCGAGATGCCAGGGCCACCCTCGTTCTGGTACTTTTGCGTGGGCACCACAGATAGTGCTTGGCAGCAGTCTTCCTGCGGCAGGCGGATCAGGCGACCATCAGAGGTCCAACGCCGATCAAAACGCTCAACAACCAAGGCTTTCTTGTCACCGAACTGCGCCGTCTCGACATTCGCAGTCCGAAGCCCGAACGCCTCCATCAGCTTGAGACAAAGGTATTCATTTTCGACGCTGTCCGACAGGTCCATGCCATTGGGTAGCCTGCCGATTTGCGGCTTGATGATGTGGGTGGTGGGCGTCGTGCCCGTTGGCTCAATCCACTGGCCATCATGGCGCAGAAGAGCGGTTTTTTCCTGTGCACCAGCCACAGAAATCCGGAAATCATTCTCGCGACGGATACCGAGTGGCGCAAGATCCAGGTCACCCAAGATTGCCCCGATTTGAGCCTCGTTAACAGGCTCCCCCGTCAATTCCGACATGGGCTGTGGTTCTTGCCCGTCGGGCAAAAACTGAAGTGCACCAATGCAGTCGCGACCAATCTGTGACAGCAGGCTGAAGGCATCCACGCCCTCGGCCCCAACACGTTCAGCAACCCTTCGGCGGATCAGGTCACTGTCAGGCAGCAGGTTGTCAAAGACGGCCATCACAGGTGCGCCACTGTAGCGGTTCTCCTGCAGCGGCAACGACAAAGACACCGGCATCCGGTGCTGCCAGTCCAGCCAATCTCGTGCATAGCTGAAACTGACGCCGCCAGAAGGGTCGCGGAGCAACTGGCCCACGCGCCGCGAATTCAGGAAGACGTTCAGTGGCGTATAGCTGCGCTTGCGGCCCATGTCAGAAGATGTCCTCAAGCCCGTCTGGTGCGCCTTTGCTGCGCTCCGTCACCGTGATCTCGAGATCCAGGGCCGCGATGAGATCGAACACCGTTTCCAGCTTCGTGCCACCGCTGCCGTTCTCAACCTTGGAGATCGTCTCTTGCCAGACACCGCTCAACGAGGCGAGCTCCTTCTGGGTCAGGTTCTTGGCTTTCCGAGCCTGACGGATGGCGTGGCCAAAATTTTTCGACGTGCGGACGAGATGCTTCATGACTGTTCTCCTGAAAAGCCATATGATCCACAGGCCATAAAATGTCAATATGATCCTCAGTTCATAAATGCGAAATATGACTTGAAGGACATAGTTGGCAACTCCGACATGGCCATAACTCAGAAAACACCGCTGTTGCTGAGCTAATGACAACCTTATCTCAGATTGCGCCACAGCTCTCACGCCTGCAGCCCCGCCGCGCGCACCTGATCGGGCGTCACTAGCTTTGAAGCGATCAAATACTCGACCTGCCGGTTGGTGATGTGGCGGCACAAGGGATGGCGCTCGTGGATCCACTCGGCGAGACTGACGCGGCTTTTGGCTTCGGCCTCTCGCGCTTTCTCGCGGTCGGCCTGCATCTGGGCAAGCCCCTTTTCCCACCGGCGCATCTTGAACCAGTTGTCGGAGAAACAAACCTTGCTACGCGTGTAGCCCTCGCTTTCCTTAGCATAGGCTTTGACCGCCTGGAGCAGGTCATCGGGCTCTACCCCGGCCTTCACGGCCGCTGCGATCAGGTGCACACTGGTCCGCCGGTCTCGGATCTTGTCTTCAGGATAGGCCGCCAAAATCTTCTCAGCTTCAATATCTTCAACCTCCGCCGCCGCCGCCTCGCGCGCGCTCGCGCGCGTAGGTGGTTTATGGATGGTTTTAGGGTGGTTTGGGGTCCACTGTGGACCCCCTACCCCGTCCACTGTGGACCCCGTACCTGGTTCAGGCTGGACGGGGTCCACTGTGGACCCCGTGTCGATGTCGGGCTCTGCGGTCGGTTCGAGCATGCGGATTGTATTGATCACGATGCGGTAAACGACGGTGTAGCCGTTGCGGCAGGGACGGCGTCCGGTTTCGACCAGTATCCCCTCCCGCAGAAACTCGGAAATGATCCGTTTAACGGTCGTCTCGCCCAGTTCTGTGTGGCGCTGGATGGTGCCTTTCGAGCACCAGATACCTGACCCGTCGTCGCTCGCCTTGTCTGCGAGGAACATGATGATCTGCTTGCGCGCGGCACTGCCAAAGCGGCGCTCTGCGCATTCGTTCGCGATACGCCAGCTCATTGGACCACCCCAATGCGACTAGAAGCACCTTGCGCAGGCTCTCCAGCAAAGCCTTGTGCAGTAGCTAAACGCCAAATCCGACTCACCGTCATTGCGGATGTGACGCTCCGGGATCGATTGGCCTTAGTGTCATCCAACTTGCTTCGACCGTCGCCGTTATGGTATCCTCCATCGGGCAGGATGTTTTGTTTTGCGACATATTGGCGCCGAGTGCAGTTGCAGCTGCCTCGGCGTTTTCTTTTGTAGGACTTGAGGTTGGACGATTCCCAAAATTCCCCAATGTTTTCAATGGGGCAGGGTTGCAGGGTTGGACACGCTAAGTGTCTGTTTTTACTGGGCTGGTTTATCTCCTGCCGGGGTCGCCAGAAACACGGCAATTATGGCTATCTGTTGAGCATTGCGGACAGGCGTAAGCTGCATCGGTCCGTGACGCCCTGCGATAAACGAGGCCCTGTTCTGCCCGCGCCAGAACGGCCTGAAACAAGCGAGTTTTCTCAAAGTGTGCCGTCGCCGCTCAACTCCATGATCTTGGCAACCATGTCCGAAACTGCGGGGTGAGCCTCGCGCCCTTTTCGCAGCGCAATCGCCCAGCGCCCCTCGATGTCGAGCTTCGCCGGTATACGCCGCAACTCGCCGCGCCTGACTGCACCCTCTGAGGTCATCAGGATCAGATCGCTCCGCTCCGCCGCCTCTATGAGCGCCGAGATATTGTTGCTGTCTATGCTGACGGTAGCGTCTTCACTGTCCTTGCCGAGAAGCTGCGCCAGCGCATGTTTTACGTTCGACGGAAAGTTCGTTCCCGCGAAGGGGTAGCGCGCAAGGTCGCTCGGTGTCGGATGGGCCAGCTCGAGGATCGGATGGCCCTCACGGCAGAAAGCGCCGGATCGCTGCGGCGGCAGATCGATGACTTCAAGATCCCCGCGCCGCCGGGGAACTTCCCGCTCGTGTCCGACGATGACATCAAGGCTTTCGTCCTCGAGCCCGACGATGAGCCGCGGAGTCTCCTGAACTTCGAGGTCGAGCTTGACCTTCGGATTGTCCCGGTGCCAAGCCGCAATGATCGCGCCGCCCAGGCTTGTCGAGAAAACAGCCGTCATGCCCACGCGCACATGTCCGCTTAGCCCCTTGCCAAGACTGTTCAATTCCTGGTCAAGGTTGCGCGCTTCGAACAAGACGGCCTCCACACGCGGCAGAATCTCCCGGCCCAGTGCCGTCAGCCTGATCGGCCGCTCTGAACGCTCGAAAAGCTTGAAGCCAAGTTCCTCTTCGAGCGCGCGGATGGAATTGCTCAGCGCGGGCTGCGTGATATTCGCCAGCTCCGCCGCCCGCGCAAAGCTGCGTTCCTGTGCGACAAGGCGGAAGTGCTGCAGTCGGCTCAGGTTCATTTCTTTCCTCTGTATGAACCGACATCAGGCTCTTGCTCTCGCGAAAATCGCATGATTTCCATCGGTTGCGCTCTACCATTACATTTATGAATGATAATGATCAAAAAATAAACTGGAATGAATGAACTAAACGCGTCAGGCTCTTCAGACTGCCTATGCACGCCATCGGAGGACGCCATGACAGCGCATAAACCGGTCAAACGCTTAGAAATGACCCTCGAAGACCGCCTCACCCAAGAGGAAGGCTGGGTCTACATGACCGGTATGCAGGCGCTGGTGCGCTTGCCGATCCAGCAGCGCAAGCGCGACGATGCCGCCGGCCTGAACACGGGTGGCTATATTTCAGGATACAGGGGCAGCCCCGTCGGCACCTATGACATGAACCTCTGGCAGGCCGAAAAGGCCCTCAAGGAACACAACATCCACTTCCAGCCCGGCGTGAACGAAGACCTCGCCGCGACGGCCACATGGGGCGCGCAGCAGGTCGGTCTCTTTCCCGGCGCGCGGGTCGATGGTGTCTTCTCGATCTGGTACGGCAAGGCGCCGGGGATGGACCGCTCGATGGACCCCCTGCGCCACGCGAATCTCGCAGGCACCAACCCCAAGGGCGGCACGCTGCTGCTGGTGGGCGATGACCACGGCGCGAAATCCTCGACGCTGGCCTGCTATTCCGATCTCAACTTCGCCTCGCTCGGCATGCCGCTCCTGGCCCCGGCCAATGCGCAGGATGTGCTCGACATGGGCCTGCACGGCATTGCCATGAGCCGCCATTCCGGAACGCTGACCGGTATGAAACTCGTCACCGACGTGGTCGAGGGCGGCGGCTCGGTCCACGTCGCGCCGGACAGCCCCGAGATCACCATGCCGGAGGCGCAGGGCCCCGACACCTCGATCAAGCCCTTCATGCCGATCCCCGAGCAGGAGCGGCTTCTCTGGGACGTGAAGATCGGCAAGGTGCTCGACTATGCCCGCGCCAACGGGCTCAACAAGATGGATGGGCCGGAGGGCGCCCGGATTGGCATCGTGGCAGCGGGCAAGGCCTGGCAGGATCTCTCTCAGGCCCTCGCGGGCCTTGGCTATCAGGATGGCAAGATCGGCAACATGGCCGTGAAGCGCCTCAAGGTCGGCATGATCTGGCCGCTGGACCCCGAGATCATCCGGGGTTTCGCAGAGGGGCTCGACACGATCCTCGTGGTCGAGGAGAAACGCCCCCTCCTCGAAGACCAGATCCGCAGCATGCTCTACGGCTCCGAAAGCGCCCCGCGCATCGTCGGCAAGGCCTTTCATGGCCGCGCCTATGCCCACGCGGAGGATGACTGCGCCTTCCCCAACCATGGCGAGATCGACCCCAACCTCGTGACACGCGTGCTCGTGCGCGTCGCGCAGGAGGCGGACCCCGATTGCGGCCTCTCCCTGCCAAACCGGACGGGCGAGCCGCCACAGCTCGGCGCAGGCGCGGTGCGTCCGCCGTCTTTTTGCGCCGGTTGCCCGCATGGCCGCTCGACACAGGTCGTGGACGGCTCGCGCGCGCTGGCCGGGATCGGCTGTCACACAATGGCCGTCTTTCGCGACCCCTCGAAAACCAACTCGATCAGCCACATGGGCGGTGAAGGGGCGATGTGGCTCGGCCAGTATCCTTTCACCGACGAGGGCCACGTCTTCGCCAACATGGGCGACGGGACATACTTTCACTCCGGAATGATGGCGATCCGTGCGGCTATCGCCTCGGGCGCGACGATGACCTACAAGCTCCTGCACAACGGCTTCGTGTCGATGACCGGCGGCCAGCCGCATGACGGCGAGCTGAGCCCCTTGCAGATGATCGAGCAGCTCCGCGCCGAAGGTGTGGAGCGCATCGCGCTGGTCGCGGACGAGCCGGAAAAATACGAGGGCAAAGCGCTGGGACCGGGGGCGTCGCTGCACCCGCGCACCGAAATGGACCTCGTGCAAAAGGAGCTGCGCGAGCAGCCCGGCGTCACGGTCATCATCTATGACCAGCCCTGCGCAACGGAGCGCCGCCGCCTGCGCAAGCGCGGCAAGTGGGACGACCCCGACAAGCGCGTCTATATCAATCCCGAGGTCTGCGAGGGCTGCGGCGATTGCTCCACCGTTTCCGGCTGCATGGCCATCGAGCCGCTGGAGACGGAGCTGGGCCGCAAGCGCAAGATCAACCAATCCTCCTGCAACAAGGATTTCTCCTGCGTCGAGGGCTTCTGCCCCTCATTCGTGACCGTGACAGGCGCAAGCCCCCGCAAGACGCAAGTCGGCGAAGTGAAGATCGACGTGAGCCACCTGCCGGACCCGGCCGCGAAGCCCATCGACGGCTCCTGGTCGATACTCGTCTCCGGGATCGGCGGCGCGGGCGTCGTGACGGTGGGCCAGACGCTGGCCATCGCCGCCCATGCCGACGGCTATTACTCGTCCAACCTAGACATCACCGGGCTCGCGCAGAAATATGGCGCGGTGCACAGCCACATCAAGCTCGCCACCGCCCCCGAGGAGATGCGCGCCACGCGTATCGCCTCCGGCGAGGCCGATGCGATGATCGGCTGCGATCTCGTCGTCGCGGCAGGCGATGAGGCGATCGCCAAGCTCACGCAAGGCAAGTCCGTCGCCGTCACCGATACCACCGTCGTGCCAACGGCGGAATTCTCGATGAACCCCGACTGGACGCTGAACGGCAATGAACAGCTCGAACGTCTCACCCGCGTTCTGGGCGCGGATGCGCAAGGCCTCGACGCGCAGACGCTGGCCGAAAGGGTCATGGGCGACAGCGTCTTCGCCAACATGCTGCTGATGGGCGCAAGCTGGCAGCAGGGCGGCATCCCGCTTTCGATCGAGGCGATCCACCGCGCCATCGAGCTCAACGGCGTCGCCGTCGCCAAGAACCTGCAAGCCTTCGACCTCGGCCGCCTCGCCATGGCCGATCCGGACAGCGCGGCGCGGCTGGCGGGCCGGTCGGAGCCGGAAGAATTGGACGCGCATCGCAAGAAGACAGCCGACGAGATCATCGCGCATCGCAGCGCGCTTCTGAAGGAATACGACAATGCCGCCTTCGCGAAACGCTTCGAAGACAGGCTGGCGCAGCTCAAGGCTGCGGGCCTGCCAGAGGAAGCCATCGCCGCCGCCGCCCGCGGCCTCTACAAGCTGATGGCCGTCAAGGACGAATGGGAGGTCGCGCGGCTCTATGGCAAACCGAGCTTTGCCAAGGGGCTCGAGGAGACCTTCGAGGGGGACATGGAGCTGACCTTCTATTTCGGCGCCTGGCCCTATGGCGGGACCGACCCCAGCACAGGCAAACCGACGAAAGGCGCCGTGAAGGGCAAGACGGCCATGCGCTTTTTCAAGCTGCTCAACAGCCTGCGCTTCCTGCGCGGCACGCTTCTCGACCCCTTCCGCAACACCGACGAGGCCAAGCTCGCCCGCGCGCTTCTCGCCGCCTACGAAGCGGATATCGACTTCGTCCTGTCGAACTGGTCGCCCGAGAATGCCGGGCCGGTCACCGAGCTTCTGGACCTGCCCGAGCACATCCGGGGCTACGGCCATGTCCGCGAGCGCCACGCCGCCGAGGCGGACAAGACGCGCGAAACCCTGCGCGACAAGATCATCTCTTCCCAAGCGCAAGCCGCTTGATGCGCACCGTCTTGGAGGGCGGATTGCAATCGCCGCCGCGTCCACGGCCTGCACCTCGATCACGGCTTTTCATGTATATCGGTGCGCCCAGCGTTCCGGGTCGTTGCCATAAACGGCTTGCGCATGCCATGCTCTCGAACATGGCGAAAGTTCCTATGATCAGATTCTGCTTTGCCTTGATGCTTGCCTGCCTGACTTGTCTGCCAATGACTCACAGCGCTCAAGCTCAGAACTTCGCTGCGCTCTTCGAGCGGTTCAATCCAGCCGCGCTCAGCCACGACGACAAGCGCTTTCTGCAAGCCGCCTTAGCCTTTGAAGGGCACTACAAGGGCCTGCTCGACGGTGATTGGGGAAAGCTCAGCAACCTCGCCATGAACCGCTACGCTGCTTCCGAATTCGGAAGCACGACCGAAAGCTGGCATATGGCCTTTCTTGCCTTCTCGTTTCTCGATGAGATCGACAGGAACGGCTGGACTATGGACTATTCTGAGTGGCTCGACATGAGTTTTCTGGTACCAAAGGGTTCACTGGCGGTCGACAAATCGAGTGAGGACTTCGTCAATTTCAGGCATCTGGGCAGCTCCTTGTCCTACTCGATCGGTTTGCTTGACGAGAAAACAGCGCAAAACATTCATGACTACACTCAGGAAAGTCACGCACGATCGAGCAAACCCTATTCGGTTCGAAAGAACAACCTTGCGGTTTCGACAGCGCGGATGGCGGATGGGAAGTTTCTCTATACGCGCTCCAACTATCGCAAGGGGCGCTGGTCGACGATCATGCTCTCCGCCAATCAGATCGACAAGGCCACTCTCGATGCTGTCGCGTCCAGTATCGGCACTGGCTACGTGGCTCCTATCACGCTTTCGCAGAATGGCCTCCTGCGCAAAGTGATCACCGATACGATCACCGTGCTCGCAGAGGAAAGCGATGAAAATGAGAAAGCGGCCCAGCCTCAGACGGTTGCTCCTGTGCCAAAAGAAGAGACAACACCTAGCGCTGGCACAGGTTTCATCGTTTCCGCCGCTGGACATGTCCTCACGAACGATCATGTTGTCACTGGGTGTTCGTCCTACACGATTGATGGAGCACCAGCCGACCTCGTCGCGCAATCACCGGAGTTCGATCTGGCTCTCCTGCAAAGTGCTCGAGCGCAGGAGAAGACCGTTGCCGTTTTCTCTGCCGCGCCGCCACGCCTCAACTCAGATGTCACTGTCGTCGGGTTTCCCTATGGTGGTGCATTGAGCGGTCTCAATGTCACGCGCGGTGCCGTTTCGTCGCTCAAGGGCCTTGGTGGCGATGCGACCCGCCTGCAGATCACGGCGCCGGTTCAAAGCGGCAATTCCGGCGGTCCGCTCGTCGGCCCCGATGGCGAAGTCGTCGGTGTCGTCGTTTCGAAGATCGACGTTCTGGAATTTGCCGAGACGATGGGCGACGTGCCTCAGAACGTGAACTTCGCTATCCGCGGCGAGATCGCGAAAATGTTTCTGTCACAACAAGATGTCCATCCCAAGCTGAGCCTTGAAGACACAATGCTTGATCCGACAGAAATCGCCGAACGCGCCTCTGCCTTTACTGTGTTTGTCGAGTGCCAGTGAACCTTTTGCTCACCCCACGACCTTGCTCTTGAAATCACCCCTGAGGGCGCATTCCAGAAGCTCCAGATCCTCTGAGCACTCCGCATAGCGCGCGGCCATGCCCGGGGGGATCACGAAGGCATCCCCCGCTTCCAGTGCGCGCGGCTCCTGCCCCTCGGCATGGAGCACCATCGTGCCTTCCATCACGAAGGTGAAATGGATGTCCGCATCTGTGCGCGTGGCGGGCGGCGCGCCGTCTTCGAACCGGGCGATCTGTATGCCCGCGACGCCCTTTGTCCCGTCCGAAATGCCCGTCTCGCGGCAGGCAAAGCCCGGCACGCGGAAGGGCTGCCATTCGGCCCCTTCCTTCACGTGATGCACGAAGCGCTGGCCCTGCCATTCGCGGCTCGGGTCGCCCCGGCCGTTGGGCAGCTCGAAACCGTGGTCGATGGTGGTGACATGCTCGGCCGGAACGCCGATCTCGATCACCTCGATATCCGGCGAGGCATGGCAGACGCGGTGGCGGATCTCGGGCGGCTGGATCACGCAATCGCCCGCGTGCAGACGCATCGTATCGCCCTGGTCCTCGTAGAGCACATCGACCCAGCCCTTGTAACAGAAGATGAGCTGGAACCCGACGGTGTGATAATGCACCATGTCGGGAACCTCCCCGCCGCCCGGGACGCGGATGTGAGAGGCGATGATCGCGCCGCCCAGCCGCGTCGGCAGAAGGTCACGGTAGTTCATCCCGGCCCGCCCGATCACCCAAGGCGCCCCGTCGCGCAGCCGCCGCACATCGAAGAGATGTTCTGTCTCTGGCATCTGCATCGGCGGGTGCAGCTCGGCGATCTCGACGCGCGTGCCATTGGGCGCGACCAGCTCGCGCTTGTCATCGGCGAACCCGTCAGGATCTCTGGTGAGAATGCGAATTGTCCCCGGTGGCTCCGTTGCACCCTTCTCGATGCGTACCCGCAGCCCATACCCCGAAAAGACCGCCACGCGCGGATCATCCGCCGGGAAGATCTCGTCGAGCCGCATCCCGAGAACGCCCGTGAAAAACGGCAGATCGTCGCGCAGCTCCTGCGTCGGCAGGCGGATCTCGGCGCGGATTTCGCCCTCCGGCGATGCGCCTGCGCGGGCCGCGTCCTGGCTGGCCTTGCCGCTCATGCCTTGGCGCGCTCCCGCGTCCGCTTGAAGGCCTCGCGCGCGCGGCATGCTTTCGCGTAGCTGAGAATATTCTCCTCGGTGACCTCGAACTTCGCCGAATAGGCCCAGTTAAGGCAATGGGTGAAGATGATGTCCGGCACCGTGAAGGTCTCACCCATCAGGTAGGGCCCATCGATCTGCTCGGCGATCCGCGCCATCGTCTTGTCGAATTCCCATTTGAGCGAGGGTTTCACATCCGGCACGCGCTTCTCGTCGGGCAGGATGAAACTGTGCCGCGCCGCCATCCAGAGCACGGAATCCACCTCGTCGAGGACGAGATGCGTCCAGGCGTCCTGCTGCGCCCTTTCGATCGTTCCGGCCGGAAAGGTGATCTTGCCATGCTTGTCGGCGAGATAGGTGATGATCGCGCTGCTGTCGGTGATGATCCGCCCCTCGGCGCGCAGCGCGGGGGATTTGCCCGACGGATTCACTTCCAGCAGCTCCTTCGACCGCGGCTGCAGCTTGTGGTGCTCGAAGGGCTCACCCAGCTCCTCCAGCATCCAGACCACCCTGAAGGCCCGGTTCGTCGCACTTCCGAAGACTTCATACATCTCGCACCTCTCCTGTTTCACGGCAGGAGACATGAAAGATGCCGTTGCGGCAAGTCGCGTCGTCGCGTCAAAAAGGCGGCGTCCGGCCCATGCCGGACGCCAACCCGTTCAGGGCAACGCGTCACTTGGTGACGTGATCCGTTGTAAAGACCATGTCTTCGCCCGCACCGGTGTGACAGGCGATACAGCCCGCATCGGCGCCCTTGGCCACCTTGCCGGCCAATCTCATCCCCTTGGGATTCTTGTCGAGCGAGCCATCCGGCAGGTATTTAACCCAGAACCAATCCTGGTTGTCCGGGTCGAACCCGTCCTCGCGCCGGAACATGACCGTGACGGCACCAAGGTGCTTGCCGGGGTCGGCCAGTACAGCGTCAGTGCTGACGCCCTCCGGCCCGTAATTGCGCTTGACGATCAGATCGCCGGTATGCCCGTCGACCGTCGCCGCGGAATAGAGCGTCTCGAGCATCATGCCATGCGGTGCCAGCCCCTCGTAGGGAAAGCTGCGCAGCATGTCTTCTCCGGCAAGGTTCGTCTCCTCCATGACCTCCCAGAGAAGCGCCGCATACTCCGCATCCTTGTCTGTCCCGAATGGCGCGTCCTGTGCCGATGCGCCTGTGCTCAGGAGCACGAGCGCAAGGCCCGCCCTTATTGTCGTCTTCATCACGAATACCTCCTTGGCCGGGGCAGGGTGAGTCATTCGAACGCCCCGGCGCTGCCGCGAGCATAGCGCGATGGCACCTCACGCAGGGTCAAGTCCGGAACACGATCATGTGCGCAAGGCAGATCGGGTTTGTATTCACACGGCCCCGCGCCAAGACTGGAGGCACACCATGATCGGAGGAGACCATGCCAAGATCGAGATCCCTTGTATTCGGCCTGCTCGGCCTGGCTGGCGCGCTTCTTGCGCAACAGGCCGGCGCTCAGGATGCGGAAGCCGGAGAACGTGTTTTCAGAAAATGCCAAAGCTGCCACATGGTAGGCGAAGGCGCGAAGAACCGCGTCGGACCTGTCCTGACCGGTGTCATCGGGCGGAAGGCCGGTTCCTTCGAGGACTACCGCTACAGCAAATCCATGACGCAGGCCGGTGAAGCCGGATTGGTCTGGGACGAAGAGGCCCTTTTCGAATATCTGGCGGGCCCCCAGGACTTCCTGCAAGACTATCTCGGCGACGACGGCGCACGCGCGAAGATGCGGTTTCGCCTGCGCGACGAGGAAGACAGGCGCGACGTGATCGCCTATCTCGCCAGTTTCAGCCCGCAAGACGCGGACACTGAAGATGAACAGGCGCAGCTCGGGTCCGCACCCGCCCGGAAGACCGCGCAGAACACGCTCTGCGTGCGCAATGCCGACGAACACCAGCTCTTCTTCGCCGTTGAAGCGGACGGGGCGGAACGGCGCACCGGCTATCTGGAGGCCGGCGGCGTCTTGTGCACCACATCGCAGCCGGGGCAGTCCGGCATGGTGTCCGTTTTCGAGGAGGCGGATGCACTCGAAGGCTGTTCGCGCCTGGCGCCCGTCGGAACGACAGAGGTGATGCTGCGCTACGTTGACTTTGACAGGTGCTTCTGGAGCTCGAATACCTGACAGCCGATCCGGAAGATCACCTGCTTTCGCTTCTTGCCCGCGCCTACGGCTGCTGCGCGAGGACTGATAGTCGGATCAGCACGCGTTCGACAAGCGCCATGGCCGGGGCCGTCTGGCCCGAGCTCCTGAGCTGCAAATCCGTGTCCACGAGATAGCTCATCGCCTTTTCCAGCCGATCAGCGCTCCAAGCCTGCGCCTGCCGCAGCATCCTGTCACGCCGCGGCCCGTAGACCGGCGGCTTGAGCCGGGCGATGCCCTGCCCCGGCCCGCCCGGATCGCTCGCCGCGGCATAGAGCGCCTTGAAGTGCCGTGTCGCCCCGATGATCAGCCCGACGGGCTGAACGCCCTGCGCCTTGAGCCGCGTCAGCATTGGCCCGATCTGTTCCATCTTGCCCTCGGCCACGATGTTGAGCAGATCGTCAAGCACCGCCTCGGTGCTCTGCGGCGCGCAGGCCTCCACATCCGCAAGGCTCACTTCACCGCTCGCGCCGCGCATGTAGAGCCCCAGCTTCTCGATCACCTGTCGCAGATCACCCGGCCCCATCTCGCGCGACAGCGCGGTCAGGGCCTCCATGGCCTCGCGGCTGACCTGCCCCAGTCCTGCCTCCTTGAGCATCCCGTCTATCTCGCCTCGGCTTGGCGGATCGTCGTAGATACCAACGGCGTAGGCGTTTGGATGGCCCTCGAATGCCTTGCGCAGCTTCGAACTTGCCTTGAGCTGCCCGGCCGTCACGATGATCTGCGCATCACCCTCGGCCCAGTCTTCCAGCGCCGCCAGAACATGCGCGGCGGCGGCTTCCGTCGCATCCTCGACAAAGGCCACGCGCGGCCCCGGAAAGAAGCTGACAGCCTTGACCGCGTCGAGCAGCGCGGCAGGGTCCTTGCGCAGCTCGCCCGCCGGCATCCGCGACAGCCGCATCTCCTCGTCGCCATTGGGCCCGATGAGCGCGGCAATCACCTCCTGCCGCCGCAGCGCCACGCGCATCGCGTCATTGCCATAGATCAGCAGCCCCGCGCGATTGGGATCGGGCTTCTTGAAATACCCCGCCGCCTCGCGCGCGTTCAGCTTCATGCCGCGGGCTCCAGCCCCGCACTCATGAGCCGCGTGACGATCTTGTCTCCGAGGATCGTCATGAGCCGTTCTGTCGCATCCTTTTCGGCGGCGCGTGTCGCCGCGGTGCTGCCGGTTGTCGAATAGCCTGTAAAGCTCTCGACAGTCCCGCTGGCGAGCTCCTCGCCACTGCCCATGTCGCGCAGCGCATAGGTCGCCTTGCCGAGCTTGTTGAACCGCGCGGCCACGTTCTCAGCGGAGATCGCCATGGGCTCTTCGTCCAGCTTGATCGCAACCGAAAGGCCATAGAGCGGGGCCGATGCCCGGCCCAGCCGCTCCTCGAGACGCCGGACCAGCAGATAGCCCTCGTGGTCGCGCGGCGGGTCGACCTCTACATTCCCCAAGAGCCCCGCCGCCGCGCCGCCGGGGCCGTAAACGGGTGTGAACCCGCAGCCACCCAGCGCCAGCGCGCCTAGCAAAAAGGCTCTTCTGTCAAGCAACCACATTCACGATCCGCCCCGGAACAACGATGACTTTCTTGGGCGCGTCACCATCCAGCGCCTTCTGGACAGCTTCGTGCTTCAGCGCGATCTTTTCAACCTCTGCCTTGTCCATGTCCTTGGGCACGCTGATTTCCGCACGCCGCTTGCCGTTGATCTGGATCGGCATGACAACCTCGTCATCGACAAGCATCGCCTCGTCCGCCTCGGGCCAGGGCGCGGCGGAGCAAAGCCCCTCGCCGCCCTGATGCGCCCAGATATCCTCGGCCAGATGTGGCGTCATCGGGCTCATGAGCTTGGCCAACGTCATCACCGCCTCGCGCAGCGCCGCCTTGCCGGCCTTGGCCTTCGAGACGGTGTTGGTGAAGGCGTAGAGCTTGGCGATGGCCGCGTTGAAGCCGAAGCTCTCGATGCCCATAGTCACGTCGTGAATGGTCTTGTGCATCTCCTTGAGGAGCGCCGCGTCGCCCTCGCCTTGCGCGCCGTCCTCCATCTCGCAGATGCGGCCCGACAGGTTCCAGACGCGGCTCAAGTGCTTGTGCGCCGCTTCCGCGCCGGCGGCCGTCCATTCCACGTCGCGCTCCGGCGGGCTGTCCGAGAGCACGAACCAGCGCGCGGTATCAGCCCCGTATTGCTCGATGATCGTGACGGGATCGACCACGTTGTTCTTGGATTTCGACATCTTGGCCGAGGGGATGATCTCCACTTCCGCGCCGCCCTCCTTCAGGAAGGCCTTGCCATCGCGCAGCTCGACCTCCTCGGGATAGTGATAGACAGGCCGCCCCTTTGCGTCCTCGCTCTGGAAGATCGCGTGCGTCACCATCCCTTGCGTGAAGAGCGCATCGAAAGGCTCTTTCGACTTCTCCGGCAGGTGACCGCAAATGTGCATCGCGCGGGCGAAGAAGCGCGCGTAGAGCAGGTGCAGGATCGCGTGTTCCACCCCGCCGATATACTGGTCCACGTTCATCCAGTAATCCGCTTCCGTCATGTCCGTCGGAGTCTCCGCACGCGGCGCCGTGAAACGCGCGAAATACCACGACGAGTCCACGAATGTGTCCATCGTGTCGGTCTCGCGCCTTGCCGGATTGCCGCAGGCGGGGCAGTCCACATCCCGCCATGTCGGGTGACGGTCCAGAGGGTTGCCCGGCACGGAGAAGTCAATCGGCCCCGCGCCCTCGTCATAGGGCAGCTCGATGGGCAGGTTTTCCTTCTTCTCTGGCACCACGCCGCAGGCCTCGCAATGCACGACGGGAATGGGGCAGCCCCAGTAGCGCTGGCGGGAGAGGCCCCAGTCGCGCAGGCGGAACTTGGTCACGCCCTTGCCGAGCCCCCTGGCCTCCATGAAGTCGATCGTCGCGTCGATGGCCTCCTCGCCCGTGGCCATGTCGAGCCCGGCGAAATGATCCACCCAGCGCACCTTCTCCGTCTTCGGCGGCACGAAGGCCTCGGACTCGACAGGCTGTGGAACATCAAGCGCAAAGAAGGTGTCGATCACCGGCAGGTCATACTTGCGGCAGAAGTCGAGGTCGCGCTGGTCATGGGCCGGGCAGGCGAAGATCGCGCCAGTGCCGTAATCCATAAGGATGAAATTGGCGATCCAGACAGGCAGCTCCGCGCCTGTCAGCGGGTGCTTTACCTTGATGCCGGTGTCATAGCCCAGCTTTTCGGCCTTCTCGATCGCTTCTTCCGTCGTGCCGCCCTTGCGCGCTTCAGCGAGGAAAGCATCGACCTCCGGGTCGCCCTCGAGCCCCTTGGCGATCGGGTGATCCGGCGAGATGCCCACGAAGGACGCGCCGTTCAGCGTGTCGGGGCGCGTGGTGTAGACGGTGATCGGCTCGCCCCCGTCCATGCGCTCGAAATCGAACTGCAGGCCGCGGCTCTTGCCGATCCAGTTCTCCTGCATCAGCCGCACCTTCGCGGGCCAGTTGTCGAGCCCGTCCAGGGCCTCCAGAAGCTCGTCGGCCATGGAGGAGATATTGAAGAACCACTGGGTCAGCTCCTTGCGCTCGACGACAGCGCCCGAGCGCCAGCCGCGCCCGTTCTCGACCTGCTCGTTGGCCAGAACGGTCATGTCCACGGGGTCCCAATTCACCACAGCGTTCTTGCGGTAGACGAGACCCTCTTCAAGAAAGTCGAGAAAGAGCGCCTGCTGCTGGCCGTAATATTCCGGATCGCAAGTGGCGAACATGCGCGACCAGTCGAGCGAGAGGCCAAGCGGCTTCATCTGCTCGACCATCGTGTCGATATTGCCGTAGGTCCAGTCCTTGGGATGCCCACCGCTCGCCATGGCCGCGTTCTCGGCGGGCATCCCAAACGCGTCGAAGCCCATCGGGTGCAGCACGTTGTGCCCCGTCGCCAGCTTGTAGCGCGCGATCACGTCGCCCATCGTGTAGTTGCGCACATGGCCGATATGCAGCTTGCCCGAGGGGTAGGGAAACATCTCGAGCACGTAATATTTCGGCTTGCCCTCGACACGTTCGGCTCGGAAAAGCCCTGCCGCATCCCACGCTTCTTGCCACTTGGCCTCGATCTCGCTTGCTTGATAACCGCTCATGTCGCCACTTCGCCTGAATCTTGGAGTTCGCAGGCGGTGATATAGCGTTTCGCCGCGCCTGCAAACCGCGAATCGCGCCGCTCAGGCCGCGCCGTCCGTCACCCCGCTGACAAGCTGGTAGCTGCCGAGGTTGGCGATGTCGCGCGGATCGCGCAGGAGCGGCTCGGCCGTCTTGCCCAGCGCGGCCCTGCGCTCTGCTTCCTTCCACTCGATCTCCCGCGCCGCCTCCAGCGTGACGAACTCGAATGTGAGCGCGGCCCCCGGAGCTGCCTGCGCCACGCGCGGCAGGTCCGCCGGGATCACCGCGCCGATGCGCGGATAGCCCCCCGTCGTCTGGCATTCGCTCAAAAGGACGAAGGGCGTGCCATCGCCCGTGATCTGCACGTCGCCGGGCACGATCACCTCCGACAGGACGCTCAGCCCCGCCGCGCTGGCAAAGCCCGCGCCCTCGGGGATGAAGCGCGCGCCCATGCGGTTGCCCTTCGCGTCGCGGGTGAACACAGTCTGTGCAAAGCGCGCGCGCTCCTCTGGGCTGAAAAGCCCCGTCTGCACACTCGGCACGAGCCTGACCTTGCCGCCCTTGAAGCGTCCGTCTTCGGGCAGCGTCAGCCCCGTGCGCGTGCCCGCGTCCTCACCCACGGGCAGCGCCTCGCCCTCATGCACCACGCCGCCGATCCGCGCCACGAGATGCGCCGCGCGGGCCCCGAGCAAGACCGGCGTGTCAAAGCCCCCGCCGACATGCAGGTAGCCGTAGCTTCCGGCGCGGGCCGCGCCGATGCTGAGCTGCGCGCCTCGCGCCAGCAAATGGCTCGCGTTCCAGGCCACCGGCGCGCCGTCGATCGCCGCCGCCATGGGCGCGCCCGTGAGCGCGATGCGCATGTCCTCAGTGGCCTCGAAAGTGCCGCCCATCCCGGCCATTTCCAGCGCCGCGCAGCCCTCGCTCTGGCCCAAAAGCGCCGCGCCTTCCCAGAGCGCCAGCCGGTCCGCCGCCCCGCCGCGCGACAGCCCGAAGGCGAGATAGCCCGCGCGGCCCATGTCCTGAACGCTCATCTGCGGCCCCGCACGGATCACCTTCAGCGCGCGCGTCATGTGATCTCCTCGCAGGTCGCTGCAGCGCCGAGCTCATCGACCGCCTCGAACACCGCCTCGTCGCCCGCGCGCAGCACGAAGGGCTCCGCGCTCTCGGGCCGGAACAGCTCGAAATCGGTCTGCCCGATCTGCCGCCAACCCGTCGGCGTGGCGACCGGAAAGAGCACGAGCTGGCGGATCGCCACGCAGAGCCCGCCCTTCGGCACTTCAGCCGTCAGCTCGGTCTGGCGGGGGATGTCCCAGGCCTCGGGCAGCTCCCCGAGGTAGGGCATGCCCGGCATGAAACCGATGGTCTGCACGCGCACCTGCGTTGCCGAAAGCTGCTTTACCGCCTCATCGGCGCTCATGCCAGCGGCGCGCGCCGTCTGTGCGAGCTGATCACCTCCATAGACCGTGGGGATGCGCCACAGCCTGCGCCCCTCCGGCAGGCACGCGGCATACCAGTCGCGCTCGGACAGCAGCGCCTCGAGTTCGGCGCGCATGGCCGGGTGATCATGGTTCAAGGGGTCAAACCGCAGGTAGACCGAGACGAGCGATGTCGACGTCTCGCTGACCCCGCCGATCCGTGCCGCCTCGACAGCGACTCGGAAGGCAAGCGCAGCGCGATTCGCAGGCTCACCGAGCCTTTCGCCGAAGCTGACGAGCAGCCCGTCGAAGCCCGCCTCGCGGATCACCGGCCATTTGCCTGGCTGCGTCTCACCCATGTGCTACAGGCCCCTCAATCAAACGTGGCATCCGCACGCCATTCCCGCCGCGCCACAGGCTAACGCAGTTTCTCGGGAGGCGGCAATCCCGATGCCTTCTAAGAACCATAGGTCCGTTCGGCGATCCCGATGGCGGACATCTCCGTTTCGATCGCTGATAGAAAAGCTGCCTCGGCTTCCGAGTATCGCCTTGCCGAGTTGCTGATGAGATAGATGTTGACCTGCGGCAGGTCTTCATAGGGGGGAAGCTGGCGGATGTGCCCGGCCCCCACGTCCTGCCGGGCGACATGCAGCGGCAAGGCGCCGATGCCTATGTTCGACATGATCATGCGCCGGATCTCGTTGAGGCTGGACGAAACACCACGCCAGTTTCGCGACAGGTTCAAGCGCGATCGTAACATCGAGATCGCTTCCAGAGGGCCCCCTTCCGCCTCGGTCTGGAAAGCGACGAACGGCTCGCCCTCCAGATCCTCCTGCGCGATGCTCTCCGCCGAAAACAGGCGGTGACGCGCACCGCAGAAAAGCCCGAAGTATTCCTTGTAGAGCACCATTGTCTTGAGCTTTTCGGGCAGCCGCGAGAGCAGACATATCCCGAAGCTCGAGCGATTGAGCGTGACCATCTTCTCGACCTCGTCACTTTCATGCACGGAGAAGGAGTAGGTGACGCTCGGATGCGCGGCTGAGAACCGGTTCAGGAAGTCGTCGAAATGTTCGGAGATGACGGAGCTCGTGATCGCGATCGAAAGGTGGCCTCGCAGTTCGGCGTTGTCCTCATGCAGGATGGCCGGGAGCTGGGACACGCTTCCGAAGATCGTCGCGCATTCGGTGTAGAGCACGTGCCCCGCCCGCGTGACGGTAAACTCGTTTGGCTTGCGGATGACGAGTGTCTTGCCGACCGTCTGCTCCAGCCGCTTGAGGGCCGAGGAAACCGTCGGCTGCTTCAAGCCGAGGAAGGTGGCTGCTTTCGATATGCCACGCTGCTCCACGACGACCATGAAAGTACGGAGCAGGTTCCAGTCGAGATTCCAGGGAAAGCGGCTGCGATGCGGAGGGCTCATAGATCAAATCTATATTGATGATGTTGAATATCTATTTGCTCAATTTTCTGACCCGTGCAAGTCTTTTTCCAGAGCGGGGAAAATCCGCCATTTTCCGCGGGTGAGATTCCCGCTTCGAAATAACCAACATGGAGATGAAAATGACTTCACGCCGCACGATCCTCAAATCGGCCGTTCTTGCAGCGGGCTTCGCCGCCGCAGGGCTGAGCGCCGCCGCAGCGGACGAGCTTGAAACCCTCAAGGAAGAGGGCGTCATTCGCATTGCGATGTCCGGTGCCTACCCTCCGTTCAACTTCGTGAACGATGCCAATGAAGTCGTCGGGTTCGATCCGGCGGTGGGCGCAGAAATCGCCAAGCGCATGGGACTTGAGGCCGAGATCGTCACGACCGCCTGGGACGGAATCATCGGCGGCCTGCTGGCCGAGAAGTATGATGCCATCGTCGGCTCGATGACCATCACGGAAGAGCGCGACAAGGTCGTGGATTTCGTCGGCCCCTACTATTCCGACAAACGCGCGATCTTCTCCAAGCCCGGCTCGGGCATCGACAGCCTTGAGGACCTCGAAGGCAAGAAAGTCGGCCTGACTCTCGGCGAGACCCACGAAGACTGGGCCCGCGAGCGCGGCTACGACATCAACACCTACAAGGGCCTGCCCGAGCTGCTGCTCGAGTTGGAAAACGGCCGTGTCGACGCGATCGTGAATGATTCGATCGCCGCGATCCTTGCCATGACCGAGAAAGGCCAGGAGTTCGAGATGTTCGCCGACCCGACGACCGAACCCTTCGGTGCCGGTATCGCGATCCGCGAAGGCAACCCGGAACTGGCCGCAGAGATGCAGGCGGCGCTTGATTCCATGATGGAAGACGGCACCTATGTCGAGCTGGCCGAAAAGTGGATCGGCGCTGATATCCGCTGAATCATGCTCCCCCGCCCCTCTCAGGGGGGCGGGGATTTTGCTTGCCGCGTGACGGCCCGGCAGAGCCGGGAGGCGCGCAAGGTCCGGGCCGGGCCCGGTGACATCCTACCAGACAAGGGAGTGTGACATGGACATCGACCTGATGCTGAGGGTCTATCCATTTTTCCTCGAAGCCGCCTGGACGACGATCCTGCTCTCGGTTCTCACCGCGCTTCTGGGCCTGACCATGGGCACATTGGGGGCGGCCGCGCGGCTCTCGCGCTTCGCCGTGCTTCGCTTCATCGGCGCGGCCTACGTGAGCTTCTTCCGCGGCACGCCCGCGCTGATCCAGCTCTTCATCCTCTATTTCGGCGGCCCGCAGATCGGCATCCAGCTCGATGCCTTCGAAGCGGGCGTGATCGGCCTCGGCATCAATGCTGGCGCCTACATGACCGAAACGATCCGCGGCGCGATCATCTCGATCGACAAGGGCCAGAAGGAAGCCGGCCGGACGCTCGGCCTGAGCAACTGGCAATCCTTCTACAAGATCACCCTGCCGCAGGCCGGCCGCCTGATGGTCCGCCCTCTCGGCGTGAACCTGAACATGCTCATCAAGGCCACGGCGCTCGTCGCGGCGATCTCTGTTGTCGAGCTCACGTACACGGCGCAGCGCTACATCGGATCGACCTACAAGCCGTTCGAGATGTTCCTGCTGGCCGGCATTCTTTACATGATCATCATCTATGCGACCGGCCGCGGCGTTGCCTGGCTGGACCGCAAGGTGCAGATCACCTAAGCGAGGGAGAAACGACATGGGCCTCGATTTCACGGTCGTTCCGGCGCATCTGGACATCATCCTGCTGGGCTGCGCCTGGACCATCGGCATCGCCGTTGCCGCCGCGCTGCTCAGCTTCTTCGGCGGTATCGTCTTCGCGGTGATCGCGCTCTATGCGCCCTGGATCATCCGTCAGCCGTTCCGGCTGCTCGAGTGGGTCTTCATGGGCACGCCGCTGCTTTTGCAACTCTTCCTGATCTATTTCGGGCTGGTGCAGATCGGCATCGACCTGCCTGCCTTCGTCGCCGGGATCATCGGTCTGGGGCTGCATTTCGCGGTCTACAACTCGGAGCTGATCCAGACCGCGATCCTGTCGGTGGACAAGGGCCAGATGGAGGCCGCGCGCACTGTCGGCCTCTCGCGCGGGCAAGCCCTCCGCAAGGTCGTGATCCCGCAAGCGGTGCGCGACGTGATCCCGCCCATCGGCAACAACATGATCGCCCTGCTCAAGGACAGCGCGCTTGTCTCGGTGATCGGGGTGAGCGAGCTGACGCTTTCCGCGCAGCGGGCCATCGGGGCGACCTACCGGCCCTTCGAGTTCTATCTCGTCGCGGCGCTCTTCTATTACGCCATCAACCTTTGCATGGAATGGGTGCAGCGCCGCATCGAGCGCCGCATCGCCATCTCCCGCTGATCCAGGAGACCGAAAATGAGTGACAAAAGCCATTTCGTCGAAATTCGCCACGCCCAGAAATCCTTTGGTGCCCTCGAGGTGCTCAAGGACATCAGCCTGAATGTGGAGCGCGGACAGATCGTCGCCATCATCGGCCCCTCCGGCTCCGGTAAATCCACCCTTCTACGCGCGATCAACGATCTTGATCCGCTGACCGGTGGCGAAGTCTGGCTGGACGGTGTCCAGGTGAACAAGAACCTGCCGCACCGTCAGTATGAAAAGCATATCAATGAGATGCGCCAGGACGTCGGCATGGTGTTCCAGCACTTCAACCTGTTCCCGCACCTGACCGCCCGTGAGAATGTCACGATGGCGCCGAAGATGCTCAAGGGCCTGTCCAGCGCGGAGGCCGACAAGCTGGCCGAGGAACAGCTCGAGAAGGTCGGCATGCTCGATCGGATCGAGTATTACCCCTCGCGTCTTTCCGGCGGCCAGAAACAGCGCGTCGCCATCGCCCGCGCGCTGGCGATGAAGCCCAAGCTCATGCTCTTCGACGAAGCCACCTCGGCGCTCGATCCCGAGCTGGTCGACGAGGTGAATGCCGTGATGAAGAAGCTGGCCGAAGAGCACATGACCATGATCATCGTCACCCACGAGATGGATTTCGCCGCCTCTGTCTGTGACCGCGTGCTCTTCATGGACCAGGGTGTCGTCGTCGAGGAAGGGCCGCCCAGCGTCGTGTTCAAGAACCCGAGCAAGGACCGCACCAAGGAATTCCTCCGAAAACATCTTGCAGGTGCCAATTGACCGACGCGCCGTCTTATCTTTTCTACCAGTCGCGCAACCCGCGCCCGTTCCTTGACTACGGAGAGGGCATCTACCTCTTCGATGAGGGCGGAAATCGTTACATTGACGGCTCATCCGGGGCGATGGTGTCGAATATCGGACATTCCAACCCCCGTGTGCTGGCCAAGATGAAGGCCCAGATGGACAAGGCCACCTTCGGCTATCGCCTGCATTTCCGCACGCACCCGTCCGAAGACCTGGCCGCCAGGACCGTGGAGATGACGCCCGAAGGGCTCGACCGTGTCTTTTTCGTCTCGGGCGGCTCCGAGGCGGTGGAAAGCGCAGTCAAGCTCGCGCGGCAATATGCGCTGACACAGGGGCAGGAGACGCGCCACAAGGTCATCTCGCGCTTTCCCTCCTATCACGGCTGCACCTTCGGCGCGTTGGACCTGACCGGCTATGCCCCCCTGCGCGAGCCCTTCGCGCCGATGATGGAGGGTATGCCAAAGATCGCCGCGCCCATGACCTATCTCGACCGCGACAACCTGACCGAAGAAGAGCGCGGCCTGAAATATGCCGAGCTCCTGCGCGAACGGATCGAGGAGCTGGGGCCCGAAACCGTTCTGGCCTTCGTCATGGAGCCTGTCGGCGGCGCTTCGACCGGCGCGCTCGTCGCGCCCGACAGCTACTATGGGCGCGTGCGCGAAATCTGCGACGAATACGGTGTGCTCCTGATCTACGACGAGGTCATGACCGGCGCGGGCCGCACCGGCAAGTTCCTCGCCGCCGAGCACTGGGGAATCACCCCCGACATCGTGGCCATGTCCAAGGGCTTTGGCGCAGGCTACGCGCCCCTCGGGGCCATCGTCGCCAGCGCTCGTATTGTCGAACCTGTCTTGGATGCCGGGGGCTTCCTGCACGGCTTCACCTATGCGGGCAACCCGCTGGCCTGTTCCGCCGGGCTGGCCGTTCTGGAAGAAATGGAAGAGCAGGGCCTCATCGAGAACGCCGCGCGCATGGGCGATGTCCTGATGGGCGAGTTGCGCGCCTTGATGGACCGCTACCCCTTCATCGGCGATGTCCGCGGCAAGGGGCTCCTGACGGCGTTCGAGTTCGTCGCCGACCGTGACACGATGGCCCCGCTGGACCCGAAGCTGAACGCCCACGAACGGCTTGTCGAACTGGCCTATGCGCGCGGCCTGATCATCTACTCCCGCCGCACGCGGGGCGGGAAGGAAGGCGATCACTTCCTCATCGCGCCGCCGCTCATCATCACCCAAGAGCAGATCAAGGAAATGATGGCAATTCTTCATGACGCCTTGGATGCATTTGCTGACGAAATCGGCTTGCCGGTGGAGACTGCTGCATGAAACTCCCTGACAAGCAATGCGCTATTGAGGACGCCGTCGGCGAGATCAAGGATGGCGATACGGTCATGATCGGCGGCTTCGGCGTGCCGGGCACGCCGATGACCCTGATCCGCGCGCTGGTCGCGCATGGCGCGCGCGGCCTCACCCTCGTCAAGAACGATGCGAACGAGCCGGGCATGGGGCTCGATCACCTTCTGGAGAACGGACAGGTCGCGCGCCTGATCACGACGCATCTCGGCCTGAACAGCCATGCCATCGCCCTGATGAACGCCGGGGAGATCGACGTCGAATTCAATGCCCAGGGCATTCTAGCCGAACGCATCCGCGCCGGAGGGGCCGGGATCGGCGCCATTCTCAGCGATATCGGGATCGGAACGGAACTGGCCGAAGGCAAGCAGATCGTCGAGCTGGGCGGCAAGGCGCATGTGGTCGAGCCCGCCCTGCGCGCGGATGTCGCCCTTGTCCATGCGGATCGCGCCGACACTTTCGGCAACCTCGCCTATGCCGCGACCGCGCGAAACTTCAACCCGCTCATGGCCATGGCCGCCCGCTGTGTCATCGCCGAGGCCGAGCAGGTGCTGCCGCTTGGCGGGCTTGCCGCCGACGACGTACACACGCCCGGCGTCTTCGTCGATCACGTCACCGAGCTTGCGGAAATCAGCGAGGAATATGCCGTTGTCCGACGTTAGGAATCGCATGGTCGCCCGCGCGGCGCGGGAGATCGCGCCCGGCATGGTGGTCAATCTCGGGATTGGCCTGCCGACCAAGGTGGTCAACCACCTGCCATCGGATTTTCCCGTGTGCCTGCATACCGAAAACGGTCTGGCGGGTATTGGCCCGAGTCTGTCGCCTGAGCTGGCCGACCGGAACCTCATCGACGCCGGCGGCGCCTATGTCTCCACGGTTCCGGGCTCGGCCTTCTTCGACAGCGCCACGAGCTTTGCCATCGTTCGCTCCGGGCGGCTCGATCTCACAATGCTCGGGGCCTTCGAGGTCAGCGCGGGAGGGGATTTGGCGAACTGGAAGATTCCCGGCAAGTTCAGCCCCGGCGTGGGCGGCGGGATCGAACTGGCCCAGAAGGCGCGGCGTGTCGTCGTCCTGACCACCCATACCGACCGCGCGGGAAACCCCAAGCTCAGGCAGGACTGCTCCCTGCCACTGACCGCGCGGGGTTGCGTGTCGCGCATCTACACCGACATGGCCGTGATCGATGTCTCCGAAAGCGGCTTTTCCCTCGTGGAAACCGCCGAGGGCGTCAGCACCGCCGATGTGATCGCCGCGACGGGCGCGCCCCTGGCTGTGCCCGCGACTCCCCTGCCGACATTCTGAGGCAAACCATGCAAGATGATCTGAAAACCCGCCTGTGCGATGCCGTCGATCAAGGATTTGACAGGCAGGTCGCCTTCCTCACCGAACTGACAGCGCATCCTTCCACCCGTGGAAACGAGCAATCGGCGCAGGACTTCATGGCCCGGGAGCTGGCGGCGCGGGGCTACGAGGTCGACCGCTGGCAGATCGATGTCGATGAAATCCGGCACCTGCCGGGCTTCTCGCCCGTGCTCGGCCCCTATGACGATGCGGTGAACGTGGTGGGCACGCACCGGCCGAAGGCACGCAGGGGCAAATCCCTGATTCTGAACGGTCATGTCGATGTCGTCCCGACAGGGCCGCTCGAAATGTGGGACAGCCCGCCATTTGAGCCGCGTGTCGCGGACGGCTGGCTCTACGGGCGCGGCGGCGGCGACATGAAGGCCGGGCTGGCCTCCAACCTCTTCGCCCTCGATGCGCTCGCCGCCTGCGGGCTGGCCCCGGGCGGCGATGTCTTCTTTCAATCGGTCGTCGAGGAAGAATGCACCGGCAATGGCGCGCTGGCCTGCCTCGCGCGCGGCTACACGGCCGATGCCGCGCTGATCCCCGAGCCCTTCGCGGAGAGCCTCGTGACTGCCCAGCTCGGCGTCCTCTGGTTCCAGGTCCATCTCAAGGGCTTGCCGACCCATGTCGCCTATGCCGGCAGCGGCTCCAACGCGATCGAAGCGGCCTTCCCGCTGATCCGCGCCCTGCACGAGATGGAACACCGCTGGAACGCGGCGGAGAACCGTCCTGACGAATACGGCCACATGGAGCACGCGCTGAACCTCAATATCGGCAAGATCGAGGGCGGCGACTGGACAAGCTCCGTGCCCGCCTGGAGCGTGTTCGACGTGCGCATGGGGATCTTCCCGGGCCAGTCGATCGAGGCGGCCAAGGCCGAGATCGAACAGGTGATCATGGACGCGGCGCGCGAGAACGCCTTCCTGCGCAATTCGCTGCCCGAAATCGTCTATCACGGCTTCCACGCTGAAGGATACGCCCTCTCCCGCGACAGCTCGGCGAATGCCGCCAGCGCTATCTCCGCTCTTGGCAGCGCCCATCACAGCGTCAGCGGGGAGACCCTGCCCCGCGAGGCCATCACGGCCACAACGGATGCGCGCTTCTTCGGGCTCTACGCGGATATGCCCGCGCTGGTCTATGGCCCCCGCGCCGAGGCGATCCACGGCTTCAACGAACGGGTCGAGCTGGACAGCATGCGCCGCGTCACCAAGGCAACCGCGCTGTTCATCGCCGACTGGTGCAAGACAGAAGAGATATGAAGGCTCCCATGCAAGTGCTCACCCCGACCCAACTGGCGCATCTGACCGACCTGCGGCATGAGTTGCACCGCGCCCCCGAGGTTTCGGGCGAGGAGCGCGCAACGGCGCAGCGCATTGTCGCGGAGCTGGAAGCCCTCGGCGCGGACCGTATCTGGCAGGGCCTCGGCGGCCATGGCGTCGCGGCGGAGTTCACGGGGGCGGCCCCCGGGCCGACCGTCCTTTTGCGCTGCGAGCTGGACGGCCTGCCGATCCGCGAGATCTCCGCGCTGCCCTACAGGTCACAGGTCGATGGCAAGGGGCACCTGTGCGGCCATGACGGCCACATGGTCTCGATGCTGGGAGTCGGCATGGCCCTCGCGGCGCGCCCGGCAAGCGGCCGTGTGATCCTCCTGTTCCAACCCGCCGAGGAAACCGGCGCAGGGGCACAGGCCGTTGTCGAGGATGCGCGGTGGCCAGAAATCCGCCCCGACCATGCCTTCGCCTACCACAACGTGCCCGGCCGACCCTTGGGCGAGATCGGGCTGCGCGCGGGTCCGGGCAATTGCGCCTCGCGCGGGATGCAGATCCTGTTCGAGGGAAAAAGCTCTCACGCCGCTGCGCCGGAAGACGGGCTCTCACCCGCGCCCGCCATGGCCGCGTTGATGGCCTCACTACCGGCGCTGGGTGGCGGAACGCTCGGAGAGGATAGCTTTGCGCTTGCCACGTTGACCCACGCACAGCTCGGCGAGCCGACCTTCGGCATTGCCCCCGCCGAGGGAGAGCTGCGCGTAACGCTGCGCACGATGTCCAACGAGCGCATGGACAGGCTGATCGCCAATGCGCTGGCAGAGGTTGACCGCAACACCGGCACGCTTGCGGTGAATATCCACTGGCATGATGTCTTCACCTCGGTGGTCAATGACAGCGAAGCCACCCAGATCGCGCGGGATGCCGCTGTCGGGCTGGGGCATACCGTCAATGAAATGGCCCGGCCCATGCGCTGGTCGGAGGACTTCGGCCGCATCGGGGAGGACGGGGCCAAGGCCTGCCTGCTCTATATCGGCGCCGGAGAAACCCTGCCTCAGTTGCATAACCCCGACTATGACTTCCCGGATGCGCTGATCCCCGTTGCGGTCGACCAGTTCTGCGGGATCGTCCAAAGGCTGCTGGGACCGCTCCAGCCATGAGCCGGGATATCTATCCCGATTCATGGTGCGAGATTCATCTCGGTCGCATCGCGTGCAACCTCGACCTCGCCCTCGGCCTCGTGCCCCCGGGCCGCAAGCTCTGCGCCGTTCTCAAGGCCGATGCCTATGGCCACGGGATCGAGAAGGTCGTGCCCCTGATGATGGCCGGGGGCATCGACTGTATCGGCATCACGTCGAATGCCGAGGCCTTCGCCGTCCGCGATGCGGGGTTCGACGGGCCGATGATCCGCGTGCGCGCGGCGAGCACCGGCGAGATCGACGCGGCGCTGGAGGCGCGAGTGGAGGAGCAGGTCGCCTCTCTCGAGGTCGCCGAGAGGCTCGTGGCGCTGCGGGACGCGGGGCATCCGGTCCGCGCGCATCTGGCGCTGAACAGCCTCGGGATGTCGCGCGACGGGCTGGAGATCTCGACAGAAGAAGGCCGCGCGACCTGCCTGTCGATCGTGAAGCGCCTCGCCGGAAACATCGTCGGCATCTGCACCCATTTTCCCAGCAACACCCCAGAAGACCTGCGCTCCAGCGCGGACCTGTTCCGGGATCATGTCGCCTGGGTCTTCGAGAACAGCCCGCTGGAGCGCTCCGAGGTGCTGGTCCATGCCGGTAGTTCCCTGACACTGGTCTCCGGCGAGCCCGTCGAGACCGACATGTATCGCTGCGGCGCGATTCTCTACGGCATCCTGAATCCGGAGCTGGGGTTCCGAACCACGATGGACCTCAAGGCGCGCGTCGTCAGCGTCGGGGAGTATCCCGCGGGCGCGACCGTCGGCTACGACAAGGGTTTCCGGCTCGGCAGCGACCGGCGGCTGGCCTGCCTCTCGATCGGCTATGCCAACGGCTTCCGGCGGGGCCGCACGCCCGACGCGGCCGTGATGCTCGCAGGCCGCGCCGCCCCTGTTCTGGGCAAGGTTTCCATGAACACCATCGTCGCCGACGTGAGCGATATCGACGGCATCGCGCCCGGCGACGAGGCCATGGTCTTCGGCGGCATCGCGGACACGCGCGACTCGCTGGAGACGACAGAGCGGCAGTTCCGCACGATCATGGCCGACCTCTACGCCGACTGGGGCCTGCGCAACGCGCGCGTCTATCGCTGAGGCCGCACCGATACGATTTGAGGGAAGTGGTGCCGCTGATAAGCACCAACTCGTTGTTCTTAGGTGTTTTTCCTTGTCTACCCGTGCCCAAACGAATCAATAAAACAAGGCATAACATGCCCAGTGCTGTCTTGATATGTCCAGCCCTGTCTATTAGCATAGGGTGGATATTTAGGGGGACGCAAGATGCGGGCGCGAAACAGGCTGACGGCGGGTTTTCTGAAATCGCCCCCTGTTGGGAAGCACTGCGACGGGGCGGGGCTTTGGCTGGTGGTGCGCGAAGATGGTGGTGCGCAATGGGTTTTGCGGGTGACTGTCCACGGGCGGCGGCGGGAAATGGGCCTGGGCGGCTTTCCCTCGCTCGGGCTGGCGGAAGCCCGCAAGCTGGCCGGACGCTGGCGGGATGTGGCGGCGGCGGGCCGTGACCCCATTAAGGAACGCGAAGCCGAAGAACGGGCCGCGCGGCGCGAAGATATATCGCTGGCGGTGCTGACCCATGACACCTTCGAAGCCCGCAAGGCGGAACTGAAAGGCGATGGCAAGGCGGGGCGGTGGCTTTCGCCCCTGACCCTTCACGTTCTGCCCAAGCTGGGCAAAGTGCCCGTGACCGACCTCGACCAGCGCGATATTCGCGACACGCTGGCCCCGCTCTGGCATACCAAAGCCGACACGGCGCGGAAGGCATTGAACCGGCTTTCAATCGTGATGAAACATGCGGCAGCGCTGGGGCTGGATGTGGACTTGCAAGCGACCGAAAAGGCAAAGGCGCTGCTTGGTCGGTCGCGGCATGTGCCGAAGAATATTCCGGCGATGGCTTGGACTGATGTGCCAGCCTTCTATGCCAGTCTTGAAGAACCGACCCCGACGCATTTAGCTTTGCGGCTTCTGATTCTGACCGGCGTGCGCTCGAGCCCGCTGCGCAATATCCGTCTGGACCAGATAGACGGCGACGTTTGGACAATTCCCGCCGAAGCCATGAAGGGCCGCAAAGGCGCGACTGGGGCTTTCCGCGTGCCACTTTCGACCGAAGCCCAGCGCGTTATCGACCTTGCGCGCCCGCACGCCCGAAACGGCTTTCTGTTTCCCAACAACCGGCAAGGCGTGATTAGCGACATGACCCTTTCGCGGCATATGGAACGGCGGGGTCTGGAAGCCCGCCCGCATGGCTTCCGTTCTAGCCTGCGTGATTGGCTGGCCGAAGCGACCGACGCACCGCATGAAGTAGCGGAAGCGATGCTGGCGCATGTCGTCGATGGCGGCACAGTGCGGGCCTACCGGCGTACCGATTTTCTCGAACAGCGCGCTAAGCTGGCCGCGCGCTGGGCTGACCATGTGACCAGTAGCACCGGACAGGTTGCAAATTCCCTGGAGGCTCAGTGACATCATCAATCCGCTCGCAGATAAGTGCCAACGATTTTGAAGAAATCGTCGACATAATTGAAGCGCGCGCTTGCAGGTTCTTGCAACGTGAGGCGCGAGTTGGGCAATCAACGCGAGTCACAGGTAAGGCCCGTATAAAGCGCGTTGAATTGAATAAACGCCTTGTTCGCCTTCGTGACCACATGTGTAATCTTGCGGCTGATACTAGGCAGTATTTTTATGAGAGCGGCCGAGATCTGGAAGCACAAACGTGGTTTTCTGTACTCAATACCGCGGAATGGATTTGCAAAGATCAGAGCGTTCAACGCCTACAGTCGAGAACTATATTAAAACAGCTGATCAAGCTTCTTGAAACGCTAGAAGATGTTCTCAGCCTTTTAGAGGTCGACGTTGCAAATGAGGCCGAAAAGATAGCGCCTGATCTTCGGCTAGAATTGCTCACCCCAGAGGAATTTGAATCTGCCTTCGACGATGTTTCAGAATGGTCGATATTGGCGCGGCTGCTACGGGCCGATCAGCAGTTACGTGCGGCTCAGTATGAGGTCATGGCGTTACTTAAGGGTGCTTATTCTGGGCCAAGCAGCAAAGGGGGACAATACGAGAAGCGTCGCGGGCGCTGGATCGCCGCTTTTCTACTGGGTATGGCAGAAGGTCTGGGCTTGCAGCCAATCAGAAACAACAGTCCGCAACAGCATTCTCAACTTCACAGCGCCGCTGATGCCGTTGCCATGGTGATTGGCCGATTGCGACTCATGATGATGACCGAAAACGCGGCTATCAACCAAGCGGAAAGCTGGCGAGCCGACCCCGCTGCGGTCGCTGTTTTGAACGAATTACCTCGGAACCGGGGACCCGAGTTCGATACACAGGCAACAGCAGAGAGTTTAATCCGTAAAATGGTCTACTCGGAAGCCGAATATGTCGCTGAAGCGCGTCGCGTCGGGCACCGCATAGTTGAACGAAGATAAGCCAAAAAAGCATAGTTAAGTCCAACGACCCACTCGGACACCTCAAGGCACTCTCGGTCTCGTAAAACAGATAGGAGACCAAAATGGATATTTCCAAAATGCTGACAATGAGTGAGGTGCGTAAAATCCTTGGTGGCCGTTCGCGCTCCGCTGTCTACACGGACATCGCAGAAGGACGCTTGCCGCAGCCGCTTCGGCTCGGTGGCCGTATCTACTGGCACGCCGATGAACTGGACGCACACTTGCGAGCGATGGCTGCGGCGCAGCGTGCAGGGCGTGACGTGGCAGCGAATAGCGAAGGGAGGTAAGCATGAGCAGCAGTACATCCTTTTCCAAGCTCATGAACCGGCCCCACCTCAAAGTGGTGCGGATGCTGGGCTACGTCCTGACCCTGGGGACGCAAGATGCATGGTGGGGCTTGGTCCCCGTGCTCATGGCGCGATTGACTGTCGAGGAACGCGCGGCCCTGGCATTCATGGCGCTCAAGGCGCTTGACCGCGATGACGCCACTATGACGGCTGAGGCTGCGCTAGATCAGGGTGCAGGCCAACCTCAAGCCCCGCTCTTTAGCCATATGGATCAGGCGGCATTCTGGGCCGATATGGCTGACCCCGAGGAACTGGAAGCCTATTGCCTTGCCAGTTTCAACGCCATGCCTCGCGTTCGGCAGGCGGCTTTCCTTGAGTATGTGCAAGGGAGGCAAGCGGCGTGATGGCGCGTGATTTTTCTGACATGGCAATGCAGCTTGATGCGCACCGGGCCGAGTTTCCCCGTGACCGGGGAGACCGCTTGCCCACGGAATTTGTCTGGCGTGATCCGTCCAGCATTCCCCCGCGCCCATGGGTCTACGGGCGTCACCTGATCCGCAAACAAGTATCTGTGACGGTCGCCCCCGGCGGCGTCGGCAAATCGTCTCTGACGATCTGTGAGGGTCTGGCAATGGCATCCGAAAGGGAACTGCTGGGTGACTGGACGGCCAAGGGCCTCAAGGTCTGGATATACAACCTTGAAGACCCGCGCGACGAAATGGATCGGCGCATCATCGCGGCGATGCAGCACCACCACGTCAGCCCCGAGGAAATCATGGGGCGGCTCTATGTGGACACGGGCCGGGAACGTGCTCTGAGCACGGCCATTCAAACCCGTGAGGGCGTCCAGATCATCAAGCCGGAAATGGACGCGCTGGCCGATGAGATCGAAGCGCGGGAGATCGACGTGCTGGTGATCGACCCTTTCGTGTCATCGCATCAAGCGTCCGAGAACGACAACGGCGCTATCGACCTTGTGGCAAAGGAGTGGGCGCGTCTGGCGGATCGGTGCAACTGTGCAATCGAATTGGTCCACCACACCCGCAAGACCAATGGCGAGGAAGCGACAACCGAAAGCGGGCGCGGCGCGTCTGCCCTTCTTTCGGCGGCGCGGTCCGGTCGGGTGCTCAACAAGATGAGTGAGGAACTTAAAGCAGATGCAGGGGTGCAGGATGACCCTGCCACCTACTTTGCCATAACCCGCGACAAGGCAAACCTTGCGCCCGTGGGGGATCGTGTCTGGCGGCGCATGGCGTCGGTGCATCTGGCCAACGGCGATAGCGTGGGCGTGGCCGAGGACTGGGAATGGCCCGACACTTTCGACGGGTCGGTCGATGATCTGCTGTCGGTGCAACGCGCGCTGGATGGCAAGGGGCGGCGCTACTCCGATCAGGCAGGCGAAGATTGGGCAGGCGTAACCGTGGCCGAGGTGCTGGGCTTGGACGCCACGGCAGACCGCAAGCGCATCAAGAAAATGATTGAGGCGTGGCTGAAATCTGGGGCTTTGAAAAAGGTCAAGCTGCTGGATGCAAAGCGCATGGAACGCCCCTGTTTGGAGGTAGGCGAATGGGCAAATCAATGAGTGCCACACCCACCCCTGAAAGCATGGTGGGGCAAGGTGGGGCAAACACCCTTGAAAACAGGTGCCACACCACCCCGCCCCTAAAGGGGGGGGGCGGGGGTGGTGGGGCGTGCATCACCTGTTTGGCGTGGGGTGGGGCAACGATCTGGTCCCAATGCCCCGGTTTCTATCCGTGGGGAGGGTCGCGGTGCGGGGTTATGCTTTCGCGCTGTGCGGATCGGGGGTGCTGAAATGAAGGCATCCACCAAGGCAATCCGCTTCCTTGAAAGCCTGAGCATTCCCGAGGGGCCGAAAGCCGGTCAGGCGGTGAAGCTGGCCCCATTCCAAAAGCAATTCGTCAAGGGTGCCCTGGCGGACGGGATCAACGTGGCCTGTCTGAGCATCGGCAGGGGCAACACGAAAACCGCACTGTCTCAGGGCATTGCTCTGAGCATATAGACTCTAGTAAGCAGACCGACCGCGCTAAAGAGAAACTTTGTAGCAAATTCGGCAGGGAACGCACATGGGCTATGTCAGTACAGTTGGCCCAGCGATGGCGATATCGAACCGCATGCGCGCGATGTCCTCGGCTGTCGCCATGGTCTTCTCTTATATCTCGGCCCGACCTTCCTCGAGCCCGTGGCAACCTCAACTTTTCTCAACAACCCTGACCCTTGAGATTGTCGCTGTGCGTAACCCGTCCCGAGGGTTCGATATTGTTCGAAGATCCATCGCTGCCGTTTCTAGCACTACTCGATGAAGGCTCGGACTTTGAAAAGTTAAACTGCAGAATTTAAACTGTCACTGGCTGTAATAGTAAGCCAATGGCGAGGTTTGAGCTGTCCACGAAATCCGGGCACTGACGTAAGCTACGATTTTTTGTCTGTTGATCGTCGACCCCGCGCAAAGCAATGTGATCGAAATCTACAGGCGGGAGTTCGATGCGCCGGTAGACTGCTTTTCGTTTTCTCTCGTTCCGCCAGGCTCCTGCCATTGCTAGGCACTGTTTATTGGTCCTATGGTCTTCGAGTGGGTCAAGAAAGGAATCGCGTGCCGCGCAACAAGATCAACCAGCTCAATTGGCGTTCGGAAAGGCGCAATGCGTTGATCGAGTTCCGGGCCTTCTGGCATGATTGGATCAATCGCGCTGACCAGATGGACGCCTTGGACACTGTCCTAGAGGCACGGCGTCCGCAGGATCAGCAGATCATCATGTTGAGTCGAGAACTGTCTGACCGGCTTGATCTCACCTCGTCTTCTCGTGAATGCACACCGAACACGTCGGCCTGCGATTAAAGCCAGTCTGGATCAGCCATATGTCCTTTTTTGAGAAACCCATCCTGAACACGCCTTACGAAATTCCCACCCGCCATTGGGAACTGGATGACGAGGGGCGACCGACAGACAGGATCATCGATTCACGCCGACGTTCGGATCTCATCTCGGCGATGCCGCAATCAAAGAGCCGCAAGGGCAACCAACAAGATGAGCTGGACCTCAGCACCGAGGGGCTTGGCGGACTTGGGATCGACTTCAACGTCACAGAGTTCGTCAACGAGATTCGACGCGAGGTGGATGTCTGGCGTATGATGCCCAACCCATCGCAATGGCAAGTCTCACCCACAACTCAGCGGCTCTTGCAGCACTGGCGTGCCCTGCAAACCGATGAAAGCCAGACCATCCGCCCTTTCTTTTGCCAGCTCGAGGCGGTCGAGGTCGCGATCTGGTTGGCCGAGGTCGCGCCCAAGTCTGGCGCCAAGGGCAAGCGTTTCAAGGCGCGCCTTGAGGCGGCGAACGACGCCGCCAACCCTGACCTGTTCCGCATCGCGCTAAAACTCGCCACAGGCGCGGGCAAGACCACTGTGATGGCGATGCTTATCGCCTGGCAGACGCTGAACGCCGTGCGCAGCGCGAACTCGAAGACTTTCACCCGCGGCTTCCTTATCGTCACGCCGGGCATAACGATCCGTGATCGCCTCCGCGTGCTCCTGCCCAATGATGCGGACAATTACTATCGCCGGATCAACCTCGTCCCAGGTGACTTGATGCAGGACATGCAGCGCGCCCAGATCGTGCTGACAAATTACCACGCGTTTAAGCTGCGTGAGAAAATGCAGCTCACCAAGGGAACGCGTGCCGCGCTGGAAGGTCATGGCGAGGACCTTGTGACGCTCGAGACCGAAGGCCAGATGATCCAGCGGGTCATGCCCGAATTGATGGGTCTTGGCCGGATCATGGTCATCAATGACGAGGCCCACCATTGCTACCGGGAAAGACCCGTCGCCGAGGTCGAGAAGCTCACCGGCGACGACCGCAAGGAAGCCGAGGAAAACCGCGAAGCGGCCCGGCTCTGGATTTCCGGGATCGAGGCGGCCAAGCGCAAACTCGGTCTGCGAGCCGTGTATGATCTTTCGGCGACCCCATTCTTTCTGTCGGGCTCAGGCTGGCCCGAGGGCGTGCTTTTCCCCTGGGTGGTCTCCGACTTCTCACTGATGGACGCCATCGAATGCGGCATCGTCAAGCTGCCCCGCGTGCCGGTGGCCGACAATGTGCCGGGCCAGCCTGAGCCGCTGTATCGCGATCTGTGGAAGGCCATCGGAAAGAAGATGCCCAAGAAGGCCAAGGGCACACCGCCGGACCCGCAGAAGCTTCCCATTGAGTTGAAATCCGCGATCGACGCGCTCTACGGTCACTATGAGAAGACCTTCAAGCTTTGGCAGGAAGAACAGGTGGGTATTCCACCGGTCTTCATTGTTGTCTGCAACAACACCGCGAACTCCCAGCTTCTGCGTGATTACATGGCCGGCTATGAGCGCGAGGATGCGGAAGGCAACTTCGAGACCGTCCCGGGCAAATGCCCGCTCTTTTCCAACTTCTCGACCGATCTCGAGCGGCTCTCCCGCCCACGAACCGTCCTCATCGACAGCGCCACGCTCGAGGCGGGCGGTGATATCGATAAATCTTTCCGCGATGCAAATGCGGATCAGATCGAGGCGTTCCGCCGCGAACAGGCCGAACGCAACATTGCCAGCGACCTGACGGACGCCGACATCCTGCGCGAGGTGATGAACACGGTGGGCAAGAAGGACCGCCTCGGAGAACAGGTGCGCTGCGTCGTCTCAGTCTCGATGCTGACCGAAGGCTGGGACGCCAACAATGTGACCCATATCCTCGGCCTGCGCGCCTTCGGCACCAAGCTGATCTGCGAGCAGGTCATCGGCCGCGCCCTGCGCCGCCTGTCCTATGACACCGATGAAGACGGCCTGTTCCGCACCGAATATGCCGATATCCTGGGCATTGACGGGCTCAACTTCTCCGATGGGCCGCGCGTCGCCCCGCCGCAGCCGCCGCGCGACGTGGTCAATGTCCGCGCCGTCAGCCCGGAGCGCGACGCGCTCGAGATCGCCTTCCCCCGCGTGCAGGGCTATACTGCCGACCTGCCGCCCGATCGGCTGGATGCCGATTTCTCGGGGCTTGAGCCCTACGTGCTGACGCCGGAAAAGGTCTCGGCCACCGTCGTCACCATGCAGGGCATCGTCGGCGAGGCCGAAAAGCTGACCCTCGACTACCTCAAGGCGCAGCGGAGATCGACCATCGCAACCCATATCGCCAAGCACATGATCTTCGAGAAACTGCGCGACGCGAACGAGGCCCCGCGCATGCACCTCTTCCCGGCGGCCAAGCGCATCGTCAATCAATGGCTGACCGAGGGCCACCTGGTCTGCAAGGGCGATACCGTCCCCGCCCAGCTGCTCTACCGCGAACTGGCCGACGAGGTCTGCGACATCATCTTCGGCGCGCTGATCGACAAGCCCGGCGGCGAGAAGATCCTGCGCGCCGTGCTCGACCCTTACAACCCGACCGGCTCGACCATGGGCGTCAATTTCAACACCTCGAAATCAACCCGCTACCACCCGAGCCCCGACAAATCTCACATCAACTGGATCATCACCGACAGCGATTGGGAGGACAAGCTCGCCGCCCGGATCGAGGATCACCCGCGCGTTCTGTCCTACGCCAAGAACCACAATCTTGGCCTCGAAATCCCCTACCTGGTGGAGGGCGAGCCGCGCACATATCTGCCCGATTTCCTGATCCGGCTGGACACGCCCGAACCCACCACGCTGGTGGTCGAGGTCAAGGGCTATCGCGGCCACGATGCCATGCTCAAGGCCGACACGATGCGCGGCAAATGGGTGCCCGCGGTCAACCGTCTGAGCAGCTACGGCCGCTGGGGCTTTGCCGAGCTGCGCAGCGTGCATGATTTCGGCCCCGAACTCGACGCCGCGATCACCGCCATGCTGGAAGGAGAGCCCGCATGACACGCACTTCCAGATCACAGCCCGTGATCTCGAACAGAGGGGGCGCCGCATGACGCAGGACGATCCGCTCGACCATCCCGGCGTGCTCATGTTCGAGGGCGCGCCGGTCCTGCTCGACACATGGGTCGCCCGTGCCTTCGAGGAAGACGTGCGTGTGATCAATCAGGCCGTTTCGCGCAACCCCGAGAAATTCGATGATCGTCACGCCTTTCGCCTGAGCAAGCAACAGCGCGACTTTCTCAGATCACAGGGCGTGATCCCGAAGCCGAAAGGGCGCGGCGGATCGCAGATGCCGCCGATGGTCTACACACAAAAGGGCGTCGCACGGCTGGCCACGGTCCTGAAATCGCCCAAGGCCCTCGAGGCGACCGACCTCATCATCGATCTGTTCACCGAGGTCTATGTCCAGATCGCGCAAGGCCGCAACGAGGTGCAGATCGCCAATCCTGGTCGCTTGCTGCCAAAGGCCGATATCGCGGCTCGGATCACCCAGATAAAATCCCGACTGCTCGATCAGATCGACACCCTCATGCAGACCGAGATCGACCCGGGCGGGCGCACCGTGCGCGATGAAATCTCCTCGCTCGGGGCCACGCTCTACGACGATCTCAAGGCACGACTGCGGCGCAAGGGGCTCGAGAATGAAAAGCTGGAGGCCGAAATCCTCAAACTTCTCGAAGAGGTCCAGAGCTTGCGTCAGGATCGTGCTGTCAAAGCCCGCAAATCAGAACTCGAAAATGAGGCGATGGCACTGGAAAACCTGCGCAATCGCATCGCATTGGTGCGCGACACGCTCCAACTGCTCGACGAGATGGAGCCGAACGCCCTTGTCACTCTCAATCAGAAGTTCCTGACTGGCACGCAAGAGGTGCTGCGCCTGCCGGGCACCAAGGAGACCGACCAATGACCGACAAGAAAACCCCCATCGAGCCCATCACCCATCCCGACGACCGCGTGAACATTCCCACGCCGGAACTCGCCCCGATGATGGACCCGGACGATGCGCGCCCGATCCGGGCGGCCTATGACCGGCGCAACCCGGACCTCGATCCGCAGCTGGTCTGGCGCGGCAAGGACATCGACGCCACCCATGTCACCGCCGACGCCCCGCCGCTCTACCTGCAGGAACAGGTGCACCCAAAGGCGATCATCGAGGATTTGCGCAAGGGCAACCAGCGCAACGGCGAGGGCTCCGGCGCGGACCTCTTCGATCATTTCGGCGTGACGGATGACGATACCGAGGCCGAGGTGGAGTTCTACCGCCACGCCACCCGCTGGTCCAACCGGATGATCCTGGGCGACGGGCTGCAAGTGATGGCGAGCCTTGCAGAGCGTGAGGGGCTGAAAGGCAGCGTGCAGGCGATCTATATCGACCCGCCCTATGGCATCAAGTTCAACTCCAACTTCCAGTGGTCCACCACCTCGCGCGATGTGAAGGATGGCAAGCTGGAGCATCTGACCCGCGAGCCCGAGCAGGTGAAGGCCTTTCGCGACACCTGGCGCGACGGCATCCATTCCTACCTGCACTACCTGCGCGACCGGCTGGTGGTGGCGCGCGAATTGCTGACCGAGAGCGGCTCCTGCTTCGTCCAGATCGGCGATGAGAACGTCCACCGCGTGCGGGCGCTGATGGATGAGGTGTTTGGAGAGGAGAATTTCTGCAATCAGATTACCTTCAAAAAGACTGGTGGTTTGATCAGCGGTTTTCTGCCAAGCACTGGTGATTATCTGATTTGGTATGCGAAAGATAAGTCCAAGACGAAGTTTCGTCAGCCCTATGCACCCAAGCCTTTTGGTGCGGGCTCCGACTACGCACATGTTCGCGAGGATAACCTTTCTATTCGCCGTCTGACGCGACCTGAGGCAGAAAATCCTGAGAAGCTCCCGGATGACTGGAAGATCCTCCAAACTACTGCACTCGAGTCAGCCAACCCCACGTTTACCTTTCCATTCCGCGGGAAGAACTATCCGCAGCGTTGGAAAACCAATCTCAAAGGCCTTTCTGCCTTGGAGAAAGCGGATCGACTCTACGAGGCGACCAGGAAGTTGCGATATGTCCGGTATGTCGATGACTTTCCGGTAATCCCAATTATCAATGCATGGGATGATACTGGCTCCTCGGGGTATCGAGACGCGAACATCTATGTCGTGCAAACAGTCAGCAAAGTTGTTGAACGCTGCATACTCATGACAACCGACCCGGGCGACCTCGTGCTCGATCCCACCTGCGGCTCCGGCACCACCGCCTATGCGGCCGAGCAATGGGGCCGCCGCTGGATCACCATCGACACGAGCCGCGTGGCCCTCGCCCTCGCCCGTGCGCGGATCATGGGCGCGAAATACCCCTGGTATCTGCTCAAGGACTCCGAGGAGGGGCAGAGGAAAGAGGCCGAGGTGACGCGCAGCAGCCCCGCCACCCACGCCACCTGGAACGACATCCGCCACGGCTTCGTCTACCAGCGCGTGCCGCACATCACGCTGAAAAGCATCGCCAACAACACCGAGATCGACACGATCTGGGAGGCGATGCAGCCCGCCGTCGAGGACGCCCGCGCCGCGCTCAACACCGCCCTTGCCGGGCATCCCACATCCTTCGAGGTCGAAACCGGCGGCCGCAAGGGCGAGACGATCGACTTCACCGCCCCCGGCGAGGTCGAACTGCCCAGCGGAGAGACGGCCCCGGCGGGCGGCTTCATGGAATGGGAAGTGCCGCGCGAGGCCCCCGACGGCTGGCCTGACGCGGCCAAAGAGGCGCTCGCGGCCTTCTGGGAAGCCCGCATCGCTCGGCAGAAGGAAATCGACGCCAGCATCGCCGCCAAGGCCGATCACGAATACCTCTACGACAAGCCCTACGAGGACAAGAAGCGCATTCGTGTTGCCGGGCCTTTCACGGTCGAAAGCCTCTCGCCCCACCGCACGCAGGCGGTCAACGAATATGGCGAGATCATCGACGAGCACGACGCGGCCCGGGGCAATCGCGAGAATGCCGCGCAGGAGGCCGAGAATTACCGCGAGGCGATCCTCGAAAACCTCTCCAAGGCCGGCGTGCAACAATCCGGGCGCGAGGACGCCATCGCCTTCAACAGCCTGACCCCCTGGCCGGGCGAATGGATCAGCGCCGAGGGCCGCTACATGGAGGGCGAGGCAGAGCGCCGCGCCGGCATCTTCATCGGCCCCGAATACGGAACCGTCCAACGCGCCGATCTGGTCGCCGCCGCGCGGGAGGCGGCGGATGCCGGTTTCGACATCGTCATCGCCTGCGCCTTCAATTTCGATGCCCACACCGCCGAGTTCCGCAAGCTCGGCCGCGTGCCCATCCTGCAAGCCCGCATGAACCCCGACCTGCACATGGCCGGCGAGTTGAAGGCCGGGGGCGGCAACCTCTTCGTGGTCTTCGGCGAGCCCGATATCGAGCTGCGCGAAGAGGACGGCATGTATCGCGTGGAACTGCGCGGCGTCGACATCTTCAAGCCCGCCACCGGCGAGGTCGTGGCCAGCGAGCCCGACGACATCGCCTGCTGGTTCATCGACACCGATTACAACGAGGAGTCGTTCTTCGTCCGCCACGCCTATTTCCCGGGCGCGGAGGTGCCCTACAAGCAGCTCAAGACGACCCTGAAGGGCGAGGTGGATCAGGAGGCATGGGACAGCCTGAAACGCACGGTGTCACGGCCGTTCGCGCGGCCCAAGTCCGGGCGGATCGCGGTGAAGGTGATCAACCACCTGGGGGATGAAGTGATGAAGGTGATGGGGGTTTGAGATGACCATTGATGAAGCCGCACAGCGATTGAAAGCCATGTACGACGATGCGAGCACAGGAAAAGCCGTGTCCATTCATCTGTTTGGCATTCGCTACGCAGATGAGCTGGATGGAATGCCCATCGGGGAGGTCGTCATCAGGGCAGGCTTGCCCAAGAGCTACCAGACCGAAGTTCGCAAAGGTATGAGTTTGGCGCGCTACGTAGCCGAGAAATGACCTTCCGCATCGCCGACAGCTTCTCCGACAGCCTCGCCCGGCTCACGGCGCAGGAGCAGAAGGCGGTAAAGACGGCGGCATTCGACTTGCAGATGACCCCGGACAACCCCGGGCTAAGCCTGCACCGCGTGGATCGCGCCCGCGACAAGGGGTTCTGGACGGCACGGGTCAATCGCGACATCCGGCTCGTACTGCACAGACAGGGCGGCGACACGCTTCTGGCCTGGGTCGGCCATCATGACGACGCTTATGCCTGGGCCGAGCGGCGGCGGCTGGAAAGCCACCCGCGCACCGGGGCCATGCAGATCGTCGAGATCCGCGAGACCGTCGAAGAGGTGGTGATCCAGCGCTATGTCGAGGAGGCCGTGCGCAAGCCGCGCCTGTTCGAGAGGGAGGCCGACGATGCGCTCCTGTCCTGGGGCGTGCCCGAAGACTGGCTGGGTGTGGTGCGGGACGCAACAGAAGACACCGTGCTCGACATCGCCGGCCATCTGCCAGCAGAGGCGGGCGAGGCGCTGTTGCAGGCTGCGACGGGCGGACGCCCGCAGCCTTCCGCGCCGGTCGAGGGGGCGGACCCCTTCGCCCATCCCGATGCCGGCCGCCGCTTCCGCGTCATGGAGAATGTGGACGAGCTGCGCGCCGCGCTGGAGGCCCCGTGGGAACGTTGGGCCGTCTACCTGCACCCCGCGCAGCGTGAATACGTCGATCGCGATTTCAACGGCCCCGCCCGGGTGATCGGCTCTGCCGGGACCGGCAAGACGGTTGTCGCGCTGCACCGTGCCGTACGCCTGGCGCAGGACCCGGGCGCGCGCGTGCTGCTGACAACGTTCAATGCGGGGCTGGCCGAGGGGTTGGCGCGTAAACTGCCCCTGCTGGCAGGCGGGGATGTGCGGACGCGAATAACGGTCATGGCGCTCGGCCCCTGGATCGCGGAGGAGCACGCCAAGCGCTTCGGATCCTTCACCATAGCCTCCGAGGATGAGATACGTGCACTTCTTGGCGAAGGAGCCGCAGCGAGCGATGCCCCGTTTACCGCCGATTTCCTCTATGATGAGTGGAGCCTCGTCGTAGATGCCTGGGATATTCGCGATCTTGACACCTACCGGGCTCTGCCGCGCCTCGGCCGCAAGGTTCGGATGCCCGCCGCGCGGCGCGACGCGGCCTGGGCGATCTTCGAGGGCGTGCGCGCCGCTCTGAGCGCGCAAGGCATGAAGACCGAGGCGCAACTGGCCCATGACCTCGCAGAGACCGACGCGCTACCGTTCACCCACGCCGTGATCGACGAGGCGCAGGATATCTCCGTGCCCGAGCTTCGATTGCTTGGCAAAGCCCTCGGCAGCGCGGAGAACGGCCTGTTCTTCGCTGGCGATATCGGTCAGCGCATCTTCCGTGCTCCATTCCCATGGGCTGCGGCCGGGGTCGAGATCCGGGGACGATCCCGCAGCCTCAAGGTGAACTACCGGACATCCCATCAAATCCGCCGCTACAGCGACGATCTGCTGCCGGAAACGCTGGTCGAGCCGGATGGAAGCGAGGAAAACCGCCTCGGCGTTACTTCGGTCTTCGATGGGGTTGCGCCAGAGGTTCACAGCTTCGCCACCCGCGCGGATGAGGTTGCGGCGGTCAACGCATGGCTCGAAAGCCTGTCGCAATCCGGCGTCCCGAGTGACGATGTCGTGTGCCTTGTCCGAACCTCTTCCCTTGTGGCCGAGATCGCGCCGATGATGCCGGTCCGGGTGATGCCAATGCACGCGGCCAAGGGCGCGGAATACCGCGCAGTCGCTGTCTTGGCGCTTAATCAGGATATCGTGCCACTCGAGGGACGTCTTGTGTCCGCCAACGATGAGGCACGGCTCGACGAGATCATGAATACCGAAAGGCACCTACTGTATGTTGCGGCTTCTCGCGCCCGGGATCACCTGTGGCTGTCAGGTGTGGCGCCCGTATCCGAGTTTCTGCAGGATCTTTTGCAATGACGCCGCAAGTTCTAGTGTTCTGCACCTGACGCAAGTTTCCCAGTCTGCCTCTGATGCGTTTGTGTCGTTTGAACGTAAGCATCCGGCGAGGGAC
>QVMW01000026.1 GCA_003417655.1 Rhodobacteraceae bacterium 63075
ATTCCGCGCGGGGAAAGGCAAAATGGGCACACAGCCAGCATTCGCCGCACTTGGCCTGAAGGTCCGCTTGCGGGAATGCATCGAAATTTGCAAAGCCCCCTCCCTGCGCAAAGCTGACTTTGTTCAACTCGTTGTATCAAGCATTTCATAAAAAACACCGAAACCGCGGGTTTCGCTTTTCTCGCTTGAGCCTTTTTGCAACACTTCCGCAGAGCCGCTGTTGCGGGTAATGTAAATATGATTAACACTCCCCATATCCGTGGGGAAAGATTTTGACAGGGAGTTGATATGGCGAATTTCGATGAGCAGGTGCGCGAGTCTCAGGCGCAGGTGGAAGAGGCGCAGGCGAAGATCGCCGAGCTGACGGGCCGGATCGAGACGGCGCGTTCGAAGATGGCGGACGGCGAGGACATCGCCATCGACATCGAGAACGCCACGCTCGACGAGGTCCATGCCCATACCGAGCTGATGAACGCCAATATCGCCGAGCTGATCATGGGGCTCGACGATGTCACCGCCGGGTTCAGCCAGGATTTCGAGCAGCTTCGCTCCAAGACGGCCTGGGAGAGCTTCATTGGCATCTTCTCCAAGGCCAAGGCCGACAGCCTGCGCGGCGAGCGTATCCGTTCGGCCTCGATCGACAACAAGTTGCAGGATCTCATTTCGAAATCGGATGTCATCACGCGTCTCTTGCAGAGCCAGCTCGAGACGCTCAATGAGCAGAAGACCCGGGTGCAGGATAACCTCAATGTCACGCTCGATGAGCGCGAGTTCACCGTGGGAGAGCTGGAAGCGCTGAAGGCCGATATCAGGGCGCTGGACCCGAAGATCATCGAGCTGGAAAACAAGATCGCCTCGGAGACGGACGCGGCCGCGCGCACCAAGCTGGAGACTGAACTGGCCGACCTCAACGCGCGCTACAACGAGATGGTCCAGCAGGAGCAGGTCAAGCTGGCCAAGAGCCAGACGCTGGAACGCTATATCGAGAAGGGCAAGAGCTGGATCGACAGTCTTCAGAACCAGGCGGCGACGCAGATGGTCCTGATCAACAAGCTGGAGACGGACACCAAGCAGCGGGTCGTGCTTTATGATGCGCTCACCAAGTCGCTCAAGACCGCCCAGCAGCAGGACGTGGCGCACAGGATCAACGAGATCGGCGTGCAGACCGACCAGGAGGCGCAGAGCTCCATGGCCGCCATCGGCGCGGCGACGAACAAGCGGATGGCCGAGATGATGGAGGCGCATGAGGATCACATGGTCTTTGCCCGCGAGGTTCTCGAAGCCAAGGCCAAGGCCGACGAACGCTTTGCGCGGCGGTTCGAGAAGATTGTCGAGAAACACGACAGCAATGCCTATGGAGGCTGAGGCCGCCATTCGGGTATTTTTGCCAAGAAGAAGCGAGGCGCTGGGATGAGGGCGATATGGGTCGGATCGGTGGCGATCGTGATCGCGCTGGTGGCGCTTCTGAGCCTGGGTGATCTCCTGGGTTTCGAGGCTTGGGCGTGGTTCGACAAGCTCGGCCTCGGGGTGGTCCCGAAAGGTATCTGGGTGCTCGGGCTGGGCGCGATCGGCGGGCTGGCCTACCTGATGGACAAGAAGTCCGATGAGTGAGACGCGCGATCGCAAAGAGGAACTCCCCCGCGGGCGGGATCACGTCGGGCTGAAGGACACCTTCGCCTCGCGCCGCTATTTTCGCAAGTTTGAGCGGATCACGGCGCATCTGGCGCGGGTGGCGGCCGTGATGCAGGGCGAGGGGCGGCTGGCCGAGCGCGATGTGGAAATCCTCACGCGCTACATCATGCGGCTCGGCTTTACCTTCAATGCGCTTTCCATGAAGTATCTCATGGCCGGGCGGGGCGGGCGCCGCGTGGCGGGCGCGCTCAGCATGGATCGCCTCGAGAGCGGCTTTCCCGTTTTCTCCGAGCTGATGCTCATGGCCAACGATGCGGCGCAGGCGGGCCAGCACCTCGAGAACATGCCGGAGGCGGAGGAGCTCAAGGACGACATGGTGCGCAAGATCGTGGGAGACCGCGAGGTGCCGCTCAAGCTGCAATACGCGCTTTCCCAGCGGCTCTATTACGAGGAGTTGCTCAAGGGCGAACTCTTCTGGGCGCGCAATGACCCGCGTGCCGACTGGGAGGGTGACCTGGGCGGGGGGCGGCGGGCCTACACGGTTCATTGGGCCGTTTATGACAGCCTCGTCAACCTGCCGACCGTCTATATCATGGACCTTGAGGACAGCGGGCGCACCGCGCTCCCGAAGGATCTCAGGCGCTGGCCTGAGGTGCAGACACACCTGATGAACCAGTCGATGGAGGGGCTCAAGCTCGTCACCATCGCGCAGGGCTTCGACGCGGATTTCGACGCGCTGCACCCGAAGCGGCTGCGCCGGTTCCATATCGGGCCGATGTATTCGAGCGCCTTCACCGAGCAGAGCGGGCCCTTGCGGGAGGTGCTGCGCGAGGCGCGGGCACCCGAGGGCGAGGACTGGGCGCTGGCCTGGACCATGGAGGAGCTGGAGAGCCGGGAGGTGCGTGAGGAACGCGCGGGCTGGTTCGGCACGGTTGAGCGGGAGGTTTTCGCGCTCGACCCCTTCGCCGGGCGCGGGGCGGACACGGGCGCGACGCGGATGGAGCGGGCGATCATCATGCCGCAGCGGCCCTTCCAGGCGCTGGAGGAAAAGGATCCGCCGGGCTTTTCGAGCGTGCGGAAATTCGTGGTGAACAGCTCGGGGCGCGTGCTCAGTGTCTGAGCGGCCCTTCGGGGAGGATATTTTGAGCAAGAAAAAGGCCGGGTGATGTCATGAGCCAGACAAGTGATCAGATGGAGCTTCGCGAGGAGGACATCGTGAAGCATTACAACCGCGCCGTCGCGATGCTGGAGGGGTTCGACCATACCCCGAGGATCGCCAGGGGGGCGGCGGCACCTGCACAGGAACGCTCCAGCGGGATCGGGACGCGGCGGCGCTTTCGCAGCACCACGCCGGGGCTGGTGACGCGCAGCACGGCGCGGCCCGAGGGGGTTCAGCTCGTTGCACGGATCGAGGCGGCGGACGGGGACGACCCGCTGGTGAGCACGGCGCAGGCGGGCGTCATGCAGGCGCTCAGGCGGGCCATCGCCATCGCGCTGGCCGTGGCCGAGACCTACGCGGAGGCGACCGAGCTGGCCGACCTCAAGCGCGCCAACCTCGAAGGGGGCGTGCCGCGCGGCAAGGAGGCGGCGTTCTCCGAGCTTCTGGGCGCGGAGGCGCTCGTCACGGCGCATGTCTTCGGCAATGCCTGCGCCTTCCTGCTCGCGCAGATGGCGGGGGAGGTGACAGTAGAGGTGGGCGAGGCCGAGGAGCTGCTCACGGAAAGCGGGCAGGCGGCGCTTTATGGCGCGCTCTGGGAGCTGGACCAGAAGATCGCCGCCCATGCCGACAGCGACGCCCGGCTGGTGGCCACGGTGGCGGCTTACGCCGAGCAGCTCATGGAAAAGGCCGCGCTCCGGGCGCAGACCGCGCCGCGGCTGGCCGCCTTCACCGGCGCGAGCTGGCATGTCGAGGCGGATGATTTCACCGTCGACGGCTTCACGCCCGCGCAGAAGGCGCAGGGCAGCAAGCTCACCATGACCTTCAAGAAGCCTCACGAGGTGGTCGGCAACCATATCGCCAAATACCAGGCGCTGCGGCTTGCGAAGATGCTCATGTCCTATGATTTCGAGCGGCGGCTCAACCCATTTGCCGAGCTGGGCGGCTTCATCTTCACCTTCATGGGCGATGGCGCGCCGGGGACGGGCAAGACGACGCTGATCCAGATGATGGCGGGGCTTCTCAGCGAGTATTGCCAGGTTGCGGGCTATCCTTTTCGCTACCAGAACCTTTCGACCGAGAATATCGACAGCTACCAGGGCAAGTCGGGGCAGAACGCCAAGGCCTTCATCGACAATATCATCGACCCGAACGTGATCGGCTTCGGGACGATCGACGACATCGACCAGCTCGCCGGCAAGCGCGGCGACAGGCAGTCGAGCGCGGGGCAGCTCGAGATCACGGCGGTGCTGATGGAGAGCTTCGCCGGGGCGGGCACGGTCGTGCGCGGGAACTGCACTTTCGGGATGTTCTCGAATTACCCCGAGAACGTGGACGACGCGCTGCGCCAGAGGGCGGGGGCACGCTTCCTCGTCGATGGGCCGCAGACGCGGGAGGATTATATCGACATTCTCGCGCTGCTCATGGGGTCAAATCACGACATCCCGCTGGGCGAACATGAGCTTTATGCCGCGCAGGAGATCAGGAAGGCCGTTGCGCGCTCCTTCGAGCGGCATGCGCGCCCGCAGGAGGCGGGGCTTCTGGAGGTCTTCGAGCGGGTGCATTCGGACATTGGCGAGCTTGATACGATCGCCAAGATGGGGACGTATCTGAAGGCCATCCAGCAGGCCGACGCGCGCTTCACCGGCCGGGCGATCAAGAACATCACCGACGCGGTGAAGGTCCGCGCGATGGATTTCGAGCTGCCGGACGAATGGATGGAGGAGCCGGAGCTGTTCCTCTTCAAGCCCTACGACGAGAAGAAGGCGATGATCGAGGAGCTGCGCGTGCCGATCACGACAGAGATGGTTCTGCAGGAGATCAACCGCTATGCGGATAGCGAGTTCCGCTATGCGGACAAGTCGGATGAAGCGGCGATCGCGGGGATGGTGCGGGATATGGAACGCACGGCTGAGGCGAAGCGGCGGTATCTGGAGGGGAAGGATGGCTGAGCTGCGGGCAAAGGCTTGCTGGGCCGCGCCCGACCTGGAGGGCGCTCTCGGGGCGCTTGGCCAGCGCGCGCGCTTCAAAGCATTCCTGTCGTGCAAGCTGCGCATGACATCGCCATCGCGCCCTCCTGGGGGAGGTCGGGCGCGGCCCAGCAAGCTGGGGGGGGAGGGTATCTTATGAAACGCCTCATCCGACACGGCCTGATGTTCGGGAACCTGATCCATGTGGACAGTCCCGCGCTTGTCGAGCGGTATAACCGGGCGCTTGAGCATCTGGCGGGCAAGCGCACCGCGCTCAGTGATTTTCACATCGACATCTCGGGCTATTCGCCGGAGGTGGGCGATGAGCTCTCCGATCATCTCTATCTCAACCACGAGGGCGTGAACCGGCAATTCATCCTGCTCACCACGGAGCAGCGCAGCGCCCCGCTTCTGAACGCCAAGTTCTCCACGTCGCGCGACATTCTCAGGCAGTTCATCGACGACAACGCGCGACAGCTTTTCGCGCTGACGGCGCGCGACGCTGTGGCGGGCGAGCTGCTCAACTCGGTCTACACCGCCGCCAGCCCCGCGCGGCTCTTCGACATTCGCACCGTCGAGATCGAGGCGGACACGACGGAAGGCACCGTGAAGCAGGGCGCGAAGCTGGGCAAGCTCATCGACAGGTTCAAGACCGAGGAGGACGCCTGGTTCGACGACGTGCTCATCGCCGAGATGATCGAGACGGCCAAGACCACGGGCGACGTGACGCGCAACCCCGTCAAGCTCAAGCACCGAGAATACAAGCAGGACAATTTCTGGACCGCCCATTTCGGCGGGCTCTACATCTTCCGCGGCGTGGAGCATCCGGCGGTCATCGTCTGCGGCGACAAGGAAACGCTGGGAGAGCTGCCGCTCCGCCATGTCTTCGGCCTAAAGGAGCGCAACCAGATCGCGAAGTTCTTCGAGCTCAACGGGCTCGTCGAGCCGATCGTCAAGGCGCGGGGGATCGACGCGGCGGCGATCCTCAAGCAGAAGATGGATTTCATGGTGGTGGACTCCGCCGAGGAGGCCGGGCTGGACCTGACGGGCGCAACCCGCGCCGACATCCGCGCGCTGGCGCGGGCGAATGCGCAGGCCCTGCCGGAGGAGTTCCACGCGCTGGGCCAGCTTGTCGCCTGGGCCGAGCATGGCGGGACATGGCCGCGAATCGCCTCGGACCACCCGGCCTATTTCTACACGCTGCGCGCCGCCGACACGCCCGACCGCGACCTCGTGAACATGGCGCTCGCCGAGCTTTCGCCCAAGGATGTGCGCCAGCTTTTCATCTGTCACAAGGAGCTGTTCTACAGGCTCTATGCAGGCTGGAGCGAGACGAAGAAATCATATGTGGCCGATTTTCTCGCGCGCGAATATGCTGTGGACAAGGCGGGCGCGCGGGCCGCGCTCTTTGGCCACGACGCCCCGATGGAGGGCGGCGCGACGGAGCAGGACCTTGTCGCGCGGGTCGGGCCCTGGGGGCCGGTGGTGCGGAGAGGGAGTTAGGTGATGCAATTTGTCAGGTTCGCCGTTCTCGGGCTGGTCATCTTGACCGTGATCTACTGGACGATTTCAGTCTATTCGCGCTCCGTGCGGCGCGAGAAGCTCGAGGAGTGGTGGGCCGAGCTCGACGCCGAGGGGCGGGCGGAGACGGACCGGGAGACCTACGTGCAAGAGGGCATGGCGGAGTATGACAAGGGAATCCGGCCCAAGCTGATCTTGCTTGTCTATGTCATTCCGATCATAGCTGTCTCGGCACTGGTATACGTGATCAATTGAGAAGGTGGGCGCGATGCGCAACGTGAGACGAATTTTCCGAATCCTGCTGTTCGTCATCGCGGGGCTCTACCTGCATTACACGCTGCCGCATCAGGATGTGGCGCGGGTCACGGGGGTGTCGGACCGGCTCGAACGGCTTTCGGCGATCCAGCGCATTTTCTACAACCAGGTCGACATGGGCTCCGAAGAAGGCGACATGCGCGATCTGCGGCTGATCAACACCGAGCGCGTAAAGACCTATCTCTTCGGGCTCGTGCGCGGCGGCAAGGGCGTGATGGTCTACCGGAACGAGGATACGGGTGTCTACCCGCCCTATTTCAAGTTCGACAGTTCGGACCTCGAAGCCGAGGCGGCGTCGCTGATCGGCAAGGAGGACCAGTGGGTCGTCGTCACGCATTATGGCTGGCGCATCCGCTGGATGTCGATCTATCCCAACGCGGTGGCGATTCGCCCCGTGGAGGGGCCGGAGTATCGCCCCTTCCCGTGGTTCAACCTGTTCTTCTTCGCCTTCCTGATCGTCGCCTTCTTCATGGCGCGGGCGATGTGGCGGCAATTCGTCGAGCGCACGGTGGACCCGGCTGTGGAGAGCTTCGAGGACAGCTACGACATGCGCAAGAGCCGCTTGCAGAAGTGGCTCGATAGCTGGCGGGGCCGGTAAGGCGGCGTAGCGCCCGCACACCCTCCCCCGCCTTCACAGCGCGAGGCGGGCGAGCCCGGCCAGCCCGAGGCCGATCAACAGCGTCAGCGAGACCGGGCGGTAGAAACGCTCGTTGCCGGGCGTGAAGAAGGCGCGGCCAAGGAACACGCCCGCCAGCATCGGCAGGGCGAAGACGGCGTAACGCGAAAGCACCAGAGCGTCGATCATGCCGTAGGCGATCTGCCACAGGAAGGTGAGCAGCCCGCCTATGAAGATGATCACGATCAGTGTTCCCCGCATTTCCCGGGGCGGCATGTGCAGGGCGAGCGTATAGAGCGCGATCACCATGCCGCCGATTGAGGCGAGGCCGGTGACGAAGCCCGAGGCCACCCCCGTCAGGAAAGTCGGCAGCGGCGCGGGCGAGACCGGCAGGCGCAGGCGTGCGAGCTGGGCGAGGGCGAGCCCCACGACGAGGCAGAGCGCCGAGAGCTTGGAGAGCGCGGGGTCGATCATGTTGGTGAGGTAGAGCCCGGCGGGCACCCCGATCAGCGAGGAGCCGCCTTGAAGCGTAAGTGCGAGGCGCTTGTCGGCCGCGCCGAAACCACCGCGCAGGAGCACGGCGGCGGATGTCAGTTCCAGCATGGTGCAGACCGGGATCAGCTCCACCGGGGGGATGATCGTGGCGATGGAGGCCATGACGAAGGCCGACAGCGCAAAGCCCGCAAAGCCGCGCACGGCACCCGCGACGAAGACCGCGGCGAGGGCGAAAGCGAGCTGCCCCGGAGAGAGCGCGAGAAGCTCCGCGAGCCGCTCCAAAGCGTTTCCAGTCATCGTTGCATCCCCAATACCCTGCCAGGCCTGCGGCCTTCCCGGGACATTGGGGATGCAGTTTGACTCGCAGTAAACTGGAAACGCTCTGTCATGCCCCGTCCAGCAGGGCCTGGGCGTCGATGGCGATCTGGCGCTCCTCTTCGGCGGGGATGACATGGACGGGCTTGTCGCCAAGCCAGGCGAGTTTCTGGACGATACGCCCCCGTATGGTTTCCGAGTTCTCCCCGATGCCGCCGGTGAAGGCGAAGGCATCGACACCTTCGAGCGCGGCGATGAGGCTGCCCGCCTGGCGCACCACGGAATGAACGAAGTGATCGACGGCGAAGCGGGCCTCCGGCGAGGTATCGGCCAGCAGCGCGCGCATGTCGGCGCTACTGCCAGACAGACCGAGCAGCCCGCTTTCCTTGTTGAGCAGGCGGGTGGCTTCCTCGAAGCCTTCCTCCTCGGCGATGCGCAGCACGGCCATGCCGTCGATATCGCCCGTGCGCGTGGCCATCGTCGGGCCGGAAAGCGGCGAGTAGCCCATCGAGGTGGCGATGGACCGGCCGCCGCGGATCGCGCAGAGGCTGACGCCTGCGCCGAGATGAAAGGCCAGAAGCCGCTCCGGCAGGTCAGGGCCGAACTGGCGGACCATCCCGGCATAGCTGAGCCCGTGAAAGCCATAGCGCTGAACACCCTTCTCGCGCCAGGCGCGGGGCAGGGCATAGGCCGTGGCGACATCGGGCTGGCTGGCGTGAAAGGCCGTGTCGAAACTGGCGAATTGCGGCAGGTCCGGCAGACGCTCCGAGACCGCCTTGATGCCCGCGAGAGCGGGCGGATTGTGCAGCGGGGCGAGCGGAACCATCGCCTCGATCTGGCTGAGCGCCTCGGGCGTCAGGCGCACGGGCTCCGTCAGGCTCCGTCCGCCATGGACGACGCGGTGCGCCGCGCCCTTGAGGTTCTCTGCCGCTATGCCTTGCGCTCTAAGTCCGCTCAGCAGGCAATCGAGCGCTTCGCGATGATCGCCTGCCGCGACGCTCTGGCTTGCGCCCGCGAGCGTCATGCTGGCTTTGTCGCCAATGCCCGCGACATTGCCCTCGATGACGAGATCGAGCTGCGCGCCGAAAACCGCCAGCTTGATCGAGGAGGAGCCGGTGTTGAGCACGAGCAGCATCAGGCCGCCTCCGCTTTCGCATCCTGCGCCGCGATCACGCCCAGCGCCGCCGAAGCGATGCGCGCCGGGGCCTGCTGGGAGCGGGAGGTGAGCAGGATCGGCACCCGCGCGCCGAGGACGAGCCCGCCGGCGCAGCAGCCCATTCCCAGCGCCATCAGCTTGAAGAGCGCGTTGCCCGTCGTGATGTTGGGCGTGACGATGATATCGGCATCGCCGGCGACGGGGCTCTCGTATCCCTTTATCTCGGCGGCGCGTTTGGACAGGATCAGGTCCATCGCGATGGGACCGGCCACGTCGGCCTCAGGCAGGTGATCGCGCGCCCATGTGGCGATGGCGGCGCTTTCCATCGTGTTGGCGACCGAGGGGATGGCATCTTCCGTGGGCGCGAGCAGCGCGGCTTTCGGGCGCTCCACTCCGAGCGTCTGCGCGAGGCGGACGGCATGCGAGAGGCAGGCCTGGCGCGTCTCGATGCTCGGGTCGACATTGAGCGCGGCATCGGTGAGCAGGAGCGGGCGGTCCGAGCCGGGCGCGGTGATGTGAAAGACATGGCCGCAGCGCGCCTCTGCGTCGCGCAGCCCTGCGCTGGAGGGCAGAAGGCCCTTGAGGAAGGTCGAGGTATGCACCTGCCCTTTCATGATCGCGTCCGCCTCGCCCGCGCGGGCCAGCTCGGCGGCTTTGGCGCTGGCTTCGGCATGGGGCGCGTGAACGAGGCGCAAGCCGGAAATGTCATAGCCGATCTCGGCGGCGGCGGCGCGGATCTTGGCTTCGTCGCCGATGAGCACCGGCTCGGCCAGCCCTTGCTCCGCGGCCTCGCGAATCCCGGCAAGGGGCGTGGCCGCGCCAGCGTTCACAAGGGCCACGCGCGGCACAGGAAGCCGCCGCGCCTGGGCCAGAAGGCGCTCCGGCGCGCGCGGCTCTGTCCGGGAGAGGAAGGGGTAATTTTCGGTCATGGACATGTCTCTGCTTGATGTGCTCGCTGTCTTGTTGACGCGAGCACATCACATTCGGATGACATTTGCCACTGTGCAGCGATTCAGACGCCGCCTAGGGCGCAACCATGTCGCCTGCACTGATCCCGGCGACTTCCACGGGTTTCTTCATCGCGTCGCGGCGGAAGGGCTCGCCCAGCTCCTGGTTTATCATCGCTTCGATGAGCGTGGTCTTGCCGTGGTTCATCTGGTCGTCGATGGCCTTGTCGAGCGCGGCCGTCAGCTCCTCCATCGTGCGCGCGACGACGCCTTGCAGGCCGCAGGCCTTGGCGATGCCGGCATAGGAGACGCCTTCGTCCAGCTCGGTGCCGACGAAATTGTCATCGAACCAGAGCGTCGAGTTGCGCTTTTCCGCGCCCCATTGGTAGTTGCGGAAGACGATCTGCGTCACGGCGGGCCATTCGCCCCGGCCGATGGCTGTCAGCTCGTTCACCGCGATTCCGAAGGCGCCATCGCCCGCGAAGCCCACGACAGGCACATCGGGCTGGCCGATCTTGGCGCCGACGATCGCCGGAAGGCCATAGCCGCAGGGGCCGAAGAGGCCGGGGGCGAGATATTTGCGCCCCTGCTCGAAATCCGGGTAGGCATTGCCGATGGCACAGTTGTTGCCGATGTCGGAGCTGATGATCGCCTCGCGCGGAAGGGCGCTCTGGATGGCGCGCCAGGCCATGCGCGGGCTCATCCAGTCGGGCTTGTCGGCGCGGGCGCGTTCGTTCCATGTCGTGCCGGGGTCATCGTCTTCATGGTCCATCGAGGCGAGCTGTTGCTTCCATTTCGACTTGGTCTCGGCGATTTTGGCTTTGCGCGCCTCGCGGCCCGCATCGCCCGCGTCCTCGGAGAGCTGGGCGAGAATGCCGTTCGCCACCTTGGCCGCGTCGCCGACGATCCCGACGGTGACTTTCTTGGTCAGGCCGATGCGGTCGGGGTTGATGTCGACCTGGATGATCTTCGCGTCCGCGGGCCAGTAGTCCATGCCATAGCCCGGCAGCGTCGAGAAGGGGTTGAGCCGTGTGCCGAGGCAGAGCACCACGTCGGCCTGCGAGATGAGCTCCATGCCCGCCTTCGAGCCGTTATAGCCGAGCGGCCCGGCAAAGAGAGGGTGCGAGCCGGGGAAGGCATCATTGTGCTGATAGCCCACGCAGACGGGCGCATCGAGGCGCTCCGCGAGCGCCTTGGAGGCGTCGATCCCGCCCTTGGAGAGGACCACGCCCGCGCCGTTGAGGATCACGGGGTTTTTCGCCGCGGAGAGAAGCGCGGCGGCCTCGGTGATGGAGTTCGTCCCGCCCGGCGAGACCTCGAATTCGACCGGCTCGGGGATCTCGATATCGATGACCTGCGTCCAGAAATCGCGCGGGATGTTGAGCTGTGCGGGGCCGCAGAGGCGCTTGGCCTGCGCGATCACGCGGGTGAGCACCTCGCAGATGCGGGTGGGGTCGCGGACCTCTTCCTGGTAGGCGACCATGTCCTGAAAGAGGGCCATCTGCTCAACTTCCTGGAAGCCGCCCTGACCGATGGTCTTGTTGGCCGCTTGCGGCGTCACCAGCAGGAGCGGCGTGTGGTTCCAGTAGGCGGTTTTCACGGCGGTGACGAAGTTGGTGATGCCGGGGCCGTTCTGGGCGATCATCATGCTCATCTTGCCGGTGGCGCGGGTATAGCCGTCGGCCATCATGCCGGCGGAGCCTTCATGGGCGCAGTCCCAGAAGGTGATCCCGGCCTTGGGGAAGAGATCGGAAATCGGCATCATGGCCGAGCCGATGATCCCGAAGGCATGGCCGATGCCGTGGCGTTGCAGCACCTTCACGAAGGCTTCTTCGGTCGTCATTTTCATCTGGGTCACTCCTGCGGGTGTTGTGGCGGGCCGAGAACTGGCTCGGTGCGAGAATAGCGGAGGATTCGCCGCTTGGGCAGCCGTCTGATCATGGCCGAAATTACGGGGCGCGGGGCGACGGGGTTAGGGCCAGCTGGGATGCGCGCTTAGGGCCAGTTTCGGATTGCCTCGCTGATGAGGCGCACGCCTTCGGGGATGCGTGCGCTGGGAATGGAGCTGTAGCCGAGGCGATAGAAGTTGCGCGGGGCGTTCTCGCGCCCGAAGAAGGGATGGCCCGGCTCGATCAGCACCGAGCGGGCGCGCAGAAGGCGCGCGAGCAGCTCGGTATCGACATGGGCGGGCGCCTGCATCCAGAAGGCCGAGCCGCCGAAAACGCCCTTGCCCGCAACCTCCAGCCCGTGCTCCTCGAAGGCTGCGTCCATCGTCTGGCGGCGCTCGGCCAGCACCCCGGACATCCGCCGGATATGGGCGTCGTAATGGCCGAGGCGCAGATAGCCTGCCGCGGTGCGCTGGATATGGCCGGGCACATGGCGCAGCACCGAGGCGCGCAGGGCGCGGGCCTCGCGGATGAAGGGCGCGGCGCCGACAAGATAGCCGAGGCGCAGCCCGGGAAAGAGCGACTTGGAGAAGCTGCCCACATAAATCACCCGCCCGTCACCATCGAGCGACTTGAGCGCCGGCAGGGGCGCGCCCATGAAGGACATCTCGAACTCGTAGTCATCCTCGACAATGAGCGCACCCGTCTGCCGAGCGCGACCGAGCAAGGCCTGACGCCGGGCCAGCGGCATGGTGGCCGTGGTGGGGCATTGGTGCGAGGGGGTGGTGAAGATCACATCGGCATCACCCGGAACCTCGTCGGCTTTCAGCCCGTCCGCATCCACGCCGACAGGGGCCAGATGACAGCGGGACTGGCGCAGGATGTCGCGCAGGCTCGGATAGCACGGCTCCTCGATGGCGGCGGTGCGGCGCTGGGTGAGCAGAACCTGCGCGGCGAGCCAGAGCGCGTTCTGGGCCCCCATGGTGACCAGGATCTCGTCGGGGCGCGCGGCGATGCCCCGGCGCGGGAGCGTGTGGCGGGCGATGAACTCGATCAGCTCGGGGTCGTCCTGATCGTAGTAATCCGCCGTCAGCGCCTCGAAATTCTTCTGGCCGAGCGCCTGAAGCGCGCAGAGCCGCCAGTTGGCGTGGTCGAAGAGTGTCGGGTCGGTCTGCCCGTAGATGAAGGGGTAGCTGTAGCGCGCCCAGTCAGCGGGCTTGCGCGGCAGGGCGGCGCCGGAAAACCGCTGGCCGATGGCGCGGGTCCAGTCGATGGTCTCGGTGGGTTCTGGCTGGGGCGGAAAGCGCGGCGGCTCGGGGGCGCTTTCGGAGACGAAATAGCCCGAGCGGCCCTTGGAGGCGAGGTAGTCGTTCGCCTGGAGCTCGGTATAGGCGAGCGTCACCGTGATCCGGCTGACACCGAGATGCGCGGCAAGCTTGCGGGTGGAGGGCAGCTTCTCGCCCGGGCGCAGGCGGCCCGAGAGGATGCCCTCGGCGACCATCTGCTGAATCCGGGCCTGGAGCGTGCCTTGACCGGCGGGGTCGAGGAAGAAGGTTTCAACCGAAATCGCCATGCAGGCAGGTTTAGACTGGACTGACCCGGGAGGCAATCTGGACTTAGGGGCTGTTTCTGCGTCGCGCCCTGCCTGGCATGCGTCCGGGGCGGCCTTGCGCTTCGCGCATGCCTGTGCTCTTTGCCTGCGGGTATCAAAGGGGGAGGGCAACATGCCGGCATATCGTTCACGCACCAGCACACATGGCCGCAACATGGCCGGCGCGCGCGGGCTCTGGCGCGCGACGGGGATGCAGGAGGACGATTTCGGCAAGCCGATCATCGCCATCGTCAATTCCTTCACCCAGTTCGTGCCGGGCCATGTGCACCTGAAGGACCTCGGCCAGATGGTCGCGCGGGAAGTCGAGGCGGCGGGCGGCGTTGCCAAGGAGTTCAACACCATCGCCGTGGATGACGGGATCGCCATGGGCCATGACGGGATGCTCTATTCGCTGCCTTCCCGCGAGATCATCGCCGACAGCGTGGAATACATGGTCAACGCCCATTGCGCCGATGCGATGGTCTGCATCTCGAACTGCGACAAGATCACGCCGGGGATGCTGATGGCCGCCATGCGGCTCGATATCCCGGTCATTTTCGTCTCCGGCGGGCCGATGGAGGCGGGCAAGGTCACGATTGATGATCTGGAGACGTCGATCGACCTTGTCGATGCGATGGTCGCGGCGGCGGATGAGAAATACACCGATGAGCAGCTCCAGCACATCGAGGAAAACGCCTGCCCGACCTGCGGCTCCTGCTCGGGGATGTTCACGGCCAACTCTATGAACTGCCTCGCCGAGGCGCTGGGCCTCGCGTTGCCGGGCAACGGCTCGACGCTGGCCACCCATGCCGACCGCAAGCAGCTTTTCCTCGAGGCCGGGCGCAGGATCGTCGAGATCACGCGGCGGCATTACGAGCTCGATGAGCCGGGGCTCACGCCGCGCGCGATCGCCGGCGTCAAGGCCTTCGAGAACGCCATGAGCCTGGATATCGCCATGGGCGGGTCAACGAACACCGTGTTGCACCTGCTGGCGATCGCCCATGAGGGCGAGGTGGATTTCACCATGGCCGACATGGACCGCCTCTCCCGCAAGGTGCCTTGCCTGTGCAAGGTCGCGCCGAACACCGAGAACGTGCACATGGAAGACGTGCACCGCGCGGGCGGCATCTTCGCGATTCTCGGGGAATTGAGCCGCGGGGGGCTCTTGCACGATGACGTGCCGACGGTCCATGCGGCCAGCATGGGCGAGGCGATCGCGCAGTGGGACATCAAGGTGGCGAACAACCCGGACGCCGAGCAGCTTTTCAAGGCCGCGCCGGGAGGCGTGCGCACGACGGAGGCGTTCTCGACGGAGAACCGCTACAAGGAACTCGATACCGACCGCGCGCATGGCGTGATCCATGACGTGGAACATGCCTTCTCGAAGGACGGCGGGCTGGCCGTGCTCTTCGGCAACCTCGCGGAAGACGGCTGCATCGTGAAGACGGCGGGCGTGGATGAGAGCATCCTGACCTTCTCCGGCCCCGCCTATGTCTGCGAGAGCCAGGACCAGGCGGTGAGTGACATTCTCACGGGCAAGGTCCGCGAAGGCGAGGTTGTCGTGATCCGCTATGAGGGGCCGCGCGGGGGGCCGGGGATGCAGGAGATGCTCTATCCCACGAGCTATCTGAAGTCCAAGGGACTCGGGAAGGCCTGCGCCCTGCTGACGGACGGGCGCTTCTCGGGCGGCACGTCGGGGCTTTCCATCGGGCATTGCTCGCCGGAGGCGGCGGAAGGCGGGCTGATCGGGCTGGTGGAGCCGGGTGATCTGATCGAGATCGACATTCCGAACCGCAGGATCAACCTTGCCGTTGACGAGGCAGAGCTCAATGCGCGCCGCCGCGCGCAGGACGACAAGGGCTGGCAGCCCGCGACACCGCGCAAGCGCAAGGTCTCGACGGCGCTCAGGGCCTATGCGGCGCTGACGACATCGGCGGCAAAGGGTGCCGTGCGCCAGGTGTGATCGCCGCGCGGGGCGCTGGCCTCAGTCGAACACGCCCGCCACGCGGCCCAGCAGCATGAAGGCGCGGGCGGTCCGGGTTCCGGCCAACTCGGAGATTTCCGCGTCGCTGGCTTCGCTTTCGAACTGGGCGAAGCTCTTGTCGAAGCGGCGCAGGAAGTGATGAACGGCATCGCGGAAGATCGGGTCTTCGCGCATCCGGCCCGCAGCGAGCGCCAGAGAGGAACGGTCGCGCACCCCGCCGAGCGCGGCGATCTGGCGGCCCCGGACCCCGTGAGCGAACATGCGCCAGACATCGGGGCGCGCCATGTCGGGATTGAGATCGTCCATGTAGATGCCGTCCTGGCTGAGCAGGGTGAGCACGTCCTGCGCGGCTTGCACGAGGCCGGAGGCGGCATGATCCTTCAGCGCCTTGCGCAGCGCGTTGAACCCGGCGGTGTCATCGACGGTTTCGGGGAAATTGATCGCGCGGATGAAATCCTCGCGGGTGATCGCCGGGGCCATGTCCTCGGCCGAGGTGCCGAGCGGCAGGGCGGTCTGTTCTTCTCCGCTTGCCGCCTGCGCCTCGGGCGCAGGGCGCATGGGGGCGGCGTGGCGCGTTGACGTGAAGGTCGCGAGCGCGGTTTCGGTCTTGCGCTGGGCGGCGGCGATCTCGTCGAGTTTTTGGGCCACAGAGGGTTCGGAGACAGTCTTGCCGCTCTGGTTCTGCACGATATAGGAGTGCCGGATCGCATCAATCGCGGCCTGTAGGCGCTGGCTCTCCTCGCGCATGATCCGCGAGGAGCGGGCCGCCGTGGCCGCGACCCAGATCATCGCCACCGGCATGAAGACCGCGAGCATCGTCATGACGAAGCGCAGGCTGCCGATGCCGCCCGGCTCGCCTTCCGGCGTCTCCGACGGCAGGGTCAGGAAGAAGATCGCCGCGCCGAGCAACCAGAGCGCCGAGAGCGTGATCGCGATGATCTCGACCGAGGTGATCTTCTCGGCTGAAGCGCGATCATAGATCCCGAGCGGTGTCGGGCGGGTCTCGTCGGATTCGGCCATGGGCTCTGTGGCTCCTTCCTGGCGCGTCAACGCTCAGACATACTTGATGTCGAGGATTTCATAGCTCTTCTCGCCGCCCGGCGTGCGCACTTCGACGCTGTCGCCCTCTTCCTTGCCGATGAGCGCGCGGGCGATGGGCGACTTGATGTTGAGCAGGCCCTTCTCGACATTGGCTTCGTGTTCGCCGACGATCTGCCAGGTCTTTTCCTCGTCGGTGTCCTCATCGACGAGCTGCACTGTCGCGCCGAACTTGACCGATCCGGAAAGCGTCTTCGGATCAACGACTTCGGCGAGGCCGAGCACGCTCTCGATCTCCTGGATGCGGCCTTCGATGAAGCCCTGTTTCTCGCGCGCGGAGTGATACTCGGCGTTTTCCTTCAGATCGCCCAGCTCGCGCGCTTCGGCGATGGCCTGAATGACGGCGGGACGCTCCTCGGACTTGAGCTTTTTCAATTCGGTTTGGAGCGCGGTGTGTCCCGCGCGGGTCATCAATATCTTTTCCATGTCACTGCTTTCGTCTTGTCGTGTCGGCCGCTTGACCCTTCCAATATGGGTTGCGGCGGTTGAATTTACCATGTCCACAAGGCGCGGTGCATTGCAATAGAGTAAAGGGCCCGCGCCTTCAATGGGCGGATTTTCCGGCAGCGGCCGCGCGCTTGCGCCGATGCGCGGCGAAAGCCTAAAGCCGCGACTTCTGGTTGCCGTCCGCGCCGAAATTCGCCGGATCGAGCCAGCGCTCGAAGCGAGCTTTCATCGCGGGCCATTCGTTGTTCAGGATCGAGAACCACGCGGTGTCGCGGTTGCGGCCCTTGTAGCTGGTGGCCTGCCGGAAGGTGCCCTCGTAGGTGAAGCCGAGCCGCTCGGCCGATCTGCGGGAGGGGGCGTTGAGCGCGTCGCATTTCCACTCGTAGCGGCGATAGCCGAGGTCATCGAAGACATGTGCCATCAGCAGGAACATGGCCTCGGTGCTGGCGGGCGTGCGCTGCATCAGCGGCGAGAAGTGGATGAAGCCCACTTCGACGACGCCCTGGGCCGCGTCGATCCTGAGCAAGGTGGCATGGCCAGCGGGCTTGCCAGCCATGAGCACGGTGAAGAAGAGCGGGTCTTCGCTCTCAGCCGCGCCGTCGATGAAGGCCTGGAAATCGGCCTCGGCCGCGAAGGGGCCATGGGGCAGGTAGGTCCAGTCCGCGCCTGTCTTGTCCTCGGAAAAGGCGTCCCAAAGGCCGGGACCGTCTTCGGAGGCCAGGGGCCGGAGCGTGCAGTAGCGCCCCTCGAGCGTGACGCGCTCCGGCCTGGGGCGCGGCAGCTCCGTTTCGAGGGGCGGGCCGATGGGCTGGCCCAGCGCGTTGACGCGCGGCTCAGCCAAAGACCGTGCTCAGCGCCTTGTCGACAGCGTCGCTCAGCTCGTCGATGTCGTCGGGTGTCGAGATCAGCGCGGGCGAGAAGCACAGCGTGTTGTTGAAACCCGGCACAGAGCGGTTCGTCGCGCCGATGATGACGCCCTGCTTGCCGCATTCGCCCACGACCTGCGCAACCTGTTTTTCCGCAGCGGGCTCCTTCGTGGCGCGGTCGGCGACCAGCTCGGCGCCGCAGAACAGGCCCACGCCGCGCACATCGCCGATGACGGCGTGGTGCTCCTGCAGCGCGCGCAGGTTGTCCATCAGCCGCGCGCCCATCCGCGTCGTGTTCTCCAGGAGGCCCTCGTCCTCGATGATGCGCATGTTCTCGAGCGCCGCCGCAGGGCCCGCCGTGCAGCCACCGAAGGTGCTGATATCGCGGAAATAGTTGAGCGGGTCGGTGTCGTCATCCTTGAACATCTCGAAGACGCGCTCGCTGGTCACGCAGCAGGCGATGGCCGCGTAGCCCGAGGCGACCCCCTTGGCCATGGTCACGAAATCGGGCTCGACGCCGTAATGCTGGTAGCCGAACCATTCACTGCCCGTGCGGCCCACGCCGCAGACCACCTCGTCGATGTGCAGCAGGATGTCATACTTGCGGCACAGCTCCTGGATGCGCGGCCAGTAGCCCTCGGGGGCGGGGATGACGCCGCCGCCCGCCGTCACCGGCTCGAGGCAGAGCGCGCCGATCGTGTCGGCCCCCTCGGCGAGGATCACCTCCTCGATGGCGTTGACGCTGGCCTCGGCATAGGCCTCGCCCGAAAGGTCCCATTGCGCGCGGTATTCCATGCAATGCGGCACGCGCACGAAGCCCGGCGCGAAGGGGCCGTATTGCATGTTGCGCTCGTCCTGCCCGCCCGCCGACATCGTGGCCAGTGTCGAGCCGTGATAGTCGCGGTCGCGGTAGAGGATCTTGTATTTCTTCCCGCCGTGGCGCTTGTGGGCGATCTGGCGGACCATCTTGAAGGCTTTCTCGTTGGCCTCCGAGCCGGAATTGGTCTGGTAGACGCGGGTCATGCCCGGCATCTTCGAGATCAGCTTCTCGGCAAAGAGCGCGCCGGGCACGGAGCCTGCGGAGCCTGCGAAATAGGGCAGCTTGACGAGCTGGTCGCGCACCGCATTGGCGATGCTTTCACGGCCATAACCGACATTGACCGTCCAGACGCCGCCCGAGACGGCATCGAGATAATCCTTGCCGTGCTGGTCCCAGACGCGCACGCCCTTGCCCTCGATGATGACACGCGGCTCGCCCGTCTCGAAGGGCTTGTGCTGGGTGAGATGGTGCCAGACATGCGCGCGGTCGGCATCGACCACATGGCTGATGTCATTGGGAGAAAGAGTGCCGTCCATCATGAGGGTCTCCTTGAAAAGTGGCCCGCTCGCAAGGCGGATACGGGCCATTGATCGGGCGTTGTCCGGGGCGCGGAGCCATGGACTCAGAGCGTCCGCGGGCCATGAGCGCCTTATCACAAAGCGGTATTCGAGGCGAGTCTGATAGGGCCAGTATGGATGCTGATATATTGCCAGAAGAATGCCCTGAGCCTCTCGGTCCTAACGCCGGGAGGCAAGGAAATACCGTTCTGAGCGGTATTTCGGCTTGTCGAAGCGGATGTTCAAGCAAACTGAAATCGATGCAGGTGCAGCAAAAAAGGTTTGCTCGGAATCAGATATTGTTCCCTCATGCTTGGTGAGGGTTTTGCGCGGAGCATCGCGCGGGCCTGACACAATGCCCGACAAGCCGACCCAATCGGCGGGCGAAGCGCCAAAAGGCGCGGAACGTTGCAACAGGAGAGATGGAATGAAATTCAAGACACACCTCACGCAGGCGATGGCCGCCGCGGCGATCTTCGCGGGCAGCCAGGCCTCGGCGATGGACGAGATCACGGTGGCCTACTTCCAGGAATGGCCGATGCCCTTCGAGTATGCGAAGGTCAAGGGCACCTACGACGAGGAGATGGGCATCAAGGTCAACTGGCGCGCCTTCGGCTCGGGCACGGAGATGAGCGCTGCGATGGCCTCGGGCGATGTGCATCTGGCCGTGAGCCAGGGGGTTCCGCCCTTCGTCGTTGCCGCGTCCAGCGGCCAGGACCTCCAGATCGTCGATGTGGCGGTGTCTTATGCAGACAATGACAATTGCGTCGTGGCCGAGGGGCTGGAAATCGACAAGACGAACGCCGGCGAGCTGGCCGGCAAAAAGGTTGCCGTGCCGCTCGGCACGGCGGCGCATTACGGCTTCCTCAAGCAGATGAGCCATTTCGGCGTCGATGTGGGCAGTCTCGAGGTGGTCAACATGAACCCGCCCGAGGGGGCGGCCGCGATCGCTCAGGGCTCTGTCGACATGTTCTGCGGCTGGGGCGGCTCGCTGCGCCGTGCGAAGGAATACGGCAACGTGCTGCTCACGGGCGACGAGAAGACAGATCTTGGCATCCTTGTCTTCGACGTGACATCGGCACCGGCCGATTTCGTGGCCGAGAACGGCGACCTGGTGGCCAAGTTCCTCAAGGTGACGGCGGATGCCAACGCGATGTGGGCTGACGAGTCGAACCAGGCGGAGATGCTCCCGGTGATCGCCCAGGATGCTGGCATGGACGAGACGGCGACGATGGAAACCATCTCGACCTTCAAGTTCCCGACCGTGGAAGCACAGCTCAGCGAAGCCTGGCTCGGCGGGAATGCGGCCACCTTCATGAAGGGTGTCGCGGATGTCTTCGTGGAAGCCGGCAGCATCGACTCGGCGCTGGATACCTACGAGAATACCGTGAACATCGGCCCGCTCGAAGCCGCGCACGGCATGTAAGGCAAGGCCTGTCGGCGCGCCCCTGCCCGGGGCGCGCCGATCCGGCGTTCGCGGGGGCTGGAGCCCTTGTGACGCCTTCGGCGAGGGTATTTTGACCAGGAAGAAGCAGGGGGCGGTGCCCCCGAAAGGGCGGGCATGTCGACACTTTCCATCGAGAATATTTCCATGCGTTTCGAGCTGCCGGGGGGCGGGCATGTGCAGGCGCTCGAGGGCATCAACCTCGAGATCAAGTCAGGCGAATTGATGAGTGTTCTCGGGCCTTCGGGCTGTGGGAAGACCACGCTGCTCAATATCATCGCGGGGTTCCTTGCGCCGACGGAAGGGCAGATGACGCTGAATGATCACCTGATCACCGCGCCCGACGCGGAGCGCGGCATGGTGTTTCAGCAAGGCGCGCTCTTCGAGTGGATGAGCGTGCGGGAGAACGTCAGTTTCGGCCCGCGCATGAGAGGCCAGCGAGAGCGGGAATGGGCCGAAACCGTGGACCACCTGCTCGACATCGTGGGGCTGGGCGATTTCAAGGAGAAGTCTGTCTTCGAGCTTTCCGGCGGTATGCAGCAGCGCGTGGCACTGGCGCGATGCCTGGCCAATGATCCCGACGTGATCCTGATGGACGAGCCGCTGGGCGCGCTTGATGCGCTCACGCGCGAGAAAATGCAGGGGCTTGTGCTCAAGCTGTGGAAGGAAACGGGCAAGACGATCATCCTCATCACCCACTCCGTGGAAGAGGCTCTCTTGCTTGGCGAGCGGCTGCTCGTCCTTGCGCCACGTCCGGGGCGGATCCACCGTGAATACAAACTGCCCTTCGCGGACATGGGCGTGGGGCAGGACCTGCGGGAAGTCAAGAAAGACCCCGAGTTTTCCGAGAAGCGTGAAGAGATCCTGAGCATGATCTGGGACATGGAAGAAGAGATCATGGGCCGCAGCGAGGAGGCAGGCGCATGATGATCCTTATCATTTACATCGTGATTTTCGCGCTGGCGTTCTTCGTTGTGCGCTATGGCGTCAAGAAGCTCGTGCACAGCGCCGAGGATTTCACCTCGCTCAAGACGGTCACCTTCGGCGACGAGAGCGCCGTGCGCCCCGACCGCTGGGCCAGCGTGATCTCGGTGATCACGATCTTCCTTCTCTGGGGGGCCTTTACCGGCTCCAAATGGGCGCCTGTCCATGCGCCGGGGCCATTCGTGGGCGACACGGTTCTGACCTATACGCTGGAAGACGCGGAGGGGAACAGGGATGATGCGCAGGTGATGGTGCGCGTCTTTTCCCATGGGGAGAACCCTCCCGCGCCCGAGGTCGAGCCGGGAGACGGCTTTGCCAGGAATGACGCCGTGCTGATCTCGGCGGGGCGGTCCAAGACGATCATCTTCGACAAGAACGACGACGCCAAGCGCAAGGACGGCGCAAGGCTCGTGGCCATCGACGGCAAGCCCATCGGGCCGGACACTGTCGTGAACGTCGAGGCCGGGCGCGTGGCGCTCACGGACAAGGGCGCGATCTCGCTGACCCCGCCGCAGGGCTTGCAGATGGAGCCGATCTGGCTGCCGCCGCCCGAGACTGTCGTGGAGCGGTTCTGGGAGGTTTCGAAAGAGGGCTACCAGAATTTCACGCTCTGGGAGCATCTCTTCTGGTCGCTCTTCCGCGTGATCGTGGGCTTTGCGCTGGGTGCTGCGGTGGGCATTCCGCTGGGCTACGCGATGGGCCTGAGCAACTGGTTCCGCGGCTGGTTCGATCCGATTGTGGAGTTCATGCGGCCGGTGCCGCCGCTGGCGCTCATCCCGCTGGTCATCATCTGGGCCGGGATCGGGGAGTCGGGCAAGATCATCCTCCTGTTCCTCGCTGCGCTCTGGATCATGACCATCGCGGCGCGTGCGGGTGTGTCGGGCGTGAACATCTCCAAGGTGCACGCAGCCTATTCGCTCGGTGCGAGCAAGTGGCAGCTCATGCGCCATGTCATCGTGCCCAACTCTTTGCCGGAGATATTCACCGGCGCGCGCGTTGCCATGGGCGTGTGCTGGGGCACGGTCGTCGCGGCCGAACTTGTCGCCGCCGAGAAGGGCGCGGGCATGATGATCATGGTGGCCTCGCGGTTCCAGCTCACCGATATCGTCATCATGGGCATCATCCTGATCGGGATCATCGGCTACGGGATCGACATCCTCATGCGGATGGCCGAGCGCTATCTCGTCCCGTGGAAGGGGCGCTCCTGACGCGAATGGAAGCTTGGGCGACGAACCTTCTTGGCGAGCTGTTCGGCGTCGCGGTGAGCGCGGCCGACCCGTTCGAGGCGATGCGCGGGCGGCTGCCCGAGCGGCCCAAGGGGCGCAGCGTCGTCATCGGGGCGGGCAAGGGCGCGGCGCAGATGGCGCAGGCTCTTGAGCGGCACTGGCAGGGCGCGCTGAGCGGCACGGTCGTCACCCGCTATGGCTATGCCGCGCCCTGCGAGCGCATCCGCGTTCTGGAAGCTGCGCATCCTGTCCCCGATGCAGCGGGGCTTGCGGCGAGCGAGGTGCTGCTGGCCGAGATTTCCGATCTGGGCGAAGACGATCTTGTCATCGCGCTTGTCTGCGGCGGGGGCTCGTCGCTTCTGGCCGCGCCCGCGGAGGGCCTCCGCCTTGAGGATGAGCAGGCGCTCAACGAAGCACTTCTGGCCTCGGGCGCGCCCATCGGGGAGATGAACGCGATCCGCAAGATGGTGAGCCGTGTGAAGGGCGGCCGGCTGGCGGCGGCGACGCGCGCCCGCGTGGTGAGCCTGATCGTGTCGGATGTGCCGGGGGACGATCCGGCGCAGGTGGCCAGCGGCCCGACGGTGCCCTCTGCCTCGGGGCGCGCGGAGGCGCTGGCGGCGGTGGCCCGCTACGGGATCGCATTGCCGCCGAAGATCGCGGCTTATCTCGAGACGGCACCGGAGCCGCCGGGGCCGGACGATACGGCCTTCGCGCGCGACGAGGTGCATGTCATCGCGAGTGCCGGGCTGTCGCTTGCGGCGGCGCAGGCCCATGCCGAGGCGAAGGGCTGGCCCGTGCGCTATCTCGGCGACGACCTGGAAGGCGAGGCGCGGGAGCTCGGCGCGGCGCATGCGCGGATGGCGCGGGAGGCGGAAGGGCCCTTGCTCATCCTGTCGGGTGGCGAGACGACCGTGACACTGGACGGGCCGGGGCGTGGCGGGCGCAACACGGAATACCTGCTGAGCTTCGCGCTGGGCATCGAGGGCGCGGAGGGCATCGCGGCGCTGGCAGCGGATACGGACGGGATCGACGGCTCGGAGGACAACGCGGGCGCCTTCGTGGACGGCGCGAGCGCCGAGCGGATGCGCGCGGCGGGCGTGGATCCAGAGGACGCGCTGGGGCGAAACGACGCCTACAGCGCCTTCGAGGCGGCAGGCACGCTCTTCGCGCCCGGTCCGACCGGCACCAACGTGAACGACTTCCGCGCCATTCTCATCGGGCGAGCCTGAGCCGTTTTCTTTCGAAGAAAACGGTCCGGAATTTTCGAAAAATTCCGGCTGCGCTTACTGGCAGCGGGCCTCTGCATCTTCCGCGGCTGCGGTGAAGCCCAGCAGCGAGAAGGTGTCTTTCGTCGTGGTGCCGCGCGTGGAGCGCGCCGTGAGAACGGCGTCGGTGCCGCGCTTGAGCGCGGTCATGATCTTGGCGTCATCGGAGGCCGAGGCCGCCCAGGCCCATTCGCCTTCCGTGAACAGCTCGTAGCCTGTCCCGTCGATGTCGAGGCTGACGGTGGAGCCCTGGGCAAAGGGATAGCCGCCCGTGAAGGCGAGCTGGCCTTGCACGTTCGCGGACGGCCGGTAGAAGGTCATCAGAAGGATGTCGCCACGGCGCACGGCAACGACCCGGCCATCGCGCGTGTTGACTGTCTCCTTCGGTGACGAGACGGCCCAGCATTCCTTCGGGTCCGTGTCCTCGAAGACCGCCCATGCCGTTTTGGTGGCGACCTGGTTGGTGCTTGTTTCCTGTGCGCTCGCGGGAAGCGCGCCCGCCACGACAAGGGCGGCGCAAGCCAAAGTTTGCGCAATTCGTGATACCATCTGTCCAGCCTCCAGCTGTCCTTTGCCTCAATTCATGACCGGCCCGCGGCTTTAGCCTGTTTTTATGGGTTCGGGCCGTTTTCTACTCGACATTGCTACATTACCCTGAAAACTGCCATACGCGAAAGGGAAATTGGCGGAAAATTGCACAAGTTTTCGGGAGGCGATCATGAGCGAAGCTGTTGAACTGGCACAGGTCTGGCGCGGGCCATTCCTGGAGAGCCGGCATATGGGTCACGCGGTGATCTGCGGCGCGGACGGAGACATCATCGAGGCCTGGGGCGATCCGGGCAGGGTCGTGCTGCCGCGCTCGTCGTCGAAGATGTTGCAGGCGCTTCCGCTTGTCGAGAGCGGCGCGGCGGATGCTTTCGGGCTGAGTGCCGAACAGCTCGCGCTGGCCTGTGCCTCACATGAAGGGGCCAGGATTCATACCAGCCGCGTGCAGAGCTGGCTGGCCGGGCTGGGCCTTGGCGATGACGATCTCAATTGCGGCCCGCAGGACCCGCGCGGCCAGGAGGAGCTGATCGAGATGCACCGCAAGGGCGAGACCGCCTGCCGCTATCACAACAACTGCTCCGGCAAGCATTGCGGCTTCCTGACGCTCTCGCGCCATATCGGGGCCGACAAGGACCCGCTCTATGTCGACCCCGCCCATCCAGTGCAGCTTGCCTGCAAGGACGCCTTCGAGAGCGTCACGGGCGAGACCTCCGCCGGTTTCGGCATCGACGGCTGCTCGGCCCCGAACTTCGCCGCGAGCCTGCACGGCATCGCGCGGGCGATGGCGTTCTTCGCGGCGGCGCAGGACAGCGGCGATGCCCGGCAAAGGGCGGCCAAGCGCCTGCGCGAGGCGATGGTGGCCCATCCCGATCTTGTCGCGGGCGAGGGGCGCGCCTGCACCGAGCTGATGCAGGCCGCCGGGGGCCGCGTGGCGCTCAAGACCGGGGCCGAGGCTTTCTTCATCGCGATCATCCCCGAGAAGAAGCTGGGCGTCGCGCTCAAGGTGCTCGACGGTGGCACGCGCGGCGCGGAATGCGCCATCGCGGCGATCCTCGTACGGCTCGGCCTGCTCGACCCCGAGCACCCCGCCGCCGTTAAGCGCCTGCACGGCCCGATCACCAATTTCGCCGGGCTGGTCACCGGCGAGATGCGGCCCGGGGCGGCGTTTCAATAAGCGCTTGCGCGCGGCGCGCTTTGTGGCATTCTCGAGCCGTTCTCAGGGCGGGGTGAAATTCCCCACCGGCGGTAAGCTCTTGCGAGGGCAAGCCCGCGAGCGCCTTGCGGCTTCTCAGGAAGCTGCTCGGGTCGAGCAGATCAGGTGCAAATCCTGAGCCGACGGTCACAGTCCGGATGGGAGAGAACGAGGGGTATCCCGCGCGGCTTCGGGCTGCGCGCGGCCTTTCGTCCCGCATGCTCTGGGCAGGTGTTGTGGATGAAAGGAGACCGAAATGACACATGCTCAAGACGACGCACGCTACGCCTTCATCAAGGCCAACTGGCACGGCGAGATCGTGACCCGCGCGCTGGATGGGTTCTGCGAGCGGATCCCGCGCGACAAGGTCGATGTCTTCGATGTGCCGGGAGCCTTCGAGATGCCGCTTCTGGCGCGCGATCTGGCCGCCAGCGGGCGCTACGCCGCTGTGGCGGCGGCGGCGCTCGTGGTGGATGGCGGCATCTACCGGCATGATTTCGTCGCGCAGGCCGTTGTGGACGGGCTGATGCGCGCAGGGCTGGATGCGGGCGTGCCCGTGCTCAGCGTCTCGCTCACGCCGCACCAGTTCCAGGAGACGGAGCATCATGTCGCGATCTACGCGCGCCACTTCGTGCAGAAGGGCCGGGAGGCGGCGGAGGCGGCGCTGATGATCGGCCGGACGCGGGCTGTCCTCGCGGCAGCCTGAGCTCAGTGATCGGGACTAGCCCCGGCCCGGGATCTCCTTGCGGGGCGGGGCCGGGTCCCAGTTCTCGATCAACTCGACCGCTTCGGCGGCGGTGTCGACGAAGCGGAAGAGATCGAGGTCGTCCGCCGAGATCGTGCCGGCCTCTGAGAGGGCGTCCCAGTTGATGATCCTGTGCCAGAACTCCTTGCCGAAGAGCAGGAAGGGCACGCGGCTCATCCGTCCCGTCTGAATGAGCGTGAGCGATTCGAAGAGCTCGTCGAGCGTGCCGAAGCCGCCCGGGAAGACACAGATCGCGCGGGCGCGCATCAGGAAGTGCATCTTGCGGATGGCGAAGTAGTGAAAATTGAAGCACAGGTCGGGCGTGACATATTCGTTGGGCGCCTGTTCGTGCGGCAGGACGATGTTGAGCCCGATCGAGGCACCGCCCGCATCGAGCGCGCCACGGTTGCCCGCTTCCATGACGCCCGGGCCGCCGCCTGTCACGATCACGTTTTCGCGGCCATAGCTTTGCAGGGATTTCTCGGTCATCAGCCGTGAGAATTCGCGGGCCTCCTCATAGTATTCCGACAGCGCGGCGAGCGTTTCCGTGCGCGCGGTCTCCTTTTTCGACGGCTCGGGGATGCGCGCGCCGCCGAAGAGCACGATGGTGCTCTCGATGCCGCGTTCGTCGAGCATCATCTGCGGCTTGAGCAGCTCGAGCTGGAGCCGGACAGGGCGCAGCTCGTCGCGGCAAAGGAAATCGTCATCGGCGAAGGCGAGGCGATAGGCCGGGGCCCGTGTCTGCGGCGTGTCGGGGACATGTGATGCCGTGTCCCGGTCGAGATGGGCGTCGCGGAAGGGGCTCTGGCGGTCGTCTTTCATGGCGGTGTTTCCCTGCTTGCACGTTTGCTCAAGCCCTATAGGGTTTCGCCGGGCAAGGCCAGTGACCGGCCCGTAACGGGAGTGTGAAGATGGATTGGAAAGAGCGGATTGCCGAGGCGGCCCGGAGGGTTGAGGGCCATGTGCTGCGCACGCCCGTGATGCGCACGGGCGGCTTCGGGCTTGACCGCGAGATCGACGTGAAGCTCGAGCAGCTTCAGCACACCGGCACGTTCAAGGCGCGCGGAGCGTTCAACACGCTGCTCGGCGGGCCGGTGCCGCAGGCGGGGATCGTCGCGGCCTCGGGGGGCAATCACGGCGCGGCGGTGGCCTTCGCGGCGCATCGGCTCGGGTATCCGGCGCATATCTTCGTCCCCCAGATGGCCGGGCCGTCCAAGATCGCCCTCATCGAGCGGACGGGCGCGCGGCTCACCGTCGTCGAAGGGGAATACGCCAATGCCGCCGAGGCGGCGGCGGACTACGAGGAGGCTTCCGGCGCGATGCAGATCCACGCCTATGACGCGCCTGCGACGGTGGCGGGGCAGGGCACCTGCATGGCCGAGTGGGAGGCGCAGGGGCTGGAGGCCGACACGGTGCTCATCGCCGTGGGCGGCGGCGGGCTCATCGGCGGCGCGCTGGGCTGGTTGCAGGGCAGGCGGAAGGTCGTGGCCGTGGAGCCGGTGACCTCCTGCGCGCTCCATGCCGCGCTGGCGGCGGGCGGGCCCTGCGATGTGACGGTCTCCGGCGTGGCCGCCAATGCGCTGGGCGCGCGCAGGATCGGACGGATCTGCTACGACCTGGCGAGGAGGCACAACGCGCAGAGTGTTCTGGTCAACGACACGGCGATCACCACGGCGCAGACGGCGCTCTGGCAGGAGCGACGGCTGCTTGTCGAGCCCGCCGGGGCCACGGCGCTGGCCGCGCTGATGAGCGGAGCCTACCGGCCGGAGCCGGGCGAGCGCGTGGCGGTTCTCCTCTGTGGGGCGAATGTCGCGCCCGATCCGCTGGGGTAGGCGGCGTCTGCATTTGTCAGGCCCCCCGGTTTCAGTCGAATTTTCGTCAGAGCCAGGCATTCGAGCGCAG
>QVMW01000008.1 GCA_003417655.1 Rhodobacteraceae bacterium 63075
TCCCTCGCCGGATGCTTACGGAACACTTTAGACTCTTTTCTTCCCTCTCGTCATTGAGATGCTTTAGACCTTTGGGTATTAGGCTCGCAGATCTGCAGTGGCACTCGTGGATATCTTGGGGGCTGGCATTATCCTTTTGCGCGGGGGTATTTCTACGCAAAGGGACGTTTAAAACGGTTGAACCTGCCACAGCATGAAAAAAATACTTTCGCACATAACGCGCGGCCCATCGAAATCGAAGCAGAGCGATGTGTCGGCACCCTTACCACAACCCGAAACCCCGTTTTTGGCCATTGGAGACATACACGGTCGAGCAGACTTATTGCTTCAACTCGACAAATTGATTGAGAAGAACTTCAGTGGATGGCCGGTTGTTTTTTTGGGCGACTATATTGATCGCGGTGAAGAAAGCTGCGAAGTCCTGAAGCTGTTGATGTCGGTTTCTCCTGAGGGGTCACCACCCGTTACATGCTTGATGGGAAACCATGAGCGCATGCTGCTGGATTTCCTCGACCGCCCATCACAGTACGCTCGACGATGGGTTCACAATGGTGGACTGCAAACTCTTGCAAGTTTTGGCGTGTCACTGAAACTGGACCACCTTAGCGATGATACGGCGATGGCGTCGACACGTGACCAACTTCTTGAAGCGATGGGCAATGAAATGGTCGACTGGCTGCGTGCGAGACCATTGTCATGGCAAAGCGGCAACGTGTGGGCGGCGCATGCGGGCGCTGACCCGACCGAGCCAATGGAAACCCAGGAGGCGAGGGATCTCTTGTGGGGCCATCCAAAATTCACGCAAGACCAACGCGAAGACGGGCAGTGGGTCGTTCATGGGCACACGATCGTTGACGTACCGTTCGCTCAGGATGGCAGAATTGCGGTGGATACTGGCGCTTACGCAACGGGAGTATTGACTGCCGCAGTAATCACCGGTGAGGAGGTCTCCTTTATTCAAACGCCTGGGGGGTGACGCTGCAAAGGGCGCTTGGAGGAAATGTCCTCAAAGGAAGTTTGACCCTATGAAAGGCGTTGTCGACACGATATGTCGCCTTAGAGTTGTTTGACGGATATGCCGAGACGAAGAGGATGGCGGTGCCATGAATGAACCTGCGGCCAACACTGGCACTTTGCGCGTAGATCAATCCGGACGCGACCGCGATGATGATGAGATCGACCTGATGGAATTAGGTCGTGCTTTGTGGCGCGGAAAATGGATAATCCTACTCGCTACGCTTTTTGCCATCATGTTGGGCGGCTACTACGCATTCGGTGTCGCAGATAAACAGTACAAATCCTCTGCTCAGTTGACCTTGGAAATGCGAACCAAGCAGGTCGTTGATATTGAGAGCGTCGTATCAGGAGTATCGACCGAACAGGCTGCCCTGAATACCGAAATTGAGATTATCTTGTCCAGACGCGTTCTGGGAAATCTTGTGGATGAACTCAATCTTATTGATGATCCTGAATTCAACGACTCTTTGAAAAAGCCGACACTCATTGACAGCGCCAAGGCGGTCATTTCGGACCTGATCTCAACATCCGACACTGAACAATCGATGGCAGCGCAAAAATCGCCTCGAAATCGAACGATTAGTGCGGTTCGAAAGGCTTTGTCGGCCTCGGTGCAGAGAGATAGCTATGTCTTCACGATCAGCGCAACGACCGGAAGCTCGGAGAAGTCCGCGCGGATCGTGAACACGCTTTCGGATATCTACATTGATGAGCAGATCGCAGTTAAATTTGAAGCGACGGAACAGGCTGTGGCTTGGCTATCCAGTCGCGTCACGGAACTCGAGGGTGAGCTGCGTGAGAAGGAAAATACACTAAAAGCGGCGACGGCAGAGACAGACTTGATTAGTCCAGAGGCTCTTGATGGATTGAACCTGCAAGCCAAGGATTTGCGCGACCGGCTGCAGGAAATGCGCGCGGATGTCGCGCGCACCGAAGCAGAGGTCGAGCGTTTTCGGGGCTTGCTGTCCTCGAAAAACAGAGCTGATGCTGTGGATGTAACCGGCGACCCTACACTGCAGCGCTTGTGGCGTGCCATCCAAGAAGGTGATTTGGAAGCTGAAGCTCTTTTCGATCAACGGCTATCGACCCTCTTGGAGCGTGCGCGAGCAGAGCAAGACCGTCTTAACAGCCAAATTGCGGCTCTCTCCAACTCTTATGAGGAGTTGCAGCTTCGCATAGAACGTCAATCCACAGATTTGGCACGAATTCAGCAGATGCAGCGTGAAGTGGCAACGACCCGCACCTTGTACGAAACTTTCTTGACCCGGCTCAAGGAAACGAGCGTCCAACGCGGATTGCAGCAAGCGGACAGCCGCGTTCTTTCAGACGCGATTCCAGGAGAGCAGGTTGCTCCTCGCCCAGCTATGATATTAGCCCTGTCGATGATTTTGGGCATGATGATTGGTTCGGGTTTCGTCTTGGCGAGGGCCTTTTTGCACAACGTCTTCCGGACCGCTGAAGACCTTGAAGCTGCGACCGGCATTCCTGTTTTCGGTCAAATTCCACAAATGCCGATCAAGGCGCGGGGCGACCTCATCTCGTATTTGCAAGACAAGCCAACATCGGCTGCTTCAGAGGCAATCCGGAACCTGCGCACTTCAACTATTTTGTCTGACATAGATGAACCACCGAAAGTGATCATGTCTACATCGTCTATTCCCGAGGAGGGCAAGACGACGGTTGCAATTGCACTGGCGCAAAACTTTGCGGGCCTTGGTAAGAAGGTACTTCTTATTGAAGGCGATATCCGGCGCAGGACGTTCTCGAATTACTTTAATGATCAACCCAAAGGCGGCGTCGTCACCGCGCTCTCAGGCGAAACACCCCTCAATGAGGTGGTATTTCATGACGAGCGGCTCGGCATAGATGTGCTCATGGGACAAAAGTCGCGCGTAAATGCTGCCGACCTGTTCTCGTCGGACCGCTTCAAAGAGTTCATGTCACGAGCAAGGGAAGCCTATGATTTTGTCATCATAGACACGCCACCAGTCCTGGTCGTTCCAGATGCACGTGTCATTGGCCAACACGTTGACGCAATTCTCTTCGCAGTCGCCTGGGATCGCACTCAGAAAAACCAAGTCGTGGCGGCCTTGCGCGAGTTCGATGCCGTCAAGCTCCGCATCAGCGGGATCGTCCTCGCACAAATTGACCCAAAGGGCATGCGCCGTTATGGATATGGAGGCAAATACGGATCCTATGCGAATTATGGTCAAGGCTATTACGACGCAGGATAAGAAAATGGTCTGGAGCTGAAGAAGTCACGTGTTTCCCCGCCAGCTATTTTGCGTTACACTTAAAAAGGTTTTCCAGGAAAGGAGATCATTTATGAGGATACTAGCAGCCCTTGGATTAGTTGGTCTGTCGGCGCTTCCCGTCACGGCACAGCAGTTGAATGCCAACGACGTGCGTCCTGGCGAGACATGGCTCGAATTTGCCAAGCGCATGGATGCATGCGACGGGCAAGAGGTTCTCGGCGCCGATCTCGTATTGGTGGGTGGCAGCGAATACAAACTGGATGTCACCTGTTCAACCGGCATCATCGCCGGAGGGACGAATGGGATGACGGGTGGTCTTGCCGGAGCTGCGCCCATAGCGGGTGTCATGCTGCTTGTCGCGGGCCTTGCTGCGAGCGGCGGTTCGGACGGGCCAACGACAACAACCGGGACGGGCAACTGATCAGCAAGCTTTGAAGGCGCGGGAATTGCGCAAAAAGGACGGCCGCTTCAAGAGGCCGTCCTTTTTGTTTTGTGCACGGATTTGCTTCGCAGTTTACCACACAATCAGTTCGAAGCCGCTCGAGCCGTATTGAGGGTTGGCAAAAGCTGCTGGATCGAGCGACCCCACTTCGTGATTGGTTGCTCCTCGATAAAGACGATATCGTTTGGACGCATTTCCATGCGCGTTGCGAGTGTCAGATTGACCGAATTTCCGGCATCGAGGTGCCAGGCTGTTACCGCACCGAATTCCGACGGATCGGACGATTGACGCAGAACGTAGATATGCGCGGCATTCCCTGTCTGTGTCGGAAAGCCTCCGTTCCCATAGAGCACATCAGCCAAATTGGCATGCTGTTCATAGGGCAGGGGGATGCGGCTTTGCTTCTCTACCTCTCCCGTGAGGTAAACATAGTCCCTCGGTTCAGCGCCAAGCTCGGATCGGGCCTCGAAGTTTGAACGGCGCTCCTGCAATACCCCGCGCCGCAAAGTGATCTCTGCAGCCAGCTTATCAATAGCATCTTTTCGTGCTTGATTGCGCAGTTGGATGACATCGATTTGCTGACGATAAAATTCAAAGGCCCTGTCCAGATCATAAGTGGTGTCGACGAAGACAGCGTCGCCATCTTCAAGCCTTAGGTCTCTGAGATCGGGCCGTGACAAGAAATCCTCATAGGGGATCTGATACAAGGTTCCATCTCTGTAAATCCGGATCGATGCATACTGTTCATCCTGGATCACCTCGCCACCACTGGCCGTCAAGGCCTCCCCGAGGCTCAATGGCGTCAGTGTAATTGGAACGCGCACAGAATTGCGTACCGCGCCACCGACAGTGACTTGCCGTGAGTTGTATTCTGCAATTTCGAGAGAGAAGGCCGGATCGACCTGGTTATCGAGTAGGAATTTGAAGATGCGATCCTGCGCCTCTTGCAGGGTAAGGCCACCGATCTCCACGCGTCCGATATCCGGGATAGAAATCGATCCATCATCAGATACTGTGTACCCCTGCCGTTGCTGTTGGGCTGCGAGAAGGCCGCTGAGCTCCTCAACGCTGCTGCCTCCGCTCTTTGTTGCAAGAAGCACGACGTCTCCAACGCCGATCTCATAGGGCTGCTGGGATCCGTTGGGTGGAAGCCGAAGTTCCATGCTGTCGGGAGCTTCCTCTGGCGTTGGCGGTGCACTCGGAAGGGTTCCAAGGCCCGGACCCTGTCGCGCGGAGGCTGTTGCCCAGAATGCACGCGGCAAGCTGCGCGGCTTGTATGGTGTTCGGTTGGCAAGAAGAACCGTCTCTGCCGTGAGAGTTATCTCGCGAACATTTACATCACTACTGGAGGACTGTTTGACACTCGGGCTGGTATAGATGGCGCCACACCCCAACGGCAGTATCATTGCCGCCGTCAAGGCAACGCCTCTTGCTGTACGCCGCACGAAGACGCGTGTCCTGTCATTCATTTCTAGCCCTCCACAAAGTATTCTCGTAGCTTTACCGCATCACGCGTTCGGTTACCATGTCGCCAACGCCGGAACTCACCCATTGTTGAGACTTTACGATATCGCCCGTATCATCAACCCAATAGGTGTTCGTGTATCTGTGGTCAGGTGAAACACAGACCTCTTCGAGGCGCGTCAAAGTCAGAGCATCATCGCCAATTTCGACCTGCTGCTTTGTTTCATGTTCCTTCCTGCACTGGTAGGCGGGAAAACGCGTCTGGTCCTCTCCATCAAGGTATGACCGGATCACCCTGTAAAATTCGCCGCCCGATCCAAGCTTGACCATCTTGAGCGTGCCTGAGACGTCGCTGGACATCAGATCCTCCCCGAGGCCGCGCGTTGCAGTCAAAACGCCCCTGTCAAAGGACAAGGTAATTCCATCGAGGGTTTGCAATACAGTGACGCCCTCGCGCCTTGCAACAGGCGCCAGGACGGCGCGCGCGCCTGCCTTGGGAAGCATGACCTCCAATCTCTCTGATGTGATTGGAGCGGGAGAAACACGTTGCACCTGCCCGGTCAGCCCCAAACTCTCGCCGACATTGTCGCAGCCACTCAGCAGGCCCAATGCGCAAAGCGTCGCAACGCCTGCAAGGGCGCTCTTGACTTGGAGCTTGCATGGTCTCACCGCCAAAATTTGCCCCACCCATCCTGCAAGGATTTCTTGTGCATCGGCCGGATCTTTTCATAAAGGCGCCCGCCCACATTCAATCGTGCGCCACCATCACGTGTTATGGGCCTGATTGTTGTGCTGTATAGTGTGTTGTTGGCCTCTCCCGTAATCCAGGAAATAGGAATCGTAAGGCGGATGCCCTTGTCGAATGATCCCTCGCCAAATTCGCTAAACGGCACGTCTGTGAGCGTTGCGAATGCTCCGATACGCCAGCCATTTTTGAATTCCCGGTCAAGTGTAAAGGTAGCCCCCCAATCGCCGGCAAGGTAGCGACCGACGTCGAGCTGACTGTGAAATCCATTGCCCATGTCCCAATACCCCGAGACATGACCCGTCACGACATCGTAGTCTCGAAAGCCGAACGCCTGATCGAAGTCACGCTGCTTGACGTAATTTGCCTCCACACCCACAGCAAAGGGACTGGCGTTGGGTTTCCACAACAGCTCCGTAGAGAGACCGCCATACATGCGTTCGAGATACCCAGCCGTCACACGGCCATAAATATCGCGGGCCGGCTTGAAATAATAGGCCGCCGTCAAATGAGTAACCTTTGGACCCTTTGCCTTGTCATAAAGGCTGAAATCACTGCGAACGTGCGGTAGAACCGAGTCGGAAACCCGCGTGGCTTCGTCGAGGTTTCCAATGATTTTTTGCCGCACCCCGCCTGAAAAAACCAAGCCCTGCCTGGGCTCAAAGCGCGCGGATAGCTCAGCCCCGAGATCGGCCCTCAATGGATTGTCCGGATCAAACAAGCTGGGGGTCAGATAAGGCTTGAGGGACCACTCGAAGTGCGGATATCGATCTGAAGATGGCTCTGTCTCCCCTTCGGGGCAAGAAAAACGAACACGATTAAAGCTCTTCCAGCTGCCATCAAGCTCATGCTCCAGCTCTTGCATGTCCTCTCTTCGGATACGCACTTCCGAGACGGGCATGCCCGACGCAACCAGAACGATTTCAAAGGTCTTGATTTCCGAAGGCATGTTTCGAGACAACACGCGTGCGGTGCGGCCAATCGCCTGCGCCGCGTGCAGGTAAGTCTGGTTCTCGATTTCGACACGCAAGGCTGCACCATGACGTTTAAAGCCATGCAATCGAACACCCTGCCCGGCAAGCGCTTCGGAAACACTTGCTTTGGGAGGGTTCGATGATGCGAGCGCCTCTCCCCAAGATGCAGCAGCCGCTGAAGACGCAGGCAGGACAGGGGGCGGCGCCGGTTCCCGCGCGCCGCCACTGGGGGGTGATTTCGGATTGAGGGCCGCCGTCAGCTGTATGCCGAATTCACTTCCGTAAAGATACCGCATGGAAAGGGCGATGTTGTCGCTGATCTTGTAGCTCGCGCGGTTGCGTCTCGAAAGTGGTGGAAATTCTCCGGCGGCGTCCTCCGAGCGGTTTGATTTGGGCCTGATCAGGCGGCGAGGTCAAGGGGCATGGGCTCGATCGGTTTGTCGAGGGTTTGCCAGCCGTCGATCTTGCGCATGGTGATCTGGCCGGAGGCGAGCAGAGCCCAGAGCAGCATGGGCACGGTTTCTGCGCAGGGCAGCACGGTCTGGGTCTTGATGCGGCGGCGGAATTCCTCGTTCAGGCGTTCTATCGCGTTGGTAGTCCGGGCGGCCTTCCACTGCGAGGGGTCGAGGCGGGTGAAGGTGAACAGCCGATCGCCGGCCTCCTCCAGGCTATCGGCGACCGCCTTGCATTTCAGCCGCCACTTGCGAAGGAAGGCCTTGCGCTTCTTCTCGACCTCGGCGGCGGTCTCGGCGTAGATCATGTCACGATAATCCTCGGTGATTTCGTCATGCATATGGCCGGGCGCGTGGCCAAGCAGGTTGCGATGCTTGTGAACGGTGCAGCGCTGGATCGGCAGGTCGTTGCCCCAGAGCGCCTCAAGCGCGGCTTCCAGCCCTGGCGCGCCGTCGATGATCACGAACTCGGGCCGCTTGAGGCCGCGGGCGTCGAGATCGGCGAGGAACTGTGCCCACGCCGCCTTGCTCTCGCCGCCCATATTCATGATGGAAAGCAGCACCTTCTGCCCGTCACGGCGCACGCCGACGGCGGCCAGAACCGAGATGTTCGTGGCCCGTCTGTCGATCCGCGTCTTGACGACCGTGCCGTCGAGGATGACCCGGATGATGTCCTCATCTTCGAGGCTGCGCGCGCACCACGCGTCCCAGTCCGTCTTGACCTTGCGCCACGCCCGGCTGACCACGTCCTTGCTGACAGCCCCCTTGAACAACGCGAACAGCGCGCGCTTCACACGCCGCGTGTTCGTGCCGGAAAGGTAGACCGATGTGATCAGCGCCTCGGCCGTCTTCGTCAGCCGCCGGTAACGCGGCAGCGCCTTCGAGCGCCATTCGCGCACCTTGCCGTCCTCGTTCTCGACACGGGCGCGGGGCACGCTGATCGTCTCGGTGCCAAAGGTTCCTGTGATCTGGCGGTCCCGGTGGCCGTGACGATACCCCTTCGCCGCCCCGGCCTCTCGGCCATAGCGCAGCCGGCCGAGAAAGGTGTCCAGCTCTTCGCTGAAAACCGCTTCGATCGTGCTGCGGATATTCGCCCGCAACCGATCCTCGATCGGGTCGAAGCCGTCATCACATGCCAGTAGCGAAAGCGCGCTGGTGTCTGTAGTCTTGGTCATGGCGTGATCTCCTATGGCGGTGTCAGCCGCCGGTTGGGTGGTTCTCGTTCACCCGGAGATTACGCCACTTTCAAATTTCAACCAACTTCGCGACACGACCGCTCGCGCCGATGTTCACTTGTGAGGCAAGATTGAAATCTTCGCGGCGCTCTTCACGCGGATAAGCGTCCGAGGAATACTCGAGGGCGAATTTCAGCCGGTCTGTCGCCTGCCATTCGAGGCCACCGAAGAGGGCGGCATCGCCCCTGAATAGACCGCTCGCTTCCACTTGCCCGCCCGCGCCAAAATCGCGCGAGGGACGTGTTCTGAAGCTATCTCCAAAAATGGAGAGTGGATTGGTAAACCCGCCACTTGTGCCAAGGCGCCCCCAGCCTATGCCAGCGGTAAAGCGCACGCGCGGCGTAAGCGTCTTGCTGGCGACAACATACTCCGACGAATAAACGCCCGTACCAAGGAAATCGTTCAAACCGATCGCGATCGAGGGCCGAAACCCGTTCGGGTTTTCGTCGGCAAGGCGGTAGTGGAGTGAGAAGCTGCGGTCGTAAATCGTTTGGAGATTGTCAAGTGAACCGCGCATCTGTTCCAGAATCGAATACCGGAAGCTGCCCGACAGCCGCGGCGTGAGCTGAAACGTCATGGTGTTGCGCAACTGCCCTGCGAAATGGCTGGTCGTGAAGGCCAATTCGCCGTCCGGACGGCTGGTCGCGACGGGCATGTCGATCAGCCTCGGATATCCGTAGCTGTTGTATCCTGTCGTTACGTGGGGCTCGGCCCCGACCGAGATCGGTGCCATGAAGCATGCACAGGCAAAAACCCGGAGAGTGGATGAGGGCCGAACGCAAGAGATCATACCACTCTTCTAGCAATTGTGTTTTTGAGGTCCATCACAATCTCTGCCCGATGAGCTGTGTTTGGTCTATTCGTGTGTCTCGGAAGCACGCAGTTCGAGGATTTCGGCACATCTCTTTGCTTGCTGCCTTGCCCGCATGCATAATTGCCATCGCAAAACGCTTGGACCAATGCAGCTCAGCCAGGGAGCACCTCTTCAGAAGGCCTGAGGGCTCCTGCGCCAAGCGACTGCCTTCGGTGGCGAGAGAAGCCCTGCAACAGATCTGCGACCATCGTCTCCCTAATCGAGCTTTGTGACATGCCCTGCATCCACCGCGACCCGCCTCTGAGCGCCCATAAAATCCAGCAAAGCATGAATGCGCGCGTCTTCGCCGATTTTCTCGACACGCGAGACGAATTCCGCAAAGGGTCCACTCTTGATCTTTATCCTGTCACCCACCGACAGGTCTTGATAACTCACAAGCATGCCATCCGCGTCGCAGCGATGAACGAGGCCCTCAACAACTTCGCGGGGCACCTTCGAAGGACCGTGAGTGACCGATCCGAGAACCTGCGAAATCCCTGGCGTCGTCCGGATCCGGCGCCAGGGCATATCGCAGGCCTTTCCGCCAACAAAGAAATACCCCGCAAACAAGGGCCTGCGCTGAAGCCGGAACTGTCCGCCCACCCTCACGCTGACCATATGGTAGGGCATGAAGATTTCGACGGGCATGCGTGCGAGGTGGCGCTCTGCAATCTGGTTCTGGTTGGGCTTGCAAAGCAAAATATACCAGTCCTTCGGCAGGGGCTGATTTTTTGCGATATCGCGCATCTTCTTGCCTCTCGCACTGGACCACACGCACTGTCCTGTTGATGCCTGCTTGAGGTCGCGCTTGCAATGTCAAACGAGATTTCTCCCTAAAGGGTATTTTCGCGGCTTTTCTTCGCGCAGTTTTTTCGATAGGAAGAGCCATGTATATGGGGGATCCCGTAGCAAATATGTATTTACGTCAATGCGTTAGACCGCTCGCGCCTTGCAAGTGGCAATGCGGCAGCCTGCCTGGTCATCAAGTTTCGAAAGCCCCGCGTCGCTTTGGTGCCACCGGCCGTGGCGATTGGGATCGTCCGCATCCTGTCGCGGGCGGTGACGGGTCTGTGCCGGCGTCGCGTTGTCGGGCGAGGGTTTGCGTTATCGGGCGTTTGGATGTGGTGGTCCCAAAAAATACAGGTAAATGCAGTGGAAACCACGTCAGGCGGTGAGCGGCGATCAGCGTTATTAGGCGATTATTCAAAGCGGTTGGGTTCCGAACGGCGGTGAGCAACCCAGATTCTTTCCCATAGTGCCACAGGCCACTCATGCCTCCTGAGACCAGTGAGAAAAAATACCCGAATGATGGGAGAATACTTGTGACTTCAAACGACCAAGAAAATAATGAATTGAGGGTGGCTCTCGTCGGCTGCGGACGTATCAGTGCCCGACACTCGCAGTTGCTGGCAGAAGGAAAAATCAGCGGCGCGAAACTGCACTGCGTTTGCGACATTGTCCCAGAAAAAGCGCAAAAAATCGCTGACGCCTACGACGTGCCCGCCTATTCCGATATGCACGAAATGATGCGGATTGAGCAACCGGATCTCGTCGCCGTGCTCACAGAAAGTGGGAATCATGCCAGCCATGTCATCCAGTTGGCACAATACGGAGCTGATATCCTGGTAGAAAAACCAATGGCTCTGACGCTTGCTGATGCGGACAAGATGATCGAAGTTTGTGACTCGGCGGGCATAAAACTGTTTGTTGTCAAACAGAACCGCTTCAATCTTCCGGTGATCAAGCTGCGCGAAGCGCTCGAGCAGCAGCGCTTTGGAAAACTCACAATGGGCACTGTCCGTGTTCGGTGGTGCCGCCCGCAGTCCTATTACGATCAGGATCCCTGGCGCGGTACCTGGGCATATGACGGAGGTGTCTTGACCAATCAGGCCAGTCACCACGTCGACCTTCTGGAGTGGATGATGGGGGACGTCGACAGCGTCTTCGCAATGTCGCGGACCGCGCTTGCAGATATCGAGACGGAAGATACCGCAGTCGTCTTGCTACGCTTCACCAACGGGGCGCTCGGTATAATAGAAGCTACGACGGCGACGCGGCCAAAAGACCTCGAAGGATCGATCTCGATCCTTGGGGAAAAGGGATCGGTCGAAATAGGCGGCTTCGCGGTCAACGAAATGAAGGTTTGGAATTTCGCCGAGACAGCGCCAACCGATGACGATGTGATTAAGAATTATTCGGTAAACCCGCCAAACGTCTATGGGTTTGGACACAAAGAGTATTACGACCATGTGGTCAAGGCCATTCGCGACGGCGGGCCAAACCTGGTCGATGGTCTCGAGGGACGGCGTAGCCTCGAACTGATTACGGCGATTTATGAAAGTATAGAAACTTGCAGAGAGGTGCAACTGCGCTTTAAGCCTCGGTTCGCGAAATTAGGCATCAGGTGAGGTCCCAATGCGTATCGGATTAATTGTAGCGGATGTCAGACATCTAAAAACTGCTCAGGTCGCACGGGGCCTGCACAAAGCTGGTAAGCGTAACATTGGCATTTACACTGTGCCGTTCGTACATCGAAAGTCACGTTCACCACTTTTTGAGCATCGGCCCTATCAGTTTGACGCCCCTCACCCTCGGGAGATTGCAATCGAGTTAGACGGGGTGGACTACGTGCCGTCGGCCACCATGAACGATCTGCCGACAGAGGCGGTTGACATCTTCTTGATGACCGGTGGCATTTTGATCCCCAATAGCATGCTTGAGACTGCAAAAGTTCGGTTTTTGAACGTACACGCTGGTCTGATCCCGGAGGTTCGTGGGCTAGATGCATTCAAGTGGGCCATTTTAGAACAGATGCAGGTCGGCATCACGTTGCACGAGATCGACGCTCGGGTAGATATGGGTAAGATAATCGCTCGGAGGGCAACCCCGGTTTTTGAGAGCGATACGCTCTACGATTTTGCCTTGCGACACTACTTGGCGGAAGTCGACCTTTTGGTGAAAAGCCTCGACTTTCTTGAAAGAAAACCGCGCTCTGTCGATGTTGCTGCGAACCTTCGTGCCCCACGTATGCGCATGAAAGCCGAAGACGAAGCTAGACTGGAAACGGCTTTTATTCATTACAAAGCCAAGTTCTCTGGAATGTCTGGGTAATATTAAATGAACGTTCCTTTTGCTGACCTCTACAAACAGTATCTGACACTGAAACCCGAGCTTGACGCTGCGATCGCCTCGGTGATCGAGACCTCGGCCTTCATCCGTGGCCCCCATGTGGAGGCTTTCGAAACTGCCTTTGCCGCGGAGATTGGTACCGCGCATTGCATATCCTGCGCCAACGGGACCGATGCGCTCTACATGGCGATGGTCGGTTTGGGGGTGAAGCCCGGCGACGAGGTGATTGTGCCCGCGATGTCATGGATTTCGACCAGCGAGACAGTGACGCAGGCGGGCGCGACGGTGGTGTTCTGTGATATCGACCCGGCCAGCTATACGCTCGACCCCGGGCGACTGTCCGAGGTGATCACGGAGCGGACCGTTGGGATTATTCCTGTGCATCTCTACGGTCACCCCGCCGATATGCCCGCGATCATGCAGGCCGCCGCGCGCCACGGGCTTTGGGTGATTGAGGATTGCGCGCAGGCCCATCTGGCTGAAATCGATGGGCGCAAAGTTGGCACTTTCGGCGCGGCGGCAACGTTTTCTTTCTATCCGGGAAAGAATCTCGGCGCGATGGGCGACGCGGGCGCGGTTCTGTGCAATGACGCCAATTTAGCGCGCCGCATCGCCATGTTCGCGCGACATGGCGGCTTGCGCAAAGGCGACCACGAAATCGAAGGGATCAATAGCCGGATGGACGGGCTACAGGCCGCGATCCTGAACGTGAAATTGCCCCATTTGGGGGCCTGGTCCGCGCGCAGGCAAGATCTGGCCGCGGCCTATCAGGAAGGCCTTGCCCAAGTTGACAGGATCACCCTGCCGCGTGCGACCACTGGCGTATCGGCGGTCTGGCATCTGTATGTGCTTCGCAGCCCCGCGCGTACAGAATTGGAGGCACATCTCAAGAGCCACGGCATTGGCACGGCTCGCAACTACCCTCGCGCCTTGCCGTTCTTGCCATGTTACGCGCGCTTGCAACACCGCCCTGAAGACTTCCCCATCGCTTACACCTTGGCCGAGGAAGGCCTGTCGATCCCGATCTTCGCCGAGATGACGAATGAACAATTGCAGCGGGTGGTTGATGTGATCCGGGGGTTCAACCCGTCAGAGAACGGTTAAGATATATGGCTGTTACCAATGCAGGGAAAATCAGCACGTCACAGGTCACGCGCAGCGCTGTCACCCTTCTGCTGCACAGCTTGTATATCGCCGTCTATTTCGCCGTATACGACATCTACTTTTCACCGATTTATGGCTATCTCGGGTTCACCAGCTACTCGACATCGTCCTCAGAATTTTTCGTGGCCCTGATTTGTCTTTATGTTCCATTGATGTTTTTACCACTACGAATACGACGGTTTTCACATTTCTTTATATGGTTTTTCTTCATTGTCGTTTATACTCCGCTCCAAATAACGATGGCTCGGGTGGGCACCCTCCCTCATGGCAGCGAGGGTCTTTCAATGCTCCTCTTGATGTCGCTTTTTCTCATTAGGCTTATCAATGCGTCAACGCAGTTTTCTCTGCCACGGCTGCGTGAACTTGGCTTTTTTTCATCGACTAAATTTATCGCCTTGTTGAGTATTGCGGCTTTGCTTCTGACAATTCTTCAATTTCATTCCATCATGAGACTTGTCGCGTTGGAGGATGTATACAGTCAACGGTTTGCATCGGCTGATTTATCGGTCGGTCGACTATCGGGTTATCTCTTGAATTGGTTGGTGTTTGTCTTCAGCCCGCTTCTGATCGCTCTAACGTTTAAACACGGTAAGCTGTCTTTCGCCCTTTTGGCGAGCTTCCTATGTCTTACAGTCTACATGGTAAACGGCTCGAAGCTGGCCCTCATCGCCTTCTTTATGCCTTTCGTTCTACATCGGCTGTTGTCTTGGGGGCTTTTACGACGGCCATATCTCTTCATACTATTTCCAATAATATTTTTACTTCCACCCATTCTTTTGATCGCGGTACTCGAGACCGAGTTTGGTGGAGCGGTGAAGCTTTTCTTATCGCAGCTCAGCATGCGGGCATTTGGGATCCAAGCCGTGGCGTTCACACAGTATGTACAGTTCTTCGAAGAAAATCCGCATACCTATTTCTCTCACGTAACAGGGATCAATTCGCTTGTTGACTATCCATTTCAAGGGCCCCTTGGGCGCGTGGTCGGCTATTGGGTGTCCGGAAATGAGTTTTACAGTGCCAATTCCAATTTCTGGGCTTCGGATGGCATCGCTGCAGCTGGCTACATAGGCTTGCCTCTGATCGGTGTGTTGGTAGGTCTCATGCTCTCCTTTCTGGACGCATTGGTTAAAAGTGCCGATCTTGGCTTCGTCATTATCGCCAGCGGACCATTCTTGTTGACGGCTGCGAATACACCAATCTTTACGGCGATGGTGACGGGCGGCGGGTTGCTGGTTTTTGTGTTCTGCCAATATCTCGGCAAGCCGTCGCATCGGACCACTGATGCTCCGTAGCTCACTCGTCATTCTCTTGGGCACCGTTGGGGCACAGGTGATTGGTTTGGCCTGTGTGCCGATCATTTCGCGCACCTATGCTCCCGAGGCCTTCGGCGCGTTTCAGGTGGTCTTCTCGCTGGCCACTTTGTTGACGCCCGTGGTTACGCTGCGCTACGAAATCGCGTTCCTGCGGGCGCGTTCTGAGCGTCGATTGCGCGATTTGGTGATACTGGTGGGGACAGCCGTCTTTATCGTGCCGCTGGCGGTCTGGGTCGCTGTGCAGATCATCGTGGCACTTTTCTTAGCCGATGCGCCGCGCGCGCTCTGGATGACTTGGGTTCTGCCCGCAGTGCTGATGGGAGCGGGCCTTTTCCAGGCGGCGACGCAACTGGCAGTGCGGATGGATCGCCCCGCCTTGATCGCCAGCAGCAAGCTTAGCCAGACCGGTCTGACGCAAGGAGCAAGTGTCGCGCTCGGCTTACTAGTTTATGCGGGGCCGATCTCGCTGGCGTTTGCGGACATGATCGGGCGCGGCACTGGCGCGGTGGTGATCGTGGCGCGCTGGCTGCACGATGGTCGTCAGGGAGAGTGGCAGACCTCGGTCCACAGGCTGTGGCGGGCCGCAAGCATCTATGCGCGCTATCCGCTGTTCAATGTGCCAAGCGGCATAATCGGTGCGACCAGTGCCGCCCTGCCGGTCTTCGTCCTCGCCGCAGCCTTCTCTGAGGAGGTTGCAGGGCAATTCGGCATGACTACCCGCATCCTGATCTTTCCCGTCGGCATGGTTCTCACGGCCTTCGGACAGGCCTTGTCGAGCCGCTATGCGGAGATGACGCGTCGCAGGGATCCTGCGCGCAGAGCTTTTCTGCTCCGCGTGGTGAGCAAGAGCGCTGGCATCGGCCTTTTGGTGTGCGGCGCAATCTTGCTGTTTGGCGAAGCGGCGATAGTCTTCTTTCTCGGGGATCAATGGGAGTTGGCGGGCCGGATCGCGGTCGCGCTCACACCCTACCTCTTGGCGTTGTTCTTGTCAGGGCCGATCAACATGGTTCTGGTCATCGCCGGTAAATCGGTTTGGCAGTTCGGATGGGATGTGACTCGTCTCGGCTTTGTGATCATGGCCTTTTGCGCAGGATATTATTGGGCCTTTCCGCCTGTCACGGCGGTTGCGATCTATGCTTGCGCGATGTTGGCGGGCAGCGGTGTCTATGTTTGGTTGGCCGTGAAACACGCGACCGGGAAGAATTGAGGCCATGCGCGTCTTTCAGGTTGGCAATATCTATCCTGCGCACTTGGATCACCTACAACCGCGTCTTGTACGCTGCGCAAATGAGGACGACGCCAATGCCGTGATTCTAACCGATGTGCCACAGGCACAGCTGCTAGCCATATGCATCTCGAACAATCCCGATGGCCGCCTGTGCTTTCCCCAATATGAAAAGGGGTTGCGTCTCTGGGCGATTGACAATGGTCTGTCACCCGACACAACACCAGAGGACATTCTTCTGGCTCAGATAGAAGACCACAGGTCCGAGGTTTTCTATTCCGTAAACTCTACCCGCCATTCCGAAGCTTTTATGCGCCAGCTGCCGGGCTGCGTTCGTCTGAAAATTGGCTGGCTTGGGTCCGAAGTCGTGGGCACCGGCCTGCAGCATTTCGATGCCGTCGTGTCTAACTTCCCGACGCTGAACGCGAAGCATTCCAAGGCTGGGTTGCGGACCAAGTACCTTACCCCGTCCTACGAAACCCAGACTGACGCTAAAGGCTTCGTCCCATGGGAAGATCGCCGCACCGACCTGTTCTTTGCGGGAACTTTCTCTCGCCACCACCAGAACCGTGCCGGTCTGATCGAAGACATATCGTGTACGCTGGCAGATCAAAGCCTGATTGCAGATTTCAGGTTGCTCAATTCGCGCTACACCAAGCTGGCCGAAAGCACGCCGCTTGGTTTTTTTCCACCCTTTTCCAAAGTTCGTCGTCCGCGCAGTGTGCGCCGCGTCGCCAAGTCGCCAGTTTTCGGGCAGGAAATGTATGGGCTGCTTGGCCGCGCCAAGCTCGTCATCAACATGGCCATCGACATCGCCGGGACGGACCGGGGCAACATGCGCAGCTTCGAATCCCTGTCGGCTGGGGCAATGATGATTTCTGACGCTGGCGACTACCCGGAAGGCTTCGAGAACGGCGAGACCCACGTCACCTATCAGAGCAACGCAGAGGCCCTGTCTCTGATTACATACTACATTCATGAACCGAGCGAAGCAAAGAGGATTGCGCGTAACGGTTGGGAGATGATCCGCTGGCGCTACTCGAAAGCTCGCCAGTGGGAGGACTTCGTCGCGCTGTGTGCAGATTTATAGAGTCTTGAAAGAATGACAGGCGATCTTGACCGAAAAATCGCTGTCTGGACTCCGGATCTCTCCGGGGTAAATGGACAGAATATGGTTACCCGTAGAGTGGTCAAAAACCAAAAGGAATTTCTTGGAACGATCTATGAGTACCCCGGCAATACACTGTCCTCGATTCCACGGACATTATGGCTGGCCGCCCGGCTCGCCTTGTCAGTCGTTCGCGGGCAACACAGCAAGGTCTATTTAGTCTGTTCACGCTCCTCAATTGGCTTTCTTCGCGATACATTGCCGCTTTTCACATCACGCCTCGGGGCACGGGTAATAGTCCATGTGCATGGGTCGGATTTTCCGCATCTCTTCGAACGACGCGTTATTGGGCGCCTTGCGCGCTGGCTGTACGCGTCCTGCGAGGTCATCGTTCCATCCCATCATCTTCTTGAACTGCTCGCTCCCTCTGACTTTCGCCAACTACTTGTATGCGAGAATTTCGCCGAATTACGTGACTTTGATTATAGCCGATCCAAAAGGCGAGCGGGCAATGACTCAATCGTCGTGCTTTGGAATTCGAACATCATGGCCAGCAAAGGAATTGTGGAACTGGTTCAGGGCATAAAGCTTCTTCGGTGCGAAGGGGTGGCTATCAAATTGATCTTGCTGGGCAAGGCGATCGGTGATGCCGAAAAATCCACTGCGACGATGCAAGCGTATCTACATGAACTAAGACAGACGGTTTGGATCGATGTAAAAGGAAGCGTGCCGCCAGAAGATGTGTCATTGCTTGTCTCGGAGAGTGACGTTATTGCTCTGCCATCTACCTATTCGAGCGAGTGCCAGCCCTTGGCTGTTATACAAGGTATGCTTGGCGGATGCGCATTGCTGGTCAGCGACACTCCCGCAATGCGGTCTACCGTGGGGAACTACCCAGCAGTGTTTGTGGAGCGAAACTCTGGGTCTATTGCTCACGCCTTGCGACAAATTGTTCAGAGCCGCTCGGGCCCCGCGGAATGTGAGGCAGCGTCGCATGCGCGTGAAAGGTTCTCGCCTGACCGTTTCGACAGCTGCATTCGCCGCACCCTTACTGCAGGCGAGTAGCGGTGGTCGGCAGAGAGAAGGAGCAGGAAAGGCTCAGGGGCAGCTTTTCCAAAAATGTAACTAATGGAGTAAGAAAGTGACAGTCGAGAGTTTCTACAATGAAGATTATTTCCAATACCAGAATCGTGCAGGAGATATTCAGGGCCAAGCAAACAAATTCAAGTTCGCTCCATTCATTACGGACCAAGCTAGAGTTCTTGATTTCGGTTGTGGGTCTGGCGCTTTGTTGCGTGCGATCGGCGACCGTAGCGGCAGCACAGTTGGCGTGGAGATCAATGCAACGGCCCGAGCGTATGCAATCGAGCACGGGACCGAAGTTGTCCCATCGCTGTCAGAAATACCAACAAGTAGTGTTGACATCGTCGTATCCAATCACGCACTCGAACACGTCGAGCGACCTTTCGAAATCATCACTGAATTGCACCGCATACTTCGCGGGGGCGGCCAGCTAGTGCTCGTTGTGCCGTGCGACCGCGTCAGCCTACCTTTCATAGAAAATGATAAGGATCTTCACCTCTATTCATGGAGTGCTAGCAACCTCGGCAACCTTGTGAAAGCAGCTGGCTTTGACGTTGAACGAGCAGAAGAAATCTGGCATCTTTGGCCGCCATACTGGAAACAAATTATCGCTAGGCTTGGTTTGGGGACCTTCCATGTCTTAAGCCGTATCTATGCACTGCTGCGGCGTCGCAGAAGCCAGGTTAGGGTCGTGGCACGGAAGAGCACTTCATAACTAAACACCCGATCCTTGCTTCTGCTGTTTGGGTGAAGTTTCGTCTTTTCTCAGCCAATATAGCTATACCAGACCCAAAATACCAGGAATGCTATTCATGTCGCGTAAGCCCGATTTCGTCGTGATTGGAGCCCAAAAATCGGCCTCTACCTTTATCCAATTCTGTCTAACGGATCATCCAGAGATCTGGATGCCATGGGGTGAAACGTCCTATTTCGAGGATCCTGACTACAATGATGCGCCGCCCGATGCTTTCGAACGCCTCTTCGCCGGTCGCAGCGAGCCTGTTCTGGGAATAAAGCGTCCACAATATATCGGTCGTGCTGAGGTGCCAGAACGCCGATGCTTCGACCTGCCCGAAGCGCGCCTTATCGCAGTTCTGCGCAACCCGGTGGACCGAGCGCTGTCAGCCTACTACCACTATATACGGTCCGGATTCTTACCTTTCTTGCCGCCTGAGGATGGGCTCGCGCAGCTTCTCGATGGTCGCGGCATTCACGACACATGTCCGCGTGCCTGGGAAGTCTTGGAATTTGGTCGGTACCACCGCCACCTGTTGGGCTATAAGCACTATATCGACGCTGCGCGGCTTAAGATCCTGCTGCATGAGGACATCGAAGCCGATGCCATTGGGTCTGCCCAAGAAATTTACAGCTTTCTGGGCGTAGATCCCAAATTCGTGCCGGTACACGCCACCAGCCGCCCGCAGGCAGTGGTCTACGACGCCACACGGTTGCGCCTACTGCGTCGCGTATCGTTGGCAACAATTCACTACAACGAGGATGGAACGCGTTCGAATGGGTATCGTGGGTATCTTGCAAAGGTTGGATTCAACACGTGGCGAATGGTGGACGAGATGTTGCTCGCTCGCCTGACTAAGAATACAAAACCGCGGCTCGCGGCGGAACTGCGGCAGCGCTTGACGGAATTCTACAACGAGGATAATAACCGGTTGTCTGGGCTCATAGACCGCGATCTGTCGGCTTGGCAATCGGCTCTAAAACGTGATGAGACATGACCGAGACGCCTCTCCCATGACTGCACCTGCGGTCGAATGATGTCTCGGCGCCAAGTTGATCCAGGAAGCGGAGTGGTGACCCATGGAAAACGTATCAGATGGGGTGCTAGTGCAGCCAGCGACATCGCAGACACCGGACTAGAGCGGTTTTTCAACGATCTAATCGATAGGGGATTCCCATCCTGCGGAAGTGCTGATTCACTGACCCCGAGGCAGATATCGGGGGCAGAGATGGGCAAACCACTTTCCATGGACCGTAGAGAACGGGTGATCGCGGCGATTGATGCGGGGAGGAGCGTGATCCAGCTGCTCGAAGGTGGACCCGACGGATGGATCGTGGCGACCGGCTTCTGCAAGATGATCATGTTTGCAGGGGCCTACGACGACGGCACCGACCATTCGATGGGCACGCCGATCTCGCGCGGCCTGCCCGCGGAAGAGTACGGGCCTTTGACGACTGAACTCTGATTTATGCAAGCCGTTCACCCGATCGGGTGCCAGGTGCCTTATGTGCCGTGACTGTCCGCCATCGCCAGACGGGCTTGCATGATCTGTTGGGGCCAGTGATCAAGGTTTGAAGCTTTGCACGGTCAGCGGGTCAAGAGATAGAGGCCGATGTCTTCGTGTCTCATACTGTGAGCAACGCCACCTTACGGTCTTCAGGCCGCCTTTTCGACCCTTTGCTACTTTGCGCAGTGCGCCACTTTTTAGAGTCTTTATGATGAGAATCCTTCGCCATCTCGTTCGGTACAACCGTAAAGGATCTGCATGGATCGCAAGTCGGTTTCCAAAAATCTTCGCCTCCCCGGACCCGAGCTATCGCGCCACCGTCCTCAGTCGTGTGACCCGCGACATCAAGGCGAACCAACCAAAGCTCGTGCTTGAGGCTGGGGGAGTCGATCGCCCCCTGCTCGACCGGTCGCCTGATTATGAATTCGTCGGTCTTTATATCGAAGAGCGCCCCGAATGCGCGCGTCTCTATGATCGCTTTGTCATCCAGTCGATCGAAGAACCTCTGCCGGTCGAGCCGGACATGATCCTGTCCTTCACACTACTGGAGCATGTCCCGAACAACCATGCGGCGATTCGACAAATGTACTCCGTTTTGAAGCCGGGCGGGACGATACATCACTACGTCCCGTCCAAGTATCACCCCTATTCCCTCGGGCTCCGTCTCATCGGTCCCGGCCTTCAGAAACGCCTTATCCCGATCTTGCGCCCCGGGGCCGAGGATGTCACCGGCTATCCGGCATTCTTTGACTTGTGTTCGGCGAACGCGATGTCCCGGGCGCTAGAACGGCAGGGTTTCAAGAATATCGACGTGAAAGCGTTCTACAGGGCCAATGACTATTTTGCGTTTTTCACGCCGCTTTTCATCCTGGTGACCTTGTGGGAAAATCTTTGTCACAAGCTCGAATGGAGAATTTTTGCATCGGGTTTTGTCATCAGCGCGCGAAAATGATGGTAGTTCAAGATGCCGCTAAGGCCATCTGCTAAGCTCACTCCCAAACATTATGCTCAGCATGGGCAAGGTAGCGCGACAGCACGTTAATCGAACTCCAGCCGCCCGCGCGCATGATGGCAGCGGTATCGAAGCCTCGCCGCAGAAGATCCTGCGCAGCCCCCACGCGCATCGAGTGCCCCGAGAAGTCTCGCGCCTCACACGGGTCGAGGCCAGCACGGCCGGCGCCTTCCTTGACGAGACGTTTCACGGTGTCGGGCGAGAGCGCTCGATCGATTGGCTGGCCATGGTAGATCGGACAGAAGAGCGGCGCTATCTCCGCGCCACGCCAGGCGAGCCAGTCTGCGACGAGCTGGGCTGTGCGTGTTGAGGTGAAGGCGATGCGGCCTTCGCCGAACGGGTCGTTCTTCGCCCGCCGGATGAGCACGCGCAGCGTGCCATCCTCGCGCGCCTCGATGTCACGCACCCGCAATGCAACAAGTTCCGAGCGGCGGGTCAGAAGCTCGTAGCCCAAGCTCAGCATGGCGCGGTTCCGGAGCCCCCAAGGTGTGTCCGGTTGACCTGCGAGAAAGCGGTCGAGATAGGCGCGCGTGAGCCCCTTTGCCTGTCTGGGGCGGCCCGGTTTGGCTCGGCGGACGCGGCGCAGCGCGAGGTTGATCTCCTCGTCTTGCGTTGGGTCAGGCAGTCCGAGCAGACGGTGCGCCTTGCGGATCGCGTAAAGGCGCCGCCGCACCGTGGATGCCGCCTTGTCGCGCCCCTGGGCTTCGAGAAAGGCGCACACAGTCTCGGTGCTGGTCGGAAAGAGGGTGTGGTTCGTGGCTAGGCACCATGTCTCGAAGGCCTCGACATCTGTAAAGTAACTGCGCATGGTTGCCGGCGAATAAGCACCCTCGAGACGTTGAAAGGCGGTGCGCCATGTGGAAAGACTGCAGTGTTTCATGATTCATTTATGATAAAAATGTTATCATAATGCAAGACGATAAACCGATTACTGGTGAACAGATACGTGCAGCTCGCGGCGCATTAAATTGGTCGGTACGGGAACTGGCCGAACACAGCGGCGTCGCTACAGCCACGATTGTTCGTTATGAACTCGAAGCCGGGGTGCCAAAGTCGCGCAAGGACAATCTTACAGTACTGCGCCAGACCCTCGAGGCCGCCGGCATCGAGTTCATAGGCACGCCTGACAAAGCCCACGGCATTCTCATCCATCGTCCTCCCTCAACGGACTGACCGGCCTGGCCACTTGCGTGTGCTTGTCCACATCGGCGGGAGAAGCAGCTTCATGTATGACCCTCGTCGCGCGGGCTCCTTGAATAGCCAAGGCGCATATATTGTGGTATTTTTTGACAAAATCACAATCTGCAGAGGCGCCTCATGCCGCAAGACCTGCCCACCACGTCACCGACCGCCTTCGGGCTCGACAGCTTCGCAGATCTTTTGCCGGCCCGCGACCCGATCCTGGGCGAGGACCCCGGCAGTTTCGGGACATTCCATGCGGCCATGATGGCCGCGCTTGGCCCTGCCACGCCCTATGAATGCGTCATCGCCGAAAACCTGGTCGCAATCGAGTGGGAGTTGGCCCAGCACCGACGGATGCGCGACGCTGGCCTGCGGGACATTATCCGCAAAGCGATCAGCAAGGCGGTGGTTCGCCAGAAAGACGCGGAACACGACGCCGCGCTCGACGAAGCCTGGGAGCGACACGAGGAGGCCGGTGGCGACGAGGACGATTGGGAGCCCACGCAATTTGATCGAGACGCGGCAGAGGCGGATGGCGAGGACCTCGCGGCGCGGGCCATGTCCCGGGACCCCGGAAAGCAGGCGCGCGCCTACGAGGAGGTGAGCGCCCTTGGCATGGACCCGGTCGAGATCATGGGAGAAGCATACCGCAGTCACGACCGCTCGGTGACGCATCATGATGGCAAGTTGCGCGAGCTCGAAGGGAGGCGGCGCGAGGTCAAGCGCGACTTCGATGCGCTGCAGCGCGCCCGGCCGGTCGAAGCGACGGTGATCGAGCCGTGAGCCGGTCTTCTATGACCATACGCAATCGGGCAAATGCGGCGAAGAGCACCGGCCCGCGCAGCGACGCCGGCAAGGCTGTGGTGGCGCAGAATGCGCGACGACACGGCGCAACCGCGCAGCCCGACCCGGAGCGTGTCGCGGCATGGGCGCGGATCATTCTCGACACGCCGGATCTTGGGCCGATCGACCTTCTGGCGGATGATGCTCACACGCGTTTTGCCCTGGCCCTCGCCGTGGCAGAGGCGCGCCTTGCGGAGGCGACACGGGCTCTGAACGACTTCGAGGCTGGCACCGCGCCGCCCTCGGCCGAGGAAGAGTCAATCGAAGAGCAGATCACCGAGTTCCGCGCCATGCTGGCCGAGATGCCGATGACCGCGCGGGACCGGCGTACTGCGATGTCGCTGATCAGAACGCTTCACAAAGCGCGGATCCGGGAGACTAGGCCGGGTGGCCACCGTCACCGCCTGCTCAAGCGCTACTGGCGCGAGGCGCGAGCGCAGTACAAACGGGCGTTCCAGGACTGGCTGGCCAGCCTCCAGGCGCAGGTATTGTCACGATCTGCACAGGCAAAAAATCCAAATCTCCGAAACAAAGCCAGCCTTCTACCTAAAGTTGTTTAAGTGGCCATAAGAGATCCAAGTGTCTGATTGTATTCAGTTTTCCTTATTCCAGAACCCCGCACGCCCTTTAAACGCCCGATAACGCCTCACCGCGAGAGGGCCGTCTCTCGGCCCACCCTCAGGACAATCACAATCACTTCGAAAAGCTAGGACGCGACGCGCTGATCATTCGGCGGCGCATCCACCCGCCCGGCACCATTGCCTTGCACACCATCTGTGTGTATTTATCGTGTTGGATAGGAGATTGCCATGCGGACTACATCGGAGAAGCAGCGCACGAACGTTACCCTGACGGCTAGAAATCTCACTGCTGCGCGGGAGTTGGGTCTTAACGTGTCGGCGATCAGCGACGCGGCCGTCGGAGCTGCCGTTCGGGCGGCGCAAGCCGAAGCCTGGGCCGAGGAGAACGCGGCAGCGCTCTCTGACCGCCGTGCTTGGATTGAGGCCAACGGAACGCCGCTGGCCGACCTGCAGGTCCTGAAACTCGGCTGATGGCACAGTTCCAAGTCTACAGGTTAGCTGGTGGAGGACTGGTGCTCGACCTGCAGACGGATCTGATCGACACTGGATCCCGCGTCGTTGCACCTCTGATCCCCGTTTCAGTTGGGCCAAGGGTGATTGGACGCCTCGAGCCAGTGTTCGCGGTTCAAGGCGAGGACCATGCTCTGCACACAGCAGAGATGGCGGCGATCCCCTCCGCGCTGCTCAAGGGACAGCCGATTGCTGATCTTTCCGGTTCCGACTATGAGATTCGAGGCGCCCTCGACATGGTCTTCTCGGGCTTCTGATATTCCACGTTCGCGTGCCATCTTTTCTTCAGGCTCTGCCGCTTTCTGGTCGACAGGTCCGAATTACCAATGGACGAAATCTGGTTGGGACCGCCACACGCACATCATCAGACGCCCGAAACCGGCGTTATAAGCCATTTGAGTCTCCCGGGCCCGTGCTGTAGACATTTTTGGGAAGACCGCCGCACGGCTCCTGCGCAACTCTTTCCGAATAGACGCCTAATTTCGCCTAGACGACACCTCTCAGGCCTGGAAAACGCCTTACATGAAACTTTCAATTGTGACAGCCGTCTTCAATCGCGTGCATACCATTGCCGATGCCCTCGCCAGCGTGCAGGCGCAGAGCTATGGGTCGGTGGAGCACGTGATCCAGGATGGCGGGTCGAGCGATGGCACGCTGAACCTCATTAAGGCGCGCGCAACTGACACGACGCGCCTGGTGTCAGAGCCTGACAGCGGTATTTACGATGCAATCAACAAGGGGATTTCCAGGGCGTCGGGCGACGTGGTCGGCCTCATGCACTCGGACGACTTTTTTGCCCATGACAAGGTCCTGGAACGCATCGCCGCCATGTTTCAGGACAGAGATATCGACGGGGTCTATGGTGACCTGGACTACGTCTCGGCGACCAATACAAGAAAGGTGATCCGGCATTGGCGATCCGGACCCTACAGGCGGGAGCTTTTGAGACGGGGCTGGATGCCGCCGCACCCGACCCTTTATTTGCGCCGAGAGGTCTTTGAGACATGGGGGCTCTACGATCCCGACTTCCGGATCGCCGCAGACTACGATGCGATGCTTCGCTATCTCTGGACGGGGCACGCACGATTGGCCTATCTGCCGGAGGTGCTCGTCAAGATGCGTGTTGGTGGTGCAAGCAACCGGTCTCTTAAGCATATCATTCAGAAATCCCGCGAAGACTACCAGGCGCTTCGGCGCAATGGTGTTGGCGGAGCAGGGGTCCTTTTTGCTAAGAACACCAGTAAACTCAGGCAGTTTGTAATCAGGGAAAGACAGTCAGCATGACAAAACGCGCGCTTATTACCGGTGTCACCGGGCAGGACGGATCCTATCTCGCGGAATTTCTGCTTGAGAGGGGCTATGAAGTGCACGGCATCAAGCGCCGGGCCTCGCTGTTCAATACCCAGCGGGTCGACCACATCTATCAGGATCCCCATACCGACAATGCGCAGTTCAAGCTGCATTACGGCGACCTGACCGACAGCTCCAACCTTACTCGGATTTTAAACGAAGTAAGACCAGACGAGGTCTATCACCTCGGCGCGCAAAGCCATGTCGCCGTCAGCTTCGAGGCCCCGGAATACACGGCAGATGTCGACGCCATGGGCACCTTGCGCCTGCTCGAGGCCATCCGCTTTCTCGGGCTGGAAAAGACGACGCGCTTCTACCAGGCGTCGACGTCGGAGCTTTTCGGGCTCGTGCAGGAGACACCGCAATCCGAGACCACGCCGTTCCATCCGCGAAGCCCCTATGCCGTCGCCAAGATGTATGGCTACTGGATTACCGTGAACTACCGGGAAGCCTACGGCATGTATGCCTGCAATGGTATTCTCTTCAATCACGAGAGCCCGCGCCGCGGCGAGACTTTCGTGACCCGCAAGATCACGCGCGGCCTGGCCAATATCGCGCAGGGTCTGGAAGACTGCCTCTATATGGGCAATATCGACGCGCTGCGCGACTGGGGGCACGCCAAGGACTATGTGCGCATGCAGTGGATGATGCTGCAACAGGACGCGGCGGATGATTACGTGATTGCCACGGGCAAGCAATACTCAGTGCGAGCGTTCATAGCCTGGTCAGCGGCAGAGCTTGGTATCACGCTGGACTTTGCCGGTGAGGGGGTTGAAGAGATGGCCACGGTCACGCACGTCGTAGGCGACAAGGCACCAGCCATCAAAGCAGGGGACGTGATCTTGCGGATCGACCCGCGCTATTTCCGCCCTGCCGAGGTTGAAACCCTCCTCGGCGATCCCTCCAAGGCCAAGGCTCAACTCGGCTGGGAGCCGGAAATCACCGCGCAGGAGATGTGTGCGGAGATGGTCGCAGAAGATCTGCGCACGGCACGAAGACATGCCCTTCTCAGAGAGCACGGCATGGACCTGCCGGTCTCAGTGGAGGGGTAAGCCTATGACTCGCATCTTTTTGGCAGGACATCGCGGTATGGTCGGCAGCGCGATCCTGCGCCGTCTCGAGGCGCGGATTTCCGCGGGTGAGGAAATCGAGCTCGTCACCGCCACACATTCTGAGCTCGACCTGACTAATCAGAGGCAGGTTGCGGCGTTCATGGCCGACACGCGTCCGGACGTGGTGGTTCTCGCCGCGGCCAAGGTGGGGGGTATTCACGCCAACAACACTTATCCGGCAGAGTTCATCTACGAGAACCTGATGATCGAATGCAACGTGATTCATCAGGCCTTTGCGTCTGGGGTCACACGGCTTCTGCAGCTTGGCTCTTCGTGCATTTATCCACGCGAGGCACCGCAGCCGATGAGCGAGGACGCGCTGCTGACCGGTCCTCTCGAATCCACTAACGAGCCCTACGCTATCGCCAAGATCGCAGGCATCAAGCTGTGTGAAAGCTACAACCGGCAGTATGGGACCGATTACCGCTCGGTCATGCCCACCAATCTTTACGGGCCAGGAGATAATTTCCACCCGGAGAATTCGCACGTCCTGCCGGCCCTTATCCGCCGCTTTCACGAGGCGGCGCGAGATGGACGTGACGAGGTCACCATCTGGGGCTCCGGTACGCCAAAGCGGGAATTTCTGCATGTCGATGACATGGCGGCAGCGTCGCTATTCGTGCTTGATCTCGACAAGGCCACTTACGAGGCCAACACCCAACCGATGCTGAGCCATATCAATGTCGGCTCGGGTGAGGACATTACGATCCTGGAACTGGCAAAGCTGGTGGCAAAAATTACCGGCTACAACGGGCGGATTGTCACCGATCCCGCCAAGCCTGACGGCACGATGCGCAAGCTCATGGATGTGAGCCGCCTCGCAGAGATGGGGTGGCGCGCCTCCATTGATCTTGAAGACGGCATCGCACAGACCTATCACTGGTTCCTTGAGCACCAGGATGGTTTTCGCTCTTAGTGCAAATGGATTGAAAGAGTTTACCTATGACCCAGGATATTCACCCGCTGCTGCTTTGCGGCGGCTCCGGCACTCGGCTGTGGCCGCTCTCGCGCAAGAGCTATCCCAAGCAGTTCACCAAGCTGATGGGCGAGGAAAGCCTCTTCCAGGCCTCGGCGCGTCGTTTGTCGGGCGCTGGCTTCGCTGCGCCCTCCGTTATCACCGGATCTGACTATCGGTTCGTCGTGACGGAGCAGCTGGCGGCCATCGAAACCGGAGCCGCCGCTACATTGATCGAGCCTGAGGGGCGCAATACGGCGCCCGCAATCCTGGCAGGGGCGCTCGAGTTGAAGGCTCGCGCGCCGAGCGCGCTTATGTTGGTCGCGCCCTCGGATCATGTCATTCCCGACGCCGCGGCGTTTCGGGAGGCTGTGCAGGCGGCCATTCCAGCAGCTGAAGCGGCGCAGTTGGTCACATTCGGCATTCGTCCCGACCGGGCCGAGACAGGCTATGGATGGTTGGCCCTGAGCCAGAGGCCGGATGCCGAATTCAAGCCGGTTGCGCAGCCACTCAAAAGTTTTGTCGAAAAGCCAAACGCCGCCACGGCACAAGACATGCTCGAAGGGGGCATGCATCTTTGGAACGCCGGTATTTTCCTGTTTTCCACGGACGCCATTCTTGCTGCCTTCGAGACACATCAGCCGGAAATGCTGACCTTGGTAAAGGATGCAGTCGACGATGCAGAGCAGGACCTCGGGTTCCTTCGATTGGCACCCGAGCCCTGGGCGGACTGCGCAGATATCTCGATCGATTATGCCGTGATGGAGAAGGCTGACAACCTAACGGTCGTGCCCTATGCGGGCGCCTGGTCCGACCTAGGCGGTTGGGATGCGGTCTGGCGTGAAAGCGGTCCCGATCATCAGGGCGTTGTTACCTCTGGTCCGGCTACGGCCATTGATTGCGAGGACAGCTTGCTGCGCGCCGAAGACGGGCAGCAGGCCGTCGTCGGCATTGGCCTCAGCGACGTGATCGCAGTTGCCATGCCGGATGCCGTGCTCGTGGCCCACAAGGACCGCGCACAGGACGTTAAGCTTGCCGTCGCTTCGCTAAAGTCACAAGGGGCTGCACAGGCTGAAACACTGCCGCGCGACTACCGCCCCTGGGGATGGTATGAGAGCCTGATCGTGGGCGGCCGTTTTCAGGTCAAACGGATCCACGTGCACCCGGGAGCAGCGCTCTCATTGCAAAGCCATCATCACCGCTCGGAACACTGGATTGTCGTCGAGGGCACGGCCAAAGTAACCGTTGACGACGAGATCAGGCTCATCAGTGAAAATCAATCCGTCTATATACCGCTCGGCACCCTACACCGTATGGAAAACCCCGGTAAGGTACCAATGGTTCTGATCGAAGTGCAGACCGGCACCTATCTGGGTGAGGATGACATAATCCGATACGAGGACGTCTACGCGCGTGGCCAAGGAGCGAAGGGCTGACACCAACCCTGCGACGGCAGCTCCTTAAAAGTTGCCTTCCTGTTTCGGAAAGAACGCATACGGTGTTACCTATCACCGGCATTGAGCTATTTGCGGAGGAAATTTATTGCAAACCGTCTATTTGATTGCCTGTCTAGTCGGCTTAACCCTGCTAACATCCGCTGCAGAGGCCCGCGAAGTCCGCGGATCAGCCTACGTGCGTGATGCCGACACCGTCGTCGTCGGAGGAACACCGGTCCGCCTGAATGGTGTCGACGCACCCGAGACGTCCAATCGATACGGGCGTGCGGCCAAGAGCTTCATGGAGCGACTGCTGCGCGGTCGGACCGTCATCTGCGATCTCAACGGCGAGCGGACATACGATCGTTGGGTGGGCACTTGCTACATTCAGGTGGACGGCGAATATGTTGATATTGGTGCCGTTGTCATTGCAAACGGTCACGCACTGGATTGTCGCCGGTATTCGGGTGGGCGGTACCGCGCGCTCGAGCCTGCGGGAGCCCGCTCGCGACTGCCCCAAGCCGGATACTGCTGAAGCTCCTTGAATATATTTTCACTGTCCGAATAGTGACCTTGGGCTGGTGGGAGCTGTTTCAAAGTGGTGAAAATTCGACGGCCATCCCATTGGAGCGGGAAATGGCTCCAATCCTTGTTCGCGGCACCAGGTTTCAAAGATCTCGATATCGGCGTAGTAGGATTTCAGGGTCGATGGGGCATAAGCACCCTGAAGGCGCTTGAATTCTTAGCGCCAGTCTCACAGAGAAAAGTTGATGCCTTCCATGTGTAACGATTTATGCCACTAAGATGACAGATGCAACTGGCCCCCAATTGAGGGCGGCGAGAAATGTGCTAGGTTGGTCAATTGAGCGCCTACATGAAGTGTCCGGAATTTCGATGAGAACCATTATTCGCTATGAAGATTTAGAGGGAGTACCTCGCAGTAGATCTGGAAATCTTGCCACCTTAGTTTCAACCCTCGAATCTGCCGGCATCGAGTGTCTCGGCGCCCCTGACGACGCGCCAGGAATCCGCATTCACCGCAGCGGCTCGAGCGCGTGACCAAACGCTCAAACACCTCACAAGACCGTCGTAGCTTTCTCTGGCGGCATCGGTTTGCGCTTCTGGCGACAGGTCTGCTGGCGGTGATTATCGCCTGGGCGACGCTCACCCCGAACCCGCGGGCGCCGGACCTGAACAGTCCCCTGTCGGACAAAGCCTACCATGTGATGGCTTTTGCCGGATTGGTCTTTCCAACGGCACTGCTTTACGCGCGCAGCCTCATCTGGATCTTGCCCCTGGCCGTTGTCTTTGGCGTCGCGATCGAACTGGTTCAGCCGTTCTTTGGGCGCGAGGCTGAGGCGGGGGATGTCTTGGCAGATCTCATCGGTATCGGCGTAGGGACCGTCATTGGCCTCTTCCTGCGCGCATTGCGCCGCAGACGCGCCTGAGACCGAAACCACTCTCGGGAGTCCTTAAAATTTCTCGATCAGTTCCTTGCCGTCCTTCAAAAGCTCTCGAATGTGTTTTTGGAACTCAAGGGACTCTTGGGTATAGGCGCCGTGTTTGAGCGCGTTCTGGTTGCCAATCGGCGTGCCCGAGCTATGCTGGAATCTGGGTGACGTAGCCTGATCAAGCGGCGCGGTTTGCAGTGTCGTTTGCGGCGACACCGTCGGTGAATGTGACGCCTTTGATGACCAAAGGCAACTGATTGGCGCCCTTCAGACGCCGCCATGTCTTTGCGGCGGCCTGAACGAGCTTGAATACCATCAGCTTCGCTGTTTTCTGCGACAGCGCCCCCTTGGTCCGCACGGTCCGGTGCCGGACGGTGGAGAACACGCTTTCGATCGGGTTGCCTGTGCGCAGGTGATCCCAGTGGTCGGCCGGGAAATCGTAGAACGCGAGCAACGCGTCGCGGTCCTTGGTCAGGCAGGTGACTGCCTTCTCATACTTGGCACCGTATTTCTCGGCGAAGGTTTCCATGGCGATTTCCGCCGCAGCGCGGGTGTCGGCCTGCCAGATCTCGCGCAGATCGGCCTTCACCGTCGGCTGCATCGATTTCGGGAACTTGTTGAGCACGTTGGCGATCTTGTGGACCCAACACCGCTGATGCCGCGTCCCCGGGAAGACCTCGTCGAGCGCCTTCCAGAACCCCATAGCGCCGTCGCCGACCGCGACTTCCGGCGGGACGGCAAGGCCGCGGGCCTTGATGTCGACCAGAAGCTCGCGCCAGCTCTGCGCGCTCTCGCGAACGCCGACCTGTAAGCCGACGAGCTCCTTCTTACCTTCGGGCGTGGCTCCGAGAATAACCAGGATACATTCAGCCTGTGGTTCCATCCGGGCCTGAAGATAAACACCGTCTGCCCAGATGTAGACATAGCGCCGGGCCGAGAGATCGCGGCGCTGCCAGCGGTCATATTCCTGCTGCCACTCTCCGGTCAGGCGCGAAATCACACTCGGCGACAGGTTCGGCGCGTCCGCCCCCAGGATCGCAGAGAGCGCCTCCTGGAAGTCGCCGGTGGAAATGCCGCGCAGGTAGAGGACCGGAAGCAGGGCATCGAGGCTGCGCGACCGCCGCGCCCATTTCGGCAGAATGGCGGAGCTGAACCGGATCTTGTCTTCATCTTGACCGGCCGCACGGTCACGCACCTTCGGACGGCGCACATCCAGCGACCCAATCCCGGTCTGGATGCTCCGCTCAGGACCATACCCATGCCGGACGACACGCTGCCGGCCATCCGGCAGGACCTCTTCGGCATGCTGCGCGACGAAGGCGTCAGCCTCTGCCCGAAGTGCAGCGGCCAGCATCCGGCGCGCCCCGTCCCGGGCAATCTCGGTCAGCGGATCGTCAACAGATTCCGGCTGACGCAGGGCGATGATGTCTGTATCGTTCTTCATGGCGTATCGTTCCTTCTGGAAGTTCTGGCAGGCTTGATCACCCGCCACGATACGCCGCCCTTTCAAACACCGTCACCCATTTCCCGGCATAGCTCGGCGTGCCCTCGCGGGTCTTCGCGCCGCGGCGCGGGCTTGTCCGCATTGGCCTGGTGTTGCGTGCATGCGTCCCAGCCATTCAACGCGATCCCTTTTTACCTGAGGAACTGGTTCTAGGTGTGTCTTCGGAAGGAGGGACCTCGGGCGACCGTTCGATGGCCGGTTTGCCGTCGCTTTGGCAGTAGCCGCGCTGGTCAGTCTCGACATTCCCAACGATCGACTGCCCGCCAGCTTGCACGTTCAAATGCTCGACCGTTACCTTTTGCTGCCCTTTGCCGCGATGCTTGTTAAGGGCCTTGAGCTGCTTCGTATAGAGCGTCATGAGCTTTTGGGCGTGCTTGAGCGCCATATCGCGCCCCTCAAAGGTCTGGTTGGAAAGCGCGGCGCGCTTGAGGAACTCGAGCGCCGCATCATGCGTGCCAACCATCCGCAGAGCCAGCAGCCCTCGGCTCCATCGGCTGGCTTCAGGCTTTCGTAAAGCTCCAGGGCGCGCTGGCTCCGGGCGTGTTTCGCGTCCTCGTCGGCATCTTTGTGAAGCCAGAGCAATTTGGCGATCTCGTTGTTTTTCTGGTTTAGCAGAGCTTGGTTGCTCATGCCAAACATGTCCTGCAAGGCTGCATTTGCTAGGCAGCCGACTCATAAAACTCGATCCACAGCCTGATCGATGCCAGTTTGATCATCGACAGGAAATTGCGTGACGTCTTCTCGTATCGGGTTGCGATACGGCGGAATGAGGCTTTCAGTCTGCCAAAGAAACGCTCGATTTTGTTGCGTTCCCGGTAGACTTCAGCATCAAATTCGGCGGGCAGGTTGCGGTTGGCCTTGGGAGGGATCACGTCGATAGCGCCTTGTTCCCAGATCAAGTCTCTGATCCAGTCTGCGTCATATGCTTTGTCCGCGAGCACATGTTGGCCAGGTTGCAAATTGTCCAGTAGCGTCTTGCACGGCGGCGCGTCATGAGCTTGGCCGGGTGTCAATTCATATCGGATCGGCAGCCCATCCTGATTGGTAAGTGCATGTATTTTCGTCCCTAATCCGCCCCGTGAGCGACCTAAACAGCGGCGCGGGTCTTTTTTTGAGAGTCGTGGCGGAATGATGCGCGCGCACGCTGGTCCCATCGACCATCACTGTGTCCACGTTATGCGCATCGGCGATGGCGTCCATGATCCGGTCCCAATGGCCCGCATAGCTCCACTGGTTGAAGCGATTATAGACCGTTGTCGGTGGGCCATATTCGCTGGGCAGATCGGCCCAAGGGATGCCGGTGCGCAAGACGTAGAAAATGCCGTTGATCACGCGGCGGTCATCCACCCGCTTCTTGCCGCGCGTTTTGTTAGGCAAGACTGCTTTGATGAATTCCCATTCCAGATCGCTCATGTCTGATCGCGCCACTTGCATTCTCCCGCCCGTTGTTTGGACGAAATGAATCACAAACCTATGCCCATAAACAAGAATTAATGGGTGTGCTGCCTAGTATTTCCGGCACCGCCAATCTGCGTCCGGTGGTTTTCAATGTGAGATTTTTCTTCGTCGTTCTGCTCCGCCTCGACTTGCTGGCGCATCTCGGCATAGCAGGTTCAAGGCTGCATCTTGAGATCGGAATTCGCGGAATGATCTATTGTGCTGGGGGTTGAATTCGAAATTTTTTTAATCCCCCTTCCCACCGACCCGAAGCCTCGACAACGTGCAGACGCCTTCGGAACACTCGCGATGCAGTTTCCGGCGTATTACTGTGAACCGCTTCAAAAAGTAGTTATTCAATAGAGCATCGAAAGCTATGCCTAATAAGAGCCATATGAAATTCGTTAACAAAATTGATTGTTCTTATTAAGCTTTTGGGGTAGTACCCAAGTGGGGAATTCAGCGTTAACGTGTAACGATTAATTTACTGACTTGTGTCATAGAGCATACCATTATGTCAAAGAACGTTGCATTTTTCAGGATAGATGAGTTAGCACTCCTGGCATTATCATCAGCAATTTGTTTAGCGATACTGTTGTTGAAATCCCGAGTGCCACGGCTAAGCGGACGCAGTTACGATATTTCGGCGGTGCAAGCCACGCATGTGAAACTCACGCCGCGTGTCGGAGGCTTGGCGATCTTTGGAGGTCTCGCTCTCAGTTTGCTGTTTGCGCCAGAAGCAGTCTCGGAGCGCTATTCTAAATTCGTTGCCGCCACCTTAATTTTGTTTTTAGTCGGCCTGTTGGAGGACCTAGGATATAGCATCTCTGCTAGAAATCGCCTCCTGGCCGCGGTTGTCGCCAGTGCTGTCGTAGTAGGCGTTTTAGACGTTTCCCTCCCGAGAGCCCACATCCCAGGTTTGGATGACTTATTGCAATACTGGTTCGTCGGTGTGTTGGTCACGATTGTGCTGACTGCAGGCATCGCAAATGCCTTCAACATGATCGACGGGGTAAATGGTTTGTCGGCTTTGACCGCGCTCGTCGCGGCTTTGTCGCTGAGCATGATTTCCGCCTTTGCGGAATACACGGTCATGGTTCATTTGACTTCCATGCTCGCCGCGTCAGTGTTTGGGTTCTTGTTGTTGAATTACCCTTTTGGGTGGATCTTTCTTGGAGATGCAGGTGCCTACACGCTTGGATTCGTGCTGAGCTGGTTTGGCATCGCGATCCTAAACAACGCGCCGGATGTTTCTCCTTGGGCCATCTTGCTAACCATGTTTTGGCCAATCGCGGATATGTGTTTGGCGGTCTACAGGCGTTACCGTCGAAAACTAGGTGCAATGGCTCCAGATCGTTTGCATGTACATCAGATGGTAATGCGGGCCTTGGAGATCTGTGTCTTGGGGCGTGGTCGCCGGCATATTGCGAACCCTTTAACGACACTCGTCCTTGCGCCTTTTGTCATCTTGCCGCCTTTGACTGGTGTGCTGTTTTGGGATCAAAGCTCGTTGGCGTTTTTGGCGGTGGTGGTTTTTTCCATCTTATTCGTATTGAGTTATCTTACAGCCCCTAAGTTTATTCGGCTTTTTCGGAAGAAAGTATCTGCGTGAAGCGCTCGAATAGATGCTAAGAATCCACTTGGTCTTTAATGCTTGGGAAGGCTAAGGCGTGCCGGAGCCTGCGCCGTTTGATCCAGCCGAATCCTGCTACGCGGCTACCCACGTTCTGCGCGGTTCTTTAAATCGGTGGACACCGCTGAAATAATCTAAAAATGCTCAGTGTGCGTCTTCAGATAATTTGGGACATCAGAGCGTGCTTTCGTTTGGAGGCTCTGGCTCATCCTTGATTGAGTTTACGCGTTTTCAGTTTGACCTGCCACGGGATTTTTCCTCCATTTGGAATTAGAGTCCGACCCAACGAAGGGACGGACAATGAAGCGAACGAGATACAGCGAAGAACAGATCATCGGTATCCTGACCGAGCATGAGGCTGGCGCGAAGTGCGCTGACCTGTGCCGCAAGCACGGTATGTCGGAAGGCACCTTTTATGCGTGGAAGGCGAAGTTTGGCGGGATGACGGTTTCCGATGCCAAAAGGCTGAAGGCGCTCGAAGACGAGAACGCAAAGCTGAAGAAGCTTCTGGCCGAGCAGATGCTGGATGCTGCGGCGATGAAGGAACTTCTGGCAAAAAAATGGTAAGGCCCGCCGTGAAGCGCGACGCGGTTGCGCATCTGCAGGCCAAGCTGGGCCTGTCGGAGCGGCGGGCCTGCCGCCTTGTCGGGGCGGATCGCAAGATGATCCGCTACCAGTCCAGAAGGCCGCCCGAGACAGAGCTGCGCCAACGGCTGCGGGATCTGGCCAACGAACGCCGCCGGTTCGGCTACCGGCGTCTGTTCGTGCTCTTGCGCCGCGATGGCGAGCTGTCAGGGATCAACCGGATTTATCGTCTCTACCGCGAAGAAGGGCTGGCGGTGCGCAAACGGCGCGCCAGGCGCAAGGCGGTAGGAACCCGGGCACCGATCTTGGTCGAGGCCCGGCCCAATGCGCGTTGGTCGCTGGATTTTGTCCATGACCAGCTCGCCTGTGGCCGACGGTTCCGCATTCTGAATGTGGTCGACGATGTCACCCGGGAATGCCTCGCGGCGATCCCGGACACATCGATCTCGGGGCGGCGTGTCGTGCGGGAACTGACGGCCCTGATCGAACGGCGCGGAAAGCCTGGCATGATTGTCAGCGATAACGGCACCGAACTGACCAGTAACGCGATCTTAACCTTTGCCACGGAGCGCAAGCTTGAATGGCATTACATCGCGCCGGGCAAGCCCATGCAGAACGGCTTCGTCGAAAGTTTCAACGGGCGCATGCGCGACGAGCTTTTGAACGAAACCATGTTCCGCAACATGGCGCACGCCCGTGCTGTGATCCGGGCCTGGGCCACCGACTTCAACGAAACACGCCCGCATTCGGCGCTTGGCTACCAGACGCCCAAGGCATTCGCCGAATACCTCACCACCGCAACCGACACCCGCGCTGCGCCATCTGAAAGCTCCGCACGGATGTCGGTTGCTCCACCTGCGCCAATCGGCGTATCAACCCAAAGGGCTCCGGTTCCGGCTGGATGAAACTTCAGTGGCAGGTCAAGTTTGGTGGCGCAAGCGCCGGGTGAGCATGGTTTTTCGTTTGATCTCCTCTCGCTGTTTCAGGATTTGCTCAGCGCGGCCGAAGTAGACATCGACGGGCGTCAGGTTTCCAAGGCTCTCGTGGTAGCGTTGGTTGTTGTAGTATTCGACGAAGGCGTCAATCTGGCGCTCGAGATCACCGGGCAGGAAGTAATGCTCAAGCAGAACACGGTTCTTCATGGTCTGGTGCCAGCGCTCGATCTTGCCTTGAGTCTGCGGGTGGTAGGGTGCGCCACGGACATGATCCATGCCCTTGTCATCAAGGTAATCCGCCAAGTCCCCCGCGATGTAGGACGCGCCGTTGTCGCTGAGAAGTCTCGGCTTGGCGACCACGGTTGCGCAGTCACATCCCGAGGCCTCCAGCGCCAGGTCGAGCGTGGCGGTCACGTCCTCGGCCTTCATCGTCGTGCAAAGCTTCCAGGAGATGATGTAGCGGCTGTAATCGTCCAAGATGGTGCTGAGGTAGAACCAGCCCCAGCCCAGGACCTTCAGATAGGTGAAGTCGGTCTGCCACAGCTCGTTGGGGCGCGTGGTTTTATCCCGGAACTCATTGGCCGCCTTGATCACGATATGCGCCGGTGCCGTGACCAGGTCTTCCGCCTTCAGGATACGGTAAACCGATGATTCAGAGACAAAATACTGCTTCTCATCAGTATATTTCACCGCCAGCTCACGCGGGGTCAGTTCCTCATGCTCGAGCGCAAACTCGATGATATCCGCCCGGGTCTCATCCGCGAGGCGGTTCCACACAGACCCCGGATGGGGCGGCGTGTCCTCGAGCGCGTCAAGCCCACCCTCGGACCAGCGATCATACCAGCGGTAATAGGTCGTACGTGGGATGCCGAGCATGGCCAGCGTCTGACGAGCGGGCAGATGCGAGGCTTCGACGGTGCGGATGATCTCCAGCTTTTCCGATGCAGGATACCTCATGCCTCGCACTCCCCATCCCCGATCATACTTTTTTTGAGCAGACGGTTTTCCAGAGTCAGATCGGCAACGACCTCCTTGAGCGCAGCCGATTCTGAGCGCAGTTCCTTGACCTCAGGCGATGTCGCCTGGCGGGCAGTATCCCCGGCCAGGCGTTGCTTGCCCGCTTCAAGGAATTCCTTCGACCACGTATAATACAGGCTCTCGCTGATCCCTTCTCGGCGGCACAGCGCGGCAATGCTCTCCTCGCCGCGCAGCCCTGCCAGAACGATCCTGATCTTCTCTTCAGCCGAATACTGTTTGCGCGTCTTGCGCTTGATCCCTGTGACCAGCTTGTCGGCCGCGTCCTTCGATGTTCCGGATTTCTTGTTCATCTTCGCTCCTTGGTGGCTGCGATGAACCAGAAATCCTCCGTTACGAAAACCTCAAATCTGTCCCAAAGGCGCTGACGTCAGACACGGCTGGATCGCTGCCCAGTCTTCATCGCTCAGCCAAAAGAGATTTCGTGTCATAATTTGCTCCCGACAATTCTCAGCGGGAGTGAATCAGATCAAAGCTCGAAAGGGAATCCGCTAATTGAGTACGGACCCTAGTCCGCTGGCACGCTTTCAACGCGACTAAAATTTAGGAATGGCTGGACTTCCATACATAAGCCGCCCGCCGGATCCCAAGACGACATCGAAGTCCTAGAAATCCCCTTGTCCAGCGATGGGGATGCTTTCTGGCGCCACCAGCTCCGGGCGAGCGAAACCTCCCACCTTGGTTGACACAGGGTTGCGTAAGGGTTGACAGAGGGGTTGCATAAGGGTTGCGTCCAGGTTGCGACCCCTCGAAAACCGCACTTTTGGGGGTTGCATTGTGTCGCCGCGACACAGGGAAGTTTACATATGCAACCCCCTCGCAGCCTTAAAAATAAGGAAAACAGGGTTGCATAATTCCGCCAAAACACCCCGAAAACAGCGAATCTAGGTGTAACGGCACTTCATGCTGGACGATTTGCCGGCGTCAGAAGCGTCGATATTTGGCTGGTCAACGTATGCTGGAGAAAAAAAGCACGTGAACGGAGCCAGGACTCGCGAAGGTTCGGCGTGTGCTTTTGGGGTGTGGAAGGAGTTTTGGGTCAGAGCGACCACATTCCCACCGGTTCGCTGCCAATATCCAAACTTCCCGGAACACCGAGCTACGCTGAGCGGGGCGACAGCATCTGGCACAACTGGGCGTCTTCTGGTCGCTTGGATGCTCGGCAGGCTGGCTGAGAGACTCACTGAGCGCGCTCAGCATTCTGATTACAGTCACCCTGCGCAAACGCCTGCTCGCGCACCCTGGGCGCTCTCAGCGGCTCTGGTGGCCAAATGGTCAGGGTCCGAAGCGCGCCATCAGTCCTCGGAAGACGATGAGCCGGCGCCAGCCTCTTCTTGATAGTGCAGCTCCACTGCGGCGGCAAAGTCAGCCATGGGTATGCCCAAGCCTTTGCTCAGTGCCATCATTGCGGTCAGCGACGGCTGCCGCCTGGCGGTTTCAAGCTGGGACACGAACCGTGCCGACACATCTGCTCAGGAACTCGGTCGGGCATTTCCCGAAGAGCAGCTCTATGATGCGCTGGCTACTGGTGGTCGCCAGACGCAGCTTGATGAACGCGCAATCGAGGAGCTGCTGGACCTGAAATACAAGAAGTCCAAGACCTTCCTTGCTCTTTCGCTTCTCTATGATGATCTCGGCTGGGGTGGCACAAGTTACCACGTTGATCACATCATTCCGCGTGTTGATGCGAGCAGGCGTGTCCTGATGGGCATGAACCTGCCAGAATCGCAGATCCAAAAAAATCCTTGCATCCGTGGACAGGTTGGGCAATCTCCAGCTCCTGTCCGCGCCGGAGAACCTTGAGAAAGGGACAATCCCGTTCGGGTCTTGGATCACCAGTCGTAGCGATGCCGAGAAGGAGCGCCACATGATCAGTCAGAAGCTGGACCTTTGGACCGCCGCGCAGTTGTCGGAGTTCGTTCAGGATCGCGAGAGATTGATCCGTCAGCGGTTGTCGGAAAGGGCGATGCGCCAGGTGGCGGAATGACACGAGATGAATTGCGGCAGGCCATTCTTGAGCGCTTGGATACATGTGCTCTGGAGCACCCTTCTGGTCATCAAGGGTCGAAGGCAGCGCGCTACTTGATACTCACTCGTCAGGGTGGGGCTGTCGAACTGATGTTCGAAAAAGGACCGGCCTCCGCCCCCAATCTTTGGGCGGCCGAACGATATGTTGCGGAGCTTCTTGAGAACGGGGCGTTCGAGTTTCGGCGCGCTCCGGCCTCCGCACTCTTCACGACCAAGGGCAAAGACGGAAAAGCGCAATACGGTCGCCATTCCGCCCTGAAGTCCATGAAGGAACTCTCGCACGCCGACCTGGTCTGCATCCGGCTGGCCAAGCTCGGTGAGCTGGATCAGATCCTTGAACATATTGATCAGGGCTTCTGAGTGGTATCGTCACTGATGGAACGGCCGAGCCAAGCATTGGAGTGGCCCTAACGATTTCTTGCGCGGCAGCGAGCGAGCCGAGGGTTGTGCCAAGATTTTTTCGCTCCCGATCAAGATTTTCGGAGGGACCGCTGACCGCGCCGCTATAAGGCAAGGTGACGATCTACTGGAACACGGAGATCCCCAAGTATCACTCTCCACGCCGAAGACCGCCTTGGTAGAGCGATGATGGATCGGCTGCGCGCGAAGTGGCGCGCGATTTGCTTTGACCGCTGCCCAGGTGCTGCGCAGCACATTCTTCGAATCCTATGACCCTATCGGCCACCCTGGCTGGTGTGAGCGGTCGATAGGGTTGGTGTCCCAGATGGTTCCGGCAAGGCGGCTATTGCGGCTCAGGCCGTGGTGCAATGGAGGCGCTGCCCCGGCACAGGTGGTTATCCCGCACATAGTTGCATGCCGGGTCCTAGGACAGGCTTTCTGGTTGGAAGGGGCATCCGTCTGCGCGGATCTGCATCCCTGGCGATAAGTCTTTCTTGCAGCTGACGCATCCACATTTGTACCGCTTGGCGGTGGCCTTCGGTGGAGCACATCCTAAATAGTTCTTGACGGGACGGGGATGGGGACATATAAAGTCCCCGTCCCCAAAGAGGAGATTCGACATGGCAATGACTGAAGCAGAGAAAAAGCGAGTGCAGCGCGCTCGAAAGCAGGCTGAGCGAAAGGCAAACGCGGACAGCTCATACCCTTTTCTCGAGGAGACCTTCTCGGAGTTCCTCGAACATGAGGGAAACTATTCGAGCGTTGAACTAGCACTGGAGCTTGCTGGCATTAGCCCACCGGTAATCGAAGATGAGCGTGGCCCTGAAGCCTTTGCGTCCGAGCAGGCTACTCATGGCGTTGAGGAGATATTTCCAGGCGCCGAAGGAGCTGTCGGTCGTGCCGAGGTAATCGTCGACTGCCTGCTGGATGCCGCCACTGAGCTGGCCGCCATCGTGAACACCTATAAGCGAAGGGAAATCGAGGTGCGGCTGAAGGAGCTGGAAAACTCGGATGACACGGACAAGGCCGCCGCGATCGCCAAAGCCATCACTCTGAACAAGATTCTCGAGGAATTGAACAAGCAGGTCCGCCGGTCACTGCCGCAATGGAAGGTCACAGACATCTAGCTGACGGCGCGAATGACCAGAACGCGGGTTGCCCCAAAAGCCCCGAACTTGACCAACAACGAAGAGGTGCATGCCAGAGAGAAATTACCGACACACAAGAAAAGCGCGGCGCAGCAGAGGGTCCGATCTCTGCCGCGCCGAATGAAGTCCCAAAGCACAAACAAAGGAACATTCGTATGGAATATACCCCCTACACACATGATCAATCAACTGGCTCTTTCGAGGTGCGCTTGCCTTACAGGGAGGTTCCGGTTGTCCCGGCTTATCTCAGCCCCTTTCCGCCCCTGAAGCGGCTGTTACGTCTCACGCGTGAAGAGCAGGAACGTCTGCTTGAGCGTAGGGCGACAGAGCTTCTTCTTCGGATAGAAGGCTATCGCGCCGGCTTCTATATTGAAATGTCCAGCTACAAGAAAGCCTGGATCAGTAATGCCAGACGCCGCTTCCATCGCCTCCGCAACGTCGCGATGCAGCTGGGCTTCTGGACCGATGGCCGCTGGGACCTCGGCGAGGAAGAGACCCACTGGGTCTGACGCGAAGCCCACCTGATCAATCCATTCAATTGAGACAACCCGGATTCCGGGAAAGGAGAAGCTATGCTCATAGCCAATATGCAACATGATACTCGCCTCAAGCAGCTTGTGCGTATCACCAAATTCATACCGCGCGAATACCGCGCCCATGAGGCGAAGTTGATGGTGGCCAAATGGCCGGCTTATCGTTTCATGTCGCCTTTCGAAGCTACCAAAGCGTTTCATGACGAATACAGAGAGGCCTACAGAAACTACCATAAGCAAAACGTGGATCTTGAAGAGAGTAAGAATATCAGAATCGGCGAAAAGCTGAGCTTCTGGAAGCCGAGCGCCCATTTGACCCAGCTCTGGAGAGCGCGCCAGCATGCCGACGAACTCGGCATGCCCTATCGGACATATTTGTGGTTCGCCTTCGATTTCGCGTCGAGGTGTAAACGCAACCATGCGCCGCAGCCTAACCAGCTTCGCCCCAGCACCAAGGCCCATGACGCCTGGTATTGCAAGCTTGCTGAATTCTGGACATCGGAGCATCACCTGACGGAGCTGGGCCGCATCGAGCCGATGGGGCAGTATGCTGTCGAGAATGACAAAGGGCTGCCGGCACAGTGCCAGTTTCGGTCAGACCTTGTCGAAAGCCTGAAGCTTCATAAGGGACCCTTGGACTTCCTTCTTGGGAAATACGTCTATGCCCTGCGCTACCTTCGCCTGGAGGATTGCGCCCCAATCGGTGCCTCGGCTGTAGAGCTGGCAGCCAAGCGGGTGCACCTGGAGCGGGAGGCTGGCGAACATGCTCCTGAGGACTACGGCAAGCTGAAGAGGAGCGCATTCTTTCAAAGCTGTTTCGGCCTGCCGGGGATTTCCGCCGATGATCCAGTCTGCGGGAGCTGTCCCCATCGCAAAGAGTGCTCGTTTGTTCGATCAAAGGTCACCGAAAGGGTCGAAGCCGCGACGGGGGCTGCGGATCCGCTTGAGGAGAAGAAGAGATTGGCCACCCGGGAGCGGGTCGCCAGGTACCGCGCGAGACAGCGAGAGAAGGAGCTGGCGAATAGAGCAGTCAGTTGCCCTAGGTCGGACGGTTGAGCTGTAACGCCCCCCTAATGATGAGTTGAAGAACAGAGATGAAGTAAACAAGACTATAGGGGGGCGTTACGTCTCCGGACGTAACGCCCCCCTATATATCTATATAGCAGTTATTAAGAACTTCTCTCAACTCTCTCGGAAATTAGGGGCGCGTTACATGTCTTCCAGAATGGTCCACGGCCCCAAGCAGCCGTGGCCGCCTGCAGAAACCCAGCTCCGGCCCGGATACCAGTAAGCCGTCTCAACACATCCCACAACAACTCCACACCGTCGGTGAAACCCGGCGAACACATACCCATGCAAAATGAAGGAACATCACCCATGTCTCTCTCTTTCTCACCCCAGCAGTCAGCCGCACATGATACCGTTGCGGCTTGGCTGAAATTCGAAGCCAACAAGAAGCAGATCTTCCGGCTGTTCGGCTATGCCGGCACCGGAAAGACAACGCTTGCGCGGCACTTGGCCGATGGTCTGGATGGTCCTGTGGTCTATGCGGCCTTCACGGGAAAAGCGGCGCTGATGATGCAGAAGAACGGGTGTCAGGGTGCGAGCACTATTCACAGGCTCATCTACAAGCCGGTTCGCGACAAAGAAGGGCGTGTGACGTTCAAGTTGAACCGTCATAGTGCCGCGGCGGCCGCCGCATTGATTGTGGTGGATGAATGCTCGATGGTCGACAAGACGCTGGCCCGCGACCTGATGTCTTTCAAGACGCCCATCCTCGCGCTTGGCGACCCCGCACAGCTCCCCCCGGTGAAAGGGGCGGGCTTCTTCACGGAGGCTACACCCGATGCGATGCTCACGGAAGTTCACAGGCAGGCGCAGGATAGCCCAGTCCTTCGTCTGGCTACGGCAGTGCGTGAGGGACGGCCTCTGGAATACGGCGTCTACGGGGACAGCAAGGTCGTTCCCGATGGCACTCTGGACACGGCTGAAATCCTTAAGGCAGATCAGCTTATCGTAGGGCGCAATACGACGCGCCATCACCTCAACTCGTACGTCCGTCACTGCCTTGGCTATGAAGCGGAGAAGCCCGTCTCAGGGGATCGCTTGGTGTGTCTTAAGAATGACTACGAACTCGATGTTTTCAATGGTGGTATGTTCGAGGTCGTCAGCGATCCGAAGCTGGGCAAATACACAAAGCAATACGGGATGAAGGTGATATCCGAAGATTACCCGGATGAGCCGGCCTTTCGTATCAGCGTCAAACCGGAGTTCTTCAAGGCTGGCGAGCCTCGCCTTTCCAAGAAAGACCTCGCCAAAATCCACCAGTTCACCTTCGGCTACGCTTTAACTGCGCACAAGGCGCAGGGCAGCCAGTGGAACAACGTGGTCGTTGACAACGAGAGCTGGGTCGGCGGGAATGACCCGCAGAAATGGCTCTACACGGCGATCACGCGTGCCCGCGAGCGTGTCACTGTAGTTGGGGTGCAGTAAGAAGTTTAGGGGGACTCTATCGTCGAGAAGGCTGTGCTTGTGAACATCTAGGCACCCTTGCAAAAGATATTTGCTCTGAAGGTCGAGCGCACGTCCTCTTCTTGGGAGAGTCGGTGAACATCGGTCAGTTCTGGAGAAGGTCGATCGGCCCATCCAGAACTGACCACGATCACTTGCTCTGACACGTCCTGTGTCTCATTCATTTATCAGGTTCTTTGTGACCCAAACCCGCAGGCTCCTCAAATATCGGCACCTTACCAACAAGGACGCCAACCAACCCCTTGATCGTAGCTTCCAGAGAGCACTTCCCAGATGATTGCTACGCGCCAACCAGACGCTCTTAACTCACGAAGATTCCAGCCAGCGACGCGGAAATTCGGCACATCGAACTCTTCATGGAATCCTGCGTATTCTTCGATCCCTAAAACTCAAACGAGCCGGAAAACTCTACTCTCTGCTATGATCCAGAAATGTCTGAGGGCATTAGCTTTGGACAAGCTAGAGCGACATCAGACGTTGTCACGCCCCATGACGAAATCCGCCCAGTCTTCCATCATCGCCCGCCGCTTCTCAATCATGTCGCTGCGCCGATAGGCTCGCTCGACTTCGCTGCCGACATTGTGCGCGAGCGCAATTTCGGCCGTTTCACGTGGGTAATCTGTGCGCTCGGCAGCCCAGTCCCGAAAGGTAGAGCGCAAGCCATGCGGCACGGCCGGGCGGCGCGATTGTGGATCGAGGAACCCTGCACGTCCTTCGTCGACCTCAGTGGCGTGCATTCTGCGCATCACTGCGGAGATTGTCATGTCGGACATCGGACCATCCTTGGGCGAGGGGAAGACATATTCGCACCCCATGTGCCTCGGAAGCCTCTTGAGTAAGTCCTCCGCCGCCGTAGAAAGTGGGACACGGTGTTCGCGACTTGCCTTCATGCGTTCGGCGGGAATGGTCCAGAGCCGCTGATTCAGATCAATTTCATCCCACATCGCACCGCGGACCTCGCCGGAGCGTGACGCTGTCAGGGTCAGGAACTCAAGAGCGCGCGCTGCCGTTCCATTGCGCGCTTGCAGCGCCTTAAACCAGTCAGCGGCCTGATCGAGGGCCACGGCTGGCTGCCCGCGTGACTTCTGGATCTTGCCAGGAGAGGGGAGAAGTTGTTGCAGATTGCCCTTCCAACGAGCTGGGTTCTCGCCCTCTCGAAAGCCCATGACCGACGACCAGTCCAGGACCGCTTCAATGCGTTGCCGCACACGTGAAGCTGTCTCGTTCTTCTCACTCCATATCGGCTTCAAGATCCGCAGGAGGTCATCAAGCACGATATTCGCGACTGCCTTGTTGCCGATCACGGGAAAGGCGTAAGTCGTAATTGTCGATTTCCACTGCTTGATGTGCTTCTGGTTCGAAAGCTCGCCCTCAATCTTCTCATCGAAGTAGCGCTGAAACGCCTCTGCGAACGTGGTGCGTTGCTGGGCTGCAATTGCGTGGGCTGCGCGCTCAGCTTGCCGTTCTTCAACGGGGTCGCGCCCCGCACGAATTTGTCGGCGCAGCTCCATCGCTTGCTCCCTCGCGTCAGCCAGAGACACTTCGGGGTAGGGGCCAAGGCCCATATAGCGCCGCTTGCCTCCAACCTTGGCGCAGAGTATCCAGGATCGAGCCCCGGCTTCCGTGATGCTGAGGTAGAGCCCAGTCGCGCCACCGACGTTATGACGACCTGGTTTGGTCAGGTTCTTGACCTGCGCTGCCTTCAGTTCTCTTGCGCGTTTCGGCATCCTGTTACCATCATCCTTACCATCAACGTTTCCGCGACTTACTGCATGTCGATGCAAGTCGATGCAAGCCAAAAGTCATCTATCACATTGATAATACTATTATAAGTGCAGCAGATCGCAGCTGCCCAATAGCTATTGCAGCAGTAATTTGGCGGCCTTCGTCTCCGCCATTTTCAAATTTTCTTCGACTTTCAGAAACCTAGTCGATAGGGCGAATCGGCCGGGTGGGTTTCGCGTCCGTTCCGCCATTTGCTTTCTGTACGCGGTCACAGGTCGGTCTGGCCAGGCTGCCGTGGCTGAGTGCTCTGTCCCATCCGGGTTCTGATGGCTGGAACGTGGCGACACTGGCGCCGGGCTTGGGCCGCTCCCTGGGAAATGGACCGGTGCGGCGTGCGACGCCGGTGTGCCTGGATAGGTGCCTGATTTCTTTCGTGGTGCCGCGGAGCAGGACGGGTCAGTGCTACCGGGCGTTGGCGTCCACGATACGCAAACCGTGATCGCCCGAAACCGCTTCTTGCCGTGTCATCTCGAAGATAGCTTCAGGTCCCGCGGCGCAAGAAGGGGCTGCATTGACGTTGTCATGGGATGCGATCCCGAGAAAATGTGCGACGAGATCCAGCGCTGCCCCGTCGTCATCAATCGCTACTAGCTGCATCATGCCTCCTGATTTCCGGTGTCCGCCCGAATCGCCTCCTGTTTCGCCGGGAATTGGGGTCGTTTTTTGTCCGATCGGAGGAATCTGCGCCCAAATTTTGACAAAATTGTCATTTGGCAGTCACATTTTTGCAGCCTGGCGCGGTGGCCTTCCCGGTTGGGACCGGGCGGTCTCATGCAGTCGAGATGGCCATGCGCTCATGAGGCAGAAACGTCTCGGATGCTTGCTTGTCCAAACTACAATTTGAGGTTGTGCCTGCCCGTGAGGCCATATTTCGTGACTGCGCCAAGGCCAGCTGACACCGCTGCTCCCCCCTGCATCACCGATTGCACATCACCTGTCGGCGCTATCTATGGGCATTCCGATATTTTCGTGCCTGGAAACATTCGGCACGATTCAGCTGCATTGTGGAAAAATTCCTTGATAAATGAGCTTCGTCGCGTAACGTGTTGATAAACAATGAGGTCAAGCAACAAGGCCCACTCACTTGAAGCTTGGAGCAATCCTGACATGCCGTCACTCACTCGTTCAGAGAGGGCGTCTCCCGCCCTTTTTGGCCAGTCTGAAAAGAAAGACCTGTCTGCGCGAGCCGACTGGAGCGCCTATGCAAGCGCCTACGACCTGCTGTCAGAGCACAACCCTGACTATAAGGCGCTGCTGCGGGATTTCGAGACATTCCTGACAACGATCGAGCCGCCGGAGCTGATCTATGATATCGGCGGCGGCACGGGAAACTACACGCAGATCGCCGCCCGCTGCTGCCCCGACAGCGAAATTCGCCTCGTCGAGCCTGACGCGGGTATGACCGGCCTGGCGCAGGCCAAGCTGGCCGGTTTTGAAAACGTCTCCTACCAGACCTGCGGGCTGGAGGGTGTCGACGCAAAGGGAAAAGCCGACCTGGTCATCTGCGTTCACGCGCTCTACGCGATGCCCTCGCAAGAACAAAGGCTCGGCGAGTTGCGCCGGCTGCTCCGTCCGGGCGGCTGGCTCTACCTGATCGATCTGGGCCGCTACATGAACGTGGCTGACTGGCGCGGCTACCTGTTCAGGAGCTTGCGCGAAAAGCTCGGGCTGCTCGGTGCGCTGCGGGTTTTCTGGCAGGGGCGCGAGATCGCCAAGCAGAACACGAGTATCCTCAACGCCCAGAAGAAAGGCGTCTACTGGACGCATAGCGCGGAGGAGATGGCAGCGGCGGTGACCGATGCCGGATTCGAGATCGTCAGGCAGGAGTCGGTTTATCGCGGCTACAGTGATCTGCTCGTCTGCCGTGCGGCGCCCTTGGAGCCGGGGCGGGAGGATCGATCATGAAAGAGCATGTCGTCGAGGCGCTCACGCATTCCCGCTACAGGGTTTTGACCGAGAGCCGGGATCTCGAGGAGATCTATCGTCTGCGCTACAAGTGCTATCGTGCTGAAGGTTCGATCGCCAAGAACGCGCGCGGGCTCATGACCGACGATTATGACGAGACCGAGAACTGCGTGCATGTCGGTGTCGAGATGGATGGAAAGATACTTGCGGCGATGCGGCTGCACCTGGTTTCCCGGCTTTGCCTCGTTTCGCCGACGCTGGAGGTCTTTCCCGAGATACTGGATGATCTGAAGCCCGGACAGACCATTCTCGATCCGACCCGCTTCGTGACCGACCCCGAAGCCCGCGACAGGCGCGTGCCGCTGCACTTCCTGGCGTTGCGTGTCCCGTTTCTCGCCGCTATGTTCTACGACATCGACGTGGCGCTTGCCCCCGTGCGGGCCGAGCATACGGCGTTCTACCGTCGCTATCTGGGCTACGAGCCGGCGATGGAACCGCGCAGCTATCCGGGGCTGAAAAAACCGATCCAGCTTCTGACCGCCAATTTCCGAGAGCAGCGCGACGCGGTTCTCGAACGCACGCCGGTTTTCGGCCCACTCGAGGATTTCCCGAATGCGAGCATCGCGTTCCCGGACCTTTTCGGGGTCTATCCCGCCGCCAAGAAGGGCCGCTACAAGGCAGCCTGAGCAGGAAACGACACGAGGATCAGCCTGGTGCGCGGCTGCTCTCGGAGCTGAGATTTCGCAGCGGAAAGCCCAAGGAAAACCTGCACCCCGCCCGAGGAACGGCGGATTTTCGACATATTTGTGCTTTAAGGGTTAAGCAAGTGTTTGTGCTTTGAGGGGTATTTCGTGCTCTAGAGGTTAAGTGAGCGATCGCAGCAGAGGCTTTTATGAAGAACCTCAACAGGTACCGGGCTGACCGTCTGAACTGGTTCAGTGCGGACGGCCGTGAACAGCGGATCAGGGATTACCTGACCCTTGCCAATAGCCTCGTCTGGCAACGTCAGGCGAGCTTTTTCGCTGCGGCTGCGCTGGCGTCATTCTACTTCGATCCGGTCTCGGTCTTTGCCTGTTACGGGGTCGTCGTCCTGACGGAAATGCTCGACCAGATCCTGAGCCGGCGGGCAGATGCCTGGGATGGTCAGGATCCGGTCGTGGGCCGGAAGATCCTCACGCGCATCTTCCTGAACACGATCGTCAGCGCGCTGGCGATCAGCGTCTTCATCATCAATATCGCGGTTCAGCAGACATCCGGTGGCCATTTCACACCGCTCTTCTTCCTCTTTTCCGCGTCGGTGTTCGCGGCGATGTACAACAGCCAGCTTATCGGCGTATTGCTTGTGCGCCTCTCGATCTACGGCTTTGCCTTTCTCTACATCGCGTTTCTCGACGTGATACGATATTCGCCGCCCATCAGCTCCCCGATATGGCTGGAATTCTTCACGATCATCTTCGTGCTCTACTTCATCATCGACATATCGGTGAAATTCTATCTCAGCTACCAGGACCGGCTGGAGCAGATGAAGCTGATCGAGGAGGAGAACGAGCGCACCAAGGCCGCCCTGGAGATCAAGACACAGTTCCTGTCCACGGTCAGCCACGAGCTGCGCACACCATTGACCTCGATCATCGGCTCGCTCGAGCTGGTCAATAACGGCGTCCTTGGCGAGGTGCCCGAGAAGGCCAGGCCCGTCCTCGGCATCGCGGCCAGGAATGGGCGACAGCTCGCCAACCTGATCAATGATCTGCTCGACTTGCAAAAGATCGAAACCGGCGAGATTGCGTTCCAGTTCGAACCAATCGACGCGAACGACCTGGTGCAGGAGGCCGTGGAAGCCACCGCGGGGTATGCCGACAAGCTCGGCATCACGGTCTCGTTCGTGCCCTGCACGGAGCCCCCCCGGATCACGGGAGACCGCAGCCGCCTGATCCAGGTGATGAACAACCTGCTGTCCAATGCCCTGAAGTTCTCCGATGACGGCGCAACGGTGCGCGTCAGCGTGGAAGCCCGGGACAGCCGCATCCTTATCGCGGTTGAGGACAGTGGAGTCGGGATACCGGAAGGCTCTGAGGACCGCGTCTTCGGCAAGTTCAGCCAGGTTGATTCCTCGGATGTGCGCAAGGTCGGAGGAACCGGCCTTGGCCTCAACATCACCAAGCAGATCGTCGAGCGCCACAACGCGACCATCAATTACGTCAGCGAACTGGGCGTAGGGTCGACCTTCTATCTCGAGTTTGCCCGTCAGGCAGACAAAGAGGACACCAGCGAGATCATTGAAACGGTCGCGCAGGTGGCGTGACGGGGAGATGCCCCGCCGGCCAAAGCGCGCCGCCTGGATGCCGGCGGCAGGTTTCGGGCGAAAGTGATGCCGGCTTGCCTGCCATCCTGGCCGTCCCGGCCCTCCGGCGGGCTATTCGGCAGCCAATGGGCGGGCGGTGGCAGATTGATCCTCGAAGGGTGCCCATTCCAGGTTTCCGCGATAGCGCCATGCCAGCTTGCCTTCATCGTCCATGATGATCAGGTGAAGCCAGCCGTTGTCGAACAGCTCGCGCACGCCGGGATGGCGGCTGAGGATGTCCGACAAGGCCTCCTGCGGGGCTTCGATGATCACCGACAGGCGCAGCGGGTCGTGCTGGTAGCTTTCACCGTCATGCACCGATTGCCATGGCAGGCCGGGGCGCGGCGCGCCGCCATTGCCCTCCAGAACACCGATGCCGCCCACGACGTTGTGCAGCAGCTTGTTGCCGCCTCCGAAGAGGGATGGCGTCACGGTCGAGCCATAATATTGCAGGCTGATCCAGCTGGCGACGACCACCGGGGCGGTCACGATCAGTTCAAGCACGCCGAACCCGTCATCCTGGCGCCAGTCGTAATTGTGCAGGAAGGACTGCCCGGACAGATCCACACTGTTGGTCCGACCGCGCGGCGCGGCGATGAAGGCCCGGCATCCGGCCAGCCCCCATTCGGGACGGGTCTCGGCCCAGTCCTGCGCCCGGCGCGACACGCGTGCCGCGCTGGCGGCTCGCGGCAGGCGCGGCGCGCGCTCGGCGCGGGCGAGGGCGCTGGCCGCGGCGAGCCACGCCTTGAGACGCGCGAGCGCGTCTGCCGGGGTGCCCCGGGGCAAGTCCTGCTCGAAGAGCGTGACTTCATCCGTTGTCGTGTTGTGAAGGGCGGGCAGGAAGGTCGTGTCCGAGGGGATATCGACCCCGCCCTGGCGCAAGCCCTGCTGCACCTCTGCATCGTTCAGCAGAGAAGCCAGAAGCCGTGCATTCACGTCGCCCGCGTAGCCGCCGCAAGCGCCGCATTGCAGCGCGCTTTCATGCGGGTTGTTGGTCACGTCCGCGCCGTGACCGGCCAGCAGGACGAGCGGCGCGAAATTGTCGGTCAGCGACATGGCCGACAGCACCGATTTTGCCATGCCGACACGCGTTTCCAGGTCGAGCGAGGGCTCGAGGCCGGGGATGGGCTCGGCTTTGGCCTTGCCGCTGATCCCCAGCGAGTCCCGCAGCAGTTTTGCCGCGTAGAGCGGCCCCGCAGCCTCGACGAAGGCGAAGGATGAAACGGCGGCAAGCTTGAACCGCCCCCAGGCCCGCTTGGCCCGCGCGGCATAGCGGCGGGACAGGTCGGCCTCCCCGGGCTCGCTCGCCCGCGATGTCACCCCTGCCTGGAGCAGCACGGGGCCGCGCATTTCGCGCACATCCGAGCCCGCGGCCCTGTGCGCGCTGGCCAGCCCGAAGAAACCGGCGAAGCCGATCGTTTCTATGGCCCCGTCCTGCGCCTCGAGGGCGCGGCGGAACACTTCGGACCGCACGTCGATGCAGAAGGCGGCCTGAACGTCCGGGCGCGCGCCGGTGCTGCGCGGCTTGCCTGCCTCGAGCCGGCCGGCCAGGGCGCGTTGCCCGCCGCGCTCGGATGCGTCCTGAAGCACTGCGTCGATGATATCATCCTGCGACGGGGTGACCGGGGCCCGGTGCGCTGCGACGACCTCGGCCCAACGCTCCGCGATCTGATCCTCGTAGAGATCGAACAGGGCCTCGTCGAAGACCATCCGGATCGCCAGTAGTTCTGTCGTGGTGTCGTCCCGTTCGCCGTCCAGTTCGGCCTGCCAGAGCAGGTAGCGCCCGTATTGGGCCCAGCCTCCCAGCGTGATCAGCCACCTGTGGAAGGCCGTTGCGGCGGCGTCGGCATCCACGCCAAGGCGCTCAGAGGCCCGGCCGATTGAACGCCAGTGCGATCTGTTGGTTTCCGCGACGGTGGCGCAGAACCCCGTGAGGCCATGGATTTCGGGGGTCAGGTCGCGCGCGGCGAAATCCCGCCATGCGCTGAAGGCGCCGCCGGCGCCGGCTTGCTGCCAGAGCGCCTGTCCCTGGTCGAAATGCCCGGCGGCCCATGCGCCGATGCGCTCCTCGATGAGGCCGGGCCAGTCGATGCCTGACACGTCTGCCGCGAGTTCGGCCACGGTGGGCAGGGCCCGGGGCGCGGAGGGCTCTGTCTCCAGGGCCTGCATGATCTCTTGCAGGCTCGGTGCATCGCTGCCTGCACTGGTCGCCGCCAAGGCGTCCAGCAGGTCCGCCTGCGTAATGTCTTCCGCGCGCAGCTTCTCGGCCCAGTGCGCGCGCGCCGGGGTGATGCGCGCGCCGCCCACGCGCGCCAGCCGCGCGGCGGTCACTCGAAGGGGTTCGCCGGTCTGGCCGAGGAACGGGTTTACCGCGACATTCGCCGAGAGCGGAAAGAGCGGGGGAACGGCCTTGGCGGCGTCATTGGCCAAGGCGGCGAGTTCCAGCAGGGCGGCGGGGTAGGATTCAAGTTTTGCAAACATGAGGCTGTTCCTTTCAGGCGGTTTCGCGCCTGGACCATCCGTCCAGAAGCTTGTCGAAGATCGCATTGGCATAAAGACCGTTGGTCAGGTGAACGCGGAGCCCCGCGGCCGCCGGATGCGAGGCCCAGAGCGGGAATGTCGCCTGGGCCACGGCGACGCAGCCGAAGCTCACGAGCGCGAGGACGATGAGCGCCCATTCCAGCGGGCCGGGGGCCGGGGTCGGCGGCAAGGTGCCGGCGGTCAGCGATTGCGCCACGATCTGGAGCGCGAAATAGCTCACCGAGGTGACCAGCGCGTAGATCACGGTGCGCCGCATCAGGGCGCGGGGCGCGGCGTCCGCGAAGCCCTGAGCGAAAAGGTAGGCAACGCCGAAGATCAGGATCACGCCGAGGGCGATGGCCTGGACCGATTTGCCGTCAAACCCGAGGATCGCGCCGACCAGCCCGTAGACGATGGTGGCGATGACGAAGGCCTGCAACACGTTGCGCGCGCTCGGCACGGCGATCGGGCCGGGGCGGCGGATCGCCGCGACATTGCGCACGGCCTCGCCGGAGAAGAGGAACGCATGCGCCTTGTAGAGCGAGTGTGCCACGATATGCAGCAGCGCCAGCGGGAAGAGCGCCAGGCCGCATTGCATGACCATGAAGGCCATCTGCGCGATGGTCGACCAGGCCAGCGAGGTCTTGACCGCCGGCTGGGTCAGCATCACCAGCCCGGCGAAAAGGGCGGTGAACCCGCCCAGCATGACGAGCAGCGCCATGACCCCCGGGGCCAGCAGCATCACGTCGGCAAACCGGATCAGCAGGAAACCTCCGGCATTGATCACGCCCGCATGAAGCAGGGCGGAAACAGGTGTCGGCGCTTCCATGACTTCGGTCAGCCAGCCATGCAGCGGGAATTGCGCCGAGGCGAGCACGGCCGAAAGGGCGATCAGCAGGGCGGCAGCCATGGTCATCCAGTTTGCCTCTGCCGTGGCGAGGATGGTCTCGATCTGGGAGGTTCCGGTCGCGGCGAAGAGCAGGATCGCCGCCCCGGCCAGCGCGGCTTCACTGAGCCGCGCGATGAGCGCCTTCTTGCGGTCTGCGCGCCGCGCCGTGGCGCGCTCGGGGTAGAACAGGAGCAACCGGTTCAGTGACAGGCTGGTGAGCGCCCAGGCCGCGAAGAGCTGGAAGAGATTGCCGGACATGACGAGAAACAGGACCGCGGCGAGCGTCGCCGACATCCATGCGGTGAAGGCGCCCTGCCGGGCTTCTCCGTCCATGTAGGTCCTGGAATAGCGCAGCACGATCCAGCCGACGAAACTGACCAGCACCAGCATGACGGCGCTGACCGCGTCGAGCTGGACCGTCAGGCCGATGCCGAACAGGCCGATCAATGCCGATGTGCCCGGGCCTTCGAGCACGAGGAGGGCGGCCGATGCGGAGGCGACCACGAAGGCGGCGAAAGCGGCGGCCTCTGCCAGATGGGGCACTCGCCCCGGACGAAGCCCCGGGTTCCGCGCCGCAAGCAAGGCCGCCGCAAGCAGCAGCAGCGGGCTGACAAGGGGCAAGTAGAGATGAGCCATGATCGCAATCCTTTCATTTCCTCGGGCAAAGGCCTCGGCGGAGGAGTAGGATAGAAACGCTTGCAGGAAAAATTCATTGTTCTGTCAATTACGTTCGATTAAATAGAACGTATGCCGTTGAACTATCACCACCTGAGATATTTCTGGGCCGTCGCGCATGACGGAAACCTGACGCGCACGGCGCAGCGGTTGAACCTGTCCCAGTCGGCCCTGTCGGTCCAGATCAAGCAGTTGGAGGAGCGTCTCGGCCACAGCCTGTTCGAACGGCGCGGGCGGCAGTTGCACCTGACGGAGGCGGGACGGATCACGCTCGATCATGCCGATGCGATATTCGCGACCGGGCAGGAGCTTGTCGCGACGCTGACGGAGACTGTCCAGAGCCGCAAGGCGCTGCGCGTCGGCGCGTTGGCGACCCTGTCGCGCAACTTCCAGATCGGATTTCTGAGGCCGATCCTGTCGCGCATGGATGTCGAGGTGATCCTGCGGTCGGGCAGCCCGACCGAACTGCTCGAAGGCCTGGCAACGCTCAATCTCGACGTGGTGCTGATGAACCGTCCGCCGCCCGACGACAGCCTGGCGCCTTACGAGACGCACCGGATCGGGGAGCAGGCGGTCAGTGTCGTCGGAACACCGGCACGGCTCGACCCGGACCGCCCGATCCGCGAGCTCCTGAGCGAGCAGCCCTTCATCCTGCCGACCACCGATAACAGCTTGCGCACCGCCTTCGACGCCATGGCGAGCCGGATGTCCATCCGGCCGCAGATCGCGGCGGAGGTGGATGACATGGCGATGATGCGCCTGCTGGCACGGGAGGATATCGGGCTGGCGCTGGTGGCCCCGATCGTTGTCAAGGACGAGCTGATGAACGGGCGTCTGACCGAAGCGAAGGAGCACCCCCGGATCAAGGAGACTTTCTACGCCATCACGCTGCCGCGCCGCTTTCCCAACCCGTTGGTCCGGGACCTGCTGGAGGGAAGCGAAGAGACGGCGCTCTTGTCATGACGTGCAGTTTCGCGGCACTGGAACCGATCATCGCGTCGTGGCAGTCCGGTCAGGTCACAGCGTGATATGCCGCGCCCGGGCGCCGCGCTCGATCGCGGCGGCATGGAGCCGGTCGATGTTGAGCTCGTAGCGGATTTCTTCAAGCAGGCGCAGCTCGGTGTCGTGCAGCGTGCCGTCGGCGGCGGCGACATCGCAGGCGAGCGCATAGGCCGTCTCGTAGAGCGCCTCCGGCAGGTTGTCGCGAATGAGCCCGAAAAGCGCGTCAAGCCCGTCTTCCTGCTCGAAGAGATCGAAGACGGTCTGGGCTGCGGTATTCATGCGGTCGGCATCGTAATTGGCGAAGACCGGGAGCATGTCGACGGCGCTCTCGATCTTCACCAGCTCCGCGGTGCGGATATCCTCGTCGGAGGCGGAGACGGCGATCATCACCGCGACGAGGCAGTCCTGGGGTGACATCGGGTGCGGCGTGGCGTTGTTCATGCGGGGGTCCTCCGGCTCATGTTGCAGTGCAGAATATTGACCTATCGGGCGCTTGCCAATAGGAGACGTGAACCAGTGCCGCGCATGGGGCGCGGCGGCGATCCGGAGAGAGACGATGAGCACCATTCGCGAGGCTGCGATGAATTCCAAGGCATGGCCCTTTGTCGAGGCGCGCCGTGTGCTCAAACGCTATGAGAAGATGCCGCCCGAGAAGGGCTATGTGCTCTTCGAGACAGGCTATGGGCCCTCGGGCCTGCCGCATATCGGCACCTTCGGCGAGGTGCTGCGCACGACGATGGTCCGCAAGGCCTTCGAGGTCATCTCGGACATCCCGACGAAGCTTGTCTGTTTCTCCGACGATCTTGACGGGATGCGCAAGGTTCCCGGCAACGTGCCGCAGCAGGAATTGCTTGCCGAGCACATGCACATGCCGCTCACCAGCGTTCCCGACCCCTTCGGCACTCATGAGAGCTTCGGGCACCATAATAACGCCATGCTGCGGCGGTTTCTCGACACGTTCGGCTTCGACTACGAGTTCATCTCGGCTCGGGACTTCTACAAGTCCGGCCGGTTCGACGAGGTGCTCAAGCGCGCCGCCGAGCGCTATGACGAGGTTATGAAGGTCATGCTGAAGTCCCTGCGCGAGGAACGCCAGCAGACCTATTCGATCTTCCTGCCGATCCATCCCGAAACGGGGCGTGTTCTTTACGTTCCGATGAAGCATGTGGACGCGGAAAACCACACCGTCACCTTCGACGACGAAGAGGGGCGCGAATGGACCCTGCCTGTCACGGGCGGGAAGGTGAAGCTGCAATGGAAGCCCGATTTCGGCGCGCGCTGGGCGGCGCTCGGGGTCGATTTCGAGATGTATGGCAAGGAGCACGCGACCAACACGGCGATCTATGACCGGATTTGCGAGGTGCTCGGCGGCAGGAAGCCGGAGCATTTCACCTACGAGCTTTTCCTCGACGAAAACGGCGAGAAGATCTCGAAATCCTCGGGCAATGGCGTGAGCATCGACGAGTGGCTCACCTATGCCTCGACGGAAAGCCTGAGCTATTTCATGTATCTCAAGCCGCAGACGGCCAAGCGGATGCATTTCGACGTGATCCCGCGGTCGGTCGACGAGTATCACCAGCAGCTTCGCGCCTACGAGAGCCAGGATGCCACGCAGCGGCTTAACAACCCCGTCTATCACATTCATTCGGGCGATGTGCCCAAGTCGGACATGGTCGTGCCGTTCTCGATGCTGCTCAACCTCGCCAGCGTCTCGGGGGCTGCGGACAAGGCGGCGCTGTGGGGCTTCATTCGCCGCTACGCGCCCGAGGCGAGCCCGGAAGGCAACCCGCAGCTCGATGCGGCGGCGGGCTATGCCGTGCGCTACTTCGAGGATTTCGTGAAGCCGACGCGGGCCTTCCGCGCCCCGACCGAGGCCGAGACATCGGCGCTGGAAGATCTCGTCGCCGCGCTGCGCGACCCGGAGCTGGCGCGCGCGATGATCGAGCGCAAGAACGCGGCCATGGGGCGCGAGGAGCCGGTGGGCGCGCTGGACTACACGCAGGGCGAGGATTTGCAGAGCATCGTTTTCGCCGTCGGCAAGAACCATGGCTACGAGAACCTGCGCGAATGGTTCCAGGCGATCTACGAAGTGCTGATGGGCGCGAGCCAGGGGCCGCGTTTCGGCTCCTTCATCGCGCTTTATGGCGTGGATGAGAGCATCGCGCTGATCGAGAAGGCCCTGCGCGGCGAGCTTGCCTGATTTCGAATTTTCGCTTCGCGAAAATCCGACCGGCCGGGGGGAGCGCCGCTCCCCCCGGACCCCCCAAGCGCTTCGCCGCAGGCGACCGCGAGGCTGGCAGCGTATCGCGAAGCGATGCGCGATAAGTCCCTCGGGATAATTCTGCAAGAAGACAGAGCGGCTGAACCGGAGTGACGGGTAGGTGCGAACTTCGCATATGACGACGGGATATGAGCTGCTGAACTCCCGAAAGCTATTGCCGGTGGACTTCTGGGTCAGCAACGGCCTGGTCTTGAAGTTCTTCAGGTGGCGGGTGTCGTATCGCCGGCTTCTGGAGAGAAATTTGGTCTGTGTCGGGTGCCTTCACGTAACCCAGTTATGAAAGGGAGGATGTCATGAAACAGATTGTCCTGAGTATGCTCATCGTTCTGGGGCTGTTCCTGAAGCCTGCGGAAGCCCAGGAAAGCGTGGAACTCGAAGCGGTGATCGCCGGCCAGATCGCGGCTTTCAAGGCCGATGATTTCGAAAAGGCCTTTGAGTTTGCGAGCCCGAACATCCAAGGCATGTTCCGCACGCCGGAGAATTTCGGCGCGATGGTCCGGAACGGCTATCCGATGGTGTGGCGGCCGGGTCGCGTCGAGTTTCTCGAGGCGCGCGAGATTGCCGGGAGGCTCTGGCAGAAAGTGCTCATCACGGACGAGAAGGGGGCTTTGCACCTGCTCGACTACCAGATGATCGAAGGCGAAGACGGCTGGCGGATCAATGCCGTGCAGGTTCTGGAGGCTCCGGAGCTCACGGCCTGAGCGGTGTGAGGGCGGTTTTGCGGACAAACCCGCCAGTGTACGCCCTGCGCGGCTGCATCAACGTTCAACCAAGGCTCGGCTCCCTTGACCTCAGTCGGTGCCAAACTACCTCATGCGCTTAAGCCCCGGCGCGGCGCAGGGCGTCCTTGAGCTCACCGATCAGCACCTTACGTTCATCTTCGGACAGGAAACTGCCGAGCTCGACCTCGCGGCCATTTCCCTTGAGCGTGATGTAGAAGGGGACCGGGCCCTGGCTTGGATAGATCTGCGCGCGGGTCCAGTAGGTGTTGCAGCTCCACTCGCGCGGCGCGCCCTTGTGCGGCACATGGGAAAGGCGCGTCTCGCCCCTGCCGATTGTCAGCTCTTCTTCTGCATCTCCCGTGCGATAGGTGTGCATGAAGGCGAAATAGAGCCCGCCGAGAGCCGCCAGCACGAAGGGCAGCATCCCCCACAGGAGAGATGTGCCGATCAGCCCGAAGAGCGGCAGCATGGCGAGAATGAAGGCCGTGAGAAAAACCGCAGCAAAGCCGCGGATGGGCAGCGAGCGGTGCGGCCAGAGCGTGAGGCGCTTGCCTTGGGGCGTATCCTGCCAAGTATAGGGCATCAGGGGCTGCTCATCTTGCCGCGCAGGGCGTGGATGATGCTGAGGACGAGCTGGCCGAGGAAAGTCAGAAGCGCAAGGGCCGAGACGGCACCGGCGAGGAGCCCGGCGATGCCGAGCGCCTTGATTGGCAGTGCGGCGAACTCCCATTTGACGACGCCGAGAAGATAGACCGACGCATAGGCCAGCGGCACGGCGGAGGCGGCGGCGAGGCTGAGCGGGGCGCAGAGCGCGCGCGCGAGCCGTGGGTAGAAGAGCGCATCCCTTGCTGCCTGAAGCCACAGGACGAGCGCGCAGATCAGCAGCAACGCACCCCCTGCGAAAGGAACGAAGGCAGGCAGCACGGCTTCGGACAGGGCCCCTGTATCGAGTGTCAGCACCGAGGTGTTGTAGCGCCCGCCCGCTGCAAGCGCCGCCGCGAGCAGGAGGGGAGCTGCGGCGAGCGTGTAGCCTCGCAGGATACCGCCCTTGTGCAGCGGAAAAAGGGCGATGATCGGGGCCAAGAGGCAAAGCCACAAGGTCAGGCTGGGTGTGAACATCGGCTGATCCCGAAATGAAAAGGGGCCCCGGTTTACCGGAGCCCCGTTTTGTCTGGCTGGCGCTCCGCTCAGTGAGCGTGTGCCTTGTCCCAGTCTTCCTGCTTGGGAAGCTCTTCGAACGTATGCTCGGGCGGCGGGGATGGAAGGGTCCATTCCAGCGTGTCGGCATACTCGTTCCAGTAGTTGTTCTCGGTCACTTTCGCGCCGCGGAAGAGCGTGTAGAAGATGATGCCGAAGAACAGGATGAACGAGGCGAAGCTCAGCATCGCACCCCAGCTGGAGACGTAGTTCCAGTAGGCGAAGGCTTCGGGGTAGTCGATGTAGCGGCGCGGCATGCCCTGACGGCCCAGGAAGTGCTGCGGGAAGAAGGTCACGTTGACGCCGATGAAGAACATCCAGAAGTGAACCTTGCCCCAGAACTCGGGATACTGACGCCCCGACATCTTGCCTATATAGAAGTATATACCGGCAAAGATGGTAAAGGCCGCCCCCATCGACATGGTGTAGTGGAAATGCGCCACGACATAGTAGGTGTCGTGATAGGCACGGTCGATGCCGGCCTGGCTCAGAACGATGCCCGTGACGCCGCCGATGGTGAAGAGGATCAGGAAGCCGATGGCGAAGAGCATCGGTGTCTTGAACTCGAGGCTGCCGCCCCACATCGTTGCGATCCAGGAGAAGACCTTGATGCCGGTCGGCACCGCGATCGTCATCGTGGCGAGCATGAAATAGCTCTGCTGGGTGAGCGACATGCCGACGGTATACATGTGGTGCGCCCAGACGACGAAGCCAAGCGCGCCGATCGCGATGATCGCCCAGACCATCGGCAGGTAGCCGAAGATGGGCTTGCGCGAGAAGGTGGCGAAGATGTGGCTGACGAGGCCGAAGCCGGGCAGGACGACGATGTAGACCTCCGGGTGGCCGAAGAACCACAGGATGTGCTGATAAAGCACGGGGTCGCCGCCGCCTGCGGGGTCAAAGAAGGTTGTCCCGAAGTTCCGGTCCGTCAGCAGCATGGTGATCGCGCCGGCCAGAACGGGCAGGGCGAGAAGGATCAGCCATGCGGTCACGAAGACCGACCAGGAGAAGAGCGGCACCTTGAAGAGCGTCATGCCGGGCGCGCGCATGTTCAGGAAGGTCGTGATGATGTTGATCGCGCCGAGGATCGAGGATGCGCCGGAGACGTGCACCGCGAAGATCGCAAGGTCCATCGACATGCCGCTTTCAAGCACGGAGAGCGGCGGGTAGAGCACCCAGCCGACACCGGAGCCGAGCTGGTCATTGCCGCCGGGCGAGAGCATCGAGGCCACGCCGAGCAGGACGCCGGCAACGTAGAGCCAGAAGCTCAGGTTGTTCATGCGCGGGAAGGACATGTCCGGCGCGCCGATCTGCAAAGGCATGAAATAGTTGCCGAATCCGCCGAAGAGCGCGGGGATGACCACGAAGAACATCATCAGGACGCCATGATAGGTGATCATCACGTTCCACAGATGGCCGTTCGGCGTGCAGACGTCACCGCCGCTGCCGAAGAGGCGGAAGCCTTCAAGGCACATGTATTGAACGCCCGGCTCCATGAGCTCGAGGCGCATGAAAACGGTGAACAGAACCGCGATGAGGCCGGTGAAGGCCGAGACGATCAGGTAGAGAATCCCGATGTCCTTGTGGTTCGTCGAGAGGAACCAGCGCGTGAAGAAGCTGCGGTTGTCCTCGTGGTCGTGACTGTGGATGGCTGCGTCTGCCATGCGATGCCTCCCTTAGAGTGCAAATTTCGACTGCACAGAATCTGCCCGTGCAGGGTGTCTCAGCTACTTCTTTTAGAATGTGTCGAAGGGCGGAGCAACGGCGTAAGTTGACGCAGATCAAATAATATTGTCGCACCCGCTTGCGCCGGATCAATCGTTGTGACCGGCCTTGAGGGCCCGGCGCGACGGTTTGATCGGGGTTGGTTCCGGCCCTGCAAAAGGAAAAGGCCGCGTTGATATGCGCGACCTTTCGTGATGTTTCACAAGATACGACAGCTATCAGCTGTCTTCGGCCGCGCCGTCTTCGGAGGCGTCTTCCTCCACAGCCGGGCCGACGGAGGCCAGCCATGCTGCAACATCCTCACCACCCTTGCGGAGCTTGAAGGACATTTTCGACTTTCTCGCGAAGTCGTTGTCAGCCAGCCAGCCGCGCGGGTCGGCAGTGTAGGCTGCGAGCGCTTCTTCGGTCCAGACGAATTCCGCCTCTGCGGCCTCCTCAAGACCCTTGCCGTAACGATAGTCCTCGACGGAGCCGGCGACGCGACCGATCACGCCGTAAAGGTTCGGGCCGGTCCGGCCGCCCTTGACGATTTCTTCACCGTCATCGGAGACAACCATGTGGCAGGCCTTGCACTTGCGGAAGGTTTTCTCACCCTCCTCGATGTCGCCTTCGGCGAAGGCGGGGGAGGCGGCCATCAAGGTGCCGGCGACCAGGAAACTCAATTTCTGCATCTCTAAGATACCTCTTTGATTCACGTTTGATGCGCGTATGCCAGCAAGTTGGGCATTACGCTTCGGGGATGCAACAGACAAATGGACGCGGGCGGCGATCTTGCGGAAAGCCGCGTCGAATTGAGACGCGACAACGCAACCGCAATCGCGTTCGCAGCGGCCTGGCTTCAATCGCAGGCGGGCGGCGTCATGACGCGCTCGAAAGTGCTGCGCAAGGCGACATCGAGATCGTCCATCGTGACCGGCAGGCCGAGATCGACGAGGCTGGTCACCCCGTGCTCGGTGATCCCGCAGGGGACAATGCCGGAGAAATGCTCGAGCTCGGGCTCGACATTGATCGAGATGCCGTGAAAGCTCACCCATTTGCGCAGGCGGATGCCGATCGCGGCGATCTTGTCTTCGGTCTTTTGGCCCGTTGCCGCCAGTGGTTTGTCATCGCGCCGGACCCAGACGCCCACGCGGCCCTCGCGGATCTCGCCCGTGACGTTGAACGCGGCCAGCGTGGCGATGATCCAGGCCTCGAGATCGCGCACGAAGCAGCGGACGTCCCGGCCGCGCCTGTTCAGATCGAGCATGACATAAACGACGCGCTGGCCGGGGCCATGATAGGTATACTGACCGCCCCGGCGCGCCTCATAGACGGGAAAGCGCTCGGGGTCCGTCAGATCCTCGCGGCGGGCCGACGTGCCTGCGGTGTAGAGCGGCGGGTGTTCGAGCAGCCAGACGCATTCCTCGGCCTCGCCTTTCGCGATCGCCTCGACCCGCGCTTCCATGAAGGCAAGCGCCTCCTCGTAGGGCACGAGCGTGTCGGATATCTTCCATTCGACCATTGTCTTTCCTCAGCGTGGCAAGAGACCTGCTTCTTTCAGGGCCGGGATATAGCTGCGCGACGCGGGAATGTCCCGCCCGTCCTTGAGCGTGATGCGGGCCTTGTAGCCCTCGCGCGTGACGCTTTCGATCTGATCGAAGGCGACCCAATGGGAGCGGTGGACCTGCATGCCGGTGTCGGCACCTGTCTCGCGGATCGCATCCGAAAGGCGCATGAGGATGAGTGATGTGCCCCGGGTAGTGACCACTTCGACATAGTGATCCTGAACCGAGAGCGACAGGAGCGGCCCGCGCTTGGCAAAGTCGAGCCGTTCGAGAAGGGGCGGCGGCACGGGGCGTGCCTCGGTTTCGCGCTCCAGCTCACGGCTGAGTACGATCACCGCGCCTGTCACGATGGCCGAGGCCAGGAAGATCGCCGAGAGCGGCAAGAGCTCCAGGCCGCTGCCGAAGGTGATCCAGTTGAGCAGGGCGACGACGCCGGTGATCACGAGCCCGGCGGCGATGGCGGCGGCGGGCATGGCCTGCCAGAACGGGCGGCTGCGGCGCATGGCGACGAGAACGCATGTCCCGACAAGGCTGCCGGTTGCATAGGTGATCGGCACGGTGAAGGTCCAGTAGGCCAGCCGTGGCACGAAGGCGAGGGCATCACCCGTGCCGAACGGCCCGGCGAGCGCCAGCAGGGCGACGGCTGCGGCCATGGCGGCCAGCGCCCTGGGGCTTGCAAAAGTGGTCCGCGTTTCACGAAGCGCGACTTGCGTAACTGTGTCTTCCACGAAGGGCTCCTGCATTTCGCTGCATCGGCGCGTGCGCCGCTCACGGCCCTGTTCTAGCCCAGCCGCATGAAATGCAAAAGGAGACGATCCGATGAACCTTGCCCCGATTCTCGCCGCGCCTGCGGACGTGCAAATCCATCTCGTGGCCGCGCTGGCAGCCCTCATTCTGACGCCGCTCATCCTCTTCCGGCGCAAGGGGGACGGGTCGCATCGCTTTCTGGGCCGGCTCTGGGTGATCGCGATGGCGGTCACGGCGCTGTCATCCTTCGCGATCACGGGCATTCGGTTGATCGGCCCCTACAGCCCGATCCACATTCTCTCCATCGTCACGCTCGTGAGCCTGTGGAACGCGGTGCGCGCCGCGCGCACCCGGCGCATCCGCGAGCACCAGCTGTCGATCTACGGTGCGACCGCCGGGCTTGTCGGCGCCGGGGGATTCGCGCTCTTCCCCGGGCGGCTCCTGTCACACAGCCTGTTCGGCGGCTTCGAATGGCCCGGCTTCATCGCAGTGATCGCGGCGACGGCCCTGGCCGTTCTCGTCCTGATCCGACAGAGCCGCGCGGCGCGCGAACTGGACCCGCGCCGAGAATTGTGAGGATTTTGGGCAAATGTGCGTTTTTTCCGCTTCACATCCGCCGAGCCATTCGCTACACGCTCCGTCACCAAGCCAAGGACAGTGCGGTCGTGGCGGAATTGGTAGACGCGCAGCGTTGAGGTCGCTGTGGGGTAACACCCGTGGAAGTTCGAGTCTTCTCGACCGCACCAATCTTTCCAGATTTTTTCTTTGTCGTCCGACGGTTAACATCCGTTTGGAGAGACAAATGGAACACAAACTGGCATACACGGTTCAGCGTGGCACCTCATATTTTTTACAATCGTCGCGTCCCTAGAGAGGTCGCGGATTCTTTTGGCAAGACCACGGTCAGGGTAAGTCTTGGATGAGACAGAGAGCGGGTCAGAGTTTCTGAGTTCAGCCCTTACAGAAAAACTTCGACGCTTTGGTCTGCTGAAGTTGTCCAGCCGGTTGATATTCAGCAGTTACTCAAGACACTGGAACCCAAGACGCGTGATCTACTGAGTTGTGCAGAATTTTACTATCACGCCACCACACGAAGCGAGGAGCCTCAAGACGGCTGGTTCAGAACGTCAAGTTCCCTTGGTGGGGGCTGCGCTAGAGGCCATGAGGCGGCTGCACAAGCGGTCAGACGGGCAGCGGTTCGTATTCCCTCGATGGGTCAAAGACAACTCTTGCCTTGCCACATACGCAAGCAACACACTCAACAAGCATATCAGGCATAATGTTGTTCCATTGACATGCCATTGTTTTCGTCACACGCTGAGGGACAGATAGCGCACTGCTGGGCCACCGATGGAACTGACAGACGCTATTGGAGGCTGGAGTTCTGTTGGTGGCGTGGGAACGAAATACGGGCACGGCTACGATTTAGAGTTCAAGCGTCGTCACTTGGCATCCATAAAGCGCGGCCACTGAAGCGATAAACGGTATCCGTCCAGATTTTTGGGGCGCTGATGGGTGATCCGGGCCGGGTCGCTGCCGACTGCAAAAGGTACGAACGTAACAGAGAAGAACGATTCAAAGACAGCATAAAAGTTGACCGCTAACTTGAAAATGTTAATGGGCTGATCGAATGAAAAAAGACGTAAGCAAGCGGCACACGGGGCAGCTGCATATATCGAAGACAAGCCAGAACGCGCTTATAGAACATGGAGGTTTTTTCTGTGAAGGGACTTAACGCACTTATTGCAGGAGGCTTGGGGGCGTTCTTGGCCGCCTGCGACTATACCCCACCGTCAACTCAAATAGCCGAAACTACGCAAGTTGGTGGCACTGGCAACATCCAGTACACGGTTGACCAACTCAGTAAAAATAAAAAACTCCTAGTCTTAACAGCGGCACCTGGGTTGGGTGAAACAGAAGGTTCCATACAACAACGGATGTACCAATTCGCTCTTCGATTTGCGGCACAAGATTGCCCTGACAACTTTAGCTTTGTAGACGATCCAAACATGTCGCAGTCCGTGGCCGGGGGCTTCATGCGGAGGACACGCTCTTACGTTTTTGTCTGCAGATAGCAGTTTTCATCAACATATATCATAGGAGCTAGGCTGATGTTGCAACTTATTGCTGCGGCCGCAGGCGTGAACCTTGTCTTAGTTCTATTAGCAGCAGCTATGCCGCCACTAAGCGAGTTGTTTATTATGCCAGTGGGAATCGTTTTCCTGGTCCTTGTGACTGTTCCCGATAACATCCCCTTTGCCTTTGGCTGGCTTGGGGTATCAATGTTTGTTTGGGTTTCCTTAAGTAAACTATTCTTTCCCCATCTTTTCTATTGACCTGTAGTCCCACGCTTCGAAGATACTTTTCTCCTAAAAATTAGCGACCACAATGCCAGAGCGGCGTCTCGATCTATCAGGTTTAGATAATTCCCTTCGCCTTGACCCAAGGCGGCAGATGCGGCTTGAAGACGACGAACTGGCAGCGATGGTTGACGCGTTATGCGAATATCACGGCCTTAGACATAGGCAAGACACACGATCAAGCATGGTAGTCGCCCTGAAGGTATTCTGGGGCAACCTTTATTTAGCAAGACGACAAGGAAGGTGGCTCGCTATAAGCCTTAGCTTCAAAGATAATATTGTATATTAATGGCTTAATTTGGATATCCGCGATTTCCCTACGAGCGTTGAGGTCGCTGTGGGGTAACACCCGTGGAAGTTCGAGTCTTCTCGACCGCACCATTTTTCTCCGGACAATCGAAAAGTGTTTCCGTCCCTGCGACGCAACGAAACATGCCCCGGGCCTTTACTCGCCCCGGGCATCGGCGTTCTATGCGGCCAAGAGCAATGGGAGAGAGCTATGGATTTGGGATTGCGACCGCAGAGCGCAAAGCTTCTTGAGGACGTCAAGGCGATGATCCGCGACGAGATCATGCCTTTGGAGGATGAATACCACGCCGAGATCGGCAAGGGCGACCGCTGGAGCTATACCGAGCGGCAGGCGGAGATTCTCGAAGGGCTCAAGGCCAAGGCGAAGGAGCGCGGGCTTTGGAACTTCTGGCTGACGGACAGCGACAAGGGCTTTGGCCTGTCGACCGTGGAATATGCCTATTTCGCCGAGGAGATGGGCAAGACGCCGATGGGGGCGGAAGTCTTCAACTGCTCGGCGCCGGACACCGGCAACATGGAGGTTTTCGAGCGCTATGGCTCGGAGGCGATGAAGGAACGCTGGCTCAAGCCGCTTCTGGAAGGCGAGATTCGCTCCGCCTACCTCATGACCGAGCCGGACGAAGCGAGCTCGGATGCCACGAATATTTCCATGAGTTGTGTGCGTGATGGTGACGATTACCTCCTCAACGGCGAGAAGTGGTGGTCCTCCGGCGCGGGCGATCCGCGTTGCAAGGTCTATATCGTCATGGTCAAGACCGGCGGCGAGGAGGTGCGCACCTACAACCGCCAGTCGATGATCGTCGTGCCGGCGGATGCCGAAGGGGTCGAAGTGCTCCGGCCGATGCATGTCTATGGTGACGACGATGCGCCGCACGGGCATATGCACATCCGCTTCAATGATGTGCGTGTTCCGGCCGAGAATATCATCCTCGGCGAAGGGCGCGGCTTCGAGATCGCTCAGGGGCGGCTCGGGCCGGGGCGGATTCACCATTGCATGCGCGCCATCGGGCAGGCCGAGGCGGCGCTTGAGATGATGTGCCGCAGAGGGCTTGAACGTGTCGCCTTCGGCAAGCCGATCGCCCAGCTCGGGGCGAATTACGACATCATCGCGAATGCGCGCATGGAGATCGAGCAGGCGCGTCTGTTGTGTCTCAAGACGGCCTGGATGATGGACCAGGGCGATGCACGCGCCGCCGCGCCCTGGATCAGCCAGATCAAGGTGGTCGCGCCGCTCATGTCGATCAAGGTGATCGACGAGGCCGTGCAGATGTTCGGCGCGCAGGGGATCAGCCAGGATGCGCGGTTGGCTTCGATGTGGAAGCATGTGCGCACGCTGCGCCTTGCCGATGGGCCGGACGCCGTGCACCGGCGGCAGGTGGCGCGCACGGAGCTGCGCAAATATACGCAGGAAAAAGTCTGACTTGCTCCCGGGGAGGCCGGGAGCAAGTCGGCGGGCCGGGCTTTTCGCAAGCCTGGCCCTTTTTCATGGCGGGGGCGCAGGGCGTGCCGTGGTCCCTGTCTGAAAAAAGGGGCGCTCGCCAAGGAGCGCCCCGAGTTAGAGCAGTCAGGAGTGTGGTGCGACCGGCACCGTGGAGTAAGAAAAGCGTCCCGCTCAGGAGGCGGGGCGATAGGCGATGTCTTCCGCCGCTTCGAAGCGGCCGCTGCCGAGCTTGCGGATTTTTCCGGCACGCAGGAGCTGCCCGAAGCTGCGCAGGCGATCCTCGCGCGATGTGTCGGCATGTTCCGTCTCGCCGAGCTTCTGCATGAGCTGCGGGCGCGAGAACGCGTCCTGGCCTTCGACGAAAGCCATGTAAGAAGCCGCAGCTTCGAGCACTTCGGAGAGGTTATGTGCTCCGACCATCTCGACATAGTCCGCAAAACTATCCTCCGCGTCCTCGGCCGTCATCTGTGCTTGCGACACCCTGACCCGGCGCGGCTGAACGGGGCCCTCGGGCTTGGGCGTATCCACGCGCTGTTCGGCGACGAGCTTCAGAGGCGCCGGGCGGCGCGGACGCGCGGTATGGGACGTTGTCATGGGGCGGCGCGGGCGGACGACGGTCTCGAGATCATCGCGGTAGACTTCCGTGTCCCGGCCCGTCGCGCCGAGATCGCCCCCGAGATCACGCTCGGCTTTCGTGGCCTTCACGGCGGCGCGAAGATGGGCGATCGCGCTACGGCGACCGCGGCCTTCGTCTTCTTCAAGCTTTGTGTTGGTCTCTTCGAGGATGCGCCCCATTTCCTCGTCGGCACCCGACTCGGACAATTGAACGCCGCGCTCTGAGCGGAGCGTGCTTGCGATCGCCGCATCTGCGTTGTCCTCGTCTTCGTCCGTGTCCAGCTCATCGGAGAAAAGATTGGTCGTGTCGTCGCCGTCCTCGTCGAAATCATCCGAAGCTGTCTCCTGCGCGCCGCCTTGGGCTAGTTCCGCCTCAACGGCGGCGAGCTCGCGCATCAGCTCGTCTTCTTCATCGGCAGAGAGCGAGCTTTCCTTGTCGCCATCTTCATTGCCGCCGTCTTCCTCGAGAGCGCCTCCAGCAACGGCGGCTTCGAAGTCTTCCCTTTTCATCTTGATGACACGGGCGCGAACCGGCGCAGGTGCTTCATCTTCCGCCAGGTCTTCCGACACGTCTTCCGACACGTCTTCTGCCTCGTCCTCGGTCTCATCGACAAAGGCTTCGGCAGAAAGCGCATCGTTGGCCGGATCGGTTTCGCCCGCGGCGTCGGAGGCGCTGAGCTTGTCGAGCAGAGCGCCGATATCGTCCTCGGCGTCTTCTTCGATCTCGAATACGTCTTCCGGAGCGGAGCTTGCCTCGGCTTTGGCCTCGTCCTCGGCGGCACGCTCTGTGACCGTCTCGTCAGCATAGATTTGGGCGGCTTCCTTCTCGTCATCGGCGGCGAGGGCGGCTGCGATATCGTCTTGTGCGCCGGTCAGGAATTCCTCGGTCGCGGCCTCTTCATCGGAGAGGACATCATTGGCATGCTCGTCTTCCGAGTAGTCACCGCCGCTGGAGGCTGTCTCGTTGCGAGAAACGACATCACGGATGCGCTGGAGCTTTGCCGCGACACTGTCGGGTTCTAGTGCAGCCGCCGTTGCGGGAGCGATGTCCGCCTGATCTTCCGCCTGATCGTCGTCAGTGTCGTCGCCCGTGGGGTCTTCTTCAGGCAGTTGGGAAGAACTGTCGTTGGGAGCCTCTTCGGAGTCCGTATCTTCCAAGGTTTCAGTTTGGCTCTCTTGCGTTTCGAGCACGTCTTCGGCCTCGGCCGATGCCTGGCTTTCGGCCACGAGTGTGGACAGGCCCTCGATTTCGCTGTCTGCTTCCTGTGAAAATGCTTCGGGCGTGTCGGCTTCGGCTGTCTCGGGAGCGTCCTCGGCTTCTAGGGGAGCTGGTTCAGAAGTGGGCGCTTCGACGCCAGCATCGGTGCTTTCCGGCTCGGAGCTGGCCTGTTCTTCCTGCGTTTGCGTCGCGCTGTCGGCGACAGCTTCGGAAACAGAGGGTTCTGCCTGTTCTTGTGCGACCGGGGCTTCCGGCTCTTCTTTCATTTCGGGTGACGGCGCGGCGGGGTTGGCGGCGGACCCTTGCGTATCGGCGCGCAGCACGAAAGTATTGTCCTCGCGATGCGCCTCGACGCGGCGGGCGATTTCGCGTTCCGCGATTCGGGCGAGCATTTCGGCATCGGGTGCCGGGGGCTCCGCGCCGAAGTAACGGTCATCAGCGGCCAGGTCGCGGAAATACTCGGCGATGGCTTTCATGGTCCCGAAAGAGTCGTCAAACCCCTCCAGCGTACAGGAGAAGGTTCCATAGGAGACCGTCAGGATCTTGCTGTTGTTAACCATGTTGATGCTCGCCACAGAAATTCTTGTTGCGACAGTTAATGAAGACCCAGAGCGTCGAAACGTGACCGAATCTTCGGTTTTAAATGTATCATTTCATGTCAAGAATGTGGCTGTTATTCCTGAATAAGGCTTAAATACTGATGATTTCCACGATTGTTCACTCCATGGAACCAGTATTCCTGGTCGGCGGCGGCAAACATCGCGCGGCGGCGCTCAAGCGTGGCGCAGCGGTGACACGCCGCTTCGTGGCCGCCGATAGCGGGGCGGATTGGCTGGTTGGGGCAGGGGTTTTTCCGGAGCATGTGATCGGTGACCTCGATTCCGTGCGCCCGGAGACGTTGGTGGCATTGGGCGAGGACCGCACCACGCGGGTCGAGGAGCAGGACAGCACGGATTTCGAAAAATGCCTTGCGCGGATTGCGGCACCGCTTGTTCTCGGAGCCGGGTTCATCGGCGGCAGGGCGGATCATGAACTGGCAGCCTATCACGGGCTCGCGCGGTTTGCGCATCGGCCCACCGTTCTGATCGGTCCCGACGATGCAATCTGCCTCGCGCCGCCGCGCCTGGAAATCGACTTGTCGCTTGGCAGCCGGTTCTCGCTTTTCCCGCTGGCGCGGCTGCGTGCGCGCTCGCGCGGGCTGCGATGGGATGTGGATGAGGTGCGCTTCGCGCCGGGTGAGCAGATCGGCACGTCCAATCTGGTGACCGGTCCCGTCCGGCTGGAAGCCGATTCACCGAGACTGCTTGTTATTGTGCCGGTTGCGGCTCTTGAGATGTTGTGCACGGCTCTTCTGGAGGCTGTTCCGTGGCCTGAGCCGCATTCAGCCGCCGCCGGCTGACTTCCTCGTAGATGATCACGTAGAGGCCCGCGGCCATGCTCAGGAAGATGCCGAGGCTGGCCATGCCGTTCGGCCACTCCGAGAAGATCAGCAAGCCGATGACGGCCGCAACGGGAATCTCGATATATTGCATGGGTGCGACAGTGGAGGAGGGAGCATGGCGGAGCGACCATGTCATGGCCAGATGGCCGAGCGTGCCCAGCACGCCGAGTGAGAGCACGAGGGCCCATTCACGCGATGAGAGGGGCGTCCATGTCAGCTCGGTGAGCGTGGCGACCGGGCCCAGCATCAGCGCGGGCAGGAGCAGCGCCGTAGCCATCAGCCCCGAGACATATTGCAGCCCGATCGGGTCGAGCTCGGCCGAGACCTGCCGGGTGATGAGCATGAAGAGCGAGAAGGCCAGCGCCGCCCCGAGCGGAAGGAGCGCGACCGCCCCGAGCGCCGCGAAGCTGGGCTGGATCACCAGGACCGTGCCTGCGAATCCCACGCCACAGGCCACGATACGGCGTATGCCGACTGTTTCGCCAAGCCAGAGCCAGCCAAGGACAAGATTTATGAAGGGGAGCACGAAGACGATGGCGATGGCATCGGCGAGCGGCATGTAGCGCAGGGCTGTGAACATGAGCCCGATCGCCGCGATGTGCAGGACCGTGCGGAGCAGGCATGCCCAGCCGGCTTTTCTCGAAAGGCGCAAGGGACGCGCGGCCAGGAATATGAACGGCGAAAGCAAAAGGAGTTGCACGGCAAAGCGTATGAACAGGACAGGCCCGAGCGCGACCGACTCTCCGATCAGCTTGGCGACCGCGTCGCCCAGGGGGGCGATAACGCAGAAACAAAGCATGAGGGCGATGCCCAATAGGGGACGGTCCTGTGACATGACGTGTACGTTAGGTGCGAATTCTGCGTAAGGCAACTTAAAGTTGTATCTTGCGGGCGTATCCACCATGGCGGGCTTTCAGGCGCTTGTACTGCGGCGCGCGCAGGCACGAGCCCGATGCGCAGCAAGCCCTTCCGGACCCCTGTTCAGCAGTTGGGGATATTCACGGCCAGACCGCCGAGCGATGTCTCTTTATATTTCTCGCTCATGTCTGCCCCTGTCTGGCGCATGGTCTCGATACAGGCATCGAGCGGGACAAGGTGTGTTCCGTCGCCCCTGAGCGCGAGCGACGCGGCCGAGACCGCCTTGATCGCGCCGAGCCCGTTGCGCTCGATGCAGGGCACCTGCACGAGGCCCTTGACCGGGTCGCATGTCATCCCGAGGTGGTGCTCCAGGGCGATCTCGGCCGCGTTCTCCACCTGTTCGGGTGTGCCGCCCATGACCGCGCAGAGGCCTGCGGCTGACATGGCGGAGGCGGAGCCGACCTCGGCCTGGCAGCCTGCTTCAGCACCGGAAATCGAGGCGTTGAACTTGACCAGGCCGCCGATGGCCGCGGCGGTCAGCAGGAATTCCTCGACCTTGCTCTCCGCGGCCCCGGGCACGTGATCGAGCCAGTAGCGGATCGTGGCCGGGACCACGCCGGCGGCACCGTTGGTCGGTGCCGTGACGACCTGCCCGCCGGCCGCGTTCTCCTCGTTGACGGCCATGGCATAGGTGCTCATCCAGTCGTTGATCGTGTGCGGCGCGTTGATGTTCATGCCACGCTCGGCCTGGAGCGCGTCGTAGATGCCCTTGGCACGGCGCTTGACCATCAGCCCGCCGGGGAGTTCGCCTTCGGTTGTCAGCCCACGGTTGATGCAGTCGTTCATCACCTGCCAGATCCGCGCCGTGCCGGCGCGAAGGTTCTCGGGTCCGCCCCGGGCGATCTCGTTCTCGGTCTTCATCTGGGCGATCGACTTGCCGGAGGTCCTGGCCATGTCCAGCATTTCCGCGGCGGACTTGAACGGGTAGGGGATTGGCGGGCCGTCATCATCGGTCGCCTTGCCTTGGGCCAGCTCTGCCTCGGTCAGCACGAAGCCGCCGCCGATCGAATAATAGGTCTCTCGGAGCGTAACGTCGCCCTGGGCATCGGTGGCCATGAGGATCATGCCGTTGGCGTGGCCCTCGAGCGGCGGGCCGAAATCGAAGAGCAGGTCTTCCTTGGGCGAGAAGTGAAGCGCGGGCAGGCCCGGAGGCGTCACCGTGCCGCTCTCGCGGATCGCGGCGAGCGTCGCCTCGGCCTTTTCGGCATCGTATGTTTCAGGCACGAACCCGGCAAGGCCGAGGATTGTGGCACCGTCGGTTGCATGGCCAATGCCGGTGAAGGCAAGCGAGCCGTGCAGCGAGCCTTTCAGGCCGTGAAATTCGAAGGGCGAGGCGCGCATCAGATCGAGAAAGCGCGCAGCGGCAACCATCGGCCCCATCGTGTGTGACGAGGAGGGGCCGACGCCGATCTTGAACATGTCGAAAACGGAAAGAAACATTCAGGTTGCCGATCCTTCGGGCGGTTTTGGACAGCCGGTCGCCGTGGGCGGGCCTTGGCCGCCGCTTCATGCTTAGCTAGCGCGCCGCGTGGCAGCGTGGTATTCGATTTGAGACGCAAGCGCGCGCAAATGCGGCGTTTGTCCGATCTCGCCCCAATTCTCAACAGACATGGGAGAATGTTCAAGCCGGCGCAAGGGCGTGGCACCTTGAGCAGTGCGCCGTTCGTGGCACAGCCGCCGGATCTGCCCCGGTTTCGGGCCTGCGTCAGCGCAAACCCCAGGCGACGACGCGGCGGCAGAGCCGGTTGTTCCCGAATTCAGGTCCGTTTTCCGGGAAGAAAACGGATGCGTCTGCTCCGGCAGTTTCCTATAAGGCGGCAGGGGACAAGAAAAGGGCGCTGCCATGAGCGGAGAATTATCACCCATCGACAAGGCCAAGTTCGTCGCCGCCAAGCGCGCGGCGGAGTTTGTCGAGGACGGCATGAGAGTCGGGCTCGGCACGGGCAGCACCGCCGCCTGGCTGGTGCGCTGCCTTGGCGAGGCGGTGCGCGATGACGGGCTCAAGATCAAGGGGGTGCCGACCTCGACGCGCACGGCAGAGCTTGCCCGCGATGTGGGCATCGAGGTGATCTCGCTCGACGAGGCGAAGTGGCTCGATCTGACGATCGACGGGGCTGACGAGTTCGACGGGGATCTCAACCTCATCAAGGGCGGTGGCGGGGCCCTCCTGCAGGAAAAGATCGTGGCGACGGCTTCCGACCAGATGGTCGTGATCGCCGATATAGGCAAGGAAGTGGAGCAGCTGGGCGCCTTTCCGCTGCCTGTCGAGGTTATCCCCTTCGGCTGGCAGACCACGAAGGCGCTGATCGAGGAGATGCTGGTGAGCATGGATGTGCTTGGCCGCGACACGACGCTGCGGATGAACGGGGATGTGCCCTATGTCACCGATGAGGGGAACCACATCCTCGACCTGCACCTTGCCCGCATCGGCAACGTGCGCCAGCTCAGCTTCGTGCTCAACCAGATCCCCGGCGTGGTGGAGAACGGGCTGTTCATCGATATTTGCGACCAGGTGGTCGTGGGCTATGGCGACGGAAAGGTCGAGATTCGCGATATCAACGCGGGCACGGTCGAGACGGACCGGCTGGATTTCCTCGAGGAGGACAACCTTTTCACCGACCTGATGGATTGAAGGACTGAACATGAGTTTTGACTACGACCTTTTCGTGATCGGCGGCGGCTCGGGCGGAGTGCGCGCCGCGCGCGTCGCGGCGCAGGGCGGCGCGAAGGTCGCGCTGGCCGAGGAGAGCCGCTATGGCGGCACCTGCGTGATCCGGGGATGTGTGCCCAAGAAGCTGATGGTCTTCGCCAGCGAATATCCCGGCCACATCGAAGATGCGCAGGCCTATGGCTGGGATGTCACGGGGGGCGATTTCGACTGGCTGGCTTTCCGGGGCAAGCTGGAGGGCGAGCTGGACAGGCTGGAGGGTGTCTATCGCAGCCTCTTGAAGAACAGCGGCGTCGAGACATTCGATACCCGCGCGAAGCTTGTCGGCGCGCATGAGGTCGAACTGGCCGATGGGACACGCAAGAGCGCCAAGCATATCCTGCTGGCCATGGGCGGCTGGCCCGTGAAGCCGGAGCAGAAAGGGGCCGAGCTGGGCATCACGTCGAACGAGATCTTCCATCTCGGCAAGCTGCCCGGCAAGATGCTCATCGTCGGCGGCGGATATATCGCCTGCGAGTTTGCCTGCATCCTGAACGGCCTTGGCGTCGAGGTGACGCAGTATTACCGCGGTGAGCAGATCCTGCGCGGGTTCGATGGCGAGGCGCGCGGGCTGGTCAGCGAAGAGATGATCCAGAAGGGTGTCGACCTGCACCTCGGCACCAATATCCTCGAGATGGAGAAGACCGGGGAGGGCATTCGCGTCAAGGCCTCCAACGGCAGGACGGATGTCTTCGACGAGGTCATGTTCGCCACCGGGCGGGCCCCGAACACGCGCGATATGGGGCTCGAGGAGTTGGGGCTGGAACTCGGCCGCAATGGCGAAGTGATCGTTGATGAATACAGCCAGACGAAAGTGCCCAGCATCTACGCGATCGGCGATGTGACCGACCGCGTGAACCTCACACCGGTCGCGATCCGCGAGGGGATGGCTTTCGTCGAGACGGTGTTCAACGGCAATCCGACGCCGGTGGATCATGAGCTGATCCCGACGGCGATCTTCACGCAGCCGGAGATGGGCACGATCGGGCTCAGCGAGGAGGAAGCGCGCGAGCAGGAACCTGTAGAAATCTATTGCACATCCTTCAAACCGATGCAGCAGAGCTTCGCGGGCCGTGCGGACCGCGTGCTCATGAAGCTCGTTGTCAGTCAGCAGTCGCGCAAGGTGCTCGGCTGTCATATTGTCGCGCCGGGGGCAGGGGAAATGATCCAGCTTGCCGGTATCGCCGTTAAAATGGGGGCAACCAAGGAAGACTTCGACCGCACCGTTGCGGTCCACCCGACGATGAGCGAGGAAATCGTGACGATGCGCGAGCCTGTTCGCAAGGCTTGAATTCTGCGAAAATGCACACACCTTAGGAATAGCCTAGTTACTGGGAATACAAACAGAGAGGACGACTGCAAATGGCAGGCAATTCTGGCGGCCCCTGGGGCGGCGGCGGACATGACGGCGGAGACGGGCGGGATGACCGCAACGACCGTCCGGGCGATCAGCGTGGCCAGCGGCCCAACGGAGGGCGCGGCGGCAATGATCCGCAGATCCCCGAGATCGACGAGCTTGTGAAAAAAGGCCAGGAGCAGCTTCGTGTGCTCATGGGCGGACGTGGCGGCGGCCGCGGCGATGGTGGCGGAAGCGGCGCATCGGGCGGTGGCCCGGGCCTGAGCCGTGGCACCATTGGGCTCGGCCTTCTGGTCGTGTTCGGACTTTGGCTCTTCCAGAGTTTCTACACTGTCAAGCCGGAAGAACAATCGGTCGAACTGTTCCTGGGGGAATTCTACCAGGTCGGCAATCCCGGTCTCAATTTCGCACCTTGGCCCATCATCACTGCTCAGACTGTCAACGTCACTTCGGAGCGAACCGAAGACATCGGGCAGCGCCAGGGCCGCGGCAATGAAGGGCTCATGCTCACAACAGACGCCAATATCGTGGACATCAACTTCCAAGTGGTTTGGAATATTGCCGATCCGTCGCTGTTGTTGTTCAACATTCGCGATCCTCAGCTGACCGTGCAGGCCGTGTCTGAATCGGTCATGCGTGAGATCATCGCGCGGTCGAACCTCGCCCCGATCCTCAACCGTGACCGTGGGATCATCGCTGATACAGCGATGGAAAATATCCAGGAGACGCTTGATGAGTACGAAAGCGGTATTCGTATCGTCCGGGTCAACCTCGACAAGGCTGACCCACCCGAAGAAGTGATCGACTCCTTCCGGCAGGTTCAGGCTGCTGAACAGGAACGTGACAGGCTTCAACGCCAGGCCGATGCCTATGCCAACCGCGTGCTTGCCGAAGCCCGGGGTGAGGCAGCACAGACACTCGAACAGGCGGAAGGCTACCGAGCTCGCGTTGTGAACGAAGCCAAGGGTGATGCGAGCCGCTTCACCTCTGTTCTGACAGAATACAGCAAGGCGCCCGAAGTGACCCGCAAACGCCTTTATCTGGAAACGATGCAACGTGTCATGGGCGAGATCGACAAGACAATCCTCGACAATTCCGTCGTAGGCGCTGAAGGCAGTGGCGGCATTGTCCCCTACCTGCCGCTCAATGAGCTGCGTCGGAACTCCACGACAGGACAAGGGAATTAAGACCATGGGTAAACTCAAGTATTTCATCCCGCTGCTGGTGATCCTCGGCTTTTTGGGCCTGTCTTCGATCTTCGTCGTCGATGAGCGTGAAAAGGCACTGGTTCTGCAATTCGGCCAGATCAAGGCAGTCAAGGAAGAGCCTGGGCTCGCTTTCAAGATCCCCTTGATCCAGGAGGTCGTGCGCTATGACGACCGTATCCTGTCGCTCGATACGGACACGATCGAAGTTACCCCCTCGGATGACCGGCGGCTGATCGTTGATGCGTTTGCCCGTTACCGCATCCGCGATGTGGTGCAGTTCCGGCAGGCCGTTGGCGTCGGCGGTTTGCCCGTGGCCGAGGATCGGCTTGGCTCGGTCCTCAACGCGCAGATCCGCGAAGTGCTGGGCGCAGACCAGGTGACATCGGATTCGATCCTGTCACCGGAGCGCGGTGACTTGGCGAGGCGGATACGAGCGCAGTCGCGCACGAGCGCCGAGGGCCTCGGACTCGAGATCGTTGACGTGCGACTCAAGCAGACAAACCTGCCCGAGCAGAACCTGGAAGCGACCTTCGCGAGAATGCGCGCTGAACGTGATCGTGAGGCCGCCGACGAGGTCGCCCGCGGTAACGAGGCCGCTCAGCGGGTCCGCGCCCTGGCTGACCGGACGGTCACCGAGACGCTGTCGGACGCGGAGCGCGAGGCGCAAGTGATCCGGGGTGAGGCCGACGCGGAGCGCAACGCGATCTATGCTGGCGCCTATGGGACGGATCCCGAGTTCTTTGCTTTCTACCGCTCGTTGGAAGCCTATGAAGAATCGCTCCAGGGGGGTAATTCCTCGATGGTCATGACGCCTGACAGCGAATTCTTCGACTACTTGCGCTCGAGCACGGCCGGGCAATGATCGAAACCGCCATTCTGGCCCTCGGGCTGGTCTTGCTGATCGAGGGGCTGGTCTATGTGCTGGCCCCTTCGCTCGTGGAGGAGCTTTTGCGCATGATGCGCGAAATGCCCATCGAGGCGCGCCGGATGATCGGTGCCTTGATGGTCGTGTCGGGTTTGCTTCTTGTCTGGGGAGCGAAGGCCCTCGGGGCGTGAGCCCCTTCGCAAAGCGTTCACGCGCCGGTCACGCAGGGGTCACGTCACTATGATGGCCTGTGCAGAGGGTTGGCGTTGCGAAGGGGAGCGCCTAGGTTAGATAAGAGTTCTATGACAGCCGGGGCGCAGGCGAACAGGCAGAAGCGCGCCGGTGCACAGGAGATGAAGGAGTAGTCGGTGTGACAACACAAGTTCAGACAGCAACACAGGACAGGCAGGGCACAGCCGCGATGCTGCGGCTGCTCTGGCTCACGGCGTTGAGCGTTGCATTCGTCGCGGTGCAGTCCGTGATGGCGCAGGCGCGGCCCGAGAGCTTTGCCGATCTTGCCGACACGGTCAGCCCGGCGGTGGTGAACATCACCACCTCCACGATGGTTGCCCGCGGGACTGGGCCGAGCCCGATGGTTCCCGAAGGCAGCCCTTTCGAAGATTTTTTCCGCGAATTCCAGGACCGTAACGGCCAGGGCAACCGCCCCCGCCGCTCTTCGGCGCTGGGATCAGGCTTCGTGATCTCCGAAGACGGGTTCATCGTCACCAACAACCACGTGATCGACGGGGCCGACGAGATCGTGATCGAGTTCTTCACCGGAGAGGAGCTGGAAGCCGAGCTCATCGGCACGGATCCGAAAACTGACATCGCGCTTTTGAAAGTGGAGAGCGACGAGCCGCTGACCTTCGTGCCCTTCGGCGACAGCGACACGGCGCGCGTCGGCGATTGGGTTCTGGCGGTGGGCAACCCGCTTGGCCAGGGCTTCTCTGTCAGCGCGGGTATCGTCAGCCAGCGCAACCGCGCGCTGCAAGGTGCCTATGACGACTACATTCAGACGGATGCGGCCATCAACCGTGGCAACTCGGGCGGCCCGCTCTTCAACATGGATGGCGAAGTCGTTGGCGTGAACACGGCGATCCTGAGCCCGACAGGCGGCTCCATCGGCATCGGCTTCTCGATGGCGTCCAATGTGGTCACCCGGGTGATCGACCAGCTCAAGGAATACGGGGAGACGCGCCGCGGCTGGCTCGGTGTGCGCATCCAGAACGTCACCGAGGACGTGGCCGAGGCGATCGGTCTCGAGGAGCCCGTGGGCGCGCTTGTGACCGATGTTCCCGATGGCCCGGCCAAGGACGCGGGCATGCTTGCCGGCGATGTCATCACGAGCTTTGACGGCTCCGACGTGGCCGACACGCGCGAGCTGGTGCGCGTCGTGGGCAATGCCGATGTGGGCAAGACGGTTCGCGTCGTCGTGTTCCGTGATGGCAAGACGAAAACCCTCAAGGTCACGCTCGGCCGCCGCGAGGAAGCGGAAGGCCAGGCACAGCCCGCGACAGAGGACAACGCCCCCGATGGCGGGATCGCGGATGTCGAGATGCTCGGGCTGACATTGTCACCTCTGACCGAGGAGCTGCGCGAGCAGCTTGAACTCGGCGCTGACGTGACGGGCCTTGTCGTGGCCGATGTCGATCAGGCATCGGAAGCCTACGAGAAGGGGATGCGCGCCGGTGACGTGATCACGGAGGCGGGCCAGCAGGGTGTCCAGACCGGGACGGAGCTGCAAGCGCAGATAGATGCGGCCAAAGAGGCCGGGCGCAAGTCCATTCTGCTTCTGGTCCGCCGCGCTGGCGATCCGCGCTTCGTCGCGCTTTCGCTGGAATAGGCTGACACCGACACTTGAAAAAAGGAAGGCCGCCCTCGACAGGGCGGCCTTTCTTGTCGGCGGGTTGTTCTCTGCTGATCTCCGTCAGCGTGCGCGGCGGTTGATGGCAACGGAGCCCATGACCATGTCGGTGAGACCCTGGCCGCGCTCTTGAGACGCCATGAAGATTACCGAGATGAACTGGGCGATTGGAAAGGTCCAGGAGAGCGTGTAGCCAAGCGTATGTGCAAAGGCCTCCGAAGCACCAAACCTGCGGCCCCGCCTGTCGAGAAATTCGATGGCCACGAGGCGCATGCCCAGCGTTGCCGAACCGTTGGCAATCATTACGACGCGATAGGCGAAGCTGATGCCGAGAAAGAGGACCGGCAGAAAGAAGATGCCCGTAAATGCCGTGAAGGGCAGGGCCAGCAGCACGAGCACCACGATGATCACCGTGTCGATAATCCAGGCAAGCAGCCGCTTGACAGGCACGTCAGCATAGAATTCTGGCTGGTAGAAGGGATCGGGCTGGGCCCAGGTTTCGGCCGTCATCTCGAATGTCCATTGATTGGAATAGCTGTGACCTCACAAATAGGAGGTCACAGGTGCCTTTTGAAGGGGATGCGACTCAGGCGGGTTTCTCGGCCTGTGTCTCTTCATCCGCGCCGGACGCTGTCTTGGCGCGTTCGTCCATGAACTGGTCGAACTCGGCCTTGTCCTTGGCTTCGCGCAAGCGCTCGAGGAAGGATTCGAAGTTCTGCTGCTCTTCCTCGAGGCGGCGCAGCGTCTCTTCCTTGTAGGCGTCGAAAGCCATGTTACCCGTTGGGCGCGAGGCATGGAAATGGCGGGTGTGGCGCGATTTGCGGCGCGAGCAGGACGTGTTGAACATGCGTTTGCTCCAGATCATGTAGAAGAGAATGGCAAGGCCGAAGGGCCAGAAGAGGACGAAGCCCAGCACCATGGCGGCAATCCAGGCTCCCTTGCCCTTCTCGTCGAGCCAGCTTTCCGTGCGGCTGAACCAGCCTTGGGCAGGCATGTGCCGGGTTGAGTGGGTGGCTGATGTCATCGAAGTCTCCTTTGCTATGTTCAGCGGTATGTTAATCACCTTCACATCACCAATATCGGGATGCGAGGCCCACCATGCAAGACCTGATGTGAAAGTTTTTTACATTTAACCTGATTACACAATAAAATCAGATATTTGAGCGCCAGATAGTTCTGCAAGACGATGGGAATCGAGACTGAAGACATGGCGCGGCGTGCCCGCAGCGGCCCAGACAAGGGCAAACTCGGCCAGGCGCGGATCGAACCAGGCGCGCGGCGTTGACAGGTGCGCGATCGGCGCGACACCGCCGATGGCGAAGCCCGTCTGCGCCCGCACGAGGCCGGCATCGGCCCTCTCGAGCGCCTCGCCCGCCAGTGCGGCGGCCTTGTCGGGACAGACCTGGTTGCCGCCTGCGGTGATGAAGAGGACGGCCTCACCGCTCTGCGCACCCCGAAAGATGATCGACTTGGCGATCTGGTCGATCTCCACGCCTAGCTGGGAAGCGGCCATGGCCGCGGTATTGGCGTCGCCTGTCTCGCGGATCTCGGCCTCTTCTCCCTCGAGGGCGGCACGGACACGTTTGAGGCTTTTTGACATCGTTTTCTCCGTCGGGACGTGATTGACGCGGCACACGGCTCAGCGCATGTTTGCAAAATGGAGTTTGAACGGAAAATCACCCGCCTGCCAAGGCCTTATGATGCCGAGCGCGGCCGCGAGGCGCGGGCTTTTTTCCCTGCTTTGAGCGGCGATGCTGCACGCCTTGTCGAGGGGGCGGGCGGGTGCAGCCCCTATCTTCTTTCCCTTATGGGCAAGGAAGCCGTCTGGATGACAGGGGCGATGAATGCGCCGCAGGGTGCGCTCGATGGTGAGTTCGCGCGCTTGCGCGAGACGGGCGCTGCCGATATGCCGACGGCGCTCCGACAGGCCAAGCGGCGTGTGGCGCTGCTCACCGGGCTTGCGGATCTTGGCGGCGTCTGGTCGCTCGAGGAGGTCACGGGGGCGCTCACCGACTTCGCTGATCTTGCCGTGCAGCTCGCCTGCCGAGCGACGCTGGGCCGTGAGATCGCGCGCGGCAAGCTGCCCGGGGCCACGGAGGACGATCTCGAGAGCCTCGGCGGCATGTTCGTTCTGGCCATGGGCAAGATGGGCGCGCATGAGCTCAACTACAGCTCAGATATCGACCTGATCTGCCTCTTCGATGAGAGCCGCTACGACAGGGACGACTATCACGAGGCGCGCGCCTCATTCGTGCGGGCGACCCGGGGCATGGCCGCGATGCTCAGCGAGATGACGGGGGAGGGCTACGTCTTTCGCACCGATCTGCGCCTTCGCCCCGATCCGGCCGTCACGCCGGTCTGCATGGCCGCCGAGGCTGCGGAGCGCTACTACGAGGGGCTCGGCCGCACATGGGAGCGGGCGGCCTATATCAAGGCGCGGGTCTGTGCCGGCGATGAGGCGGCAGGCGGGCGCTTTCTAGACACGCTGACACCCTTCGTCTGGCGCAAGCATCTCGACTTCGCCGCCATCCAGGACGCTCATGACATGCGGCTGCGCATTCGTGAGCACAAGGGGCTTGGCGGCAGGGTCACGCTTGAAGGACATAACATGAAGCTCGGGCGCGGCGGCATCCGCGAGATCGAGTTCTTCACGCAGACACGGCAGATCATCGCAGGGGGCCGGGATACGGAGCTGCGTGATCGGCGGACGGTTCCGGCGCTGATGAGACTGGCCGAGAGTGGCTGGGTGCCCGAGGATACGGCCGATGCGCTCGCGGAGCACTATCGCGCGCATCGCGAGGTCGAACACCGGGTCCAGATGATCGGAGATGCCCAGACGCATCTCCTCCCGAAGAACCCCGAGGGTATGGAGCAGCTGGCCGCCTTCATGGGAAAGGAGCGCGCGGCTCTGGAAGCCGATCTGCGCGAGCGGATCGAGGATGTTCATGCGCGTATCGAGGGGTTCTTTGCACCGGACGGGGAGCGATCCGCGGAAGAAACGGTGCCGGAGCTTGACGAGGACATCATCAACCGCTGGCGGACCTATCCGGCGCTGCGCTCGGAGCGAGGACAGCAGATATTCGGGCGGCTCAAGCCCGAGATTCTCTCCAAGCTTGCCAAATCGGCGGATCCGCATCAGGCGCTGCTGGCCTTCGACGGCTTTCTTGCGGGATTGCCTGCGGGTGTGCAACTTTTCTCGCTTTTCGAGGCCAATCCGCAACTGGTCGATCTGCTGGTGGATATCTCGGGCACGGTCGCGCCACTGGCCAAGCATCTCGCGCGCAATGCGAGCGTGTTCGATGCGGTGATCGGCGGAGATTTCTTTTCCGAGTGGCCTGGGACGGCCGCTCTGTCCGTGGAGTTGCGCGAAGCCCTCGCGCGGGAGGATGACTATGAGCGCAAGCTTGATCTCGCCCGCAGGTGGGGCAAGGAATGGCACTTCCGTATAGGCGTTCATTTCCTGCGCGGGCTGATTGGCGCCGAGGATGCAGGCGTGCAATACGCCGAGCTTGCCCAGGCGATGCTGACGGCGCTCTGGCCCGAGGTCGTCGCGCAGTTCTCGGAGAAACACGGTGCACCCCCCGGGCGCGGCGCAGCCGTTCTCGGCATGGGAAGTCTTGGGGCGGGGCGGCTCACGAGCAGGTCTGATCTCGACATCATCGTGATCTACGACCCGGAAGACGAGGACATGTCCGATGGCCGCCGGCCACTGGCGGCGCGGCCCTATTATGCGCGACTGACGCAGGCGCTTGTCACGGCGATGACCGCGCCCATGGCCGAAGGCAAGCTCTACGAGCTCGACATGCGGCTGCGCCCCTCGGGCAACCAGGGGCCGGTCGCGACGAGCTGGCGGGCCTTCCGCACCTATCAGCAGGAAGAAGCATGGCTCTGGGAACATCTCGCGCTCACCCGGGCGCGGCCCGTCGCCGGCGAACCGGAGCTGTGCGAGGATTTCATGGAGTTCCGACAGCCACTGCTCAAGCAGAAGGGGCAGGACCATGCCGCTGCGCTTCAAGGGGTGGCAGAGATGCGCGCGCGGATTGCGCGGGCCAAGGCCCCGTCGGGCGCATGGGATGCCAAGATCGGACCGGGGCGGATGCAGGACATAGAGCTTGTCTCGCAAGTGGGCGCGCTCGCCGCTGCCAAGGCGCCGCTGGATGTGGCTTCGGGGTTGGCGGGGCTGCATGAGGCGGGGATCGCCGATGAGGGGCAGGTGCAGTGCTTGTCGGAAAGCCATGGTCTGCTGTGGCGGCTGAATCTTGTGACGCGGTTTCTTTCCGAAAGAGAATTCGAGCCGGAAGCGGCTGGCGAGGGCGCGCGGGCGCTTGTATTGAAGGTGATGGAGGCCGAAAGCATGGATGCGTTGCTGGCACGGATCACCGGGGCTGTGCGCGCAGCTGCAGATGTGATCGACGATATTTTGGGAGAGGTCGAGGATGAAGGGTGACATGTATGATCCGAAAGCACTCATACGCGAGGCGTATCGGATCGAGGGGATAACGGCCGGCGAGTGCCGTTCGATCTTTCTTGACTGGGCATTGAGCCTGCCGACCGAGCAGGACCAGAAAGAGGCGATCACGGTGCTTCTGGACCGCCACGGGGAGGCCGGGCACCCGATGACGCAGGTGCTCGAAGAGGGCCTGGAAGTGCAACCCAAGGCCCGTCGCCGAGGTGGCTGGCGCAGCCGGGAGCGCTGAAAGTACAACCATTTCAGAAAGATGAGGCTTGTGTTGCGGGTTTGCACAGGCTCGTCCCGGCATGGGAATACCTTGAATCTGCCTAAAACTTGTCTCAATCCGACGTCATTTTCTTCTCCGAGCAGAATGTGGGCAGAAAGCCCAAGGAGGATGGAAATGAAACTAATCAAGACAGCGGCCATAGCTGTGATCGGGCTGACGCTCAGCGGATGCGCAAGTATCGAAGATACCGCAACGCGGAATGCGCCTTTCTCGCTTGAGAACGCCCCCGCGCCCGCGCTCAGCCAGATCGTCGATGTGACGGATGTGAATGTGAACGTTAGCCGCGATCTGCGTGTTTCCGAAGCCGAAGTCTACTATCCCATGGCGGATATCGTCTGGCGTGGAGACGCGCCCGGCGACCGCTATGAGCAGGTCGGCGCGATCTTCGAAACAAGCGCAGACGCCGCAACGCGGGATCTCGATCAGGGCCCGCAAGCGCGTGTCGATATCGACGTGACGCGCTTTCATTCGCTGACGAACAAGACTCGCTATACCGTGGGCGGCGTCCATTCGATCACCTTCGTGCTGAGCGTGAAAGACCCCGAGACAGGCGTTGACCTCATCGCGCCGCGCGAGATCAAGGCGGATCTCAAGGGCTATGGCGGCCAGAAGGCGACCATGGCGGAAGCGCGGGGTGAGACGCAGAAAAAGCGCATCACCGAGCATCTGACGCGCGTGATCCGCGAGGAGCTGAGCGGCGACATCGTGTCCGCTCAACAGGCGGCGAGCGAGGCTGTCACGCGCAACGAGACCCTGACGCCCAGCCTGACAAGCGTTTATTGAAGCCAGCCGATAGGGAGGCTTTCCCTCGCAAGAGAAACTGTTGTAAGGGGACGGAATGACACCGTCCCCTTTTCCTGTTGTCCGCCTCAAACCCAAGGCCGATGCACGCAAGATCCGCCATGGCTCGCCCTGGATCTTTGACAACGAGCTGGTGCTGGACCGGCGCACGAAGAACATCGCGCCGGGCAGCGTTGCCCTGCTCGAAGATGCCGAGCGCAGGCCCCTGGGCCTTGTCGGGTTCAACGCCGGCTCACGGATCGCGGCGCGTATGCTTGAGCGGGATGTGACCGCATCGATCGACGCCGACTGGTTCGAAGCGCGCTTGCGCAGGGCGCTGGCGCTGCGAGAGCGTCTTTTTGAGGCTCCCTTCTACCGCCTCGTTCATGCCGAGGCGGACGGCTTGCCCGGCGTGGTGATCGACCGCTTTGGCGAGACGCTCGTGCTCCAGCCCAACGCGGCCTGGGCCGAGGCCTTGCTCGAGCCGATCACGGCGGCGCTCTTGCGGCTTGATGGCGTGACAGCGGTGCTCAAGAACGCCTCCGGGCGCGCCCGCGCGCTCGAAGGGCTGGACGCAGCAAGCGCCGTGCTTTGCGGGAATCAGCCCGATGCGCCTTTACCCGTGCAAATGAACGGGGCCACCTATATGGCCGACCTGACCGGCGGGCAGAAAACCGGCTTGTTCTTCGATCAGCGCGGCAACCAAGCCTTTGCCGCGAGATTGGCGCAGGGGGCTGATGTGCTCGATGTCTTCTCGCATGTCGGTGGTTTCGCGCTGGCCGCTCTTGCCGGCGGAGCAAAGAGCGCCTTGGCCGTGGACGGCTCGCAGCCGGCGCTTGATCTTGCGTGTGAAGGCGCACGGCAAAGCGGTTTCGACGCGCGGTTCGACGCGCGGCAGGGCGATGCCTTCGAAACCCTGGCTGCTCTTGCCGAAGAGGGGCGGAGCTTCGACATGGTGATCTGCGATCCGCCGGCCTTCGCGCCGTCGAAAAAGGCGCTCGATGCCGGGCTTCGGGCCTATGAACGGATCGCCAAGCTGGCCGCGCCGCTGGTGCGCGAGGGCGGCTATCTCGGCCTTTGCTCTTGCAGCCATGCCGCCGATCTCGGCAAGTTTCGCGCCGCTTCCTCGCGAGGCATCGGGCGCGCCGGGCGCAGCGGACAGCTCATCCATACCGGATTTGCCGGGCCGGACCATCCGCTGATGCCGCAGCTGGCCGAAAGCGGGTATCTCAAAGCGTTGTTCTTCCGCCTGTGAAGATCCTGCTCGACACCTGCGTGCTTTATCCGACGGTGATGCGCGAAGTGCTCATGAAGCTGGCCGAGGCGGGCGCGTTCGAGCCGCTCTGGTCGGAAGCGATCGAGGGCGAATGGGCGCATACTGCGGAAAAGCATGAGCCGGGCGCAAGGGCTTTCGCCGAGGGAGAAATCGCCCTGCTCAACGCCCGCTGGCCGAAGGCGCGAATCCGCTATGGGGAGGGGTTGGAACGGCGTCTCTGGCTGCCGGATCCGGGTGACATCCATGTGCTTGCGGCGGCCGTGGCCGGATCAGCGGATGCCATCATGACGCTCAACAAGAAAGATTTCCCGGGGCAGATACTCGCGGAGGAAGGCTTGAGCCTCATCGACCCCGACGCCTTCGCGCGCGGTGTCTGGGCGCGTGAGCCGGAGCTTGTGCAGCGGACCGTGGGCGAGATTGTCCAGAAGGCACGGGCGCTTTCAGGGCAGGACTGGACGGCGCGGGCGCTCTTGAAGAAGGCGCGTCTGCCGCGTCTGGCCAAGGCGGTCTCGCAGGTTTGAGCCGCGCGGCGCACCGAGCCGTCAGCCTCGGTTCAGCTCCTTTTCCAGCGGTTTTCAAGGCCCTGGATCGCGGCGATGCGCTCGCCTGTCTTAGGGTGACTCAAGAGCCATGCAGGTTGGCGGCCCGCGACGTTCCCCGAAAGTTCTTCGAGCTTTTCGAAGAGCGAGACTTGCGGCGCAACGCCGATGCCAGCCTTTGTCAGCAGCGCTGCGGCATATTCATCGGCCTCGTATTCGTCCGAGCGTGAGAGACGTGCGGCCAGAAGCGATGTAGCCATGTTCGCCAGCCAAAACCCGACGCCGGGGATGAAGCGGTTGAAGATCGCCCCGAGGGCCATGCGCATCGCGTTCTGGCCCGTGAAATCGATCATGCGGCGGCGCGAATGGCCAAGCGCGACATGGCCCATTTCATGGGCGATGACGGAGCCAAGCTCTTCGGCGCTCACTTCGCCTGAGCGGAATTTCTCATAAAACCCGCGGGTTATGAATATTCGCCCATCGGGTGCCGCGAGCCCGTTTACGGGCTCGATCTCGTAAAGATGCACGCGCACGCGCGGCAGGTCCAGCGCCTTGGCGAGACGGTCCAGAACCGGCTGAAACTTCGGGTCGACCAGCTCTGTCGATTTCTCGTCGAGCTCGCGCAGCGTGTTCTTCACCGAGAAGCGGTAGATCAGCAGCGCGTAAGCGAGCGGCAGAAGGATGGGCAGGAACTTGAGCATGGGAGTGATATGGGGCGTGCGGGGCTACCACGCAACAGGCAGTTGCACGGGGCCTCTGAATGCCCAGCCCTTGAAGGGCACATCGCCCGTCACGTGCAGGCCGGGAAAGGCCTCGAAGAGCATGGGCAGCGCGGCATCCACGATGAGCGCGCGGGCGACGGCCGCGCCGCCGCAGAAGTGAGGCCCCGCGCCGAAGGGGATGCTCGGGCCGGTGTCGCGCGTGATGTCGAAGCGCTCGGGCGCGTCGAAATGGTCTTCGTCACGCCCCGCCGAAGAAAACATGAAGAAAACCCGCGTGCCCGGTGTGAGCGTGACGCCGCAAACCTCGTCTGCGCGCGCAATTTCGCGCGGCGACATGCCGATGGGCGAGACCCAGCGGACATATTCCTCGAAAACATTGCCCCAACCGGCCTCGCCGTTGCGGACCATCTCCAGTTGCCCGGGGTGCTCCAGCATCGCCCATGCGGCCCCCGCGATGGCATCGCGCGGCTCGTTCTGACCGCCCGAGATGATGAGCTTGATGTTCGCGCGGGTGCTTTCCATGGGCAGCCCGGCCTCGACCTGGCGCGAGAGCGCGGACATGTTCGGCTCGGTGCCGATGGTCTCGAGCATCTCGTCGATATGGGCGTCGATCGAGGCGGTGCAATCATGGCAATTGGCCTCGATGGCCGGATCGCCCGTGTAATTGGCGCAGCCGTCGATCATGCCCTGGCTGACGCGGTCGAGCTCTTCGGGGGCCATGTTCACAAGGCCCGTCACATGCCGCAGGGCATTGGCCGAGGCCGGCATGGCGAAATCGCGCACCAGATCGCAATGGCCGCGCGGGGCAAGCTCCTCGATCAACGCGGCCACGTCGGATTTGATCTGCGGTAGCCAGACCTCCCGGACCGTCTTGGGGCTGAGGGCAGGAAAGAGGACCTTGCGCTCCTTTTGATGCTCTTCGCCATCCTTGCGCATCATGTTCTCGCCCATCAGCTTCGTCATGAGGCCTTCGGGCTGACGCGAGGAGAATACGTCAATCCGCTTTTCCTCGCGGAAAATGTCGTCTCGCTTCGTGAAGAGCACGGCGTTCAGCTCCGGCACGAATGTGACAGGCGCCTCCGCGCGCATCTGCGCCAATGCGGGGTAGGGGTCGGCTGCGAAGGCGGCCGGATCAACATGGGTGACAGGTGGCTCTTTCATGGTGCAAAGTTACGGCACGATCAGGATTCGCGCCAGAGGAGTTCGACTTGGACATTCAATACGATACCGATGGAGGCGCAGGCAGCGCGGCACGGCTTGGGCTGATCGTTCTTTCGACGGACGAGACCCTCGAATTCGAAGCGCGCCAGCTCCTTGCCGGGCGCGATGTCAGCCTCGCGCATACGCGCATCAAGGCCGAGGCCGATGTCACGCCGGAGACGCTGGCGATGATGGAGGGCCGCCTGACCGACTCGGCGGCGCTTCTGCCATCGGAGCTGGATGTGATCGGCTATGCCTGCACATCCGCCTCAACGGTCATCGGCCCCGCGCGGGTGGCCGAGCGTATCCGAGCCGTGCACCCTGATGCGACGGCCTGCAACCCGATCAGCGCGGTTATGGCCGCGCTCGGGGCGCTGGAGGTGAGAACGCTGGCCTATGTCAGCCCTTATGTGCCCGAGGTGACCGCGCCGATGCGGGCAATGCTTGCAGAGAACGGCTTTCAAACGGTGTCCGAGCGCAGTTTCGGTGAGAGCGATGACCGCACCGTGGCGCGTATCTGTGAGAGCTCCACGCGGGCGCTGATCGAGCAGGCGAACACGGACGAGGCCGACGCGGTCTTCGTCAGTTGCACGAATTTGCGCAGCTTCGGGCTGATCGATGAGGCCGAGGCAGCCCTCGGCAAGCCGGTGATCTCGTCGAATCTCGCCCTGCTGTGGCACATGCTCGAACAGGCGGGTGCCGATGCAAGCGGTTGGGGGCCGGGACGGCTCTTCAGGCTTCGGGACGAGGCCGAGCCGCAGCGCGCTTCCGCGTGAGGCGCAAGAGCCAGCGGCCAAGAAAGAGCGCCGCGCCCGAAGCTGCGAGAAACCCGATGACCTGGCCGGCCAGGTCGGCCGCCATTGCGAGGTTGCGGGCAAAGGCATAGCCAAGCGCGAGATACATGCTCACCCATATGACTTCACCTGCCGCGGCGGCCGCGCTGAAGCGGGCCCAGCCGAGCCTCGAGGCACCTGCTGCGAAATTGGCATAGGGGCCAAGGGGCGAGAACAGCCAACGTGTCAGGAAGATGCCGCGGCTCCCATTGGCGCGGAGATAGGCCTTGGCGCGGATGTAAAGCGCGCGCCGTTTCGGACGATCCGCCAGCGCGGCGTCGATAGGATCGCTCGCCAGTTGACCGAGGCGAAAGCCTGTCTGGTCTCCGAGTATGGCCCCTGCAAGGGCAAGGAGCCAAAGGGCTCCGAGAGAAAGATCGCCAGCCGCGGCGAAGGCCCCTGCGGCAAGCATCAGAAGGGAGGCCGGAACAGGCAGCGCGAGACAGGAGGCAAACGTGACAAGACCAAGAACCGGCGCGCCGAAATGCGCGATGAGTTGCAAGAGCCAGTCGTTCATGGCTGCCCGGACTGCGCTGCGAGATAGGCTTCGGTTTCCGCCAGGATCTGCTCCACCGAAATCCCGCGCGCCTTGGCGATATCCTCCAGAGTCGGGCGTTGGCCCGGGCTGGGGTCAAGGCCCAGATGGGCTGCGAGGGCGGGCGCATCGACCTCCCACGACTTGGCGATGTAACGCGGTGTCATCCAGGGTTCGATCGATTGCGCCTGGTGGGCCGGGTCCATCCAGTAGATCGTCTTGCGCGCCAGGTTGGCGGCGAAGACGAGCATGACGAGAATGAAACAGGCCAGGACGATGCTCAGGACGGGGTGCTGGCGCGCGATCGTCCTGATCCGTTTCATCACACCAGCTCGCGCATACCCGCCGTGATGCCATCAAGCGTCATCGGGACCATGCGGTTTTCGAAGATCTCCTGGATCATGGAAATCGAATGGGTATAGCCCCAGTATTTCTCCGGAACGGGGTTTATCCAGATGTTGCTCGGCCATTGCTCGCGCGCACGCTGAAGCCAGACATGCCCGGCTTCCTTGTTCCAGTGCTCGTTCGCCCCGCCAGGATAGGCGATCTCGTAGGGGGACATGGAGGCGTCGCCCACGAAAATGCATTTGTAATCAGACCCGTATGTGCGCATCACCTCCCATGTTGGTGTCTGCTCGCGCCAGCGGCGGGCATTGTCGCGCCAGACGCCATCGTAGAGGCAATTGTGGAAGTAGTAGTACTCCATGTGCTTGAATTCGGAGCGGGCGGCCGAGAACAACTCTTCGACGAGCTTGATATGCGGGTCCATCGAGCCGCCCACATCGAGAAAGAGCAGCACCTTGACGGCATTGCGCCGTTCGGGGCGGGTTTTTACGTCGAGATAGCCGTGTTCGGCCGTCGCGCGGATCGTGCCGTCGAGGTCGAGCTCGTCATGCGCCCCATCGCGCGCCCATGAGCGCAGGCGCTTGAGCGCCACCTTGATGTTACGGGTGCCCAGTTCGACATCGCCGTCGAGATTCTTGAAATCGCGCTTGTCCCAGACCTTCACGGCGCGTTGGTGGCGGCTTTCCTTCTGGCCGATGCGCACGCCCTCGGGATTGTAGCCATAGGCTCCGAATGGCGATGTGCCGGCCGTGCCGATCCACTTGTTGCCGCCCTGGTGGCGGCTGTCCTGTTCTTCGAGACGCTTCTTGAGCGTTTCCATGAGCTTGTCAAAGCCACCAAGTGCTTCGATCTCGGCGCGCTCTTCCTCCGAGAGGTGCTTTTCAGCGAGCTTTTCAAGCCAGTCTCCCGGGATGTCGACGGCCTCGAGAACCTGCCCGAGTTCAATATCGTCGAGGCCCTGGAACGTCGCGGCGAAAGCCCGGTCAAAACGATCGAGATGGCGCTCGTCCTTCACCATCGCGGAGCGCGCAAGGTAATAGAACCCTTCGATATCATAGGTGACAAGGCCCGCTTTGACCGCCTCGAGAAAGGTCAGGTATTCGCGCAGGGAGACGGGGATGCTGGCTTCCCGGAGGTTCTCGAAGAAGGGAAGAAACATCGCGGCAGCCTTACATCACCCGGATCATCGCGACATTGACGAAGAGGGCTGCGATGCCGAAGATCAGTCCGAAAACGGCGGCATGTTGTGCCATGTCGAGCTTGTTTCCACCGCGCTTGCGCGCGTAGAGCACCCCTATCAGGGCTCCGACGAGGATTGAAATTGTCACGAGCATGAGTATCCGTCCGCTCTATACACAGTTGGCTTCAGCCGTTTTGGCCCCGTCACGGGCTGAGCGTTGCGATCTCGCGCATTTTCGCGCGCACTGCCCATTCCGAACCGAAGCCGTAACGCGCCCAGCCAAGACTGTCCAGCCTGACGAGCTGTGCTTCCGAGGAACGTCCCGTCAATTCGAGCGCCTCGGCGCGTAGCAGCATCAACGTGCTGAGCAGAGCTGCGTTCTGATGCATCTCGGCTACATGTATCGCCGGGTTGGCCAGTGCAAGCGCTCGGGTGCCATTGCCCTGGCCGATTGCGTGAGAGGCAAGCTGCGCGGCCACATAGGCGCGATGCAAATTGGTGCCGACCTGGCGGGAATAGAACTGGTCGGCAGCCTGAAAATGACGCAGGGCCTCGTCCGGGTCGGTTGTCGTCGTGATACGGCCCATCGCGTAGTGCGCGAAAGCACGGCGATGATCCTGCCAGCCGAAACTGCGCGAGACGTCGAGCGCCTTGCGCGCGGCGTGCCGGCGCTTGGCCATGCTGGTCCCGGGGCCGAGAGCTGTCTGGATCGCCTCGATATAGGCGCGCGGGGTCGGGCTCGTGCGCGCGGGCGAAAGGGTTTCGCCTTGGGGATTAAGGCGCGCCAGGACACCCGGCAGAACCGCCGCGACCTGGCGTTTGCTCATGCCGGTGCGCAGCTCGGGGGCGTAAAACGCGCGCAGGATCAGCATGTCGAACCCGGTCAGGACGGTGTGGATATTGTCGTCATTGAAGACGCTGTCGGGCAGGCGATAGAGATCGTTGAGCGGGCCCATTGCCTGCGCCAGTTCCTCATGAAGGCAGTCGCGCACCTCCTGTGGGCTCGCATCATTGGGCACGAAGACAGCGAGCTTCTCGCGGCGGCGCAACTGGGCCCAGTTGGTCCGCGCGCTGCGTCGCGCGTTTCGATACTCGCCAATGTCCGAGATGTTGGGCACGACGAAACATGCCGCGTGAGGCAGGTTCTTGCGGATTTCGGCACGGCTGACGGCCTGCACCGTGATGTTCGCATCCGGACTTTGTGTCAGGCTCACGTCGATCCGGGCCTCGTCCTGGAGCCGGTGCACGAGACGGGTCAGGTCGGGCATGAGCGTGGCAGGCGGCACGCCCGTGACCCTAATCGTGATCGGGTCTTCGAAACGTGTGAAAACCGGAAGCTGCCGACCGGATTCAAGCTCGAACGCCAGTGTGAGAAAATCACGCGCGATGTCGATGTTGGACCGGGCCGGCGCGCTGACGGGCCGGAGGCTGAATGATTTCAATGGCGGCAGGCCGAGGCTCGATTCCTGAACGAAACCGCGGGAGGCCGTGTCGGAGATGTGACCCGGCATACAGCCTACGAGCGTCAGGAAGACAGGCAGCAGAACCTTGCGCATTCAAATTGTCTCCATCACATAGGCCGCGACGACGTCGACGCTGGCCCCATGGAAGCTTCCTGCATGAAGGGCCCCAAAGGGCGCGGGCACCGAAACACGCGTTCGACGCGCAGGCGATACGATCAACATGGTCAGATTCTGCCTCAGTGTTTTTTGTTAAGCGAACGTCTCGCCGCTCTTTCTGACCTCCTTAAGGGTGAAATAAGGCGAAAAAGTGACCATGGGTTGCGCGCGCGAGGGAGGCGGGAGTGCGGCAATGGAAAAATGATCAAGAACAGCGCTTTGCGAGGGCCTTCTTACGCGTCACATCAGCCTGCTCTATCGAGGCCGCAATGGCTCTCGGCGCTTTGGTCCGGCGCAGGCTTCAAGCGGTCGGTTTGCCTGGTGATTTCCAGCGGCGGTGGATCCAGAACCACTGCTCGGGATGAGTCCGAACAAGGCGTTCGAGACCGTCATTGACGGCCTGCGTCATCGTCTCCGGGTCGGACCGGGCAACAGGTGCCTGTGCGACGATTTCGAAATCGAGGCCGTTTTCCTTTCGGATAGCATAGACGGGGATGAGCTCGGCGTCGTATTTCAGGGCGAGCTCGGCGGTAATGAGCGACGTGAAAGCAGGTTTGCCGAAGAACATGAGTTCGCGTCCCGCTCCGAAATGCAGGTCGGTGAGTATCCCGACGACGCCGCCTTTGCGCAGATGCTTCACCAGCTGCATCATGCCCGTGCGCCCTTGCTCGAACATCGGCTCTCCGATCGCGGATATCGCGCGGACATAGTGCGCGTTGAAATAGGGGTTACGCATGCGCCGGTAGAGCGCGCCCATGTTATGGCCCCGTGCGATGAGCGCGGCGCGCACCACATCGTAGTTGCCCATGTGCCCGGTCACGAGAATGACCGGCCGGCCCGCCTCGCGCGCCGCTTCGAGTGCGGCAAGGCCCGGCCCCGAAATGGGCGCCTTGGCGGCGCGTGACTTGAACGCCTCGCCCGAATAGATCTCAATGAGAGTACGCCCGGCATTGTCCGGAACAGAGCGGCAAAGGCGTTTGACCTCCCTTTCGGGCAGCTCGGGCAGAACGTGGGACAGGTTTTCGCGAATGCGCCCGCGCCATCCGGCGAGTGGCGCCAGCACTTTCGAGACGAGCGCGCCGACAAAGGGGACGCGCCAGCGGTAGGGCAGGAGTTTCGCCGCGCCGAGAAGGCCGCGGATCAGCAGATTCTTGGTGAAATCCCCCAGAGTCCGGAGCGGGGTCATCGGCTTTGCGGCCATGGCTCAGGCTTTGACTTTTCCAAATGTTTCGCGGTGCCAGACATAAATGCCCGCCGAGGCAATCACAAGCGCGCCGAGCAGCGTCAGCCAGCTCGGAATATCGCCGAAGACGAGAAGGCCGTAGATTATCGAGAACAGAATTCCAGTGTAGGAAAACGGTGCAAGCATCGCGGCTTCGCCCTCCATGAGAGCGCGGATGAGCGAGAGTTGTCCCAGCGTGGCGGCTGCGGTGATGCCGATGACCAGCGGGATCTCGGACAAGCCGATGGGATGCCAGTAAAAGGGCAGGCCGAGGCTGAGCGCGACCGCTCCGAAAATGGCGGTATAGAAGAGCGAGGTCCAGGCGTCTTCATCGCGGCCCACGAAGCGCGTGGTCAGCGCATAGGCCGAATAGCACACAGCGGCTCCGAGCGGCAGCAGGGCATAGGGCGAAAAGACCTCCGTTCCCGGGCGGATGACGAGAAGCGCGCCGATCAATGCCGCCGCGATCGCCGCTGCGCGGCGGACGCCGAACCGTTCACCGAGAAAGAAGGCGGCACCGAGGGTGATGAAGATGGGGTTGGTGGACATGACGGAGGCAGCCTCCGCCAGGCCGATATTCGAGATGCCGAAGAAGAAGAATGTCGTCGCGCAGAAGAGAAACACCGAGCGCGCCAGCTGCAACTTCGGATAGCGCGTCTTCACGATGCGTGACAGGCGCGGTGCCACGATCACTGCAACGAGCAGCGCCTGTCCGAGATAGCGCACCCAGAGTGTCGTCATCGTGCCGACACGGCCCGACAGCAGCTTGGCCAGCATGTCCATCGTGGAAAAGCAGAAGATGGCGGCGATCATCAGAAGGATCGCGCGGCTGGTAGGCGAGAGGGGCATGAGGGAACCTGCGATTGGAAGTTATTCGCAGGTTAACGAGTGCCACGGGGCATGGAAAGCGATATTCCAATTGTCCTGCGTCTCAAGCGTCTTCGGTGTCCTCTTCCGTGATGAGGGTCAGCTCCCCGGCGGCCTGCAACTCGGTTATGGCCGCGACGACCGCGTTCATCGCCGTCTCGCCGTCCTTGGGTTTGACGCGGCCAAGCTCTGCCATTTCCTCGCGCAGCCCCTCGGCCATGCGCTTTGAAATATTGGAAAGGATGAACTCGGTGCTGGCGGCGAGCTCGCCGTCATCGGACGCGCTTGCAAAAGAGAGCGCTTGCAGCAGCATGTCCTGCTCCACCTCCCGCGTGATCTTGGGCACGTCAACGGGGGGAACGCGCGCTGGGATATGCACGAAGGTGAAGATCGCCTTGCGCAGCTTGCGGCTGAAGTCTGCGTCTTCCTCCTCGATTCCGGTGAGAAGCTCGTCCCTCGTGCCGGCGCTGGAGACATTGAGGATCGCGCCAAGGCGGTCCACCGGATCTTCATCGAAGGCACGGGGCGGCTCTGTTTCGAATTGTGCGGCCAGCGACAGGCCGATCCTGTCAACGGCCTCCGGGGTCACCTTGCCCGTGAGCGAGACGGCGTAGGATATGCGCCGCGCCTCGGGGCCGGGGAGCTGGCCGAGCAGCTCGGCCGCCTTGGGCACGGGCAGCTTGGAAAGAAGCACGGCGGCGACTTCCGTGCTTTCCTGCTCCAGCAGGGGGAGGAGCTTTTCGGACTCGAGCGCGCGAATACGCTCCCAGGGGTCGCCGATCTGGCGAACCCCGGCCTCCTTGCGCAGACGGGCCGCCGTCTGCGGCGAGATGCGCCCTTCGAGTTCGGCCAGCGCTTCCGCAAGGCCCTGGGGGAAGGTCAGGCCCATGGCTTCGATCTCGCGGGCGAACTCCGAAAGGACCGCGGCGAGCGTCTCGCGGTCGATATAGCGCATCGAGCCGAGCGCGGCGGTCAGTTCGGTCTGGTTCTCTTCGGAGAGCCGTTCGATCGGGACATCCGCGCCCTCGGTGAGCAGGAAACGCACGATGATCGCCGCCTTCTGGCGGGATGTCAGGCGGGCCGGGGCAGGAAGGGCCGCAGGTGATCTCGGGGCAGGGCCGGGAAGCGCCGTCATTAAGCAAGGTCCATGCGAAACTGTTTCGCGAAGACACTAGGGGGTAGCGCCTAACAAACACTTTAGCCCAATGCAGACACACCCAAGAAGCGCGGAAATATCGCGCAAAGTATCGTTAAAATTCTATCAGTTTCGACTCAGCTGCTTATCAGCGGCACACAAGCGCCTTTCTCTGTGTCGAAGGTCTGGCCTTCGCCGCAGCTCATGGCTTGTTCGTGGCCCTTGCTGCACATCGCCGAGGCCATGGAGGCGCTGAGAACGAAAGCGGCTGTCAGAACAATACGTGTCATCTGTGCTATCCCTTCTGATTACAGGAACAGAATAGCACAGATGGGCCGAAGTCCCAAATCACGCCTCGCCGAACACCCGCTCGAAGATCGTGTCGACATGCTTGGTGTGATAACCCATGTCGAATTTCTCGCGGATCGCCGCTTCGCCGAGCGCTGCGACGACCTCTTCATCGGCAAGCAGAAGCTCCTGGAAGTCGAGCCGCTCCTCCCACACCTTGAGCGCATTGCGCTGGACCATGGCATAAGCGTCTTCGCGGCTCACCCCGGCCTGGGTGAGGGCGAGCAGCACCCGCTGGCTCATGACGAGGCCGGGGAACTTGTTCATGTTTTCCAGCATGTTCTCGGGGAAGACCAGCATCTTTTCGACAACGCCTGTGAGCCTACCCAGCGCGAAGTCGAGCGTGACGGTCGCATCCGGTCCGATCCCGCGCTCCACGGAGCTGTGGGAGATGTCCCGTTCATGCCAGAGGGCGACGTTCTCCATCGCGGGGATCACCGTCATGCGCACGAGGCGGGCGAGGCCGGTGAGGTTCTCGGTCAGGACGGGGTTCTTTTTGTGCGGCATGGCCGATGAGCCTTTCTGCCCCATCGAGAAGAACTCCGCACCTTCGAGGACCTCGGTGCGCTGCATGTGGCGGATCTCGACGGCGATGTTCTCGATCGAGGAGGCGATGACGCCGAGCGTGGCGAAGAACATGGCGTGGCGGTCCCGCGGGATGACCTGGGTGCTGATCGGCTCGGGCGAAAGGCCGAGCTGGGCGCAGACATGTTCTTCGACGCGCGGGTCGATATTGGCGAAGGTCCCGACGGCCCCCGAGATCGCGCCCGTGGCCACATCCGCGCGGGCTGCGCGCAGGCGCGAGAGGTTGCGGTCCATTTCGGCATAGAAGCGCGCGAAGGTCAGGCCCATGGTGGTAGGCTCGGCGTGGATGCCATGGCTGCGGCCGACGCGGACCGTCATCTTGTGCTCCAACGCGCGTTTCTTGAGCGCGGCGAGGAGGGATTCGAGATCGGCAATCAGGATGTCGGCGGCGCGCGCGAGCTGGACGTTGAGGCAGGTGTCGAGCACGTCCGAGCTGGTCATGCCCTGGTGCACGAAGCGGGCCTCTTCACTGCCCACATGCTCGGCAAGGTGCGTCAGGAAGGCAATGACGTCATGTTTTGTCACCGCCTCGATCTCGTCGATGCGGGCGACGTCGAACTCGACATCCTTGGCTTTCCACACGGCCTCGGCATTCTCGCGCGGAATGACGCCCAGATCGGCCATGGCATCACAGGCATGGGCCTCGATCTCGAACCAGATGCGGAACTTCGTCTCCGGCGACCAGATGGAGACCATTTCGGGGCGGGCATAGCGAGGGATCATGGGCGGGCCTTTGTGATTGTGGATCGGTCTTGCGGCGGTCATAAACTGGGCCCCAGCCAAGCTCAAGCGAGGAGGCGGGTCTTGCGACACTTTGAGATGATAAATCGCGGTGCACGGGGAAGGCATGCCCGTTGAGCCGCGCAAACTCTTCGATTTCGAGGGTCGCTGGCGGCTTGCCCGCGTGATCCGGCCTGCGCAGGGGCCGGAAGGGCGCTTCGACGGGAAGGCCCTCTGGCAGCCTGTGCGCGGCGGCATGGCCTACGAGGAGCGCGGCGTGTTGCGCCTGGACGGGCAGCAGGAGATGCAGGCGGAGCGGCGATATTTCTGGGACGCGGCGCTCGATGTCTATTTCGATGACGGGCGCTTTTTTCACACCGTCCCTGCGCTGGGCGGCGCGGCGCATCACTGGTGCGCGCCGGACCAGTATGACGTGACATATGACTTCTCGGAATGGCCGGCTTTCCGGGCGGTCTGGCGCGTAAAGGGGCCACGCAAAGATTATGAAATGATTTCGCGCTATACGCGCCCTGAAGAGTGACCGCAGGCACAACAAGCTTGCGCCGCATATGTTGCTGGTGCAGAAACATGCGAAACAAACGGAGGATACGATATGGCCACGGCCCTTTCCAACAAAGTTCTGACAGAGACATTCGGCGCCGAAAGCGGTGCCGCGCTCTGGGCGCAGCGCGCCGCGCTGGTGATCGCGGGTGTGATGATCCTGGCGATCTCGGCCAAGATTGCAGTGCCGATGTGGCCTGTTCCGATCACCATGGGGACATTCGCCGTCCTGACGCTGGGCGCGGCTTACGGCCCCCGGCTCGGGCTGGCGACGATCACGGCCTACATGGTCATCGGCATGATGGGCTTTGACGTCTTCGCCGGCTCGTCGGCCGAAACGGCAGGCATCACCTACATGATGGGCGGCACGGGCGGATACCTTGCGGGCTATGTCCTCGCAACCGTTGCCCTCGGCCTTCTGGCGCGCGCCGGTTGGGACCGCTCTGCGCCGAAGATGGCCGGTGCCATGCTCATCGGCAACGCGATCATCTATGTGCCGGGCCTTCTGTGGCTGGGCGTTCTTTACGGCTGGGACAAGCCGATCCTCGAGTGGGGCCTGACGCCGTTCCTGATCGGCGACGGGCTCAAACTGGCACTTGCGGCGCTGCTGCTGCCTGCGGCCTGGAAGCTCGTGGGCCGCGCCCGCGGCTGACGCAAGGCGCATCAGATGTTGAGTCGAATTGGCGCGGCGGGAAACCTGCCGCGCTTTTTCCTGTTGTCAGGGCAAGCGGGAGGCACACCTTGAAGTCGGCATGAAAAAACCGCGCCCGTCCGGGCGCGGTTTTCTTATTCCAATCCGAGCGGAATCAGGCGGCGCGGCTTACCAGCACGTCGTCGACCTGCTTGGCGGCCGCCAGTTCGTCTCCGCCCTCGACGGCGGCGACTTCGCGCGTGAGGCGCTCAAGCGCGGCCTCGTAGAGCTGGCGCTCGGAATAGCTCTGCTCGCGCTGGTCATCGGAGCGATGCAGATCGCGAACCACTTCCGCGATGGCGATCAGATCACCGGAATTGATCTTTTGCTCGTATTCCTGCGCGCGGCGGGACCACATGGCGCGCTTGACCTTGGCCTTGCCCTTGAGCGTCTTCATGGCCTGGCCGACGACATCGGGGCTGGAGAGGCTGCGCATGCCGACTTCCGTGGCCTTGTTGGTGGGCACGCGGAGGGTCATCTTGTCTTTCTCGAAGGAGATCACGAAAAGTTCCAGCTCGAATCCGGCAACTTCGTCTTTCTCGATCGAGATGATCCGGCCCACACCATGGGCCGGGTATACGACATATTCATTCGCGCGGAATTCGGATTTCTTGGTCTTGCTCATGCAGTCTTGTCCTTACGCTACATCGAAGCCTGTCTGAAAAAGTCTGGCGACAAAACCACCCATGCAGAGCACAGCGGCACTCTGATCAAGCGGAAATTCGGACAAACGAAACCATCCGTTGAGCGGCAGCCAGCGCGGATGGTATCAGGCAAGTTTCATCATTCAGTTACAAACATAACACGAATCACCGCCAAAAGAAAGCGTGGCGGCTTTCGGCCTTGCGACACGGCGCTGCGGCGTGTCAGCCGCCCTCGCCCGGGGCTTCGGAGAAGTATTTTTCCAGCTTGCCCTCTTCACCGTCGCGTTCGTCCGCGTCGGGGAGCGGGTCTTTCTTGGTGATGATGACAGGCCAGAGCTCGGAATACTTGCGGTTGAATTCGACCCATTCTTCCGTGCCCGCGTCCGTATCAGGGCGGATCGCATCGGCAGGGCATTCCGGCTCGCAGACACCGCAATCGATGCATTCGTCCGGGTGAATCACAAGCATGTTCTCGCCCTCGTAGAAGCAATCCACGGGGCAGACTTCAACGCAATCGGTGTATTTGCAGGCAATGCAATTGTCGTTGACGATGTAGGTCATGAGTATGTCCCGCGATGATCTTCTCCGAGACGGAGCTAATGGTTTTTGCCCGATCGTTCAAGCTGTCTTCGCCCTGCGCTTGGTATTCGGATCGCGCTTTGCGCAATCCGACCCTGGCGAGGGGGACGCTGTCCCCTCTCGCACTCTCCCCGGGATATTTTCAGCAAGAAAAAGGGCCTGAGGTATTCGGGGGGCTAGCGGTTTCAGGAGTTATCGTCCCTGAATGCTGTCATGTCACGCCGATCCTTCTTCGTGGGGCGCGGACCCGAGCGCCTGTGCAGCTCGGGCGCCTCGCGGGGCGGCGTCAGGTCCTCGTAGAGCGTTTGCGCCTCGGTTGCCGGACCGCGCCGTGCCCCGATGCCGGTGATCCTGACGACGCGAATCTCGCTCCCCTGCGCAAAAGTCAGCACGTCTCCTGCCGTGACAGCATGGGCGGGTTTCAGAGCCTTCTGGCTGTTCACCCGCACATGCCCGCTGCTTACCAGCTTGGCCGAGAGGCTGCGTGTTTTGAAAAAGCGCGCGTGCCAGAGCCATTTGTCGAGGCGGATCTTGGCGGGAGTGTCACCCATCAGTCTTTCTTGGTCAGCCCCATGAGCGCAGCTGCGAAGGGGTTATCCGGATCGATCTTGTCTTTCTTCGCCGGCTTGGCCTCGAACGCCCGAGCGCCTTGGGGCTTGCCCTTGGGCTTCGCCTTGCCCTTCGGCTTTCCTTTTTGCTTGCCGCGCCCGCCTTCCTGCGGTTTGCGGCCGCCCCGGTTCCCGGCCCATGTGAAGGTGTAGAACACCTCGGTCTCCGGCCCCGAGAGCTTTTCGTCGGGAGCGGTTCCAGGAGCGATTTCCTCGGCGGGGGGCTCGGCGATCTCAGCCTCGGCTTCAGGAGTTTCGGGTGCGTCCTCGGCGACGGGGGCGATCCCGTTATCGGGCATCGCGGCCACGCTCTCGGGGATGTCGGCGGCATCCGGCGCATCGCTGGCTGCGGCATCCGTACCGGGCGCGGGGGCCGTGCTGTCCATGACGGGCGTATCTTCCGCAGATGTCGTTTCGCCATCTGGGGGCATCACGGTATCGGCCGGTTTGACCTTCTCACGTTCGCCCCGCTCGGCCTTGTAGCCCAGGCCCTGCATGAGGTCGGCGAATTGCTCCAGCGTCATGCCCGTGATCGACAGCATGTCCGCGCTCGCCTCGAAGCCGCCGCGGCTGTCCTCGGCGCGCAGCATGTCGGCAAGGCGCTCCAGCATGTCGATGCGGATCGCGCGCTCGCCGGCATTGCGATACCCGGCCATCGTATCGGTGCCCTTGGGGCCCGATGTGAGCCGGGGCACCGTGACGAGGCCGGGCGGCGGCGCTTCGGGAAACTCGCCCAGATCGTTCCAGAGCGACCAGAGCACGAGGCGCAGCCGCGTCGGTGCGGGCTTCAGCAGAAGCGGCATGAAGACGGTGAACTGCCCGAAACGCAGCCCGTGCTTGCGCAGGCTGCCGCGCGCTTCCTGGTCGAGCGCCTTGATCTCGCTGGCCGCCTGAACACGGGGCAGGACGCCGAGCGCCTCGACCATCTGGAAGGCAAAGCCCCGGGCAAGGCCTGTCAGCTCTTCATCGCGTGAGAGGGCAAGGAGCGGCTCCATGGCGGTGGCGATCTTGCGGTCGATGAAATGCTGGAGGCGGCGCGTGACCTTCTCGGCCACGTCTGTGCCCGCTTCGTCATCGACAAAGGCCTTGACCTGCGGCTTGAGCGGCTCGGCGCCCTTGACGAGCTTTCCGACGGCGCTCTCGCCCCACATCAGCCCGCCTTGCTCGGTGAAATCGAGCTCGGTATCAGGGGCGTTGTAAAAGCGATCCGCGCGCAGGTGGAAATGCGGTGCCAGTGCAGCCAGGCTTGCCTGCTTGAGCGTCTTGGCTTCCTGTCCGCCAGCGGACTTGTCCGAGCTGAAGCGGAAACCCTCGAGCCGGCCCACATATTCGCCTTCGACGGTGACTTCGCCTTTGTCGTTTACTTCGGCCAACATGGCCTCCTTCTGTTTCAAGCGCCGCAGCAGCACCGAGGTGCGCCGATCGACAAATCTCTGTGTCAGGGCGGAGTGTAGCGCATCTGACAGGCGGTCTTCTACAGCCCGAGTAACGTCTCGCCAATGGGAATCGTTCCCGACCCAGCCTTTTCGCTGCGCCACGTAGGTCCATGTGCGGATATAGGCGAGGCGCTTGGAGAGCGTGTCGATATCCGCCGAGGTCCGGTCGATCTGCTTGATGTGGCGGGCCAGCCAGTCTTCCGGGATCTGGCCGCGCTCGTGCAGATGCGCGTAAATCTGGCCGAGCAGGGCGGCGTGCTCGGCTGGTGATATGCCGCGAAAGTCGGGGATGCAGCAGACATCCCAGAGAAGCCGGACGGACGGCGCGTCGGAGGCGCGGGCGAAGGTCTCGGCGTCTTGCGAGAGGGTCTTGAGCGCGGAGAGGTCGTCGGCTTCGCGGGCGCGCACCAGCAGCTCGTTTTCCGGGGCCTGCTCGAGCGCGCGAATGAGCGCGTCCATATGGCCGAACTCGAGGCGCGGATTGCGCCAGATGAGCTTTTTCACCGGGGCGAAACGATGCCTCATGATCGCTTCGGCCACTTCCTCCTGCAAGGGAGGCGCCTCGCCGGTCACGCCGAAAGTGCCGTGGCTCATGCCGCGGCCAGCGCGCCCGGCGATCTGGCCGAGCTCGTGGGGCATGAGCGCGCGCATCCGGCGGCCGTCGAACTTCTGCGTGGCGGAGAAGGCGACATGGTTGATGTCGAGATTGAGGCCCATCCCGATCGCGTCGGTGGCGACGAGGAAGTCCACGTCTCCGTTCTGATAAAGCTCCACCTGCGCATTGCGCGTGCGAGGGCTGAGCGCGCCCATGACCACGGCGGCGCCGCCTTTCTGGCGCTTGAGCAGTTCGGCGATCGCGTAGACATTCTCGACCGAGAAACTGACGATGGCCGAGCGCGCCTGCATGCGCGAAATCTTGCGCGCCCCGCCATAGGACAGCTGGCTCATGCGCTCTCGGCTCATCAGGCCTGCTTCGGGCACGAGCGCGCGGATGATCCCGCGCATCGAATCGGAGCCGAGAAAGAGCGTCTCGTGCTGGCCGCGCGCGCGCAGGAGACGGTCGGTGAAGACATGGCCGCGCTCCGGATCGGCGCAGAGCTGGATCTCGTCGACGGCAACGAAATCCGCGCCCATCCCCTCGGGCATGGCCTCGACCGTGCAGACCCAGTATTGCGCGCGGGGCGGGACGATACGCTCCTCACCGGTGACGAGGGCCACGACCGAGGGGCCGCGCGCGGCGACGATCTTGTCGTAGACCTCGCGGGCGAGAAGACGCAGCGGCAGGCCGATGATCCCGGTGCGATGGCCGAGCATGCGCTCGATGGCGTAATGCGTCTTGCCCGTGTTCGTGGGCCCGAGCACCGCCGTGATGCGCCTTTGCTGGGACATTTGAGACAGTCTCGCTGGTTCCTCGAGGCGTGCGCCTAGAGCTCGGTTCCGTTCACGTCGCGCTCGAGCCGCGCGGTCGCTTCGAGAGCCTTTTCATGAGCGGGGTAGAGGTTCAAGAGGATCTTGTAAGCCTCGTAGGCGGCTTGCGGACGCTCGACCTGCTCGAGGATCGTGCCGAGGCCGAAAATAGCTCCGAAATGCCTGGGGTTGAGCGCGAGCGTCTGGTGCAGGTCGTTGAGCGCGAGGCCGTATTCCTCGAGCGCGAAGAAGGCGCGGGCGCGGCCGTGCCAGCCTTCGGCGAAGTCCGGGGCGTGGTCGGTCAGCGCGGTGAAATGCTCGACGGCGGCGGCGTAGTCCTCCTCCTCGAGCGCGTCGTCGCCGCGGCGCAGGAGCAGGTTGGCGCTGGCCGAGCCGGATTGCGACCAGGCGATCTCTATATCGCGGGCGATCTTGCGGGCTTGCGGCCCTTCTGCTTCGGACAGCTCTTCGAGCAGGGTCTCGACGCGATCTTCCGCATCCTCCGCCCCGGCTGGATGCAGACTCGCGAAAACCAGCGCGATTGCCGCCACGGCAGGTTTGAGATGGACAGTGATAAAACCCATAGTAGGGTGAGGATAACCCATGACAGGGCTGAGACAAGTCACTGTCGCGACAATGTGAAGGAGACACCATGAGCGATGTAGTCGATGGCGCGGTCAAGGCGCTGAACGAGAAGATGGATGGCGGCGGCTTCGACGCCGGAACGGCGAAGTTCGTGATCGAGGGCGAGGGTGCCGTGATGATCGACGGCGAGGGCGCGCGCGCCGGGGACGACGCAGCCGATGTGACGATGACGGCGAACCGCGAGACCTTCGAGCAGATCCTGTCGGGCGATCTCAATCCGACAGCGGCCTTCATGGGCGGGAACCTCTCGGTCGATGGCGACATGGGGCTTGCGATGCAGCTCGGCACGGTCCTGGGCTGAGCCTTGGAAGAGGCACCCTATTTCGAGGACGTCGCGGATGCGCCGCGCGGCGGGCGCGCCTGCTGGCTGACGGCCGATGACGGCGTGCGCATCCGTGTCGTTTTCTGGGGCGGCGAGGGGCTGAAGGGCACCTTGCTGCTCTTCCCGGGCCGCACGGAATATGCCGAGAAATACGGGCGCACCGCCGCGGAGCTGGCCGCGCGCGGCCTGGCGACCCTGGCCGTGGACTGGCGCGGGCAGGGGCTGGCCGACCGTCTCCAGGACGACGAGATGCTCGGCCACGTGCGGCGTTTTTCCGACTACCAGCGCGACGTGCGCGCGATGGTGGAGGCCGCCAAGGCCCTCGGCGCACCGGAGCCCTACTATCTGCTGGGCCATTCCATGGGCGGCTGTATCGGGCTGAGGGCCCTGCACGAGGGGCTCGATGTCAAGGCGGCGGCCTTTTCCGCGCCGATGTGGGGCATCTACCTCGCCCCGGCGATGCGGCCGACGGCCTGGGCGCTTTCGAATGCGACGAGCAAGCTCGGGATCGGCGGGCGTCTTGCGCCCGGCACGAAGCGCGAGACCTATGTTCTGGCGGAGCTTTTCGACGACAACATGCTGACGACCGACCGGGACATGTGGGACTACATGGTGCGCCAGGCCGAGGCCCACCCCGAGCTTACGCTGGGCGGGCCGTCCCTGCACTGGCTGGCCGAGGCGCTGCGGGAGACGCGCAAACTTCATATCATGCCGTCACCACCGCACAGGGCGATCTGCTTTCTTGGAACGCGGGAGCGCATCGTCGATGTGCCGCGCATTGAAACGCGGATGCGCCGCTGGGACAACGGAGTGCTGTCCATGCAGGAGGGCGCGGAGCATGAAGTTCTCATGGAAAGCGCCGCGATGCGTGCGGCGATCCTCGATGAGATGACAGGGTTTTTCTTCAAGTAGGGGCCCGGGCGCGGGTTGAGATCGTCCCCGGGCGGCTCTATGTCGAAGGCACCCCAAAACAAAGAGGCCCATTCATGTTTCAACTTCCCTTCCCAGTCCGTGATGCGAATGCAGGCAGCGGTGATGATGGGCGCGATGACGGCCTCGGCAAGCTTCCCGAGTGGGACCTGAGCGACCTTTACGCCGGCGAGGAGGCGCCGGAGCTTGCGCGCGACCTCGAGTGGCTCGAAAAGGAATGCGCCGAATTCGCGTCCGACTACGAGGGCAAGCTTGCGGAGCTGGACGCAGGCGGCTTTCTTGAATGCGTGCATCGCAACGAGAAGATCAACAACATCGCCGGGCGGATCATGTCATACGCCGGGCTGCGCTATTACCAGCTCACGACCGATGCGGGGCGGGCGAAGTTCCTCTCGGACTTGCAGGAAAAGATCACCAACTACACGACGCCGCTCGTTTTCTTCACGCTCGAGCTGAACCGACTGGAAGACGATCATCTCGGGAAACTGTTCTCGCAGAATGCCGAGCTCAAGCGCTACAAGCCGGTCTTTGACCGCATCCGCGCGATGAAGCCCTACCAGCTTTCCGACGAGCTGGAGAAATTTCTCCACGATCTCGGGGTCGTCGGCGACGCATGGGAGCGGCTCTTCGACGAGACGATCGCGGGGCTCGAGTTCGAAGTGGATGGCGAGGCACTGACCATCGAGGGGGCACTCAATCTTCTGACGGATCAGGACCGCGCCAAGCGCGAAGCGGCAGCGCGCGAGCTGGCCCGCGTCTTTGCCAGCAATGTCAGAACCTTCGCCCGGGTGCACAACACGCAGGCCAAGGAAAAGGAAATCCTCGACCGCTGGCGCGGCATGCCGAGCGCGCAGATGGGCCGGCACCTGAGCAATGACGTTGAGCCGGAGGTCGTCGAAGCGCTGCGCGACGCGGTCGTCGCGGCCTACCCGAAGCTTTCGCATCGCTACTATGAGCTCAAGCGCAAGTGGCTCGGGCTGGACACGCTTCAGGTCTGGGACCGGAACGCGCCGCTGCCGATGGAAGAGACGCGGGTGATCGGCTGGGACGAGGCGCGCGAGACGGTCATGAGCGCCTATGCGGGCTTCGATCCGCGCATGGCGGAACTGGCTGAGCCTTTTTTCGACAAAGGCTGGATCGACGCGGGCGTGAAACCGGGCAAGGCGCCGGGAGCTTTCGCGCATCCGACGGTGACGAATGTGCACCCTTACGTGATGCTGAACTACCTCGGCAAGCCGCGCGACGTGATGACGCTGGCCCATGAGCTTGGGCATGGCGTGCATCAGGTTCTGGCGGCGGACCAGGGCGAGATGCTGTCCTCGACACCGCTCACGCTGGCGGAAACGGCGAGCGTCTTCGGCGAGATGCTGACCTTCCGCAAGATGCTGGCCGAAGCCCCCGATGCCGCAGCGCGCAAGGTGATGCTCGCGGGCAAGGTCGAGGACATGATCAACACCGTGGTGCGGCAGATCGCGTTTTATGATTTCGAGTGCAAGTTGCATGCCGCGCGGCGCGAGGGGGAGCTGACGCCCGAGGATATCGGCGCGCTCTGGATGTCCGTGCAGGGCGAGAGCCTCGGGCCGGCCTTCGAGTTCATGGAGGGCTACGAACACTTCTGGGCCTACATCCCGCATTTCGTCCACTCGCCCTTCTACGTCTATGCCTATGCCTTCGGCGACGGGCTGGTGAACGCGCTCTACGCCGTCTACGAGGAAAGCCCCGAGGGGTTTCAGGACAAGTATTTCGAGATGCTCAAGGCAGGCGGCTCGCTGCACCACAAGGAGCTGCTGGCCCCCTTCGGCCTCGACGCGACGGACCCGGCCTTCTGGGGCAAGGGCCTGTCGATGATCGAGGGGATGATCGACGAGCTGGAGGCGATGGAGGGGTGATCTGAAACACAAAGACGTATTAGACGCTATTGAGACCTTTGATAGGAAAGGCCCACCAGCCGATTTCGGGCCACCGAAGCAGTATTGGCTTGTCCACCCTGAAACCCGGAAGCTCTACCCGCAGAAGACCATCTATGGGATGGCAAACAATCTCGACCGAGTAAATTGTCCAAATGCTTATCATACGAGGAAAAGGCTGGAAAAACTGGGTTTCGAAATATTCGATGAAAAAGCTACAGAAGCGAACAAGGCAAGGTCCGAATTCCAAGAAAACGTTCGCCGCGCCGCTGAGGACACGCAGCAGGTGCGTGCAAGAAGACTTCGAGCGGCTTCTTCAACGCCGGAACGCTACGTGTCAGAAGTTGTTGTTTACAAACGTAATCCAGACGTGGTTGCAGAACGCTTATCGCGAGCAAACGGTCAGTGTGAGAATTGCAACCAACCAGCTCCATTTCGACGCCAGAGTGACAACACACCCTACCTAGAAGTGCATCATGTGAAGCCTCTCGCGGAGGGCGGAGAAGATAGTCTGGAGAATACTCAGGCGCTATGTCCGAATTGTCATCGGGCTGCGCATTTCGGGTAGCTACTTCAACTGGCTGTCTTTCGAGCCGCGGCGGTTGATGCCGCCGCGCTGCGATTGCGCGTTGTCCCGCTCGCTCATGCAGTCGATGCAGATTTTCACGCCGGGCAGCGCTCGCCGCCGGGCCTCCGGGATTTCCTCATCGCATTCAGCGCAGTATTTCAGGCTTTCGCCCTGCGGTGCCCGGCGCTGCTTGAGCCGCGCGAGCTCATCGGAAATCGAGGCCTCGATCTGCTCGCTGACTGCGCCGTCCTTTGCCCATCCGCCTGCCATGTCACCCTCCGGGGGCCGCGTCAGTTCGTGACGGGGAGCCCGCTTCGCTGCTTTTCACCCAAGAGAACATAGCGCGAAAAGTCGCCTCTGGCCACCGTGAGCCCCCTTGCGAGCCGCCGCAGGAAAGCGATGGCCTCGGGAGAGGAGACGGGAATCATGTGCCCGAAACTCTCGCCGGGTTCGAACAGCGAGAAATCCAGCACGGTCACATCGAGCCCCTCGAGTTCGTCTGCGCTGCGGATCCGGCCGAGGCGCTCCTTGCGCCCGACCAGCAGGGAAGACAGGTTGAGCACGCGGTCCTTCTGGCTGGTCATGATGATGAAGGGGCGTGGCAGCGTGCCGATTTCCTCGGCCTGGCGGCGGAAGACGTCCGGGTCGATGTCGGGCGACATGAGCACAACGCCGTCGATCGCTGCCACGCGGTGCCTGTCTCCGGAGAGCGAGAGCTGCCGGAGCGCCTCCATCACGAGATAGCCGCCCATGGAATGGGCGAGGATCAGGATCTCGTCATGGCCGCGGTCCTGCAAGTCGCCGATAAGGCGGCTCAGGTCGGAGCGCGCGAAGAGAACGGAGTCGCGATCATAGGCGTAGCCGAGCGGATCGCCTGCCGAGGGCCAGGAGAAGAGCAGCGCGGGGTTGCCAAGCCCGAAATCCTCCTGGATCTGGGCGACGCGAAAGACAGCGTCTTCCAGTGTGTTGTTGTAGCCATGCACGAAAATCATCAGTGGCTCAGCATCATCGACGCGGCTGGCCTTTATGGCTGCGCTGAGCGCTGCGGGGCTCTGCATCGTGGCGAGCCCGACCGGGGCGAAGTGACGGGAGGTGTCGACAAGTCCGCTGCCCCGCTCGACACGGCCAAGCTCATGATCCGGCGGAATGGAGATATCGGCGCGGGCGAAGTTGAGCTTCCGCGCGCGGTCCTGGCCGAATATCTGGCCTCGTTGGCCGGGCGTGCGCTGTGTCGCGATGAAAACGCTTTGCACGCTCGCCTCCGGGTCGAGCGTTGAAAAGCCGGTGGTCTGCGGCCGCGTGCAGGCCGCGAGCAGAACAAGAAGGGAAATCAGGAACAAGCGCAACATAAGGGGCTTATGGCATGGTCAGCGCGCGCAGGAAAGAGCGCGCGTGATGCTGGCCGGGCCGTCATAGGCCCCAACTCGCCGGGTTGTGAGTGTCGCGCCGTCGAACCGCGTTGCCATGACATGGCGCCAGTTCGCATCCGCCGTGATCATCTCGAAGCCGTCGCCGCAATCGCGCAGACCGGAGGAGATGAAATCCCAGCCGATCTTGTGGTTGGTCAGGCCTTCGAGCGCAGCCACCTCGCGCAGCGCGCCGTCCCTGAAGCGCCAGATGCGCAGGATTCGGGCCAGGTGGGGGCGGTCGATATAGCCGATCTCGACATGGCCGTCGCCATCGAGATCCGCCGCGCCGATGGGGGCGAGCCAGCGGTTGCGCCGGCCGATATGGGGCGTCGCCGCGATCAACCCGCCACCATTGTAGAGCGAGAGCCGCGCGCCCTTGTTTTCATGGCTCTCCACGACCATCGCCTCAAGCTGTCCGTCGCCATCGACATCCACGAGCCGGGCTTCGATATCCTCGAACACACGGGCCTCGGGCAGCCTGATCACGTAGCGGGCTTTGTCCGGACCGTAGCGCAGAACGAGCGCGCCGTATTCGACGCTGTCACCCAGCACGCCATGCGGATACCGACCTGTCGGTTCGGCCAGCTCGGCGGATACCAGGGGCGCCGGTCTCCAGCTCTCGGATGGCGCGCTCTGCGCTTCAGCGACACCTGCCGCAAGACCAAGCGCAAGCCCCGCGACTCGCGTAAAACCCCGTAGCAGGCGACGCGGTGGAAGCGACGACTTGCCCAAGTTCAGATCTGCTTTTCAGGCATTTGCACGACGAGACCGTCCAGTGCGTCGGATACCTTGATCTGGCAGGTCAGGCGCGAGCGCGCGGGGTCGGGTTCGAAGGCGAAGTCGAGCATGTCTTCTTCCATGTCATCCTTCTCCGGGAGCTTGTCGGTCCAGGCCGGGTCGACATAGACATGGCAGGTCGAGCACGCACAGGCCCCGCCGCAATCGGCTTCGATGCCGGGGATGTTGTTGTCGCGCGCGCCTTCCATGACAGTGAGCCCGTTCGCGACGTCGACGGTATGCTCGGTGCCGTTGTGTTCGATATAGGTGATTTTTGCCATTGCTGCCTGCTCCTAGAAGTTGGTGCGCGTGTTTAGCCGCTGAAGCACTGTTACAAAAGGTGTTTTGCGGATGCCAGCCCCGACGCGACGCTTTGGCGTGCCATGGGCGACACATCTTCGCGAGCCGCGTGCAAAGCCACCTTTGCGGAGTGGCAAAAGCGGCCTATGATCCGCGCGAGCAGTCAGGGCACGCGAGAGGCTTAGCAAGTGAAACCAGTGACCATGCCGGCGATCGCTGCGGCGGTGATGCTCGGGGCCTGCGCCGAGAGCGTGTCGGTGCCTGACAAGCCATTGCTTGCGCAGAGTTTTTCCGCGCCTCCGAAGGGCGCGGACCCGAATGCCTGCTGGGGCAAGGATGTCTCGCCAGCCGTGATCGAGACGGTGACGGAGCGCATTCTCGTCCAGCCTGCGGAGCTGCGCGAGGACGGCACGGTCATCGAGGATCCGGTCTATCGCGATGTCACAAGGCAGGCCATCGTCAGGGAGCGGCGGGAGCTGTGGTTCGAAACCCCCTGTCAGGAGGATTATACCCCTGATATCATTACATCTTTGCAGCGCGCCCTCAAGGCGCGGGGCCACTATGGCGGCGCTCTGAGCGGCCAGATGGATGCCCAGACACGGCGGGCGATCCGGGCTTACCAGGCGCCGCGGGGGCTCGACTCGTCGGTTCTGTCCTTGGCCGCCGCGCGAAACCTGGGGCTGGTCGCCTTTGGGCGACAGCAAGGCAAAAACTGAGCAACTCCCTGTGAATGCAGGAAAAATCACTGAGCCTCTCAGCATATCACGGGACGGTTTCCGAGCCTTCAAGGCACCGGACATACGCGTTAACACCCCGGCGTTAACCATATCGGCACGGGGGTGACATCCTGTACACCCCCCTAGTACACCCCCCAGTGCAGCGCGCGGTGCTCCGCGATTTTGCGCCGCGCATTAACTAACGGGGCGTTCGCTGCACGCAATCCGCTCTTGTGGGAATTGCCAAAGCTTCCGCAAGGGGCCTAAACTCAGGCCCATGGCCAAACAGTCTCCTCACCGCCCCTTCACCCCGAATCCCGAGCAGATGGCGCTCTGGCCGGGCGTGTCGGGCAACGAGATCAACGGGCTTGGCGAGCGTGCCTTCCGCCGACCCGGCGTCGTCTATTGGGCGCCGGAGCCCGATGACATCCCGCATGGGCGCATGCAGCGCTGGTTCTATTCGGTCAGGCCCGATGCCGAGCCGCTGGTGCGCGCGCGGGCCGAGCGGCAGAAGGTGCTCGACGCGCCGATGCCGCCACTGGCGCGCGAACAGGTCACGCGCGCACCGGAAGACTGGACCGCGGCGCTCGAGCGCTTCGTGGAGGCCGGGCTTTGCGAGCGCAGCGGCGTGACCGCGCTCGACCCGGACTGGCTGTTCGACGGGCAGAGCAGCGCCTTTGCCAATGTCATCATCCTCGGCGTGCAGCATGACTACGACGAAATCAGCAAGGCGCCCGAGCCGGAGGCCGGCGGCGAGGTGGTGCGCCAATACGGGCGCGCGGCAGGCGCGGCAAAGGCCGTCGCGGGCTGGCTTCGGGAGCAAGGCTGGGAGGCGGAAGCGCAGACCGGCCCGCTGGCGGGCAAGCTCACGATGATCCCGCCCGCGCTGGCCTGCGGTTTCGGTGAGCTGGGAAAACACGGCTCGATCATCAACCCCGAACACGGGGCCTCGTTCCGTCTCAGCGCGGTGCTCACCGATGCGCCCTTCGCCCCGACGCCGCCGCGCAGCCACGGGATCGACGATTTCTGCATGAATTGCCGGATCTGCGAGGACGCCTGCCCGCCCGAGGCGATCGCACCGGAAAAGCAATGGGTCAGGGGGGCGCATAAATGGTACGTGGATTTCGACCGCTGCCTGCCGTTCTTCAATGAAACCCATGGCTGCGCGATCTGCATTGCCGTTTGTCCGTGGTCGCGGCCCGGCGTGGGGCCGAACCTCGCCGAAAAACTGGCGCGGCGCGCCGGGCGCAAGGACATTCAGGCGCCGTAACGCGCCATCATCGTCTCCACGGCTTCAGCGACGACCTCGTCGATCTCGCTGTCCGGGAACTCGGTCTGCACGCCGAAGACAGCCCGTGTCCACAGGCGCGTCTTGCATAGCTCTGCGAACTGCTCGGCCATCATGCCCGGGTCGCTCTCTGTCAGCTCGCCCCGGGCCTGCGCCGCCTTGATGTATTCGGTCATCCGGTTTCGGCCCATCTCGGGGCCATTGCGGTAGAAGGCGTGCCCGAGATCGGGGAAGCGCTCAGCCTCGGCAACGCAGATGCGAAACATCTGGAGCGAGAAATCCGACAGGAGGAAGCGCGTCAGGTTATGCGCGGTCCGATGCATGACTTCGCGCGGCGGGCGGGAGAAATCGATCTCCTCCAGCGTGGACCTGGCCATGCGCTCGCATTCCCGGCGGGTGACCTCGGTGAACATTTCTCGTTTGTCGGGGAAGTAACTGTAGACCGTGGCCTTCGAGACACCGGCCTCGCGGGTGATGTCATCGACGGAGGCTCCTTCGAAACCGTCGCGCATGAAAACGGTGCGCGCGCCTTCGAGGACGGCGTCGAACTTGCGTCCGCGCGCAGGCTGTGAGGTCGCCTTTTGGAGCTTGGTCGGTGCGGTCATGGCGATAATGTAAACTGGGCAGTTCACTTGCAGCAAGTTAAATGCCTTGAAACCCGACGGCGGCCTGTCATATTTAGAACAGTTCTAAATTGGAGCCCGGCATGAGATTCCTGACCAACCGCAAGCGATTCGACGATCTGACCGAGCAGGAGGTGCTGGCGCTCGCGATCTCCTCGGAAGAGGATGACGCGCGCATCTATCGCGGATATGCCGAGCGGCTGCGCGGCGAGTTTCCTGACAGTGCCAGGGTTTTCGAGGGCATGGCCGAGGAGGAGGACAGGCACCGCGGGGCGCTCATCGAGGCGCATCGCAAGCGCTTCGGCGAGGTGATCCCGCTCATTCGCCGCGAGCATGTGGCGGGATACTATGCGCGGCGACCCGTCTGGCTTGTCGAGAATCTCGGGATCGAGCGGATCCGCGAGGAAGCCGCGGCGATGGAGCGGGATGCGGAGCGGTTTTACCTCGAGGCGGCGAAACGCAGCAGCGATCCGGACACGCGCAAGCTTCTGGGAGACCTCGCGGCAGCGGAAGCGGGGCACCAGCACAAGGCGGAGACGCTGGAAGACGAGCACCTGGACGCAGAGGCGCGCGAGGGGGAAGACGCGAAGGCCAAGCGGCAATTCCTGCTGACATGGGTTCAGCCGGGGCTTGCCGGGCTCATGGACGGCTCGGTCAGCACGCTGGCGCCGATCTTTGCCACGGCCTTTGCCACGCAGGACACCTGGACGACCTTCCTTGTCGGGCTCGCGGCGAGCGTCGGTGCGGGGATTTCGATGGGCTTTACCGAGGCGGCCAGCGATGACGGCCAGCTTTCGGGGCGTGGCAGCCCCTGGAAGCGGGGCGTGGCCAGCGGCGTGATGACCACGCTGGGCGGGCTCGGACATGCGCTGCCCTATCTCATCCCCGATTTCTGGACCGCGACGATCACGGCGATCATCGTCGTGTTCATAGAGCTCTGGGCCATCGTGTGGATTCAGAACAGGTTCATGGAGACACCCTTCCTGCGCGCGACCTTCCAGGTCGTCCTCGGCGGGGCGCTTGTCTTCGCTGCCGGGGCGATCATCGGCGCAGGTTAGGGGCCGGGTGGTGCTGTCCTAGCGCCAGTCGATGATCTCGCCCGCCGTGGCGCGGGGGGTGCGGAAGCTGTTGATGGGGGCGGTCTCCTCGGGGTAGCCGAAGGAGATCGCGCAGAGGATGTCGCGGTCCTCGGGCAGGGCGAACCAGTCACGCAGGAAGGGGGCGAAGCCGGCCGGGGCGGCCTGGGGGATCGAGCCGAGCCCGGCGGCGCGGGCCGCAAGGCAGAAGGCGGTGACGAAGCCGCCGCAATCGATCGCGCCGTAGGGGCCGAGCGCCGAGGGCGCGGTCACCAGCGCCATGTGCGGCGCGCCGAAAAAGCGGAAATTCTCCATCATCTGCGCGGCGCGGGCGGGCTTGTCGCTGCGGGCGATCCCGGCGGCGTCATAAAGCTGCATGCCGCAGTCGAAACGGCGGGTCTTGTATCGGCCTTCATAGGCGGTGGGCCAGGGCAGGTCGGGCTGCATGGCGCTTTGCGCGGCGTGCTCGGTGAGCGCGGCGGCGAGCCGCTCCGTGCTGTCCTTTTCGGTGATCACGAGCTGCCAGGGCTGTGCGTTGCACCACGAGGGCGCGCGGGCGGCGGCGTCCGTCACGCGCTCTATCAGCTCACGCGGCACCGCGCGGGGCAGGTAGGCGCGGCAGGAATGGCGCGCGGCGAGCAGCGCCTCAAAGCTCACAAGCTCGGCAGTCATCAGAAGGCTCCCTGTTCGACGCCGTAGAAATAGCCCGCAATGCCCGCCAGCGCGAGCCCGATCAGCACGGCGAGGGCGATTTTCCAGGCCGAGTAGGGCCGCTCGCCCTGCACGCGGCCCGTGCGCCCGTTGACGACGAAGCGGTAGGTCTCGCCGCGATACTTGTAGGCGGCGAGCCAGACCGGCAGCAGGATATGCTTGAAGGTTACGTCGCTGACCTCGGTGTCCACATGGTGGATGCGCTGGCGGTCACCGCCGATGTCGAAGCGCACGTCGCGCTCGATCACGCGGGCCATCTTCCCGCGCGCCTCCTCGTAGCCCTCGGGCAGCTCGACGGCATAGCCTTCGGCGCGGAACCCGGCGAGGAACTCGGGGCTATAGGGCTCCAGCGCGGCCAGATCCCAAGGCTCGAGCGCGTCGGTGTATTTCCTGGGCAGCGAGCGCGAGGCGAGCACCAGCACATCGTCGAAAAAGCGCGCCACCCGCCCCGTCACCCGCCGCCAGCGGACCTTGGCAATCCGTTTCTTCACGCGCTTGCCGTCGCGCATGACGGTCACGGTGGTGTAGTAGACCGTGCCGCGCTCGCCCGAATAGGCCGAGCGGGTGTCGGCATCGAAGGTCCAGTAGGGCACGTAGATGCCGTTCATCGCGCGGCCCTTGCGGGCATATTGCTTGAGCCCGTTCGGGGCGAACCAGAGCGATCCGAGCCAGTCGGTCATCGCCGCGCGTGCCGTGCGCTCGTCCAGCGCGAAGGGCAGGACGGCGCGCGGCTTGATGTGGCGGTGCGTGCCGGTATCCGTCACGACGGGCGTGGCGCAGAAGGGGCATTCGGCGGCATGGGTGGCCCCGCCCAGCTCCACCTGCGCGCCGCAATTGGGGCAGGCCGAGACGCGGGTCTCCTCGATCTCCTGCTCGGGCAGCCTCGCCTCCAGCGCGGCCTCGAAGTCAAGCTCGGCGATCCGGCTCCGCGCGGCCCCGTCGATCGCCTCGGTAGCGCCGCAATGGTCGCAGACCAGGCTTTCCCCGCCCGGCTCGAAACGCATGTCCGCGCCGCATTCCGTGCAGGGAAAGCGGTGTTCCTCGGATACCGTGGCGGGGCCTTCTGCGTCCATCTTCTCGCCCTTGCCGTGCCGGCTCAACTGCCCGGCGGCGGGGGCGGCGGCGCGATGGTGAAGAGCTGGGCGAGTGCCGTGACCTCACCGGCGGTCTTCCAGCCGTCCTGGCCCGCGGTCCAGACGAGCGTGGCGCGCGTGAGCGTGCCGTCGGTGGCCATCCTGCCAAGGGAGGCGCGGGAGAAGGGGCCTTTCGTCTCGCCCGCCTCGGCGATGTGCCAGACGCTCTCGCTGGGCGGCGGCGGGGGCGGCGCGGCGGGCTTGGGCGCGGGTGCTGCGCCCCAAGGGCCCTGAGACTGCATCTCGCGGGCCATTTGCAGGCCGATCCCTGCGCCGACACCGGCTTGCAGGCTGCCTGCGCCGCCCGCGCCGCCCGCGCCGCCCTCGGCGGTCAGCCCTTCGGCGGCCTGGAACTTCATGTAGTTGGACAGATCGCCGATCACGCCCATCGAGGTGCGCTTGTCGAGCACGGCCTCCACGGCCTCGGGCAGAGAGATGTTCTCGATGTAGAGCTCGGGCAGCTCGAGGCCGTATTCGGCCAGCCTGGGCGCGATCTCGCGGGCGACGAGCTGGCCCAGCTCGCGGGTGTTGGCGGCCATGTCGAGCACGGGGATGCCCGCGCGCGAGACGGTGCGCGAGAACTCCTGCACGATGATGTTGCGGATCTGGTAGCTGATCTCGTCCATGGTGAACTCGCCGTCTGTCCCGACGATTTCCTGCAGGAAGCGGGCCGGGTCGCTCACCTTCACGCTATAGGTGCCATAGCTGCGCAGGCGGACGGGGCCGAACTCGGGGTCGCGGGCGATGACGGGGTTCTTCGTGCCCCATTTGAGGTTGGAAAAGCGCGTGGTGTTGACGAAGTAAACTTCGGATTTGAAGGGGCTTTCGAAGCCGTGATCCCAGTGATTGAGCGTGGTCATCACCGGCATGTTGTTGGTCTCGAGCAGGTAGAGGCCGGGGGTGAAGACATCGGCGAGCTGCCCTTCATGGACGAAGACGGCGGCCTGCCCCTCGCGCACGGTGAGCTTGGCGCCATACTTGATCTCGTGGCCCTCGCGCTCGAAGCGCCAGACCATCGTGTCGCGCGTGTCATCCGTCCAGTGAATGACGTCGATGAACTCGCCTGTCAGGAAATCGAATATGCCCATTTGGGTCTCCTCGGTCTTGGGTCCGGCAGGGCCGGATGTGTCAGCTTCTCGTTTCGCCCATCAGCTCGCGTGCGATCCGTTCCACGATGGGCCGCGCCTCGGCGGCGCTCATGCCGGGCTTCAGGCGCGGATCGTAGAGCATCTTGAGCAAGAGCTCGTCATGTGTCGTCAGCGTGGCAAACTCCTCGTCGTCGTTGAAGATCGACGGGCGCGCATAGGGGCTGTCATTGCTCAGCCCGAGGCCCTGGGCGACCTCCTCGTGAATGCAGGAAAGGCGCATCAGGTCGGGATGTTCGGCGCGGATCACCGCGAGGGCGCGTTCCTGCCCGCGCCGGGCCGAGGGCAGGTTGGTATGAACGAGGCAGTAGATGTCGCGGGGCAGGTCGGCCAGCGCCTCGATGCGGCTCTCGGGAAAGCCGGGCCAGACGCGGCGCACGGTGTCTTTCAGCTCGCCTGAATCGTCGGTGCCCATGAAGAGCACGTGAAAGTTCGCCCGCCCGCTGGCCGCTTGGGCGACGGGCCGGCCCGTGACGCGGCTCAGCCTTGCAAGGTAGTCCGACAGGGCGCTTTCGTCACGGCGGCGCTGCGCGCGCGGGACGGACTCCCCGTGGATCGCGGCGACGCGCACCGGGCCTTGCCAGGGGTGAAACCGGCTGGCCGCGCGGGCCGTGCCGGGGCCGAGCCTGCCGCCGGAATGTTCGTCGAAGAAGGCGATGGCCTCGAAATTCTCGGCCAGGTCCTCGGCGTCGAATTCCGTATCGGGCCCGCCGCCGCCCTGGCGCAGGAGCCCCTGGGCCAGCAGGTGTTGTTCGAGCCGCGTGTAATAGGCGGCCAGTTTGCGCGAGTCCTCCGAGGGCTGGTGCGGCGCAGGCGCGCGCGGCGCGAGGCCGCCGGGCCGCGCCTGAGGCTTGAGGCTTTCGCGCAGGCCCGCCTCGCAAGCGCCGAGCAGGGACAGCCCCAGGAGGGCTGCCAGTGCCTTGCGAAAGAGCGCGCGGGCCGCCATGGGCGCAGGTCAGCTCGCCGGAACGGATGTGGCGGCGGTGTCGCCTGTTCCGGTCTTGCGGGCCTTGGCCGAGGCCAGCGTCTCGCGCAGTTCGACTTCCATCTTCTGAAGCTCGCTCTCGGCAGCGGCGCGGCGCGCCTTGCCCTCGTCGGCGATCTGAAGGCTCTCCTCGATGGTGCCGACGAGATCGGCATTGGCCTGTTTCACCGCCTCGATGTCGAAGACGCCACGTTCCATCTCCTCGCGGATCATCTTGTTGCTCTCGCGCAGGTTTGCGGCGTTGGAGGTCAGCAGCTCGTTGGTCAGGTCATTGGCGTCGCGCACGGCGGCGGCGGCCTCGGCGGAACGCTGGATCGTCACGGCCTGGGCGAGCTGTGTCTCCCAGAGCGGCACGGTGTTCACCAGCGTCGAGTTGATCTTGGTGACAAGGGACTTGTCATTCTCCTGCACCAGGCGGATCGAGGGCAGCGATTGCATCGTCACTTGCCGTGTCAGCTTCAGATCATGCACGCGGCGCTCGAGATCGTCGCGGGCGGCGCGCAAATCGCGCAGCTCCTGGGCGCGCATGACCTTGTCTTTCTCGTCGGCCTTCTCGACCTTCTTCTCGAGGGCGGGGATGTCCTTTTCGTCGAGAATGCGGAGCTTCTCCTCACCGGCGGCGATGTAGAGCGCGAGCTCGTCGTAGAAGGCCAGTGTCTTCTCGTAGAGCATGTCGAGCGACTTGATGTCCTTCAGCAGCGTGTGCTCATGCTCGTGCAGGTTCTCGGTGATCCGGTCGATCTGGCTTTGCACCTCCTCGAATCGCGCGGTGAACTTGGCAAAGGGCGCGGCGCGGCCCAGCAGCTTTTCCCACCAGCTGCGCTTGCGGCGCACGTCGAGCTCGGAGACGGAAAAGCCGCGAATGGTCGTCACGATTCCGCGCAAGGAGTCGCCCGCCGGGCCGACATCCTTGTTGCGCACGCCTTGCAGCATGGATTGAGAAATTTCCTGCAGCTCTCCCTGCGCCGCGGAGCCGAAGGCGACGATCGAGTTTGTGTCGGCCATGTCGAGCTCGCCCATGCGCGCCTTGATCTCCTTGCCGACGGGCGCGGGCGCCTCGGAGACGGGCACGACCGCCTCGGCCGGGGCTGGCTCGGGCAGGACGACGGCATTTACCTCTTCGACGAGGCTGAGGGCTTCCTGTGCTTTCTTCTGGGTTTCTTTGGACATGGGAACTCGCTTTCGTTGAACTTATGTTTGGTCGAGGCGGACGCCTTCCTGCTGGAGCCGGTCGCGCAGGACCTCGATCTCGACGGTGAGATCGGCGCGGTTGTCGAGCAGGAGGTGCCGTGTCTTGGCATTGAAGCTGTCCTGCAAATCGCTCAGCAGGACGATGAAATCCTTCTTGGCCTCCTGCGAGCGGCTGCGGGTGTAGATATCGGCGAACTTGTCGGCGGCATCGCGCGCGCCCTTGAGGTAGACGCCCATGAACTTGCGCGCCGAGGTCAGATCGCGCGGGTCTTCCTCGACGGTGCGCAGAAGCTCGCGCGCCTGGGTCTGGAAGCGTGCGACACGCGAGGAGACCTGGCGGTCGCCGGCGCGGTGGGCGGCGTCGGACATGGCCTTGAGATGTTCCTCGGCCTGTTCGACGACGCGGGCGACGCGGTCGGTCTGGAATGTGTCGAGGTTCTCGTAGCCCTTGTTTCTCAGCGGGTCGGGGCCGAAGGAGAAGAGGTGCAGCCCCGCGCCGAGCACGGCGAAGATCGCGGCCTCGACCATGCCGAAGCCCGCAAGGCCCGCCACGCCAAGGCCTGCACCCATGAGCAGGCTGCCGAGGATCTTGCGGGGCAGAGCAGGGCGGCGCGCGACCTTGCGCGCGTCATAGGCCTCGTGGGCCAGAACGCCCTCGCGGGTGAGCCATGCGGCCAGCAGCAAGAGCGCCAGCGCGCCGAGCCAGAAGGCCATCTGCGCCGGCGCGCTGGTGAAGGCCTGCCAGATCATCGGCAGCGGCGCAAGGAAGAGGAAGTTGACCCGTCCGCCCGCGCGCGTGCGCTGTGCGCCGCGAAAATCGGCCCCCGAAAGATCGGCTTCGCCCTGCTGGTCGCCATCGGGGCTGTATTTGCCGCCATAGCGCTGCGCCATCACGCGCCTCCCGTCAGCGAGACGTAGAGGACGAGCAGCACGAGCAGTGCGAAGGCGAGTTTTTGCAAGCCGGTATCGGTCATGAATGCCCCAGTTGTCTGCTTTCAACTTATGCGCTGCGCCCGCGATGCGCTAGGGGGAAGTTTGCCCCGCGCGGCTCATTGCAAGGAGCTGCGCGGGGCGGGAGCGGCGGCGTTTTCTTTCGAAGAAAACGGATCGGAATTTTCGAAAAATTCCGACGCGCTCAGCTGTGCGAGGGGCCGGCCTCCACGGTCTGCGCGGTGCGCTCGGCCTCGAGCTTGCGGCGGTAGCGCGTTTGCAGGATCTGCACGGCAAAGAGCACGACGACCGAGAAGTAGAAGGTCGATTTCGACATCGGCACCACTTCGAAGCCGAAGAAATGCAGCGCGAGGCTGTCGTCGTGCATGGCATGGGCCGCCGCTTGCCCCGCCTCGCCGAGCAGGACGACCCCGACGATCAGCAGCACGAAGAGCCCGAGCACCTCGTAGGCGCGGTTGGCCTTGATGAAGTCGGTCACCCGGTCGGCCAGCAGCAGCATGGCAAGGCCCGACAGCAGGATCGCGGCGGCGAGGATGACGAAGACCTCGGTGATCGCCAGCGCCGAGAGCACGGAATCAAAGGAGAAGACGAGGTTCATCATCACGATCAGCGCGATGACCTTGGCCGCCGATTTGCCGGCCTTGCCCTCGACATCGGTGCCGACATGTTCGATCGCCAGCAAGTGGCTGATTTCCTTGACGGCGGTGTAGATGATGAAGATGCCACCGAAGATGAAGACGATGGTGGCGAAATTGACGCCGCCGGTGATGATCCCCTCCCAGTCCATGACGAAGAAGGGCTCGGCGAGGCTGTCGATGAGCTGGATCATCGTGAAAAGCAGCACGACGCGCAGGGCGACGGCGATGATGATCCCCCAGAAGCGCACGGCGCGCTGATGCGCCACCGGCGCGCGCTGGCTTTCGATGGAGATGTAGAGCAGGTTGTCGAAGCCCAGAACCGCTTGCAGGAAGCACAGCATGAGCAGGTCGGAGAAGTTCTCGAAGGTCAGAAGATCGGACATTGTCTCACTCGTGAAGTTGCGTTTCACCGCTCTCTTAGAGTGAATCGGCGCTCAGTTGAACGGGTTTTGTGAAGGTGGGGGCTGTGGGGGGCGATGTTGGGATCACGAGCCGCGCATCGACGTGCCGCGGTGCGGCGATCCATCGGAAGTGCTAGCGCGATTTATCTCTGCAACTGCCGCGCGACGTTCATCCTATGCGCCAAGACCAGCCCAATCGCCGTGCCGGGGGGCGGCACGTCGATGCGCGGCGGCGCTGCGCGCCTTGATTCCGCGCCGTGGAGGACGAACCCACCGAGCCGCAAAATGCATTCCCGCATATCCCGTCCAGCCCGGAGCGCGGTCTCACCGCCTGCGGCGGGCCGGTTTTTGCCGGGTCTTGGGCGCGGGTGCCGCTTCGGGTGCCTCCAGCCCGAGCTGGTCGCGCATCACGCGCGGGCGCAGCTCCTGGACCTCGCCGGGTTGCAAAGTGCCGAGCTGGAAGGGGCCGTAGGAGACGCGGATCAGGCGGTTCACCGAGAAGCCGACGGCCTCCATCGCGCGGCGGATCTCGCGATTCTTGCCTTCGCGCAGGCCGATCGTGGCCCAGGCGTTCGCGCCTTGCTGGCGGTCGAGGGTGATCTCCATCGGCTGGAAATGCGCGCCGTCCACGGTGATCCCGGTGCGCAGGGGCTCGAAATCGGCCTCCGTGGGGCGGCCCTTGAGGCGCACGCGGTACTTGCGCAGCCAGCCCGTCGAGGGCAGCTCCAGCCTGCGCTTGATGCCGCCATCGTTGGTGAGCAGCAGGAGTCCTTCCGAATTGAGATCGAGCCGCCCGACGCTCATCACGCGGGGCAGCGTCTCGGGCAGCTTGTCGTAGATCGTCTCGCGGCCCTGCTCGTCGCGCGTCGTCGTAACGAGGCCCGCCGGCTTGTGATAGAGCCAGAGGCGGGGCGGCTCGGGCGCGGCGAGCGCCTTGCCGCTGACCACAATCTTGTCGCGGCCGGTCACGTTGAGCGCGGGGGAGGTGATGGTCTTGCCGTTGACGGAGACCTTCCCGGCCTCGATCAGCCGCTCGGCCTCGCGGCGCGAGGCGCGGCCGGCGCGGGCGATGACCTTGGCGATGCGCTCGCCGGGCGGGGTGGGGCTCTTGTCGTTCATGGCGCGGGCTTAGACCATTCGGCCCCCTTGCGAAAGGGCGCAGATCGGGGCAGGAGAGAGCATGGGGTTCGACACGCATATGGACGTGGCGCTCGAAGAGGCGCGGGCGGCGGGCGCGCGCGGGGAGGTCCCCGTGGGCGCGGCGCTGGTTCTGGACGGCGCCGTGGTGGCGCGCGCGGGCAACCGCTGCCGCGAGCTCGCCGACGCGACCGCCCATGCCGAGATGCTGGTGATCCGCGCGGCCTCGCGGGCGCTGGGCCGCGAGCGGCTGGACGGTGCGGCGCTCTATGTCACGCTGGAGCCCTGCCCGATGTGCGCCGCGGCGATCTCGGCGGCGCGGGTGGCGCGGCTTTATTATGGCGCGGCGGACCCCAAGAGCGGCGGCGTGGCGCAGGGGCCGCGCATCTTCGACCATCCGCAATGCCACCATGTCCCGGAGGTCTATGACGGGGTGGGGGCCAGCGCGGCGGCGGCGCTTCTGGAGGAGTTTTTCGCCGCGAAAAGATGAGTTTCGAATTTCGCTGCGCGAAATCCGACCGATGCGGGGGGAGCGCTGCTCCCCCCGCACCCCGCAGTATAGGTGGGGGGGACGCTGTCCCCCCCACACCCCCCCTGGGATATTTCCGGCAAGAAAAAGGCGGCTTGGGCGCTGCTTGCGAGGGAGAATTCGGTATCCGCTCCATGCGCTTTGCGTGCAGCACCGGTTGCGCGCGCTCACAACCTTTGCGAGAATATCGCGTGATGCAAGGTGGCGCGTTTGTTCATACAGGTGGCAAACGGTCTCTGGTGACTTGCTGGAGGGACGTGTGCCTCCACTGTATTTCGAGGGTGTTATGATAGATAGAATCGTAGGTTTGGTTCTGGGCGTCGCGTTTCTTGTCGGCGGTTGGGTGTGGGTTATAAATTCTATTGTGAATGACACGGTCCCGTCAGGTAGGGCTGAATTTTTTGCCTACAGTACCGCGATATTGGGTCCCATCTGGTTCGCAGTAGTCTTGTTCGGAATCGTGCAAAGTAGGTGCAGACGCAAATCGGAAATGGGATGGCGGCGCCAGCGCGAAGCGGAGAAAAAGAGGCGCGAGTCCCTGTCTGGCGAAGAGAAGCAGCGCGCGCGTGAGGCCGAGAAAGAGGCGTGGCAGCGGCGCAGGGAAGAGGCATTGAAGTGAATGCCTGCAATCGCGATTTTTCAACTCAACAAGATGAAAAACGGGGAGGCAATTCGTGGTTGGATTAGACGATGTACGCGGCGCGGCACGGGCATCAAAGTTCTCGGGGTTGATCGGAACGCGCCATGAATAAGTACGGTTTCGGTGTCTTCATTGCTGCATTCGGGGCGCTGGTTGTCGCTGCGATGATGGGGCTGAAATATTCGCAAGCCACAGTGTTGTTCGGCCTGATCGCCGCGATATCTGCGCCGGTCGTCATTCACAGGGTTCCGGACAGGACCTGGTCGATCATCATGCTCGTCGCTTTGGCGGCTTTTGCCAGCCACCCGCTCAAGAAGCTCTTCCAGATCGAAGGTTTCGCAGGCGAAATCCCCGTGACGCTCGCCTATTGCGGAATTCTCTGGGTCATCGGTTTCGGATGGAAGCGGAGCTGGCAGTAGGTGCGCTGTCGAAGCCCCGGCGTTTCGGTCGGTGAGACGCGCGGAGCGCTGCTGTCGTGCGCCGTCATCACTCGCGCCTTGCGGGTGCCTTCGGGAAATCGAAGTTTGAACGGCGCGGGCATCGTGGATAGCTTTATCCAAAGCCGATCATGAACCGTGCGGGATGCACTTTGAGACGGGGGCGAGAGGCAGCATGTTCTACGAAGTTCTGCATGAATACCGCTGGAAGAGTTTATGGGCCTTCCTACTTTGGCTCGTTATTCTGTTTCTCGTCATTTATCACTTCTACACTGGTGCTGTTCCGAGGCTTACCGTGCCGGGGGGGATCGCCATGCTCATCGTGATGCCGCCTTGGTGGCTAATAAAACTTTGGCGCATAGCGCGAGATCGAGAAAAAGAGATCGATGCGGCCTGGGATATCGAGGAAAAGAAGAACAAGTGGCCCAGATGAGCTTGCCGTTGGCGCGGCGCGCGGTGCCGGTGAGGGAAGCCCAGCTCTGATCGCCGATGACGCGGCCCCCTTTCGGGCCGCCCCGGAGCGGCTCAGCCCGGCGTGATCGGGGTGAGGACCTCCGGCTCGATCACGTCGACCTCGGGCAACTCCCGCGCGAGCAGGTCGGCGGATTGTTCGAGGATGTCGAAGGTCCGGTAGTGGCCCGGGATGAGCGTCTTGAACTTGAAGAATTTCTTCGCCGCATAGGCCGCGCGGCGCATGTCCATGGTGAAATGCCCGCCCGCTGAGAGCACGCCGATATCGGGCGCGTGCAGCTCATGGATGATCTCCATGTCCATCATCACGTCGGTATCGCCCGAATGGTAGAGCCTATGCCCGCCGCCCTCGATGACGAAGCCGCATTCCGTGCCGGGCACGTAAGGCCCGTCTTTGCCGCCGAAGGAGGTCGAGTGCAAGGCGTTGACCATGGTGACGCGCGCGCCGCCGAGATCAACCGTGCCGCCCTTGTTGAAGCCGATGGTCTCGATGCCTTCGCTGTCGGCCCAGTATCCCATCAGGTCGAACTGGCCGACCACGGGGATGCCGAGCTTGCGGGCCAGCGGGAGCACGTCCTCGACATGGTCGAAATGCGCATGGGTGAGCAGGATATGCGTCGCGCCCTGCGTCGCCGCGTCATACTGGCTTTCGTCGAGCATGGGGTTCGAGGTGAGCCAGGGGTCGACGAGCAGGGCGAGATCGCCGATCTCGTAGCGGAAGGAGCCGTGGCCGAGCCAGATGATCTTCATGGGGGAGCCTGCCTTTCAGTTTTGCGGTGTCCGGGGCTGCGATGTCCCCGCCAGCTTAATTGCCGCGCGCGATGCGTCAAGGATGCGAGAGCGGTTGAAGCGGCGGCGCAGGGGCGCTAAAGGCAGGGCGAGTTGAAATGGAGTTTGCCCCATGTCGATCGACAAGGAAACGGCGGCCAAGGTGGCCAAGCTGGCGCGGATCAAGGTGGAAGATGAAGACCTGCCCGCGCTGGCCAGTGAGTTCAACGCGGTGCTCGGCTTCATTGAGCAGCTCGGCGAGGTGGATGTGACGGGCGTCGAGCCGATGGTCTCGGTCACGCCGATGCGGCTCAAGCGGCGCGAGGACGTGGTGACGGACGGAGGCCAGCAGGAGAAGGTCCTGTCCAATGCGCCCGATGCGCGCGAGGGGTTCTTTGCGGTTCCGAAGGTGGTGGAATGATGCCCGTATCTGGAAATGAACTGAGCAAGATGACCATCGCCGAGGCGCGCGATGCGCTGCGGGGCGGCGATGTGACGAGCGCGGAGCTGACAGAGGCCTGCCTGTCGCAGATCGAGGGGGCCGGGGCGCTGGGCGCCTTCGTGCATGACACGCCCGAGATCGCGCGGGAGCAGGCCAGGGCGGCTGACGAGCGGATCAAGGCCGGGGATGCGCCGGACATGTGCGGCATCCCGCTTGGCATCAAGGACCTGTTCTGCACGCGCGGTGTGCCGAGCCAGGCGGCGAGCCGCATTCTCGAAGGCTTCAAGCCGGAATATGAAAGCACCGTGTCTGGCAAGCTCCTGGAGGCTGGCGCGGTCATGCTCGGCAAGCTCAACATGGACGAGTTCGCCATGGGCTCGTCGAACGAGACCTCCGTCTACGGCAATGCGGTGAACCCGTGGCGGCGCGAAGGCGACGAAGCCCCGCTCACGCCCGGCGGCTCGTCGGGCGGCTCGGCCGCGGCCGTCGCTGCCGATCTGTGCCTTGCGGCGACGGGCACGGACACGGGCGGCTCGATCCGCCAGCCCGCCGCCTTCACGGGCATCACGGGCATCAAGCCGACCTACGGGCGCTGCTCGCGCTGGGGGATCGTGGCTTTCGCAAGCTCGCTCGACCAGGCCGGGCCGATGACGAAGGATGTGCGCGACGCGGCGATCATGCTCGAAGCCATGTGTGGCCATGACGCCAAGGACAGCACCTCCGCCGACCTGGCGGTGCCGGATTTCGAGGCCATGCTGACCGGCGACATCAAGGGCAAGCGGATCGGGATTCCGAAGGAATACCACATGGACGGGATGCCCGCTGAAATCGAGGCGCTTTGGGCCGAAGGGCGCAAGATGCTGGAGGATGCGGGCGCCGAGATGGTCGACATCAGCTTGCCGCATACGAAATACGCCCTGCCGGCCTATTACGTGATCGCGCCGGCGGAGGCCTCCTCGAACCTGGCGCGCTATGACGGGGTGCGCTATGGGCATCGCGCCAGGCTGGCGCAGGGCGATGGCATCACCGAGATGTATGAAAAGACCCGCGCGGAAGGCTTCGGCCACGAGGTGCAGCGCCGCGTCATGGTGGGCACCTACGTGCTTTCTGCGGGCTTCTATGACGCCTACTACAACCGCGCGCGCAAGGTCCGCACGCTGATCAAGCGCGATTTCGAGACGGTTTTCGCAGACGGGATCGACGCGATCCTGACGCCGACCACGCCAAGCGCGGCTTTCGGCCTCGGGGAGATGACGGAGGCCGATCCGGTCGCCATGTATCTCAACGATGTCTTCACCGTGACGGTGAACCTTGCCGGGCTGCCGGGCATTTCGGTGCCGGCCGGTTTGGGCAGCAAGGGCCTGCCGCTGGGCCTCCAGCTCATCGGGCGCCCCTGGGAAGAGGGTGATCTGCTGAATACCGCTTATGCGCTTGAGCAGGCGGCGGGATTTGTGGCCAAACCGCAAAAATGGTGGTAAATCCCGCGCTCAGGCGCGCAAGGCAGCGCGTGATGAAGAAGAGATGAGCAGAGCCGTGTTGAAGAATATCATGTTTTGTGCCGCATCGGCGGCCCTTTTGGCGGGTTGCAGCCCGTCGGTGCCCGACAGCGGCGTGCCCGACACTGGGGCCGGTGTCGGCTTCGGCAGCTATGAGGATTACCAGCAACGCCAGGCCGCGCGCGCGGCGCAGGCGTCCGCCAGCAGCCTGCCGCCGGCGCAGGCCGTGAGCGAGGAGCCGCTGGAAGGCGACCTGGCCGCCGAGACGCAGGCCGTGCTGGACGCGACCCGTGCCAATTCGGGCGAGGTGCCGCTCGAGGCCAGCCCGTCGAACCCGCCGCCCGAGGCCGTTACCAACGATGCCGGGATCAGCCGGGAGAACGATTTCGACGCGGTCGGCTCGCAGCGCAGCATCGAGGATGACAAGGCGCGCCAGGCGGCGCTCAGAGAGCAATACCAGGTGGTGCAGCCGACGGAAGTTCCCACTCGCAGCGGCGCGTCGGGGCCGAATATCGTCGAATATGCCCTGAGCACGAGCCACCCGAAGGGGCGGACCATCTACAACCGCATCGGCTTCAACCTGCAAGCGCGGCACACACGCAACTGCGCGAAATACCCCTCGCCGGACCTTGCCCAGGAAGAGTTCCTGGCCAAGGGTGGGCCAGAGCGGGACAGGCTCGCGCTTGACCCTGATGGCGACGGCTATGCCTGTTCGTGGGATCCGGCCCCCTTCCGTGCGGCGCGGGCGGCGGCGGTGAGCACGCAGCCAGCCGCCGGGAGCGAAACGACCACAGCGACAGAGTGACGGGCGCTCTGCCCATTCGTCAACGTCCCTCGCCCAATTGCGGAGCGCGGCGTGGCGGCGCGCAGCCGGACATGATCGTGCTGCATTACACGGCGATGGACGGGGCGGAGGCCGCAGTCGAGCGGCTCTGTGACCCTGAAGCTGAAGTTTCCGCGCATTACCTGATCTGTGCGCGCGGTGATATCATCCGGCTCGTCGACGAGGAGATGCGCGCCTGGCATGCGGGCGCAGGGCGCTGGGGTGATGTGGAAGACGTGAATTCGCGCTCCATCGGGATCGAGCTCGACAATCTCGGCACGCATCCCTTCTCGGAGCCGCAGATGGCGGCGCTGGAGGGGCTGATGCGCGGGATCATGGCGCGCTGGAGCATCCCGCCCGAGCGCGTGATCGGGCATCAGGACATGGCCCCGGAGCGCAAGTTCGACCCCGGCCCGCGCTTTGACTGGCAACGGCTGGCGCGGGCGGGCCTGAGCGTCTGGCCGGAGGGCGGGGACGGCGATCCGGCGCGGTTTCGCGCCGATGCGGCGCGGTTCGGCTACCGGGCGGAGGTGTCGGAGGAGGCGGTCCTGAAGGCGTTCAGGGCGCGCTTCCGACCCTGGGCCGCCGGGGGGCTTGACGCGCAGGACGCCGGTTTGGCGCGGACCCTGGCGAATAAATATTCGGCGAAGTGAGCGATTTCAGCGTTGCCGCTCCGAAAAGGACGCGCTGCGCGCGGCAGGTTTTGCGCCGCGGCAGGGCCGCGACGCGGTGCAGAGGGGGCTGTCTGCCCCCTCTGGCTCCCCCGAGGATATTTCAGGCAAGAAAAAAGGGTGATTGACGTGCGGCGGCGGCGTGCCTAAGTGCGGTGGTGCGCGGAGGGCCGGATGGCCGCTCGGGGAGCGATCCCCGGGAGGAAAGTCCGGACTCCACAAGGCAAAGGTGCCGGGTAACGCCCGGGCAGGGCAACCTGACGGAAAGTGCCACAGAAAACAGACCGCTCCCGCATGCGGGAGCAAGGGTGAAACGGTGGGGTAAGAGCCCACCGGGGGGCTGGCAACAGGCCTCGCACGGCAAACCCCACCTGGAGCAATGCCGAATAGGAATCTCGCATGGGCTGTCTTGGTCCGAGGTTCGGGTAGGCAGCTGGAGGGGCGTCGGCAACGGCGTCTTGAGAGGAATGGTCATCCATGGCGGGCACGCCCGCCGGGACAGAATCCGGCTTACAGGCTCTCCGCGCGTTCTCGCTTCGTCACCAGGTAGAGACCGAGAAGGAGAAGGGCCGCGCCCGCAAGCTTGAGCGGCGTGGCGCTCTCGTCGACGATGGCGAGTGCGAGCAGCCAGGCCGTGAGCGGCTCGGCCAGGGCGAGCGTGACGGCTGTTCCGGGCGCGAGGCGGGTGAGGCTCCATGTGTAGAGCGCATAGGCCAGCCCGGTCGAGACGAAGCCGAGCACCAAAAGCCACGGCAGGGCCTCGGGGGCGAAGGCCCAGGAGGCGGGAAAGATCACGAAGACAGGCAGCGAGAAGAGCGCTGCGAGCGAGAAGATCGCCGAGGCGATGGTGGCCGAGGGTGCGCGGGCGGACATCGAGGAGGAGGCCAGCGAGTAGGTCGCGTAGCAAAGCCCGGCGCCGGCCGCGAGGATGAGCCCGAAGGCGGAGACACCCTCTGCGCGGCCCGAGACGACGAGAAACGCCGCCCCCGTGATGGCCAGTGCCTGCCCGAGCGCCTTGCGCGGCGGGGGAAGCCGACGCAGTCGCAAGAGCTCGTAGGCGGCGACCCAGAGCGGCGCGGAGCCGATCGTGATCGCCGTGCCGATGCCGACGCCTGCCATCAGGATGGCGGCGAAGAAGAGCATGTTGTAGGCCGCGACGGCCATGGCGGCGAAAAGGAGCGGCCCGAGAGGAAGGCGCCCGAAGGCGCGGCGCGCAGCGGGGCGGGCCAGCGCGAAGGCCATGAGCGCGGCCGCGCCGAGGGTAACGCGGAGCGCGCCGACGACGAGGGGCTCGCGCGCCGCCGGCAGCAGGCTTTGCAGCGTCCCCGTCGTCCCCCAGAGCATGGCCGCGGCGAGCGCGGCGAGGACGGCAAGGATATGGGGCGCAGGACGTGACATGGGAGCGGTGTTGCGAGGGCAGGCGGGCTTTGGCAAGGCAAATCCGACCTGCCGCGCCGGTTTTTCGCGCATGCGGGGCGATGATGCTGCGTTTGCGGTTGACTCGGGCGCGCGAGGCGGTAGAAGGCGGGTCTCACGAGATTTCACGGGCGGCGCTCTGCCCGTTGCAGACCCGCGCAGGAGAAGACCCATGGCGAAGCCAACCACGATCAAGATCCGCCTGAACTCGACCGCAGGCACAGGCCACTTTTACGTGACCAAGAAGAACGCGCGCACGATGACGGAGAAGATGACAGTCCGCAAATATGACCCCGTCGCGCGCAAGCATGTCGAATACAAGGAAGGCAAGATCAAGTAAGCTTGATCCCTTGCGATCCTGACCGGAGCCGTGCCTGCAAGGGCGCGGCTTTTTTCGTTGGAGGGGGCGGAAATGGCCCATGAAAACAAGGTGATGCGCTCCCTGGGGCAGGAGGGCGGGCCGCTTCGCGTGGACATCTTCCGGCGCCCGGACGGCAGCTTCGGCTTCGAGGAATACCGCCGCGATCCTGAGGAGGGGCGCGGCTGGTTCTCCCTCGGGCATCACGGGGGGCGGGTCTTTGACAGCGAGGCCGGGGCGCTGGCGGCGGCGCGGGCGGCGGTGCGCTGGCTGGCGCAGGAAGGCTGAGCCGGGCGGGCGGCCCGCGCCAAGCCCTTGATATGACGCCCATATCACATGCGGGTTAAGGCCCGATGAGCCCCCCGTCTCGCCAGGTTAACGCCCGCCCGGGGCCGAAAATGGAGGGGGTGCCATCCCGTACACCCCCCTAGTGCACCCTCCAGTACACCCCCCATGCGCCGGAAAGGTTAACGCCGGTTAGGTTAATGCTGCGTGCGGTGGGGTGGGTGGTTGAGGGGCGGTTTGGGATTTCGGTTTGGGCGGAATGGCGGGTGTGGGGGCTTTGTCTGTGAGCGGTGTGGGGTGGTTGGTCGTGACCGGCCCATTGCGGACATTGACTATCAGCCTCGTTCGCTGCGTTGCGGCCCGTGAGACCGGACTTTCGCCGCGCCAGTGAAATCAGGAGCCGAGCGAATTCACACAATGCGGGACTAAGCGGCCCTACCGGTCCTTTCCATGGATGTCCGCTTCTGAGGCGCGGTTTAATTTGACTTCGCTCGCTTGAAAGCCAAAAGGTCGCTTAATCTACACCGGGGCGAAATCGAGCCATTCACATGGTCATTTCAAGCAATACTCACGGAATAATTGAGACCGCACTATCCGAGCTTTGCGTCCATTAGTGCCTTGATACATATATGAGTAGTACTCGCCATATTGGTTGTCAGAACGGTTCTTGTTGTTCATCACTTTGTCTTCGAGCTCAAGCAACCGGTCTCTTAGATCCTCGCGCAGACGATCTGCGTTGAATGCGATTTCACAGACAAGAGTGAAAAAATTGGATTTTCGGAACCACATTGAATCGGGTTCAAGGTCAAGGTCTCTAATGATGTTCAAAGCCATCAAAACTCTATCGTGCGTGGCATCTTTGTTGGGGAATTCTTCGTTGTATTTTTCCACAAAGGATTCGACTTCTCTGTCCTGGGGGAAGTATCCCCCCAATTCGATGGTAGCCATAACACTGAGCACAAAATGAAGATCCGCCATTCGTGAAAACTCGGATTCCTTGAATACGCCAAACACAGACAAATCGCTGGAATCCAGAACAGATTTTGCAGTTTGAATGAATTCCCCATCGTAAATGGCGTTATGGATTTCGACACTATCCAGTTTGAATTTTGTCAGGTTGATCCTGCGGAAAACCTCACGGACAGTATGGTCATCAATTGTGCCGAGATCGCGTACAACAACTTCATATGAAAGGAATTCTTTCTTTTGGTCGTTGCTCAACTGTTCGTAAGGGGGGACCAAAGAAAGAGGTTGGTCAAATTTGCCTTCGATGTAGTTTTTTATCGTCGTAAGCCTCTGCTGCCCATCAATCACATGCTTGATGGTTTTCATTGCTTCGATATCGACTTCACCAGCGGACACATAGATCTCTGGAAAGGGGAAGCCTTTGAGAACTGTGTCTAGGAATTCTTCTTGGTGTGACTGCGTCCAAACGAACCTTCTTTGAAACTCTGGGGCTAGGACCAGCAGACCATTTGTGATTTCGTTGTAGAGCGAGGCAATCGTCGGGTTTGTAACTGACGGGCGAATCTGTCCTGTCATGATGCTGCTTGGACCTCCAGTTGTTTGCGAATTTTTCGAAGTGAATCCGTTGTGTACTCTTCGAGATGGGTTTGGCTTCTGAAGAGGCCCGCTGTGACCTCGTAGTTTCCGACCTCGGACCGGTCGTTGGACAGCGAGTTGAAAAAGTCAAACCATTGCTGTTTAAATTCGACCATCGGAGGTTTCTGCGGGATCAGATCAGGCCTAACCCAGCCCAACGCTCCATACCGAAGATAGTCGTGATACTTCTTCCATTGATGCTTATGGAAAGAAACCTCAGATGCTCGAAGCCTGTATTCAAGCTTTCGCCCCAAGTCGGACACTTGCTCCCAGAGGGCGGGGGATACGATTGCGACATCTATGTCAGAATCCAAGGAAAATTCGGTTTTTTTCAAGGGACTAAATCCCAACTTTCCCGAACCAACAATGAACACCTCAGTATGATTTATGCCGTATTGCGCACATATTCTCTGCTTGAACGAATAGAAGTCTGCATCGCGGCCATGGAACACAAAAGGTGTGCCGTGAAGTAGGTGGAGTCTACAAAACTCCGTGAGTTCTTCACCTTCTGAAGCTGCGGTAAGTTCGGCTTCAAAGTCTTCTAATTTCATTTCTCTTAGCCGTGTCTTATTTCATGAATTGATTTCTTGAAGCGCCGGTTAACCCTAAGGTGCGGTGGCCGGTACATTCAAGCAAGATGTGATGTATGGCTGAAGCTATGAGGGGTCTGAGCGAGGCCGTTTCCGCAACTGAACCTTAATGTCTGCTTTGCCGGAACCCATTCAGCAGGATCACGGTTGCAGCGAAGGTCTGCTTCCCGCCCAACATGACCCACAGCGGGCGTTAACGTCCTCGTCAGCACAAGTTAGATTGGAGCTCCGAGCGGTCGTTAAAGCAAGAGCCCTGCGCGGAATCAAGGCCGAAGGCCGCCGCGCATCGCCGACGCGCCCCCACGCGGCGGCGATTTGGCTGGGCTGGGCGCATCGCTCGGATTTCGTTCGGATTTGGCTGGGATAAAGTGCCTAGCCCTAACGTAGCTTCGCCACCGCGCGCGTCGGCGATGCGCGGCTTGATCGACCGGCCGCTCCGTCCTGCGAAGCAGAGCTTGGTGTCAGATGCAGCGAAGGTCCCACCATCACCGCACAAAAAAAGGCCGGCCCGAGGGCCGGCCTTTTCCGATACTGATCCGGTTTCGCTCAATCGTCGCCCATGAAGAGATACATGATCGAGCGGAACATCGCGATGAAGGAGATGTAGAGCTGCAGCGCGCCGATGATGGCGGCTTTCTCGAGGAAGAGCTCCGCATCCTGACCGCCTGCCTGGCGGGCCTGCAGGTAGGTGTTCTTGATGTCCTGCGTCGAGGTGGCCGTCAGCACGGCGAAGACGCCGAGGATCGCCAGGTGCATCCACCAGGCACCATTCGCGCTCATGCCGCCGGTGAAGAAGCTGAACAGGCCGATGGCGACGATGCCCCAGGCCATCATCGTGGCGACCTGCCCGATGGGGCCGAGGTTGCGCTTGGTCAGGTAGCCCATCAGGCTCAGACCGAGGAAGGCGATGGAGGTGTAGAGCAGGCCCATGATGATCTGGCTCATGTCGAACATGATGAAGATCACCGAGAGCGACACACCGGTCAGCGCGGCATAGCCCCAGAACATCAGGTTGAGCATCCCGACGCTCAGCTTGTGGAAGGCGAAGCCCGCCACCAGAACGAAGGCGAGCGGGCCGAAGATGACCGCGTAGACGATCGGCGGGACGAGCAGGACCTGCTGCGCCGCCGGGCTCTGGGCGACGAGATAGGCCAGCGCGAATGTCGCCAGCAGGGCGGCGGACATCAGGCCGTAGACCTTGTTCATATGGGCGCGCAGGCCCTCGTCGATCGCGGCGCTTTGGGTGCGTGCGCCGGAATGGACTGTTTCGAATTCTGCCATTAAACCCTCCAAGTTGAGATGGCCGTGTTGATCTTGCGCCCTGCGGGCTGCGCAGGGCTCTCGCTTTGTAATATCGGGTGCCGGGCGTGCTTTTTCAAGCTTTTCCGGTGCCGGTTTTCGCAAGATGCGGGCCGTTCAGCCCGTGGTGATCACGACTTTGCCTGTCGATTTGCGATTTTTCAGCAATTCCATGCCCTTGGTGGCCTCCTCGAGGGGCAGGGCGTGGCTGACATGGGGTTTGATCTTGCCTTCGCCGTGCCAGGCGACGAGCCGGGCGAGGCTTTCGGTGACGACTTCGGGCTTGAAGGCGAGGTAGCCGCCCCAGTAGAGGCCGATCAGCGAGAGGTTCTTGACCAGCAGGTGGTTGGCGGGGACCTGCGGGATATCGCCGCTGGCAAAGCCGATGACGATGAGCCGCGCCTCGGGGTTGCAGGCGCGCATGGCCGATTTGAACAGATCGCCGCCGACCGGGTCATAGACCACGTCCGCGCCGCCCGCGGCCTTCACCTCGGCGCGCAGGTCGTCCTTGTCGGTGTCGATCAGCACATCGGCGCCCGCCTTTTGCGCCACGGCCAGCTTCTCGGGCCCGCGCGCGGCGGCGATGACCTTCGCGCCCATGAGCTTGCCGATCTCGACCGCCGTGAGCCCGACACCGCCCGCCGCGCCGAGCACGAGGAGGGTTTCGCCCGGTTTCAATCCGGCCTTGTAGTCAAGGGCCACGTGGCTTGTCCCGTAGGCGACCTGGAGCGCGGCGGCTTCCGTGAGGTCCGTGCCCTCGGGCAGGACGGTGAGCCGCGCGGCATCGTAGCAGCCATAGTCTGCCAGCCCGCCCTGGCCGCCGAAGACGGCGACCGGCGTGCCGATGGCGGGCTCCGTGACACCCGCCCCGTGGGCATCGACCAGGCCGGAGACTTCCATGCCCATGGTGAAGGGTGGCTCGGGGGTGTCCTGGTAGGTGCCGCCGACCATGAGCAGGTCGGCGAAGTTGAGCCCGCAGGCCTTGATTCGGACACGGACCTCGCCGGGGCCGGGGGCGGGAATCGCCACACTTTCGATCATGGGCGGAGATTTGAATGCGCTCAGTCGCAGGGCGCGCATGCTGTCCCGGGGAGCGTCATTTTGTGTCACGGCAGAGGCCTCCTTGGCTGACTGAGGATTCTGAGGCGAGAATAACGCGGGTTGCGCGATATGAAAGCCGTGTCTGAAGGGTGCAAAGGTGACGCAAGGTCAAGCCGGTCTTGAAGGGGGTTGAGCGGAGCTCTGCGCGCGCCGGATGCGTCAAAGGTTGACTTTGCGCGCAGATAATCGCGTAATGCGTGTGAGTTGAGGGTTTGTTCACGAATTGGCTATAGAACATCCCGTGTCGGGAGCATGGCCTCTTTTTCATTTCCGATTTCAGAGAGATCGGTTAGGTATCTTGAAGCCTTCCGCCCAAGGGGCGGGGCTGCACAGACTTGAGGGATTGGTTTGTTATCGAGTAGAGCAATAAGGTTAGGGAGTAACACATGGCTCATCCAGTAGACGTTCACGTGGGCAAGCGTATTCGCCATCGCAGATGGCTCGTGGGCATGACCCAGCAGCAATTGGCCGAGAAGGTCGGGATCAAGTTCCAGCAGATCCAGAAATACGAGACCGGCGCGAACCGTGTCAGCGCGTCGCGGCTCTGGGACATCTCGGAGGTGCTCGATGTGCCGGTGAGCTTCTTCTTCGAAGGGCTCGACGAGGCACAGCAGGGCGGCATGGGCGCGGAGCAGCTTCCCGCCGATCTCATGGGCGACAAGGAAGCGATGGACCTCATCCGGTCCTACTACGCGATTCCCGAGAACCAGCGCCGCCGCCTTTTCGATCTGGCGCGCGTGCTCAGCGACGTTGCCTGAGGCTTGAAGTTCTGTATCACGCGGCCTAACCGTAGCTGATGCGACAGACGGTGACAGACGAGGCCTTGCGCCGCGAATTGACCAGCACGGCCCACGCGATGGCAGATGCCGCCCGCGGGGCCGTGCTTTCCCATTTCAGGCAGGATGGCCTGAGTGCCCAGAACAAGCTCGCCGCAGGGTTCGACCCGGTCACGGAAGCCGACAAGGCCGCCGAGCGGGCCATGCGCGCGGTGCTGGCCGCGCGGCGGCCCGGCGATGCGATCATCGGGGAGGAATACGGCCCCGAGGTGGGAACGAGCGGGCTGACCTGGGTGCTCGATCCGATCGACGGCACGCGCGGCTTCCTTTCCGGAACCCCGACATGGGGCGTGCTGATCGCCGTGGGCGGCGCGGAGGGGCCGGAGCTCGGGATGATCGACCAGCCCTATATCGGCGAGCGCTTCTGGGGCGGCTGGGGCGCGGCGGAGATGACCGGCCCGCAGGGCGCACGCGCCTTGCGCACGCGGGCTGGACGGGCTTTGAGCGAATCGATCCTGTTCACGACCTTTCCCGAGATCGGCAGTGAAGAGGAGCGCGCAGGCTTCGAGGCGGTGAAGGGCGCGGTGCAGCTCACGCGCTACGGCATGGATTGCTACGCCTACGCGCTGCTCGCGGGCGGACATATCGACCTCGTTGTCGAGGCGGGGCTGTCGAATTACGACATCCAGGCCCCGCTGGCGCTGATCGAGGCGGCCGGCGGGATCGTGACCGACTGGCGCGGCGGCCCGGTGCATGAGGGCGGGCGCGTCCTCGCGGCGGCAAACGCGGAGCAGCACGCGGCGGCGCTGGAGCTTCTGAAGGCGGTTTGAGGCGGTTGGGCTGTTTGGGGCCGGGCGCGGTCGTTGGAACAAGCCGAGCATCGCCTGACCGTGGGCTGGCGATCCGACCCGCGAGATGCAGCGCTTTATGCCTACCAAATTCTTGCTTCAGTCAGGCCGCGCACCAAGCCCTGCCAAATCGCCAGACCGCGGGACGGTCAGGCCCCTCTCGGCAGAATTGGCTTTGCCAATTCGCCTGCCGGGCAATGGAAGCTCGGCGGCCTTCGGCCTTGATTCCGAGCGGGGCTTAGAAGAACCGGCAGAGATGTCCCACAGCCCTCTCCGACGCCTGCCGGTGATCCGGGCGCGCGCCCATCCAGCCCCCGGGTTTCGATACAGTTTGACAGAACAGACGCTTTGAAACCGCGCCCATTCGGGCTATCTTCGCCCCGTGCGCGTCTCTTGGCCCTTTTCCGGCGCGCGACGTGGCGATGAGGGGGCGCCCCGCAAAGGAGGTGCCAGATGCGCGAGACACTCATCACGAATGCAGATCACATCCTGACGATGGACGATGCGCGGCTTGAGCTGCGCGGCGCGGATGTCCTGCTGCGCGGTGGCCAGATCGCCGCAGTCGGCCGCGGCCTTGAGGCCGGCGCGGGGGCGCATGTGCTCGATGCGGCGGGGTGCGTCGTCACGCCCGGTCTCGTCAACACCCATCACCACCTTTACCAGACGCTCACCCGCGCCGTGCCCGGCGGGCAGGACGCGCTGCTCTTCGGCTGGCTCAAGACGCTCTACCCGATCTGGGCGCGCTTCGGCCCCGAGGAGGTTTTCACCAGCGCGCAGGTCGGGCTGATGGAGCTGGCGCTGTCGGGCTGCACCATGACCTCCGATCACCTCTATCTCTACCCGAACGGCGCGCGGCTCGACGACACGATCGACGCCGCGCGCGAGGTTGGGCTGCGCTTTCATCCCACGCGCGGGGCGATGAGCATCGGCGAGAGCGACGGCGGGCTGCCCCCCGACAGCCTTGTCGAGCGCGAAGAGGCCATTCTCGAGGATTGCATCCGCGTGATCGACGCCCATCATGACGCGGGCGAGGGGGCGATGCTGCGCGTGGGCGTCGCGCCGTGCTCGCCTTTCTCGGTGAGCCGGGAGCTCATGCGCGATGCGGCGCTGCTGGCCCGCGACAAGGGGGTGATGCTGCACACGCACCTGGCCGAGAACGACGAGGACATCGCCTATAGCCTGGAGCAGTTCGGCTGCCGCCCCGGGCAATATGCCGAGGAGTTGGGCTGGACGGGCGCGGATGTCTGGCATGCCCATTGCGTGAAGCTCGATGGGCGGGAGATCGACCTTTTCGCCAGAACGAAGACCGGCGTGGCCCATTGCCCCTGTTCCAACTGCCGCCTCGGCAGCGGGATCGCCCCGGTGCGCGCCATGCGCGATGCGGGCGTGCCCGTGGGCCTTGGTGTTGACGGCTCGGCCAGCAACGACGCGGGCAACCTCGCCGCCGAGGCGCGGCAGGCCATGCTGCTGCAGCGCGTGGCGCGCGGGGCGGACGCCATGAGCGCGCGCGAGGCGCTGGAGATCGCCACGCGCGGGGGCGCAGAGGTCCTTGGCCGGAGCGATTGCGGGCGGATCGCGCCGGGCAAACGGGCCGATATCGCGGTCTGGGATGTGAGCGGCATCGAGAGCGCCGGAAGCTGGGACCCGGCGGCGCTCCTGCTCGCGGGGCCTGCGAAAGTGCGTGACCTTTTCGTCGAAGGACGGCAGATTGTGGAAAACGGCCAGTTCCCGCATCTCGACGCGGGGAAGATCATCGCGCGGCAGAACGCGTTGGCCAGGGCATTGATGGAGCAGTGAAAATGAGACGTGTCTTGATATTCGCGCTGATCGCGGCGCTGGGCCTGCCTGCGGGCGGGGAGCCCGTGCGCGAATTCGCTCAAATGGTGAGCGGCTTTCGCGCCGAGCAGGGGCTGGGGCCGGTCAAAGCCAATCCCAAGCTGGAGCTGGCCGCCGAGCGGCATGCGCAGGATATGGCAAGGCGGGGGTTCTTCTCGCATACCGGCTCGAACGGCTCGAGCGTGGGCAAGCGCGCGCGGCGGGCGGGGTATCGCTTCTGCGTGATCGCCGAGAACATCGCCAAGGGCCAGAGAAGCGCGGCGGAGGCGATGCGAAGCTGGATGGCCTCACCGGGCCACCGCCGCAACATGCTCGACAGGCGCATCAAGGAGATCGGTGTGGCGCGCGCGCCCGGCAATATCTGGGTGATGGTGCTCGGGGCGCAGCTTCGCACCTGCTGACGTCTTCGGAATTTCGTTTGTTTCCGTGATGCGTTTGCGCTTAGGTGCTCGCGAGAATCGCGCTGCGGGAGGCACCTCATGTCGGAGACGCCCGAGGACATCATTGATGAGGGCGAGGAAGCCTACGAGCTGACGCGGCGCGACGTGAGCGCCGTGCTCGCTGCCGTCGACCAGAGCGATCGGGCGGCGCTGCTCGAGCTCATCGAGCCGATGCATGCCGCCGATATCGCCGACATGCTCGAACAGGTCGATGAAGGCGACCGGCGGCGGCTCATCGAGCTCTATGGAGCCGAGTTCGACGGCGATATCCTGTCGGAACTTGACGAGAGCATCCGCGTCGACGTGATCGAGGCACTGGGGCCTGATGTCCTTGCGGGCGCGGTGCGCGATCTGGAAAGCGATGATGTCGTCGACCTGCTCGAGGACCTCGAGGAACCGCAGCAGGCGGCGATCTTCGACGCGCTCGACGACGCCGGCGAGATGGTGGCGCGGCAGGCGCTGTCCTACCCCGAGGAATCGGCCGGCCGGCTCATGCAGCGCGAGGTCGTCGTCGCGCCCGAGCACTGGAGCGTCGGCGACGCGATCGACTTCATGCGCAGCTCAGAGGACTTGCCGGAGCAGTTCTATCACATGGTGCTGGTCGACCCGCGCATGCACCCTGTCGGCAATGTCGCGCTGGGGCGGATCATGGGCGAGGCGCGGGAGACGAAGCTCGCCACGCTGGTGGAGGACATTTTCCAGCTCATTCCGGTCGACCAGGACGAGGGCGACGTGGCCTATGCGTTCAACCAGTATCACCTGATCTCGGCGCCGGTCGTGGACGCAGAGGGGCGCCTCGTGGGTGTCATCACCATCGACGACGCCATGGCCGTGCTCGACGAGGAGCACGAGGAGGACATCCTGCGGCTGGCCGGTGTCGGCGAGGGGAGCCTGACGGACCGTGTCATCAGCACCACCAAGCGGCGGTTTCCCTGGCTGGCGGTAAACCTCGTCACGGCGGTTCTGGCGAGCCTCGTCATCGCGCAGTTCGACGCGGTGATCACCGATTACGTGGCGCTGGCGGTGCTCATGCCGATCGTCGCCTCCATGGGCGGCAACGCGGGCACGCAGAGCCTGACCGTGGCCGTGCGCGCCATCGCGACGAAGGACCTCACCGGCTCGAACGTCTGGCGGGTCATTCGCCGCGAAGTGCTTGTCGGCGTGGTCAACGGCGTGATTTTCGCCGTGATCATGGGAGCGGTCTGCCTGCTGTGGTTCAGCTCGCCGACGCTGGGCTGGGTGATCGCTGCCGCTATGGTGATCAACCTTGTCGTTGCCGGGCTTGCCGGGACGGTCATTCCCGTCATCCTCGAGAAGCTGGGGATCGACCCGGCGCTGGCCTCGGGCGCCTTCGTGACGACGGTGACCGACGTGGTCGGCTTCTTCGCATTCCTGGGATTGGCGGCATGGGTGCTCATCTAGACGACATGGCGGCGCGCAAGGCCGAGGCGCGCAGGGCGGCCTTCGCGCGGCGCGAGGCGGCCTTCGCGGCGGCGGGGCCGGGGCAGGCGGGGTATCTTTCGGAAGTGCTCGCGGGGCACAGGGGCGTGCCGCTCTCGGGCTTTCTGCCGATCCGCAGCGAGATCAACCCGCTGCCCGCCATGGCCGAGGCCGCGGCCTACGGGCCCGTGGGCGTGCCGGTCATGCCCGGCAAGGACCAGCCGCTGATGTTTTCCCGCTGGGAGCCGGAGATGGCGCTGCGCGAGGGGCCTTTCAAGGTGATGGTGCCGGAGGTGGATGACTTCTTCGAGCCGGAAATCCTGATCGTGCCGCTCGTCGCCTTCGACCGGAAGGGCGGGCGGCTCGGCTATGGCGGGGGGTTCTATGATCGCACGCTGGAGAAGCTGCGCGCGAGGCGCGCGACGCTGGCCATCGGCTTTGCCTTCGCCGCGCAGGAGGCCGAGGATCTGCCGCTGGAGCCGACCGACCAGCCGCTCGACATGATCGTGACGGAGCGCGGGATCATCAGTTTCTAGGGTCCGTGGACATCCATAAGCCGCCACCAGTTTCAGTCCAAAATCGCTCAGTTCCAGGAATTCGAGAGCAGGAATAGCGGGCTATTGCAAGCTCGAATGACGCAGAAA
>QVMW01000007.1 GCA_003417655.1 Rhodobacteraceae bacterium 63075
TCCAGCGGTCGCTTTGGGCTCAAAGCATGCGTAATTGGGCTGCCCCTGTTCAGAGGTCGAGCTCCCGTTAAAATCACAGTCAGACTGTGAACAAGGGAGATGAATGATGGAATATTTTGCCGGTTTGGATGTGTCACTTCGCTCATGTGCCATCTGTGTCGTTGATACCAAGGGCCAGGTGGCGCTCGAAAGGGAACTACCTTGTGAAGTCGGCGATATCGCCGACTGCCTGAACAGTTTCGGCCATCCGATCGAGCGCATTGGTTTTGAGGCTGGCACGCTGAGCCAGCATCTCTTTTATGGTCTGACCCGTGAAGGTTTTGATGTCGTCTGCATGGAGGCCCGCCAGGTGAACGCTGCCCTTTCAGCAATGCGGAACAAGACCGACAAGAACGACGCGCGTGGGATTGCCCATGTCCTGCGCACCGGCTGGTTCAGCCCTGTCCACGTGAAGAGCCGGGAAGCGCATGGTGTGCGGGCCTTGCTCAGCACCCGCAAAGCATTGCTCAACAAGACCATTGATCTCGCCAATGAAGTGCGCGGGCTGTTGAAGATCTTTGGCCTCCGTCTTCCCAAGACAGTGCAGCACGGCAGCTTCGACGGCCTCGTCCGTCCGATGATTGAAATGGATGAGGTCTTGGCACATGCGATTATTCCGCTGCTCGATGCGCGTCTGGTCTTGTATCAGCACTTTCTTGAACTGGACCGCCGTGTCAAACGCGCCGCCGCCCGGGACGAGGTTTGCCTCCGCATGATGACCGTTCCAGGTGTTGGGCCGATTGCGGCGCTGACCTTCAAGGCTGCCGTTGACGATCCTTCGCGCTTCAAACGGTCTCGCACCGTTGCCGCCCATTTCGGACTGACACCAAGGCGCTATCAATCTGGTGAGCACGACAATCCTGGCAGGATTTCGAAAGCCGGAGACCGGGACGTCCGAGCGACGCTCTACGCGGCCGCTAATGCACTGCTGATGCGGACGATGGCAGGCTCTCAGATCAAATCCTGGGGCATGCGATTGATGCGGACCAAAGGACGCCGCCGCGCCGTTGTCGCGGTCGCCAGAAAGTTGGCTGTTCTGCTGCATAGGATGTGGGCAGATGGAACCGAGTTCCGTCCGGCACTGGTGGAGGGCACGGCATGATCTGATACGCCAACCACCAAGGCCGAATGGGGTCGTCCCTCACCGGACGAGGTCTGTGGAAGAAGCCGAAAATGGCTGCTGCGCAACGTGAAGCGCGTCTCAAAGCAAGGCTCTCCACTGCCAATCCGACATATGCGTGCAGCGATGCCCGATGGCATCAACCAGACTGCGAAGAGAAGCGTGACCCGGATGAGTGACAACGATCCACGAAAAAGAAGGAAAACGAGCTTGACCCAAACGCCCAATTAGAGAAGCGGCCTTTTCGCTCCGAGTCCTCTTTGGTGTCTCACAAGTATCAACCACTGCAAGGGGCCGGGGTGCGACCTCCGGACAGTAAAAAAGGCGCGGCCTCGCGGGCCGCGCCTTTCCGTCCTGTTTGCGATGATCAGGCCAGATCGAAGCGGTCGGCCATCATCACCTTGGTCCAGGCATCGACGAAATCGGAGACGAATTTCTCCTCCGCGTCGTCCTGCGCGTAGACTTCCGAGATCGCACGGAGCTGCGAGTTGGAGCCGAAGACGAGATCGACGCGCGTGCCGGTCCATTTCGTCTCGCCGCTGTCGCGGTCTTTCGCCTCGTATGTGCCGTCCTCACCGGCAGGTTTCCAGGCAAGGCTCATATCAACGACCGTCTTGAAGAAGTCGTTGCTGAGCGTGCCGGGTTTGCCCGTGAAGACGCCATGCGCGGAACCGCCCGCGTTGGCTCCGAGCGCGCGCATGCCGCCGACAAGCACGGTCATTTCCGGCGCGCTGAGGCCGAGAAGCTGTGCACGGTCGACGAGCAGCGCTTCGGGCGAGACGGTGAAGTCGCGCTCGAGGTAGTTGCGGAAACCGTCGGCCTTGGGCTCCATCGGCTCGAAGCCTTCAGCATCGGTCTGCTCTTCGCTGGCATCCATGCGGCCCGGTGTGAAGGGCACGGCGACCTGATGGCCCGCGTCATTTGCCGCTTTCTCGATGGCCGCGACACCGCCGAGGACGATGAGGTCCGCGAGCGAGACCTGCTTGCCACCGGAGGCCGAGGCATTGAAGTCCGCCTGCACGCCTTCGAGGGCCGAGATGACCTTGGCGAGTTCCTCGGGGTCATTCGCCGCCCAGCCGTTCTGCGGGGCGAGGCGCACCCGCGCGCCATTGGCGCCGCCGCGGCGGTCGGAGCCGCGGAAGGTGCTGGCCGAAGCCCAGGCAGCCTTCACAAGCTCGGAGACCGTCAGGCCCGTGCCGAGGATCTTGCCCTTGAGGTCGGCGACGTCCGATGCGTCGACCAGCGGGTGATCGCAGGCCGGGATCGGATCCTGCCAGATCAGGTCTTCGGCGGGGACATCCTTGCCGAGGTAGCAGGCCTTGGGGCCCATGTCGCGGTGGGTCAGCTTGAACCAGGCGCGCGCGAAGGCATCGGCGAACTCGTCCGGGTTCTCGTGGAAGCGCCGCGAGATCTTCTCGTAATCCGGGTCCATGCGCATCGCCATGTCTGCGGTTGTCATGAAGATCGGGACTTTCTTCGAGGGGTCCTCGGGGTCGGGGGCCATGTCGGCCTCGTCGAGCTCGCTCGGCGTCCAGATATGCGCGCCGGCGGGGGTTTTCGTCAGCTCCCAGTCATATTTGAAGAGCACGTCGAAATAGCCCATGTCCCACTGGGTCGGGTTCGCGGTCCAGGCCCCTTCGAGGCCCGAGGTGATCGCGTCGCGGCCCTTCCCGCTGCCATGGGAGGAGATCCAGCCGAAGCCCATCTCTTCCATCGGGGCGGCTTCCGGCTCGGGGCCGACATGGGCGGCATCGCCTGCGCCGTGCATCTTGCCGAAGGTGTGGCCGCCGGCCGTCAGCGCGACGGTCTCTTCGTCGTTCATGGCCATGCGGGCGAATGTCTCGCGGATGTCATGGGCCGAGGCGAGCGGGTCGGGGTTGCCGTCGGGGCCTTCCGGATTGACGTAGATCAGGCCCATCTGGACGGCGGCAAGGGGGTTTTCGAGATCGCGGTCGCCGGTGTAGCGGCTTTGCTCGTGGTCGGTCGTCGCCAGCCATTCATCCTCGGAGCCCCAGTAGATGTCTTCCTCGGGGGCCCAGATATCCTCGCGGCCTCCGCCGAAGCCGAAGGTCTTGAAGCCCATGGACTCGAGCGCGACATTGCCCGCGAGCACGAAAAGATCGGCCCAGCTGAGCGCGTTGCCGTATTTCTGCTTGATCGGCCAGAGCAGGCGGCGGGCCTTGTCGAGGTTGCCGTTGTCGGGCCAGGAGTTGAGCGGGGCGAAGCGCTGGTTGCCGGTGGAGGCGCCGCCGCGTCCGTCGGCCGTGCGGTAGGTGCCGGCGGCGTGCCAGGCCATGCGGATCATCAGCCCGCCGTAATGGCCGTAGTCCGCCGGCCACCAGTCCTGGCTGTCGGTCATCAGGGCGGTGAGGTCGGCCTTGACGGCGTCGAGGTCGAGCGCCTTGAAGGCTTCGCCGTAGTCGAAATCCGCGCCCAGCGGGTTCGACTCGGCCGTGTGCTGATGCAGGATCTTCAGGTTGAGCTGGTTGGGCCACCAGTCGCGGTTCGCGCGGGCGTTCATCGTCGCCGCGTTGTGAATGACGGGGCATTTGCCCAGTGCGTTGCCGTCCATGTCTGTCTCCCTAGTGTTCGCTTGGTGCTCTCGGATTCGCCGCAGGGTTTGCCCACGCGGCGAATCCGGCGTTTCCTGGAAATATTCTAACAGGCTCTTGCGATAGTCAGAAGTTGCATTTGCTGATTTGAGTGATAAGAAAATCTTATGAAAAACATCACGCTCAAGCAGCTTCGCTATTTCACCGCCGTGGCCAGGCAGGGCCATTTCGGGCGCGCGGCGGATACATGTGCCGTTTCACAGCCCGCGCTGTCGATGCAGATCAGGGAATTGGAGGCCGAGCTCGGGCTCAAGCTCTTTGAACGCGGTGCTCGGCAGGTGCGGCTCACGGGCTTCGGCGAGGTCTTCGCGCAGCAGGCGCGGGAAATTCTCAGCCGGACGGAGGCGCTGGGCGATCTGGCCCGCAAGGCGCAGGAGCGCGTCTTCGGACGCTTGCGGCTTGGCGTGATCCCGACGATCGCGCCCTACCTTCTGCCGCAGCTGATCGGGGCGCTGGGCGCGCGCTATCCGGGGCTCGACGTGAACCTGCGCGAGACGCTCACATCGACCCTGTTGCAGGAGCTCGACGAAGGGCGCATCGACGCGGCGATCGTCGCCCTGCCGGTGTCGGAGCCAAGCCTGCACGAGGAGCCGCTCTTCGACGAGGCCTTCGTGCTGGTCCGGCCGCGTGCGCAGGAAGACATGCCGGTGCCGAGCCCCGAGCGGCTGCGCGAGATGCGCCTGTTGCTGCTTGAAGAGGGGCATTGCTTTCGCGATCAGGCGCTGTCGTTCTGCGAGATCCCGCAGATCCGCCCGCGTGAGGGGTTCGATGCCAGCTCGTTGTCGACGCTGGTGCAGATGGTGGGCGCGGGGATCGGCGTGACGCTCATCCCGGAGATGGCCGTGCCGGTCGAGACGCGCTCGGCGGATGTCTCCGTGGCGCGCTTCGCCGCGCCCGAGCCGCAGCGGCATATCGGCATGGTCTGGCGGCGTTCCAGCCCCTTGCAGACGGAGATGCGCGAGCTGGCCGGGGTGGTGCGCGACGCAGGGCTGGGCGGGCGCAGGGAGGCGCTTGATCAGGCGGGCGTCGTGGCGCAGAGTGCGCCGTGATTTGAAACTGCCCGAGTGACGACAATGAGCAATGCCCGGCCCGGCTCCACGCCGAAACACGAAAGCTACGATGTCGTGATCGTCGGCGGCTCGCTGATGGGTTCGGCCGTGGCCTGGTTCCTCGCGTCGAACCCTGCGTTCGACGGGCGCATCCTCGTGGTGGAGCGTGATCCGAGCTACGAGATGACCTCCACGGCGCATACCACCTCCTGCATGCGCCAGCAGTTCAGCACCGCGCTCAACGTGAAAATCTCGCAATTCGCCGCCGAGTTCGTGAAGGACCTGCGCGGCCATCTGGGCGGCGATCCGCGGGTGCCCGAGCTGGGCATCCGGTCCTTCGGCTACATGTATCTCGCGGACAACGAGGCCTTCGCCGAACATCTGCGCGCCGTGCGGGAGATCCAGCGCGCGGCGGGGGCCGCGACACAGCTCATGAGCGCCGGGGAAATCCGCCGCGCCTATCCGTTCTACAATGTCGATGACATCCTGCTCGGCTCGATCAACCTGCGCGACGAGGGGTATTTCGATGCGGGGGCGATGTGTGAGTGGATGCGGCGGCTGGCGCGGGAGCGGGGCGCGGACTATGTGAGCGGCGAGGTCGTGGGCATGGAGCTTGGCGGCGGTGGCCGTGTGGAGCGCGTCCGGCTGGCCTCGGGCGCGGAGGTATCCTGCGGGCGCGTCGTGAACGCCGCGGGGCCGCGTGCGGCACAGGTGGCGCAGATGGCGGGGATCGCGCTGCCTGTGGAGCCGCGCAAGCGCTATTCTTGGGTGTTCAAGGCGGCAGAGCCGCTGGACCGCGACCTGCCGCTGACGATCGACCCTTCTGGCGTGCATGTGCGCGAGAACGGCGGCGGGACCTACCAGGCCGGCGGGCACGGGGCCGAGGACCCTGCCGTCGAGCCCGATGACTTCGAGATGGATCATGGGCTCTGGGAAGAGCATGTCTGGCCCGCGCTGGCGCATCGCATCCCGCAATTCGAGGCGATCAAGGTGCAGGCCGAATGGGCCGGGCACTACGCGATGAACGTGATCGACCACAACGCCATTCTCGGGCCGCATCCGGAAGTCGAGAACTTCCTGTTTTTGAACGGCTTCTCCGGCCACGGGCTCCAACAGGCCCCGGCCATGGGCCGCGCCGTGGCCGAATGGATCATCCATGGCGGCTATCGCAGCATCGACATGACGCCGTTTCATTTCGACCGGCTGGCCGAGGGCAGGCCGCTTTTGGAGACGGCGGTGATTTGAGGTGACAGTCGGGTTCGACGTCCACTGAAAGAGCAATGCCGCATCGCGAAGACAAACCGGTCGTCGGGGTAATCGTTTCTTGGAGTTCGAAGCCGCAGCCATGGCACGAGCTGCAAGCTCGGGCCGCGCCCGACCCTCCCCCCGGGAGGGCGCATTGGCGAGGTCATGCGTCGCTCGAACAACATCGCTGCTTTCTAGCGTCACGCGTTGAAATCGCGCTGCGACGCGCCCACCCAGGGTCGGGCGCGGCCCTCTGTTCTACAGCGGAGTCTTCCTGTTGATGGGCCGGTCACGCGCCAATCATCACCAGCGTCACGCAGCGATCGCCCTCCAGCCGGTAGCGCGCGTCATAAGCGGCCCCGCCGAATGACAGGCTCAACCGCGCATCGCTGATCCCCGTCACGGCGACATCGAGAAAGCCCGGCATCCTCTCCATTCTGCCGGAGAGCGCCTTGTAGAGCGCCTCCTTGGCCGAGAAGGCGAGCGTGAGATAGGCCTCGAAGGGCAGGCTCTCCGGGCGCAGCGCGGCCTCGGAGCCGCTGATGAGCGTGCCGTGAAGCGCGGCGGCCTGTTCGGCGCTCATGACATCCTCGCAATCAACACCGAGCGCGCCCCCGCGCGCGACCACGGCGATCGCGCGGGTGTCCGTGTGGCTGATCGAGCCCGCCGCGCCCTCGGGCCAGAGGGGCGCGCGGCCCCGGCGCGGCAGCTCTTCGGGAAAACCCGCGCTGCGCAGGGCGAGGGCGGCGCAGAGCCGCCCGTGGAGAAACTCGCGCCGCCGCTTGGCCACCGCGCCGCGCAAATCGTCCGGCAGGGTGATGCGCACCGCGCCGGAGGGATCGCCGCCATAGCGCAGCTCGTCGCCTTCGAGAGGAGCGATGCGGGTTTCGCACCAGTGAAGCCAGGTCAGCCCGAAGGGGTTTTCAGTGATGATCGGGGTGTCCTTCATTGCGCCATCAGAGCGTGGAAAGACAGTCGCGTCAATCTCGGTCCAGGGCGCATGCGGCCAATTTGGACGCCCTGCGCATAGTTTAATGCCAGAATTAATCCGAAGGAGGACGCCGATGGCCGGAAGAGGGCATGTGTCATGCGTCGGTTTCCCGGACAATCCGTGCCTGCCCGGTCAGCCAGTCAAGGAAGCACTGGCCGCTCTCGGACAGGCGCGTCGCGGAGGTGACGTAATAGGCCGTTCCGAAGTCGACAGCGCCTTCGGGCCATTTCGCCAAAGCGCCGTCGCTGACCACGCCCTCGGTGATCGAGCGCCAGCCCAGCATCAGCCCGCGCCCCTCTTGCGCGGCCTGGGTGGCCTGCACGTAGTTGTTCAGGCTCTGCCCCGAGAGCCGCGCGCGCTCGATGCCGCGCGCGGCGAGGTAATCCACCCAGCCGGCCCAATGCTGGGCGAGCGGGCTGCGGACATGGATGAGATGCGCGCGGTCGAGCCCGACCCCCTCGGCCTGAAGCCGCGCGATCAAGGCAGGGGTGCCCACGGGGCAGATGATTTCATCAAATAGTTTAAGGGTTTGGCCCTCGCGCCAGCCGCCCGTGCCGTAGCGCACGGCGATGTCGATGCCGGGCGCGAGATTGGGCAGGTCCGTGGCGGGGGCCTGGACGTTCACGGTGATCTCGGGGTTCGCCGCGTAGAAATCGTGCAAGCGCGGCATCAGCCAGTAGGTCGCCATGCCCAGCGTGCAGGCGACGGTCACATGCCGCTCCTCCTGCCCGTGCATGGCGCGGATGTCTTCCAGTGCGGAGGCGATCTGCCCGAGTCCTTCGCGCGTGGCCCGCGCGAGGATCTCTCCGGCGTCCGTCAGGCGCGCGGGGCGGGTGCTGCGGTCAAAAAGCTCCGCGCCGGCATGCTCTTCGAGGCTCTTGAGCGCCTGGCTCACCGCCGGGAGTGTCACGTTCAGCCGCGCGGAGGCCTCGCGCATGGTGCCGAGGCGCGTCACCGTCTCGAATGTGGCCAGCAGGCGGAGCGGGGGCAGGCGGTCCATAAGTTCACTCCCAGCTTAACATAAATTTACTCTAATCCACCTGTTTCGCTGGCGAAACCCGTGAAATGCTCAACTCGTAAAACCAGAAAACCCACCCGACCAGTCGAGAAAAACCATGAATGTGATCGCTTCCCCCATCGCCGCGCCAGTGCTCAAGGACAAGGGCCTCGAGATCGTCCTGTCGGACGGCGAAAGCCACTACTTCAACTACTACTGGCTTCGGGACAACTGCCCGGCCTCCTTCAACGCCGAAACGCGCGAACGCAGCTTCGACATCTTCCATCTCGACACGCCGCCCCGCGCGGCGCATGCCGAGGTCACGCAGAGCGCGCTTGAGATCACTTGGCAGAACGAGGCGCATGTCACGCACTTCCCGCTCAGCTGGTTGGAGGATTTCCGCGCGGCGAAACATCGTCATGATCCCTCGGACCTGCCGCGTCAGGCCTGGTACAGCGATCACTACCCCGATGTGCCGCGCTTCAGCCAGCCACAGTTGGTCAGCGACCCCGCCGAGCGGACCCGGTGGATCGAGGCGATGCTGACCGAGGGGTTCACGATCGTGACCGACATGCCGGACAGCGATGCCGGGCTGACGGAAACGGCAAGGCTCCTCGGGCAGGTGCGCCCGACATTCTTCGGCGATTATTTCGACGTGAAGACCCATATCAACCCGACCAACACCGCCTACACGGCGGCGGCGCTGGAGCTGCATACGGATGTTCCGGCCGAAACCCCTGCGCCGGGCATCCAGTTCCTGCATTGCCGGGCCAACACGGTGGAGGGTGGCGGCAGCCTCTATGCCGACGGGGTTGCCGTGGCCAATGACTTTCGCGCGCGTGATCCTGAAGGTTTCAAGCTGCTCTCGGAGGTCGATATCCCGTTCTATTGCGAGCACGACAGCTACGACATGCGCGCGCGCCAGACGGTGATCGAGCTCGACCGGCATGGCGAGGTCTCGGGGCTCACGATCAGCCAGCACATGGCCGATATCTTCGATCTGCCGCAGGATCTGCTGGATGACTACTACCCGGCCTTCTGCCGGTTCGGCCGGATGTTGCAGGAAGAGAAATACATGATGCAGTTCGTCATGAAGGCGGGCGAATGCATGGTCTTCGACAATCACCGGATCGTGCATGGCCGCGCCGCCTATTCGGCCACGAGCGGCGATCGCTACCTGCGTGGCTGCTATACCGACCGCGAGGAGATGCGCTCGACCTATCGCGCGCTGGTCAGCGAGGGGAGGTTCAAGGCATGAACGCGCCCCTGCGCGCCTCCGAGGCCGATACTCTCAGGAACGATCTCGCCGCCGCCTTTCGCATCTGTCACCAGATGGGCTGGAGCGAGTCCGTCGGCAATCATTTCAGCGCGGCCGTCTCGGAAGATGGCCGCCAGTTCCTGCTCAACCGCCGCTGGCAGCACTTCGCGACGATCCGCCCCGATGACCTGCTGCTCTTGGACAGTAGCGACGAGTCGGCGCTGGAGGGCCCCGATGCGCCCGATGCCTCGGCCTGGTGCGTGCACGGCACGCTGCACCGCCGCCGCCCCGAGGCGCGGGTGATCCTGCATTGCCATTCGCCCTATGCCACGGCGCTGTCCTGCCTCGCCGATCCCACCATGGTCCCGATCGACAACAACACCGCGCGCTTTTACGGGCGCACGGCCTATGACATGGAGTTCGGCGGCATCGCCGACGCCGAGGAAGAGGGCGAGCGCCTTGCGGAGTCCCTTGGTGACAAGTCCGTGCTGGTGATGGGCAATCACGGGGTGACAGTGGTCGGGCAGACGGTGGCCGAGGCTTTCGAGGATCTCTATTTCTTCGAGAAGGCGGCGCAGACGCTCATGCTCGCCCGCGCGTCGGGCGCGCCGCTGGCCTTCCTGCCCGATGCCGTGGCGCAGAACACCGCTGACGGATGGCGCGCCTATCGCGGCATGGCCGAGCGGCATTTCGAGTTCTTGAAGTCGCAGGTGTCCGGCTGAGGGACCTTGATGAAGCCCTGAACCAAGGCTTCTTTTGAAGCGCGTGAAAGGTGGGAGGCTTTGGTGTTCTGCGTCTGGCAAAGCTCGCCGAACTTCCTGGGCGTTTCGGGCGCGCCTATCAGCTTTGCGGGACTTTGCTGACGCCGGTTCCTTCGAAAGCAATGACGGAAGTCAGCCCCGAAGCGGACGCTGGACGGCCCCTCGCCAGCCCAGGGGGCGGTCTGGCGAGGGGCCGGGCACCTTCGGTGCTGTTCCGGCCCCGGTCTTGAAAATTACCGGAATTTGCAAAGCCCCCCTGCACATAGCGGCCATAGCAACCGAGTTCAGCTGCGGGGGAACGGACTCCAAGCCGACATCGCGTAACTTGCGTCAGGCGGGGAGCACTACCGCCCCTTCCAGACCGGGTCGCGCTTTTCGGCGAAAGCCTGCGCGCCTTCGAGCTGGTCTTCGGAAGCGTAGAGAACATCCACGCTCTCGAACTGACGCTTGGTGATCCGGTTCATCGCGTCCTGGAAAGTCATCGCCTCGGCCTCGCGCACGATCTCCTTGATCGCGGCGTAGACGAGCGGCGGCCCGCTGGCGAGATGGTCGGCCAGCGCGCGCGCCTCCTCCATCAGCGACGCCGCGGGGTAGACATGGTTGACCATGCCCCAGCGGTGCGCCTCCCCGGCGTCGATCCAGCGGCCCGAGAGCAGCATTTCCATGGCGATATGATAGGGGATGCGCTTGGGCAGCTTGACGCTCGCGGCGTCGGCCACAGTGCCTGACCTGATCTCGGGCAGGGCGAACTGCGCGTGATCGGCCGAAAGGATGATATCGGCCGACAGCGCCCATTCGAGCCCGCCGCCGCAGCAGATCCCGTTGACCGCCGCGATGACGGGCTTGTTCAGCCCCCGAAGCTCCTGGAGCCCGCCGAAGCCGCCGACGCCATAATCGCCATCCACCGCGTCGCCGTCGGCAGCGGCCTTGAGGTCCCAGCCGGGGCAGAAAAACTTCTCTCCCGCGCCGGTGATGACGCAAACGCGCAGCGCGTCGTCGTCTCGGAAGTCGCGAAAGACCTCCCCCAGCTCGCGGCTGGTCTGCAGGTCGATCGCGTTGGCCTTGGGCCGGTCCAGGGTGACCTCCAGAACATGCCCCCTGCGCTCGGTCTTCACAACGTCGCTCATCTCGTCTCTCCCTTCCTGATCAATGCATCCACCGCCACGGCCCGGCCCGGGCAGGCCAGGAGCGGGTTCACTTCCACGTCCTCTACATCGCCCGCGTGCTTCATGACATAGGCTTGCACGGCCAGCACCGCTCCCACAATGGCGTCAATATCGGCGGCAGGCGCGCCGCGATAACCTGTCAGGAGCGGGTATATCTTCAGACGCGCCAGGGCTGCGCGGATGTCTTGGGCTGTCACTGGCAGCAGGAGCGAGGCGGTGTCGCGCATCAGCTCCGTCCAGATGCCGCCCGCGCCGAGCGTGAGCACATAGCCATGGGCCGGGTCGCGCAGGACCCCGACCAGAAGCTCGGCCAGCGCATCTGTCACCCGTTCCTCGATCAGCCATGTCTCGCAGGGCATGGCCTTTGCCGCGTGGATGGCGGCTTGCGTGTCGCCGCTTGCAAATACAACGCCGCCTGCTTCCGTCTTGTGCGCAAGGCCCTCGGCCTTGATCACGGCCGGAGTGCCGACCTCGGCAAGGCAATCCGAAATTGCCTGCGCGTCTTCGGCGCGCGCCGAGTGCGGGATAGCCAGCCCCTCGGCGGCCAAGGCCGCCTTGGCCTCGGCCTCGCTCAGGGTTCGCAGGAGGCCGGGTGCGCCGGGCAGCGTCACGGGGGCGGCGCGCTCCGCCGCCTGCCCCAACCACGCGGCCCGGCTGATCGCGCTGAGGGCTTCGTCCAATCCGTGCATGGGGATCATCCCCGCCTCCGTGATCCGCGCCGCCACGTCTTCCGGCATCGTCTCCGGCAAGGTGGAGACGAAGATCAGCGGCTTGCCCGCCTCGGCCACGGCCTGCGCCCCGGCCGCGATGGTGCACTCCCATGCGCTTGGGTCGCAGCGGTCGGCTCTGGGGAAGTCCACGATCAGGCAGCCGATGGCGGCCGCGCCGTCCAGCGCGGCGGCGAAGCATTCGGCCATGCGCGGCACGTCATCCCAGATGAACGTGTGATAATCCAGAGGATTGGCAAGGGCGACCATCGGACCCAATGCCTCGCGCAGCCGTGCCTGCTGCGCCGTGCTCAAGGGAGGGAAGGCAATGTCGTGTCCTTCTCCGGTATCCGCCATCAGGCTGGCCTCGCCCCCCGAGCATGACATGGACACCACTTTGTTCGAGGGCAGGGGGCCTGCGACGTGCAGCAGTTTCAGCGTCTCGACGAGGGCGGGAAGGCTCTCCACCTGCGCGACCCCCAACCGCGACAGCAAGGCGCGCGCGCCGGCGTCGCTTCCGGTGAGCGAGGCCGTATGGGAGACTGCCGCCGCCTGCGCCTGCTCGGAGCGGCCCGCCTTGAGCGCGACGATGGGCTTGCCGAGGCGGGCGGCTTCGGCGGCCAGTTCTTCGAAGGCGCGCAGATCGCCGATGCCTTCGATATGCAGGCCAAGAGCCGTCACGCGCTCATCGGCGAGAACGGCCAGCCCGAGGTCGGAGAGCCCCTGCTGCGCCTGGTTGCCCGCGGTGAGCACATAGGCGAGCGGCAGCCCGCGCGCCTGCATGGTCAGGTTGATCGCGATGTTCGAGCTTTGCGTCAGGATCGCGACGCCCCGCTCCACCGGCTCGCCGCCGTGCTGATCCGGCCACAGGAGGGCGCGATCGAGGTAGTTGATGACACCGTAGCAGTTGGGTCCGACGATGGGCATCTCGCCGGCGGCCTCCAGCAGCGTGACCTGCAAGCCCTCGCCATCCCCTGTCTCGGCCTGGGCCTCGCGGAAGCCGCTGGCAAAGCAGACCGCGCCGCCAGCCCCCATGGATTGCAGTTGCCGCACGGTGTCGATGGTGGTGTGACGGTTCACGCCGATGAAGCTGGCATCCGGCGCTCCCGGCAGGTCTTCGAGCCGGGCGAAGGCCCGCACGCCGCCGACCTCGTCGCGCCGCGGGTGCACGGGCCAGATATCCCCTGCAAAGCCCATCTTGCGGCACTGCTCGACAACCGACGTGCACCACGCCCCGCCGCCGATCACGGCGATGGAGCGCGGGCGGAGCAAACGGTCAAGCGCGCGCGTCATGGCTGGCGCTTTCGCGGGTGGAGAGGCCGGATGCCTTCGGCGAGGATATTTTGAGCCAGAAGAAGCATTGGTAACGGTCCATTAATGCGGGTCTGCCAGGCTCGCTTTGCGGTACAGGCAGGGATGCCGATGACCGCGCCAGGAGAAGCGCAGCATTGCGTTTCGTTCAACGGGGGAGGGCGCATCGTTCTTCCCCGTTTCTTCTGGCCAGAAATATCCCCGCCGGAGGCATGAAATCTTTTCCTGCCATGACGGGACTCAAGCTCCCAGGGGCCGCAGCAGCTCGCGGCTGATGATGTGGCGCTGGATCTCGCTGGTTCCGTCCCAGATCCGCTCGACGCGCGCATCGCGCCAGAAGCGTTCGATGGGCAGGTCGTCCATGAGGCCCATGCCGCCGTGAATCTGCAGCGTCGCGTCGGTGACGCGGGCGAGCATCTCGGCGGCGTAGAGCTTGGCCGACGCGATCTCGCGGTTGGCGGGCAGGCCCTCGTCCAGACGCCAGGCAGAGGCGAGCGTCAGCCAGTCGGCGGCGTCGATCTCGGTGATCATGTCGGCGATCTGGAAGCTCACGCCCTGGAACTTGCCGATGGGCTGGCCGAATTGCTTGCGCTCCGCGGCATGGGCCAGCGCCCAGTCGAAGCAGCGCCGCGCGCGGCCCACGCTCATCGTCGCCACGGTGATGCGCGTGGCGTAGAGCCATTCATTCATCACCGCGAAGCCGCCGTCGACCTCGCCCAGCACCTGCGCATCCGGCAGGCGGCAGTCGTCGAATTCCAGCACCATGTTCTTGTAGCCGCGGTGGCTCACCGAGTTGTAGCCCTCGCGGATCGTGAAGCCGGGCGTGCCGCGATCCACGAGGAAGGTGGTGATGCGCTTCTTCGGCCCCTTGGGGGTGTCGTCCTCGCCGGTGGCCACGAAGACGATCACGAAATCGGCGTGATCCGCGCCCGAGATGAAATGCTTGGTCCCGTTCAGGACCCAGTCGCCGCCGTCCCGGCGCGCGGTGCATTTCATGCTGCGCACGTCCGAGCCGGCATCCGGCTCTGTCATGGCGAGCGCGTCCATCCGCTCTCCCCGCACCGCCGGGAGCAGGTAGCGCTCGCGCTGCTCGCCCGTGCAGGCCATCAGGATGTTCTGGGGCCGTCCGAAGAAATGCGTCAGCGCCATGGAGCCGCGCCCCAACTCGCGCTCGACAAGCGCGAACTCCAGGTGGCTCAGCCCCGCACCGCCCACGTCCTCGGGGAAGTTGCAGGCGTAGAATCCCAGCTCGATCGTCTTGCGCTTGATCTTCTCGGCGACCTCGGGGGGCACTTCGCCTGTCCGCTCGACCTCGGCTTCATGCGGGTAGATCTCCTTCTCGACGAAGCTGCGCACCGTGGAGACGATCATCTCCTGTTCTTCCGTCAGCCCGAAATGCATCTCATGTCTCCTTGCTCGATGCGGCCAGCCCGGCCACCTTCGCCGCCACGTCCTCTGTCGGCAGGCAGCTCCGGCGGGTCTCCAGGCTCACATGCACCATCAGTTGGTCGCAGGTGGCCATGGTCTCGCCGTCGCTCTCGCGTTTCATGGTGTGAAAACAGCGCAGCTTCTTGCCCGCGCCTTCCGTCACCTCGGTCTCCACGATCACGCGCTCGCCCGCATGCGTCTCAGCGAGGTATTTGACCGTGGTCTCGACGGTGAAATAGCTCATGCCGCGCGTGACATATTCCTCGTCCGCGCCCACCATCGCCATCACCACCTCGGCAGCGTCGCTGAAGAGCTGGCCATAGCGGCCCTCGTTCATGTGGCCGTTGATATCCGTCCAGTCGACGGGGACGACCCTGTCCTGGGTGACCAGAGGCGCGTCGGGTTCGGGCAGCCTGGCGACCGCGCGCTGATGTTCATTCACCAGCCGCCCGGCGGCGTTGCCCTGCTGTCTGAGCGCGCGGATCATGGCGACGAGATTGCCGTCGCGCTTGCGCTCCAGCTCGCGGATCGACAGGTGCCCCGACTGCGCATCGGACTGCTCGGCGATCATGTCGACCAGCTCATCGGTGAAGTCCGGCACGTCCATCAGCTTCGTCCAGGGCCACTCAAGCGCCGGGCCGAACTGCGCCATGAAATGCCGCATCCCCGCTTCGCCGCCTGCCACGCGGTAGGTTTCGAAAAGGCCCATCTGCCCCCAGCGCAGGCCGAAGCCGTAGCGGATCGCGTTGTCGATCTCCTCGGTGGTGGCGATGCCGTCCTTGACCAGCCAGAGCGCCTCGCGCCAGACCGCTTCGAGGAAGCGGTCGGCGATATGGGCGTCGATCTCCTTGCGGACCTTGAGCGGGTATAGCCCCAGAGACGTGAGCATCTCGCAGGCTTGCGCCACCGCGTCCGCGCTCGTGGCGGGCGAGGGCACGACCTCGATCAGCGGCATCAGGTAAACGGGGTTGAACGGGTGGGTCACCATGATTCGCCCGGGCTCTGCCGCGCCTTCCTGCAACTGGGAGGGCATGAAGCCGCTGGTGGACGAGCCGATCAGCGCGCCGGGGTTTTCGGCCTGTATCTCGGCAAAGACCTTGTGCTTGAGGGCGAGCCGTTCGCTCACGCTTTCCTGCACCCAGTCCGCGTCTGCCACCGCCTCGGCGATGCTGCCGCAGAAGCGCAAGCTGCCTTCCTCCGGAAGAGCGCAATCGTAGAGCATCGGCAGGGCGCGGCGCGCGTTCGCGAGAACCTCGTCGATCTTGCGTTTGGCGTCCGGGTCCGGGTCAAAGACCTGCACGTCCCAGCCGTTGAGAAGGAATCGCGCGGCCCATCCGCCACCGATCACACCACCGCCGATAATGGCCGCTGTCTTGCTCATGGTCTGTCCTTTCGTTGTGCCGCGGTTACTGCGGAGCCTGCTTCGTCAGGCGCAGCTTCTTGCGCACCTCTTCGGGGCCGATCACCTTTGCTCCAAGATTCTCGACGATGCCCGCGGCGCGCTCGACGAGCTGCCAGTTCTGGGCCAGAACGCCCTTGTCCAGCATCAGGTTGTCCTCCAGCCCGACGCGCACGTTGCCACCCGCCAGCACGGAGGCGGCAACGTAAGGCATCTGGTTGCGCCCGAGGGCGAAGGCGCTGAAGGTCCAGTCCTCGGGGATATTGTTGACCATGGCCATGAAGGTGTTGAGATCATCCGGCGCGCCCCAGGGCACGCCCATGCAGAGCTGCACGAGGGCGTCGGGCTCTAGGATGCCGTCCTTGACCAGTTGCTTGGCATACCACAGATGCCCGGTGTCGAAGGCTTCGATCTCGGGCTTCACGCCCAGCTCGGTCATCATCTTGCCCATCGCCTGAAGCATTCCCGGCGTGTTGGTCATCACGTAGTCGGCCTCGGCGAAGTTCATCGTGCCGCAATCGAGCGTGCAGATTTCCGGGCGGCATTCGGCGATATGGGCGACGCGTTCGCGCGCGCCGATCATGTCGGTGCCCTCGGCCGGGGGCAGGGGGTTTTCCGTGCCGCCGAAGACGATATCGCCGCCCATCCCGGCTGTGAGGTTCAGAACGACGTCGGTGTCGCTGTCGCGGATACGGTCGGTCACCTCGCGGAAGAGGCCGGTATCGCGCGAGGGCGCGCCTGTCTCGGGGTCGCGCACGTGGCAATGGACCACCGCCGCGCCCGCCTTCGCCGCCGCGATCGCGCTGTCGGCGATCTGCTCGGGGCTGCGGGGGACATGGGGGCTGCGGTCCTGCGTGCTGCCTGATCCTGTCACGGCGCAGGTGATGAAGATTTCGCGATTCATGGCAAGGGGCATGGCATTCTCCTTTTCTGGAGCCAGATTGCCTGCTGGTGATGCGCTGTATTTTGCGGTAATTGACAAATATCATGCATAAATGGACATTTTCACCCGAAACGCCCCGGCGCATCGCCCTGCTGCTCTTCGATCAGTTCTCCAACCTGTGCCTGGCCAACTGCCTCGAGCCGCTGCGCGCGGCCAATACGCTGACCGGGAAGGCCGGGTATGACTGGCAGATCCTCACGCCCGATGGCGCGGCGTGCCGCTCCTCGAGCGGGATCGAGGTCTTGCCGCATGCGGCGCTGGGCGAGATGGGGCAGGTGGACTATCTCTTCGTGCTGGCCAGCTATCACCACGAGCGGCACGACACGCCGCAGACGCGGCAGCGCCTCGGCGATGCCGCCCGCAAGGCGGAGGTGGTGATCGGGCTGGACGCGGCACCCTGGCTGCTGGCCTCCGCCGGCGTGCTGCAGGGCCGGCGGGCGACCATTCACTGGGACTTGCTGGATGCCTTCACGGAGCGGTTCCTCGATATCGAGGTGGCGCGCGCGCGGGTTCTGCGCGACGGGGCCTGCTGGACCTGCGCCGGGGCCATGTCGGCGCTCGATTTGACGCTGGAGCTGATCGCGGAGACCCTGGGGATCGCGACGCGGCTGGACGTGGAGGCGCTGTTCCTGCATGGCGATCCGCCGCTGGGGCGCGAGGAAATGCTTGGCGATGACCCGCTGGTGCGCCGTGCGCTCTCGCTCATGCGCGATACGGTCGAGCGGCCCTTGAGCCTTGCGGCGCTGGCCAGCGCCCTCTCCTGCCAGCCGCGCACGCTCGACCGGCGCTGCCGCGCAAGGCTCGGCGCGCCGCCGGGGCGGGTCTACCGGCATCTGCGCCTTTCCGCGGCGCGCAAGCTCCTGGAAGATGGCGGGCTGCCCGTGGCCGAGGTGGCCCTGCGCAGCGGCTATGAAAACCCCGCCGCCCTCGCCCGCGCCCTGCGCAAGCACTACGGCGCATCCCCCTCCGAGCTGCGGCGCAAGGCGCGGGGGTGAAAGAGGCGCGAGGCCGCCTGTGAGCCGGACACTTGGCCGGCAAGGATGAAGTTGCAGGGATCATCGCGAATTGGGGGCTATACCGCCACAGTGATAGCGCAAGTCGTGAACGGGCTGGTCGACATTTGCCGCACGCCGGATGCCCTCGCGCGCGCTAGGTGTTTGATCCCAGGGTTTGATGGTGCGATCCTTTCGAAGGAATGGAAGGAAGCACCATGGGACAAGTTCGTCACGGGAGCGCCACGACCACGCACGCGGTCAGAGCAGCAATACAGCGATCGCAAGCTTCGATCGCGGAGCTGAGCCGGGAGCTGGGCATCAACCCCAAGACGGTCGCGAGGTGGCGCAAGCGGCAGACGGTCGAGGATCGAAAGACCGGCCCGCGGGAGCCGCGCTCAACCGTTCTCAGCGAAGAAGAGGAAGCCATGATCGTCGCGTTCCGGCGGCACACGTTACTGCCGCTGGATGACTGTCTCTATGCGTTGCAGCCGTCAATCCCGCATCTGACACGCTCTTCTTTGCATCGGTGCCTGCAACGGCATGGAATATCGCGCTTGCCGGAAAAAGGGACGCAGACCGTGTCCAAGCCAGGTAGTTCATCAACCTCCGTGTATCGTATGGAAGCTTTGAGGGCGCGGCGGATTTGAAACTCGAAGACCCTAGATAAGTTACCATGCTACCGCCAACACCTGAGGTCCGACACACACTCACAGCGAGCCGACACAGATGCGGCAATGTTTCAAGTCACTGGTGAAACAAAGCGGACGCGGTGTCATGGGCTATGAAACCGCAAAAGCGCTGCGTTGGTTTTCGGGGGAGACCTCGTGGCAACATCTATGGTGGAACAAATAGTAAGCGGTGGGATCGGGCGGTCGCTGATCACGTGAGGCTGTCGATCTTTTCCCTCGAAATGCCCCAGCGAAGCAGTGTTTCCGGGTCGGGATGGCTCGCCTCTCGCCCTGACAGGCTGATCGCGCCGGGTGTTGTGATGAAGCGCGGCGCAGGGGTGGCTTGTTCCACACCGTCGATTTTGACAAACGTACTGCGCGCCGCGTTATGTTCGTCTTCGGCTGCTTCAGATGGCGATAGGACTGGTGTTACACAGCCATCGCTGTCGGCAAATACCGTCTCCCAATGAGCCCGCGAACGGGTTGCGAACAACGCAGACATCCGCGCCGTGCAAAAGGCATCATCTTCAGGCGCTTCGCTGGTGAACCGCGGATCGTCTGAGAGTTCCAGCCGGTCCAGCAAAACCTTGCGGAATGCCGGTTCGATCGCGCCGACGGCAACATATCCATCCGCGCAGGCATAGGTGCGGTAATAATAGCGCCCGCCGTCCACAATGTTTTGCCCAGCGGGTGCGTTATGCGCGCCCATCGCAGACAGTGACGACAGCAAGGTATAAAGGCTGGCTGATCCATCGACGATGTTGGCATCGACCACCTGCCCCTTGCCGCTGCTGCGCGCTTGCATGACCGCGGACAGTAGGCCGATGACACCAAACAGGGCACCACTTGCCATGTCCCCTACAAGCGGTGGTATGGCAACTGGCACTACTCCGTCGCGGCCAAAATGGGACAACGCCCCCGATCTTGCTATGTAGTTCAGATCGTGCCCGGCCGTTCGCGCCAGCGGCCCGTCTTGGCCCCAACCAGTGACACGCACATAGGCCAACTGCGGATTGTCAAGCAGGCAGGTATCAGGACCCAGACCCAATGCCTCCATCGCGCCTGGCCGATACCCTTCGATCAGTGCATCTGCCTTGCCGATCAGATCACGCATCAGCGCGCGGCCTTCGTAGGATTTCAGGTCGACCTGCACGAGCGGTCGCGATCGATAGAATACCGAAGCGGCCCCCATTGCCGCAAAATCGAGTGCCGCATCAGGGGCGGGATATCCGCCGGGTCGGTCGATCCGTATGATGTCCGCGCCCATATCGGCCAACAGCATGGCGGCATATGGCACAGGGCCAATCCCGGTCATCTCAACGATACGGATTCCGGTCAGAGGGCCTGCACGATCACCCATGGCGCACACCTTCAAAGGCAATGCAAAAGAACCTGTCAGCGATCTCATCCGGCGCAGCATCTGACGGCAACCGCCACTCAAGCGTCCAGTTCATCATGCCGATCAAAGCGAATTTCAACGTATGCAAATCGATATCCTGGGCAATCGCGCCCCCGGACTTGGCTTCCTGCAGCAATTCGGTCCAGATCGCCTCATATCCGGCGCGCATCTCGCGCAGGCGCTGGCGGATTTCGGGCGGCACATGGGCAAAGCAGCGGATGTGGGCCGAGCCATAATCACTGCGATCATGGAGGGTTTCCAGATGAACGGCCATCGCTGTCTTTATCCGTGCCAGCGGCTCATCCGCCGCCTGCGCGTCAAGCGCGCCGCGCACCGCAGTTTCCACCAGAGTAACGCCTCTCGCCATGATCGCCTCGACCAAGGCATCCTTGCCTTCGAAATGATAGTAAAGGCTACCCGCCTTCATGTCACAGGCCTGTGCGATGTCGCGGAGCGATGTCGTGCCATAGCCTTTCTCAACCAACAGACGCGCGGTGCGGTCCATGATCATCCGCCGCGTCACATCGCGCAGCCTCTCGTCCTTTTTGCGGGCTTCCATGAACTCGTGCCTGTTTTGACGTCGTATTTTCGAAAAAACTATTCAAACGGGTGTTGAGAGGCAAGCCGCTTGCCGCGATTCGACGCAATCCGCCCGGGTGTACTTTTCGGTTTCGAAAGAACGTCAGCTATCCTGTCATACCTTTCTCTTGCCGGCACACAAAAAATCCAGCGAACCCAACAAGGTAACTCCTGTTTTCCGAGGGTGACCACGCAGTCATAGAGGTAATTGACGGGACACGGGTGCGGGCTTTATAATGATCGTTAGATATAAATCTGGAGCTTGCCGTGTGGAATGACGCCATCCCTGACCCTGCCGCCCAGCAGGAGATCAAGCGCAAGGCGATCATCCGCGCCGCCGCGCAGGCGTTCTCGCGGCAAGGTAGCCACTCGGTCACGCTCGAAAATGTGGCCGAGCGGCTCGGGGTCTCAAAGGCGGCGCTCTATCGCTACATTCCCAACAAGCACGCCCTGATCCTCGCCTGTCAGGACGAGGCGCTCGAGATCGCCGCCCAAGCGATGGAACGGGCAAGTGCAGAGCAAAGCACCGGCCTTGCCAAGATCCGACGCAGCCTGCAGCTCTATCTTCTGGACACCATGGAACAGCTCGGCGTGCCTGCCCTGATCCTCGAAGACAACGCATTGCGCGGCGATGACGCACTCCGCATCCTGCAAAAACGCGACATCTACGAGAAGCAGATGCGCGCGCTGGTGATCGAGGGCCACGCCGATGGCTCAATCCTGCCGGTAGAGCCCAAGATGGCGGTTTTCATGGTGCTGGGCGCGATCCACTGGGTCGCTAAATGGTATCGCCCTGATGGGTCTTGGTCGCCCGAAATGGTGGCCGACACCATCGCCGCACTGGCCACCCGCGCGCTTGACCCCACACCGGCAGCCACGCTCGCCGTCTCGTTTCCCTTGGATCATGCGAAAGAGGATCTACATGCAATTTGAATTGACCGCCGACCAGAAGACTCTGCAAGAGCAGATCCACCGTTTTGCTCAGGCCGAAATCGCCCCGCGCGCCGAAGAGCTTGATCGCAATGGCGAGTTTCCTGTCGATCTGTTCCAGCGCGTCGGCGAGATGGGGGTGATGTCGATCCCCTTTGCGGAAGAACTGGGCGGGATGGGCCTTGGCGTGTTCGAATCCGTGCTGGCAATCGAGGCGCTCGCGCGCGCCGATCAGTCGATCGCGGTTTCGACCATGGTGTCGATGGCCACAGGCCTGACCGTCGCGCGCTTCGGAAGCGAAGAGCAGAAGAAAGAGTGGCTCCCCGACATCATTTCAGGCAAGAAAATCTGCGCCATCGCTGGCACAGAGCCGGACGCAGGCTCCGACACTGGCGGCTTCACCACCCGCGCGACACAGCTGAACAACAGCCAATGGTCCCTCTCCGGCGAAAAGGCCTATATCACCAACGCTGGCACACCGATCTCGCTGTTCACACTGATCCTCGCGATCACCTCGCCGCCCGATGCGGAGCACAAGAAGTTCTCGCTGTTCCTGACGCCGAACGATGCCAAGGGCTATACCCGCGGCAAGGGCTACAACAAGATGGGTTGGCGCAGTTCCGACACACGCCAGCTCTATCTCGACGACTGCCAACTCGGCGAGGACGCTGTGATCGGCGATCTACACGGTGGGCGGCACCTTCTGCACAAGGGCTATCAGGCGGCGCGGATTTGGCTGGCGGCCTGTTCGCTCGGCCTCGCGCAGGCCAGTCTCGATCACGCGCTGATCTATGCCAAGGAGCGTCAGGCGTTTGGCGGCTCGCTGGGCAAGCTGCAACTGGTTCAGCAGATGATCGCCCAGATGGCGCTCAAGGTCGATATGGCCCGCCTGCTGACCTACCGCGCCGCCTGGCAGATCGATCAGGGCATCGACGATATGGGCGCGCTTTCGATGGCCAAAATGGGCGCAACCGAAATCGGCACCGAGGTCGCCAATCTGGCGGTGCAGGTCAGCGGCGGCTGGGGCTTCATGGATGACTGCCCCGCATCGCGATACCTGCGCGACAACCGCATTTGCACCATCGGCGACGGATCCAGCCAGATCCAGACGCTGCTCATCGCGCGGGCCTGCGGGCTCGACGTGGACTTTACCTGAGGCCGCCGCAAAGAGTGGCCCGACGCGACGAAATGGGAGGACACGCCGTGGCCCTTGGCGCAGGGACCATACTTGAGGCCCGAGACCTCTGCCTACGCTTCGGCGCGGTGGAGGCATTGAAGTCGGTGTCCCTCTCGGTGCACGCAGGCAGCATTCACGCGCTTATCGGCCCCAACGGCGCGGGCAAATCCAGCTTGCTCAACTGTCTGTCGGGCTTTTATCACCCGTGGTCCGGCGCGGTGCTGTTTCAGGGCAAGGATATCGGCGCAAAAAGCCCGCCTGCGCGCTCCGTGCTTGGTATCGGGCGCACGTTTCAGGGCATCCAGACCTATCCTTCGATGACAGCGCGCGAAAACATCCTGACTGGCTTTCACAGCCAAATGCGCGGCGGTGTCTTCTCGGCGCTGTTCCGATTGCCCCATACGTTGCGGCAGGAAGAGGCTTTCACGGAACGCGCCGAAGAGATCATCGCCTTTCTCGAACTGGAGCAAGACCGTCACCGCACCGTTGGCGATATGTCCTACGGCCTGCGCAAGCGCGTTGATCTGGGGCGCGCGCTGGCAACCGATCCCAAAATCCTCATCATGGACGAGCCGATGGCCGGGATGAGCCCCGAGGAAAAGGGCGATCTTGCACGCTTCATCCTCGATATCCGCGATCATTTTGGCATCCCCGTAGTGCTGGTGGAGCACGACATGGACGTGGTCATGGACATCAGCGATCAGGTCACGGTGCTGGAGTTCGGCAAAGTAATCGCCGACGGCCCGCCCGAAGCAATCGCAAACGACGAGAGCGTCATCACCGCCTATCTCGGCGCGGCGGAGCCTGCCGCATGATCACAGCAGCCGTCAAACAGCTCTCCGCCCCGAAGGTCGCACTGCCGCGGTCGTCGCGCGGGCGCACGCTGCCGAAACTTCTGCGCGACAACGCGCGCGACATGCCGTCAGCCGTTGCGATCCGCTCGAAACGAAACGGCATCTGGCGCAGCACAGATTGGGCCTCGCTCTATGCTCAGGTCTGCAAGACAGCGGCGGCCCTGGAGAGGTTGGGCCTGAAATCGGGGCAGGTCATCTGCCTGATCTCCGAAAACCGTCCCGAAGCCTGGATCACCCAGATGGCCGCCGTAAGCCTCGGCGCGATCGCAACCAATGTCTACCCCGACGCTGCGCGTGAGGAACTCGCCTTCGTGCTGCAACATTCGGGGGCGTGCTTCGCGCTTGGCGAGGATCAGGAGCAGATCGACAAGATCCTCGAGAGCGGCGCAGCGGCAGAGGCGCTTGAGCGCATTGTCTACATCGACCGGCGCGGCCTGTGGGATTACGACGATCCGCGCCTGATCGAGCTGTCGCACGCCTGCAACGACATCACCGACACCACATTTGTCACCGAGCGCATCAGTGCAGCGGCCTCCGGCGATGTGGCGGTCTATTGCTACACCTCCGGCACCACAGGCAAGCCGAAAGCCGCAATGCTGAACCACGATTTCATCCTCGACAATGCCTATCGTCTGATGGGGGGCCTCGATATCCGTGCAGGTGGCAACTACCTCTCTTACATCTCGCCCGCATGGGCGGCGGAGCAGTTCATGGGCGTGGCCCTGCCGATGCTTGCGCCCTTGGTGCTGAACTTCGCCGAAAAGCCCGAAACCGTGCAAGCCGACCTGCGCGAAATCGGCCCGAACTTTCTGATGTTCACGCCCCGCCAATGGGAAATGCAGGCCTCGGAGGTCGAAGCTCGCATGCTCGATGCGCCCGCGTGGCGGCAGCGGCTCTACCGTTGGGGGCTGGCGCGCGGCCATGATCGTGTCAACGGCAAGGGCAGTGTGCTGGCACGGGCGATTGTCTGGCCGCTCGCCGATCAACTGGTGCTCAAAGGCGTGCGCGACCTGCTGGGGCTGACCCGAGCCGAGGCGGTGCTTTCGGGCGGATCTGGCCTCTCGGCCGAGCTTTTCGCGCGATTTCGAGCCTTTGGCGTGCCGCTCGGCAATCTCTATGGCAGCTCCGAACTGGGTCTGATTTCCACCCACCGCCCCGATGATCCCGATGCCGAAACCATGGGCAGCCTGATGCCATCGGACCCGACGATCTCGGAGCCGATGCAAGCTTGGATCGACGAGGACCGCCAACTTCGGCTGAACGTGCTGGCCTTTTCGGGCTATCTCGACAACCCCGAGGCCAGCATCGAAATGGGCCAGCGCGAAAACGGCTTCGAAACAGGCGATGCGGTGCGGCTGAATGAGGACGGGGCGCTCATGTTTCTCGACCGTGTCAAGGACTTGCGCCGCCTTGCTACAGGCGAGACCTACCCGCCGCAATTTCTCGAGAATCACCTGCGCTCGGCTGCCATGGTGCGCGATGCTATCGTCTTTGGCGATGAAACCCGTGACAGGGTCGTGGCGCTGATCAACATCGACATGGCGATCGCGGGCCGCTTTGCCGAACGCAGCGGTCTGGCCTTCGGCACCTTTGCCGAGCTCAGTCAACTGCCTCCAGTCCGCGCCGAGATCGCGCGCGCGGTCGGCGAAGTCAACGCCATCGCCGACCCCGGCGCGCGCATCGCGGCTTTTGCCAATCTTCCCAAGGAGCTGGACGCCGATGAGGAGGAGCTGACCCGCTCGCGCAAACTGCGCCGCAGCGCCATTGCGGCGAAATACGCCAAGCTGATCGACGGGCTCTATGGCACAGCCCAGAGCGTCCCCATCACCATCGACGTGACCTATCAGGGCGGCCGCCAAAGCCGCCTTGACGCTGTGGTCTCGATGAACCGCATTGAGGAGGCATAATGATCACCCTGATCCAGACCTTGATCGACGGCGCGATGGTGGGGCTGGTTTACGGCCTTGTGGCGATCTCCTTCGTGGTGATCTACCGCGCCGCCAAGATCATCAACCTCGCGCAAGGCGAGGTGCTGGTCTTCGGTGCCTTCCTGATGTGGACCTTCACCGAGGGCACGGGCTATGCTATTCCGCTGCCCATCGCGCTGGTTCTGACGATGATCGCTTGCGTGATCTTCGGCGCGCTGATCGAACGCACGATCTTCCGCCCGCTGATCGGGCAATCGGCCTTCACCATCTTCATGGCCGGGGTTGCGCTGCTGATCCTCCTGCGCGGGGTGGCGCAGCTTGTCTGGGGCGCACAGACCCGCTCCGCTCCGGTTGTGCTGCCCGAAGGCGCGATCGAGTTCGGCCCCTTCCTCGTCAACACCCGCCTGCTGATCGGCGCGATCTTTACGGTCTGCCTCACGCAAGCGCTGCATCTGTTTTTTACCCGCGCACGTCTCGGCCTGCGGCTTGCGGCCGTGGCCGAAGATCACACCACCGCCCTTTCGCTGGGGGTGCCCGTGCGTCAAGCCATCGCCGTGGCGTGGATCCTCGGCACGGTGGTCGCGACAGCGGCGGCAGCGGTGCTCCTGTCGGGGTCGATCCTGTCACTCGGGGTCGCGGTGATCGGCTTCAAGGCGCTGCCCGTGGCCCTGCTGGGCGGTATGGAAAGCATCCGCGGCGCGCCTCTGGCCGGCCTCATCGTCGGCATGTTCGAAGCGCTCGCAGCGACCTATCTCGACCCGCTCACCAACGGCGCAGCCTCGGGCCTGTTGCCCTATCTACTGATGATTGCAGTGTTGCTGATCCGGCCCTACGGGCTCTTCGGTTGGCAAAAGATCGAAAGGCTGTGAGATGAGACCTACGGGCATATCCTTTGACAGTTTCACCGCAGAGGCGCGCGTCCTGGAAACCCGCCGCGCGCGGGTCTGGTTGCTGGTGCTCTGTGCCGTTCTGCTGGTTTTGCCGTTTGTGTCCGGTCCCTGGCTGCTGGGCCAGCTTTCCTATGCCTTTATCACCCTGATAGCGGTCTATGGTCTGTTCGTGACCGTCGGCATGGCGGGTCAGATCAACATCGCGCAATCCGCTTTCGTTGGTGTCGGTGCCTTTACGGCGGCAAAATTGTCAGGCCTTGGCGTGCCCTTCTGGATCGTGATTCCGGCGGCGGCGCTGATCACAGGTGCGATATCGGTCCTGTTTGCGTTGCCCGCAGCCCGGGTCAAAGGGTTCTATCTGGCGCTTACGACGCTGGCGGCACAGGTCATGTTTCCGATCGTAATCCTGGCGCTGCCGATGTCCTGGCTGGGCGGGCTGGTGGGGATGCCCGTGGTTGCGCCCAAACTCTTTGGCCATTCTTTGGGTGGGCCTAAGGAATTTTACTGGTTGGCGCTATTATTTGCGGCTGTAGCCACATGGTGCGCGTTCAATCTACCCCGTTCAAGGCTGGGCCGCGCGCTGCGCGCTGTGCATGACAACGATACAGCCGCCAGCGTGATGGGTATTCCCGTCACCCGCATCAAGATCGAGGCGTTCTTCGCCGGTGCGCTGTTTGCAGGTGTTGCGGGCGCTTTGACGGCCTATTTCCTTCAATTTGTGACCGTATCGAGCTTCACGCTTTTCGCCTCGGTCTGGTATCTGGGGATGCTGATCGTCGGCGGCATCCACTCGCCGCTTGGCCCGATCCTCGGCGTCGCCTTTATTACAATCGTACAGGAAGGCCTGCACAAGATATCCAACTTGCTGCTGCAATCTGACAGCGGCATCGGCGGTGGCGCGGTCTTTTCGCTCAGCTCTATCCTACTGGCGCTGTGCATCCTATTTGCCTTGATTTTTGAACCACGCGGTCTTGCCCATCTTTGGCATACCACCAAGACGACCTTTCGGCTCTGGCCGTTCCCACGGAACTGACAGCAGTCGAATCAACCGCGGTGCGCTGCACCGCATTACGCAGGGAGGAAAATGTAAAATGAAACTCAGAACAACGCTGCTCGCGGGGGCCGCCGCACTGTGCCTTGCCGCGACCGCCAACGCGGAAACCTACACCGTTACGGCGAGTGCCGACTATTCCGGCCCGTTCGCCGACGTGATGCCCGATGCTATGGCCGGATTGCAGGCCGTCGTCGATTACTGGAATGCCGAGGTGGGCGAAGGCCTCGGCGTCGATGTGAACCTCAAGATCTACGACATGCGCTATGACGCCGCCGAGATCGCAAAGACATGGCCCTCGATCCTCAGTTCGGACCAGCCGATAATGCACCTTGGCTTCGGCTCGCCCGATCTGGTCACCCTGATGGGCCGCCTTCCCGACGACAAGGTGCCGATGCTTCTGGGCACGGCGATGGTCGGTCTGGTCTGGAACGAGAACGGCTGGCACTTCTCGATCCGTCCCACCTACAGCCACGAATTCGCGGGACTGTTCAGTCATCTGCAAGAGGGGCAGGACGGACCACTCAAAATCGCGGCGCTGTCGACCCAGAACCAGGCGGGTTTTGTTGATCAGGTTAACGGCGTCAAGCAACTGGCGTCGCAATACCCCGATCGCTTCACCGTGACCTCGACACAATGGGCCGAAACCGCGCCGGTGTCGCTGACCGCACAGATGCGCGCGGCGCTTGCCGATGAGCCCGATGTGATCCTCGTGGGCGGCACCACCGCTCAGGTCATCGCATCCGCCAAGGCGATGGACGAGCTGGGGGCCGATGTTCCGATCGTAATGTCGACTCACAACGGGCTGTCCGAAGTGTCCAAGGGGTTGTCGCTCGACCAGATGGAAGGCTTCTACTCGGCCTTCAGCTTCGCGCCGCCCGAAAAGGCCGATCTGCCGATCCGCGCGGTGTTCGAAGAGCACGGAAAAGACGGCCAGTGGGGCACCATCACCGAGCAATCGGCCGCACAAGCGATCCTCGCGCTGCGGGTCCTTGAAAACGCCATAGCCACAGTCGGGGCCGAGAATGTCGACGGGCAAGCCATGCACGACGCGCTTCTGGGCCACACCTACAGCGAGGAAAGCCTGATGGGCGCGCTGCCGACACTTGATTTCGACGCCACCGCGCCCTTCCCCGTGGGCGATATCAAGGCCAGCGCAACTGTCGTGCGCGACGGTGCCATCGTGGCAGTGCAGGACGACTGGTTCGCCGTTCCCGCACTGGAAAAGTGGTAAATCCGCGATGCTGACCCTTGCCAATATCGACGTCGTCTATGGCGGGGTCATTCAGGTCCTACGCTCGATGAACCTCGAAGTGCGGCAAGGTCAGATGGTCGTGCTTCTCGGCGCAAACGGTGCCGGGAAGTCGACCGCGCTCAAGGCGATCTCGGGGTTGCTGCACGCCGATCACGGCTCAGTCACATCGGGGCGCATCGCACTGGACGGGGCCGAGATCACCCATGCCGACCCCTCCGTCATCGTCAAATCTGGCCTTGTTCAGGTGCTGGAAGGGCGCCGCGTGTTGGAACATCTGACGGTGCATCAAAACCTGATGATCGGCGCACATCTGCGCACCGACAGGGCCGGCATCCGCGCCGATCTGGAAAAGGTCTACGAGTATTTCCCCGCCCTGCCCGCCTTGCAAAACCGTATCGCAGGCTACCTGTCGGGCGGCGAAATGCAGATGGTGCTGATCGGGCGCGCCCTTATGGCACGGCCCAGATTGCTAATGCTGGACGAGCCTTCGATGGGGCTTGCCCCGATCCTGACACGGCAATTGTTCGAAACTGTCAGCCGGATTAAACGCGAAGAGGGTCTCACTGTCCTGCTGGTCGAGCAAAACGCGCGCTCGGCCATCGCCCAATGCGATTACGGCTACATCATGGACGGCGGGCGCATCGTGCTGCACGGCAGCCGCGCTCAACTGTCCAGCAACGAGGACGTTCAGGAGTTTTACCTCGGCCTGTCGGGCGCACAGGATCGCAGCAGCTACCGCGACGTGAAACACTACCGCCGCCGCAAACGGTGGCTGGGATGAGCGACAGGCTGACCAGACTGGCCGAAATCGTGGCCGAGGCCGAGCGCCGCGCACCCGCTCTGGCCGCACGGCTGCAGGGCGCGGGTCTCACCGCGGCCAATCTCGCCCGCCCCGGCGCGCTTGAGAGCCTGCCGGTGCTTCAAAAAACCGAGCTGATGGAGATGCAGGCCGCCGATCCGCCCTTTGCGGGCTATCTGTCTAGCGACATGCAGGAGGTCGCGCATGTCTTTGCCTCTCCCGGTCCGATTTTCGAACCGGTGCTCAGGTCGCAAGAGGCGCATGGCTTTGATCTCATGTTCCGCTCGGGCGGACTTGGGCCGGGTGACATCGCGCTCAACACGTGGTCCTATCATCTGGTGCCTGCCGGTCTGATCTTTGATGCAGGCGCGCGGGCCACCGGAGCTACGGTGATCCCTTCGGGCCCCGGCCAGACTGAGCTTCAGGTGCGGCTGATCGCAGGTATGGGTGTGAGCGCCTTTCTCGGCTCGACAGCCTACTTCGAAAAGGTTGCGCAAGCCTACGCCAAAAGCTACGGCGGCACCGCCGGGCACTGGACGTTACGGCGCGCCTTTCTGGGCGGCGAGCCGGGCAACTGGATGGGCAAGCGCAAGCGGCTGGAGGCCAGCCATGGCATCACCACCCACGGGGCCTATGGCACCGCCGATCTCGGCCTCGTGGGCTTTGAAAAGCATGGGCAGCCCGGCTATGCCTGCAACCCCGAGCGGCTTGTGCAGATCTGCGATCCGCTGAGCGGCGCGCCCCTGCCGGTCAACACGCCGGGGCAGATCGTGGTGACGACACTGGCCCGCGGCTGGCCGATGATTCGCTTTGGCACGGGCGATCTGGCTAAGGCGCTCGAAATTGGACCGGACGGCTTCGTCACAAGATTGTCCGCCGTTTCCGGCCGCGTCGGCGATGGTGTGAAGGTGCGTGAAATCTTCCTCTACCGCGCCCATGCCGAAGCGCTCGCGGCGGCACTCGGTCCCGATGTCTCGGCGCGCATCCGCGTCGCCAATGCGGACGGGTGCGATCGTATCGAGATCGCGCTGTCCGGCTCGCGCTGCCCCGATGCCGAGGTGCAGGAGAGCTTTCGCCGCATCACCCGCCTGCGCGCTGATCACATCTCTTGGCACGCGCGGTTCACCGAGACCGATCTTTTGGAGGATACCCGTGATTTTTCAACCCTCTGACCCCAAAGTGAGGCCCCGTCTTGGCAAAACTTGACTCCACAATCGACCGCGCCTCCGAGAGCTTTCGCCAAAAGGCCGGCGCATACGAAACCCTAATCACCGATCTGGGCGACAAGCTGGCATGGGCGCGCGCGGGCGGCGGCGAGGCGATGGTCGCGCGCCACCGCGAGCGCGACAAGATCCCCGTGCGCGAACGCATCGATCTGCTAATCGACCCCGGCACAGGCTTTCTGGAGCTGACACCGCTGGCGGGCTGGGGCCTTTATGACGGCGATCTTGCGGCGGCAGGCATCGTCACCGGCATCGGCTGCGTGCGCGGGACCAGCTGTATGATCATCGCCAACGACGCCACGGTAAAGGGTGGCTCGTTCTACCGCGAAACGGTCAAGAAGCATATTCGCGCTCAGGATATCGCCATGCAAAACCGCCTGCCTTGCGTTTATCTAGTAGATTGCGGCGGCGCCAACCTCAACCAGATGGAGGAGGTGTTCTACGACGAAAACCACTTCGGCGGCACCTTTCACCGCCAGTGCCGCATGTCGGCGGCAGGCATTCCGCAATTGGCCGCTGTATTCGGCGAATGCACTGCGGGCGGGGCCTATATCCCGGCGCTCTGCGACGAATTCATCATGGTCGAGGGCGCAGCTTCGATCCATCTGGGCGGCCCGCAGATAGTCAAGGCCGCGATCTCCGAGGTGATCGACCGTCACGAGCTCGGCGGGGCGGCGTTGCATGGGCGTCAGTCCGGTGTCGCCGATCACATCGTGCCGGACGAACTTGCCGCCATCGGACGGCTGCGTGACATGGTCGCCAGCCTTGCGTATGCCCAGCCTTTTGTCTCCAATCGTGCGACCACGGCTCCACCCCTGTATGACGCAGAAGACATCCCCGGCATCGTCGGCACCGACCTGAAAGAACCGGTCGACCCGCGAGAGATTATAGCGCGCGTGGTGGACTCCAGCGACTTTCACGAATTCAAACCTGAGTGGGGCGCAACCATCGTCTGCGGCACCGCCCGCATCGACGGGTTTGCAGTGGGCATCATCGCCAACAACGGGGTGCTCTTCTCGGAGGCCTGCCTCAAGGCCACGCATTTCATCGAACTGTGCGACCAGCGCGGCCATCCGATCATCTTTTTGCAAAATACCACCGGTTTCATGGTCGGACGCGACGCCGAGCTGGGTGGGATCGCCAAACATTCCGCCAAGCTGGTCTACGCCATGTCCAACACCCGGGTACCGCGCCTGACCTTGGTCACAGGCGGCTCCTACGGTGCGGGCAATTACGGCATGTCGGGGCGCGGGTTCCGCCCGCATTTCATGTTCATGTGGCCCAATGCGCGGCTCGGCGGCATGGCCCCGGAGGTGGGCGCAGGTGTGCTGATGGACCTGCGCCGCGCCAGCATCAGCCGCAATCCGGCCACCGAAGAAGAACTGACCGAACACGAAGCAAAGCTGCGCGCCATGTTCGAAGAAAAGTCCGACCCCTATTTCTGCACCGCGCGGCTCTTTGATGATGGAATCATCGACCCGCGCGATACGCGGCGGGTGCTGGGCCTATGCCTCGCCATCGTCTCGATGCGCCCCAAAGTCCGCGGCCAGCGGCCCGTCTACAGGATGTGACCGTGACCGAGTTTTTCTACGCCCCAACCCCCATGCGCAGCGTGCTGATCGCCAATCGCGGCGAGATCGCCTGCCGGATCATCAAGACCTGCCGGCGCCTCGGCCTGCGGAGCATCGCGGTCTATTCCGAGGCCGACGCGGGCGCGCGTCATGTGCGGCTCGCCGATACGGCTCATGCCATCGGCCCCGCCAACCCGTCACAAAGCTATCTACGCATCGACGCGATCATCGCAGCGGCCGAGGCCACGGGAGCCGACGCTGTTCATCCTGGCTATGGGTTTCTGTCGGAAAACGCCGATTTCGTGCAGGCGGTGGCCGATGCGGGGCTGGTCTTCGTCGGCCCCTCAGCCGATGCGGTCCGGCGCATGGGCTCCAAGATCACCGCCCGCGAGATCGCAAAGGATGCGGGCGTGCCCGTCGTACCTGGATATGACGCCGAGGGCGCGAGCGATGCTGACTTTGCAAAAGCCGCCCAAAAGATCGGATACCCCGTGCTGGTCAAAGCCAGCGCAGGCGGCGGCGGGCGCGGCATGCGGCAAGCGGGCAGCAAGGCCGATTTGAACCGCGCCCTGGAAGATGCCCGCAAGGAGGCAGGCGCGGCTTTCGGCGATGCGACGGTCTTTATCGAAAAGCTGATCCAGAGCCCCCGTCACATCGAAGTTCAGGTGTTCGGCGATGGCGCAGGCGGCGCGCTGCACTTTCATGACCGCGACTGCTCGGTGCAGCACAATCACCAGAAGATGATCGAGGAAGCCCCCGCGCCAAACCTGCCCGACAAGGTGCGCGCCGCGCTCTCCGAGCACGCCACCAGCCTCGCCTCGTCGATCGGCTACTCCGGCGTAGGCACGGTGGAATTCGTCATGGGCGCTAACGACGCAGCGCCCTATTTTCTGGAAATGAACACCCGCCTGCAGGTCGAACATCCGGTCACCGAAGCAATCTGCGGTGTTGATCTGGTGGAATGGCAATTGCGACAGGCAGCCGGGCTCCCGCTGCCGCTGACACAGGATCAGATTACCCCCCAAGGTCACGCAATCGAAATGCGGATCAACGCCGAACGACCCGAAGCAGGCTTCCTGCCAGATGTGGGCCGCATCGCGGTGCTGCAAACCCTCGATTGCCTGCGCTTTGACAGCGGCATCGACGCTGGCGACACGGTCAGCAGCCATTACGATTCCATGCTCGCCAAACTCATTGCCCACGGGTCCGACCGCGACGCGGCGCGCCAAGCACTGCTTGCGGGTATCGACGGTACCGCCCTGATCGGGGTCGGCACCAATCTGGGCCTGCTGCGCGACTGCCTGAGCGCCCCCGCCTTTGCCAAAGGCCTCGCCACCACTGCCTTTCTGTCCGAGACCTTCCCCGATGGCTGGTACCCCGATGCCGACATTCTGCTGCGCCTGCGCGGACAGGCTGCGCTTGCTGCAATCACAGGGCAAAGCGATCCCCACACCCGCACCGACGGGTTCCGCGTCGGCGCGCGCGCAGCGCCGGGGCGCGCGCCGCTGCATATCAGCGATGACTACGGCCAGACCGATCTCTGCCTGCACCTTGGCCCAGACCCGACTGTCACTTCAGGGGAGCGTGACCTACCCCTTGGCCCGCCGCCCGCCTACCTCGCCCTCAGCGGCCCCGAGGCGCACGTAGCCAGTCGCGGCCTTGCCCTCAAGCTGAGCGCACGCGCCTTGGCAGAGGCACGGATGGACGCGCGCAACGATGTCGCCGAACAGGGCAGCATTCCCGCGCCGCTCACAGGGCTGGTCACTGAAGTGCGCGTCTGTCTAGGCGATCGCGTCGCCAAGGGAGACACATTGGTGGTGATGGAAGCGATGAAACTCGTTCACACGCTTGCAGCCCCGTTCGACGGCACGGTCGGCAAGCTGACCGCCGCGGTTGGCGACACTGTCGCGGCAAAGAGCATACTAGTAGAAATCGAGGAGCAAAGCTGATGTCCGGACTGTGGTTCGAGGAATTCGAGGTAGGTCATGTTTTCGAGCATGAATGGACACGCACCATCACCCAGACCGACAATCACTGGTTTTCGCTGCTGACCATGAACCCCCAGCCGGTGCATATCGACGCCCACGCAGCGGCAAAATCGGTCTGGGGCAAGCCTCTGGTCAACTCGCTGTTCACGCTCGGCTGCATGGTCGGCATGACGGTGAACGACACCACATTCGGCACCACCATCGCCAATCTCGGCATGGAGGCCGTGAAGTTTCCCCACCCGCTGTTCGAAGGCGATACGATCCGCCTGACGACGACCGTTCTGGACAAGCGCGCCAGCAAATCACGCCCCGACGAAGGGATCGTGACCCTGCGCCATGACTGCTACAATCAAGACGATGTGCTCTGCGGCACATGCGAGCGCGCGGCTCTGATGCGGATGAGGCCTGCCGATGTCTGATCTGTCCGGCCAGCGCATCCTAATCGTCGGCGGCACGGCGGGAATTGGCCTGACTTGCGCCCAGCAGATGCAGACCGCGGGGGCATCTGTGGCTGTTGCAGGGCGTAATGCCACGCGCGGCGCGGCGGCGGCGGCGGCCCTCAACGCCACCTTCGTTCAAGGCGATGCCGGCAAGCCCGCCGATGCCGCACGGATGGTTGAAGAGGCCTCTGCCGCGATGGGCGGTCTCGATGTGCTGCTCTCGGGCGCAGGCGGCGATCCGATGCCGCGACTGCTGCGCGACATACCGCTTGATGAGATGATGCGCGATGTGACAGGCGTTCTGGCGCCGGTGATCCTTCCCGCCCGCGCCGCCTATGAGGTGATGGCGCATCAGGGTCACGGCGCGATCCTTCTCATCGCGTCCGATGCAGGCAAGCTGGCCACCCCCGGGGAGGTCGCGATCGGCACCGCCATGGCCGGCATTTCCATGTTCGCCCGCGCCATGGCGATCGAAGCCAAGCGCGACGGCATCCGTGTAAACACGCTGACACCTTCGATCGTGCAAGGCACACCGCTCTACGATAAACTGATGCAGAACGACTTTGCCGCGCGGCTGTTCGGAAAGGCGGAAAAGATGGCGCATCTCGGCGTGACAGATCCCACCGACATCGCCCATCTCGCCGTCTTTCTGGCCAGCTCCGCAGCTGCCCGTATTACCGGTCAGACAATCTCTGTGACCGGTGGCATATCGGCCATTTGAAAGGACCACCCCTGATGAACGCCCCCTCCTCCTTCGCCGCCCACGACAGTCCGGTTTTTTTCGATGAAACTCACAGGATGCTGCGCGATCAGGTCCGCCGCTTTGTCGAGACCGAAATCAAACCCCATGCCCTCACATGGGAGGCCGAAGGGCAAACGCCCCGCGAAGTGCTGCGCAAGATGGGCGAGCTGGGCTTTTTCGGAATCCGCTACCCCGAAACACTCGGCGGCTCGGGTCTCGATCAGCGCGCAACCGTCGTCTGGGCCGAAGAGCTGGGCCGCTCCACCTTCGCAGGCGTGGCGATCACGGCTTTGGTGCACACGGATATGGCATCCGTTCATATCTTCAACGCCGGCAATGACGAGCAGCGCGCCGAGTGGATCCCGCGCTGCATCAGCGGCGAGACAATCTCCGCCGTCGCGGTCACCGAGCCCGGTGCTGGATCAGACGTGAAAGGCATCCGCACAACCGCGCGGCAGGACGGCAATCACTGGGTGCTGAACGGTGCCAAGATGTTCATCACCAACGGCGTAAATGCAGATGTCTTCTGCGTTGCCGCCAAGACCAATCCCGACTCCCGGCCGAGTCAGTCGATTACCATGTTCCTCGTCGAGAAAGGCACGCAAGGCTTCACCGTCTCGCGCGCGCTAGACAAGCACGGCTGGCGCTCCTCCGACACCGCTGAGCTGTCGTTCGACGAGGTGCGCGTGCCCGCGTCGAGCATCCTCGGCGAGCAAGGCTGCGGCTTTTACGAGATCATGAAGAACTTTCAGAATGAGCGGCTGGTGATCGGTGCCATGGCGATGGGCGAGGCTCAGGCCGCTCTGGAACTGACCGTTGCTTACCTCAAGGAACGGCAGGCCTTCGACGCGCCGCTCTGGGACAAGCAGGCGATCCGCCAGCGGCTGGCGATGCTGGCCGCGCGCGTCGAAAGCTGCCGCCAGATGATCTACGCCACCGCCGCGCGGCTCGCCTTGGGCGAGGAGCAGACCCGCGAAGTTTCGATGATCAAGGCGCTTGCGGGCGAGCTGGTCAACGAGGTGATGTATTCCTGCGTTCAGTTTCACGGCGGCATCGGCTTCATGCGCGAAAGCACGATCGAGCGGATGTCGCGCGATGCGCGGGTTCAGGCCATCGGCGGGGGTGCCACCGAGGTGATGCTCGAAGAAGTCGCCAAGAGGATGTGATGGACACCCCGCGCTCCTGGCTCTTCGTTCCCGGTGACTGTGAAGGGATGATGCAAAAGGCGCTGGCCTCCGGCGCCGATGCTCTAATCCTCGATCTGGAAGATGCCGTCTCCCTCGAGGCCAAGCCCGCCGCGCGCGCCAGCGTAGCGCGGTTTCTGAACAGCGCGCGCACGCTTCCTTGCTTCGTGCGGGTTAACGCGCTCGACACTGGCATGACAGGCAATGACATCGCGGCGCTCGCTGTCCCGCCCGACGGGTTCGTTCTGCCCAAATGCGAAGGCCCCGCCGATCTCGAACGACTCAGCGCAATGACAAACAATCTGCCGATCCTTGCCATCGCCACCGAAACGGTCAAGGCCGTCCGTGCCCTCTTCACTGACGACTGGAGTCACCCGAACCTGTTCGGTATGGCTTGGGGCGGCGAGGATCTGGCCGCCGATCTCGGTGCCTCGGCCAATCGCGACGCGTTAGGCGGCTATCTTGGTCCGTTTGCGATGGCCCGCGATGCAATGCTGTTTGCCGCCAAGGCCGCGGGCGTTGCTGCCATTGATGCGGTTCACACCGATTTTCGTGTCCTCACCGGACTGACGGGCGAGGCCCGCTCCGCAGCCGCGGTCGGGTTCACTGGCAAACTGGCAATCCACCCTGCACAGATTGCTCCGATCCACGACGCCTTCACCCCCACAGCCGAAATGGTCGACTGGGCAAAACAAGTCATCGCGGCGATGGAAGAAGCGGACGGCGGCATCGCGCGGCTGCGCGGGCAGATGCTCGACAAACCGCACCTTGATCGCGCCCGCACTATCCTGCGCCGCGCAACAAAACACTGACCGAAGCGGTAAGACCTGCACGGGACCATAACCAGCTTGTTTTGAAGAAATATCTGCATCAGACCCAAACTTGATTCTCAGACAGATTTCTCTTCGATCACGTCCTTTGAAGAAGCTTGGAAGTCCGTTAGAAATTACGCTTGTCTCGACAGTATTCAATCTTTCCAATTAGTTAGTACGGGCACTTCCGCGACGAGTCCTTATTAGGAGTTAAACGATTGAGTATTCAGGCCATCGGAGAACGCTCACCAGTAGCAGAATAGTCAGCAATCCACTTGTTGAAGCTGAACACAGTGAAGGAAGCTTCCGGATACGATCGAATACGTAAGGATTAATGACCGCTATGGGAAAATCTGCTGCACATCGAGTCGTACCGCGCCGAAAGCGCAAACGGTTTCTGCGCAAACAATAACTGCAAATGCGAAAGTCCGCTTTGTCGGCACCGCTGAACGTGGCCCATCTTCATATCGTGTAAAGGCAGTGAATGTCCGGTTCGGCGGGCTGCATCGCAGCATTGTTGAGGGCTTTTGAACAGTAGCTCTGGGCCGTTCATGCAACGCTCGCCTGGATCGCCTCCGCAAGTCGCCCGAAGCCCGGAAATCCACGCTGGCGAATGATCTGCAGCTCCCCATGGGTAAAGAGGACCGTCACCGACACTTGTTGGTATGTCTTCTTGAAGAGCAGCCCCTTCCGGATGGGATCATGTGAGAGCGAAATACGCACCGGGTCCGCCTTTGGGTGATGATTGAGATAAAGGGAGTGAAACGCCTTGGGTGGGTGGGGCTATGAAGCTCTGACAGCAGGTGAAGTCAGATGGCCAAAGCATGGAGAATGTTCCGCTATGGTGCGGCATGGTTCCTTCTGATCCCCATGCATGACTCCCATAGGGGGTGGAGGCCTGTATGGGGGTGACGGCTAGCTCTTTTCATTGATGTACTTTTTGGCTTTGCCGAGGGTGATGAACGGCCGTTCGTCGACGTAGTAGTGATTGCCTCGCTTCTCGATCCGCTTGCCATCGTATGTTCCAATCTCATCGGGTTCCTGAAACATGGTTGATTTGTGCGGCCGACGAATAGGAGGCTCAGCTCTTGCAGGAGAGACATCAGAAGACCTTTGAGCTGACGAGTTCTGCGCCGAGAAAGAGTTCTGATCCAGCCCTTGGACCGTCAGGGCCTGTTTTGAAATTTCAAGCTGGTCCCGCGCCACCTTCAGCATTTGTTGCGAGTATTCAGCGGTGTCGACCCCGGCGCGCGCGTCTTGGATCATGGCGACCCCGAGAAGGCCAAGCAGAGCGAGTGCTATCCGCTGTGTTCAGAGCGGACACCTTTACAGCGCCTAGGGCCGGTTTGCAGTTCCTCGAGGAAGTAGCCCCTTACGGTCTGGCGGATCATAGCGAACCTTCGCGCTTGGTAGTGCGAGCGACCGGGGTTCGACAATAATGGCCATTTTTGTTTTCTAGAAGAGTCACGTTTCGGCCCACAGCGGACATCCAATAGTTTGTCACCGTGCTGCCGTGCGGCCCGTAATTGCGAACTTTCGCTGAACGTGCATAATTGACGGGCTGACGATCTCACCTTTGCGGACTTCCGCCGCCGGTTACCATATAACGCGAGCTGAAATCCGTTATCTTTGGCGGACCAGTCAGGCGCCTTGAGGACGGTGATGGAGCGGGATTGGATGCAAAAGCATGTCCAACCTACCAGCAAGGAGGTCGGTGAAGTTTCTGGCGATGTCGTGGGGCCGGTCGATGCGGACAATCGGATCGATTTCAAGTTTGAATGTTTTCAAGGTGAGGTTTCGCGGTTCTCGGGGACGTAGCATCAGCATGTGCGACCCAAGACCCACGGCAGAGCGATAGCGGTAGGTGGTCGCTTATGCGATCGCAATCCACGACATGAGAAAGGCCTAAGACGACTTCCCGCCCGACCGACGCCGACCTTGCCCCGCGGCCTCCGGCATCGCCGTGCGCCAGGCTGCACTGCTCTTGCAGCGGGCACAGATTCGCTGGCCGAACCCTTCGCTCCAGAAACGAGTCTTGCAACGCACACAGGCACGCTCCTGCGGTGCGTCACCGGGCGCGCGCCTGGGTTGATCAAGGGAAATGGAATCTTCTTTCATTCGCATCATCTTCTCACTTTCCACGGCCTCATTGGAACACTCACCTCAAGAATCCGGATGGGAAGACGTTCACCATTGGCATGGCATGCCTTCATTTTCAGCGCTTCGAATATCCGAGTTGTCGCGCGAAAACGCTTGCGGTTCATGGTCGGCAACCATCGTGTCACAATGATCGATACCGGACGGCGCCTTGCGCGATCCCGAGTAGAGATGGCGCAGTTGCGCCTTGGACACGCCGTCCGCCTGCATGACGAGCTGCACCATCGGATCGGCCAGCATGTCTTCGAGAAAAACCTCTGACAGGTCCAGTCCGGTCAGCTTGTCTTTTGCGCGGGCATGATCGAGATCGACCAGCGACACGGACAGGCTGCGTGTCAGTCCAGGGTGGGAGTCGCGTGGATGCAACTGAACCACGACCGAAGCCTTCCAGGCTTCGGGGTCCTTGTGATCGGGCGGCGAGGCGCGTTCCGTCTCGACATCATACTCACCTGCCGGGAGCGTTTCATCGAAGCCGGGAAGCTTGAAAGGCCGGTCAAAAACCGCAACGGTCTTGGCTGTCAGGTCGTCCATATCAAGGGCTCCGTTGAATTGCGGGGGGATGGGCCGGACCGCGAAACCGGCCGTCTCATCGCAGGTTTCAGGTTTTTTTGGATTCCGGCTTGCCCGACTTGGACCCGGCTTCAGGCGTTTTGGATTGCGGGTCTTTTTTCGAGGGGTTGGCGGGCTTGGGCGTCAGCAGGGCAGCAGCCCTGGTCGTCAGGTCCTTGAAAGACATGATCATCATCCTTTTCGGGTTTTCCGCTGAACTCTTGCGCCCCGGTCGGGCGCGACGTTTCGTGGGCGGCTTTATTACATATGGGTATTGCGCGGCCGTTTTACCATGGCCCGGTGTCGGGCAAGCCGGGGCAACGTGACGATCATGGGCCGCCGGGTTGATCGTTCGGTTATCACACCAAGGTCAACACCGGAGTAGCCGCCCGGTCCCTGGCCACCCTGTCAACGGGTGGCTTGCCGACAACAGCCTTTGCGACGTCAGGAGCGCTCATCGCCCGCATGAGGGCGCTGTAGCTCAGGCCCATCCGCATCTCGGACCCGACGGGTGCGGTGAAGCCGCTTGTGTCAATCACGGTGTGATCACTCGTGGCACCGACAAACCGGACCCCGTGGGGAAACCCAAGACCGTTTGCGTCCGTGTCCTGCCACCCGACGGCGAGGATCGAACGGGGCCTCTGACCATCCCTCGCCCCCGTCGCGGCCGGTTTATGGCGTGTCTCGATCACCTCGGCGAAAAGGGCGAAGGCGTCCGTATGAAGCCCGTCAATGGCCCGTCCTGTCGCCGGATCAATCCCGAGCAGGATCGCCTCGCCAAGACGCAGGTTGTTGACCCGCCCGATTGCGCCTTCGCCAAGCGCCCACGCCAAGTTAGCCGAGCTACCGCCTGAAACCACAGCGACAAAGGGGCCGCAGGTGCCTTCCACTTGATCGGCCAATCGCGAGAGCGTGGCCATGTCGCCGGCCGTCGGGGTCAGGTTACCCATGCAGCCGAAATTTGCAGCGATACCTTTGAGGGTCACGCCGGGTGTTTCGATGACCCGGGCGGCAAAGTCATCAAGGTCTTCGGGCATGACACCTTCGCGCCTGTCGCCCATTTCGACCATCACGATGACATCCTGCGTCGCGCCCTGTTTCCGTGCGGCTGCGCCGAGCTTCCGGATCGTTTCCATCTCGGAGTTATAGCTTGCGTCACAGTATCGGATGACGTCTTCCATCTCGCAAATCATCGGGGCGCGGATCATCGAAATCGGGCACAAGATCCCTGCCATCCGCATCCGAACAATGTTCCTGATGCGCGCGTCAGCCAGGCCGACAACGCCGCCCTCGAGCATGGCCCGAGCAACATCAGGATGACCACACACGGCCTTGGTCACCCCGGTGACGGTGAGTCCACGGACGCCGAGACGACGGACGAGCGAACGCGCGTTTGCCCGTATCTTGCCAAGATCAATCTCGAGACGTGGCGCGGTCATTCGGCGACCGCGAGAGCAACCGGCCTGAGGTGTGGAAAGGCATCCAGAACCATGTTGGCCAGATATACTTCCGGTCGGGTCAGCGCATCGGTCACCGGCATGCCCGTGTCGCGCGAGAGGCGCTTCATGTCATGCTCCAAGTCAGTGTCCACCATCCCCTCGTGATTGATCGTGATGCCGATGACCCTCGTGGCGGCAAAGGCTTCGATGAGCGCGATTTCGTCTTCGGGCGCGGGCATTGGCATGTCTGGAAAGTCGCAGCGGTGGACCCGCTTGGGCGCGTGCTGAAGAATGACGGCGTGTGGCTGGCTTCCGCGCAGGATGAAGGCCGATGTGCAAAAGGCCGGATGACTGAGCGCGCCTTGCCCTTCGATCACGATGACATCTGGCTCTTCGTCTTGCCACGCCGCGACGATCATGCGTTCGAGTTCGCCACAGCAGAATTGCGGAGGAACGGCATCCATCGCGATACCGTATTTCGCGCCCTGCATCAGGCCGGTCTGGCCGGTGCCGACAAGCACCGTCCTGAGGCCGCTTGCGTTCAACGCCCGTGTCAAAACGGTCGCCGTCGTGCGCTTGCCGATGGCGCAATCTGTTCCCATAACGGCGATGCGGATTGCCTTGACCTTGGACACGCTTCCGTCGAACAGCCGCATGTCTTTGCTTGCCCGCGGTCTGCGGATATCGCGGATCGTCACCTTGGCCGCTTCAGCCGCCGCCGAGATTTCAGGGTCGTCGCCAAGGTATTCGTGCAGACCGCTGACGATGTTCATGCCGAGTGCGATTGCATCCAGCACGACCTCTCTGTCTGCGGGTGACAGCGTCCCGGTCGAGGGGGCCATACCATAAATGAAGGTTTCGGGGATAATGGTCTCCCGCACAACCGCCGCTTCGAGATCTTCAACAACGGGAATGCCATTGCGCACATTGTCCAGGAGCTGCCCGCTGTCGCGCCCGTCACATGTGCTGTCGATGACAGACAGGATACGGTATGCCTGTGAGTGACGGACAAGCCCGTTCGCGGTCTTGCCGTCGATCTGTCCGAAGTTGCCTTCACAATAGACAACCGCTGTGGGTGCGGCCACGCCAGGCGGGGCTTGGGGGCCCATGGTCGATAACCGTGTCTCGCGCATTTCTTCATTGATCGGTTTCATGATCTTTCCTTTTCCAAGACGCCCCTGTGTAGGGCAATCACATGACGCATCAGCGTCGAAAGCCCGGTTTCGATCCCGATCTCCCGCGCTACTCGTTCAAAAGGCACCGCCCCTGCGATCTCTGGAAGTTGTCATGGCATCGCCATCGGTTTCCCGATCTGTCGAGATGCGCATTGTCGGGCAGGTCAATAACCGTGCATCCATCATCAGAGGCGGCAAAACCCCGCTCGCAGGACCACCCCGGCCCATAGCTTTTGTCGTCGAAGAAGGCGTTTTCGGGAACTGCCACGCGCTTGCACTCATCGCCGTTTTCGCGGAAACCCCGCTCGCAGGTCCATGGCCGACCATAGCTTGATCCATTCAGAAAAGCGTTTTCCGGGACGGCGATTTCGACGCATGTCTCGCCCTCGACCTTGTACCCGCGATCGCACAGCCAAACCGACCTGTATACATTTTGCGAGAAATACGCGTTGGGCGGCAGCACGACCTTCTCGCAAAGGTCATCGGCCTCCATGTAGCCGCGATGACAGCTCCAGCTCTTGCCTGATGGATCAAGGTATCCGCCATCGGGAACGACGACCTTGAGACAGACCGCATCATCGACCTGGCGAAACCCATGCAGGCATTCCCAGCCTGCGCCATAGGTTCGGTTCGTCGCAAAGGCGTTTTCAGGAACGATGACCGCAAGGCACTTGTCAGCCTCGCGCCGATACCCGCGGTCACAGTCCCATCCCTCGCCATAGCTTTTGGGTTGCGCATGTGCAGGCATCGGGGCCGTGGCATCCTGTGCAAACGCGGGGAAGGCCAGGGACGCGACCAGACCGGCCACGATGGCCAGCCGTGAGCATGATCGTGCCAGCGGACGTCTCTTCGGCGCACCCTTTTCAGACCAGAAACCTTTTGTTGCCGGGTGCGACTTCGATGATCCAAGCGTGAGCGTTCCGATCAGCCTTCGCGCGGGCACAACCGCTGGGAAGGAGCTGTCGGAATGCTGTCTCGGCGGCATGCCTTCGTTTTCGGCCGCCTGGATCGGGAAGTCCTGCGGGACCGCCGGGGGAGTGCGACCGGTCATCGCGGCGGCGACTTGTGCAAGGCCGCGGCCGCAAGCGCATGTTCCTTCCGGTGGTAATCACCGCGAAACTTGCCATTGAGCTTCACTTCCCAGATGCCGCTTCTTTCGCGGACCTGAACCCCGGCTTGTCGCGCTGGCCGGTCCATGGGAAGAGTCTTTTCTCCTCCGCGTCTTGGCGTCACGGGGTGCTTGTCGATCATTTCTGTCTCCTTCGGTTTCGGCGCGCGCGTCTCCGAGGAGCAATGCGGCGCGGATGACATCTTTCGCTTGGGCGTCGGTTTCGCGGTGGTCGTGTTCATGCCCGGCCATGCGCATCGGTTCGATGACCCTCGGGCCATGTAGGCGGTCAGGGGCTGCAAGACCCGTTCATGGGCCTGTATCCGCCCTTCGAGAGCCGCATCGGCTTCGGTCCGATCAGCGAACGGTGCCGCGGGTTCCGATCCGTTCGGATCAACCTTCGTTGACGCCGCATCGGCAACTCCCGTGCCCGAGGGGCACGCTGGCTGCATCCATTCCTGTGGTCCGCGATCTTCCCACCCCCTGTCATCGGGCGGCAATGACGGAGCCTCTCTCGATTTCGGCGCCCGGAGCGTTGCCGGGCGCAGGTCTCGGATGGAATGACGCGCCATGAACCATCAGATCACCGGTCCTGTCGGGCTGGCCTTCAGAGGTCCAGTTCCTTCAGGCAGGCTTGCGCGATATCCCGGTCCGGGGCCTCGGTTCCGGGCATGGTCGCCCAGCCGACATCCATGAGCGCGTCGCGCTTCTGGTAGGTCGAGGCGGCCCGGATCTTCTCCATCTTGTCCGCCCGCGCCGGATCGGAGCGCGCCATGTCGAGGCAGACGGGGACCATGGAGACGACCATATCATCGTGGGACATCGCCATCGCCCTGTCATTCGCGGTGCCGCCGGTCACCCAGCCGCCCCATGTGAAACCGGCAATGCCGACGAAAGCCGCGCCCATGAGCGCGCCATAGAGGCCGGGTTTGAGCCATTCGGGAGTTATCATGTTCTGTCCTCCTGCGGGGAAAGCGCCGCTACGCTGTGAATATTGGTTTCGGTGGTGGCCTGATCGCGGCGCAATGCCGCTTTCAGGTCACTCTCGGTTGTCGGCCGACGTTCGACGCGTCCGGCATGAGCGCCCGTCCCGCGCACCGTCAGATAGGTCGCGGTGCGTCTGTAAGCCTGGAAAGTCAGCCCCCGGAGAAGCTCCTCCTCGACAAGAATTTCATACTCGCCCGCGGGCAGTTCGCCGGGGTATCCCGCGAGGGTGAACGGTTTCGAAAAAGTCGCTGTCGTTCTGGTCGACCGCATGGTCATGTCTGACCTCCGCGATATTGGCAGATCCGTCGTTCATCCCTGTTTTCGGCCCCATGGTTTCGGAGGCTGAACAGTCGAACGATCTGTTTTCTTCTACCCGACGCGCGTTCGACGCGCGCTGACACAGGTTAGCCTCGAGCGCCGCCAGCGGCTGAGATACCCGGGGCCGGTCATCGGCACTGACCTGTGCAAGGGCGCGGAGGCCGACTCGCGCGTAGCCTTGGGCAAACAGGGACGATCCGCGTTCCTGCAATCAACGAAAGGATTGGCCATGACCGACCCGAATGCTCTCAACCCCCACCCCGCCGAATTCGAACGTTTCCTCTATGCCTCCGTCGGCGAGGACCGAAACGGATCCGTCGTGACGGTCCTCTCCACGCTTGCGCGGCTGGAACTCGACCCTTGGCAAGAAGCCGCCGACCTGGTCGCGCTGGGGCGCGACGCCGCCAGATCGCGGTTGGAGACACTACTTGCCAGGTTTCGAGACGTTCCCGCGCTCGCAAGCGATCACGAGAGAATCGCGCGAGACCTGAGCGAGCTGCTGCCCGGACCTTCGTCGGCACAAACGCTGAGACGCACGGCCTCAACGGGCTCCGATGGCCGCCCGGCCACAAACGCGGCCTTCTGGGTCGCGCTCGGGATCATCTTCTTGCTGTTTCAAATCTTCATGGTTGGCGGATCGGGGGCGGGCGAATGACCGTTACCTCCAAGACATTGAACCATGCGGCCCACAAGGCGGGGACGCTGTCACCAAGCGCGCGGGCGGCCCTATGGGACATGGAAGACGATTTCTGGACCAGTGGCGCGGAAAACGCGCAAGCGACGACAGCGACCAACGCCGTCATGATCGTTGCCTATCCGCCCGGCATTCTCCAGGGTGATCAGATCCGGGCCCGGCTGCGGGACGGAACGGGCTGGCGCTCCGTTGTCATGGCCGAACGGCGCGTGACGCGGTGCGGCGACATCGCGATCCTCACCTACCGTGTGAGCGCTGAAAAACCCGATGTGCCGATCTACAAGGCTCTCTGCGCCTCGACATACCTTGGCGATAACGACACATGGCTGAGAACGTCGCATCAGCAGACTGCGGTGACTTGAAAACCATCCTGACGCATGTGCCGGAACGAAAGCGTTCCGCCTGAAACCTGCCTCGCAGCTTTTGGGAGGCCGCAGTGCAAGGCTTCAAGGCTGCGCGCACCCCCCCTTTTCCTCGTGTCCCAGATCAAAGGCGGGGCGCATTAACCTGCGTTGGTGCGGCGGTGCTTTGACACTGGTTAAGTGAGATGTGCTTACCGAATATTCGGTGATGCATCTTTTCCGAGTGTCTGAGAAGCGTGCCTGCGTGCTGTCCCACCAATTATTGCATATCGGCGCGCTTCTTATTCTCGGAACGTCCAGGAAAGGACAACACCAATGACACCCGAACAGAACAAGACCGCCGAAAAGATGACCTCCGTGAAGGCCACGTGGGACAAGGCGCCCGCCGGTCCGAAGAAAGACGCGGCACTGAAGCACTACCAGGCTGCCGAAAAGGCGCACACCGCCAAGAACGAGGCCGAGACCAACAAGGAACTCGACGCAGCAACCGCGAAGCTTTCGTGACATCCGGCACCTGATGCGAATTTCGGCCGCCCCTCGCTTTGCGACGGGCGGCCATCTCATTTCAACAATGGCCCGGTCTGGTCCAGATAGGCCGGATCGAATTCGGCCAGCTCCGCCAGCCCTTCATAGTCGTGAACCGTCACATGTCCGTCCCGAAAGGTCACCAGCCCTTTCTCGCGAAGCTGCCGCAGAACGCGGTTCACATGGACCGCGCTCAATCCCAGGGTATCGGCGAGGTGATATTGCGTCAGCGGGCAGTCGAAGCCGACCTTGCTGCCCATTCCCACCAGCGCAAGTCTTGATCCCAACTCCAGCAGAAAATGTGCCATGCGCGCGAGCGCATCACGCCGGCCGATCCCGACGAGATGCTCCACGACCATCGCCTCGTCCCGTGACGCCGCCCAGAGAATTGCCGTCGCCAGGCGCGGCGTCTGTTCGAAGGCCTCAAGCAGGTCACTCGTCAGCACTTCGGCCGCCTCGATATCCACGATGGGCTCGAAGCTGTGGTCCGAGGTGCGCAAGAGAACGCTCCGCAACCCGAGGAAATCCCCCGGAATCTGGAAATCGACGATCTGCCGCGTCCCGTCGGCCTGTAGCTTGTAGGAAGAGACCCAGCCCGCTGACAGAATATACGCGGCCTGAGCGGACTGCCCCTGATGCACCATGTCGCGCCCGGCGACGAAGGATCGGCGCCTCTGGTGCAGCCGTTCGAGCACGGCCAGCTCGACCTCGGACAGGGCCACGAAAGCCGAAAGCTTGCGGGTCAGAGGGCTATGCTCGATCGGTGTCATTGGGCCTCCAGGCGCCTCGCGATCCAAGAGCGGAAATCGGTCCCGATACTGCTCTGGATCAGTCCAGCATAGGGCATTTCCTGTCATAAGTAAGGACGGTTCTGAACCTTACCATCTTGGTTCACGATGCAAGGAAGGAAACTCCGATGTCCACCGCAAGCGAACCATCAGGCCAGGCCGCCCTGTCTATCTGCGAGGCGCTCATGCTGGCCATGAATGATGGTGGCGTCTTGTCAGAAAACGAAATCGTTGGCGTTCTTCGCGATGCCGCGGCGACCCATCAGAATGCCGTCGGAACCGCAAGCGAACCCGAAAAACACCAGGCCGTGGCGGATTTGATCAATGCGATCATCGCCGGCGGGAACTCGGTTCGAAGACCGTAAAACTTCAAGGCAGCGGGGCCAGCCCGTAACCCACGCGAATTTGGAGACAAACAGATGTCCAGACATGAAAAAAGACACGGCAACCGCGAAGCGAAAAAACCGAAGAAGCCCAAGGAGAAGGCTGTGGCAACAGCAGATTCCCTCAAGGACAAGGCACCGCTCAATATAGGCAAAAGTCGCAAGTAGCCCCTGCAAGAAACATGCGCGGGAGACCCGGGCCGGTGAGGTGTCAGGAGCTTGCGCTCGTCTCCTGAGCGTCGGGAGCATCCGGCGCCGGCCCGTCTTCGGGGGCGGTCGGATGGACTTCGGCCTCGGCTTTCTCGGCCTTCTCGCGTTCGGATTCCCGCAGCAGCAGGCGTTCGATTCGCTGTTCGAGAAGACGCGCTTTCTCATCGCGGGCCGCGATCTCCTGCGACAGGTCACGGTAAAGCGAGACCGCGAGCAGGATCATCAGAAGCATGAACGGGAAGGCCGCGATGATCGAAACCGTCCGCAGGCTCTCCAGGCCGCCGGCCAGCAGCAGCACCACGACCAGCACCATCTGCAAGGAGCCCCAGAGCACCCGCACCGCGCGTGTCGGGTTAAGCACGCCTTTCGACGTGAACATGCCAAGCACGAAAGTGGCCGAGTCGGCCGAGGTCACGAGGAACATGCCGACAAGCGCGATGGATGCGACGGTGAGCACCCCGCTGGCAGGCAATTGATCGAGCAAGGCGTAGAGCCCGGCCGGAACCTCGGCAGCCACGGCGTCGGCGATACCGGCATTCCCGAAGATCTCGAACTGGATGGCAGCGCCACCGAAGGTCGAGAACCACAGCATGCTCAGTGCCACCGGCACGATCATCACGCCCAGGACGAACTCGCGGATGGTGCGGCCGCGCGAAATCCGCGCGATGAAACTCCCGACAAACGGTGCCCAGCTCAGCCCCCAGGCCCAGTAGAACATGGTCCATTGCTCAACCCACGCGCCATCCGAATAGGGCGAGGTGACAAGGCTCATCTGGATGACGTTGCCCAGGTACTCGCCCAGGGTTTGGGTAAAGACCCCGAATATGAAGGACGTCGGGCCAAAGAGCAGAACCGCGCCAAGAAGCGCCGCCGCAAGCATCATGTTGGCATTGCTCAGCAGCCGTACGCCACGGTCCAGAGGGGTCATCGCCGAGAGCGTGAAGAGGATGCCGATAACGGCGAGGATCACCAGTTGCGCCGGAAAGCCGTAGGGGATGCCGGTGAGCTGCGAGACACCGCTGTTGATCTGCAATGCACCAAGGCCCAGCGTCGTGGCCACGCCGAAGACCGTCGAGACGACCGTCAGCACGTCAATCGCCTTGCCCCAGCCGCCATCCACGCGAGTTCCCAAAAGCGGGCGGAAGGTTTCGCTGATCAAGCCATGGCTTTCGTGGCGAAACCGGACATAGGCGAGCGCGAGCCCCACCAGCGCAAAGGTCGCCCACTGGTGCAACCCCCAGTGAAAGAAGGCATAGAGCATGCCGGTCTGTGCCGCCTCGGCCGTGCGCGGCAGCCCGGTGCCGAGCGGAGGGGCGTTGAAATGCATCATCGGCTCGGCCACGCCCCAAAACACGAGACCAACGCCCATGCCCCCCGAAAAGATCATCGCAAGCCAGCTCTGGAATGAGAACTCGGGCCGCTCGTCCGGGGCGCCCAGCCTGATGGTCCCGATCCGCGACAGGCCAAGGAACAGCACGAAAAAGACGAATCCGCTCATGACCAGAAGGTACATCCAGCCGACGTTCACCGCTGTCGCATGCAGCACTGTTTGCGCGGCACGCTCCACAGCCGCAGGTGCGATCGCCGCGGCCAGTACGAAGATCGCGACGATCGCAACCGAAACGCGAAAGACGGCACCGACATCACCAAGGATCGTCGTCGAACTGACTGGTCGGCGCATTCGTGTCTCCTTTTCTAAAGCGCGCTGCGCTTGGCGAGAATCTGCGGTCCAGATTTTTCACGAAATGCTTTGATTGACACCCTAACCGGCGTAACGAAGTCAGTCGAACTCCCAAGAGACAAGCGAACCTTCGCCCCGTCATCGGGCGCATGAGGTGCGGCGCGATATGGGCATCTGGCGGAATTGAAGCGATTTTTCTCGGGAACGCTCTCACTCAGCTGTGATGCTCAAGCACGCCGCCAACGCGTGGGGTGAACGTTCGGCAAATTGGCAGAGTGACCCTATTTGACATGGCCGGGAGAGTTCGGGCGGTTGAGAAAACGGTTTTTCAGACTGCTTCGGCCGGTGGAGCGTGATCCGCCCGGACGGACAAGCTGCATTGCTTATTTCCAGGCGGCCTTGAACCCGCAGGGCCGTGAGTTGTGCGGATCAGCGCCGCTTGTCGAGCTTGCCGAACTCGTTGTCCAGCAGCGCGCGCAGTTTCTTTGCCGCTCCACGCAAAGCCGCTTCGACGTCATTGTCGCCATGGGTGACGGTCTGCGGCTGCATTCCTTCGGGTCGCGCCTCGATCGTGCATTGAATGTCATCCGCCCCGCCCTTGGCCCCATTCACATCGACCAGATGCACCTCAATACGAGACAGGCGATCAGTGAGATGACCCAAAGCACTGTTGGCGACGGATTCAGCTATTTGCGCCAGACGCTCGTCACCCTGAATGTTGCTGTCGGTGTTGAGCTGGAATTGCACGTCAAGTCTCCTCTTCGTAAAGTCCGACGATATGCGGTCAAGGGCCCTTTTACAAGCTTATGATAGCCGATCCAGCCTGATACCAATCGGAGCACACATTGCGCTTGGACTCGCAACGTCATGTGGCGGTGCAGAGCGTAACCTGACTTTCTGCCACCTGAATGTCTGCTCCCACCAAAACCGAATGAAAGCACCGCACCGGCAGCGAATTTCCGCTTCCCGTCCTGATTCCGGCAATCTACAATTGCAGCATTGATCCTTATTGGCTCTCATTAGGCATTCGCTGCACTCAGCTTTGAAGGTCCGCTATCAAGGAGTCGCCCAATCCTTGCAAATCCTGCCTCTGTGCATTGCCGCTGTTCGATCGTCACTCTCATTGGTAAAACGGGGCTTGATTCGAATAGTGGCCGAACCACCGATCATTGTCAGTGACTTCAGTATTAAACCGCCCAGTGAGCTGGACGGTTTAAGGAAAGAACTCTCGGCCGGTGCCTTGGGCCATCAGCCCATGGCCTTCGCAAGCGTGCCGGGTGGCCCATACATCACCTTCTCGGCGAGGATCAGGGCTTCGAAGAGGCTCATGCCGTGCGGCTCGGGATCGAAGAAGCGGCGCTTGCGGGCGGGCACGTAGCCGGCCACTTCGGGGTATCGCTTGGCCAGCGCGACGGCTTCATCATGTTTGGTTTGGTACGGTCGCGGGCGCGGGATCGTTAGGTCCAGCACTGGATTGTGGCCGGCGATGGTCGCGGCGGCCGCTTGAGCGACGCACTCCGGTTAAAGGTCTGCGCCGTTGGCTCCTCACCCATCGGCAAGGTGGCCAGGCGCTCGGCGAGACGCGCGCGCTGCTCGGCCATGAGTTCGGCAAAGAGGCTTTCAAAGGATCGCCCGTAGATCAGCGACAGGGCGATGATCTGGTCAAGCGAGGGGCGATGCTTGCCGTGTTCCAGATCGGACACCGAGGATTGGTGCAGATCGAGGAAATGGGCAAGATCGCTTTGTTTGAATCCCGTCTTGCGCCGGGCGAGGCGCAGGTCCTGGGAGAATTGTGTACTCATATGCAAGGTACTTAAACTGATAGACCACCAGTTCAGGTCGCCAAGGCAGCGGGCCCTAGCAGGCATGGTATCAGGTCGGTCTATGCGGCGTGGGGTTCGGGGCGCGATGGGCCTTGAAGGGTCGAAGGCGGTATCCGGACCCCTCAAGGGTCCGGCTGCGCGCGCCATTCGATCCTTCGATGTGCGTCCCTGCAATGCGGATCAGCGGTGGCTCAGCAACATCAATGAACGGATGGTGAGAGCCCCGGAGCGGCGGCTGACCGGGCCGGAGCTGCCTTGGCGAAGACGAATTTGGGCTTCCCTTTCTTACAGAATTTCAAACTCGAAGACAAAAAATGCCGCCTCGCTAGGAGACGGCATATGGGATGGACCCATGTTGATCAGAAGAGCTTGAGCTGGCGGGGCTGGCCTCGAGGCGCGCGGGCCAGGCCGGATCCGTGGCGGCCTCGTCCAGCCAGGCCAGAACAAAGGCAGCAATCGCGGCTTTCTCCGGAATGGCATCACGGTCCACGAAGGCGGACCGATAGCCGGTTTCCGGGACCGGCAAGATGTCATCGCAGCGCAGCTCTATGTGCCAGAGCGCGCCGCCCAGCCAGTTTTCCTCGAAGGTGACGGCGATCTCGCGGTTTTGCCAAGTGACCGTGAGAGCCCCGGACCACCCGTTCCGAGCCACAGTCTTTGCAGCGCGGGACCACGCCGATCACTTCAGGGGTTTCATCTTGTTTCGCACCCATGGGGTATCTCCTTTCGCTGAAGCGGGCTGGAGGGATTTCCAGCGCGCTTCACGAGAGGTGATGCGGGATGCGGGGAACTGTCTGGATACAGGGTATGGCGGCAGCTGATGTCAGCCTAGCCTACGCGATATCGGCTGCAGGCATATCGGTGTGGCTAGATGCTGCTCCTGCGCAAGGCAGACTGTCTGCATGTCCCCCAAACGATGCGCCGCTTTTCACCCGCCTCATGCCGCAGTTCACCCAGGATGATTCCCAGAACCGTCCAAACCACGAGGCGACCGCCTGGATCATGCACCACGGCGCAAGACTGAAGCCATTCACCGCCACCATGGATGCACCGCATCATCGAAACGGATACCAGGGCCGCTAGGCGCGGTCGTGTACGCCCGTATCATGGGGTCATGACCGAGTCACTTTTCGAACCTTTAAGGGTGTGACCGGCACGCCATAGACTAGCCATGCGTCAATCCCTGTGGTGAGTCATCTTCATTTTTACCCAGTCTTTGGCGAAGCTTGGGTGCATTGCCACGTAGCTTTTTCCTTTTGACCTGCCACTAACCTTTCACCCAGCCGCGACCGGATTCCGGTTGGAGTCAAGGATGGGCCTAGGTCAGCTTGAGGAGTTTATTAGGCTCTTGTTTCAGTGGTGAGCTGAGCAGGATTCGAGCCAACTTCCTATCGATTTAGAGTTGTAGGCTCCCAACAGCGTTTATCTGCTCAGAGCAATTCGTCTAGCATTTCCGAGACAAAAACGAGACAATTCCGCTAAATTAAAGCCTATAAATACCTGATTTTATTGGTCGGAGTGAGAGGATTCGAACCTCCGGCCCCTGCCTCCCGAAGGCTAAGGAATTAGTGATCTGGAGCATTCAGCCCATGACTTGTCTACCCCTATAGCATTTGATTTTTCAATGAAAATAGTGTTCTACTTGAGTGTGTCGCTCTTTCGGAGCGCGTCTAGATTTACCTGGATTTACCCATCCCGTGCTTCCTATGTGCTTCCTGTAGCGAAATGGCCCAAGACCGACTGACCAAGACCCAAGTGGACAAGCTCGAACCGCGAGAGAAAGAGTACTTTGTCTGGTGTGGCAAACTTGCGGGCTTTGGCGTTCGGGTCTGGCCCACTGGCCGCAAGGTTTTCGTTGTCCAGTATCGAGCTGGAGGCCGTGACGCTCCAACGCGCCGCAAATCGCTGGGCGTCTATGGCACGGTCACGACCGACGAGGCCCGCAAAGCCGCCGAATCCTATCTGGCATCCGCACACCTTGGAAACGATCTGGTTGGAAAGGAACGGCAGGCGCGAGCCGAAATGAACGTCAACCAGCTCTGTGATGACTACATCAAGCACGGGATGACGACCAAGAAGCCGAGCACAATCAAAACGGACCTTGGGCGGATCAACGGTCACATCCGCCCGTTGGTCGGAAAAAAGAAAATCAGCTCTTTGACCCGGCGCGACGTCGAGCAGCTTTTGGTAGACGTGGCCGAAGGAAAGACAGCGCGAGACATTCGCACAGAGAAGGGGCGCTCGATCATAACGGGCGGCAAGGGTACGGCGACCCGAACCGTTCGGCTCTTGGGCGGCATTTTCACCTACGCAATGAACCACGGTCTTGTGGAGGCCAATCCTTGTGCAGGCGTGAAGGTCTACAAAGACGGATCAAAGGAACGATTCCTGAGCCAGGATGAATTGGACAGTCTGGCTAAGACACTCGAAGAAGCCGAAACCATCGGTCTGCCATGGACGCTGCGAACCGATGCCAAGACCAAGCACCGCCCGAAAGATGAACACATGCGCGAAGTTATCTCCCCGCATGTGACCGGCGCGATCCGTTTGCTCGTGCTTACCGGGTGCCGCCTTCGGGAAATCTTGCATCTTCGCTGGAACGAGGTGGATTTGGAGCGCGGCTTGCTGAACCTACCCGACAGCAAGACCGGACGAAAGACGGTCTACCTGTCGAATGCCGCCATTGAGTTATTGGAGAACCTACCCCGCGCGGGAACCTATGTTGTCGCTGGTGATAACCCAAACAAGCCGCGCGCGGACCTCAAGCGCCCTTGGAAGCGTATTTCGGAACACGCTGGGATTGCGGATGTCCGTATCCACGATCTGCGGCACACATTTGCGTCGGTGGGCGCGGCACAAGGTTTGAGCCTTCAAGTGATCGGCAAGCTCTTGGGTCACAAATCACCTGAGACGACCGCCCGATATGCGCATCTCACCGAAGACCCGTTGCGGCGAGCATTGAACGATATGTCTGGCAGCCTGCCTTTCAGGCGGAACAACAACTGAAAAGGAATCCCTTCAATTCAGACCTTTACGCCATCGAGGCAAAAAAGTTGCCATAGGTGGCCGAAAGAAATCAGCGTTCCACTGTATGTAATGCAGCCACAAGAAGCGTGGCATTCCAACGGCAAGAAGGAGTGACACCATTGGAACGTCATCTGAGACCAAACGAAGCTGTCCAGTACATCAACACCAGCTACGGCTTTCGCTACAGCCCCAAGTATCTCGCCAAACTGCGGAGTACGTCGTCGCACGGTCCAACATTCGTGCGCCACGGTGGCCGGGTCTACTACCGCCCGAGCGATTTGGACGCATGGATTGAACGGCGGACCACAGCCCTGCAATCCACATCGAGCGTGAGGCGCGAAATCATCAATTGATTTCAGGGCCTTAAGAAAATGATTTGTTGACACCTTCTGAGGGTCTGGTTTGTATTGATAGGTGAAGGCCGTCCTGCCTTCACCGTGACGCCAACCAACAGAAAGGGTCTCGTCATGGAAGATCACAATGACAACTTCATCCTCATCCCGGCCAAGAGCGGAGGCGGTGCGCTTGTGCGGCGCAGCCAGATCGCGGGAGGCCGCGCCAACGGTGGCGAAGGGGCTATCCTCTATCTGGCTTCCGGCCCATCCGTCTACACCACGGCAACCATTCCGCAGCTTGCCGAATACCTGGGGGCGCGAAAGGCTGAAATCGCCTGATCCGGTCACGACTTGCGGGGTCTCGCCATGAAGCCGCGCAAGAACCCAACCGACGCACAGATGGTTCGGCGGCAGCAGCGGGAACCCATCGGCCCGAAAGACGCCAGAGCAAGGCACGATCCCTACTGGGCGCTCCGCTTGCAAGGATATTCGGACCAGTGCGCCAAACGCGTCTTCCGAGACATACCACCTCGCTACTACAAGGAAGAACTGCGCGTCTCCGAGGAATACATCGCGGACGTGGACCCGGAGGACCTGCTTTTAATTCCTCGCGTTGCTACCGACCGCCAAGTGCTCGCCGTCATGGAGCGCCCTGACCTGACCGAGGAAACCGTGGCAACTGCCCCACCCCGCGCGGTGGAATACACGATCTGGTCCGAAACACCGCAAGGGTTCGGCCTGCGCATCCGTCCTAGCGGTGCCCGATCCTACATCGTGATGTTCAGGATCAAGGGGAACAAACGCCAATATAAACTCACTCTTGGCAAGGTGGGTGATGTTGCTTTGGAACTGGCAAGGAAACTCGCACGGGAGGCGCGGATTGAGGCATCCGTGGGGAACGATCCGCGACCGATGCACAAGCGCGGCCAACTCCTGCGACAGGTGCATCAATCAGAGCGCGTCCTGGACGGGTTCCCCCATGTTACCCCCGAGAAACAGGGAAACACCATGCCGTCCGAGACATCAGCCAAAGGGACAAGCAGACCTCAGGCTATGCCTATGGCCTGCAAACACGAGAGAAACACGCTGCAAGATACCAATGCAGCCGAGATTGACCCTGACACGGAGATTTAGCGCCAGAGGCGAAACGGATCGGCAACACGCACAGGAATCAGGAACCACGCGGGCAACACCAAGACCGACCGCTGAATCGCCTTTGCCAATTCCTGTGATTGAGTCTGTGCGGTGGTATTGAAGATCGTCGGGCAACGGAACGCCCGACAGCAATCACGCGCGTTCACCAGCCGGAGCCGAGATCGCGTGACCAAGGACGGCGGCGGCGCACCCGGCACCCAAAACAAACTCAGCATGCTCTGCCCGTATATGATGTGCAGATAGAAGATCGCAGCGGTCATTATCTTCGGAAGGATAAAGACGTTGCCCAAGGACAAAATGATAGGACCAGGGAAACAGACCCTTATCGGTTGCGAGATACCGTGACTTTTCGGGGTGGGCTTAGTTCCCACCCCGGAAGCGGCTCGAACGAACGCATGGTGAAGCAATCGTTAACCTTGCCTCCCTATAGTCGAACGCGTCTATGTTTCGTTGGGGGCTTCTATGTACGAATTTCGCGGATCAACGCTCTTGGAGGCTGTACAGCAGGCCGTTGGTCGATCCGACCTGCAACTCTCGCACAAGAAGCTACTCAAAAGGAAAGGGAAATTCGACTTCTTGGCACGTGTGCGGTTGGGCAGCGTCCTGTTCGTCGGCGAAGGCAATTTCAGCTTTTCCCTGTCATTGGCAAAGCGAAAAGCTGGGCCAGTAAGTTCCATCCTCGCGACGTCCTATGAAGCGGAAGACGACCTGACTGACACGGCCTATCAGAATGCCCGAAAACTCATCGGGCTTGGTGTGCAGGTCAAGACGGGAGTGGACGCAACCCGCCTCTCCGAAACTATCGGCAGCCGCAGATTTGCGACGATCATCTTCCAGTTCCCGAATGTCGCGTCTCGCGATCCGAAGTATGGCCAGAATCCAAACCATGTTTTGGTCTCGCGCTTTCTGAAAAGCAGCCGTTCGCACCTGAAACGCGGTGGCGCTGTCGTGATTTCCACGGTGGACAGCCCATTCTATGAAGGCGCGCTCAAAATGAACGAAGCCGCTCGAAAGGCGGGATTCACAGAACCCGACATCTACGATTTCCAACCATCGGACTTCGCGGGATACACACACCAAAACACCGCAGACGAGGACAGCGCGATAGATGACAACGGCTCCTTCGCAACTTTCGCTTTTTCCGGCTGATCCGTCGCCCGAGCTTCCGGACGGCCTGACATACCGCGAAGACTACATCACGGGGCGCGATGCCGATGAACTGCTTGCCGCTGTCGATGCGTCCGCGTGGCTTGCCGATCTGAAACGGCGCGTTCAACACTACGGCTACAGGTATGACTACAAGGCGAGACAGGCGCGGCGCGAAGACCGCATCGGCCCTTTGCCCACCTTTTTGGAAAGAGTAGCAAAACGGCTGGCCCGCGAAGGCGTATTCTCGAAACCGCCGGATCAAGTCATCGTCAACGAGTACCTACCCGGCCAAGGAATCGCGGCGCATATCGACTGCCGCCCCTGCTTTGGCGAGACAATTGCAATCCTGAGCCTCGGGTCGACCTGTGTGATGCGATTCGAGCATCCTCCAAGTTCCCGAACGGTTGAGATGGCTCTCCAGCCACTTAGCCTACTGACCATCGGGGGCGAAGCGCGGCATGAATGGACCCACGCCATACCCGCGCGAAAAAGTGATCTGATCGACGGAGAAAAACACCTGCGGTCGCGTCGTGTGTCTCTGACGTTTCGAACGATGCGATTTGATTGACTTAAAGCGTGGGGCACTGGTCCATCTGCGCCACCTCACTTGACTACAAAACGTTCTTACGGCATTACATAACGTACGTGGCCTTATTGTGCCTCCACGGAACATATCGTTCCTATGGAGATATTGTCACAGAGGTTGCGGGAAAGAGCGAAGCAACTCGGCATTTCAAATGCCGAAGCTGCCCGACGTGTCGGGCTGGATGAACGGAGATACGCGCATTATGCATCCGGGCGGAGGGAACCAGATTTGGCGACGCTCGTTCGGATCGCAGAACAACTCGGCACAACACCGAATTGGCTCTTGGATGTTTCATCCGAGAGGTCGCGCGGCCAAGTGAAGTCCGGCCTGATCGAGCGGTTTGAAAATGCGGCAACCGGGATGACATCGGATGAACTGGAACTGTGCGTTATTCAAGCCGAAGCAATATCGGCCCGCTCACGCGAGAACGGCGATCCGTAGGCGCCTCATCGCCGCCATACTGGTGTCACTTGGCATCGCAACCCCGCTTCATGCCGACATAGCTGCCGACGCCTCGCGCCTGCTTGAAATGTGGTCACCCGCTAGCGTTGCGTTTGAATCCGGGACGTTGACTGTTGTTCTGCCACAGGACCGGATAACGGAGCAAATTTATCTTTCAGTCATCAAGTTTGGCCTGTGTTTGGGGCCGCTGCAAGGCGTTGATTTGCAAGCCATCGAGAACATCGAAATCGTCAACCGACATGCCAGGCAAGGCTATGTCTACGAAAGCGGATTGGCTGACTGTGTGAAGTTCAATGACCGAGCGGCCAACGACAGAACAACAGACATCGAGATACTGGGGAACACGCATTGGTTTTCTTGAGTAAAGCCTATGCCGTAGCCGTCCTAGCGGTGACCTTGGCGGCTCCTGCCCAGTCCTTTGCGCGCGATCTGACCGATGCCGAGCGGGACAGGATTGCTCAACTTGTTGAGCTTGAATTGCGGGACGCCGAGACGGCCATATTCGAATGGCCAAAAGTTGAACTTCCCGAATCCGGCGCGGATTTCGTGGAGTACTGTGGTTGGGTCAACGGCAAGAACGCCTATGGAGCCTATGCCGGTTTCGTGTCGTTCTCAGTGTGGCTCGTCATACAGGATGGCGCGATCAGAAGCATCCAGATTCCATCTGGCCCCGGTTCAGGCGGTGTCCCGAGTCTGGACGCGGTATGTGTTGAACAGGGTTTTGGGCGTTCCTGACACTCTTGCTCACCAAGGAAAACCCGCTTGTTTTCCTCGAAGCCACCTCCGCCGCGCGTGTGAGGGACGCGAAGGCGGCTCCGAGGAAAACAAGCTCTCTATAAGGTATATCTATCTCTATCTATCTTAGGGGGTGGAGCGGCAGCGGATGACCTACGAAGACGTCGAACCATTGCGGGCACGTTATCGGCCTGCGAAGATCAAGGTGCTTTTCGTCGGAGAAAGCGCGCCTGCCGATGGCGACTTCTTCTACAAGCAGACTGGTCAGGTTCATGGGCAATTTCGCCAAGTTCTCGCGCCACACATCGGAGACAGTCCGACCTTTGTCGAAGCGTTCAAGCAAGCGGGCTTCTATTTGGACGATCTTGTGTTGGAACCGGTGAACAGGCTTTCAGGATCAAAGAAGAAGGCGCTCCATGCTTCAAACATCCAATCGTTAGCAGAACGCCTAACGGCCTACCGAGCGCCGCTCGTTGTGGCCTTCATGAAAGGTATCACAGCCCCTGTCAAAGCCGCGATTGCAGCGTCGGGAACACCGTGTCAGTTTGAGGTTGTGCCGTTTCCGGGCAATGGGCGACAGGCCGAGTTCCGTTCAGCAATGACGGCGATCATGCCGAAGCTGCTGAACCGATAGCCGAGAGGGTCAGATTCGACCCGAAATGACCCGGATTTACCTCTGCCGTGCTTACTATGTGCTTACCGTTGCAGTAAGCACATTCGCGGCGGGTTTGTAAGTTATTGAAAATATTGGTCGGAGTGAGAGGATTCGAACCTCCGACCCCTGCCTCCCAAAGGATCGGGCCTGAGGCTAACCTGCTGTAATCATTGTAGTACGTACTCATATTGCTGCTCCTTTTTTCCGCTTTGTGTCGATCTATTTCCGGAAATGATCCGGACATCAGATTGCATCTGCCGCCCCTCGCTGGTGGTCCGGGTGGTGATGCCCATAGTTCTTTTCGAGCGTCTCGAGCGTCATCCCGAGAAAGCCGCAGGCGTCCCACTTGGGCGCGCCCTTTTGCATGAGCCAGGTCGCGCAGGTATGTCGGAGAGTATGCGGAACGACCTTGCTGTCTCCCTCGGTCTCGAGGCCAGCCTCCACAACAGCAGTTCGAAACGCGCGCTTTATGTTCTGCAGGGACTTTCCGCGATGCGTGACGACGAACTCGTCTTCCGGAAATCGCCTGCGCCTGCGCAACAGGTATTTTCTCAGGCGCGCAGGCAACCTCGAGCTGGGGCGCTCCTTCTTGGTCCGTCGGCGACCGACCGGGTTCCAGTAGATGATGTTGCTGTGGAAATCGATGTCCGACCAGCGCAAGGATAGGATCGCCTCTTTCCGCTGGCCAGTCAGCAGGCCGATCCTGAGAAACAGTGTCAGGTGTTCGGTCTTGGTCTCTGTCGGCACGCCGTTCTCCGGCGAAGCGTCAATGCTTCGCGAAGCCTGTATGAGCCTTATCGCTTCATCGCAGGTCAGAAAGCGTATACGACCTTCAGGCTTGGGAGGAAGCCGCACCGCGATCTTTCGCGTGATCAGCTGATCTTCTTCGGCGCGGCGAATGGCTGTCGACAACAGACTGAGTTCTCGCCTCAGAGTGCCGTCCTTGAGTCCCTTGTCCGCACGGCTGTTACGCCGTTTCTGGCAGTACTCCTTTATGAGCACGTCGTTGATATCTCCTACCGAATAGCCATCGAAAAAGCGAATGATCGGCCTGGCTGCATTGGCCAGGCGCTCCGGGTCGGTGACATCATCAAGCCGTTTCGCCAGGTAGTGCGAAATCGCGTCGGCAACATAGAATTCGTGCGGCTCGACCGCACGCTCCGGCCTGAAGCGCCTCAGCTTCCATTCTGCGAAGTAGAGTTCAGCCTGGTCGCGATCCCCAGTGCCAGTCGAGTGCTCGCGGCTGCGTCCCCCTTCGGTCCAGTAGATATACCAGTTGCCCTCGGACGGACGCTTGCGGTCGCGCTCGAGACGCGGCGGGAATGGTTTTCTGGGCATGCCTTCACCGTGAAATTGTCAACGTACCGCTCCCAGGCGCCCTGTGGGATCTTGGGGTTGCGGCGCCCTGGGGCCGTGTAGATGTGGTCCAGCATGTCCTCTCGGATCAGGTAGCGCACGTTGGACACCGGAATGCCAATGCGTTCTGCGAGTTCCTTGGGTGTTTCGAGATGCTTTTCCATGCTTCGCCTTCCAGTTGGAAATTACTCAAAATCCTGCAAGAGTGAACAGAATCGCTTCTCGCCCACATAAAGTGCAGCTATATGCACCTTTAATGACCTAGGATGCACTTTGTCAACAGACCTGTCTGGAATCGGCCTTCGCTTGAGAGAAATCCGCAAGATCAATGATCTTACGCAGCCCGTTATGGCCGCCGCGATCGATGTGTCGGACCGGACCTACAAGTACTACGAACAAGAAAAGCGCGAACTTCCGGCTCTAGCTGCAGTCAAGATAAGTGAAGCGTTCAACATCACGCTTGAATGGCTGCTAACCGGTAAGGGCGGCATTCATAAGACGGACGATCCGGAACTATCCGAGCAATGCTCAATGGCCGTACTAGTCGAAGATCAAACACGGCAGACAAACCTGCCAATCGTCAAACTTGCGAAGATCATAGGTTTCGTAGCCGCGCAAGCTGCGCAAACCGGCGAGACACCGGAAGCGGTTGCGAAAAAATATTTCGATACGCTTGACTGAGGAGATGTTTGAATGAGTGACAATGCTAACCACCCGAAATCGCCAAAGCAAAAGCTGGAGCCTTGTGAGCTGGAAATCTTCACATTCGCCCGACAGATCGGCGTGGCTTGTGCAATCTGCTTGCTGGTCGGCAGCACTGGATTGATTGCAACGTCTGGCCAAGAGACATGGGGGCTTGCCCACTGGTTCTATCTAATGCTTGTTACCATCGGCCTTGGCGGCACCCTTATTGTCCAAAGGTTCCTGCGCATTCTTATGAAACATACCCGCAAAGAACTCTCGATCTTTGATCGGCACGAAATGAAGATATAGTTCTGACGGAGCAACAAATTGTCTAACTTTTATGATGACAATGCCTCTAACTTCATATCGACCACACGCGATCTTGATATGTCAGCGGCGCGTGGGCGATTTCTGCAAGTTGTGCCGCCGCGACATAACGGCCCTGCACGCATTCTCGATGCGGGGTCAGGATCAGGACGTGACGCGCTAGCCTTTCGCATTTTGGGTTACGATGTAGAAGCTTTCGACTCCTCGCGAACTATGGCAGCCGCTACGCAAGAACTCGCGGCGGTACCGACCAAGCTGATGCGTTTCGAAGATTTTTCGTGGGATCATTCGTTCGAGGGAATCTGGGCCTGCGCTTCTCTGCTGCATGTTGCAGAGGAGAACTTGCCAGACGTCATCGATCGGCTGGCCGCCCATCTCGTCCCTGGCGGCGTGCTCTATATGTCGTTCAAGTGCGGCAAAGGCGAGCGAGTGAAGGATGGTCGACGCTTTACCGACATGACTGAGGAACGTCTAAGGTCTCTCCTGGCCGAATGCGCCGTATTCGGCCAATCGGACTTTTGGGAAAGCCGGGACTGCCGCCCTGAACGCGCATCGGAACAGTGGGTGAATTCCGTGGTGAAGAAGACGTGACGGCTGGATCGAATGTGCCTGAGGGATCGGGCGACCATCCCTGCGTTGTCTGCGCTGCCGCCGCCAGTGACATTGTGGAATGCGACGCGCAGGTCATCCTGGTCCGCCAGGGTGCTGGTCTTGCGCTCGCCCCCCGCCGTCACGTTGCGCGTTGGCGGGAACTGTCCGCCGCAGAGCAAGCCACGCTGGCTGCAAGGATTGGACCGGTGCAAGCTCTTCTCGAGACGGCGAACGTGGCAGCACGCGTGACGTTGGTTGAGACTGGCGACCATGTCCATCTGCGCCTCGATCCGCCATTGGCGGCACCCGGCTCCTTGCTGGGAATGCCCCATGACCGCCCCCTGATCTCGGGCGGCGAGGATGCATTGCACGCCCATCTGCGCCCACTGATCGACCAGGCGCACGCTGTCGATCTGTCGGTTTCATTTCTGATGACCTCGGGCGTACGGGTGATCCTGCCGCATCTGCGCGACCTGCTGGACCGCGGTGGGCAGTTGCGGCTGCTGACTGGCGACTACCTGGGTGTAACGGAACCGGCGGCCTTGCGGCTCATAGCAGATCTTGAGGGCGAGCTTCGGCTGCATGTGTTTCAGGCAGCGCAGATCCCTTTCCACCCCAAGGCCTGGATGTTCACCTTTGCCGGTGACGGCGGGGCGCTGATCGTCGGGTCGTCGAATCTGTCCCGCTCGGCGCTGACCGAGGGCATCGAGTGGAACTTGCGCCACGTTGACCCGGTCGATCCCGCCCCGTTGCTGGCCGCGCGGGCGGCCTTCGAGTCGCTGCTGATAAGGCCCGAGGTTACCGAACTGACCCCAGCCTGGATCGACGCCTATGAGGATCGCCGCATCGTGCCCCAGCCCACGATCACCGGTGCACCAGTAGAGGCCCCGGAAACGGAGCCCACCCCGCACGAGGTTCAGGCCGAAGCGCTGACGGCGCTACGAGCGACCCGAGCAAAGGGCTATGGCGCGGGGCTGGTGGTGCTAGCTACGGGGCTGGGCAAGACTTTCCTCGCTGCCTTCGACAGCGCGACTGCCGCCCGTGTCCTCTTCGTGGCGCACCGCGAAGAAATTCTGACCCAAGCCATGGTTGCCTTTCGTGCGGTCCGGCCTCGCGCCCGTCTTGGCCGCTATAGCGGCGAGGAGAAGGACCCCGAGGCAGATATCGTCTTCGCCTCGGTCCAGACACTTGCACGCAACTCGCATCTGACCCGTTTCGACCCGCGCGCCTTCGACTACATCGTCATCGACGAATTCCACCACGCCGCCGCCGCCACCTATCGGCGTATCATCGACCATTTCCAGCCCGGCTTCCTGCTGGGCCTGACCGCCACACCCGACCGCAGCGATGGTGGTGACCTGTTGGGGCTGTGCGAGGAAAACCTGGTCTACGAATGCGATCTCTGGTCGGGGATCGACCGGGGGCTTCTGGCCCCCTTCCACTACTTCGGCGTGCCCGACCCGGTCGAGTATTCACAGATACCCTGGCGTAGTGGGCGATTCGACGAGGCTGCCCTGACAGAAGCCGTCGCCACCCAGGCCCGCGCCGAGAACGCCCTCGAACAGCTTGCGAAGCGCGGTGGCAAGAAGACCATCGGCTTCTGTGTCTCCCGCCGCCATGCCGATTTCATGGCCGACTTCGCGCAAGCGCGCGGTCTGCGTGCCGTGGCGGTCCATTCGGGGGACACTTCGGCCCCTCGGGCCAGCGCACTTAAAGCGCTGGAGGATGGCGATCTCGACATCGTCTTTGCCGTCGACATGTTCAACGAGGGGGTCGACGTGCCTTCGATCGACACGGTGTTGATGCTGCGCCCCACCGAAAGCCCGGTGATCTGGTTGCAGCAACTGGGTCGCGGTCTGCGGCGGTCGGCGGAAAAGACGCATCTGGCGGTGATCGACTATATCGGTAACCACCGGATTTTCCTGACGAAGTTCCGCACGCTTCTCAAGCTGGGCGCGGGCGACGGTGCGCTGCGGCTCGCGCTGGAGCGGCTCAACGACAAGCTGATCCAGTTTCCCGTGGGCTGCGAGGTGACCTATGACCTGCAGGCACTCGACATCCTGCGGTCCCTGATCCGCCAGCCGCGCGATGGCGAGGAACTTGCCGCCTTCTACCGCGATTTCCGCGAGCGTCACGGCACACGGCCCACAGCCTCCGAGGTGCAGCATGCGGGCTTCAACCCTGGGCGCACGGGGCATGAAGGATGGCTCGGGTTCGTTGCAGATATGCGCGACCTGTCTGATACACAGCGCGCGACCTGGACCGCTCATCGCACGCTTTTGGACGAGATCGAGACGACGCGGATGACCCGTAGCTACAAGATGCTGGTCCTGCGCGCGATGATTGAGGGGAATGCCTTCCCGGGCCAGATCGCCCTGACCGAGCTGGTGGAGCGCGTTGCCAGGCTGGCGCGTCGTAATCCACAGATCAAGGCGGACCTAAGCGTCGATCCGGATGACACCCCACGCTTGCGCGCTGTCCTGATGCAGCAACCGCTCAAGATCCTGGCAGAGACGGATTGGTTCCAGTTGGGGCCAGGCACCTTCCAGACCACATTTGCCGAAGCTCAGAACCCCGCTCTAGCCCCGCTTGCTTCGGAACTCGTGGATTGGCGGTTGCTACGGTATCTTCAGGCGCGGGATGTAGTTTATGACATGCCCGAGGGCACCAGCCTGGCGGAAGCCGCCGAAGATGCCGCCCCCGCACCGGTCGCCCCCACCCAGAGCCTGACCCTCTGGCAGGAATACCAGCGCGATCAGATCGCGCCGCATTTCGGGGCGGTGTTCAATACTGGCTCATGGAACGCCGGTATTGTGGTGCTCAAGGGCGTACGGGCGATGATCCTACTCGTGACAATGGACAAGGGGAGCATGTCCCTTGGAGGCCACTATGCCGACCAGTTCGCAAGCCCAACGCGCTTTGTCTGGCAGGCCCAGACCAGCACCCGCCGCAACGGCCTGCGCGGCCGCATCATCTCTGGCGCGGAAGCCGGCTGGACGGTTCACTTGTTCCTGCGCAAATCGAAACTGCGCGATGGCCGCGCGGCACCTTTCCGTTATGCTGGCCCGGTGGAGTTCGCCGGATGGGAGGGCGAGGCACCGATCACGGTGCAATGGGATATTCCTGAGCCCGTGCCGGAGCAGTTGCGAGAGCTCTATGGGGTGAACGAGTGATCGGGGGAATGGCCCGTCGGACGTTGTTGTTCTACCATTGTGCCTTGATTGAGCAAAAGCGTTTGGCAGCACATAAAGTTGTCGATTGACAACATAAACAGAAGAGCCTAAATAATGTCCCGTAAAGCGCACAAGTCCAAGGAAATCGAAGCGGTCTTGCGTGAGCTCGAGGCATTGGGTTGGACTGTTACCACACGCTCCGGGCGCGGGCATGCATGGGGGCTGATCCGCTGCCCTAACAACGATCCGGACTGCCGGTGCGGCGAGTTTTGTCAGATGGGGGTCTGGTCGACGCCACGGAATCCGGGACGGTTCGCCCGTCAACTGAGAAACAGGGCGCTTGGCTGCACAAAACTTGGCAATGCCGATGAGGGCCCTCAAGAGGATGAATGACATGGCAGAAATCGAATTCGAACTGATCTTCGCCCTCCCCGAAGGCGATCACGATGCATTCGACCTGATGGACGCCGTCTTCGAGGTAGGGTTCGAGGACGCCATCGTTGGCACTGGCGTGCCTGGCATGATCGGGATCGCGCTGGAAGCAGCCAGTGACCATGCCGAGGACGCCATTCTCGACGCCGCTCGGGCGATCCAGAAGCAGCTTCCTGCGGGCTCGGTTCTTCGGGAAGTGCGGCCTGATCTCGTCAGCTTGGCCGACGTGGCCAAGCGGTTGGAAGTCACGCGCCAATCCCTGCAGAAGCGCAAAATGCCCCCAGCAAGCCAGGGCGGGTTGTTCCGGATGGAAGAAGTCGCCCTGGTGATCATGGACGCAGCGGAAGGCAAAGGCGCTGGAGCGCGCAAAGGGCGCTTCGCGGTCGGCAAAGCGGGAAAGTGGCTGAGTGCGGGTAAACCGGCGCGGCGCGTGAACGCGGGCCTTGCCGTCGGCGCGATTGACGGGGCGACGCTTGAAGTGCGCGAGGACGCCAAGCAATTCATCTACGCGGACAAACTGGAAACAGACGTTCAGAGTAGCGCTGGAGCAGCCTGAGCTTCAAAAACGCTCTTGTCGTACGAAGGGCGGTTGCCACGCCATAGCATGGTAGTTTGTGCACTTTTGCCAACCGACGGCTTGGCACTCAACCTCAATGCGTCAGCCCCCGGTCCATGTCGCGTTCCCGCGCCTCTAGCTCTGTCTCAGCCTCTTTTCGGCGTCCTTCGCTAAGGTCAAGCTCTCGTTCAACTTCGCGTCCAGCGCGTTGTAGCTCGCCTCTTCGCTCAGCAAGCCACGCAACGCCTGCATTGACGCGATCTGCGAGCGTATGAGCAACGTCGCGCAACCCGCGATACCATCCAATTGGGCTTGCAGCCTCTTCGTCGAGCGTGCTTCCAAGCCGCTCAATTCCTGCGCTGAGGTTTCGCAAGCCGTCACCAACCGCTCGACGCAGGCGAGCAAGTCGCGTTCCAAGGCTGTCAGGGGCGTCGTCATCTAGTCCTCCATTATTCTGATGCAGGTGACGGTCTTGCCGCCCATCGAACAGGTCCTGAGCCGCGTCTTGTCCGGGTCCAGGATCAACCATCTCCCCTCGGGCCGCTCGATCCGTGTCAGGCCCAGTTCCGTCGCCTCCGAGCGCGTCAGAAACACGGTCCAGAACCAGCTCGCGGCCATCATCGAGGCGATCCAAACCGTGATCAGCCCCACGATCACCCAGGGTGAAATCGTGAGCCAGCGCCGGATCGTCTCGCTCCGCCTCTGCAGCTCGCTCTTGCTGTCGTTCAGGAAGAACCGAATATCGGTCTCGATGGTATGCAGCGCGCTTGTCGCAATACTGCTGAAATCGCTCCTGAAGCTCTCCAGTTGGGAATCCATCAAGGCGACGTGATCCTTCCTGATGGTGTCCAGCTCGGCGTTCAGTTTCTCGCTCAGCCGGGTCGGCTTGCCAGTCTTCATGGAAAATCTCTCCTTTCAAGCGCCAGCGTTCGCCGGTCTCGGGGTCCTGGGCGGTCAGGTAGGCCTTGCCAACGCGGGGCAGCTCGAAGCCCGCATCGGCAAGGGCATCGACCATGCTGGCACGGTCGGTGATCAGGCCGACGCTGACCTGATCGAGGATCCAAGCATGCAGCTCGTCCCGGCCATGGGCGCGGGTCGGGGCCTCGATGGTGTCGCGCACCTCTTGGGCGCGCTCCAGCTCCATCGGGTCGGCCCAGCCGTGGCGCTGGTTCATCAGATCACGAAGGCTGTCAAAGGCGTCCTGATAGCCCGGCGGCGCGATGTTCAGGCTTTTACCGGTGGTCAGCTCAAGGCGCGGGGTGCAGAAATGCAGCTCAACGCGGTCCTCGTGGCTGTGACGGACCCAGAGCATGTCGTATTGCTCGCCGTCCAGCCCGGCAAAGGCCAGCTGCTCGAAGGCGTCCATGACCTCGGCCTGCTGCGCCTCGCTGGGGGCGTCCTCGGCGGCGAAGCCGATCACGCCTGCGCGGTAGGTCCATTGGTGGCGGCTGGCGTCGATCAGCGCCTCGGTGCGGCTTGGATCGCCGCGCAGCACCTCGGGCAACGGATCGCGCGTTACGGTCAGGGGCTGGCCATCGGCATCGCGGATCAGGTCGCGATTGGCGTCATAGGCCAGCACGCGCTCGGCAACCAAATAGCCGACCGGGCCTGCGCCCGCGCCCTTGCCGTTGGGAAAGAACTTGATCAGCATCGCCGCGCCTCCTCCAGGAGCTGAGAAAGCTGGCGTTCGATCACCACAAGCCGGCGGGCGACGGTCAGCGTGTCGAGGTCGGTGCGGCCCACCAGCATCGCGCGGTTCAGCCAGCGCGCGATCTGGTTGAGGTTGCCGCCGATGCGCCCGACCGCCAGCACCAGCGCCGGATCGACGCGCGGCACCGGCTTGCGTCGGCGCGCCTCGGTCAGGCCAAGCGCCTCGCGCAGGAGGGTCGCGGCAGGCACACCAGCAGCCTCGGCCTTGGCGCGCAGCTCGGCTTTTTCAGCTACTGTGCAACGGAAGACGAAGGTCTCCGTCAGCGGCTCTTTGGCGTGGGCTTTGCCCGCGCCGGTGGGGTTCGAAGGGGAGGCTTGCCGCCCCTCGCAAGGTCCCGTGTCAGCAGCGCCAGCGTATGACATGGGTCGCCTTGCTGTTTGCTCAGATCGCATGGCGGTGCTCCACGTTTGCGGACGTCTCGCGGATCAAATCTCTGAGCAAATGGAGCTGGTCTCGCCACTCTACGCTACCCAATGGGGCCGGTGTCCTGGCTGGAAGCCAGAAGCCCAGGTGATGCTCATGCGGTGACAAGGGCAGACTGCGCTCCAGTGTCGTCATCCCCTCCCGGGCCAGCCGCGCATTCCAATCCCGGACAAAGCAGATGCCCCTTGGGACAAAAACCAGCGGCGGACCCTCCGAGCGCGTTCCGCCGGATTGCCCTTCATCAGGCAAATCCGTCGCGGACGCGCGCCCCTGTTCTTTTCTAAGTTCTTGTTCTCTATTCGGGGGGCAATCTTGTCCCCCTTTGCTGGACACATCTGTCCCCCTTTGTGGACAGGACTGTCCCCCTTTGGCGCGGCTAAGCGGGACAACCTTGTCCCCCTCCCTGCGGCGCTCTGTGGCCCGCCGCATAGCCGCTTCGGTCGGGCGGTAGCGCGAGGATTTGCCCTTGTTGGTGCCGCGTTCGATGGTGATGTAGCCCGCCGCTTCGACCTTGTTCAGCGCCCGTTTCACAGACTTGGCGTGCTTGCCGATGGCCGCGCCAACCGTCTCGAATGAAGGGCGGCTTTCGCCGGTTTCATGGTCGGCATGTGCCAAGGCCAGGTAAAGCGCTACGCGTAGGGCATTGTCGTCCAGTTCGTGGTCGGTGACCATCTCCAGAATGTATTGCAGCTTGATCTTGCAGAAGGGCAGAAGCTCAGACATGGGCCCCTCCCGTGATTGCGATCACGGACGTGATCTGGTATCCACCATTAGCAAACTTTTCGATTTGGCCGTTGACGCGGGTGCCAGCCCAGTCAGCGGCCTTTTGGTTTCTGAAGGTCAGTTCTTCAGAGAATCCCGCCCGAAAAGCGGAATAATCCGGATCAAATCCGGACCTGCCCCGAAAGAGGGGTAAGGCATTAGGCGCTAAGTATCTGGAATTATTGGTCGGAGTGAGAGGATTCGAACCTCCGGCCCCTGCCTCCCGAAGACAGTGCTCTACCAGGCTGAGCTACACTCCGACCGTGAGGCTGCGGATTAAACCTGATTGTCGCGTTATGCAAGGGCCTGAAACAGCGTTGCAGTCGGGGTTACATTCCGGGGCGTCTTGCGCTTCGGTCCGGAGGACAGCAAACTGGTGCTCCGGGGGTAAGACGTGGCATCCGAGTATCTTCTGATCCTAGGTGGGATAGGTCTTTTCCTGTTTGGCATGAAAACCATGACGGACGGGCTGCGCGCGGCTGCTGGCGGGCGTCTGAGGTATTTGCTGGCGCGTGTGACGACCACGCCTCTGACAGGTGTGGCGAGCGGGGCGGCGGTGACGGCCCTCGTGCAGTCCTCGAGCGCCACGACGGTGATGACCGTGGGCTTCGTCGGTGCCGGGCTGCTGACCTTTCCCCATGCCATCGGCGTCTTGCTCGGCGCGAATATCGGCACCACGGTGACAGGCTGGATGATCACCATCATCGGGTTCAAGCTGTCCCTCGGGGCGGTGGCCTTGCCCGGGCTTTTCCTGGCCAGTCTCGGAAGCCTTCTGGCGCAGGGCCAGGCGGCCCGGGTGGCGCGGGTCATCGCGGGTTTGTGCCTGTTGTTCATCGGTCTGGACATGATGAAGGAGGCCGCAGGGCAGTTCGGCGAGCTGGTCACGCCGGTGCGGCTTCCGTCCGGGGGGCTCCTGTCCCAGTTCGCCTTGATCGGGATCGGGATTGCCATGACCGTGGTCATGCAATCTTCCAGCGCGGCGATCGCCGTGGCGCTGGTGTTTCTCAACGCGGGCTCGATCAGCTTCGATCAGGCCGCCGCGATCGTGATCGGAACCAATATCGGAACGACGATCACCGCCATCATGGCCAGTATCGGCGGCTCGCGCACCATGCGCCAGACCGCGCTGGCGAACCTTTTGTTCAATGCCGGCACGGCCATTGTCGCATTCGGCGTCCTGCTGGCCTTTGCCGCGCCGCTCGGCCGCCTCGCCGCAGGGGCCGGGCCGGAAACCGCTTTGGTCCTGTTTCACACCGCCTTCAACGTGGCAGGGACCTTGCTCTACCTGCCCTTCGTGCCCGGCTTTGCCCGGCTGGTCGAAAGGATCATACCCGACCGCGACGCCGGCCTGACCCGTGACCTCGACGATGCGCTCTTGCGCGACGAGGGGGCGGCGATGGACGCGGTTCAGAGCTGTATCGCGCAGATCACGGCACGGATGTTCCGCGCTTTCAGCCTCGCGGTCGGGCCCGAGCGCGACATGCGCGGGCTCTCCGCGATGAATTCGGTTCTGACACCCGCGCTGGAGGAGCTGGAAGCCTATACCTCGCAGATCGCCATTCCTGACCGCAAGGAAGCGGAACGCCTGCGCCATTCGGCGCTATTGCACCAGGTCGACCATATCCGGCGGTTCCTGGGCCGCGTTGAACGCAAGTCCCTGATCCCCGTCCTGCTGGCGGATTCCGAGCTGCAACGTCCGACGCTCTACCTCGGCGCACTGCTGCGGCGCACGGCGGAAGCCGGTGATCCGGGCCTTTATGCTGCGCGCCTCGACTGGCTCGCAAAGCTGATCGCGCGGCGATCGAGCCGTCATCGTCGGGCTTCCCTCTTGCAGGAGCATGTCGGCCTGATCTCCGTCAATGAGATGTTCGAACGAACCGATGCGCTGCGCTGGCTGACCCGGCTGGTCCATCACTGCGCGCGAATCGCGTATTACGACGCAACGCTGCATCCAGCCGCCGTCCGCGCCGCCAATAGCAGCGAGTTGGCCGCGGCGGACCCGGCTACCGAAAAGGCCGAGGGCCCCGACTAGAGGCTTGCGTCGAGTGCCCCGACGATCGCGTCGCCCATCTCGCTTGTCGAGACGGGGGTCACACCTTCCTCGCCCAGCAGGTCTGCCGTGCGCTTGCCATCGGCCAGAACCTGCTCGACGGCAGCTTCGAGGCGGTCCGCCTCTGCGCCCTTGTCGAAGCTGTAGCGCAGCGCCATTGCGAAGCTGAGGATACAGGCGATGGGGTTGGCCTTGCCTTGGCCCGCGATGTCGGGGGCCGAGCCATGCACCGGCTCGTAGAGTGCCTTGGGGCGTCCGTTCTCCATCGGCAGGCCCAGAGAGGCCGAGGGCAGCATGCCAAGCGAGCCCGTGAGCATGGCCGCGAGGTCCGACAGCAGGTCGCCAAAGAGGTTGTCGGTGACGATCACGTCGAACTGCTTGGGCCAGCGGGTGAGCTGCATCGCGCCCGCGTCGGCATACATGTGGCTCAGCTCCACCTCGGGATAATCCTTGGCGACCTCGCTCACGACATCGCGCCACAGGATGCCGCTTTCCATGACATTGGCCTTTTCCATGGAGCAGAGCTTCTTGCCCCGCTTCATGGCCAGATCGAAGGCCGAACGCGCCACGCGGTCGATCTCGCTTTCGGTGTAGCGCTGGGTGTTGATGCCGACGCGCTCGTTGCCCTCCTCGAAGATGCCGCGCGGCTCGCCGAAATAGACACCGGACGTCAGCTCGCGGACGATCATGATGTCGAGCCCGGCGACCACGTCTTTCTTGAGCGAGGAGAAATCGGCCAGCGCATCGAAACATTGCGCGGGGCGCAGGTTGGCGAAGAGGTCCATCTCCTTGCGCAGGCGCAGAAGGCCGCGCTCGGGCTTCACGGAGAAGTCCAGATCGTCGTATTTCGGCCCGCCGACAGCGCCGAGCAGGACGGCGTCGACCGCCTGGGCCTTTGCCATCGTGTCGTCATGCAGCGGCGTGCCGTGCTTGTCATAGGCGCAGCCGCCGACAAGGTCTTCGCTCACATCGAACGCCAGGCTGCGCTTGTCCCCGAACCAGTCGATGATCTTGCGCACTTCGGCCATGACTTCGGGGCCGATGCCGTCGCCGGGCAGGATGAGAAGTGAAGGGTTGCTCATGAATTTGTCCTCGTCTGAAACGATATCTGGAAAGCTCGGCTCTCAGCTATCGGCTCGGGCGGGGAGGGTCAAGAAACATGCGCCGCCAGCCCCTCTTCGAGCGCCTGCCAGACACGGGTGATGCGGGGGCTGTGGCGGAGCGGCTCGGGCGTGGCGAGCCAGACGGGCAGCGGCGGGATGGGGAGTTCGGGCAAGAGGCGGACGATGCCCGGGGTTTGGCGACCCTGTTCGACCTGGGCAAAACCGATGCCACAGCCCGCCTTGACCAGCTCCCAGTAGGTGACCTGGTCGTCGCAGCGGGTCGCAAACAAGCCCGGCTCGGGCGCGAATCCCATGGCGCGCATGCCGTCGAGGATGCGCGGGTCCTTGTCATAGCCGATCAGCTCGTGGTGCAGCATGTCCTCGGGCGTCTGTGGCGTGCCCTTGCGATCGAGGTAGCTCTGCGCGGCGAAGATTCCGAGGGGGATCTCGCCGAGCCGCTTGGTGACGAGGTCGAGCTGCGTGCTGGGATACATGCGCACGGCGATGTCGGCCTCGCGGAAGAGCAGGTTCTCGCCCGTGTCCGTGGGCAGGAGCGTGACGGTTATGTCCGGGTCGCTCTCGCGCAGCGCCGCGAGGATCGGGGGCAGGGCGACATGGGCCATGACCTCGCTTGCCGTGATCCGCACCGGCCCGGCGGGGCGCGCGGCGGTGCCTGCGGCCTGAAGTGCGATCTCGCTCATGGCGTCGCGCATCCGGCGGGCTGGGGCGACGAGCTTTGCGCCTGTTTCGGTCAGTTCCAGCCCGCGCGGGCGGCGCAGGAACAGATCGGCCTCGAGCGCGGCCTCGGCCTGCTTGATCTGGCGGCCCAGTGTCGGCTGGCTCTGGCCAAGCTGGCGCGCGGCGGCAGAGAGCGAGCCTGTTTCGGCCACGGCGAGAAAGGCGCGCATGAGCGACCAGTCGAGGGCGGGGCCAGTGGGATTGTCCATTCAATAATGAATACCAGATCTTTGAAATTGGTCAATTCCATTCAAAAAGATCATAGCGCATCTTTCCATCATCAGACAGAAAAGGAGACTTCCATGACAAAGACAGCCCTCATTCTAGGTGCGTCCGGCAAGATCGGAACCCATGCCATCCGCGCCTTCGAGGCGCGCGGCTGGAGCTGCAAGCTCTATGATCGCAAGGCAGGCAACATGGCGCAGGCGGCCATGGGCTGCGACGTGATCGTCAACGGGCTGAACCCGCCGAACTACCACAACTGGGCCGAGATCATCCCGGCCATCACCGAGGAGGTGATCGCCGCCGCGAAGGCCAGCGGCGCGGCGGTGATCGTGCCGGGAAATGTCTACGTCTATGGCGACAAGGGCGGCACATGGTCGGAGGACACGCCGCAGCGCCCCTGCGCGCGCAAGGGCGAGATCCGCAAGGCGATGGAAGCGCGCTACGCGGCCAGCGGCGTGCAGGTGATCAACCTGCGCGCAGGCAATTTCATCGACCCTGACAGGAACGGCGATGTGTTTTCCATGCTGATCATGCCGAAGCTCGCCAAGGGCAAGATCGGCGCACTCGGAGCGCCGGGGGCCATGCAGCCCTATGCCTATCTGCCCGATTGGGCGCGCGCGGCGGCGCTGCTGGCGGAAAAGCGCGATGAGCTTGCGCAATACGAGGACATCCCCTTTCCGGGCCATGCCTTCACGCTCGATGAGCTCAAGGCGCGGCTCGAGGCGATGAGTGGGCGCAAGCTGCGCTATGCCCGTTTCCCCTGGTGGGCGATGCGGCTGGCGTCGCCTTTCTGGGAGCTGGCGCGGGAATTCTCGGAGATGCGCTATCTCTTCGACACGCCGCACGCGCTCTCTTCGGAGAAATTCGACAGGCTGCTGCCCGATTTCGAGCCAACACCGCTCGATGAGGTTTTAAGGCAGTTCGACATCGACCCAGACAAGGCGGTGGCGGCTGGCGGCAAGGGCAAGGTCATGGCCTGACCGGCCCTTCGGCGGCCAGAAGACGCCCGCGTCCTTCACGGTGAAATCCCTCGAAGGCAGGACATAGTCCACCCGCATGTTCCCGGGGCTCGGCTCGCGCCAATCGGCGGTGTCGAGGCCCGGGTCGCCGCTTTGGCCCTGCGTTGCGGCGGCGGCGCCGCCTTCCGAGCGGGGCAGGGGGTCTTGCAGCCGGGGATGGGCCAGCAGGGCGCGCATGGTGTCGCGGTGCCCCTCGCCATCGGCGGGGTCGAGATTGGTCCCGCCGATGAGCACGAGGGGGCCTTGGGGCGCGGGGCCGAGCGTCCCGTCCAGCAGATGCAGCCAGAGCGCGTTTTCATCGCGGTTGCGCTTGCCGTTGCGGTCTTCCGGTCCGTCGAAGACCGGCGGCCCGGCCTGGTGCGTGAGCAGCGTCACAGGGCCGCTTGGCGTGATGACGGGCAGGGCCCAATGCGCGACCGAAGAGAGGCGCTGGGCCGACAGGGCGGCTTCGGAGGGGAAGGGCGCGCCGTCTTCATGGCGCGGCAGGAACGCATCGGGGGCATCTGTCCACAGCAGGGTGCTGAAATCCTGAAAGCCGGCCTCGTCGAACGGGTGCCGCGACAGCACGGCCAGCCCGCCTTGCCCCGAGAAATATCCAAAGCCCTGCGCATCTCGCGGCCCGCCTTCGAGGCCATCCCCGTCCATGTCGAGGCCGCTGGGCATGCCGCTGTTGGGGCGGCGCGCGAAGAGATGAGGATAGGGGGCGGTTTCTTCCGCGAGCAGCTCCGCGAAGGCCCCCAATGCGCGCAGCTCGGCGTCATGGTCGATATCCGAGAGCACGAGGATGTCGGGCGCATGGAGCGCGATCACGTCTCGCGCGGCGATCACCTGCGCATCGCGCCGCTCGATGTCACGCAGCAGAAGGCCGGGGCCCCTGCGGCTGAGCTCGGCGTTGAAGAAGGCGATACGCAGATCTCCTGCCGAGAGCATGGCGGGCAGGGCTGTCGCGATCAGGGAAAGAAGAAGTGCCGGGAGAGCCGCCAGCGTTGGGATCACGCCGAGGCGGCCTGAACCCCGCTCTTTTGAGCGGCGGTATAGGCGCGGTTGCGCTTCTGCTCGATCAGTTCGGCAATCCGGCCTATGGCGATGCCGCGCATGATCATGCTTGCGGGAATGAATGCCCATGCTGCCATCATCCAGATCAGGGTTTGCGGGTTCTGCATCGAAAGCGGGTCGATGAGGCTCGCCGCAGCTTTGACCACTGCCGGAATCAAGAATGGGAGCAAAATACCTAACACAATGTTAATGCGCGCATCGCGGCGCAGGCGATGAACGACGTCTCCGCCGGCTGTCGGGTCGAAGAGCGGCAGGTTGACCCAGACGTTGAAGGCGCGGTTGCGCGTCGGCCAGCCGAGCAGGCGCACCATCATCACGAAGAGCACGAGCGCGAAGAGCGAGACCATGTAGGCGATACCGGCTGCCGTGCGCACGGCACTCAGGATCGCTTCCGGCGCTTGCTCGGGCATCATGAGGACAACGAGCCGCACTGGCGAATAAGGGAAATCGAGCATGTCGCCCCAGGCCGTGCCGAGCCTTGTCAGCGTTTCGGCCATGCCGCTGGCCTGCGCACCCTTGTCCGCGAAGATCACCGACAGGAGCGTGACCGTGAGGAAGAGGGCATAGAAACGCAGGCGGTTGAAGGGCGATGCGTAGCGGAATTCGACGATGGACGGGTATTGGCTGTAATACTCGATGAAGGTCATCAGCGCTGCCAGCAAGGCGGCGAGGACGACGATCTGGGCGGCATCGGCGCTGACATTGCCGAGCAGCAGCGATGGCGTTGCGACGAGCAAAGCCATGAATACTGCGCGCACGGCGGCGCCTGCGAAGCGGGTGAACACTGCCCTATCCTTCCAACCTGGCCGACCGCGATTCGATGCCGCGGTCTTGTTCCAACCTGAATGCGTCTTTGTGACGGTTGCCTCAATCTTGCCCAACTTTTGCCTTCTTTCGATTCGCATCTCAAGACCTGCATGAATGAGAGCTTCGAATTGGGGCATTTTAAGGGTGAAAGTGGTGCGAGATTGCATCAATTTCGATGCCTAAATACAGGTGTATAAAGGCAAAACACCATATCTAGTGGGTTCGCACATGAGCATGCGCAGGACTGGATTAAGAGAACATTAACCAGTTTGTTGGAATCCGGCCCGGCGCAGGCGGGGCCGAATTCGTTTTCGCGCGCGTCCGCTCAGACCCAGGGCCGCTCCGCCGAGGCCTTGGCCTCGAAGGCATCGATCGAGGCGGATTTCTCGAAGGTCAGCCCGATATCGTCGAGCCCGTTCAGCAGGCAGTGCTTGCGCCAGGGGTCGACCTCGAAGCCGATCTCGCCGCCATCGGGGCCGGAGATCGTCTGGTTTTCCAGGTCGACCGTGAGCACGGCATTCGCCCCGCGCTCGGCATCGTCCATCAGCTTGGCGTGTTCCTCGGGGGAGACGACGATGGGCAGGATGCCGTTCTTGAAGCAGTTGTTGTAGAAGATGTCGGCGAAACTGGTGGAGATCACGCAGCGGATGCCGAAATCCAGCAGCGCCCAGGGCGCGTGTTCGCGGCTCGACCCGCAGCCGAAATTGTCGCCCGCGACGAGAATCTGCGCATCGCGGTATTGCGGCTTGTTGAGCACGAAATCCTCGACTTCATTGCCCTGCCGGTCATAGCGCATCTCATCGAAGAGATTGACGCCCAGCCCCGAGCGCTTGATCGTCTTGAGGAACTGCTTGGGGATGATCATATCGGTGTCGATATTGACCAGCGGCAGCGGTGCCGCGATCCCTGTGAGCTTGTCGAACTTTTCCATCATGTCATCTCCCGAACGTCTGTGAGGTGGCCCGTGACGGCAGCGGCCGCGGCCATGGCGGGGCTGACGAGGTGGGTGCGGCCCTTGTAGCCTTGGCGGCCTTCGAAGTTGCGGTTGCTTGTCGCCGCGCAGCGCTCGCCTTCCGAGAGCTGGTCGGGGTTCATCGCGAGGCACATGGAGCAGCCCGCGAGGCGCCATTCGAAGCCGGCCTCCTTGAAGATGTCGGCGAGCCCCTCTTCCTCGGCCTGCGCGCGCACGAGGCCCGAGCCCGGCACGATCATGGCGCGTTTGACCTTGATCTTCTTGCCTTTCAGGATCTCGGCGGCGGCGCGCAGGTCCTCGATGCGCCCGTTGGTGCAGGAGCCGATGAAGACAGTGTCGATCTCGATATCGGTGAGCTTCTGGCCTGCCTTCAGCCCCATGTAGTCCAGCGCGCGGCGGGCGGCGTCGACCTTGCCGCCCTCGAAATCTTCCGGCGCGGGGACGGAGGCCGTGATCGGCAGGACGTCCTCGGGCGAGGTGCCCCATGTGACCACCGGTTCGATCTCCTCGCCCTTGAGCGTGACGACCTTGTCCCAATGGGCATCCTCATCGGAGTAGAGCGTCTTCCACCACTCCATCGCCTGTTCCCAGTGCCCGGCCTTGGGGGCGTGGGGGCGGCCCTTGACGTATTGATAGGTCTTTTCATCCGGCGCGATGAGACCGGCGCGCGCGCCGCCCTCGATGGCCATGTTGCAGACGGTCATGCGGCCTTCCATCGAAAGATCGCGGATCGCCTCGCCGCAATACTCGATCACGTAGCCGGTGCCGCCGGCCGTGCCTGTCTCGCCGATCACCGCGAGGGTGATGTCTTTCGCCGTCACGCCGGGCTTGAGCTTGCCGGTGATCTCGACCTTCATGTTCTTCGATTTTTGCTGGATCAGCGTTTGCGTCGCCAGAACATGTTCGACTTCCGATGTGCCGATGCCATGGGCCAGCGCGCCGAAGGCCCCGTGGGTTGCCGTATGGCTATCCCCGCAGACGACCGTCATGCCCGGCAGTGTCCAGCCCTGCTCGGGGCCGACGATATGCACGATGCCCTGGCGGATGTCGGAGACGGGGTAGTAGTGAATCCCGAAGTCCTTGGCATTTGTGTCGAGCGCGGCGACCTGGATGCGGCTGTCCTCGGTCATCGCCTCGGGGTTCTCGCGGCCCTCGGTGGTGGGCACGTTGTGGTCGGGCACGGCGATCGTCTTGTCCGGGGCGCGCACGGTGCGGCCCGCCATGCGCAGCCCTTCGAAGGCTTGCGGGCTGGTCACTTCGTGCACGAGGTGCCGGTCGATATAGAGCAGGCAGGTGCCGTCCTCGGCCTCGTGGGCCAGGTGGGCATCCCAGATCTTGTCATAGAGTGTCTTGGGGGACATCGGTCCTCTCCCGTTTTGCTGTAGAAAATGAGGTGACAGGGCTGGAGCGGCTTATGGGAAAGCCGTCACGGTCAGGGTCTCACCGTAGAAGCGCTCGCGCAGGCGGGCGCGATCATCCATGTCGAAAAGCCTTTTCATAGCTCTCATCTATACAAGGGCGCAGATTCTCACAAGAGCGCAGCGCCATGTTCCGGGCCCGCGGCGGAAGAGGGCCGGCGGCCTCTAACCGCTTGCCCGGCTGCCAAGAGCATGCAAGATTTGAGGCAAAAAGGCGGATATGACCGACAGACCGACACAGAAAATCAGCGGCCAGACCGCGCCGCAGGGCGGGGCCGACCCCCTTGAGGCTGCCGGAACCGACGTCGCGGTTGCGGCAGACCCCCCCATCGAGGACCTGGCAGGCGACGCGCAGGAGATCGCGCTGTCGCTCTTCGACCAAGTTGCCGTCTTCGCCGAGACGGCGCTCAGGCCGTGGAACGCCTATCAGCTCCTCATCGCCGCCGGGCTCTTCGCCTTCGCGCATCTGCTGGCCAAGCTCATCGGGCCGCGCTTTCGCGAATGGATGCGCCGCCGGGGAAACTGGCCGAAATGGCGCCTGCGCGTGCTTCTGGTAATCCACAATCGCCTGCGGCTCATCTTCTTCGTGTTGATGATTTTCCCGATGGTCTGGATCATGCGCGAAGTGACCTGGCCGTCGCGCAGCTACATTCTGGGCGGGGTTGCCGAGCTGTCGCTGGCCTGGCTTCTGATCGCCTTCGTCACCCGTTTCATCGTGAACGGCTTCGTGCGCTCGCTGGTGCGTTACGCGGCCTGGACCTGGGTCACCCTGTCGATTCTCGGCTTCTCCGAGCAGGCGCGCGAGTTGCTCGATGCGGCGGCTTTCGAACTGGGCACGATCCGCATCTCGGCATGGATGATCCTGCAGGCGATCTTCACGCTCGGGGTGCTTCTGTTCATTGCCCGCTTCGTCTCGAAGGCGACGGCGAGCGGGGTGCGGCGCAACGAGGATATCAGCCCCTCGATGCAGGTGCTTGTCGTCAAGTTCGCCCAGGTCGCGCTCTACGGCATGGCGTTCTTCATCGGGCTGAGGGCGATCGGCGTGGACCTGACGGGCCTTGCCGTGCTCTCCGGCGCGATCGGCGTCGGCCTCGGGTTCGGCTTGCAGAAGGTCGTCTCCAACCTTGTCTCGGGTGTCATCATCCTGCTCGACAAGTCGATCAAGCCCGGGGACGTGATCAGCCTCGGGGAGACCTTCGGCTGGATCAACACGCTGGGCGCGCGCTACACATCCGTTGTCACGCGCGACGGCAAGGAATACCTGATCCCCAACGAGGACCTGATCACCAGCCAGGTGGTCAACTGGTCTCACTCCGACGAGTTCGTCCGGCTCGACATCTTTTTCGGCACGGCCTACGGGGATGACCCTCACAAGGTGCGCAAGCTGGCCATCGAGGCGGCTTCGAGCGTTGATCGCGTGCTCGAGCAGCGCGCGCCGGTGTGTCATATCGTGGGCTTCGGCGACAGTTCGGTGGATTACATCCTGAGGTTCTGGATCAGCGACCCGACCGGGGGGCTGACCAATATTCGCGGCAATGTCTATCTTGCGCTCTGGGACGCCTTCCAGGAGAACGGCATCTCGATCCCCTTCCCGCAGCGCGAAGTGCGCATGCTCGGGGAAGAGGCCGCGCGCGGGGCGGAGACGGGCTGAGGCCCGAAAGGACTTGCCGGTGGCCGGGCGCTGCGCGGCGGCGCTGCACGTTTTCACCCCTCCTTGCCGCCGCTCAGCCCGACTGGCCTGTTCATGCCGCGGGGCGGCTCGTGGAAGGGCGTCGCGCAGGTTTCGGCCGCGCGCGGCTCGGGCCGCGAGGGCTCGCAAACCCGGATCGGTGTGCCCGGTGTCTCGTAGGCAATCGGCAGGCGGGCAAGGGCGATATTCATGCCGATGCGCGGCGAATAGAAGGCCGAGGTCACGTAGCCTATCTCCTCTTCGCTTTCAGTGCCCAGCACGGGCCAGAAATCGGAGTTGTACCAATCAATCTGCCGCCCGCCGAAGCGCAGCCCGACAAGCTTGTGGCTCACACCCTCTTCGGCAACCTTGCGCAGCGCGGCCTTGCCGATGAAATCGGGCTTGTCCAGATCGACCTGCCAGTCCAGCCCGACCTCGAAGGGCGTGGTTTCGATGTCCATGTCCTGCCCGTAGGACAGGATGCCCGCCTCGATCCGGCTGATGTGGCAGGGCGCGATCACGCGCAGGAAATGCGGCTGGCCGACGGCGACGAGCCCGTCCCAGAGCGCATCGGCGTCCTGCGTGGCGTTGCGCAGGTAGATCTCGTAGCCTTCCTCGCCGGAGAAGCCTGTCTTGGAAATCACCACGTCACAGCCGAACAGCTCCGTTTCCATGAGATTGAAGAACTTCATCTCGTCGATGCCCTCGACGCCGGCGTCGGTCAGCAGGGCCGTGCTGTCGGGCCCCTGGATTTGTACGGGAGCGACATCGATCTCGCCGATGGTGACGTCGAATCGGCCGTCTGCGTTCACGCCCTGCGCCCAGAGCGCGGCGTCGGAATCGGAGATCGACAGCCAGTATTCGTCCTTTGCGATCCGCAGCAGCACGGGGTCATTCACGATGCCGCCGTGCTGGTTGCACAGCACGACGTAGCGGGCCTTGCCGGGGTCCAGCTCCTTGTCACCCGTCATGGACCGGGTGACGAGATAGTCGATGAAGCGGGTGGCATCCTTGCCCTTGACCCTGATCTGGCGCTCGACGGCGACATTCCACAGCGTCACGTGGTTGGTGAGATAGTCGTATTCGCCCAGAAGACCGCCCTGGTCGGCGGAGAAGTAGAGCCTCGGGTGATACATCCTGTTGTAGACCGTCGCCGCGCGCACCCCGTGCTCGACGGATTTGTGCCAGAAGGGCGATTTGCGCACGCGGGTATTGACCAGCAAGTCGACGCTGGGCCCGCCGCTTTGACGCAGGTTGATCGGAACTTCGCGATGGGAATTCAGTGGCATGGTCGGACCTCCGTTTCGTGGTCTTCCCGGGTCGGCTTATGGCCTCGATATAGGTATTTCCGCGCGATTTTCGAGGGGATGGCTGGCATGTGCGGGCGTCCTTGTTTCGCGCGCGTGTCGATGTCCGGGGTCTTTGGATCGAAAGCGGCGGCCTTCGGCCTTGATTCCGCGCGGGAGCTTCGCATTCCAACGTCCATTCCGGAGCTGCAAGCCCGCACCGGCGCGGAACGCACCGACGCAGTTTGCCACAGGCCTTGAACCCGTCATTGAGTGTTCACATATGCGGTGCTAGCATGATCCCACGCTCGGCATCGGGGCGACACAGATGCGCAAGAAGGAGGGACCTGGTCCTGTCAACTCAAACTGTTGCGGCTTCGGCCACGGCGAATGCTGCCCCGAAAGGCGGCGCGGAGCTTTCAAGCGAGGAGCTGCTTGAAGCGATCCTGAAAACTCTCGACGACGACAAGGCGGAAGATGTCGTGCAGATCGACCTGCGCGGCAAATCCTCCATCGGCGACTACATGGTGGTCTGCTCGGGGCGCTCGACCCGCCAGGTGACGGCGATCTCGGAGAAGCTCGCCCAGACGCTCAAGACCGATCATGGCCGCCACGCCAAGCTGGAAGGCAAGGATGCGGGCGATTGGGTGCTGATCGACACGGGCGATATCGTCGTTCATGTCTTCCGCCCCGAAGTGCGCGATTTCTACCAGCTCGAAAAGATGTGGCTCACGCCCGCCGCGGCCGCGAAGGCCTGAATGCGGGTTCATATCTGCGCTGTGGGCCGCCTGAAAGGCGGCCCGGAAAAGGCGCTGATCGACGATTATGCCCGAAGGTTCGAGCGCACGGGCCGCGCGCTTGGCCTGACATCCCTCACCATCCACGAAATCGACGACCGCAAAGGCGGCGGCATGGCGGCCGAGGCCGCGCTCTTGCGGCGGGCTCTGCCGAAGGGGGCGGCGCTTGTCTGCCTCGACGAGCGCGGAAAGCTGATGAGCTCGCCGGACCTTGCAGCCCGTCTCGCGGCGCTGCGCGATGACGGCACGCAAGACCTGGCCTTCGTGATCGGCGGGGCGGACGGAATTGCCTCCGAGCTGCGCGACGAGGCGCTCTTCTCGCTCAGCTTCGGCAAGATGGTCTGGCCGCACATGCTGGCGCGGGTGATGCTGACCGAACAGCTCTACCGCGCCGCCTCCATCCTCTCGGGCGCGCCCTATCACAGGGCTTGAGCCCGGGTTAGCGCTACCCCGGTTGCCCAAGAGCCACGCAGGGGTTACATCGCCTTGCAAGCAGCAAGGTGAGAGAAATGAACAGCCCCAAACCCGTCGTATTGTGCATTCTCGATGGCTGGGGTCTTTCGGATGACACCGAGGCCAATGCGCCGCACCTTGCCGACACCCCCAATTTCGACCGGATGATGCGTGATTGCCCGCATAACAGGCTCACGACCCATGGCCGCGATGTCGGCCTGCCGCATGGGCAGATGGGCAATTCGGAAGTTGGCCATACCAATATCGGCGCGGGGCGCGTCGTGGCCATGGATCTCGGCCAGATCGATACGGCGATCGAGGATGGCAGCTTCGCGCGGAACGACGCCTTGCAGGGGTTCATCGCCAAGCTGAAGGACACGGGTGGGACGGCGCACATCATGGGGCTCGTCTCCGACGGCGGCGTGCACGGGCATCTGGATCACATGATCGCCGCCGTGCACGTCATCGCGCAGGCGGGCGTTCCCGTGGCCATTCACGCGTTCACCGACGGCCGCGACGTGGCGCCGCAATCGGCCTTCGGCTATCTTTCCACTCTGGAAGAGGCGCTGCCCGAAAATGCGCGGATCGCCACCCTGACGGGGCGCTACTTCGCGCTCGACCGCGACAACCGCTGGGAGCGGGTGAAGGAGGCGTATGACTCCGTCGTTCACGCCGATGGGCAATATCGGGCGGCGAACGCGCACGGGGCCGTCTCCAACGGGTATAATCGCAGCGAGACCGATGAGTTCATCTCGGCCACCGTTCTGGAGGGCTACGCCGGGATGCAGGAGGGTGACGGCCTCTTCTGCCTCAACTTCCGGGCCGACCGCGCGCGGGAGATCCTCGCTGCGCTGGGCGATCCGGAGTTCGACGGCTTCGACAGGGGCGGGCTGCCCCCGCTCGCGGCAAGGCTCGGGATGGTCGAGTATTCCGACGATCACGAACGCTACATGCAGACGGTCTTTCCCTCGCGCGATATCGTGAACACGCTGGGCGCGTGGGTCGCCAAACAGGGGCTGCGGCAGTTCCGGCTCGCAGAGACGGAGAAATACCCGCATGTGACCTTCTTTCTCAACGGCGGCAAGGAAGGTGCGGAGGAGGGCGAGGAGCGCTACATGGCCCCGTCGCCGAAAGTCGCCACCTATGACATGCAGCCCGAGATGTCGGCAGCCGAAGTGACCGATGCCTTCGTGAAGGCGATCGGGGAGGGCTATGACCTCATCGTCACCAACTACGCCAACCCCGACATGGTCGGCCATACCGGGGACCTCAAGGCGGCCATGCAGGCTTGCGAAGCGGTGGACCGGGGGCTGGGCCGGGTGCTGGAGGCCCTGGAGGAAGCGGGCGGGACGATGCTCATCACCGCCGACCACGGCAATTGCGAGATGATGATCGACCCCGAGACAGGCGGGCCGCACACGGCGCATACGATCAACCCTGTGCCGGTGATCCTCGTTGGAGGCCCCGAGGGCGCGGGCTTGCGCGAAGGGCGGCTGAGCGATCTCGCGCCGACGCTGCTCGCGCTCATGGGCGTGCCGCAACCGGCCGAGATGACCGGAAAGAGCCTGCTCACATGAGACAGGCCACCGCGCTCCTGGCCCTGATGCTTTCGCTCTGCGCCCCGGCGGCGCTGGCGCAAAGCCCGGCGGAGGCAGCGCAGGCCGCGCTGCAAGAGCTCGAGGCGGCGCGCGGCAAGCTGGAGGCCGCCAGCGGCGGGCGGGAGCGCGTGGCGGCGCTCACCGAGACGGTGCGCGCCTACGAGGCCGGTCTTTCGGCCGTGCGGTCCGGGCTGCGGCGCGTCACCGTTCAGGAGCGCGAGCTTTCGCTCAAGCTGGCAGGCCAGGAAGAGGAGATCGCCCAGTTGCTCACGCTCCTTCAGGCGCGCGGGCGCGTCGGATCGCCCACGCTGTTCCTGCATCCCGAAGGGGCGCTGGGCACGGCGCGGGCGGGCATGATCGTCAGCCAGTTGACCCCCGCGCTCAGCCGCAGGGCGGAAGAGCTGCGCACGGCGCTTGTCGAGGTCAGCACGCTGCGCCAGCTCCAGTCCAGTGCGGAAGCCACTCTGAGGGACGGCCTCGAAGGGGTGCAGGAGGCGCGCACCAAGCTGAGCCAGGCGATTGCCGACAGGGTCGACCTGCCGCGCAAGTTCACCGAGGATTCGGTCAAGACGGCCCTGCTGATTGCCACGGCGGAAACGCTCGATGCTTTCGCCGGCGGGCTCGGCGAGATCAGCGGCGGCGCGGTGCCCGATCCGGCGGCGGCAGATATCGACGCGCGCAAGGGCAGCTTGCCCCTGCCGGTCTCGGGACGCGTCCTGCGCCGCGCCGGAGAGGCCGATGCGGCGGGCATCGAAAGGCCGGGCCTGCTGATTGCCACGCGCCCCCGGGCGCTGGTCACCGCCCCCTCGGCGGCGACGATCCGCTATCGCGGCCCGCTGCTCAGCTTCGGAAACGTGATGATTCTTGAGCCGCGCAGCGGGCTTCTTATGGTGTTCGCCGGGCTCGATGTGTTGTATGGCGATACTGGCGAGGTTATCGCGGAAGGCACGCCGATCGGCCTGATGGGCGGCAGATCGGCAAAAGCCGGCGAAATATTGACCCAGGTGGCAGATGGGGCTGGAAGTGATCTTTCACAAACGCTCTACCTGGAAGTGAGAGAAAACAACGAGCCTGTGAATCCCGAAAGCTGGTTTCGCACGGGAAAGGATGACTGAGAGATGAAAAAGTTTCTGATTGCAGCCGCGGTCGGCATACTGGGCGGAATCGGCGTGACGACCCAGATCGCCGCGCCGCTCCTCGCGCAGGAATCGGCCAAGACGACCGATGTCTACCAACAGCTCGACCTGTTCGGAGACATTTTCGAGCGCATCCGCGCGCAATATGTCGAGGAGGTTGACGAGGCCGACCTGATCGAGGCGGCGATTGACGGGATGCTGACCTCGCTAGACCCGCATTCGAGCTATCTCAGCCCCGAGGATGCCGAGGACATGCGCGTGCAGACGCGCGGCGAGTTCGGTGGGCTCGGGATCGAGGTGACCCAGGAAGAGGGTTTCGTGAAAGTGGTCTCGCCCATCGACGGAACCCCGGCCGACGAGGCGGGCGTGGAAGCGGGCGATTTCATCACCCATGTCGATGGCGAAAGCCTTCTGGGCCTGACGCTCGACGAGGCGGTAGACATGATGCGTGGCCCGGTCGGCAGCGAGATCATCATCACCGTGCTGCGCGAGGGTCTGGACGACCCGATGGAAATCTCGATCATCCGCGACACGATCAAGCTGACCGCCGTGCGCGCGCGCGTCGAGGGCGAGACGGTCGTGCTGCGTGTGACCACGTTCAACAGCCAGACCTATCCCAACCTCGAAGAGGAGATCGCCAAGCAGGTCGAAGAGGCCGGCGGCATGGACAGTGTGAACGGCTTCGTGCTCGATCTGCGCAACAACCCCGGCGGGCTGCTGACGCAGGCGATCAAGGTGTCCGATGCCTTCCTCGAATCCGGCGAGATCGTTTCGACCCGCGGCCGTGACCCCGAAGACGGTGACCGTTTCAACGCAACGCCGGGAGACCTCACCGGCGGCAAGCCCGTCGTGGTGCTCATCAACGGCGGTTCGGCCTCGGCCTCCGAGATTGTCGCCGGCGCCTTGCAGGATCACCGCCGGGCCATCGTGGTCGGCACCAAGAGCTTCGGCAAGGGCTCGGTCCAGACCGTGATGCAGCTGCGCGGCGACGGGGCGATGCGCCTGACGACGGCGCGCTACTACACGCCGTCGGGCCGTTCGATCCAGGCGCTGGGCGTCTCGCCCGACATTGTCGTCGAGCAGCCGCGCCGCACGCCGGAGACCGAGGCCGAAGCCGAGGAAGCCGAGACCCGGTTCAACGCGCGCTCCGAGTCCGATCTGCGCGGCTCGATCAGCAATGACAGCCTCAGCGAGGACCAGATCGAGCAGATCAAGAAGGAGCAGGAAGCGGCTCTCGAAGCGGCCAAGCGCCGCGAGGATGACTACCAGCTCGCTTATGCGATCGACATCCTCAAGGGTCTCGTGGCGCTGGGGCCGAAAGGCGAGTAAACCGCTTGCGAAGACATGAAAGCGCTGTGCGGGAAGCCGCGCGGCGCTTTTTTACGCCCATCGATTGCGCCGGGGCGGCGGATGGCCGATACAGCTGCGGGACGAGAAGGAAAGGCCACACATGCTCGAAATGCTGGTTCTGGGAATCGCCGGGTTTTCGGCCGGGGCGCTCAACGCCGTGGCCGGTGGTGGCACGTTCATCTCCTTCCCCGCGTTGGTCTGGATCGGCATCCCGCCGGTGATGGCCAATGCCACGGCGACGCTCACGGCGCTGCCGGGCTATGTCGGTTCGGCCTGGGCTTTCCGCCGTGACATGGAGGCCGAGGGGCCGATCAGCCTGCGCCCGATGCTGGGGATCGCCGTTCTCGGCGGGCTGCTCGGCGCGCTCTTGCTGACGGTCACCTCCGACGAGGCCTTCATGGGGCTGGTCCCGTGGCTTCTGCTGGTTGCCACGGCGGTTTTCGCCGCCGGGCCGTGGATATTGCCCCGCCTCGCGGGCGGAGCCGGGCTGGGCCTTGCCGGGGCCGTCGCCGCGCTGCTGGCCGTGTCGGTCTATGGCGGCTACTTCAACGGCGGGCTCGGGATCATGCTGCTGGCCGCTTTCGGGCTCATGGGGTTCAAGAACCTGCACGGCATGAACGGGCTCAAGAACGTGCTCTCCGCGCTGCTGAGCCTTGTCTCGGCGGTCACCCTGGCGCTGGCCGGGCTGATCGCCTGGAAGAGTGCCCTCGTGCTGGCCCTCGCCACGACGGCGGGCGGCTATATCGGTGCCGCCCTTGCGCGGAAAATCACCAATCTGGCGCTGCTGCGCGCGGGAATCGTGGCGGTGGGCCTGATCATGACCATATTGTTCTTCATGAAGTGAGTGACGAGATGACCCCTGAAGAGATCGAGAAACTTCCCTATCGTCCCTGCGTCGGGGTGATGCTGATGAACCGCGAGGGCGAGATTTTCGTCGGGCAGCGGCGCGACCGCGACCAGGAGGCCTGGCAGATGCCGCAGGGCGGGGTCGATCCGGGAGAAGACCCGCAGGAGGCCGCGCTGCGCGAGCTTTGGGAAGAGACGGGCGTGACGCGCGACATGGTCGAGATCGTGGCGCGCTCGAAGCAGGCGCTGCCCTATGATTTGCCCCATGAGCTTGTCCCGAACATCTGGAAGGGGCGGTATCGCGGGCAGAAACAGACATGGTTCCTGTTGCGGTTTCTCGGGGAAGATGAGGATGTGAACATCGAGACGGAGCACCCGGAGTTTTCCGAGTGGCGTTGGCTTCCGGCAGATGAGCTCGTCCGCAGCATCGTGCCGTTCAAGCGGGTTGTCTACGAGGCGGTCATTGCCGAGTTCGAGGAGCATCTGCGATGATGCCCCGCCTGGCATGGGCCGGTGCCGCGGCGCTTTCACTTCTGGCCGGTGGGGCGCAGGCCCTCTCGTGCATCCCCGCTTCCGTGGAAACGAGCTATGCGCGGGCCGCTGCGTCCGAAGAGGATTATATTGTCGTGCAAGGCGTGATCCGCTTCGATGAGGGCAAGCTGCCGAAAGCGGAGCATGGCAAGCCCAATGTCACGCCGAAAGAGACGCGCATCGAGGCCCGCCTCAACGGCATGGCCATGAGCCGCAGCGGCTTCAACCATCCCTTCGACCGCGAGATCACGATCTCTGTGCCCTGCCTCGGGCCGTGGTGTGGCGGGCTCACATCGGGCGCGCGCTATCTCGCATTTCTGCGCCTGCACGAGGCGGGCTACGAGCTGGAGGCCGGGCCCTGTGGCGGCTGGGCCTTCTCCGGCGATGTGGCGGCGCATGCGGAAACGGGTTTTGCCTGTTTCAAATCGGGGCGCTGCAACGAAAGCCGCCCCGCGCGGCCCTGATGCCGGTTCTCGGCCCGACGCCTATCCCGGGAAGTGACAGGCAACGCGCAGCGCGCCTTCTTCATGCGGCTCGGGCGGCATATCACGGCACAGCTCTTGCGCCTTTGGGCAACGGTCGGCGAAGGCGCAGCCCTTCGGCGGCCTGATGGGTGACGGCGGATCGCCAGAGAGCTTCATCGGGCGCACATAGCCTTCCGACTTGCGCCGCTTGAGCGAGGGCGCAGCGGCGAGCAGCGCCTGCGAGTAGGGGTGCTGCGGCGCGTCGAAGATCGCGTCGCGCGGGCCGTGCTCGACGATCTTGCCGAGATACATCACCGCCACATCATCGCAGACATGGCGCACGACGCCGAGATCGTGGCTGATGAAGAGATAGCTCAGCCCCAGCTCTTCCTTGAGCCTTGCCAGCAGGTTCAGGATCTGGGCCTGGATCGCAACGTCGAGCGCCGAGACGGGCTCGTCGCAGACAAGCAGCTTGGGATTGGTCGACAGCGCCCGGGCGATGGAGATGCGCTGGCGCTGACCGCCGGAGAACTGGTGCGGAAATAGGCCGAGCTGGTCGGCGCGCAGGCCGACGAGGCCGAAGAGCTCGCGCACGCGGGCGTCGCGCTCGGCGGGCGTGCCGATTTCCATCAGGTCCATGGGTTCGCGCACGATATCGGCCACGCGGGCGCGCGGGTTGAGCGAGGAGTAGGGGTCCTGGAAGATGAGCTGGATATCGCGCCGGCGCGCGCGCATCGCCTCGTCATCGAGTGCGAGCAGGTCTTCGCCCTCGAACAGAACCTTGCCGCCCGCCGCCTCCGTGAGCCGGATCGCGGCCATGGCCGTGGTCGTCTTGCCGGAGCCGCTCTCGCCGACGATGCCAAGGGCGCGGCCCTTCTCCAGGGTGAAGGAGACGGCGCGCACGGCTTCCAGATGCACCGGCGGGCCGAAGAGGCTCTGCTTGGCGAGGCGGAACCGGACCGTGAGGTCCTCGGCCCTGAGCAGCGCGGTCATATCCGGCCCTCCTCGACAGCGTGGCAGGCGGCCGGGTGATGGCCGTGATCGGCCAGCAGGGGCTTCTCGCTTTCGCAGCGGGCGAACTTGTGGGCGCAGCGGTCGGCAAAGGCGCAGCCTGCGCCCAGCAGGTGCAGCGGCGGCACCACGCCGGGGATTTCCCTGAGCTCGGTCTCCCCCTTGCCGAGGGCGGGGATACAGTCGATGAGGCCGCGCGCATAGGGGTGCTGCGGGGCATCGAGCACGTCATCGGCGCGGGCCTGTTCGATCACGCGGCCCGCATACATGACGGCGACGCGGTCGGCCATTTCCGAGATCGCGCCCATGTCATGGGTGATCAGGATGATCGCGGCGCCGAATTCGCGCTGTATCTCGTTGAGCAGATCGAAAATTTGCGCCTGCACGGTCACGTCGAGCGCGGTTGTCGGCTCGTCGGCGATGAGCACCTTGGGCCGGCAGGAGACGGCCATGGCGATCATCACGCGCTGGCGCATGCCGCCGGAAAGCTGGTGGGGATAGTCGCGCGCGCGCTCGGCGGGCGAGGGGATGCCGACGCGATCGAGCAGGGCGATCGCATCCTTGAAGGCCTGAGCGGCGCTGACCTTCTGATGCAGCATGATCGCCTCGGCGATCTGGTCGCCGACGGTGAAGACCGGGTTGAGCGAGGTCATCGGCTCCTGGAAGATCATCGCGATATCGGCCCCGCGCAGGGCGCGGAGGCGGGCGTCGGAGGCGCCTGTCAGTTCCTCCCCGGCCAGCTTGATCGACCCGCCCGCGATACGACCGGGAGGCGAGGGGATGAGCCCCATCGTGGCGAGCGCGGTGATCGACTTGCCGCAGCCCGACTCGCCGACGACACCGAGCGTCTCGCCCGCATTGACATTGAGCGAGACGGAATCGAGCGCCGTCACCTCGCCGTAGCGGGTGTTGAAGGTGACGCGCAGATCGTTGATGTCGAGCAGGGCTGTCATCAGCGCTCCCTCAGCTTCGGGTTGAAGGCATCGTTGAGGCCGTCGCCGATGAGGCTGACCGCGAAGACGGTGAAGAAGATCGCAAGGCCCGGGAAGGTGACCGGCCACCACGCATCAAGGATGTATTCGCGGTTGGCCCCGATCATCAGCCCCCAGCTCATGACATTGGGATCGCCGAGCCCGAGAAAGCTCAGCCCCGCTTCGAAGAGGATCGCGACGCCGATCGTGAGCGTCGCCGAGACGATGAGCGGCGGCATGGCATTGGGCAGGATCACCGTCCAGATGATGCGCTTGTTGCGCGCCCCGATGGCGCGGGCGGCGGTGACGTATTCGAGCTCCTTGATCTTGAAGAACTCAGCCCGCGTGAGACGCGCCGTCTGGGGCCAGCTGACCACGCCGATGGCGATCGCGATGGTCCAGAGCGAGGGTGAGAAGAGCGTGACCAGCACCATGGCGAAGAGCAGGGCGGGCAGGACCTGGAAGAACTCGGTGATGCGCATCAGCAGGTTGTCGACCCAGCCGCCGTAAAAGCCGGCGAGCGCGCCGAGCGTGATCCCGATCACCATGGTGATCGCCGCCGCGACAGCGCCCACGGCCAGGGTCGGGCCGCCGCCCGTGAGCAGGCCGGCGATGATGTCGCGGCCGAGATAGTCGGTGCCGAGCGGATACTCGGCCGTCGCGCCGGGCGGCTCATGCGGCGCCCAGACCACGTCGAAGGCATCGCCGGCATAGAAGAACTGGCCGTAGAGCGTGAGCAGGACGATGATGCCGAGGATCAACACGCCGGCCAGCGCGGGGACATTCCTGCGGAACATGCGCCAGGCTTCGCGGGCCGGGCTTTCGGCCTTGTAATCGGTCATGTCGCTCATGAGCGGCCTCTCAGCCGGGGGTCGGCCCAGCGGTAGGATATGTCGGTCAGAAGATTGGCGACCACCACCATGGCGGAGGCGAAGAAAAGCACGCCCATGATGGTCGGGTAGTCACGGCGCAGGATGCTCTCGAAAGCGAGCCGGCCCATGCCGGGCCAGTTGAACACCGTCTCCACCAGCAGAGCGCCGGAGATGAGGTTGCCGAATTGCAGGCCCGCCACCGTGAGGATCGGCAGGGCGGCATTGCGCAGTGCATGCCGGAAGAGCACGGAGCGCTCCGAGGCCCCCTTGGCGCGGGCGGTGCGGATATAATCGGAGCCCAGCACTTCGAGCATGGAGGCGCGGCTGAGGCGGGCATATTGCGCCAGGTAGATGATGGCCAGCGTGAAGGCGGGCAGCACGAGGTGATGCGCCACATCGACCGCCTGCGTGAAAAACGGAGCATCGCGCAGCTTGACCGATTGCATGCCTTCCACGGGAAAGATCGGCAGCGCCGAGGCGAAGAGGATGATCAGCATGATCCCCGTCCAGAACACCGGCACGGCATAGCCGATCGTGGCGAAGACGGTCACGAACCCCGACATCAGGCCATTGGGCTTGCGCGCGGCGATCACGCCGAGGAAGACGCCGATCAGGATCGACAGGAGTTGCGCGGAAATCACCAGCAGGATGGTCGGGCCGATGCGCTGGGCGATCAGCTTGGAGACAGGCTGGTTGAAGAAGAAGCTTTCGCCGAGATTGCCCTGAGCAACGCCCGAGACGTAGATCCAGAGTTGCACCAGAACCGGCTTGTTGAGGCCGTATTCCTCACGGATGCTCTCGAGCATCTCCTCTGTCGCGCCGCCCATTTCACCGGCGATCACGACAGCCGGATCACCGGGTGCGAGGCGGATCAGAAGGAAGTTGAGCACGACGACGCCCAGCATCAGCAGGAGGCCATAGCCGAGGCGCCGCAGGATGAAGGATGTGCTCATGCGTGTTCTGCCCGTTTGGTTTTGGGGCCGCGCGGTGTGCGCGGCCCCGGCTTTTCAGATCACTCGGACCATTCGACCCTGTCCATCGGGTGCATGGTCCCCCAGATACCCTTGGGCGGGTTCACCAGCTTCTTGTCGTAGGCCGTGTGATAGGGCAGCGCGTTGATCGTGTAGAGCGGCAGGTCCTGCGCGATGATTTGCTGGAACTCGGCATAAAGCGCCTTGCGCTTGTCCATGTCGGTTTCGACAGCGGCCTGTGCCAGAAGCTCGTCCACGCGCGCGTTGCTGTATTGCTGCGTGTTCGACCAGATGACACCTTTGCGGATATTGTCGCTCAGGTAGGTGCGGTGCACGCCGATCACCGGATCGCCCCAGTTGAAGACGATATCCATCGTCAGCTCGAAATCATGCCCGCCGACGCGGCCCGCCCATGTGGGAAAGTCGGGCGCGGCGCGCACCGTCAGGGCGATGCCGATCTTCTTGAGTTGCGACTTGAGGTATTCGGCCACGGATTGCTGCTGCTCCTTGGGGCCGGGGATGAAATCGATGGTCAGTTCCATCCCGTCGCCATAGCCGGCCTCCTCCATCAGGGCATTGGCCTTGTCGAGATCCGTGTCATAGGTCTCGTCCGGCATGGTGAAGAAGGGCGAGCTCTCGATGATCGGGCCGCGCTGCGGCTGGCTGACACCGCGGTGCAGCGCATTGGTGATGAACTCGCGGTCCAGGGCGTAGGCGATCGCCCGGCGCACGCGGACATCGGAGAGCTTTTCATTGGCGGTGTTGAAGGCCAGCCAGTTGAGCGGGCCCACGGCGGCATAGCCCTCATTGGTGATCTCGAGGTGATCGGCCCCTTCGAGCCGCCGGATTTCCTGACTGCCGGCCATGAAGGGATACATGTCGGCCTCGCCGTTCTCCATCGCGATGAGCAGGGCCGACGGGTCCTTGATGATCCGCACGATGATCTCGTCGAGCTTGGGGCGTCCGTCGATGAAGAAATCGGGGTTCTTCTTGAGCACGATGGCTTCACCGGCGGTGAATTCCTCGAGCATGAAGGGCCCGGAGCCGACCGGATCGGAGTTGGCCGGATGCGATTTGGGGTCCTGCCCGTCACCGAAGACATGCTTGGGCAGCACCGGTGCGAGCGCTGGCGAAAGCGCCAGCAGAAGCGCGGGATGCGGCTGGCTGAGCTTGATGACGGCGGTGTGCGCATCGGGAGTCTCGATGCTTTCTACAGGCGCGAACATCGACTTGAAGGGGTGGTTCTCCTTGGTCGTCATGATCGAGAAGGCCACGTCCTCGGAGGTGACGGGCTCGCCGTCATGGAAAGTCGCGTCCTGCACGAGGTTGAGCGTGACAGACATGCCGTCATCGCTCACCTGCCAGCTTTCGGCAAGGTAAGGCTGAGGCTCCCAGTTCTCGTCATAGCGCAGCGGCGAGGCGAAGATCTGTGTCGAGGGCACGGCTGTGGCAATCCCCGATTGCACCGCGCCGTTGAGGTGGCGCGGCACCTGCGACGATGCGATGACGAGGGTGCCGCCCTCGGCATGGACCGGAGCCGAAGTGAGCGCTGTCGCGGACAGCACGGCCGCGCCCAGAAGGCGTGTCATATGTCTCATGTGAGTCTCCCTGGTTTTGTTTTGAAACGAGGCTATCGCGCCCCGATCCTTCGGAAAAAGTTGCTTTTCCCAAGGATAAGCCACATTTTTCCGATCATTCAGCGCGCAGCACGAGCGAATCGAAGGCGCCTTCCCCGGCAAGGCTCGTGCAGATGTCGACCATGGCCGTGACGATGGTCGTGTGCCGGCCGCTGCTGGTGTAGGCCAATCCGAAGTTCGGCGAGTCGATCGGGCCGGCGAGCGGGCGGCAGACATAGCCGCTGTCTTCCTTGCGGTCGTTCGGGCCGCAGATATTGAGCAGCGAATAGCCGTAATTCGCCGCCACAAGCCCGCGCAGGACCGAGCTGGAGCGCGTTGTGTGGACGACATTCGGCGTCAGGCCCCGGTCGGTGAACAGCTTGGTGAAATAGGACTCCGTCGAGGACAGATCGAGCAGGATCATCGGCAGCGGAGCGAGTTCCTCCAGGGTGACGATGTCTTTCGCCGCGAGCGGCGAGCTCTCGGCGATGAGCGCCCAGGGCGGCGCGGTGAAGAGCGGCTGAAACGGCATCGTCTCGGGTGTCGTGCGTCTGTAGGTGAGGGCCACATCGACTTCGCCGGTGTTCAGAAAGCCGACGAGCCCTTCCATGTCGCCCTCCTTGAGCTCGACCCTGACCTTCGGGTGCTGCGCGCGCACGCGGCCAAGAATAAGCGGCAACATGTAGGGCGCGGTCGGGGCATAGCAGCCCAGGCGCAGGCTGCCCACGGCATTGCCCTGCGATGACATGAGATCGGATTCGAGAATGCGCGCGCCGGCGAGGAACTGGGCGATCTTTTCGCCCGCGACGAGGCCTGCCTCGGTCGGACGAATGCCCTTCGCGGGCATCCGGTGAAAGAGCGATACGCCCATGAGCGCTTCGATTGCATCGATGGCCGCGGCGATGGAGCTTTGCGAGATGTTCATCTCCTTGGCGGCTTGCGCGATCGAGCCGGTGCGCAGGGCGGCATCGACATATCCGAGCTGCTTGAGGGTGAACTGCATGGGCCAATCCTCGGAAAAATAGAGTTAATGGCGATGATAAATCTATTTTTCCGCTTTTCAACACTGGGCTACCCCTGAAAGCCCAAGGGAGGAAAACATGGCCGAGATCACCGTCTACAAAGCCCGCGAGATCATCACAATGGACCCCAACCGCCCACGCGCGACGCATGTGGCGGTGCAGGACGGGTTCATCCTCGCGGTTGGCGGGGCCGACTGCGCCGACCAGTGGGGCGACGTGGTACATGACGACACGCTGGCCGATGCGGTGCTGATGCCGGGTTTCGTCGAGGGACATGCGCACATGATTGGCGGCGCGATCTGGGATTATGCCTATGCGGGTTACCATGACCGCGTGGACCCGGACGGCAAGCTCTGGAAGGGCATGACGGATATCGAGGAGGTGGTCGCCAGCCTGCGCGAATACGAGGCCGGGCTGGAGGCTGGCAAGCCACTTGTCGGCTGGGGGTTCGACCCGATCTTCCTGACCTCGGACCGCCTGAGTCGCCATCATCTCGACAGGATCAGCACCGAGCGGCCCATCGCCATCATGTACTCGAACTTTCACCTGATGTGCGTGAACACGACCGCGCTGGAACTGGCCGGTTACGGGCCGGAGACGAACGTGGAGGGCGTGATCCGCGGCGCGGATGGCGCGCTGACCGGGGAGCTTCAGGAATTGGCCGCGATGTTTCCCATCATGCGCCGCCTCGGGATCGACTTCCGCGGGCTGAGCCAGACCGAACCGGCCATCCGAACCTATGGCAGGGTCTGCCAGCGTGCGGGAGTGACCACAACGACCGATCTCTTCGCCACCATAGAGGATGACGATCTCGGCAAACTGGTGCAGGTGACAGGCGAAGAGAGCTTCCCGATCCGCCTGGTGCCGACGCTGGGCGCGGTCGGCGCGAGCCCGGGCGAGATCGCCGAGAAGGCGCTGCGCCTCAAGGACCACAGCCATGACAAGCTGCGCCTCGGGGCGGTGAAGCTGATGACCGACGGCTCGATCCAGGGCTGGACCGCGCGGGTGAAATGGCCCGGCTACGTGGGCGGTCAGCCGAACGGAATCTGGAACACGCCGCCCGAGACGATCCATGCGCTTTGCGAGGAGATGCAGAAACGCGGCGTGCAGATGCATATCCACACCAATGGCGACGAGGCCTCGGAAGTGTCGATCGCGGCGATCGAGGCTGCGAGCCGCAAGCATCCCTGGCCCGACAGCCGCCATGTGCTCCAACATTGCCAGATGATGGGGCATGACCAGTTCCGCCGCTGCGCCGCCATGGGCATCTGCACCAACATCTTCTCCAACCACATCTGGTATTTCGGCGACCAGCACGCGGCGCTCACCATCGGCGAGGACCGCGCACTGCGGATGGATGCGGCCCGCGCGGCGCTGGACGAGGGCGTGCGCGTCGCGATCCACTCCGATGCGCCGGTGACGCCGATGGGGCCGCTCTTCACCGCCTGGTGCGCCGTCGAGCGGCAGACGATGACGGGGCGCGTTCTGGGCGAGAATCAGCGCATCACCGTTGACGAGGCGCTACACGCGATCACGCTGGGGGCGGCCTATACGCTCAAGATGGACCGGGAGATCGGCTCCATCGAGGCGGGCAAGCGCGCCGATTTCGCCGTTCTGGCGGAAGACCCGACCAGGGCCGCGGCGCTCAGGGATGTCGAGGTGCTCGGCACCGTGCTCGGCGGGAGGGTCGGCCTTTTATGACCCGCCTGCCCCTGACGGTGATCGCGGGATATCTGGGCGCGGGCAAGACCACGCTCATCAACCGCCTTCTGGCCGAGGATCATGGGCTCAGGCTGATGGTCCTGGTCAATGATTTCGGCGCGATCAACATCGATGCCGAGCTTCTGGAGAGCGCCGACGAGGACAAGCTGACGCTTTCGAACGGCTGCGTCTGCTGCACCATCGGGGGCGATCTTTTCATGGCCGTGGGCGATGCGCTCGACCGTGAGCCGCGCCCTGATCACCTGATCATCGAGGCCAGCGGCGTGGCCCAGCCGGCCAAGATCGCCGCGGTGGCGCTGGCCGAGAAGGAGCTGGCATATGCCGGCGTCGTCACGCTCGTCGACGCGCTGAACTACGGCGCGCTTTCAGAGGACAGGCTGGTTCAGGAGCAGGTCAAGGCGCAAGTATCCGAGGCCGATCTCGTGCTGGTCACGAAGGGCGCGGCGGGCGCGCTGCAAATGCCGCTCGCCGCGCTTTCGGGCGCGCCGGTCATGACGCTCGAAGAGGATATGCCGCTTGCGCCGCTGCTTCTCGAGGGAGGAGAAAAGCAGACCCCGCAGCCGCGCGGCGCGGGGCATCCGGCCTATGCGAGCTGGTCCGCCGAGGACGCGCGCAGCTACACGCGCGACGCGCTCGCGGCAAAACTCGCCGCGCGCCCCGAGGGCGTCTACCGCGTCAAGGGCCGCGTGAGAGGCGAGGGCGGCGGATTGGAGCTGCACGTGGTGGGCAGCCAGTCAAGCGTAACGCCATGCGCCGCGCCCGAGACGGGGCGCATCGTGGCCATCGGGCCGAAGGCGGCTGTCAGCGCCGAGGCGATGGAAGCCTGGTGGTCGTGACGTGGCATGGGGATTGGGGCTGAATGCAGGACGCTGGTGCTGCAGGGGAGGATTGAACTCCCGACCTCTCCCTTACCAAGGGAGTGCTCTACCACTGAGCTACTGCAGCCTCGCGAGCGTGGCGGGTGATTAGACGCAAATCCGCCACCATGCAAGGCCAATCTGGACGGGTGCGGCAGCACCATATATGAACAGCGCATGGAGCGTAAAAAGCAAGATCGCAAGGCCAAGGCCGGCAGTCCGCGCGAAGAGCGGTTGAAAGCCGCTCTCAAGGCCAATATGGCCCGCAGGAAGGCGCAGGCCCGCGCGCGTGCGGCGGGCGAGGTGACGGGCGACTCCGGCGGCGAGACGGGCGGCTCCGGGAGCAGTGACAAGGACGAAGGGTAGAGCGGATGGACAGGATCATCGTGACGGGCAACGGACCCGTGCAGGGGCAGATCGCGATCGCGGGGGCCAAGAACGCCTGCCTGGCGCTGATGCCGGCCTGCCTGCTCAGCGAAGAGCCCCTGACGCTCACCAACGCGCCGCGCCTGTCGGACATCAAGACGATGACGGAGCTTCTGCGCTCGCTCGGGGCCGAGATCAGCGCGCTCAGTGACGGGCAGGTCGTCGCCATGTCCTGCCATGGCGCGGTGAACCACGTTGCCGAGTATGACATCGTGCGCAAGATGCGCGCCTCCAACCTCGTGCTCGGCCCGCTGCTGGCGCGCGAGGGCCGGGCCGTCGTCTCGCTGCCGGGCGGCTGCGCCATCGGCGCGCGGCCGATGGACATTCACACCGACGGGCTCGAGAAGATGGGCGCGACGATCGAGCTGAAAGAAGGCTATCTGCACGCCGAGGCCCCGGGCGGCGGCCTCAAGGGCGCGGCGATCGACTTTCCTTTCGCCTCGGTCGGGGCCACCGAGAACATCATGATGGCCGCGACGCTGGCGAAGGGCACCACGGTCATCAACAACGCTGCCCGCGAGCCGGAAATCGTCGACCTGGCGAGCTGCCTGCGCAAGATGGGCGCGCAGATCGAGGGCGACGGAACCTCGACGATCACCATCGAGGGCGTGGAGCGGCTGGGCGGGGCGACCCACCAGGTCGTCACCGACCGGATCGAACTGGGGACCTACATGCTCGCCCCGGCGATCTGCGGCGGCGAGGTCGAGTGCCTCGGCGGGCAGATCGGCCTCGTGGAGAGCTTCGTGGAGAAGCTGCACCTCGCCGGTGTCGATGTGGAGGAGACGGACAAGGGCCTGAAGGTCGCGCGCAGGAACGGGCGCATCAAGGCGGTCGATGTGAAGACCGAGCCGTTCCCCGGCTTTCCGACGGATTTGCAGGCCCAGATGATGGCCCTGCTCTGCACCGCCGAAGGCACATCCGTTCTCGAGGAGACGATCTTCGAGAACCGCTTCATGCATGCGCCCGAGCTCGTGCGCATGGGCGCGGATATCGACGTGCATGGCGGCACGGCGACGGTGCGCGGCGTCGAGAAGCTCAAGGGCGCGCCCGTGATGGCCACGGATTTGCGCGCCTCTGTCTCGCTCATCCTCGCGGCCATGGCCGCCGAGGGCGAGACCGTGGTGAACCGCGTCTACCACCTCGACCGCGGCTACGAGAAGGTCGTGCGCAAGCTCTCGGGCATCGGGGCACAGATAGAACGGGTGAGCGAATGACGGATGAAGACGCACGTTTCGAGGACGGCGGCGAGCGCCCCGTCAATCTCGGGGCAATGGACACAGAGGACCTGAAGGTCATCTCCGCGCTGGTGCAGGATGCGGTCCTGCCGATCACGGAGATGCGCCTTGATCGCGGCGCGCGGCGCTTCGCGCTCCTGCTCAACCGCTTTCGCTGGGAAGACAGGGGCCTCGGCCGCCATGCGCCCGAGCGGGTGCAGGCCGTGCTGGCCTTCGAGAACGTCATGGGCGTGCAGACGCAGGGCATCGACCGTTCCGACAAGGACATGATCCTGTCGGTTCTGACGGTGGAATGGGTCGAGGGCGAGGACGCGGCGGGCCATGTGGTGATCACGCTCGCGGGCGACGGGGCGATCCGCCTCGACTGCGAAGCGCTGGAAGCCACGCTGAAGGACGTCACGCGCCCCTACGTGGCCCCCTCGCGGAAAGTGCCCGACCACGGGGATTGAATGCGGGGCCGGGGTATCCGGGAGATCCGGGAGGCAGGGTTGGTTTTGTAGCCCTGAGTTGTGGAGTGGTTTTCGGTTTTGTTGATAGAAGTTCAACGCCTGAGTGACCGCTCACAGCCCCGGAGCGGACATCGTCCGGGACGACGAGGTAGGCAAAGGCGGACGCGCGCGTTACGCTGGTGTACAGGCCGAGATGCGGGATTTTGCAGACGTAAGATCGAAAGGTGATGGATGAATTCTGAGCGTTCACTTGAAGTCATCGAGATTGGTCTCGCAGAACTCGTAGACCGATGGCCTAAGACGCAATCATATGTGGAACTGTTTTCTGATCTCGAACATGAATCAGAACGCGGTGCAGTTCTCTTGACTGCCGCAGCGCTGGATGACGCGCTCAAAGATCTTCTTCGGATTCGTCTTGTCCAAGCGAAAAGCACAGATGAACTATTTGATGGAACTGCCCCACTGGCCACATTCAGTGCGCGGATAAACCTCAGCTTTTCGGTGGGAGTGATTTCCCAAGAAGAGCGCAGCTTGCTTCACAAGCTTCGGAAAATTCGTAATGAATGTGCCCACGTCCGAGCAATCCGCTTTCATGAGGCTCCGTTAAGGGATAAGTGCCTCGCTTTGAAATTACCTTACGGGGAAGTATGCGGAAGCGAACATCCTGCGAGACACTATGTGATTGTCGCGCAGATGCTGGTGTTAATCTTGTTATGGCGGAGCAGCCAAGAAAACCTCACGCTGTCTGATAACCCTACTCATCCTCCGACCCGAACGAAGGATTCGGTTGTCGAGCGAATATCCTTTCCCGTAAAAATCCCAGCGTTCAGCCCCCAAGGATAGCTCTTACTGGCTGGCAGCCGCGCATATGTCTTCGAGTATTGCAGCCTGTTCGGCTGTCTACTTAGGACTCGAACCAGTTGTAAGCTGCACTCTACACAAATGGCCGCTGTCGGGAATCGCCCAAACTTAGCAAACCCCCCTCCCTGCGCAGTGCCGCCCTTCGCCCAGCCTGATGCGCGACGCAGGCGTTTCAATCACAAATGGCGCCCCCACGCCCCGACAAGCCTCACAGGCTGTAAGGCTCCGGCATCTGCGCCAGCACTGTCCCGATCTCCCCTTCGAGGCTCTCGGCCACGTCCAGCACGAAATCGTCGTCATGCATCGGCCCGATGATCTGGACGCCGAGCGGCAGGCCGTTCTCCACATGCGTCGGCAGGGCCACGGCGGGAAGGCCGAGCAGGTTCACGAGGCAAAGCGGCTTTTGCGCGTTGATGATCTCGGCGCTGCGCTCGGGGGCCTTGAAGTCGAGATCATTCGCGAAAGCCGGCATGAGCGATGTCGGCATGACCACGGCATCGACGCGGTCGAAAACCTGCGAATAGAGCCGTTGCAGCCGCAGGCGCTCCATCTGGGCGGTGATGTAGCCGCGCAGGTCGAGCGGAGCATCGAAATGCGACACGAAGCTCTCCAGCCAGCCGTTGAAGGCCTCCGAGCCGTGTTCGCGGATGAAATCACCCGAAAAAAGTTCTGTCTCGGTCATCAGAAGCTCGCCCCAAAGGCGCATGGCGTGCTCGGTTTCGGGCAGGCGCACCTCCTGCGCCCTGTGACCCGCCTCCCGCAGCCCCTCCACCGCCTGCTCCATGGCCCGGAGCAGGCCCGGATGCGTGAGCGTCTCGAAAGGATGCGCGGCGATGCCGATGGTCAGCTTGCCCTCGTGCACTCGGCCGCTGCCGGGGGCCGATGTCCAGAGCGGGTCCGCAGAGGAGCGCCCGCGCATGGCACTGAGCCCGAGCCGGACATCGGCCACGCTCCGCGCGATCGGCCCCTGCACGGACATGGCCGTGGTGATCGGCGGGCGGCTCGGCGGGGCTGAAGGGTTGAAGGCAGGCACGCGGCCCATCGACGGGCGGATCGAGGCGACCCCGCAGCAAAAGGCCGGGTAGCGCAGCGAGCCGCCGAGATCGTTGCCATGGGCGATGACCCCGATGCCGCTGGCGACGGCCGCCGCCGCCCCGCCCGAGGAGCCGCCGGGCGTCACAGCGCTGTTCCAGGGGTTGAGAGAGCTGCCGTGAAGCGGGTTGGAGGTGAACCACCGCATGGACATCTCGGGCGTGTTGGTCCGCCCGATCACCACGGCGCCCGCCGCGTGCAGGTTCGCCGCCACGGCTGAATCCGCCGGTGAGGCATTGTTCTCGAAGACCGGCAAGCCGTTGGTGTTGGGATAGCCTTCGAGATCGACGTTGACCTTCAGGGTCACCGGCGCGCCGTGGAGCATCCCGCCGGCCAGCTCGCCCGCGTCGATGGCCTTCGCGCGCCCCATGGCCTCGTCCACCCTCTGGACGACTGCATTGAGCGCGGGGTTCAGCGCCTCCATCCGCGCGATATGGGCCTGCGTCACTTCGGCAGCCGAAATATCCCTGCTGCGCAGGCGCTCCACCGTCTCGGTTGCCGTCCAGGATGTGATCTCGCTCATTGCTCTGACTCCCCCAGCATGAATGCCCAGCCTAGGCGCGCCCCGCGGCATTGTGAAGGCTTGAGCGCGGCCCGCTGCGGCGCTACACGGGAAAGCCAGCAGGAAAGGAAAGCCGATGCCGCAGTTTCTCGACACGCGCGATGCAGATTTCGAAGAGCGCTTCGCCGCGCTACTCGGGGCCAAGCGCGAAGACAGCCCCGATGTCGATGACGTGGTGGCGCAGATCATTGCCGATGTGCGCGCGCGCGGCGATGCGGCGGTGATCGAGCTGACCGAAAGGTTCGACCGGATCGCGCTTACTCCCGAGACCCTGCGTATCTCGACAGAGGACGTCGCTGCCGCGATTGCCGAGGTGCCCGGCCACGAGCGCAACGCGCTCGAGCTGGCGGCAGAGCGCATCCGCGCCTATCATGCGCGTCAGATGCCGAAGGACGAGAGCTGGACCGATCCCGAGGGCGCGACGCTGGGCTGGCGCTGGACGCCTGTCAGCGCGGCAGGGCTCTATGTGCCCGGCGGGCTGGCCTCCTATCCCTCCTCCGTGCTGATGAACGCGATTCCGGCGAAGGTGGCGGGCGTGGAGCGGCTGGCGATCACCGTGCCGACACCGGACGGCGCAGCCAATCCGCTCGTGTTGCTGGCAGCAAAGCTCGCCGGGGTTGACGAGATCTACCGCATCGGGGGCGCGCAGGCCGTCGCGGCGCTGGCCTACGGGACGACAAGCATCGCACCTGTGGACAAGATCACCGGGCCGGGCAACGCCTTCGTGGCGGCGGCCAAGCGGCGGGTCTTCGGCAAGGTGGGGATCGACATGATCGCCGGGCCCTCGGAAATCCTCGTGATCGCCGATGGCGACAATGACCCCGACTGGATCGCGCTCGACATGCTCAGCCAGGCCGAGCACGACGAAAGCGCGCAGGCGGTGCTGATCACCACGGACAAGGCCATGGCAAAGGCCGTCGAGGCAGCGATCACGCGCAACCTCGCCATGCTGGAGCGGCGCGAGATCGCCGGGAAAAGCTGGGAGGATTTCGGCGCGATCATCACCGCGCCGGACCTCGAGACCGCCGCCGCGCTCTCCAACCGCATCGCCCCGGAACATCTCGAGCTCTGCGTCGCGGACCCTGACGCGCTGGCCGGGCGGATCACCCATGCCGGGGCGATCTTCCTCGGGGCCTGGACGCCGGAGGCGATCGGCGACTATGTCGGCGGGCCCAACCACGTCCTGCCCACGGCGCGCTCGGCGCGGTTCTCCTCGGGCCTGTCGGTCATGGATTTCCTCAAGCGCACGACGCTGGCGAAGATGACGCCCGGCGCGCTCGGCAGGATCGGCCCCGCAGCCGAGACCCTGGCGATCTCCGAGAGCCTCGAGGCCCACGGCCTGAGCCTGCGCGCGCGGCTCAATCATTTGAACGAGATGTGAGACGGGGCCAGCCGGGAGGTGCCGGAGCTAGTGATGTGCCGAATGCCGTCGCAGGAAAACTGACCGAACCGTCGCGCATTTCTGACGCAGGCTGGGCTATATGCCACAGAGGGCGGATGGCCGTTTGGCGGGGCTTTGGGGACCTTTGACCCAACGGGAAGTTACCGCGTCCGAACCGCGGGAAGGGCGCAAAGCGCCCGCCCCGTGGGGGCGGTTCGGGCGCTGCCAAATCTCTGATTTGGCATTCAATGCTTCGTAAACGAGTTCCGCTGTGGGCTCGAATCGGGATTTCGCCGCACTTGGCTTGAAGGTCCGCTGCTGGGGAACCGCTCAAACCTTGCAAAGCCCATTTCCTGTGCATACCCGGTCGCCGGCGTCAGATTAGGGTGACGCCCGCATCCTTCATCTTCGCGGTCATCGCAGCGAGCGAGCCGTCAAGGTCGATCGCGCGGCAGAGCGCAGTGTCGACGGTGACATCATAGCCGAGCCTGGCCCCGTCGAGCGCCGAGTAGGCCACGCAGAAATCCGTCGCCAGCCCGACCATGAGGAGGCGCGAGATGCCGCGGGTTTGCAGGTAGCCGTCAAGGCCCGTGGGTGTCTCGTGGTCATTCTCGAAGAAGGCGGAATAGCTGTCGATCTCGCGGCGGAAACCCTTGCGGAGGATCATCTGCGCGCGGTCCTGTTCGAGCTCGGTATGAAACTGCCCGCCATGGGAGCCCTGGATGCAGTGATCGGGCCAGAGCACCTGCGGGCCATAGGGCATCTCGGTCATCTCGAAAGGCGCCTTGCCGTCGTGGCTGGACGCGAAGGAGAGGTGGCCTGCCGGGTGCCAGTCCTGCGTGAAGATGACGTTCTCATGCTCGGCCATCAGCGCGTTGATGCCCTGCACGATCTCGTCGCCGCCCGCGACGGCGAGCGCTCCGCCGGGGCAGAAATCATTCTGCATGTCGATCACGAGAAGGGCTGTATCGGTCATGTCGGGCTCCGTTGACGGTCTCGGGCCTAATGGGTAGAGAGACGGCGCGCGAAACTCAACCCGGCAGTCAAAGAGGATCGCCATGTTCATTCTTGCAGCGCTCTACAAATTCACCCCCTTCGAGGACCCCGCCGCGATGCAGGGGCCGCTTCAGGCCGTCTGCGAGGACAACGGCATTTCCGGCTCGCTCCTGCTGGCGCGCGAGGGGATCAACGGGACGATCGCCGGACACCGCGCCGGGCTGGACCGGGCGCTGGATTATATCAAGGGCCTGCCGGGCTGCGCTGACCTCGAGTGGAAGGAAAGCACCGCCGCCGCGCAGCCTTTCGCGCGGATGAAGGTGAAGCTCAAGAAAGAGATCGTCACCATGGGCCAGCCGGACGTGGACCCGCGCAGCGACGTGGGCCAGTATGTCGAGCCGGAGGACTGGAATGCGCTGATCCTGTCGGAGGACGTGGCGGTGATCGACACGCGCAATGACTATGAGGTGGGCATCGGCACTTTCGAGGGCGCGGTGGACCCGAAAACGGCGAGTTTCCGCGAGTTTCCGGCTTGGTGGGAAGCGAACAAAGAACGCTTTCACAACAAGCGAATCGCCATGTTCTGCACCGGCGGCATCCGCTGCGAGAAATCGACCAATTTCCTGAAAAGCCAGGGAGTCGAGGATGTCTATCACCTCAAGGGCGGTATCCTGAAATATCTCGAACGCGTGCCCGAGGCGGAAAGCACATGGAACGGCGAGTGCTTCGTCTTCGACGGGCGTGTCTCCGTTGGCCATGGGCTGAAAGAGGGGCCGCATGCGCTGTGCCATGCCTGCCGCCGCCCCGTCCTGCCAGAAGACAAGGCGCGGCCCGAATGGGAGCAGGGCGTGTCCTGCCATCAGTGCATCGGCGAGACCAGCGAGGCCGACAAGGCGCGCTTCCGCGAGCGGCAGAAGCAGATCCGGCTGGCGGCAGAGCGCGGCGAGCAGCACATCAAGGTGGATGTGCCGCAAGTGGCCCCGGACGAGGTGTGAAACCACCATCCTCGGCGCAGCCGGAATTTTTCGAAAATTCCGGATCGGAAAATTTGAAATTTTCCGGTCCGTTTTCTTTGAAAGAAAACGGCCTCTAGCTGGGTCGTGTCACCCGTTCCTGCCGGGCTATCCCGTCAGTTGGAGACGTTGTTTGCCAGTCCGACGGCGGAGCCGAGAATTCCGAAGATCGTGCGCGCGGCCGTCACCGGCGATTCCGTCGCGATGACCGTGTCGCCAGGGTTCACGCGGAACTTGCGTGCCGCGAAGAGGCCCTCGGCGGTCGTCAGGTCGAAGGCGAAAACCACCTGCTGGAGGTCTGGCGTCTCGGGCGTCGGGGCGATCTGCCCGGGGCCATAGTCCCGCAGGACGAGCATGCCCTTGAGATTGGCCCGGTTGTCATTGAAACCGCCGACCATCGAGAGCGCTTCGAGCACGGTGATCGTCTCGCGGTCGAAATAGACCAGCTCCTCGGTGCCCGTGGCCCCGAGGGAGGTGAAATAGCGCCCGTCCTCGCGCACGAGGACCTTGTCGCCGCCGCGCAGGATGATGTTCGCCTGCTCGGTCTCGAAAAGGTCCGCGGCGCGGATGTTGTAGGTCCGCTGGCCGCGGATGAGGCGCACGACAGGGTTGCGCACATCCTTGCTGATGCCGCCACCGAGCGACAGAAGGCTCAGGATCGAGGTGTTCCGGCTGGGCAGCGGGTAGCTTCCGGGCTTCGGCACGCCTGTCACCAGGTCGACCGAATTGCCCTCGCCGGGCTTGTGAATGAGCTGCACCTGCGCCGAGGGCGAGATGACTTCGAGCTGTTTCTGGATATGGCGCCGCGCGTTATTCGGCGTCATGCCCGTGACGACCACGTCGGTCAGGTAGGGCACGAAAATCGTGCCCGAGGAGGACACGGAGAGCCCGCGCATCTCGGTCGATTTCTGCTCAAGCGAAGTCAGGAGCGAGTTCTCGTCATTGTCCCAGATGATCAGGTCGACGGTATCGCCTGCACGGATGACGCCGGATTGGGGCCCGCGCGTCGTCGTGGGCCAGTGGTAGGTCTGCTCCCCCCCGGTGCGCGGCCATTCTGCCAGCACCGGCAGCTTGTCGCGGCTGACATGAACGACCTGGTAAGTCGGAGTTTCGGCGTCTTTTTCCTTCACGACCTCGTTGAGAAGGACAGCGCCCCTGGGCAGTGAACATGCACCGAGAAGACCCAGAAGCAAACCTGCACACAGGCAGCGCATCATGAAACGCACGTGATCCCCCTCAGAGACAAAGTTTAGCCGCTTGGGTCTGTTTACACGCCAGATGCGGTGTTAGAAAGCCCAAGGGTGGTCGGTTTCGGAGAAAGTTGTGGAAAAGGCACTGGTGCTGGGAAAAACGGGCAGGCTCGGCCGGGCACTCAGGCGCTACTGGGCTGCAAACGAGCCGCGGTTCAGACCTGTCTGGATCGGACGCAGGCCGTCCGAGGGCAAATTGCCGGCCGCGCGGGCGGTCCTGGCGCTCTGGGGCAGGACGGCAGGCGACGCTGCGACCCTTTCGGAGAACGCCGAGCTCGCCGAGCGCGCCGCCGCGCTGGCCGATGAGGCCGGGGCCGAGCGGGTTTTGCACCTGTCGAGCGCGGCGGTCTATGGGGGCGGTGCGGGGCCGTATCGCGAAGCGGACGCGCCGGCACCGCGAAACGCCTATGGCGCGTCCAAGTGCGAGATGGAAGCCCGCATCGCCCGGCTCGGCGGCGGCGCGCGGCATTGCATCCTGCGGCTGGCCAATGTCGCCGGGGCCGACAGCCTCTTTCATGCGCTGGAAACACGCGATGAGATCGTGCTCGACCGTTTCGAAAGCGGCGGCGGGCCGGAGCGCAGCTATATAGCCATTCCGGAGCTGGCGCAGGTTTTCGAGGCGCTGCTCGGTTGCGAGGCCGCGCGCCTGCCGCAGGTTCTGAACGTCGCCGCGCCCCGGCCCCTGGCCATGGAGGAGATCGCGCGCGCGGCAGGGCGCAAGATTGTCTGGCAAGAGGCGGGTGAGGAGGCGGTGAGGCGCGTCGTGCTCGATACGGCGCGACTCGAAAGCCTGGTGAGCCTCGGCCCGCAGGCAAGCGATGCGGGCCATCTCGTGGAAAGCTGGCAGCGCTACGGGGCGGGCGCATGAGCGCGGGCAAGCGGGCGCTGGACATCGGCCTTGCGCTGCTGCTCGCGCTCCTGCTCTGGCCGCTTGCGCTGGGCATCGCCATTGCGATCCGCCTTGTCGATGGCGCGCCGGTCTTCTATGTGGCCGAGCGGATGCGGGCACCGGGCGAGCCCTTCATGCTCTGGAAGTTCCGCACCATGCGCGATGCGGCGCAAAACGAGGGGGTGAGCGGCGGCGACAAGGGAGCGCGGATCACCGGCCTGGGCCGTTTCCTGCGGCGCACGCGGCTCGACGAACTGCCCCAGCTCTGGAACATCCTCAAGGGCGATATCAGCTTCGTCGGCCCGCGCCCGCCCCTGCGGCGCTATGTCGAGATGTGCCCTGCGCTTTATGGCGAGGTGCTCAAGGCGCGGCCTGGTGTGACGGGGTTGGCGACGCTGGCTTTCCATGCGCGCGAGGAGGCGCTTTTGGCCGCGTGCCGCACGGCAGAAGAGACGGAGGCTGTCTACCTGCGCCGCTGCGTGCCCGCCAAGGCGCGGCTCGATCTGATCTACCGCGACAATCGGACGCTGTGCTGGGATCTGCGGCTGATGGCGGCCACGGTGATCCGGCGCGTCGGCTATAGGTAGGGCTTTAGCGCGTCAGTTCCATCGCGATGCTCTGCCGCCTTTCGGGCTTGGTCAGGGTGATCGTGAGGCCGATCCTGTCGGCGGCGAGAAGCTTCATCGCCAGGGTTATGTCCTGCTGCGCGCGGCGGCCTGTCAGCGCGACGCCGTCCGGCATGAGGATGCCCGTCAGCTCCACCGGACGTTGCGCGCCCGTGTCCTGCAAAGTGCGGCTGCGCAGGCTGCCATCGGGCTCGCGCAGAAAGACGAAGTGAATATCCTCGCGCCGTCGGGCGCTGGCGCAGGCCCCTTGCACTTCGCTGGCTTTCGCATCGGTCGTGATCGTCAGGCGGCAGCGCAGGTCCTCGTCGATGTTGCGGTCGAGATACGTCCCGCGCCCCGACCAGCTTCCGGCCATCTCGAAGAGCGCGTCCTGCGCCGTGGCGGCTGCGGGCGCAAGGGCGAGGAGAATGAAAACTGCGTAGCGCATCAGAACCTGTCCTTTCGCAAGAGCACGATCAGCAGGGCGGGGAAGAGCAGAAGATCCGCCAGCAGGGCGATGACGATCGCCTGCGCGGTCAGCGCGCCGAAAAGGCCGACGGCGGGCAGGGCGCTGAAGGCGGTCAGCGCAAAGCCGGCGATGAGCAGCAGGCTGGTCGTCATGATCGGCGAGATGAGCGCGGCGAGGCTCTGCTCGATGACGGCTTCCGGCGCCGTGCCCTCGCGCCTTTTCAGGCGGACGCGGTTGATCACGTGGATCGTGTTGTCCACGGCGATGCCGAAGGCCACCAGCAGCGCGATGGAGGCGGTGATCGTCACGGTCTGGCCGGTGAGCGCCATCCAGGCCTCGATCCCGAGGATGGGCAGCAGGTTGGGCACCAGCGTGACCAGCCCGGCCCAGGCCGAGCGCAAGGCCAGCGCGATGCCGAGCGTCATCAGCGCGATGGCGATGTAGAAGGCGGTGCGCAGCCCGTCGACGAGCACGGGCAATTGCTCTGCCGCGAGGATCGCGTAGCCCGTCACGTCGGCATCTTCCAGCCCGGCCGCGTCCAGCCTGGCCCTGAGGCGCGCGACATCGGCTTCGATCTCGCCGGGCTCGTTCAGGATCGAGGTGGGCACCGGGATGGAATAGCCGCTGCCATCCGCCGCGACGAGGCGCGCGGGGGCGTCAGCCTCATCGGGGAGCGTCACGGGCGCACCGAGAAGCGCATCGGTCGCGCGTGCAAGGCGGGCGGCATCGGCCTCGGAGCTCTCGCCCGTGGCCGGAACGAAGACGTTGTGCCGCCCGCTTCCGGGCAGCTCAGCCTCGAGCACGGCCAGGTCTTCCAGCAGGCTGGAGGCGCGCGGGACATGCTCGAACGGGTCATAGCCCGTCACGACACGGGGCTGCGCGGCGATGAGGAGGGCCAGCAGCACGAGCGCGGCCGCCGAGACCGCCCCGGCATGGCGCAGCAGCCGGACGGGCAGGCCGAGAAAGGAGCGGAACCTCTGGCTGGATTGCAGCGTCACCTGCCGCGTCAGCAGCAGGCGGGCGAGCAGGGGCACCACCGTTGCCACGACGATCAGCGTGAGGATCATGCCGAGCGCTCCGACGATGGCGAGCTCGCGCAGCGCCTCGGAATCGATCCAGAGCATGACAAGGAAGGCCAGCACGGTCGTCAGTGTGGTCGAGACGATTGCGGGCAGGATCTCGCGCCGCGCGGCGGCCACCGCGGCGGGGATATCCGCCTCCGGCCTGTGGCAGATCGCATGAAAGTAGTGAATGCTGTCTGCAAAGCCGAGCACGATCAGGATCACCGGGATGAGCGAGAGCAGTGGCGAAAGGGCCGTTCCCGTGACTGCCAGCGCGCCAAGGCCGAGCGCCAGCGCCATGAGGATGGGCAGGCCGCTGATGACCACCGCGCGCCATGACCGGAAGATGACGAAGATCAGCGCGAGGCCGAGCACCACGGCGAGCGGGGTGATCGTGAGCTGGTCGCGCAGGAGCGCGGCGTTGATTTCCTCTTCGAGCCGGGGCGTGCCGACCCGGGTGATCCCGAGCGCCGGATCGGCCAGCGCGAGAGGCTCCGAGAGAACGGGGCCGAACTCGGGCGGCGCGAGCGCGTCGTCCATCTGGATGATGACCAGGGTCATGCGCGCGTCCTCGGAGACAAGGCCGGAGGCAAAGGGGAGTGTCTCGCGCATCAGCGCGAGCTGCTCGGCGGGGGCGAGACCGGCGGCGCGCTCGCTTTTCAGAAAGCTCTGGGGGCTGCCTTCCGCTGTCAGCGAGAAGAGGCTGAAGACATCCTCCACGCCGCGCGCCAGTTGCAGCTCGATCAGCATGTCTTCCAGCGCCGCCAGTGGCAGCACATCCTGCGACCGGACGGCCAGCACCACGTCCCGCGTGTCGTCGCCGAAGCGCGCCCGGTGCTCGGCAAAGCGCGTGTAGCTCTCCGCCGAACTTTCGAGGCTCCTTGTCAGGTCCGCATCGAATTCGAGCCGGGCCACGCCGAAGAAAAGGGCCGCGAGCGCCAGAACGGCACATGCGGCGAATGCGATCCTGTCAATAAACACGCGGGGCATGGGGTGTTATCGGCGTCTTTACAGACGTCTGCAATCCTGTATCTACTGATCCGGGCAGGATTTTCTGGGGGAACCGTTCATGAAGCACGCATCCGGCGCCTTCGCGCGCCCGTTTTCGAACATGCAGTGGTATCTGGCGGATGCGCAGAACACGGTTCACTGCATTCTCGCCAGCCCTCATGAGATGACCGAAGACGCCTTCCGCGAGCTGCTCGCGCGGTTCGCGCAGAACGGACCCTCGGTGCTCTGGCAGGAAGACCGCGACGCGCAGACACTGGTTCATCGCGGTGATCTCGACCTTGTCGAGCTGGGCCGCTACACGCGCAGCGATGGGGCCTTGATGCCGCATTCCGAGCTTGCCGAGACACTGGCAAAGCCCTTCACGCCAGACGAGCCTGCCAGCTTCCGAGCCACCTGCTACACAGCGCCGGAGCCGAACGAGAACGGCATGCGCACTTGGATCGTCTTCGAGACATCGCACGCGATGACCGAGGGCAGCGACATCTCCAAGCTGCTGCGGCGCATGACGGACGATACCGATGCGCGCCCGCAGAAAGTCAGCTCCCGGATGCGCGCGGGCGAGGTCGGAGCGCTGTTTCTCGTGCCTTTCATCTGGGTGCTGCACATGTTCGCCGCATGGAGCCACAAGCCGCACCGCCGGGACTACGGCTTTTCGCGCGTGACCCTCGACAAGGCCGATCTCGGGCGCGCCGCCCGCGAGCTTGGCGTCAGCAAGCGCGCCGTGATCTTCGGGACCGTCACGCACGCGCTCTTGTCCGACAAGCTGGGCAAGAAGGGCCATCTGGCCTATACCCAGCTGCCCGGAGAGCGGCTCAGGCTGGACAGCGAGAACTATCTCAACGTGCAGGTCGACGAGGTCAGAGCGCCGATCCGCGAGGACCTGAAGACCCAGATCACCGAGCTGCACGAGACGCTTGCGCCGAGGGCCGGCGCGTCTCACTTCGTGTCGATCTGGCACAACAAGCTTCTGAGCATGCATCGCTTCTTCTATCGGCGGATGCCCTGGCTCTACCCAAAGAACTTTTTCGATTTTTCGCCCTATGATCTGCTGCTCTCGCTGTTGCCACCGATCCGGCCGGCGCGCTCATGGGCCGATCTTCAGGACACGACCGTCTTCGCAGGGAGCAACACGGGGGCCTATCCCACCTGCATCATCGCGGTGGGCGAGACCGAGATCAGCCTGAACTTCTGGCTCGATGCGGCGCGGGAAGACCGGCTGGCAGACGTGCTGAGCAACGCCGAGGCGCTGTCCATCGGCGCGCGCGGCTGGTGAGGCGGGTCGTTACGCGACTGCAGATGCCGCCTAGCGCCGTCAGAGATCCTTCACGAGGCGCAGCGCGTCGTAGATCGCGGCGTGGGTGTTGCGGGCAGAGACGGCATCGCCGATGCGGAAGAGCTGGAAGCGCCCCTCGGGGTTTTTCGTGACCCGCTGCGGGCGGCCCGCGATCAGCGCGTCATAGTCGACAGCGCCGTGATTGCTGCTCAGGGGCTTGAGGGCCGTGTAGAGCTCGTCATTTGGCAGGGTGCCGTAGTTGAGCACGACCTGGTCATAGAGCCTCTTCTCGGCGAGGTCGGAATAATCCGTGCCGATCGTCGCGGCGAGCTTGTTGCCCTTCCGGGCCACCCCGAGCAGGCGGCGTGTGACCGTGAACGTCACGTCGCGCTCTTGCAGGCTGCGCATGTAGGGGGTGAGGTTCATGCCGAGCACTTCCGGCGAGAGCGTCCTGTCGGGCGTCATCACCTCGACCTTCGCTCCCGCTGCGCTGGCCACTTCGGCGGCTTGCAGCGCAGCATGGTCGCCAGCCTCATCGTAGATCAGGATATGCTCTGCGGGCGCGACATCGCCCGAGAGAATGTCCCAGGCGGTGACCGTGTGCGGGGCGTCGCTCTTCTGCTCGAAAAGATGCGTGGCCGGCAGGCCGCCCGTGGCGATGATCACCACGTCGGGCGCGAGGGCTGTGACATCGGCCTCGTCCGCGTAGCTGTTGAAGTGAAAGGTCACATCGCGCGCCGCGCATTGGGCCATGCGCCAGTCGATGATCCCGATCATCTCGCGGCGGCGCGGGCTCTGCGCCGTGAGCCGGACCTGCCCGCCCGGGTCAGCTGCGGCCTCGAAGACCGTGACCTCGTGGCCGCGCTCGGCGGCGACGCGGGCGGCCTCCAGACCGCCGGGGCCAGCGCCGACGACGACCAACTTGCGGCGCGTCCCGGCCGGGGCGATCTCGTGCGGCATGGTCGCTTCGCGGCCCGTGGCCGCGTTGTGAATGCAGAGCGCATCCCCGGCCTGGTAGATCCGGTCGAGGCAGTAGGTGGCCCCGACGCAGGGGCGGATGTCATCCTCGCGGCCCTCGGCGATCTTTTTGACGATATGCGGATCGGCCATGTGGGCGCGCGTCATCCCGACCATGTCCAGCAGCCCCTCGCGGATGGCGTGGCGCGCCGTGGGCACATCGGGGATGCGTGCGGCGTGGAAGGTGGGCATGCCAGTGGCTTCGCGCACGGCGCCCGCGAAGTCGAGATGCGGCGCGGAGGCCATGCCCTGCACGGGGATCACGTCGGTCATCGCCGGGTCTGTGTGCACGCGCCCGCGGATCACGTTGAGAAAGTCGATCTGGCCGGTCGCGGCGAGGCGCTTGGAAATCTCCAGCCCCTCCTCGGGGGTGATCCCGCCGGACTCGGCCTCGTCGGCGGTGTAGCGGTAGCCGACAATGAACTCGTCGCCCACGCGCTTGCGGATCGCCTCGGTCACTTCGAGCGGCAGGCGCATGCGGCTTTCAAGGCTCGCGCCGCCATAGGGGCCGTCCAGATCATTGGTCAGCGGGGACCAGAACTGGTCCAGCAGGTGGCCGTAGACCTGAAGCTCGATCCCGTCCATGCCGCCCTCCTTCATGCGCTCGGCGGCATCGGCGAAATCGGTGATGATGCGGGCGATATCCCAATCCTCCGCGAGCTTGGGAAAGGCCCGGTGCGCGGGCTCGCGGTTGCGCGAGGCGGAGAGGGAGGGCAGCCAGTCGCCCTTGTTCCAGGTGGTGCGGCGCCCGAGATGCGTGAGCTGGATCATCACCGCGCAGCCATGCTCGTGACAGGCATCGGTGAGCGCGCGGATATGCGGGACGACGTCATCGCGGTAGGCGAGGATATTGTTGAAGGCGGGCGGGCTGTCGCGGCTGACGGTGGCCGAGCCTGCCGTCATGGCGAGCGCGACACCAGCTTTCGCGCGCTCGGCGTGGTAGAGGCGGTAGCGCTCGGTGGGCATGCCGTCCTCGGGATAGGCCGGCTCATGGGCCGTCGTCATGATCCGGTTGCGCAGGGTGAGATGCTTGAGCTGGTAGGGCTGGAGGAGGGGGTCGCTGGACATGGCTGTGCTCTGGCTGCTTGGGCTGGTTCCAGGAGCACCGTGAGCGCGCGGGGGTGGCCGTGTCAACGAAAACGAGCGTGCGCTCCGGCCCGCAAGCGCCCATCGCCGATCCATATAGCAAAGGCCGCCCAACCCCGCGCAATCAACGCAAATCACGCCGTCATGCCGTTGTCCCGAAGGGGCTCAACCGCCCCGTTTCACGCGGCGGCCCGCTCAGCGCTTGCGGTCGCGGCGCGATGACATGGGCTGGAAGGCGACGCCGACATGGGCCTCGCAATAGGGCTTGCCCGATTTGGTGGGCAGGCCGCAGAACCAGAAGTCATCCGTGGCCGGGTCTCCGACGGGCCATTTGCAGGTCCGTTCCGTCAGCTCCATGAGCGAGAGCTTCTTGGCCTTCTTCTCGACCTCGTTGACCTTGGCCAGAGCCTCGGCGCTGATCTCGTTGTTGGAGGGCTGCGGCGGCAGGGGCTGGCCGGCGGGAATGATCGCGCGGCGGGCCGGAGCAGGTGGCGTGGCCGACTTGGTCTCGGCCTCGGGCTGCGCGTCGCCCTCTGCCTCGGGTTCCGGTTCGGCCGGCGCGGGCTTTGCGGCGGCCTTCTTCGGCGCGGCTTTTGGCTTGGACGGTTTCTTCGGCGCGGCGGCGGGCTTCGCTTCGGCCTTGGTGGCGTCGGTCGTCCGGTTGCTCAGACCGAGGCGGTGCACCTTGCCGATCACGGCGTTGCGCGTGACACCGCCGAGCTCCTTGGCGATCTGGCTTGCCGACTGGCCTTCGCTCCACATCTTCTTGAGGGTCTCTACGCGTTCGTCGGTCCAGGACATGGGAATACTTTCGGGTCGTGGGGCCGCATCCGGGCAGCCCGTCATGGGTCAGCGCCCTATACTAAACATCAAAGCGGCAGATACAAGGTGGGATCGGGGCAACTCAGAGCTTCCTGCGGCGTTTGAGCTGGCTTTCGCGCCAGCCGAGCAGGCCGGCGCCGGTGATGATGATCAGCGCGCCGATCAAAGTGACCCCGTCAGGCCATGCGGAGAAGACGAGCGTGTCATAGCCGGCGGCGAAAATCAGCGTGCAGAATGCGAAGGGCGCGATGTAGCTCGCCTCGGCCCGGGCCATGGCGGAGATGAACATGAACTGCGCCGTGGCCATGGCCAGCCCGACGCCCGCGAGGATGAGCCATTGCTCCGGCGTGGGCATCCGCCAGACGGGCAGCACCGCCAGCGAGGCGATGGCCAGGCCGATGGCATTGTTGATGAAGAGGATCTGCAAGGGGCGCTCCATGCCGGACAGACGCTTGATAACCACGATTTCCGCGCCCATCAGCAGCGCCGCGCCAAGCGCGATGAGCCCGCCGATCTCGAAGCTCTGCGCCGAGGGGCGCAAAAGGATGAGCGCGCCGACGAAGGCGATACCTGCCGCGCCCCAGCGGACCCGGCCGACACGCTCACCGAGAAAGGGGATGGCGAAGATCATCGCGAAGACCGGGTTGAGAAAGCTGATCGCCGTGGCATCGGCCATGGGAATGAAACTCACCGCCGCGAAGAGCAGTGTCACGCCGCCCCAGCCGAAGGCGGAGCGGATGGCATGAAGCCTGTAGGCCGGGCGCTCCAGAGGGCGGCGGCGCAGGGCGAAGAGCGTGGAGATGGCCATGAAGGCGAACAGAAAGCGCCCGTGGCTGACCTGCAGCGGATGCAGCGGCGCGCCGAAGCGCGAATCGGCGGCGAGCTTGGCCATCAGCGTGGAGGTGGCGATGAAGAGAGTGGCCGCCAGCATGAAGGCGACGGCGGCGCGCGCATTGGGCGCGGTGAGCGGAGGCGGGAGCATGGCCATGCGGTTGCGCTACGCCCACGCTGTGTGGGGTTCAAGAGGTTTCTGGCAAGGGGCCAAGCGGTCGCTGTCATATCAGGGCGGTCCCAAAGCCCTTGGCCCGGAACCGCCGAAGTTGACCTTCGCCCCCGCGCGCCGCTGCATCGCTTTCGCATTGCAGCCGTCTGTCTGTCATCCGCAAAGCCGTAGGGCTGCCAACCGCAAGGTTCGATATGCCTCGATGCGATGGGCTGTCCATGTGGGCTTTGGACAAAAATAGCGCAGCCGGACCCCGCGCAATCACATCTTCTTGCCTTGGGTTTTCTGTTTTTTGCCTATCTCGCCCGGCCATTTCTGGTGCCGTTCGCGACGTTTCTCATTGAGCCGCGCGGAAAACGAAGAATGGTTTTCTTGGCACTGAGTGCCTTGGGGGTCTTGGTGGCGCTGTCTCTCTTCGTGCCGTTGGTTTTCAATCCGGATTGGGTGCCGCTGAGGATCGTGAACCACTCCATTGACTACACCGCACGACTGATCTGGGAGAGCATCGTGTCATATGGCCTCTTCGGGTCGTCTACGCCGGCATCGTTTGCCTGCCTTTGCTCTTGTCGTCTGATAAACATATCAAGATTTTCGGCGTCATAATCACTCTTTCCGTCATCGCAGGCTTCGCGTTCGCTCACTATGCGTTCACTTCGGTCTGGTGTTTCATGGCCGCAATCGTGTCGGCCTACCTGGTGTTTGCAATGAGAGAAGTCAGCAGGCGGAATGCGCAGTGAGCCAAATCTGCTTGTGGCCTGACTTGCAATGCGCCGGCCTGGTCTTCGAGCTATGACCGATCTCTGCCGGTCCGGAGCCCCATGCCGTGAACGTCCGGTCTTGAGGGTTGCAGGAAGGGCGGGAAGCGGTCATTCGGTGCGTTATGCGCGAAGGGCCGCTCTGCATTTTGCGCACGCTTCGTGAGCGAGGTGACAGAAAAGTTGGTTCGCTCTGGCCTTCGACATGAGGCCCGCGCGGCCCTGTCGGCAGGACTTGCTTGCGAATTGTTATGTTATCTCATAAATATCAAAAAGGAGCCGCCGCACCAGCGCGGCGGATTCCCAACGGAGGCGATGACGGGAGCACTTTTGCGATGGCGCGCAATCGGGGGGCGACAACTCTCAAATGCAGGCGGGTCAGGCGCGATCCGATGCGCGACTATGACAGGCTGCCGGCTGAGCTGCGGGCCTGGCTGGCCGGGGCAATCCTGCCGTGGAGGCCCCGCTCCGCACTCATCGCCTTCGAGAAGGCCAGGGCGCGGCTGGGTGATGCAAATCTTGCCCTGCGCGAGCTCGACCGGATCGAGGCGGCCATGGTGTCGAAGGACGCGCGCCGCATCTGGGGCAAGAGCCATCCCTTCGCGCGGCAGGCGGGCGCGTCTGCCAAGCGCCGGGACACCTGCTGACCCGATGCCCGAGGGTCGCCTTGCCCGGGCCGGTTTTCCTTGGGCTGATCCAGCCCTTTGCGATTGCAAAGGCGCTTGATTTCCTCCTAATCTGCGCGGAATTGGGTTGCCGCATGTGGAAGTGAAGGTGTTCTGAAATGTCCCGTATCAGTCAAATCGAGCTGGATGACAGCAACCTGCCGCCGCCGACGCCGGAAATCGAGCAGGAGCGCAAGGTCGCCATCTACGATCTGCTCGAAGAGAACGTCTTTTCCCTGCCCGCGCGCGATGAGCGCGTCGCACCGGCGGGGCCCTACCGCGTGGCGCTGTCGATCCGCGACAAGCGGCTCGTCTTCGATGTGACCGGCGAGGACGGCGAGAAGGCGGCCGAGTTCCACCTTTCGCTCTCGCCCTTCCGGCAGGTCGTGAAGGACTACTGGCAGATCTGCGAGAGCTATTTCGACGCGGTCAAGAACATGCCGCCCAGCCAGATCGAGACGATCGACATGGCCCGCCGGGGCATCCACAACGAAGGCGCGCGCATCCTCGAGGAGCGCCTGGAAGGCAAGGCCGAACTCGACAGCGACACGGCGCGCCGGCTCTTCACCTTGGTCTGCGTTCTGCATTTCGGAGGGTAGGCTTGGTCAATCCGCTCCCGCAATCGGTTCTGTTCTGCTGCGATCACAACGCGGTGCGCTCGCCGATGGCAGAAGGGCTGATGAAGAAGTACTACGGGACGGGGACCTACGTGCAATCGGCCGGTGTGCATAATGACCTCGAGGTCGACGGCTTCTCCATCGCCGTCTGCGACGAGATGGGGGTCGAGCTGGCGCGGCATCGCTCGCGCAGCTTCGACGAGATGGAGCGCATGGGCGAGGTCCTGTCCTCCTTTGACGTGATCGTGGCGCTTTCGCCCACCAGCAAGGCCATGGCGGAAGACCTGACGCGCAGCTTCCATGTCGACCTGGAATACTGGCCGATCATCGACCCGACAGCCCGCGGCGAAACGCGCGGCGAGAAGCTCGAGGCCTACCGGCAGGCGCGGGACCAGATCATCGCGCAGATCAAGTCGCATTGGGGAGACGCGACGAGGCCATGAACGAAACGGTGAGACTCTATTTCAACGCCTTCAACGCAGGGGACACCGATGCGATGCTCGCCTGCCTCTCGGGTGACGTGGCCCACCATGTCAACGAGGGCGAGGTCCGCATCGGCAAGGAAAAGTTCGCACAGTTCTGCGCGCATATGAACCGCTGCTACCGCGAGGAGCTCACCGACATGGTGATCTTCGATGCCCTGGGCGGGGCGCGCGCGGCGGCGGAGTATATCGTGAACGGCACCTACCTCGAGACAGACGAAGGCCTGCCCGGGGCGCGCGGCCAGAGCTACCGCCTGCCCGCCGGGTCCTTCTTCTCGCTCGAGAACGGTCTGATCACCCGCGTCGTGACCTATTACAACCTCGCGGACTGGACCGCGCAGGTCAGCCGATGACCGAGGTCAGGCCGCTGAAGGGCGAGGAGCTCGCCGCCGCGCTCGACGATGTGGCGCGGCTCAGGATCGAGGTGTTCCGCGCCTATCCCTATCTCTATGACGGGGATTTCGACTACGAACGCAAGTATCTCGACCCCTACCGCGAGAGCCCCGGGGCGATCATCGTTGGCGCCTTCGATGCGGGCAGGCTCGTCGGCGCGGCGACGGGCACGCCGCTGGCCGACCATGCCGATGACTTCGCGGCGGCCTTCGCGGGCACGGGGATCGCGCTGGAAGAGGTGTTCTACTGCGCCGAATCCGTGCTGCTGCCCGCGTATCGGGGGCAGGGGATCGGCCATGCCTTTTTCGAGCATCGCGAGGCGCATGCGCGGATGCTGGGGTTCGAGAAGTCGGCCTTTTGCGCGGTTGTTCGGGGCGAAGATCACCCGATGAAGCCTGAGGGCTACCAGCCGCTCGATGCTTTCTGGCGCAAACGCGGCTACGCGCCGCTCGATGGTGTGGTGGCAGGGTTTTCCTGGAAAGACCTAGGTGACGTGGAGGAAACGGAGAAACCGCTCCAGTTCTGGATGCGGGAGATCTAGGGCTCGTGGACACATACAGGACCGCGCACCCTCAAAATGAAAGCCGCGGCGCTTTCACGCCGCGGCTTTCGATTTCGGTCTGAGAACGCTTAGTCCGTGTGCTTCTCGATCAGCGCCTTGGCCTCGTCGACGAGGGCCTGGCCGTCAAAGCCTTGCTCGTTCATGTCCTCGACCCAGCCTGCTTCGACATTGCCTGCGGCTTTTTTCCATTCGGCCACCTGCTCGGGCGAGAGCGTGATGATGTTGTTGCCCGCAGCCGCGGCAGCTTCGCGCGCCGGGCCGTCGGCGCCGGCCATGTCGCGGCCCGCGATGGCGGAGAAGTCGGCGCCGGACTGACTGTCGAGCGCGGCCTTCTGCTCATCGGAGAGGCTTTCGTATTTCTCCTTGTTCATGGCAAAGACGAAGGCCGTCGTGTAGAGCGCTTCATCGCCGAACTCGGTGTGGTTGCTGACAAGTTCGGGCACTTTCAGCGCCGCCGTCACTTCCCACGGGATCACGGCCGCATCGATCACGCCCTTGGAGAGCGCTTCGGGGATGGCCGGCACGGGCATCCCGACGGGTGTCGCACCGATATCGGAGACCATCTTGTTGATGATGCGTGTGGGTGCGCGCATCTTGACGCCGTTGAGGTCATCCACGGATGTGATCGGCTCGTTGGAATGGATGACCCCGGGGCCGTGGACCCAGACCGCCAGAACCTTGAAGTCCTTCAGGTCGGAGTCGAACATGTTGGCCTCGGCATACTCCCAGAAGGCCCGGCTCGTGGCTTCGGCATTGGACATCATGAAGGGCAGCTCGAAAACCTCGGACTGCGGGAAGCGGCCTGGTGTGTAGCCCAGGACCGTCCAGACGATATCGGCCACTCCGTCCTGCACCTGGCCGATAAGCTCGGGCGGCTTGCCGCCGAGCTGCATGGAGGGGAAGTGGTTGATCTTGATATCCCCGCCCGAGGCTTCCTCGACGCGTTCGATCCACGGATCGATGATCAGCTTGGGCACGTTGGCCTGCTGAGGCAGGAACTGGTGCAGCTTGAGCGTCACCTCCTGCGCATGGGCGGCAGCACCGCCCACCGTGACGGCCGCGGCGAATGCCAGGCCCTTGATTGCGTTTGTCATGAACGACATTGTCTTCTCCCTTTTTGACAATCGTTGTGGTCGTGTGGCTCGAGCCTGTCTCCTCAGGCTTCGAAATCAGGCTGGTGTCTGGGGTGGGCATTGTCAAATGCCTCTACGCCCTGACAGGCTTCATATACGGCGTTTATGCGCGTCAGACTGCTCACATCGACGCCGAATCGCCCGGCGGAGAACATCTGGGGCACGAGGCAGATATCGGCCAGCCCCGGCGTGTCACCATAGCAGAACGTGGTCTCGGTCTCGCGCAGGGCGAGCAGCGCCTCGCAGGCCTCAAGCCCGTCTGTGAGCCAGCGCGCGAGCCAGGCGTTCTTCTCGGCGTCACCAAGGCTCAGGTCATCGGCCAGATATTTGAGCACGCGCAGGTTCTGGAGCGGGTGAATCTCGCAGGCGATCACCTGCGCGAAGGCGCGCTCGCGCGCCCGTGTCAGCGGGTCTCTTCCAAGGATCGGCGGCTCGGGATAGGTCTCGTCAAGCCATTCGAGGATGGCGAGAGACTGGATCAGCCGTTCCCCCGTGTCGGTGATGAGCGCCGGCAGAAGCCCCTGCGGATTGAGGGCCTTGTAGGCATCGGAATGCTGCGCGCCGTTCTTCAGGTGAATCGGCTTGAACGTGTAATCGACGCCCTTGAGGCCGAAGGCGATCCGGCAGCGATACGAACTGGAGCTGCGGAAATAGCCGTAGAAGTCCATGATGCGTTACATTCCCCCTTTATGAGCGCGAGCCTATGTAACGGGTGGCGTGAAATCAACAGGATTCTCGGTCAGCGCTTTACACGGGGCCCGCGGGACATACCATTCGGGGCATGTGTGGACGTATCGCTGTCACTTTGCCACCCGATTCCATGGCGCGCCTCTTCGCCGCGCTGCCGGCGAACGACCTGCCTCCGGTGCCGAATTACAATGTCTGCCCGACCAATCCGGTTCATGTCGTGCGCGCCTCGGGCGCGGGCCGGGCGCTCGTGTCGATGCGCTGGGGCTTCCTGCCGCACTGGTACAAGAGCATGACCGATGGCCCTCTGCTCATCAATGCGCGCGCCGAGACGATCGCCGAGAAGCCCGCCTTTCGCAGCGCGGCGCGGGAGCGGCGCTGCATTATCCCTGCCAGTGGCTACTACGAGTGGGAGAAGGATTCGGAAGGAAATCGCTTGCCGTGGTATTTCAGCCGCGCCGACGGCGGGCCGCTGGCGTTTGCCGGCATCTGGCAAAGCTGGGAGGGGGAGGAGGGCCCGCTGAACACCTGCGCCATCGTCACCACGCAGGCAAACGAAAGCGCCTCTGCCGTGCATCACCGCATGCCGGTGATCCTCGAAGCGGAGAGCTGGGCGAAGTGGCTGGGTGAAGAGGGCAAGGGCGCGGCGCTGCTGATGCAGCCCGCGGCGGAGGACGTGCTCGGCGTCTGGCGCGTCTCGACAGAGGTGAATTCCAACCGGGCCTCCGGCGCGCAGCTCATTGCGCCGCTCGAGAGCGGGCAGGGCACCTGACGCGCGGCACCGCGCAGGAGGCTCATTGGCAGTTTCGTCCCGCAAAAGTTGCAAGCCGTGATACAGCGCAGCAAAGCCTCCTCCCGTCCAATTCCCGCCAAGGGGCTGGACAAATCCGGATCAATGCGCATCTGGACAGGGAGCAATGCGCGAGCCCTGCGCGCTGGAAGCCTGAGGGAGATGCACGAATGAGCCGTTTGCAAGACAGGATCACCGCGCCAAGCCTGATGTATGCCGGCACGATCCCCTTCGTTGCCAGCGCGCTTCTTTTCCTTGCCTTGCCCGCGACGTCCGGCTGGATCGCGCCGGTCCGCGAAGTGCTGACCGCCTACGCGCTCGTCATCGCCTCCTTCATGGCGGGCGTTCACTGGGGCCAGCAGCTCGGCCTTGCGCCCGGCTGGCAGCGCGCGCTCATGCTGCTCAGCAACGCGGTCGCCCTCGCGGTCTGGCTCGGATTTCTCCTGTTGCCCTTCACGCCGATGCTGCTTCTGCTGGTCGCCGCTTTCGCCCTGCTCGCGGCCATCGACCACCGCCTGGCCGACGCGGGCCTGCTCTCCCGCCGCTACTTTTTTCACCGCAAGGCCGTGACGGCGATCGTCTGCGCCGCGCTGATCGTCTCCGGTCTGGCGGCGTGACGGCTCGGCGCGCCTGCCCGCGACATGGCCCTTGACCCGTCCCGCGCCATGAAATATCCGTCTGCCTGCTGAGCGGGCGTTGTGTAATGGTAAGACCTCAGCCTTCCAAGCTGATGATACGGGTTCGATTCCCGTCGCCCGCTCCAGAACTCCCCATTTCGGCGATGTTCAGCTTGACGCTCAGGGGCGCGAAGGTCAAAAACCCCCGAACAATTGTGAAAGGGCGACATGAGCGACGCTGCCAAAAGCACATCCGATGAACGCGAAGCCTCCAAGCAGATCGGCGCGCTGGCCTCGCTCTGGCCCTTCATGCGGCCCTATCGCGCGCTCTTCGTCGCCTCGATCTTCGCGCTCGCACTCACGGCGGCCCTGTCGCTGACCCTGCCGCTGGCCGTGCGCCGCGTGATCGACAATTTCCGCACCGAACAGCAGGAGTTGCTCGATCTCTACTTCATCGCGGCGCTCGGCATCGCCGCGCTGCTCGCGCTGGGCACGGGGCTGCGCTACGCGCTTGTCACGCGGCTGGGAGAGCGGGTCGTCGCGGATATCCGCAAGGCCGTGTTCGGGCGGGTGATCGGGCTGAGCCCGGGGTTTTACGAAAAGCTGATGACCGGCGAGATCCTCAGCCGGATCACGACGGACACGACGCTGATCCAGTCGGTGATCGGCTCCTCGGTGTCGATCGCCCTGCGCAACGTGCTGATCTTCGTGGGTGGGCTTGCCCTGATGCTCCTGACCAGCCCCAAGCTCACCGGGCTGGTGCTGCTGATCGTGCCGCTGGTCATCGTGCCGATTCTCTTTCTGGGCCGCAGGCTGCGCGCCCTGAGCCGCGAGAACCAGGACTGGATCGCCGCCAGCTCGGGCGAGGCCTCCGAGGCGCTGAGCGCCGTTCAGACAGTGCAATCCTACACCCAGGAGGGCGCGGCGGGAGATCGTTTCGGAATCATCACCGAGAAGAGCTATGACGTGGCCAAGCGCCGGATCACCGTCCGCGCGGCGATGACCGTGGCTGTCATGTTCCTGGTCTTCGCAGGGGTTGTCGGGGTGCTCTGGATCGGGGCGCAGGACGTGCGCGCAGGCGCGATGAGCTCGGGCGCGCTGGTGCAGTTCGTGATCTATTCCGTGATGGTCGCGGGTTCCGTGGCCGCCCTGTCGGAGATCTGGGGCGAGCTTCAGCGCGCGGCCGGTGCGACCGAGCGGCTTGTGGAGCTTTTGAACGCGACAGACCGCGTCAATGATCCGGCCGATCCCACGCCCTGCCCCGAGCCGCTGCGCGGCGCTGTCGCCTTCGAGGGCGTGTCCTTCGCCTATCCGACCCGCGCGGACCGTGCCGCCCTGAGCGACCTCGATCTGACGGTGAAGCCCGGCGAAACCATCGCGCTCGTCGGCCCGTCAGGCGCAGGCAAGACCACGGTGATGCAGCTTGTCCAGCGCTTCTACGATCCGTCCGAAGGCACCGTCAGCCTCGATGGCGTCGATCTGCGCGACATGGCGCGCTCCGATTTCCGCAGCCAGATCGCCGTGGTGCCGCAGGACCCGATGATCTTCTCCGGCTCGGCGCTTGAAAACATTCGCTTCGGACGGCCCGAGGCCAGTGACAAGGAAGTCGAGGCCGCGGCGCGTTCGGCGGCGGCGCATGAGTTCATCTCGGCACTCGGCGAGGGCTACCGCACGCGCCTCGGCGAGCGCGGCGTGATGCTCTCGGGCGGTCAGAAGCAGCGCATCGCCATCGCCAGGGCGATCCTGCGGGATGCGCCCGTGCTCCTGCTCGACGAGGCCACCTCGGCGCTCGATGCCGAAAGCGAGCGTGCGGTGCAGGAGGCGGTCGAGGGGCTCTCGAAGGGGCGCACCACGATCATCGTCGCGCACAGGCTCGCCACGGTGAAGAAGGCCGACCGCATCATCGTCATGGAAGACGGCAAGATCGCCGCCGAGGGCACGCATGACGCGCTTGTCGCGCAGGACGGCCTCTATGCGCGCCTGGCGCGGCTCCAGTTCACCGATGGGGCCGAGGCGGCCTGAGATAACGGTTCGCGGCCTGTTCCCACGCGGTGAAAACGGGGCTAGGCTTCGGCTTGATCGCATGATCCTGGAACAGCCTTGCAAGGACAGCCCCGATGCCCACGATCTTCGTCCTGAACGGACCCAACCTCAACCTGCTTGGCAAGCGTCAGCCAGAGATCTATGGCACTGATACGCTCGCCGATGTCGAGGCCCGCTGCCGCGCGGCGCTGCCCGAGGGCTACGCGCTCGATTTTCGCCAGAGCAACCACGAGGGCGAGCTTGTCGACTGGATACAGGCTGCGCGCGAGGGCGCCGAGGCGATTGTCATCAATCCCGCGGCCTATACGCATACTTCAATTGCCATTCTCGATGCCCTGAACGCCTTCGAAGGGCCGGTCGTGGAACTGCATATTTCGGACGTTCACAAGCGCGAAAGCTTCCGGCACCATTCCTATGTCAGCCTGCGCGCCGACCACGTGATCGCCGGGCACGGCACCGATGGCTACACCGAGGGTCTGGCCTGGGTCATTGCCGCGCTGGCCGATTCGTGAGGGCTGGTCTTTTCGGGGAAAGGTGAGAGGTTGAACACGACCCAAGCGGGGCTCGTTGCGGCTGCTTCCTTCCGGATCTGACCGGGTTGGCGAGGCGCTTGCCCGCGCCAACCTCTCGACGGCCCATATAGGCTGAGAGCCGCGCGGACGCAAGGGCAAGCGGCGGCTCAGATTTCTCGAAACCCGCCGGGGCAGAACAGCCGCGTGTAGGCCCCGAGGCACCATGCTTTGAGGCCGAAACCTCTTGCGCTATAGGTGCTGAAGAGCTTGAGATCGGTGTATTGCGTGTCGATCTGCGTTTGCAAAAGCGTGATGCAATCGGAGGGGCGCAGCTTGCAGCCGACCAGCAGCGCGTTGCCCGCCGCGCCATTGTCCAGCGATATGTCCTTCATTGCGACGGCCCGCATGATCCGCTCCCCAAGAAGCGCCTCGGCGCGCTCCTCGCCCGGCTTGGTGAAGAAGGCTGCGGCAGCGGCGAGCAGCAGGGCAGTCAAGAGAAATCGGAACATGGGGCACGCCTCGCTGGGATGCTACGGTCTCGCTTTCAGGCTAGTCCCGGCCGCCCGCTCGGAACAGGGTGAAAAATTGGGCCCCCGCGTCACGATCTTTCGCCGCGCGGCGCGGACAGATCCAGCCGCATGACGGCGAAGCCATCGGAGTTGGCACCGACCCGTTTGATGGGAGACGATTCGCGCGGCCTGGCTTGCAGCGCGGTTTCGAAAAGGACGCGCGCGCCGGCCAGCGGTGCAAAGCTCCATGTCGGTCTGGCCACGCGATCGAGCGGGGAGTGGGCGCAGATATACTCCCTGAGAATTCTGCGGCATGTCTGGCCCGTGTCCAGCAGCAGATTCGGTGCGCCCGATGTCCCATCGGCGCGGGCGGGCCAGCCGCCTCGCGCGCGAAAGGAACTGGCTGCAAGCACGAACCGGGCATCGTCGTCCACCGGGGCACCTTCATGGCAAAGCGCCCTGATGCGTCCCGGGCCCGGGCGCATGCATTGATTGCGCTGGTCGTAAAGCGCGGGGTGTGACAGGTCGATCTGGTAGGTGAGCTGCGGGATGACGTCGAAGCGATAGCCCGGAAAGGCGGGTTCGAACAGCGGTACGTCGCGCGCGCCCTCCGCGACCCGGGTAAAGACGGAGGCGCTCATCTCGAGGATCATCCGAAGATCGGCCCCGCTGACGTCGAGCGCGCAAAGCGTGTCGGGAAAGCTGTAGAGCGTATCCACATCGCGCAGCGAGATGGGCCCGGGCGGGATATCGCAATAATGGTGCGCGCCCGCGCGCTGGCCTGTCCTGTAGGGCGCGATCATCGACAGGACCGGTCTGCCTCGAAGGCCCATATCTTGCATGGCTGTTGCGATGCGCTCAGCAAAGGCATCGGCAACCAGCTGAAGCCCGGCATTGTCCTCCACGAGCGCGAAGAAGCTGCTGATCGGCCTGCGTGTCTCGCCGATCGCGGCGCCGTAGGCCGCCAGCGTGGCCGCGTGGTCCTCCGCCAGTTCCGCGATCAGCTCCGGGGCCTCGCCGGCGCCGCTTGTCGGGCGGGGGCATTTCACGTCCCTGTTTTTGACATGCCAGCTTCCGGCCCCGTCCGTCGCGCAGCTCATGTGCAAATCCACCTGGCCGAGATAGGCTCCCCAGGCCCCCGACATGACCACGGCCTGATGACCGGCAAGCTCCGTCGCCGTGCCGGGGCCGGCAGGGGGGTATGTCTCGTGGGTGTGTCCGCCGAGGATCACATCGATCCCGTCGATCCGCGCGATGGTCTTGTCGATGGTTTCCGACGCCTCCGGCTCGTCATCGCGCCCAAGCCCGCAATGCGCCAGAACGACGATGAGCTCGGCACCCGCCGCGCGCATCTCGGCAATCGCCCCGCGCAGCGCCGGCTCAACCGGCTCGCAGCGGATCTGCGGATCGAGGCCCGCCATGCCGAGCAGCGTCCCGGCCGGGACACATCCCGTTACCCCGATGCGGATCGGGTTCGTACATCCCGGCGATCTTCGCTCCAGGATCCTGTGGCGCTGGACCCGCTCGCCCAGCCTGCCCGGCAGGTGCAGGTTCGCCGAGACCACCGGGAAATCGGCGAGGGCCAGCGCCTGCGCGAGATGTTCCAGGCCGAAGTCCAGATCATGGTTGCCAAGGGTGACGGCGTCGAAGCCGACGAGGTTCATGGCGCTGATGACCGGGTGCGATGTCAGTTCGGGTGTTCCGGACGCGGCCAGCCTGTCGGCAATGGGCGAGCCTTGCAGGAAATCACCGGAATCAAAGAGCAGGCAGAGATCGGCGGCAGCACGCGCTTCGGCGATCATCGTCGCGGCGCGACTCAGGCCGCGATCACTTGCCGCCGTGTTGCGGTGATAGTCATAGGCCAGAACATGCCCGTGCAGATCCGTGGTTTGCAGGATGCGCAGGAGCGTCGAGCGGGCTTTGGCCTCTGGTGGGCGGGCTTGTCTGGCAAAGGTAAAGGTCAGGTCTTGGCCCTTTCGAAATTCCGGCTCGTCGCGCGAGTTAAAGGGTAATGTTAACACGTAAAGGTTGATTAACTCAACCTTTCAGCGCCTTCAGCGCGCGCTGCCTGTTCAATCTGCCACAGGCGCTTTAAGAAGGCTGCGGGAGGCGCGGGCAATGAAACTAGCGGAGACGGTGACATTCGGAGGGTCCGCGCTGGACCGGGCGGCGGAGCTGCGTGCAGATGTGGATCTGTTGAGGGATGCGCTCGCCAGCCCGGATCGGGCAGAGACCATCGTGCTATGGCGCGGCAAGCCGGCATTCGCTGGGGAGAAGCGCAAGGCGCTCTTGCGTCTGGCGCCGGATCACCCGGCCTTCCGAGACGCGAGCGAGCCGCCGATCCTGCTGGGGCGCGAAGAGACCGGTCGGCTCGTCTTCGTCCGCGACGTGTCGAATTGGGCACCGGAAGATGCAGGCGAGACTGCTCAGAGCGCATTCTTCGATTCCAGCGAGCAGTGCCACCCTCTGATCGCGCTTGAGCACGGCTTTGCCGAGCTGCGCGGCGTGATGTCGCAGCTTTCCCCGCGCGATGCCGAGCTGGCGGCAACGGCGCGCGCTGTGCTCGGCTGGCACCGCTCGCACAGGTTCTGCGCTGCCTGCGGAGCCGAAAGCCGCATGGTCATGGCCGGGTGGCAACGCACCTGCGATGCCTGCGGAACGCATCACTTCCCGCGTACCGATCCTGTTGCGATCATGCTGGTGACCCATGGCGACGATGTGCTGCTGGGCCGCTCACCGGGCTGGCCCACCGGTATGTATTCCTGCCTTGCGGGCTTCGTCGAGCCGGGCGAGCCGATAGAGGCGGCGGTGCGCCGCGAGGTCTTCGAGGAGACGCAGGTGCGCGTCGGCCCCGTGCGCTATCTGTCGAGCCAGCCCTGGCCCTATCCGAGCTCTCTGATGTTCGGCTGCCATGGCGAAGCGCTGAGCCGCGAGATCACGATTGATCCCGCGGAGATCGAAGACGCCCGCTGGTTTTCACGTGACGAACTTGTCGAGGCCTTCGCGGGCCGCCATCCAACACTGAAGCCCGCGCGGAAAGGTGCAATTGCCCATTTTTTGCTGTGGAACTGGCTCGCGGATCGGCTAGATTGAGCGCGAGAAAGACCGACGCGCGACAGGCAGGGCAAAGAGCAGGCAGGCATGGAAATTTCAGGCAGTCAGGATATCGAGGCTCCGATCGATTTCGTCTTCGACGAGATCACCGATTTCGACGGGTTCACCCGCCAGGCGCTGCGGCGCGGGGTCGAGGTTGCGCGGCTGGATGATCTCCAAGGGCCGGTCGAGGGCATGGCCTGGAAGACCGCCTTCGATTTTCGCGGGAAACGCCGCAAGATGAGGATCCAGCTCACCCAGTGTTCGCGCCCCAATTTTCTCAGCGCGCAAAGCCGGATGCCCGGCATGGAGACAGAGTTCGATGCCGAGCTGGTCGCGCTGTCAAGGACAAGAACGCGGCTTGCCATTCGCTTTGAGCTCAAGCCGCAATCGCTGGCGGCGCGCCTGCTGGTCCAGTCGCTCAAGCTTGCGCGTGGCAACCTCAAGAAGCGTCTCGGCAAGCGCTTGGCGAACTTCGTGAAGCAGACCGAAGAGCGATACAACAGCGCAATCTGACACCGCACCGGGCGGCTTTGGTACGGGATCGCGCTTGTGTCGCATCTGGTGCTTGTTTATCCAGAAAGCAGCAAGGCAAGAGGGGGAGCCGCCATGAGCAAGTTCGACAAGTCCAGACTACCGAGCCGTTACGTCACGGAGGGCCCTTCGAAGGCGCCGCACCGGTCATTCTATCATGCGATGGGCATGACCGACGAAGAGATTCACCAGCCGCTCGTGGGTGTTGCAAGCTGCTGGAACGAAGCCGCGCCTTGCAACATCGCGCTGAGCCGTCAGGCACAATCCGCGAAGGCAGGCGTGCGCGAAGCCGCGGGAAGCCCCCGCGAGTTCACGACCATCACCGTCACCGACGGGATCGCCATGGGCCATGAGGGCATGCGCTCCTCGCTGGCCAGCCGCGAGGCGATCGCCGATACCGTCGAACTGACGATGCGGGGCCATTGCTATGATGCGCTCGTCGGGCTGGCGGGCTGCGACAAGAGTCTGCCGGGCATGATGATGGCCATGGTGCGGCTCAACGTGCCGTCGGTCTTCGTCTACGGCGGCTCGATCCTGCCGGGACGCACGCCCGCAGGTGCGGAAGGCATTCCCGATGACATGGTCGGGCGTGACCTGACAGTTCAGGACATGTTCGAAGCCGTGGGCCGCCACCAGAGCGGCACGCTGTCCGACGAGGCGCTGGCCGTGCTCGAGCGCGTGGCCTGTCCCTCGGCGGGGGCCTGCGGCGGCCAGTTCACGGCAAACACCATGGCTTGCGTGTCAGAGGCGATCGGGCTGGCGCTGCTCAATTCCTCGGGCGCGCCCGCGCCCTACGAGAGCCGCGACCAGTATGCCGATGCCTCGGGCCGCGCGGTCATGTCTCTGCTCGAGAAGAACATCCGCGCGCGCGATGTCGTGACCCGCAAGGCGCTGGAGAACGCCGCGCGCGTCGTCGCCTGCACCGGCGGGAGCACCAATGCAGGGCTGCACCTGCCGGCCATCGCCCATGAGGCCGGGATCGAGTTCTACCTCGAGGATGTCTGCGAGATCTTCCGCGACACGCCCTATTTCGTCGATCTCAAGCCCGGTGGCCAGTATGTCGCCAAGGATCTCTACGAGGCGGGCGGCGTTCCGGTCGTCATGAAGGAGCTGCGCAAGGCGGGGCTCCTGCATGAGGATTGCATGACCGCGAGCGGGGAGACGCTGGGCGAGGCGCTCGACAAGATCGAAGGCGAGGCCGACGGCAAGGTGATCCATCCGGTGGAAAACCCGATCACTGCGACAGGCGGTGTCGTCGGGCTCAAGGGCAATCTCGCGCCCGAGGGGGCCATCGTGAAAGTGGCGGGGATCGCGCCGGAGCACCAGGTTTTCACCGGCCCCGCGCGTGTCTTTGAATGCGAGGAGGACGCCTTCGAAGGTGTGCAGAACCGCAGTTACGAGGAAGGCGAGGTGATCGTCATCCGCAACGAGGGCCCGGCAGGCGGGCCGGGGATGCGCGAGATGCTGGCCACGACGGCGGCGCTCTCGGGCCAGGGCGTGGGCAAGAAGGTCGCGCTCATCACCGATGGCCGCTTCTCCGGGGCCACGCGCGGCTTCTGCGTCGGCCATGTCGGCCCCGAAGCGGCGCATGGCGGTCCGATCGCGCTGATCGAGACCGGCGACATGATCACCATCGACGCCATCAAGGGCGAGCTTTCCGTCGCGCTGAGCGAGGAGGAGCTGGCCGCCCGCAAGGCGGCCTGGAAAGGCCCGCGCGAGACGATCTATGCCTCCGGGGCCATCTGGAAATTCGCCCGGCTCGTGGGCGCGACCTACAAGGGCGCGGTCACGCATCCGGGCGGCAAGGCCGAGAAGCATGTCTACATGGACCTCTAGGCGCTGGGCCGGCGCTGCGGCGCTCGTGCTGGCGCTTTCGGGCTGCGAGGGAGACGGGACGGGCGAGGGCTTTTCCCTGCTCCAACAGGCACGCAACAACGCCCTGACAAGCGCCGAGATCGTGCCCGGTGCCGTTGTCGCGCAGGGGCCGCGCGGGTTCTGTCTCGACCAGCGCAGGCTTGAGGCCTCGCGCTCGGGCGGCTTCGCGCTGCTGGCCTCCTGCGCCGCGCTGGGCAAGCCGGGCCAACAGCCCTCGGCGCCCAATGCGCTGATGACCATTCAGGCGCTGCCGGAGCAATCCGGCGGCTCCGTGGGTGCCGATGGGCTGGCCGAGGCATTCGCGGCCTATCGGCCGATCAGCCGCGAGACCAGGGACGGGCTCAGCCTCGTGCAGCTTGAACGCGGCGGCGACGAGGTGATCACGAACGGCGATACGAAGCACTGGCGCGCGGCTTTGAATGTCAACGGCTACCAGGTGGGCCTGACGCTCTATTCGGAAAATGGCGGGGTCGCCGCCACGACAGAGGGCAAGGCGCTGATCCGGGCCTTTGCCAAGCGCGTGATCGCTGCGAGCCCGTCAGGCGACGTGGTGTCCGGCGAGTGAGCGGGCAAGGCGTTTCGAAACCCCGCAGCCGGTATGATTGTATTGGCTGTTTCCCAAATGAGGTCTTTTCGTTAACTTTGTTTCAGATAGAGTGACAATCGAGCAGACCCCTCACGACTGGCGAACTTCGTTTCATGGCACTTTCCGACAGCAGCACCTTCCTCAAGCGCGGCCTCCATCGCATGTCGCTGCGCCGCTGGATGCGGGCCGCCAAGGGCGCGCGGTCGGCGAAGATCGCGCGGCTGCGGGCGCAGCGGGCCGAGGCGCGCAAGCTCAAGACCCAGCTCGACCGGCTGATCCACGTGGCCGACGAGCGGCTGGCCCTGCCGATGGTGGGCAGCACGGCCTTCGACAAGCCCTATGACGCCGACTGGGCCTGGCGGCCCGAGCTCTGGCGCGGCCCTCTGCCCGTGCCGGGCATGAGCACGGTTGCCAACAAGTCGATGCTGGGCGGCGAAGTCACCCTCTTTCACGATTGCCGTCATTCCGAGCTGACCCTGCGGCAGGTGCGCAACCGCCGCGAGGCCGACCTTGCGCCCTACGGGTTGCGACTCGACGTGTTCCGCTTCGACGGATCGTTCCTGTCGGTCGTCGTCGACCTGCCCGAAGAGGCCGCGCGCGACCTGCGGCTCAAGCATCTCATCCGCGTCCAGACCATCGTGGAGATGGAGAAGCCGCTGGAGATCTTCGCCCGGCTCAACATCAAGCACGGCCCCAACACCGAACAGATCGTGCGCGAATTGCCGCTGAGCCAGCAGGAGATCGCCGTGGAGTTCGACCTGGCCTATTCGAAGCTCAACGAGAAGCGCGTCGAGAAGATCTGGCTTGACCTGATCTTCGAGGGCCCCGAGATGAACCAGGTCACGCTGCGCGACTTGACCATGAGCCGCCGCCCGCGCGCCGAGTTGTAATGCGCCGATGAGAGAGAGGCAGAGATGAGCCAGTATGTCGTCACCAAGCGCCGCCTTATCGAGGCGAAATGGGAAGGGGCCGTTGCGGCCGCCGACGGGCGCGCGCTGGAGGAGACCCCGAAGATCGCCGTCACGCTCGACGAGAAGCAGGTGCTCGGCGTCTCGCTCGGGGAGGGGGAGGACGGGCTCTGGGAGCTCGCCGTTCCGATCCCCGCCCAGGCGATCAGCGACGGGCTGCGCACCATTCTCATCCAGGACAGCGCGAGTGGCGAAGTGCTTGAAAGCATCTCGCTGCTGGCCGGTGAGGCGCTCGACGAGGACCTGCGCGCCGAGGTGAGCCTGCTGCGCGAAGAACTCGACATGCTCAAGCGCGCCTTCCGCCGCCACTGCGTCGAGACCGCCTGACCGGCCGAGGCCGACGCGGCTGACGCTGCGTTTGCCGTGACAGGGGCCGCATCTTTGGGCAGGTTGGCGCGCAAAGAGGGAGGCTATCATGTCCGATTACCCACATATGCTGAAGCCGCTCGAGCTGGGCCATACAACGCTCAGGAACCGTGTCATCATGGGCTCGATGCACACCAATCTCGAGGAGACGAAGGATTGGAACCGCGTTGCCGAGTTCTATGCCGAGCGCGCCCGCGGCGGCGCGGCGCTGATGGTCACCGGCGGGATCGCGCCCAACCATGAAGGCGGCGTCTTTCCCGGCGCGGCGGGGCTCTACACCGATGCGGATATCGCCAACCACAAGATCGTGACCGACAGGGTGCACGCGGCGGGCGGCAAGATCGCCATGCAGATCCTCCACGCGGGCCGCTATGCCTACGGGCCTGACTGCGTGTCGGCCTCGCCCGTCAAGTCCCCGATCTCGCCCTTCGCCCCGAAGGAGCTCGACGAGGCGGGCATCGAGAAGCAGATCGCCGATTTCGCCACTTCGGCGGCGAATGCGAAGAAGGCGGGCTATGACGGTGTCGAGGTGATGGGCTCGGAGGGGTATTTCATCAACCAGTTCCTCGTCACCCACGTGAACAAGCGCACCGACCGCTGGGGTGGAAGCTACGAGAACCGCATGCGCCTTCCCATCGAGATCATGAAGCGCGTGCGCGCCGCCGTGGGCGAGGATTTCATCGTCATCTATCGCCTCTCGATGATCGACCTCGTGCCCGACGGCTCGACGCATGAGGAGGTCGTCCAGCTTGCACAGGAGGTAGAGAAAGCCGGGGCGGACATCATCAATACCGGCATCGGCTGGCATGAGGCGCGCATCCCCACCATCGCGACGTCGGTGCCGCGCGCGGGCTTCGCCTGGGTGACCAAGAAGCTCATGGGCAAGGTGGGCGTGCCGCTGATCACGTCGAACCGGATCAACATGCCCGATGTGGCCGAGACCGTGCTGGCCGAGGGCTGCGCCGACCTGGTGAGCATGGCGCGCCCCTTCCTGGCCGATCCGCATTTCGTCAGGAAGGCCGAGGAGGGCCGCGCCGCCGAGATCGCCCCCTGCATCGCCTGCAACCAGGCCTGCCTCGACCATACATTCCAGGGCAAGATCTCGAGCTGCCTCGTCAACCCGCGCGCCTGTTTCGAGACGGAAATCCTGCTGGAGCCGGCGGCGAACCCGAAGAAGATCGGCATCGTCGGTGCGGGACCGGCGGGCCTGAGCACGGCCATTGCCTGTGCCGAGCGGGGCCATGACGTGAGTGTTTTCGACAAGGCCGCCGAGATCGGCGGGCAGCTCAACATGGCCAAGCAGATCCCCGGCAAGGAGGAGTTTCACGGCTTCGTCGACTGGTTCGGAACCATGGCCGAGAAGCACGGTGTCACGCTGGAGCTGGGCCGCGAGGCGCGTGCGGAGGACCTCGAAGGCTTCGATGAGATCATCATCGCCACAGGCGTCATCCCGCGCGACCCGGGGATCCCCGGGCAGGATATGGATCATGTCATCAGCTATGTCGATCTCCTGCGCGGCAAGGCCGAGGCGGGCAAGCGCGTCGCCGTGGTCGGCGCGGGCGGTATCGGCTTCGATGTGAGCGAGTTTCTCGTCCACGAGGGCGAAAGCCCGACGCTTGATCTGGAGGACTGGAAAGAGGAGTGGGGCGTGGGGGACCCGGCCGAAACGCCCGGCGGCCTCGCCCCCGAAGGCCCGCAGCCCGACGCCCCGGCGCGCAAGGTCACGCTCTTGCAGCGCAAGTCCGAACGTCACGGCAAGCGGCTCGGAAAGACGACCGGCTGGATTCACCGCGCGGCGCTCAAGATGAAGGATGTCGAGATGATCGGCGGGGTGAATTACGAGAAGATCGACGAGAGCGGGCTGCATGTGAGCTTCGGCGAGGCGCGGGAGAACCCGACGCTCATCGAATGCGACACGATCGTGCTTTGCGCGGGGCAGGTGAGCGAGCGCTCGCTGGCGGACGCGTTGGAGGCCAGGGGCAAGAAAGTGCATGTGATCGGCGGCGCAGATGTGGCGGCCGAGCTCGATGCGAAACGGGCGATCGACCAGGGAACACGGCTGGCGGCGGCGCTTTGATCCTGTATCGGATTTGCTGCGCAAATCCGACCCGCCGGGGGCTTTGCCCCCGGACCCCCAGGATATTTTGAAAAAGGAGAAAGCCTATAGCAGCGCCTGTTTGGCGGCCTTGAGCTTCGAGTTTTCGGTGATCTCGCGATTGAGGCGGAGGAATTCGGCCTGAAGCTCGGCCGTGTTGGCAATGTTGCGAGGCGACACAGGGCGGAGAGCGGCGCGAAGCGGTTCCTCGACTTCCAGAAGGTCGAGCAGTGCAGCGGCGGGACCTTCGGGCATGTCTGCATAGTCTTCGAGCCGCGCGGCGCGGACCGGAACCGGAAGGGTGTGAGCGAGGGCCTTGGCTTCCGCTTCGGGGCCCATCAGGCCGGTGAAGCGGCTGCGGAAGGTGTCGAAATCGTCGGTGAGGCGGATCGAGCGCAGCAGATGCCCGTAGACCGAGCGGATCCAGCTTTCGCTCTCGCGCGTGGTATAGAAAAACACGATCTCCGTGCCCGGCCCGAAGCGGCGGCGCAGCTCGGCGATGATGACGGCGGCGAGGCGACGGGCCGGGCGTTGGTAGCTTTGCATGAGGCGCCCCGAGATGGTCCTGTGTCCCGGCATGCCGCCGGAGAAGGTCTCCCGGCTCAGCAGGATGCGGGGATGGTCGGGGACCTGGTTCAGGAAGGCGCGAAAGCTGCGGCGGAAGCGCCAGAGGCGATGCGGGAAGGGGCGCTGGGCGTAGATGCGGGCGTGGCTGCCCGCTTCGAGGAAGTCCTGCTTGCCGTAATAGGCGAGGTGATCTGCCAGCGCGGCGCGGTTCTGCGTGAAAAAATCCTGAAGGCTCGTCGTGCCGGTCTTGTGAAAGCCGGCATGAACGATCACCTGCGTCATTCGAAGAGACCCTCGGGCGGATCGGCGACGATCCGGCCTGCGCCGAGGTCGACCGTGGGCACGGCGGCGCGCGTGAAGGGCAGCAGCACAGATTCCCTGAGGGCGGGGCCGTGCACCTCCAGAAGATCGCCTGCGCCGTGATCGTGAACGGCCCGGACGTGTCCGAGCACCGTTCCGCCGGTGTCGACCACTTCGAGGCCGACGAGATCGGCATGGTAGAACTCGTCATCGGGAAGCGAGGGCAGCTTCGACCGCTCGGTATAAAGCTGCGTGCCGCGCAGGGCATCGGCTTCTTCCTTGGTGTCTATCCCCGAGAGCCGCGCCGCGAAGCCGTTCTTGATCGGGCGGGTGATCGTGACATCGAAGCTGCGCGCGCCGTCTTCCGTGACAAGCGGCGTGTAGCGCGCGATGTCGCTTGGCTCGGCTGTGAAGCTCTTCAGGCGCACTTCGCCGCGCACCCCGTAGGCGCCGGCGATGGCCCCGATGGCGATGAGATCACTCATGGCAGTGCCCCTGTCAGGAGGGGCCGGAGCCTGCGCCCCGGCCCTTTCGAGCTCAGCTCTCCTCGGCAGCCGCTTCTTCTGCGGGTGCTTCCTCCGCAGGGGCCTCCTCGGCGGGCGCAGCCGCCGCGGCAGCTTTCTCGGCCTTCTCCTCGGCGCGGTCCTTGGCTTTCTGGCCGGGCTCGCCCTTCTTGAGGTTGGCGCGCTCTTTCTTGTCCAGAACGCCGGCGGCTTCGAGCATGCGGCTCACGCGGTCTGTCGGCTGGGCGCCTTCACCGAGCCAGTACTGCACGCGCTCCATGTTCATCTTGACGCGCTCTTCGCTGTCCTTGGGCAGCAGCGGGTTGTATGTTCCGAGCTTCTCGATGAAGCGGCCATCGCGGGGCATCCGGCTGTCAGATGCGACGATGCGATAGAAGGGGCGCTTCTTGGAGCCTGCGCGGGCGAGACGAAGTTTCATAGCCATGTTGTTTCTCCTTGAGTGATGGCGTTGCGGGGCAAACCCCCGTTATCCTTGCTGTTTTTCGTGGTGCTGAATCACTTCAGCGATGATGAAGTTCAAAAACTTCTTGGCGAACTCGGGGTCCAGATCGGCCCTTTGCGCCAGGTCTTCGAGCCGTGCGATCTGCTGCGCCTCACGCGCGGGATCGGACGGGGGAAGGTCGTGTTCGGCCTTGAGCTTGCCCACGGCCTGGGTGTGCTTGAAGCGCTCGCCGAGTGTGTAGACGAGAATCGCATCGAGCCGGTCGATGCTTTCGCGGTGCTCGCGGAGCACTTCGGCGGCGCGTGTGGCTGCATCAGTCAAGGGCCCATCCTTTCGGTTTGAAGAGCGGGTCGGCATAGTGGCTGATCTCCATGGCGATGCCATGGGCGAGCTGCGTGCCGTCAAGCGCCTCGGGCGCGGGGTGACGGTAGACCGCGTCGGAGCCGTCGATCGTTGCCGCCTCGGGGTCTTTCACCGCGCCCAGCCGCTCGGCCAGGCGGATGCTGTCGAGGTTCTTGGGGTCGATATAGGAGACGGCCCCCGCCCAGCCTTGCGAATTGTAGAAGTAGTCGCGCGCGGCATTCGTGGCTTCGAGCGCGTAGCCGTGGCCCGCCTTGTCGGGCCAGATGATCCAGGCGATCTCGCGCTCGGGCCATTTCGCGGGCTGCCAGCCACCGGCCATGCCATAGGTCTCGTCGGTGTCGCGGTCGTGGATCATCCACATTCCGAAGCCACGGATGTTCCAGTGGCCGATCTCGGCGGCATAGAGCATCCAGGCTTCGTAGGCGTTGAGCGGCCCGCCCATGAAGCGCGCACGATAGGAGGAGAAGGTCGCCTTGAAGTCGGGATAGTCCTCGGCCTCGGGGCCGCGCAGGACAAGGCGTTTGGTTTCCAGGACGGGGATATTCGATGTGGGCATCAGGCGTAGGCCTCCATCCCGCCGTTTTCGAGCTCCGATGGGGCAAGGTGCCGCCAGATCTCGGAGGGGCCGAACTTGGGGTGGTCGAAGGGGTAGTCGAAGCGCGCGCCGAGGCGGCGGGCAACGGCCTTGCTCGCCGCGTTTTCAGGGTCGATGAGGCTGATCGCCGTCTCCCAGCCGAGCACATCGTAGGCATGGGCGCGGGAGGCCAGCGCGGCCTCCGTGGCATAGCCGTTGCCCCAGGCTTCGGGCATGAGTGTCCAGCCGATTTCCGGCTCGGGCCAGCCGAGCGGATTCCACAGGCCGACGCGGCCGAGATAGGCGCCCGTCTCCTTGAGGTCGACCGCCCAGAAACCGTAGCCGCGCATCACCCAGTGGCCGAGCACGCCGCCGACGGAGCGCCAGACCTCGTCGGGCCGCAGCGGCCCGCCCACGAAGCGCGCGGCCTCCGAGGCCCAGAAATCGACCTCCTTCTCCGCGTCCGCCTCGCAGGGCGCGCGCAGGATGAGGCGCTCGGTCTCGAGCCGGGGTATGTCGAGCGTGAGGGTCATGTGCCGGGCCTCTCGGCCCCGGTCTCGGCCCGATAGGTGTGCATTGACGGGGCACAGCCGCGTGGCGTGGCCTCCGAGTCAAAACGCATTCCGATGCGTTCGGCGACCCGGATGGAGGCTGCGTTATCGGGGGCGATACGGGCGATCAGCGCAGGCCCGGTCCATTCCGACAACACGGCCTGAGCAGCCTCGGTCGCGTAACCTTGCCCTTCCTGCGCGTCGGTCCAGAGGGTCCATGTCAATTCCGCCGGATCGGCGGGATCACTATGCAGCACACCCGTGTGTCCGATGGCGGTGTCGCTCAGGCTGATGGCATAGCGCCCGTAGCCGCGCAGAGCCCATTGGCCGGCCATGGCGAAGAAACGGTTGACCGCGTTCTGCCGCGATAGCGGCCCGCCCACGCCGTCGGTGCGGCCGCCCGTGTAATATGCGAGATAGCCGTCGAGATCGCGCATCTCGAAGGGCCGGAGCGTCAGGCGCTCGGTTGATATGGTCGGAGGCAGCGTCACTTCTTCTTCCCGAAGCCGGAAAGCCCGGGCGGCAGGCCCGCGCCGCCGCCGCCGAAGCCGCCGGGGCCGCCCATGCCGCCCTTGCCGAGCTGCTTGGCAGCCTGTTCCATGGCTTTCGGGTCCATGCCCTGGGCCATGTCCGCGGGCATGCCGCCCTTGCCGAACATGCCCTTCATGGCCTGCTTGAGCATGCCGCCCTTGCCCTTGCCCATCTTCTTCATCATGTCCGACATCTGCCGGTGCATCTTCAGCAGCTTGTTGAGATCGGAGACCTCCATGCCAGCGCCGCGGGCGATGCGCTTCTTGCGGCTCGCTTGCAGGATCTGCGGGTTGGCGCGTTCGCGCTTCGTCATCGACTGGATGAGCGCGATCTGCTGCTTGATGATCTTGTCATCGAAACCGGACTGCTCGACCTGCTTGGCCATCTTGCCCATGCCGGGCATCATGCCCATGACGCCTTCCATGCCGCCCATCTTCATCATCTGTTCGAGCTGCATCTTCAGGTCGTTCATGTTGAACTGGCCCTTCTGGAAGCGCTTCATCATGCGCTCGGCCTGTTCCTGCTCGATCGTGTCCTGCGCCTTCTCGACGAGGCTGACGATGTCGCCCATGCCGAGGATGCGCCCGGCGATCCTGTCCGGCTCGAAGGTTTCCAGCGCGTCCATCTTCTCGCCGAGGCCGACGAAACGGATCGGCTTGCCCGTCACCGCGCGCATCGACAGCGCCGCGCCGCCGCGCCCGTCGCCATCCATCCGCGTGAGCACCACGCCGCTGATCCCGATCTTGGCGTCGAACTCCTCGGCCACCTCGACAGCGACCTGGCCTGTCAGCCCGTCGACGACAAGAAGCGTCTCGCGCGGGTCGACGACATCGCGCACGTCCTCGACCTCTTTCATCAGCACTTCGTCGATCTGGAGGCGGCCCGCCGTATCGAGCATGTAGACGTCATAGCCGCCGAGGCTGGCCTGCTGCTTGGCGCGCCTGGCGATCTGGACGGGCGTTTCGCCCTTCACGATCGGCAGGGTATCGACGCCGATCTGGGCACCGAGAATCTCGAGCTGGTCCATCGCGGCGGGGCGGTAGACGTCGAGCGAGGCCATGAGGACCTTCTTGCCCTCGCGGTCCTTGAGGCGCTTGGCGAGCTTGCCTGTCGAGGTTGTCTTGCCGCCGCCCTGAAGGCCGACCATCAGGATCGGCGCGGGGGGATTGTCGATCTTGAGCTTGCCGGGGTCTTCCTCGCCGCGCAGCGTGTCGACGAGCGCGTCATGGACGATCTTGACGACCTGCTGGCCCGGGGTGACCGACTTGGTGACGGCCTGGCCGGTGGCCTGTTCCTGCACGCGTCTGACGAATTCGCGCGCGACGGGCAGCGAAACGTCCGCTTCCAGAAGCGCGACGCGCACTTCGCGCAGGGCCGTCTTGACATCTTCCTCGGACAGCGCGCCTTGCTTGGTGAGCCGGTCGAAGACGCCGGAGAGGCGTTCGGACAGGTTTTCAAACATCTCTTTTCGGCTCCTCTCGCCGTTTCCACCTGGCCGGGAGATAAGCTCCGACCGCTCAAATGACAAACTCCCCCGCGGGCGAAACTCGCTGACGGGGGGCGATCTCGACTGCGAATCGAGACCGGAAGCATTCCGACTTCCGTTAAATCTGCGCGCGAGATACGCCCAGATGGCCCCGCGGTCAAGCCCCGCAAAGGCGCTTCGAATGCCTGGGCTTTGAGCAATTGGCCGGATATTCCCGCGAATTGCGCGCAAAATTGCCACAGCTTGATTTTGGAAAAGCTTTACGGAGAATGTGACTTGATAGGGGGGCTGGCGACCGCTAGAGTGAGGCCTGTAAAGTCTTTACTTAACACTCGAGGTATATACCATGAAAAAAGCAGCAATGATCGCGGCCGTCGCCGCAATCACCGCTCCTTCCTTCGCTCTGGCCGGTGGCAAAGCCGACCCCGTGATGGAAGACGACGTTTTCGTTGACACGACACCTGCTCCCGCAGGCTCGTCGGGTTCGCTCGGCTCGGCCGGTGCGGGCACAGCGATCGCAGTCGGCCTGCTCGCAGCAGCCGCACTCGCGGCCTCAGACGGCTCGTAAGCGTCACAAGATCGAATTTGCTTCAGCGCCCATATGGGGCAGGTCAAGGCCTGCCTCGGGCGCTGAACGCGTTTCTGGAGGTCCGAATCCTCCGTCCGCTCAGCTCCGGAATGGTGTGTAAAAGCGACGAAAGCCGTCTCGCGGTAATGCATTTCGCGAATTGCACAGGGTCTTGCGCCGTGTAAGCTGATGCGGCCAAATTCATAAGAAGCAGGCTCATGGAAAACTGGGACGAGATCCGCACCGCCTATTTCGTCGCACGCGAAGGCACGGTCAGCCGGGCTGCCGAATATCTCGGGATTCACCACGCAACGGTCATCCGGCACATCGATTCGCTGGAAGCGCGGATCAATACCAAGCTTTTCCAGAGACATGCGCGCGGCTACACGCCCACTGAGGCGGGCAAGGAACTCTTGCGCGTTGCGCAGGGGGCTCATGACAGGTTCACGCAGCTCGATGCCTTCATTCGCGGCAGGAGCGACGCCGTCGAAGGTGAGTTGATCATCACCTCTCTGGTCGGGCTTGCGCCGCGGCTCATGCCGCATCTGCGCGCCTTCCAGGCCGAGCATCCCGGCGTCACCCTGCGTCATCTGGCGGGAAAGCGCCTTTTCCGGCTCGAATACGGCGAGGCGCATGTGGCCGTCCGCGCCGCGCAGGCTGCGCCGGAGGAGCCTGACAACGTGGTTCAGCAGCTCTGCGTTGTGCAGACGGCGCTCTATGCCGCGAAAGACTACATCGATGCGCAGGGCATGCCGCGCGAGGACGACGGTTTTTCCGGGCATCGCTTCGTCGCCGAGGCCGACGAAAGCTCCCGCGCGCCTTATGCGCAATGGATGCGTGAGGAGCTGGGCGACGATCAGGTCGTGTTCCGTTCGGATGAGGCGCAGGTTCAACAGGCGGCGGTTCTGAGCGGGATCGGCCTGGGCTTCATGTCGCTCGAGGCGGCGGGGCAATACCCGGGGCTCGTTCAGGTCGCGCCGCCGCGCGCGGAGTGGGACTCGCGGCTCTGGCTGGTCACGCATATGGACCTGCACCGCTCCGCGAAGGTCCAGGCGATCACGAAGTTTCTAAAGGCCCGTATGGGCGACTGCTGAGGCTCACAGAGGGACTTCCCAGTGTTCAGCACCCGGCAGAGAAGTCTTGTTGAGGGATAGGTTCGAGGTCAGTCGGCGAATATTGCGAGTCACAAGGTCGGATGACGGATTGCAGCCCCGGAGTGGACGTGGGAACGCGAAGCTCCCGCGCGGAATCGAGGGCGAAGCCCGCCGCGCATCGTCATGCTGGAAGCATGCCTTCGGCATGACGCGCCCTCACGCGGCGGCGATTTGGTAGCCGCATGCGCAGAGCTTTCAAATTACAAGAATTTTGCTGGCATAAAGCGTCCAGCCCATGCGTCGGATCGCCACCGCGCGCGTCGGCAATGCGCGGCTCAAATCACGGGGCTATGTGGCCAAGTCGAGCTTGGGCGTGACTTTGCAAAGCCCCCTCCCTGCGCATCGCTGCCATCCATCGCCAGAACTTCGAATTGCGCGTCCGCTTGTAAGCGCGCGGCAGGCGGGTCAGCCGTGAACGCCGGATACTCTTTTTGCATGCCGCCGCCCCGACGAGGGCGAAAATCGACCGTCTCAGGTACGATTTTCCGCGCCGGGATATTGAACCCGGCGGAAACAGGACAAGATTGCACAGAAGCAATGCGCAAGCTATCAAGCCTAGAACAACGCGTGACAGGGACAGGACGAATTCGTGACAGACGACAGTTTCTCGCTCATCATCATCGCGCTCCTGCCATTCCTGGGCGCGCTGGTTCCCGGCGTCATGATCCGGGCCGGGCGAAACGCCTGCGCGATCTTCACGGCCCTGCCCACCGCGCTCGCGCTTGTCATGCTGCTCCTGCATGCGCCCGCTGTCATGGACGGCGAGGTCATCAAAGCCGAGCTTGACTGGCTGCCTCAGCTCGGGCTTTCGGCGGCCTTCTTCCTTGACGGTCTCGGCATGCTCTTTGCCGGGATGATCCTCGGGGTCGGCCTGCTGATCACGCTCTATGCGCGCTTCTACCTCTCGGGCGAGGACCCGATGGGCCAGTTCTACACCTACCTGCTGCTTTTCCAGGGCGCGATGCTGGGCATTGTCCTCTCGGACAACATCCTGCTTTTGCTGATCTTCTGGGAGCTGACCTCGCTCTCGTCCTTCCTTCTGATCGGCTACTGGAAGCACCTGCCCGAAGGCCGCCAGGGCGCGCGCATGGCGCTTGCGGTCACCGGGGCAGGGGGCCTCGCCATGATCGGCGGAATGCTGATCCTCGGCAATATCGTCGGCAGCTACAACCTTACGGACATCCTCGCAGCGGGCGAGCAGATCCGGGCGCATGAATGGTATGTGCCCGCGCTCGTGCTGATCCTGCTGGGCGCCTTCACCAAGTCGGCGCAGTTCCCCTTCCACTTCTGGTTGCCGCATGCCATGGCCGCGCCCACGCCGGTCTCGGCCTATCTGCACTCGGCGACGATGGTGAAGGCCGGTGTCTTCCTGATGGCGCGGATGTGGCCCGCGCTGGCGGGCACGCCGGAATGGTTCTACATCGTCGCCTCGGTCGGGCTGATCACCATGGTCCTCGGCGCGGTGATCGCGCTCTTCAAGGATGACCTGAAGGCGCTGCTGGCCTTCTCGACCGTCTCGCATCTCGGCCTGCTGACCATGCTCCTGGGCTTCGGCACCGAAGCGGCGGCAATCGCTGCGGTGTTCCACATCATCAATCACCTCACCTTCAAGGCCGCGCTCTTCATGACCGCCGGGATCGTCGATCACGAGGCCCATACCCGTGACATCAAGCGCCTCGGCGGGCTGGCAAAGCTCATGCCCATCACCGCCGTGATCGGGACGATCACCGCGCTGTCGATGGCCGGGATCGCGCCGTTCAACGGCTTCATCTCCAAGGAGAAGATGCTCGAAGAGGCGGTGCATACCGTCTGGTGGGAGAATCCCTGGATCGTGCCCGCGCTGGCCACGCTCGGGGCCGTCTTCTCCGTGGCCTACAGCTTGCGCTTCATCTTCCATGTCTTCGGCGGCAAGGTGCGTGATGACTATCCTGCAAAGCCGCATGATCCGCCCTTCGGCATGTGGGCCGCGCCCGCTCTGCTGACGGTGCTCGTCGTGCTGATCGGCGTCATGCCCTTCCTCGCCGAGCCGGTGGTCAACATGGCCGCCACGGCGGTCACCGGCCATGAGACCCACGCGCATCTCAAGCTCTGGCATGGGCTCACGCCCGCGCTATACCTCTCGATCATCGCGGTCGTCGGCGGAGCCATCCTCCTGGCTCTCCACAAGCCGCTCGACCGCGCCTGGATCGCCGCGCCGCGCCCCGAGGCCAAGGCGATCTTCGACCGCCTCCTGGCCGCGCTGGCGGGCCTTGCGCAGCGGATCAGCGAAGGCAGCCACAACGGCTCGATGTCGCGCTACCTCGCGATTTTCGTCGCCGCGACGACGGTGCTGGGCTACCTCGCCTGGAGCGGGAGCGCCGCCGCCGCGCCCTCGCGCGAGCTTCTGCCGATCCCGCCTGTCGTGATGGTCGGCTGGGTGCTGCTTCTGGTCGCGACGGCCTCCGTCGTGATCTGTCACCGCAACCGCTTCCGCGCCCTCGTGGTGATCGGGGTCATCGGACTGATCATCTCCTTCGGCTTCGTCTACCTCTCCGCGCCCGACCTCGCGCTGACGCAGATCTCCGTCGAGACGGTGACGATCATGCTTCTGCTGCTAGCGCTGCATTTCCTGCCCAAGGCCACGCCCGTCGAAAGCGGCGCGGCGCGGCGCCTGCGCGACGGGGTCATCGCCCTCGCAGCGGGCGCGGGCGTTGCCGCGCTGGCCTATGTCTTCATGCTGCGTGACGTCTCGACCATCTCGGGCTTTCATCTCGCCAATTCCTACAAGGGCGGCGGCGGCACCAACGTGGTCAACGTCATCCTCGTCGATTTCCGCGGCTATGACACCTATGGCGAGATCATCGTCCTCGGCATCGCCGGGCTTATCATCTTCGCGCTCATGGAAGCGCTGCTGAACGGCCCTGCCGCTGCCAAGCTGCGCAACACCGACTATTCGCAGGATCGCTCGCGCGACCGCCACCCGCTGATGATGGTGATCGCGACCCGCGTGATGATGCCGGTGGCGATCATGGTTGGCGTCTACATCTTCCTGCGCGGTCACAACCAGCCCGGCGGCGGCTTCGTCGCGGGGCTTGTCGTCTCCATCGCGCTTCTGATGCAATACATGGCCTCCGGCTTCGCCTGGACACAGCGCCGCCAGCAGATCGAGTATCATTCTATGATCGGCTGGGGCGTGGTGATCGCGGGTCTGACGGGCGCGGGCGCATGGCTGGGCGGCAAGCCCTTCCTCACGAGCGGCTTCGACTATTACCATTTCCCGCCCATCGAGGAGTTCGAACTGGCCACGGCGATGCTCTTCGATCTCGGCGTCTTCCTCGCGGTGCTCGGCGGGGTGATGCTGATGCTCTACAGCCTCTCGCGGATCGCGCGCTACGCGGGCGAGACGGTCAATGTCGCCCCGATGGATTACGACCCGTCGCAGGACGACGGCGGCGAAGGGCCCGGGAAGAGCGACCAGACTGAGAGGGAGCGCTGATATGGAATTCGTGGTTGCCAGCTCTGTCGGCGCGCTCACGGCTGCGGGGGTCTACCTGATCCTGCGGCTGCGGGCCTTCGCCGTGATCCTCGGGCTCGCGCTCTTGTCCTACGCGGTGAACGTGTTCCTCTTCGCCTCCGGTCGGTTGGCCATAAACATGCCGCCCATTCTCTCGCCCTACGAGGACCTGGCCTATTCCGACCCGCTGCCGCAGGCTCTCGTGCTCACGGCGATCGTGATCTCCTTCGGGATGACGGCGGTGCTGGTGATGGTGGCTCTGGGCGCGTATCTGGAATCCGAAGATGACAGGATCGACCTCGAAGACGAGGCCGAAGAGGGCGACGCGCCGGGCGAGGTGAGCAAACTATGAACCACTGGATCATCGCGCCCGTCATTCTCCCGGCCCTGCTCGCGCCGATCATCGGCTTCGTCATGCGCCACGACATCCCGCTGGCGCGGGTGGCCTCGCTGGCCGGAACGGGGGCGCTGCTGGCCATTGCCATCGGCCTGTTCCTCTCCGCCGGGGGCGATCCGCAGGTCTACTACCTCGGCGACTGGCCAGCGCCCTTCGGGATCGTCCTGGTGCTCGACAAGCTCTCGGCCCTGATGGTGCTGCTGACGGCCGTGCTGGCCATGATCGTGCTCGTTCACGCGGTGGCCACGGGCTGGGACGCGCGTGGCTGGCATTTTCACGCGCTCTTCCAGTTCCAGCTCATGGGCGTCATCGGCGCCTTTCTCACCGGCGACGTCTTCAACCTCTTCGTCTTCTTCGAGATCCTGCTGATCGCCTCCTACGGGCTGATGATCCATTCGGGCGGGCGCAAGCGGATGCGTGCGGGGCTGCAATACGTGGTGATCAACCTGGCAGGCTCCACGCTCTTTCTCTTCGCGCTCGGGGTGATCTATGCCGCGACAGGCACGCTGAACATGGCCGACCTGGCGCAGCGCATTCCCGAGCTGCCCGAGGGCGAGGCCGCGCTTGTCCGCGTCGCGGCCATTCTGCTGCTCGTCGTCTTCGGGCTGAAGGCGGCGCTCTTTCCGGTCCATTTCTGGCTGCCGGCCACCTATTCCAGTGCGCCCGCGCCCGTGGCGGCGCTCTTCGCGATCATGACGAAGGTCGGCGCCTACGCGATCATCCGCGTTCATTCGCTCGCCTTCGGCCCCGATGTCGCGGCGACGGGCGGCATGATTTCGGACTGGCTCTTCCCGGCGGCGATCATCACGATCGCGGTGGGTGCCTTCGGCGTGCTCGGCGCGCGGCGTCTCATGCCGCTCATCGCCTTCTCCGTCGTCGGCTCCATGGGGGCGCTGATGGTGGCCGTTTCCGCCTTCGAGCCTGCTGCCATGACGGCAGCGCTCTACTATCTCGTGCATTCCACCTTCGCCGCCGCCGCGCTGTTCCTGCTGGCCGACCTGGTGGTCTCGCGCCGCGAGAGCGACGTATTGACCCTGCGCCCCGCGACCGTGCAGAACGGGCTCTTCGCCGCGCTCTTCTTCGCGGCGGCCATCGGCATGGCCGGCATGCCGCCGCTCAGCGGCTTTCTCGGCAAGCTGATGGTGCTCGATGCGATGCGCGCGCCGGGGCAAATGCCCTGGGCCTGGGCGGCGATCCTCATCGGCTCGCTCATGACGATCGTCGGTTTCGCACGCGCCGGCAGCACGCTCTTCTGGAAGCCGACGGCCCTGAGCGGCGAGCCCGTGCCCGACGACGGCGCGGACCCCGCCGAGCCTGCGCCTGAACAGGCCCGGGCAGGGGCGGCCGAGATCGCCCCGACGATGCTGAGCATCGCGGCGCTCGCGCTCGTGACAGGGTTTGCAGGGCCGCTCAGCGGCTACATGTCGGACACATCCGCGCAGGTCTTCGACCGGGCGGGCTACGTCTCGGCAGTGCTCGATGGCGGCCCGGTGAAGCAGGCGGCCGAGAAGGACAAGAAGGCCGAGGGCGCCGAGCCGTCGCAGGATGCGCCCGCAGACGAGCCCGCAGACGGGGAGGACCACTGACATGCGCAAGCGCCTGATCCCGCACCCGCTCTTGTCCATCATGCTCACGCTCGTCTGGCTCGGCCTCGTCAACAAGGTCACCCTGGGCAACCTTCTGCTGGGGGCGCTCCTCGGCCTCATCATCCCGATGATCACCGCGCCCTACTGGCCCGACAGGCCCAAGCTGAGCCGGCCCTTCACCGTCGTTCGCTATGTCCTCGTGGTCCTTTGGGATATCGTCGTGGCCAATGTGCAAGTGGCGCTGATGATCCTGTTCAAGCGCAATGACGATTTCAGGAGCGAATGGGTCACCGTGCCGCTCGAGCTGACATCGCCCGAGGCGATCACCGTGCTGGCCGGCACCATCACGATGACGCCGGGCACGGTTTCGGCTACGCTCTCGGCCGATGGCCACGCGATCCTTGTTCATTGCCTGCATACGGATGATCCCGAAGGTGACCGCGACCGCATCAAGGCGCGCTACGAGCGCCCGCTCAAGGAGATATTCGAATGATCACCCTTGCCCTGCTTTTCGCATTCGTCTGTTTCGGCCTCGGCCTGCTCTTCTGCCTGTGGCGGATTACCATCGGCCCCGACAATGCCGACCGCATCCTTGCCCTCGACACGATGGTCATCAACGTGATCGCCCTCCTGGTGCTCTACGGGGTCTGGAAGGGCACGGCCATCTATTTCGAAGCCTCGATGCTGGTCGCCATGGTCGGCTTCGTTTCATCCGTCGCCTATTGCCGCTTCATCCTGCGCGGCGACATCATCGAGTGAGGTGAAAGATGCCCGGTTACGCTGAAATCCTGGTCTCGGCCTTCATCGTCCTCGGCGGGCTCTTCGGGCTTGTCGGCTCTTTCGGCCTGATCAAGCTGCGCGACACGATGCAAAGGCTGCACGGCCCGACCAAGGCGACGACGCTGGGGATCGGCAGCGTGCTGATCGCCTCGATGACGTTTTTCTACCTGATCAAGGGGCACGTTTCCTTCCACGAGCTCCTGATCACGCTGTTTCTGTTCCTCACCGCGCCGATCACGGCGAATTTCATCGCCAAGGCCTATATCACCCGGCACATCCGCGAACAGGACCTGCCGGCGACAAGCTCGGATTATGGCTGGTCGGTCTATGACGATCCGCCCGGAAAAGAGACCGAAGAGGGCTGAGCGTTAGCCGATCCGCTTGGGCGCGCCGGTGGACATCTCCGTGCCGATGAACGGCAGCTTGGCTTTCTTCCAGCCGCCGAATCCGCCTTCCATATGGGCGATCTTTTCCTCGCCTGCGGCCAGGGCTGCGCGGGCCATCTTCTCCGAGCGCACGCCGGAGCCGCAATAGAACACGATCGGCTTGCCCTGCTGCGAGGGCAGCTTGTCCGCCTCGAAGAACGACATGGGCAGGAGCAGCGCGCCGGGGATATGTTCGAAGGCGTATTCCTGGATGGTGCGCACATCTATGAGCGCGATCTCGCCCGCTTCGAAGGCCTTGGAGACCTCTTCTGGCGTCCATGTTTCAAGCTTGCCGTTTTCGGTATCTTCGCTTTGCATGCTGGTGTCCTTTTGCTCGATGTCTGCCGTTGCGTTCCCGTCAACATAAGAACTACATCGCCCCCCGTTCAACACTTTGTTTCGGGGATCATGGCGCGCGGCGCTGAAAAGCGTGCGCCGGGCGGTGCTGCGACATGCTTTGCTGTGGTCGAATCGCGCAGCGTCATGCTAAGTTTTGCGGCATGTCAGCGCCCAACCCCAAGATAAGCCCGGCCCAAGGGATCATCCGCCAGCTCGACGACGCCGCGATCAACCGGATCGCGGCCGGCGAAGTGGTCGAGCGCCCGGCCTCGGCGGTCAAGGAGCTTCTCGAGAACGCGCTCGACGCGGGCGCGCGGCGCATCCGCATCGACATCGCCGATGGCGGCAAGACGCTGATCCGCGTCACCGACGATGGCTGCGGCATGTCTCCCGACGATCTGCCGCTGGCGCTCTCGCGGCACGCCACTTCCAAGATCGACGGCTCCGACCTGCTCAACATTCACACTTTCGGCTTCCGCGGCGAGGCGCTGCCCTCGCTCGGCGCGGTCGGGCGGCTCTCGATCCTCAGCCGTGCCGAGGGCCAGGAGGGCGCGCAGATCGAGGTCTCCGGCGGCACCCCCGGCGCGGTCCGCCCCGCCGCCGCGCCCATGGGCACGCGCGTCGAGCTGCGCGACATCTTCCATGCCACGCCCGCGCGGCTCAAGTTCATGCGAACCGACCGCGCCGAGATGCAGGCGATCACCGACGTGGTCAAGCGCCTCGCCATGGCCGAGCCGCATGTGAGCGTCACGCTGGCCGATGTCTCGGGCGGAGGTGAGGGCCGCGTCACCTTCCGCGCCGAGGCCGAAAGCGGGGACATGTTCACCGCGCTCCATGGCCGGCTGGCGCGCATCCTCGGGCGCGACTTCGCCGAGAATGCGCTGCCCATCGACGCCACGCGCGAGGGCGTCACGCTCACCGGGTTTGCCGCCCTGCCGACCTATTCGCGCGGCTCCGCCGTTCAGCAGTTCCTCTTCGTGAACGAACGGCCCGTGCGCGACAAGCTCCTGATCGGCGCGCTGCGCGGGGCCTATTCCGATTTTCTCAGCCGCGAGCGGCACCCGGCAGCGGCGCTCTTTGTAAGCTGCGATCCCGAGCTGGTGGACGTGAATGTGCACCCGGCCAAGTCGGAAGTGCGCTTTCGCGCGCCCGCCGTGGTGCGCGGGCTGATCGTGAGCGCGCTCAAACATGCGCTCGCCGAAGCGGGCCACCGCGCCTCCAGCACCGTGGCGAACGCAGCCCTCGGCGCGATGCGCCCCGAGCCCGCCGGGCCGCGCGTCTACCAGATGGATCGCCCCAGCGCCGGCGCGCGGCAGGCGAGCTATCAGACGCAGTCGCCGGGCTTTGCCGAAATGGCGCAGGACTACAGCGCCCGCATCGAGCCCGAGGGCGAGGCTGTCTTGCAAGAGACAGACGAGCAGACCCCTCCCGCCGAAACGCTCCCGCTCGGCGCGGCGCGCGCGCAGGTCCATGAAAACTACATCATCGCCCAGACGGAACGCGGCATGATCCTCGTCGATCAGCACGCCGCCCATGAGCGCCTCGTCTACGAGCGGCTCAAGGCCCAGATGGCCGAGACAGGCGTGCGCGCGCAGGCGCTGCTCATTCCCGAGATCGTCTCGCTCTCGCAGAGCGATGCTGCGTTGCTGCTCGAAGAGGCGGAAACGCTCGCAAGGCTCGGCCTGACCATCGAGCCCTTCGGCCCCGGCTCCGTCGCCGTGCGCGAGACCCCGGCGCTCCTCGGGGAGGTGAACGCCGAGGCCATGCTCCGCGACGTGCTCGACGAGCTCTGTGAGGGTGGCACATCGGCCACCGTGCAGGACAGGCTCGAAGCCGTGCTCTCGCGCGTCGCCTGCCACGGCTCGATCCGCTCGGGCCGGCGCATGCGCGCCGAGGAGATGAACGCCCTTCTGCGCGAGATGGAAGCGACACCCCATTCCGGCCAGTGCAACCACGGCCGGCCCACCTATATCGAGCTCAGGCTCGAGGACATCGAAAGGCTGTTTGGCCGCACATGATCAAATTCGCCGGATATACCGTCTCGGAGGGCCAGTTGCTCCTGGCGGGTGCGGTGCTGATTGCCCTGCTTTTCCTTCTGCTCTTTCTCTCTTTGCGGGCCGCGGCCCGCTCGGCCAGGATGACGGAGCCGCTGGTGCATCAGCTCGGCGCCGTGAGCGCGCGGGTAAACGAGCTGTCCAACGGTCAGCAGCAGCTCTCGGGCGGGCTCACCCATGTCAGCGAGGCGCAAGCCAGCGCCCAGACCAAGATGCTGGAGCTGATGGAAAAACGCCTCGCCGAGGTGAGCGGCAAGATGAACGAGAACCTCTCGGGCTCCGCCCAGAGGACGGCCAGGTCGCTGGGCGAGTTGCAGCAGCGGCTCGTCGCCATCGACAAGGCGCAGGACAATATCACCAAGCTCTCGGGAGATGTGTTGAGCCTTCAGGACATCCTCTCCAACAAGCAGACGCGCGGCGCCTTCGGGGAGATCCAGCTCAACGATATCGTCACCAAGGCGCTGCCCTCGGACAGTTACACGCTGCAGGCCACGCTCTCGAACGGCAAGCGCGCCGACTGCCTGATTCACCTGCCCAACCCGCCCGGGCCGATCGCCATCGACAGCAAGTTCCCGCTGGAAGCCTACGAGGCGCTGCGCAATGCCGAGACGGACTGGCACGTCAACGAGGCGGCGAAACAGCTGCGCATAGCCGTGAAGAAGCACATCAAGGACATTTCCGAGCGCTACATCCTCGACGGCGAGACAGCCGACGGCGCGCTCATGTTCCTGCCCTCCGAGGCGATCTATGCAGAGCTGCACACCAACTTTCCCGAACTGGTGAGGGGCGGCTTCGATGCGCGGGTCTGGATTGTCTCGCCGACGACCTGCATGGCCACGCTCAACACGATGCGCGCGATCCTGAAGGATGCCCGCATGCGCGAACAGGCCGGGGCGATCCGCCGCGAGCTGGGCCTGCTCTTTGCCGATGTGGACCGGCTTGGCACCCGCGTCGAGAATCTCGACAGGCATTTCCACCAGGCCTCCAAGGACATCTCCGACATCAAGATCTCCGCCGACAAGGCCGGGCGGCGGGCCAAGCGCCTCGACAATTTCGACTTCGAGGAACTGGCCCCCGAGGAGCCGAGCGTCGTCCCGCTTACGAAGCCCGACAGCTAGGGTCCGTGGACA
>QVMW01000020.1 GCA_003417655.1 Rhodobacteraceae bacterium 63075
GACAAACTCGGGGCGATTCACATAGCCGGATTGAGGAACTCCGTGCATTGATAAATCACTTGGGACATCCGTACGGGTCGTTAGACATTATTGCTGCGGAAATTGAAACTGTTTCTGGAACAGCACTGGGTATGGGCTATGATTTCCTGGATGAGGAGAGCGAGAAAGCGCTTCTAAAGCTACTAGGAGAACTGAGGTCCAAGCTTAAAGCGACCGAAACACGTATAAAGTCAAGCTAGTTTTCCGTTGGCTTGAATGAAATGGTCCCACCTTTTCAGACAGATTTGCTGTTTTGCTAAGATGCATCGGGTTTAGGATTAGACATCGCGATTCGTAACACGGCCGAGGAAGCTTGCACGCCTCGCTTCGCCACCGGCTCGTCGGCTAATTCGTTGTACCCTTCGCGCACTGTCCTAAGATTCAGCTGCCGCGATTTAGCCCGAAATGTTAGCCAGCTTTCCGGGTTTGGATAACTCGCAAGGCTTCCTCCCGCCTGAACAAAGCGTTGAAGGAACGGTTGTCCAGCTATTTCGCCCTTTGATACACTCTGTTTCACTTCAACAAGGTCCGCAGGTAAGAGCGCGCGTGCGAGCTCATCTGAGGTGCGATAAATGTCCACCAGTCCATTTACATCTTGCGCGCTCACGACAACTTCGTAGCCATCGAAAGTCGCCACATACGGCGTGCTATTAAGCTTAAGACTATGCGCTGCGTCAAAATTGATCATGGCGTCCGCGAGAAGCGGGCGTGACAATTCTCGCACTGCGCGCTGCGCCATGACGCGCTCTTGCGTTTGTGTCAGCCGTTTTAGAACCATAGACGAGGAAAGCGAGATCGACTGTACCACCAGAACCAGTCCAGTGAGCAAGATCACAGAGACAAGGGTTGAGATCAACACAATGCCTCTTCTAGAGTCGCGTGGGGTGCCCCCCTGTCCTAGTGACGATCGTCTATATCGTAAGGGTTCCCACGCTGGCACACTTGGTCTTGTCGCTCCAGTCATGCTAGGTATTCGCATTTCTGAACACTCCTAACCACCTATGAGCCTTACAACTTCTGAGCCTAAAATGAGCCTGAACTTTCATTCGAACTCTCGGGACTTGCAATAAGATATTGATTTTATTAGGAGGCGAGTACCGGAATCGAACCGGTGTACACGGATTTGCAATCCAGAAATATATCAAGCGAAATCAGCATGTTAAGTGTTCAAAATTCGCTGAATTCAGGGGTGAACAAACCACGAAAGTTTCAAAGTTCTGGGGGTGGGTTCAAAATGAAATAGGCCCCGACGCAGCGGCAACTGCGAACGGGGCCATCAGAAAAAAAGCGGATCAGCTTTCCTCGGTTGATACCACAAACGAGGTGGCCGACGCAATCTTGAGAACCCCTCTATTTGGTGCAGGAGGGGTCCAATGAGCTGGCGTATCGCGAACGAATGCGCAGAGCGCCGCTTTGGCAGTGCCGCGCGCAAGCAGATCATCATGTTCCTCGCAGACAAGGCGAGCGACGACGGGTCGGGTATCTGGTGCTCGAAAGGCACCATCCAGCGCCACACAGAACTGGGCGAGACGACCGTTAAACGGATCATTTCCGAGTTTCTGCGAGAGGGGATTCTGGTCGAAACCGGACGCCGTCCCTGCCGCAACGGCTACACCGTCGTTTACCGTATCGTGATCAATACAATCCGCATGCTCGAACCTACCGCAGAGCCCGACATCGACACGGGGTCCACAGTGGACCCCGTCCAGCCTGAACCCGGTACGGGGTCCACAGTGGACGGGGTAGGGGGTCCACAGTGGACCCCAAACCACCCTAAAACCATCCATAAACCACCTACGCGCGCGAGCGTGCGCGAGGCGGCGGCGGAGGAGATTGAGGATCTGGAATCTGTAAAAATCCTCGCAGCCTATCCCGAGGACAGGATCCGAGACAGGCGGACCAGTCTGCGTTTGATCGCAGCAGCTGTGAAAGCCGGTGTGAAGCCCGATGACCTGCTCCAGGCGGTCAAAGCCTATGCGAAAGAAAGCGAGGGCTATACGCGCAGCAAGGTTTGTTTCTCGGACAACTGGTTCAAGATGCGCCGGTGGGAGAAGGGCCTTGCCCAGATACAGGCGGATCGTGAGAAAGCGCGAGATGCCGCAGCCAAAGGCCGTGCCAGCCTCGCCGAGTGGATCCACGAGCGCCATCCCCTGTGCCGCCACATCACAAACCGGCAGATCGAGGACTTGATCGCGACAAAGCTGGTGACGCCTGAGCAGGTACGTGCTGCGGGGCTGCAGGCGTGAGAGTTGTTGTGCAATTTGAGATTGGGATATTTATACCTCAAAAAGCCCCCGCGTTTCTGAGGTAGTGGTTGCGGCAAGCGCAGAAATTGAGATAAAGGTTTCAGTAACGCAGAAAGTGGAGTGGTTTCTGAGGTATGGACATCGCGAACTTCAAATCTGGTCAACTTGAAGATCAGTCTGAATTCAAGGCATTTCTGCCAGAAACCATTTGTCATGAATGGGTTGTAGCTGACCCTGAGCTGTCAGAGCTCTTGGGTCGAGCTGACCGTGCCTTGGGAGAATTGAACGCTTTTGCACAGCTGATCCCCGGTATCGAGTACTTCATTCGCATGTATGTCGCGAAGGAGGCTACGCAATCCAGTCGGATCGAAGGTACTCGAACCAGCATCGAAGATGCCTTCAAGGATGCTAATGACCTGAACCCAGAAGAACGTGACGACTGGGCCGAGGTACAAAACTACATCCATGCGATCAACTTTGCGATTGAAGCCCTAGACGAGTTGCCCTTGTCGAACCGATTACTGCGTCAAACGCATGAAATATTGCTTTCTGGAGTGCGTGGTCAACAGAAACAGCTCGGACAGTTTCGTACCAGTCAAAACTGGATAGGGGTCAGCTTGAAAAACGCCATGTTTGTGCCGCCGCATCATGTCCATGTTCCAGATCTGATGAGTGATCTGGAAGCATTCTTGCATGCGGACCATCTGTTTGTGCATCCATTGGTGCGGATTGCCGTTGGGCACTACCAGTTTGAGACAATTCACCCATTCTTGGATGGCAACGGTCGCCTGGGGCGCTTGCTGATATCTTTATATCTGGCATCAGAGGGGTTGCTAGTACGGCCTGCGCTGTATCTGTCGGACTATTTCGAACGCAACAAGACCGCGTATATCGATAACTTGATGGCCGTGCGCCAGGGCAATCACTTGCGGGAGTGGCTGGTGTTTTTCCTTCATGGCGTTGAAGAAACAGCGCGTGCTTCGGCAGACGTATTCTGGTCTATCTTGGCAATCAAGGAACGGATCGAACGAGATGTATTGCCTCGGTTCAGCACGCGCCGACAAGACAACGCGCAGGCGCTGATGCGGCACCTGTATGGGCGGCCGGTTGTGGATGTGAACATGGTAGCCAAAATTATCGGGGTCACCGAGAATACTGCGTCCGCGCTGGTAACCGATATGGTCAGTCACGGTGTTCTAGTCGAAGTTACTGGGCAGCGCCGGAATCGGCAGTTCGTCTTCAACGAATATATCGAGCTGTTCAGAAGGTAGCCGTTCAGAGGCGCAGGACGAGGTTGATCCTTGCTGGAGCAGTCATGGTTACTTTGGTTTCATCCAGTCGCGTGAGAGAGAAGGCAGCGGAGTCATAAAACTCGATCGAGAACTTGACGGATACGAGCTTGATCATCGACAAAAAGTTGCATGACGTTTTCTCTTATCGTGTTCTGCTGCGCCGTGAGCGCGCGGGTTTCCCAGCCGTGCGTCCTGAAAAGGGCTTTCTTGCGCATCGCAGGCCTGCTCTTGGCATCACAACGCGCAGCTACTGCGCAGGGTCTGCTGTATGTGCCTTTTTCATGCTTGCAAACTTGACGCTATCAGCGCCCATCAGGGCCTGACTTAAATATCTCAGTGCGCTCAAATTGATCGTCACCAGTGAATTCAGGACAATTCATTTCGCACCAGTTCAAGAAGTCGATTGCCGTGCGCTGGACTTCGTTCAAATCGGCTTGCACGCTCAATATTGTAGATGTGCTGTCCATCTGAATGATATACTCGAAGAATTCCTGTATAAGCAGCGATTTTCCAACCATGAAGCAAGGATGGATCCTAAAATTCCGGCGACGGTAGACCTTTATTTGCCATTGTGGAAAATGCGCGCGGCTGGCCACGACGAGGCTGTGCAATTGCTCTTCGGAAACTTCTCGTGGCAAGCCTTCGTAATCCCCGCGCAAGTGGTAAAGATCCAGCAAGGTCTCCTCGGCGATCAGCATGGCACCGTTGAGTGCCTGACCAACCATCCCGCGCATGGCCGCGATGTAGGGCCGCAGGTCTTGTTCCGTAGTCGAGGGGTATTCGAAATCGAATAGCGCATCTGTCTTTAATGGGTCGGGCAGCGTGCCGGGCACATAGTAGATGTATGAATCTTGAGCATCTCGGGCCTTGCCTAGAATCTCGCGCATGCAGTCATTGTCAACCATGGCATTGCTCAGGTGCATGACATCGGACACCGATCCTGACTGCAAACTCGGCGACGTCTCCGTAAGAAAGAAGCCTGGTTCGCAATCGAGCGCCTGCGCGAGCCGCACGAGGTTGACGGCATTCGGGAGCGCCGGATCGTCGCTGAGATACTCCGAGAGCACCGATCGGCTGATACCGCTGAGCTTTGCCAGCCCCGAAACGGAAAGCTCTTTCTTTTGAAGTTGGCTGCGCAGTCGAGACGTAAACTCGTCCTTGATCCGCTCGACAAGACCAGATGCACTGATTGCCTGGTGCTTCACTTCACTCTCCTGTTTTTCGGACAGGCATCACTCACGCCGCCACGCTGCTCACTCGCAATGCCGTATGCCCAAGATTGAAATCATTCGTTTGTATGGCGACAACATATGAGCGGCTGGGTTCGGGCATAACCGAACGCCCGACTTGAAATATGGTATCTTTTGGGTAAATCTCCCACCAAAGATATCTGCCGTGGCGTCGGGGCGCGGCCAACAAGGGTTGGCTCCTCTTACGTCTTTGATATAATGGGATTATTTCGTTTTACCGAAAGTCACACGGATTGACTTTCGATCAATTTCGCCTCCCGACGCTTTTTCGATCAAATCGTCCGAGTTTGACGGTATTCAGGACAATTTTAACTTGGTGTTGGATTTTTAGGCCAAAAATCAAAATTCCGATCACTAATCGGGCAACTTTAAAACCTCGTGCGAGGAAAACGGCACGCATTCCGAAATTCAGTCCCTGTGAAAAACTTTGATCTCCCGCTCTAACGTAACTCGTCTCGAAGGCAGAACCTCTCGGCGCGCCCCGCTTGCGTGCCTGATTCTCTCAGGGACGAGAACCCGCGGCCATACCAAGTGGTTCGCTCGCAAAATGAAATGGAGATCGACCATGAACAAGTTTATTCGGGGCACAGTCGCGGCCGTGCTGGCCACCGCCCCAGTCACCGCCTTCGCGGCCACCCAGACCGGTAACCTGAACGTTACCACCACCATTCAGGTGAGCTGTGACGCACCGTCACCCAGCGGCACGCTGAACCTGCCGTTCGATTCAGAAACCGCTCTGAACGGACAAGCTTTGGCAAGCACTCCGGTGACCGTTTCCGTCACATGCTACGGCAACCCAACCGTGAACCATGTCGATTTCGACAATGGCGACTACCGCAACGCAACTGACGTCACTGAAGAAGACGGTGTCCGTTACATGCTGCGTAGCGGTTCGGGCGCAGACTCTGCGGATGATTACCTTGGCTACCAGCTCTTTGCGACTGATGGCACCGAAAGTAATTCTACCACCATTTCAAATGACGTGACCCTTGGCACCGGCGCAACCGCGAACGACAACCGCCTCACACTCGGCGAAACCTTCGCAGGCACCTTCTCGGTCACCGGCAAAGTGTATGAATCGACGACCCGGACCGGCGCCTTCGGGGACCCGGCAACTACGGCAGCAGCCGGCGCGGTGCCCGGCGGCACCTACAGCGACATCGTCGTGATGACGGTTGATTACAACTGATCCCTCGGCCTGCGCGGTGCCACCCGGTGCCGCGCGGGCCTTCCTGACACCCTTAATTCATGAGGCCCTTCGCCATGAAAAAGACCCTGCTCAGCGCGGCCGCTGTCGTGGCCCTGTCGGCCCTCCCCGCCGCCGCGGCCACCCAGACCGGCAACCTGAACGTGACGACGACCATTCAGGTGAGCTGCCAGGCGCCGTCACCCAGCGGCACGCTGCGTCTGCCATTCGAGTCGGATAATGCGCTCGATTCCCAATGGGTCTCCAGCACATTGGTGACCGTGACCATCACTTGCTACGGCAATCCCACGGTGAACCATGTCACTTTCGACAACGGCACACACCGCAGCAATGTAGCGTCGGCCGAAGACGAGGTGCGCTACATGCTGCGTTCCGGTGCTCAATCGCCCACTGCCGAGGATTACCTTGGCTACAAGCTCTACGCCACCGATAGTCCTCACGCTACGGCGGGAGATATGGGCAGCGCTCAGGACTTGATCGACACGACCGCCACCGGCAACGCCAACCGCCTTACCTTTTCCGAGGACTATAATGGCACCTTCAAGGTGAATGGCAGGATATTCGAATCGACCTCGCGGACGGGCGCCTTCGGCGATCCGACAGATGCCGCTTCCGGCGGCGCGGTGCCCGGCGGCACCTATAACGATACCGTCGTGATGACGGTGGATTACAACTGATCGACCGGCCCGCGCGGTGCCATCTGGTGCCGCGCGAGCCTTCCCGGAACCCTGACGTCATGAGGCTGACAACCGTGAAAAACACCTTGCTCAGCGCCGCCGCTGTCGTGGCCCTGTCGGCCCTCCCGGCCGCCGCGGCCACGCAAACCGGCAACCTGAACGTCACCACCACCATTCCTGTCAGCTGCAACGCACCATCCCCCAGCGGCACATTACGCCTGCCATTCAATCCCCGGGCCGACCTGGTTTCCCAATCAATGGCCAATACAAAGGTGACCGTGACGATCACCTGCTACGGCAACCCCACAATCAGCCACGTCGTTTTTGACAACGGCGCATATCGCGATGTTTCGGAGACAATCGAGTTTCCCGAAAACGCAGTGCGCTACATGCAGCGCACTGACGCGGCGGGCGATTCGCCAGAGCACTTCCTTGGATACTTGATCTATGCCACCGAAAATCCCGATCTAGCCCCGACAAGCATGGCCGGTGGAGAACAAATCGGCACAGGCACCGGATCGAGCGATGACAACGAACTCACCTTTTCAGAGGGTTTCGACGGGACCTTCTTTGTGACGGGCAAGGTCTATGAATCTTCTGGCCTTCGGTCTGGTGGCATGGTCAGCGGCACCGTGCCCGGCGGCACATACAACGACATCGTCGTGATGACGGTAAGTTACAACTGAATACTCCGTTCTGGCTGCGTTGCCCCGGTGCCGCCGCCAGCCCTGAACCTGAACGCATCAAGGACCGTTTGCCATGTTGATCCAACGTCTTGCACTTGTCGCTGCTTTCATCCTGTCCGGTGCGGCGGCTCATGCCGACACGGTGCCCGGCAACCTTTCCGTCGTCACCCAGATCGACGCCGCCTGCACCGTGCCTTCCCCCAATGGCAACCTCACGCTGCCGTTCCAGGGCACCGCGGCGCTGACCAACCAGCCGGTGTCTTACCCGGTCGTGATATCTTCGTCCTGCACCGGCGGGGCGATCATCAGCCATCTGGAGTTTGGTGATGGTCTGCACGCGACCGCCGATTCCTCCGCAAACCCAGGAACCGTCGGTGATGCTAGCCACACCCACACACGCCGCCTACGTGGTCAGAACCTTACAGGCGAATACATCGCTTACAAGATGTTCAGCGACTCGGCCGCAACGACAGAGATCGCGACCAGCGTCACCGGTGACGCCGATTGCTCTGGCACTGCCTCCGGCACCTGCAACAACGCGATCTACTTCGACGGTGACCCGAGCGATATTTCGGTATCGATCTACGGCCGGATCCACGACGAGACCGGCGCCTATGACAGCCGTTTCGACATCAACGGCGATATCTACAACGACACGGTGGTGATGACGGTTCACTATGAATAGACCGCCGTGTCCGAGCGCTGAATGGACTTGAGACATGAAATATCTGATTTTCGTCATGGCCGCATTTTTTGCGGCACTTTCTGCTAACACTGGCTTTGCCAGCACCAGCATCAACAACGTGGTGATGGAGGTTGATTCCGGTGGGCGGGCGACAACCGAGATCACCAATATCGGTGAGGATCCGATCGGCTATACGCTCACGCCTTACGATTGGACGATCGAGGACGGCGAGGACATATACACCGAGACCAGTCAATTCATGGCGGTGCCGCCGACGTTTCAGCTTGCGCCCGGGCAAACGATGACCGTGCGGGTCGGCTTTCGCAACCCGACCCCGGCGCGAGCGGAACGGACCTTCCGGCTTTCGGTGCGGGAGGTGCCGACCGTGACGGCGGAGGAAGGCTTGTCCTTTGCTTATAACCACATGCTTCCGGTCTATGTTGCACCGGTCGGCGGGCGGGAGCCCACCAACGTTCGCTTTTCGCTGGTCCAGCGTGGCGGGGCCTGGTTCCTGCGGGCGCTCAACGAAGGCAATGCACGCGCCGTCGTCCGGAGCCTTGTTGTTGGCGGCTCGGAAATCCCGACTAGCTCCAAAGCCACGATCCTCGCACGGTCGTGGCGTGAATATGCCGTTCCGGCGTCCTCGGTCAGTAATGGTTCGGTGACGTTGCAATACGATTTCTCCAACGGCGGAGCAGAAACGATCACCGTAAACCAGCGATGAAGATGGCGTTCGCAACACTGTTGGGTGCAGAGGCATCACGGTTTTGCTCTGGAAAATTGCCTGCTGCCGCTGGTTTGCTTTGCTCATTGGTTGCCAGCTCTACACTGGCCCAGCCGCACCATGTCGAGAACGCCGAAACGCCCCTTGCGCCGACGCGGCCCAGCCCACACCCTGCGCCGGAGGCGATGCCTCAGCAAGTGCCGTCGACCGCGGAGAGTGAGCCCACGGCGCTCGACGGGCTACCGGCTTCGATCGACACCTGCCGTTCGGCCATCGACACCGCGCAGAAAATGACACGGGACTTCCCGCCTGGATTGCTCCTTGCCATCGCAGAGACGGAATCGGGGCGCTCCGTCAACGGCGACTTCGGCCCCTGGCCTTGGACATTGAATATTGCGGGCGAGGGCAGGTTTTTCGATAGCCCAGGTGCTGCACTGGATGCGGCCCAGACGGCGCTAGTCGATGGCGACGGCAATGTTGATCTTGGCTGTATGCAGATCAGCGAGACCTGGCATTCGTGGGCCTTCCCCGACCTGGAGACGATGCTGGATCCGCTCGAAAACGCCGGCTATGCCGCCTCTTTTCTCTCGAGCCTATTTGCAACCCACGGCAACTGGCGCGACGCAATCTCACATTATCACTCGGCCAACCCCGCCCGCGGTTTTGCCTATGCAGAAAGGGTTCTGACCAATTGGCGGCGCAACCCGGAGGCTGTGGATTTCATTGTCGCGGATGAAAGCCTCTCCGACGTGTCTCGCCTTGCGGGCAACCTGGTTGATCTCGCGGAAATCAGTGACATCGAGTCCGAATATTTTGTCGCGGTCGTAGTGTCCGAGCGCTACGAAGTCGAAGATGCGTTTGCGGTGAAAGGAGCAGACGGCCGCCTTTACGTGTCCCTGAGTGATCTGGCTGATGTGCCTTTCCAAGACCGCTACAGCCTGCCGCTCGTGCTTTATGGCGATACCTTGCTCATTGATCTCGGCGCGGCCCCAAGTTACAATGCGTCCCTTGATGAAGAGGCGAATCTGCTCAGGATCACTACACCTGGTGAGGTGTTCCCAAAGCAGGAGTTCCAATCCGGCGATGTAGTTAAGCCTGAGGAAATTTCCCAACGTCAGCCGGGCGGACACTTAAACTACAGACTCGCGGGCAGTTATAGCGACGATGAGCCACTCAACCTCAGCGCGGTGTTCAGCGCCGTGGGATATTGGGACAACCGAACATTTCGCGCCTCAGCTCTGGTGGACGATGATCTGAACTGGAAACGGTTGTCGACGAGCCTTACGATCGACAATTTTGAGAAGCGCCGCCAATTGATCATAGGCGACACCACAACGCCGGCAGGCAGGGGTTGGGGCGGCAGCCACCCGATTTTCGGCTTGAGCTGGGGAACCAATCTTACCCTTGATCCGTCATTCTCCGCGCTTCCCGACTATTCCATTTTCGGAGTAACGGATATCCCTGCTGTGGCTAGGTTTCTGGTCGACGGCGAATCTGTGGGCGAAACCGCGCTCGAACCGGGCGCCTACGAATTTTCCAACCTTCCATTTCCCGATCAATTCGGCGACATGACCGTTGCGGTGGAGGATATTCAAGGGCAGGTACGCTACTTCAAGGTGCCCTACATCCGAATTCCCGATCTTTACCGCGTGGGGTTGCACACCTTCAATTACGGGATCGGCTTCAAGAAGGAGGAGTCCGATAATCCGCTTGGAGGGTATGGGAATCTCGTTGCCGCCGCCACCCACCGCGTTGGCTTCACCGATACCTTTACGGGCGAGATACACGGTGAGATCAGCCCGGGCTCGGTCGCGCTCGGAGTATCTGGTGATTTCGCCCTGCTCGATGCCAATCGTTTTCTATCGACAACTTTGGCGGTATCGTATTCCGCTCTCGGGACAGGATTCCAAGCGGGGGTTTCCTACGGCAGCATAAAGCGCGATGCTCCCTCGCTTTTCAGCGGTTCTCTGCAGTTCAGATCGGAAGACTTCTACCTGGGAACGGTCAAACCCACATCACTTGCCGATCGCGAAGCAACGCGGTGGTCGTTGCGGCTGGCCAGCTCCTTCGGTGGCGCGCTGCCTTTCACATTGAACTACGATTACCGCGATACATGGGCAGGCGATGCCACCCACAGCTTGAGTGCCGGGCGTACATGGTCGCTCTCCGAAGGATGGAGCTTGAGCGCGAGCGGAAGCTACAGCCTCCGCTCCGACGATCGCTCGGGCAGCATCACGATTGGACTGTCGAAGAGTTTTGGTAAGAAGAACGCCGTTCACGCACATGTTAACGGTGCCTATTCGAATGGATCTCGCAACCTCGACGTGAGTTTGCGGCGTCCAAAGCGCTCTGGCACAGGGCTCGGCTACTACGGTAAAATAAGTAACGAACCGAATAGTGGGAGAATCCGCGAAGCCAGCCTCGGGCTTGAAGGCGAAAGCGAAAAGCTCAACTACGCAGCAAACGTCCAGGTGCTGAAAGACAGTTTTGACGTGAATGCAACCGTTTCGGGCTCGATCGGCTATCTCGATGGTGAAACCTTCATGGCTGCAAGTCTGAACTCACCTTACCTTCTGGCGCGCAGCGGCGACGCCCGGGAACTCCCGATACATCTTAATCATAATCTCTTGGGTGAAACCAATTCCGATGGGTTGCTCGTGGGCGACGGGCTTGTGCCCTTCGCGCGCAACAGGGTCGAGTTCAAGCCCGAAGACCTCGGATTTGATTTCTCGATATCAGGCGTGGAATACACCAAGACGATCGTGCCGGTGTCGATCGGCGGCTATGTGGCTGAATTCGAGGTAAAAGAGCAATTTCCCGCAACCGTGATTCTAGTCGACGATACGGGCGCGCCTCTGCCTTCGGGGGCGGTGGTCTTCAACACCGAAACCGACGAGGCCGCTGGCGTCACGGTCGATGGGATGGTCTATTTCGAGAACGTGCAGGATGGCCAGCGCCTCGAGGCCGACCTTGGACGGTTCGGCTCTTGCGAAACAGTGCTACGGTTGGAGCCTGACTTGGCAAAATTCGACGAAGTTGGACCCTTTTCATGCGAATAATTGTGATATCTCTTTCTCTATCTCTACTGATCGCGCAATCCGCAGTTGCTCAGATTCTGTGCGCCCCTATGTCGACGACAGTGACGATTGGGAAGGTTTCGGCGCGTCCGGGGGTGAAGACCTTCATGTCGGTTATCCCGATATCCTGCTTCAATACCGGCGGCTCGCGCGTCCGCGAAATGGTTGCAGTTACTATCGATGAGCCTGAGAGCGTATTGCTCAATCTCGATTACAACACCACCCTGCCAGTTCAGATTGCGTTTCTGAACGGAATCGAAGCTCCTTCGACGAGCCTGTGCCGAGAAGTGGGACTGGATGGTGGCGAGCGCGTCAACTTCGATCTGCCAATCAACGTTTGGATCAGGGTCGCCTCGCCGGATCCAGGCCACTATCAGATGGCTACCCCCGTCACCGCGAGAGGCGTTTCCGCTCAGACCGGATCCACCGGCGCTTGTCCATGATCATTTGGCGCTTTTCAAGCGTACTAAGTGAGCGTCTGGCTTAGGCGACAGCGAGCGAGGTGGTCGCAGAAATTCGGACCAGTTGTTAAGGTGGATCGCATGACGAGAGAGACGATCCGAAATGGCAAAGAGAAAGACTCATTCGCCTGAGTTCAAGGCGAAGGTCGCGCTTGAAGCGATCCGCGAAGAGATGACGCTGGCCGAGCTGTCAAAGAAGTATGGCGTGCATCTGAACCAGATCAGCACGTGGAAGCGGGCGGCGATTGAGAACATGGCTGTGAATCGGCGTGCAAAATTGATCCACTTGGGTGGGTTATGAGCGAGTAAAATTGACCCACCTGTTTCGTTAACATCTGCGCATCAAGTGCGGAGGAAAGAACAGGTGTTATTGATGGATAGTGGATCGAAGATCCGGCGGTGGGTTCTGGTTGAAGGGCGCAGCATCCGGTCTGTTGCACGGACGACGGGATTATCGCGGAACACAATCAAGAAGTATCTGAAGGATGAGAGCCCGCCGAGCTACCAGCGCCAGGCCCCACCGGTTCGGCACAAACTGTGCAACGGGTTTGATCTTCGGCTTCAGTAGCTGTTCGATCAGGATCAGAAGCGACCACGCCCGGAGCGGCGGACAGCCCAGAAGCTCTATGAGCAGCTCGTGATGGAATGCTTCACCGGTTCCTATTCGCCGGTTCAGCGATTTGCCCACGACCTGAAGCGGGTCGGTGCCGGTTCGGGCGAGGCTTTTGTCCCGCTGCATTTTGCGGCAGGCGACGCGCTGCAATTTGACTGGAGCGAAGAGCGGGTTATTCTGAGCGGTATCGAGCAAAAGGTGAAGGTTGCCCATTTCCGCCTGTGCCACAGCCGCAAGCCCTTTGTCGTGGCCTATCCCATGGAAGCCCAGGAGATGGTGCTGGATGCCTTCGTGTAGGCGCTGTCTTTCTATGGCGGGGTTCCACGCCGTGTGATCATCGACAACCCCAAGGCCATGGTGACCTATGTCTCGCGCTTGAAGGACCGGATATCCGACCCTCGGTTCCTGTAATCGCCGGACGTAATCTCTTCAAAACTGCCGTTTGAATTTTCCCCAAGTCGTGAGCGTCAGCGGCAATTCCGAACTCCAATTATTCGGAATTGTCGCTGGCGCGGGACATGAGGCCTGATGCCCTGGAACGAGGAACTGACAGGGGCAGGCAGGTGAAAGGACTGAGGGAGCGTTTTGATCCATGATTTGAAGAAGCAGGGCCTGAGCGTTTCTGCGATTGCGCGCAATGTTGGCTGTGACCGCAAGACGGTTCGGAAGTATCTCGACGGTGGGTTGGAAGCGCTGGTTTGCGGGCCACGCCAGCCGCGATCGCGGGTGATCGAGCCTTATGAGGATTATTTGCAGGAGCGTATTCAGGCTTTTCCCGATCTCCGCGGGGCGCGCCTGCTGCGTGAAATCCGCAAGCTGGGTTATGACGGTGGGTATACGGCGGTCACGGACTTTCTGCGTAAGGTGCGTCCGCCCAAGCAGACACAGTTTGAGCGGCGGTTCGAGACCCCGCCGGGCAAGCAGGCCCAGGTTGATTTTGCCGAGTTCACGGTAGAGTTCACCGATGAGCCCTGCGTCGTCCGCAAGGTCTGGCTGTTCTCGATGGTGCTCGGGCACAGCCGCTGGCTCTGGGGCCGGTTTGTTGCCAGCGAGAACCTGCAATCGGTTCTGCGCTGCCATATCGCGGCCTTCTCTGACATGGGCGGCGTGCCTGAGGAAATCCTCTATGACCGCATGAAGACTGCCGTGACCGGCGAGGACGAGGCCGGGGTTGTGACCTGCAACAGCTCCCTGGTGGCGCTCTTGAGCCATTACGGCGGAATACCACGCGCTTGCCAGCCGTATCGGGCAAAAACCAAGGGTAAGGTCGAACGCCCGTTCCGCTATATCCGGCAGGACTTCTTCCTGGCCCGGACGTTCCGGAACATGGACGACCTCAATGCTCAATTCGACGCCTGGAGGACCGAGGTTGCCAATCCACGCGTTCACGCCACCACCCGGCGCGTGGTGGATGAGGCCTTCGCCGAGGAGCTTGCTCACCTGAAACCGCTCCCGGCGATCCCGTACAGCGCGATATTGTCGGTGGAGCGCCGGATGAGCAAGGATGGCATGATCGCGGTCGGCGGCAACTTCTACTCCGTCCCGGACACCACGCGACGTCGGACCCTTGAGGTGCAGCATCACGCCACCGAGCTGCGGATCTATGAGGACGGTGAACTGATTGCTTGCCATCCTGTGCTGGAAGGAAAGGCCTTGCGCCGCATCGACCCCGCGCATCGTAAGGCACCACCACCAAGATCAACCTTGTCGCGGTCCTCGCAGGGATTGCGGCGGCCGCTCGACTTCTACGGTGCGGTTGGCCAGCGCCTGGCGGCTAAGGGGGCGCAGTCATGAGCGATCTTCTGAACCGGATCCAGAGCGCTTTGGTCGGGCTGAAGATGCCACGTGCGCTCGAAGCCCTCGATCATACATTACAGCAGCTTGAGAAAGGCGAGATCACCGCGATCGAGGCCATCGACACGCTCCTGAGCGAGGAATACGCAACACGGGAGACGCGTCGGATAGACGTGGCCCTGCGCACCGCCAAGCTCCTGCCTGTTAAGACACTTGAAGGCTTCGACTTCAGCTTCCAGCCGTCGCTCGACCGAGAACGAATTGCGGCCCTGGCCCAGCTCGACTTCATCCGGCGGGCTGAGGTCATTCACTTCCTTGGGCCACCGGGCACGGGCAAGTCGCACTTGGCCACGGCCCTCCGCGTCGCCGCCGTGAAAGCGGGCAGAAGCGTGTATCGCGCAACATTGGCCAACCTGATCACGGCGTTGAGCCAGGCCGAACGTGAGGGGCGACTGGCTGAGAAAATCCGCTTCGATACTCGGGCCTCTTTGCTGATTGTCGATGAGATCGGCTACCTGCCGATCACCACCGGCGGCGCCAACCTGTTCTTCCAGCTGGTCAACGCCCGCTACGAAAAGGGCGCCATGATCCTCACCTCGAACCGCGGATTTGCGGAATGGGGCGAAATCTTCGGGGATCCAGTTGGCGCGACCGCGCTGCTCGACCGGCTCCTACATCACGCCGTGGTCATCCAGATTGAGGGTGCCAGTTACCGGCTGCGCAGCCATGCTGACCTCATCCCCGAGCATGTCCGCGCAAACGCCCCCATCACACCGCCACCGCCGCCAAAACGGCGAGGTCGGCCGCCCAAAACAAAAAACGGAGCAGATGATCACTGAAACCGGCTGATCACGGGACCCGTAAAAGTGGGGAATTTTACTTCGGCACTTCTGGGGAATTTTAACTCGGCGTTGACAGCTTTTCGAGGACGACATCAAGCGCATCAAGAAGGAAATCGAAAACTCGGGCTTCGAGCTGCCGGAGGCATGGCGCGGCTGAAACAGGCACCTGAAGCCACCCTTCCTGTCAAAGTCTGTCAGGGAACCGGAAGCGCAGGCTTCGGGTTCGGCGCTGGTGCCCGGCGTCCCTGTTCATCATGACGATGGAAACGGCCCCGCATCTTGCGGAAAGCGGGCAGGAAACCGGCGAAAATGGGTCGGGATTGATATCTTTATTGCAGGCGGACCCTAAAAAGCTCCCGAACATACGTCAGAAATAAGGCAATAACTTTTGCTGCTGCTACCTTGGGTTGGCCTGTCAACATGCTCAGCCACATCAAGGAGTTAAACATGCCTGGACGCGCGTTTGATCATGCCGGTGAATCGCCCGGGCTTTCCATGAGCCTCTCGCCCCATGAGAGCATGGACCCGATAGTTGAAGCGGCCAAGCGCGCTCGATGTGGCGTTAAGGTCATCATGAGTTCACCCGATGGGAACATCGCCCGGAAGGCCGGGCTCGGCTCAGGCGCGGATGTTCGCATCCTCGTGATACCCGAGAATTTTCAAATCAAGGAACCGATGATAGCTGACGACGGTGTCCTCGGGGAGATGCCCCTGCTGGCATACCTTGCCGAATACGACGAGGTCTCGGAGCTCTTGGCTCTGCGCGCAGGCTTTGCAGATGTTCTTCACCCGGGCATGAGCGCGCGGATTCTCTCGGAGCGCATCATGGCTGCATGGAACCGCAGTAGAGGGCCGGGCACTCGGACCGAAGCCGAGAGCCCTTCGCAAACAGAACAGACACGGCCTTTTGAACTTGATCTGGTCAATCGTGTTTTTGCAATCGAAGGCAGACGGGTTTCTCTGTCCAAGATGGAAGTGCAGCTGTTGCAAGTGTTGAGCACCAACTATCATCGCCCCGTTTCCCGTGAAGAGATCCACGCGACGATAAGCGCCAATTCACGCTATGACTCACGCACCATCGACAGTCACATCAAAAGGCTTCGAAGGAAATTCGTGGACGCGGGTGTCTCGCAAGACATCATCAAAACGATCTATGGCCTCGGATATCGCATTGGCACCTTCGCCTGAAGCCACTCAAATTCGGCTGTTTCTCAAGATCCGGGGCGCCGCTTTTCGCGAAACGGTTTCTGCTGGAGAGAGACCGATCGTGAAACACGCTGCGGGCTTCGGGGCGCAAGTCGCCTCGTGGCAGAAAAGACGGTGGTCAGCCCCTTGAAGCCTTCCGCCTTGAACCTGAGACATCAGATAAAGTCGGAGCGCCTGCTCCGGTCAAATCTTGTGCTGCACCCGGCCAAAAGCAGCGTTGCAGGTTCTTGGCGGGGCGCTTTGATGTGCGCTCAGATCAATCCGGCTTCGCGGGCAACTATCACCGCATGTGTCCGGTTCCGGGCTCCGAGTTTTCGCGATATGGAGCGCACCCGCATCTTCACGGTTGATTCCGTCAGATCAAGCGATGACATGATCTCCTTGTTCGCCAGCCCCTCGCCCAACTTCTCGAGAATGGCGATCTCACCGGAATCGAGGCCAAAACCATTTTCGCCGCGCTGATCCTTCTTGATGGTGAAATAACTTGCTGGAATAAATGGCTCTCCCGAGGCCACCAATTCGATCGCGCTGGACAGGGATTGTAATGAAAGGGTCTTGGGGATGAAACCCAACGCGCCGATCTTCATGGATTTCTGGACGAAATCCTCCGAGGCGTTCCCTGAAAACAAGACTACGGCCTTATCGCCATTGGCCTTCACGATTCTTTGCACGGCCTCCAGCGACAACCTCTCGGGGAAGAGAACATCGAGCAAGACAACGTCAAACGGTCCGTCTGACTGGACCTTTTCCAAGCACGCCTTGACGTCCCTGACAACTGAGACGGCAAATGGACCTTCCAGAGGGAGATATTTAGATACCAAATCCGTCACAAGCGAGTGGTCGTCAGCGATAAGGACAGAAGTCACCTTGTCAGCGGACTCTGCTGCTACCGAATTCATGTTATATATCCTTCGCCATGCTCTGCTCGTGAGAGTTGTTTATACGTCTTCTTTTCTGTTTTGGATCACAAATAAAGCGCTTCAAAGTTCTGTTGAGGATATCTTTGGAGTGCATTCCGAAACTAAAGATATATAGCGTCAAAATTGTCGCTGCGTTACGTATCCGCGCGACCATTGGGAATCCGAAGGACGAAAATGACGAGACTATTTGTTCGTTTGAAAGTGAATATCAGCAGGAAACCGATATGAGTAGGACATATTTCAAACAATCCAGGTCTGTTCTGGCAGCTTTGGTGGCAATCGTGGTGTCATCCGTGCCTCTTTCCGGCCTCCATGCGAGTGATGACGCCGTATTGCTGACAGTTGAAAACACGACACGCGCTGAAGAGCTGGACAGGGCGGCCCTGGAAGCGCTTCCGCAGGTCTCCTTCGAGACAACGACAATCTGGACTGAAGGAAAGCTCCGCTTCTCCGGTCCGGCTTTGCGCGATGTTCTGGCCGAAGCGGATTTGCTCGGGCGCGCGGTGATCGCTGAAGCAGCCAACGATTACCGAACGACCCTCTCTGCAGATCTGATTGGAGACAAGTTCCCCATCGTCGCCACGCGGATCAACGGTGAGCCATTCGGGGTGCGTCAAAAGGGGCCGCTTTGGATCATTTTTCCATATGACCTGTCCGACGAGTTTCAACGCGAGGCCGTCTTCGCAGGCAGCGTCTGGCAGCTCAAGCGGCTTCGTCCTGCTGAAGAATGAACTGTCTGAATGCTTGATCCGCTTCGCCCCGGGACGCGAAAAGCCAGGATATGGCTTGCGCTCTTCATCGGGCTTTTGTTCCTCCAGGTCGTTGCGTTCATAATCACCCAGGCAGGCTTGTACCGCGTCTATTCGGCCAATAGCGCCACCGTCTCCGACAATCAGACATGGGTCGTTTCACAGCTGGAAGTCGACCACCAGAACCTGAAAATCCGCCTGCTCATGTCCGAGCTGGAGACCGCTTTTCAGGGAGGGGGAACGGTTTCCGAAAGCAGCTGGTCTGAAATCAAGATGGCGTTCGACATCTACTACAGCAGGGTTCAGACAACAAAGAACCAGCTTTCGCTCCTCAAGGCCAAGGGTGACGTTCCGGAACAGTATTCGAACCACATTGCCACGATACTGAACAGCCGCGATGAGCTCGCTCGCATCATCGACTCAGCGGAAACTCCAGACAGGGAATTGATCCGACGGCTGACAACCATGCTTGATAATGTCGCGGAGCCGGTGCGGTCCCTGGCCTTGGATACCGTCTTTCTTCTGAGCCAACAGGCGGACCTTGAACGAAAAGCCGCGCAGAATTACTTCTTTTTCCACCTGACAGTCGCGGTTCTGACGATTTCTCTTCTCATGACTGCGAGCGTTGCGATCCTCGTGATGCTGCGCGATTCTCGCCGACAGAACCAGCGCCTGGAAAGGCTCTTGTCATCGCAAGACAAGACATTTCAGCAGATTCCACGCGCCTTCGTGCTGACAGATGGAGAAGGCAAGATCCTGCGTTCGAACCGAGCGTTCGAAGCGCTTCTTGGCTGGTCGGAACGAGAAGTTCAGGGCCGGAAGCTATGGGACCTACTCCCGAAAAAGCGCCGCGCTGCATGGCTGTCCGCGGAAAACAACACCAGGCTGCGCGACCTGCGCGCAGGCGACAGCACGACAATTCGCGAAATCCTCATCGACAAGACGGAGCGGCGGCTTCCTGTCGAGGTATCAATCATGCACCTTCAGAATGCAGGCAGTTCTGTCTACTTGCTCATGATGCGCAGCATCGCCTTGGAGCAACGAGCCATGCGCGCCTTGCGACGCGACCGGACAGAAGCCCGCAAACGAGCCTACCAGAACTCCCGATTGCTCAGCGTGATGAGCCATGAGATGCGCACCCCCCTTCATGGAGTCATCGCGGCCCTTGACCTTTTGAAGCGCGAAGATCTGGCACCAGACGAGGACGAGCTCGCGACAGTCGCGCTCGAAGCATCTCAAACGGCCTTGAAATATTCAAACCAGGCATTGGATCTCGTCGGCCTCGAGTTCGATCCTGCGAACGCGACCCAATCAGAATTTTCGCCTGCCGAAGTCGTTCATCAAGTCAGTGAGATGCTTCGCCCGACAGCCACCTCCAAGGGGAATGTCATCACGGCCGAGGTTGCCGATGATCTCGACGGTATCGTTCTAGGTTATGCTGAGCTGGTGCGTCATTCGCTGAGCAACCTGCTCGCAAACGCAGTAAAGTTCACTGAGAATGGCCAGATAGATGTCCGGCTGACGTCGCTCACCGACGGAAAACAACTCAAGATCGAGGTTGCAGATACGGGGATCGGGATTTCCGAGACGCAAATGGAGGATATCTTCTCTGACTATGTGACCTATTCGGACCAAAGCCACACGCAATGGCAAAGCACAGGCCTCGGATTGAGTCTGTTCAAACGCGCGGTTTCAGGAATGGGCGGAAACTGGGGTGTCTCCAGCCAACTCGGACAAGGCAGCACATTCTGGTTCACCTTTCCAGTTGAAGGGAGTGATGCCAGCGGCAAGCCACATCCGGCTCCATCAGATGAAACGATCGACGTCTTGCCTGAAGCATTCAGGGTCTTGGCGGTCGATGACAATCCGATCAACCTTGCCCTCTTGGGCAAAATGCTGGCCGAGCTTGGCGTGAAACACGATCTGGCTCGGAATGGGCAAGAGGCTGTCGAGACGGCACGTCAGACCTGCTTCGATGCAATTCTCATGGATATCAGCATGCCCGGCATGGACGGTTACGAAACCACGAAAGAGATAAGAAAAGGCGGAGCCTCAAGGCATGCTGCGATTGTCGCGTTCACAGCGGATACTTCGGTTGAGGCATCCTGCGAGATGTTCGTGACAACAGGGCTGAATGACGTTCTCTTGAAGCCCGTGACCTTGGACACTCTGCGCAACAAACTCGGACAGCTCGCTGGCAGACAGCAGGACGGCAGGGCGCAATCCCTTGCTGAAAGCGTTGGAACGACAGAGGGTATGATCGACCGTAAAGTTGTAGAGCGTTTTGCCGCCGTCGGCGGACTCGAAGATCTTCTGCCTCTCATTCAAAAGCTTCTGGACCAAGCCGACGCGGTCAGAAGCTCTGTTGAGCCCGGGTCCGGGAACAAGGGCGCAACACTGTCAGCGCAGTTTCATGACCTGTCTGGAGCGGCCGCCATGATGGGCGCGGGGCGCCTTGCGAAAGCGGCCCGTGACTGCGAAGTCGCTGTTGCCCGCGGCTCCGATGAGCAACCTGACCTGTTTGCCGTCTTTCGCGAGACGGTCGACGCCACGCGCGACGAGTTCTCGGCCCTGAAAGAACAGCTCACCCGGCAAGCCCGGCCTTGAAACGTCTCGACAAGAGCCCGCGCCCAGGGTCTCGCAACAGGCCTCGGTCAGATCCGGAGTGCGCCCACTCCCCCGGGCACCTGCTTGTGGCCATGACGGCTGTGCCACACTCCGAGGTTTATCGGCGCTTGCTTCAATGCCAGAAAGAGCGACGACTTGGCAAAGGGATACCGCAAGGAGACATCGGCCAGCGGCAGCCTGTGCGTGCCGTATTCATCCACCTCGAATTCGCTTGAGACCAGGATAATCGAAGAGTCACAAAGCTTCTGTCGCAGAAGATGGAGCTGATCATAGAGCAACGTGGGCCCGCCGAAATCATCGATACTCACGAAAACATAGTCAGGCTGATAATCTTCCAGATACGCATAGGGGATGCCTTCGAAGCCGGATGCCATCAGTGATGGGACACCCAGTTCAGCGAGATACTCGGTCAGATCCGAGCGGACATCCCAGTTGGAAGATATCACCAGCGCCTTGACGCGATCCGCGATTAGAGAGTAGCCCATCTCGTTCCCTTCCCCGTATTTCAAGTCTTCGCCTTACCTATGGTTAACAGGTTTCCGATACGGCTTCAGGCGCGCAGAAGTCGTGAAATGCGCTCAAAGAGATATCGACCGATCAAATTCGTGCGCATGCACACTTTGGGGGGATGTGCCCGAAAACCGGGCCAGGAGTGCCTGTTGCAAAAGCCCGCGCGAGCTTGTTTCCGCGCTCTGATCAGCACCCGGGCGAACACGCCGTGTATCCAAAGATAGCAGGACACCCAAATGCACAACTTTTCAAAGCCCACAGGTGCAATCAAACGTTGTGAACGTGTAATCAAAGAGAGGTCGGGTAGCCATGGACGTCATAGACTTGACCAAGGATTCCTCGCCGATTGTCGCTTTTCAGGAGGCCGTCGACAGCAGCGCCCCGGGCGTCAAGATCATCTATCATCGGGGCCGGGTTCTTGCGGGGTCTCGCATGGCGCGCGCGGCGCTCGCAGCTTTCGAGATGGGGCAAGTCGAACTTGTCCAAAGGAGAGACAAGCCCTCGGGGTTTTTCGAATTCATTGCGATCAAGAAGAACGCTCCTCACTGACGGGAGCCGCCGACGTCCAGCGGAGAGAGGTGGCTCGGTTGGTTTGAACAGTTTCGAGCCGCTTCCAAAGTGGATTTCCCGAGCTACCTCTGTCCACAGTGGACGGGGTAGGGGGTCCACAGTGGACCCCAAACCACCCTAAAACCATGCATAAACAACCTGCGCGCGCGAGGCGGCGGAGGAGGAAGTCGAGGATCTGGACATCAGAGCCGGATCGATTCATCCTCGACCCGATCCACCAGATGCCGGGACTGAACACCTAAAGCGCATTGCGAGGCTCCGCATCGTGGCGAAGCCGGGGGATCCGGCCTTCAGCGCGTCAACTTTTCGGGCTTGGTCTGGTGCCAATGTACCCTGTGTTTTGATACAAAGAGCCGCCGCAACGACCGGCGATATGGCATGGCCTGTTTGCGGATCCCGCACGAGCTCAAGCCTTGCAGGTCTGGTGACAAGATCGGTCGATGTCTGTTTTTCGGCCCTGCGCCACCGTGCCAGTAATCGTTGAAGATGCGAGTAGCTACCTTCATATCCTTGGCTCTGGATTTCGTGAAACAATTGCCTGCCACGCCTGTTTCCCTTCTTCCAGGAAACGGCGAGGATTTCTTCAAAGTACCATGGCGACGTCGGCTTCAGTGTCGCCCTGCGCCGGTCAGGTGGCACTTCCGACTTCAGCCACTTCGCCACGCTACGGCGCTTGAGCCCAGTTCGTCGCTCGATCTCGCTGCAAGACAGCCCCTGTTCGCGAAGCGCATGAATTGTCGTGAAGATTTCTTTTCGGGACTCGCGATGAGCCGGGCGTGACCGCTGCAGATGAAAGTCCGTGCTGATGTTGTCCGCATCGGACAGGAGCGCTCGGCCAGTCGCGCGACCATGCATGTTCATCTGTTCTTCGATCGCCTGCCGCAGATTCTGCACAAGATGGAACCTGTCAGCGACCTGCAAAGCTTGGGGCGCGCCTTGGCGGACAGCCTTTGCATGCAGGCCGCAACGGTCCCTGCTGACCACCTCGATCTCGGGATGGCGGCGCAGCCATTTCGTGCAGGTTTCCACAGTGCGGTCCTCGAGGATATCGATCACGACATGCCGTTCAAGATCAACGATAATGGTTCCGTATATTTGCGATTTTTTCCAGCTCCAATCATCTATGCCGATGACTCTTGGCGGGGGGCGGTGTTGTCCGCAACCTGCTTGAGTTGCCGAAGCACCGTGTCATCGCTGACGCCGACGCCCAAGCGGCGCAAGAGCCGCTCGGCAGGCCGCCCACCTGTCGCGTGCCCCAGATGACTGACAATCTCCCCGACACGCGAGGTGCAACGTGCAAATGGACGTGCTATCGAGGGGACATGGTCTGACAACGTCCGGCGAGGCCAAGCTGAAGCCAAACATCGCCACCGGCAAACTTGGAGTGCCAATTTGACCCCGTCTCCGTGTGCGGGAAAATCCTGCAGTCGCCGATGCCGCCATCCGTGACGTCGTCGAGATTGCAAACCACGATCTGGGCAGATGCCTATGGGCGCCAAGGTGCTGGATACAAGCCAGCGGTTGGTGTCACTTCGCTAAACGCTTTGAACCGACACATCGCTCCCCGGCGACCAATGCTTCTTCGAAATCATGACTATCCCTTCTGAATTTTCCAGTTTCAAGATAGTAGCGCCACACAGATTGAGGCAGAACCGAATTAAGGGCTACGCGATAACCGGTGCCAAGATCAAAATCTCCATGGACGGTCGCGGTCGCTATCTCGACAATATCTTCATCAAGCACTTGTGGCGATCACTGAAACAGGAGACCGTATATCTTCATGAATTGTAGGACGGCTTCCAAGCAAAGCGGATCATCGACAGCTGGATCGGATCCTATAACGCCGAGCGGCCACACACTGCGCTTGAAAAACAGACGCCAGACGACGCATACTTTGGCGCAATACAAATGATGAACCAAGCGGCATGAAACCTAATCCGGATGCATCTTAGCTGAGCCGCAAACCTGTCCAGAAAAACAGGACCACTTCATGCATCCCAGGAAGCAACATTTAGAACCTGCAATCTGATTGTTGCTCTTCCGATGCATGGAATATGTTGACATAAGTAAAAAAGTACGTACTTGTTTGCGCCGTGATAAAAATTTCGATAGATATTGGCGGCACTTTCACAGATGTCGTTGCTGAAACCGAAGCGGGGCTCTGCTCGGTTAAAGTTTTGACCACGCCGGATGCGCCTGACCGCGGGGCGTTGGATGGGGTGGGCCGGCTATTGTCTGATCTCGGCAAGTCCTACGCTGATATTTCCGCCGTCATTCATGGCACGACACTTGCGACAAACGCATTGATCGAATGCCGTGGTGCGAAGACTGCCTTTGTCACCACCGAAGGGTTCCGCGACGTGTTGGACATGCGGTATGAAAAACGGTTCGAGCAGTACGACCTGAATATCGAAATGCCCAAGTCTCTGGTGGACCGGCCCCTGCGTCTGGGTTTGCAAGAACGTATTCTGGCAGACGGATCGGTACTTAAAGCGCCGCAGGACTCAGAGATCGACGCGCTTGCCGAGAAGATCAAAAGCAAGAAAGTGGAGGCTGTGGCGATTGGCTTTCTGCATTCCTATCGCAATCCCGTACACGAACAGTACGTAGCAGAGCGTTTGCAGCAGGCCTTGGGCGATACTGTTACGATCTGTCAAAGCGCGGATGTCGCTTGCGAAATTCGCGAATACGAACGGTTTTCGACAGTCTGCGCCAACGCTTACGTGCGACCGCTGATGTCCAAATATCTTGGCACGCTCAGGGCCGAACTGAACGGTCTGGGCTTTGATGGATCATTCCTGATGATGTTGTCGGGTGGCGGTTTGACCACGCTGGAGCAGGCCATGCGCTTTCCGATCCGGTTGGTGGAAAGCGGACCCGCGGGCGGGGTTGCACTGGCCGCCCATGTGGCGCGCGAAGTGGGGTCAACAAAGACGCTGTCGCTGGACATCGGTGGCACCACTGCAAAAATCTGCTTTATCCGCGACGGCCATCCGCAAACCACACGGCGGTTCGAAGTGGCCCGCGCATGGCGTGATGTTAAAGGCAGCGGTTTGCCTGTGCGCGTGCCCACGGTCGAGTTGGTCGAGATCGGGGCAGGAGGCGGTTCTATAGCTGCGGTAGATATGCTGGGGCGTCTCAAGGTCGGGCCGCGCAGTGCGGGGTCGAACCCTGGGCCTGCAGCCTATGGCCGTGGTGGCCAGGATGCGACGATCACGGACGCGCACCTGACTGTCGGCAACATCGCAGCCGAAGGGTTTGCAGGTGGAATGATCTCGCTTGCCCCGGAAAATGCGCCAGATGCGATTGCACGCCATGTGCAGGCTGCGATGGGTATTGACGATATCGAAACCGCAGCCGCTGGAATCATCGAACTTGCCGACGAGACGATGGCCAATGCGGCACGCGTTCATGGGATCGAACTGGGACATGATATTGCCTCTTTTGATCTGTTGGTCACCGGCGGCGGCGGCGCGCTCCATGCCGCGCGCATTGCGGAAAAGCTGGGCATCCAGCGGATCATCGTGCCCCAGAACGCAGGCGTGGGCTCGGCTGTTGGGTTTCTGCGCTCTCCCGTGGCATTTGAAAGCGCCATTTCGGTTATGGAACTGTTGCACGATGTGGACACTGCCGGACTGTCGCAACGTGTGGTCGACCAGTTGACCTATGTCCGCTCGATCGTCGGCAAAGCCGTGCCTGCGGATCGTGTGACGGCCACGGTCAAGGTGGAGCTTCGCTATCAAGGGCAGGGGCTGGAGGTGGTTCTGGAGCAACCGGCCGATGATGGTTTCACCATCGACGCAGGTCAGCTGGAGGCTGAATTTATGGCGCGGTACAAGGCGTTGGTCGGATTTACGCTAAAGAATATTCCGGTCGAACTGGTCTCTGTCAGCGTGACGGCCCGCGAAGAGCGGGTGTTGGACACACATCACTTTGCGCCTGCGCTCTCCAAGGATGCCGGGGCAACGCGCATGGTGTTTGATCTGACTGCACAGAAACGGATCAGCTATCAAATTCTGAAACGTGCCACCTTGGGTGCAGACGTTTCATTCGGCCCTGCCGTAATCAGTGAAGATCAGACAACCACCTTGGTGCGATCCGGGTGGTCGGTACGTTCCTCTGGTGAAGGCCACCTTATTCTGGACCGGAGCGAAACATGAGCGATAATCTGGACATCGTGGCGCAGAACGTCCTCTGGAACCGCCTGATTTCGGTGTGTGAAGAGCAGGCCAATGCGCTGATGCGCGCGGCCTTTGGCGCAATCGTACGCGAGGCGGGTGATTTGTCCGCAGGGGTCTTTGATGCCAGTGGCGACATGCTGGCACAGGCCGTGACCGGAACGCCGGGCCACGTAAACACGATGGCGGCGTCTGTGCGCGCGATGCTGGCACATGTGCCTGCTGACAGCCTGAAACCGGGCGACGCGCTGGTCACGAACGATCCGTGGCTGGGGGCTGGGCATGTCTTTGACTTTGTCGTGGTTACGCCTGCCTTCCTGAACGGCGAGATCGTCGGTTATCTTGCATCGACCAGCCATATCGTTGACATCGGCGGGCGCGGTTGGTCGGCCGAGGCGACTTCGGTCTACGAGGAAGGGGTAACTTTCCCCGTTATGCATCTGCGCCGTGGGGCGGATCTGAATGAGGATCTACTGGCCATTGTCACCGCCAACTCTCGGGTGCCACACGAAGCCCGGGGCGATATACTGTCGCTGTTATCGTGCAATGACACCGGCGTTGCACGGTTGCTGAATCTGATGGGCGAATATGCCCTGGATGATCTGGTTTCGATTGCCGCGTTCATTTTTGAACGCTCTGCCATGGGCACGAAAAAGGCGTTGGCGCGGGCACCACAGGGTGTGTACGAAAACTCCATGATGCTGGACGGGTATGATGCGCCGATCAAGCTGCACGCGCGGATGACCATTTCAGACGGCTCCATTTCCGTGGACCTGTCAGGCTCTACGCCAGCTGTCGTGCGTGGCATCAATTGTCCGTTGAACTATAGCGCGGCCTATGCGTCCTTTGGCATTCGCGCCTTGTTGACGCCCGAAATTCCGAACAATCAGGCGTCACTTGATGCAATCACGATCACCGCCGAACCGGGTCTTGTGGTCAGTGCTGAGCGGCCCAGCCCTGTGTCCGCGCGACACGTTATCGGTCAGGCATTGCCTGATCTGATGCTTGGATGCCTGGAGCAAGCCTTGCCTGGCGAAGTCCTGGCTGAAAGCGCCGGTGCCCTGTGGACGCTGTCGCTGTCCGGAGCGGGAAAGACGTCGTTTTCGTCATTGAACGTTGCCCTTGGCGGCATGGGCGCCCGGCCCAGCACTGACGGTCTGTCGACCACTGCCTTTCCTTCGGGCGTGGGCTCCGTTCCTGTCGAGGCTGCTGAGGTTGCTTCACCCGTTATCTATCACGCCAAAGAGTTCACCTGTGACAGTGGCGGGGCAGGGCGCTATCGCGGCGGCTTGGGGCAGCGCATCGAAGTCGGATCGCGCATCAACGAAGATATGTACATGTCTGCCGCCGCCTTTGAGCGCCTGACGTCAGGTCCCGAAGGACGCCAAGGCGGTCAACGCGGCTCGAATGGCAAGGTCGCCATCAGCGATGGCACGCAAATCACCGACAAAGGCATGTACAGAATTCCGGCAGGGGAACGTGTGATCCTGCAAACTCCGGGCGGTGGTGGGTTTGGCAACCCGGCTGACCGAGACGAAGCGGTCCTTGAACGGGACCTTTCCGACGGGTTGGTTTCACAAGATGCCGCTCGAGCACTCTATAGAACGAAAAAGTAACAAGCTATTTCCAACCAACAGGAGAAACCTCCAATGACCATGATTGAAAAAATCCTTGCAGCAACGACTGCATTATCCCTGACGGGTTCCGCAGTCTTTGCCGAAACCAAATGGGATCTATCGACAGCCTGGGGCGAAAATAACTTTCAAGCCGAAAGCGCCATCGCCTTTGCGGATGCCGTACGCGAAGCGACAGACGGATCTGTCGATATCACCGTGTATCTTTCGGGCGAGACCGGCGTGAAGATCACCGAAAAATTGGCGGCGGTGGAAACCGGTATCGTCCAGATGGCCGACATGCTGCTGTTCCTTCAGGCGGGCGAAGAGCCGTTCCTGGGCGTCGATACGCTGCCCTACCTGATCCAGGGAGAGGACGAAATGAAGGCCTGGCTGGATGTGGCTGGCCCCACTTATGACGCGATCTTTGAACGTCGCAACCAAAAGGTTCTGTATTACGTGCCGTGGCCGTCGCCCGGTGTGTACTCCAAAGATCCGATTGTCAGCGCAGATGACATGGCCGGTCAACGCATCCGTGCGTTTAACGCAACCTCGTTCACCTTCCTGGAAAATATGGGGGCGGCACCGGTCGAGCTGCCATTTGAAGAGCTTGCGACAGCCGTTGCTGCGGGCACTGTTGACGGGGCCGCTACGTCGACCTCGACGGGTGCCAACTCCAAACTTTATCAGTTCACTGCAAACTTCAATCCGCTGAACTGGTCCATGTCACCTGATGCCGTGACGGTAAACCTTGATGCGTGGAACGCCCTGACCGATGAAGAACGCGCGACAATCGAGGGACTGGCAGACGATATGGAAGCCAGTTTCTGGGCAGCTTCGGCAGCCGAGGATGAAGCGCAGACTGCCGTGCTGGTCGAAAACGGCATGACGATCTCTACCGCTGATGAAAGTTTGAAGGCGAAAATGGCCGAAGCAGGCAAAGCGATGTGGGCGGACTTTTTCGTGACCGTTCCCGAGGCGAAGCCAATCGTCGAGGCCTATGCAGAAAAGACGGGCAAGTAAGCAGATGCATTGGGGCGGGCGATACGTTCGCCCTTGCGCATCTCAAGTGTCATGACCGGTTTTCTCACCTTCATCGACCGTATGTCGCGATTGGCCGAACTTGTCGCTGTCGCCTTGATCTTTGGTTACTGCACCTTGATGCTGACCGAGGTCGTAGCCCGCGCGCAGGCTCAAAGCTTTTCGTTCACATGGGAATACAGTCAATACGCTATGGCTGCGATTTTTGCGCTGGCCTCGGGACCCGCGATCCGCACGGCGGTGCATGTACGCATCACGCTGGTGACCGAAAAACTGCCCGCTGCTGCAACCAAACGGATAGACGTGTTCGCCAATTTGGTCGCTTTGGTCATTGTGGCCGCCATTGTCTATACCATGTGGACCAAAACCTCGGCCTCATTCGAGCGAAACATTCTGGCGACATCGGTCACCAAGACACCGCTTTGGATACCCCAACTTTTTGTGTTGTGGGGCTTTGCCCAGCTTTGGCTCGATCTGCTGGCACGGATGATCCGTCGCGCTACCGACCGCACATATGAATGGCGTGGCGCTGACAAGGAGAACGCAGATGTTTGAGATCGCGATTGTCACCTGCCTGCTGTTCGTGACCTTGCTTGCAGGCTCTGTCTGGATCGGGCTGTCGTTGTTCGCCACTGGCTATCTGCTGCTGTCCATTTTCAAGCCCAACATTCCTATGGAAATCTTCAGCAGCGGCGTGATCTGGGGCGCATTGATCCCGACGCCGCTGTTGTCTCTGCCTTTGTTCATATTGATGAGCGAAGTTCTGGTCAGCGCCGGACTGGGGCGTTCGCTGTTTTCGGGACTGGCCCCGTGGGTCGGACGTTTGCCGGGCGGGTTGCTGCACGTCAATGTGGTGGGTTCGACATTGTTCGCCGCCGTGTCAGGCTCCTCCGCTGCGACCACTGCGATCGTGGGCAATGTCAGCCTTCCAGAGTTGCAGGCACGCGGCTATGACCGACAGCTTGCCATGGGGTCGCTGGCCGGTGCCGGAACGTTGGGGTTCCTGATCCCGCCCTCAATCATCATGATCATTTATGGCGTGGTGGCCGAGCAATCTATTCTGGAACTGTTCATCGCAGGCGTGATTCCGGGTCTGACACTTGCGGGTTTGTATATGCTCTACATTGCGGCTCATCAGACCATTACCGGAACCCAACCCGCGGCCGAACGCCCGACCTGCCGCGCGCTTTTGAATGGCCTGCGAGACATCGGACCGATCGCTGCGTTGATCGGAACGATCATGGCGGCGCTCTACCTGGGATTTGCCAGCGTCAGCGAACTGGCTGCTTTGGGTGTTCTGGGCGCTGTACTGATTTCGGTCCTGATGGGACGGTTCAGCTTGCGCGCATTGTTGGCCGCCGGGCGACGGGCAGTGCGAACCTCTGCCATGATCGGCCTGATCGTGATTGGCGCGGCGTTGTTGAATTCGGCCTTTGGCTTTTTGGGCATCCCCAAGGCGATCGCCGGGCAAATCGCAAGCTTCGGCCTTTCACCGATGGCGTTGATCGTGGTACTGTTGGTTTTCTACGCAGTGCTGGGGATGTTCCTTGATGGCACGTCTATCATTGTTATGACCTTGCCGATCACTCTCCCGTTGATCATTGGCGCGGGGTTCGATCCGATCTGGTTCGGTATCTTCGTCGTCGTCGCTGTCGAGATCAGCCAAATCACCCCGCCAATCGGGTTCAACCTGTTCGTGATCCAGTCCCAGACGGGCGAAAGCATCGGCAATATCGCCCGCGCCGCATTGCCTTTCTTCGGCATCCTGCTTGGCTTTGCCCTGTTGCTGGCCGTGTTTCCCGATCTGGCGCTGTGGTTGCCGAGGACATTGCAATGACGGCGCTGCACCAACAGCTGTCCGAGGCGATCCTGACGCAGATCCAGACAGGCAAGCTGCGTGTGGGCGCGAAACTGCCCCCCGAAGCCGACTATGCCGCAGAACTGGGCGTCAGCCGCTCGACCCTCAGGCAGGCGTTCAGCGAACTGGAGCGTGTGGGCGTCCTGCAGCGTAAAAAGCGCGCGGGTACGACGGTCGTTGCGGACCGTCCCAAATCACAGTTCAACATGAGCACGACAGGCCTGCACGAGCTGCTGAGCCTTGGGCGGGACACCAATCTGGTGTTGTCCGGCACCAAGACGGTGCGCACACAGGCTGTCTCGCAATTGCATGGATACGACAGCGAGACAGGTCACTGGCTGGAAATCAGCGGCACCCGGACCCTGCCTGGCGAAACCGTGCCGTTCAACAGCACGCGGATCTACGTGCCCGCCCGCTATGCCGGGATCGAACACGTGTTAAAGCAAAGCGAACCGTCCGTGTTTCGAATCATCGAAGAGCGGTTCGATCTTGCGGTCGGACGCGTAAACCAGTCCGCGAAGGCGATCCGGTGTCCGGCCGATATTGCAGGCATCATCGGAATCGAGTCTGACGCACCCGCGTTGCGGATCGTCGCACAACTGTATGATCGGAACGCGGTGTTGATGGAGATCTCTGTAGCCACGTTTGATCCTGACAGGTTTCAACTGCAGACGGATGTTAAAATTGACTAAGCCTGCATTGCGTACCGTAATAACGGGCGGCAGTGGCGCTTTGGGTGGGGCTATAGTGTCTGCGGCATTGGAACGCGGTGACAGTGTGGTGAACCTTGACCGGGTCGCAAGCGAATCCGCCACTTGGGTCGAGGTGGATTTCGCAGACACCGCTTCTGTGACCAAGGCTGTCGACAAGGCAACGGATATTCTGGGCGGCATAGATGTGCTCATTCATTCGGCGGGTATTTTCCGGGCAAATGCGTTTCTGACGATCTCGGATGTGGAATTTTCAGAAGTCCTGAACATCAACCTACTGGGCACCTTTTGTATTGCGCAGCAGGTGGCCTCGAGAATGGTCGGCGGCGGCGGGCGCATTTTGCTGATGTCATCGATCCATGCCAAATACGGCGTGCGGGGACGTCTGGCATATGGCGCGTCAAAAGCCGGTATCGAAGCCATGACGCGCGTGATGGCAACCGAGCTGTCTGAATACGGCATCCGGGTGAACGCACTTGCGCCAGGCGCGGTTTCGGCGGGCATGATGCCCACAGATGCAACACATGTGTCAGATTGGATCAGTGTCACGCCGGCGAAACGCAAAGTAACCCCGATTGAGGTCGCTGGGATGGCAATGCTGCTGACTTGCGATGACGCCAGCTTCGTATCAGGGCAGGTCATTTCGCAGGACGGCGGCGCCAGCATTTCCCACATCTTCTAAAGAGACCGTCCAGTTGTCTAGGGTGCAATCTTTGGCCGACCGTGTGAAGCTTCCACGAAAGACCAGGGATATATTGGCCGGGCGGAAATCACCGTGATCTCTGAAAGCGAAGACTGCCTCAAGCGCCTGCCTGGCATGTAGAGGTGGCCCTGCTTTTTCGACCAGAATGCAGCCCAGTTAAGGTGGGTCAGGGTTTCACATCAGGCTGCCATTTTCATGGGTTCCGTTTTGTTGGCATGGACCTCGTCGGGGGTCAATATGCCATGGGTGGAGTGGGGCCGCTCGGCGTTGTAATAGGCCAGCCATTTCCCAATACCGTCTCGGGCTTGTGACCCGGTCTCGAAGGCGCGCAGGTACGTCGTATTTCAACGGGTATTGCACGTCAAGGCAGAAGTCGGCAACGGCCCTAGCCGGACCTTCACTGAGGTGCTCTTCGCTGCGGCGCTGCTTCCCCGAAGCGATCATTCTTGGCACCGAGCGCCTCACCGGCGCGCCGCTCGACCGGCTGACCCACCACGTCAACATCCTCGAGATGAATGGCGAGAGATATCGACTGACCCAAAGCCAAGCGCGAAAAACCACCAAAACCTCCTGATCATGAAAACAGGACTTGGCCCTCACGGGCCAAGGCGGCCAGTCAACCGCCCGCTATCTGGGGAGCACGGTCGACTGGCCGCCAGCGCTCTATGCGCCCGTCACGCCCAACCCCAAAGTGGCCTACTTTTGCGCCGCCCTTTGGTCGGATTTTACTCCGCCGTTGACACAATCTGTTGCACGACGGGGCGCATCCACGCAGGGACGTGCCTGCTTTGCTTTGCCAAGAGCTTCCGATCATTGTCATCCAGTGCGCGAGCAAGCCGGTCGACGATTTGACTATCCACACTGTCCTTGCCGACATAACGCAACGCCTGGAAGACAACCCCAGTCTTATGTCCTGCGCCGACCAATGTTTTGGGGGATGCTTTGCGGAACTGGATGACTTGCCGTCCAACTTTTTTGGTGCGGGTCGGGCCGTCGGTCATATAGGTCAGCTTGGATGGTACCTGAGTGGAAAGGCCCAACTGATTGGCAGCCATCGAAGGAGAAGGTTGCAAGATCTGACCATCCTTTCGAGCAATAGCCTTTGCTATGTCATCGGCGGAAGGCGACAGAAATCCGAAGCGCGGGCTCTTCTTCGGGTAGTCATACAGCCCCCGCGTCAGTCGCCGGATCACGCCCTGATCAGCAAGGCGTGACAGGGCCTGATCCACGCTCGCGCGGGATCCGATGTCGAGAAAATCGCTCGGTGCAAAGATTGCGCCGCGACCTTTTCCGATGATGCGTTGCTTGATGTTTGACGTAATCATGCTCGAACTCCTTGTCAGAAAATATAGTATGTTTTTCTGAAAGCCAATGGGCCATGGCCCGCCCCTGACTGTTGATCCCCAAGCAGGTGCGCGGTGGGGCTGCAGGCGTGAGTGAGGCTCGATTGATACGCTCTAGCGTAAAAAATGGATATTTACGTTGCGGCGTAATTTTCTTTGATTTACGCTGTGCCGTAAAAGGAGCCGCATCATGGACCTCACAGCACGAACGGCCGAGCAGATCGGCGAGGCACTCCGACGGACGCGCAAGGCGCGTGGCTGGACGCAAAGCGATATCAGCGCGCGCACGAATTTGCGCGTCGCGACGATTTCGTCGCTCGAGAATGGCGACACGGGAGCGAAGCTCGCAACGGTACTCGCCGTTATGTCGGCACTTGGACTTGAGTTCCGATTGGTGGAGCGCGGTGGTTCGCTTGAGATCGAGGATATCTTCTGATGGCGAAACGCGGGCGTAGTGGCACGATGCAGGTGCTTCTGAATGGAAGGCTGGTGGGGGTCTTGCGTCTTGCAGGTTCAGGCGCAATCAGCTTCACATATGATCCGGACTGGCTGTCGTGGGAACACGCCATGCCGATCTCACTCTCCCTGCCTTTGCGCGAAGAGGCGCACCAAGGCGGACCTGTAATCGCCTATTTGGAAAACCTGCTGCCCGACAGTCAGGCGATACGTGAACGTGTCGCCGCTCGAGTGCGCGCTGGAGGCACAGACGCATGGCACATGCTCGAAAAGATCGGGCGCGATTGCGTGGGGGCTTTGCAGTTTGTTTCGGGTGAGATCCCCGAAGTTGGTGCACTCGAGGGTGAGCCAGTATCTGAAGCGCAGATAGCGGATATGCTGCGTAACCTTGCAAGTGCTCCGCTTGGCTTGGATGAGGAAGACGACTTCCGCATTTCCATCGCAGGGGCGCAGGAGAAAACGGCGCTGCTGCGCCATGAGGGCGCGTGGATACGTCCATCGGGACTTACCCCTACAACTCATATCTTAAAGACGCAGCTTGGCGTCCTGCCAGCGGGCATTGATTTGTCCGACAGCGTCGAGAACGAATATTTCTGCATGAGCCTTTGCCGTGCAATGGGCATGGAAGTCGCGCCGGTCGAGATTGCTGATTTTGAAGACGTGCGGAGTTTTGTCGTGACGCGGTTTGACCGGCGCTGGACCAAAGATGGCCGGTTGATCCGCCTCCCGCAGGAAGACTTCTGCCAAGCGCTCACGGTCCCGCCCAGTCAGAAATACCAAATGGATGGCGGGCCAGGGATCACCGAAGGGATCGGGTTGCTAACCGGTAGTGATGACCCCGAGGCGGATCAACGCGCCTTCTTCCGCGCGCAGGTGCTGTTTTGGCTGTTGGGGGCGACAGATGGGCACGCAAAGAACTCCAGCATTGCATTGCGCCCCGGAGGTTTCCGCATGACCCCGCTTTATGACGTGCTGAGCGCACAAAAAGCCGTGGATGACGGTCAAATTCGCCAAAACCGGATGCGTCTCGCGATGGCGGTCGACGGGCACTACCGGATCAATGAGGTGGTCCCCCGCCATTTCCTGCAGACTGCGAAGGCGGCTGGTTTTGGTGTCGCGCTGGCGGAAGAGGTCTTGTCGGACATCGCGGCAGGACTTGAACCCGCCCTCGACAAGACACTAGCAGACCTGCCGGATGGGTTTCCACAGCCTTTGGCGGAAGCCATTGCCGCTGGCGTACGACGCCGGGCGATTTCCTTTCATGCCATATGATCCGCAGATTATATTTCCGCTTTATCGGCGGTAAATCATAGCTTCAAAGCAGGTGACGCCTGAGCAGGTGTGCGCGGGGGGCTGTAGGCGTGACGTTCGAAGGCAGGGACCGCAGTCGTTCCGCGCGAGCAGACGCGTTGTGTGAGTGTGGTGAAGTGATCGGGTTGTGTTTCGTGATGGTAACCTTAATTTTCTCAATGTCATACTGAGATAACATAAGATGTGGCTAGTGTGGCGGCGTTGGGTTATGGAGCTAAGCGGTGAAAATTGACATTAATGTTTTATCAGAGTAACAATGATGAACTTAGTGGTGCTTGGAGATATCATTATGGCTGTTCCCATCAAAATGCCCAGAGCGGCCCGTAAGGAGCTCGCGACACTTGGGGAAAACATCCGTGTTGCTCGACTGCGCCGCAAACTGACCGCTGAGATTGTCGCGCAGCGCGCTGGCACAACGCGGCAGACCATTGCCAAGATCGAAAGCGGGAACCCCGCAGTCAAGATCGGCACTTACGTTGCTGTATTGCAGGCGCTTGGCCTTCTGAAAGGCTGGGGTGACCTGGATGACCCGGTTGGTGAGCAGATGGCCCTGGATGACCTCCCGCAGCGCGCGAGATTGAAAAATGGTTGAGGTCTGGATCGACTGGAATGGGCTGAAACGGGTTGGCACGCTCCACCGCACAGCCGGGCGCGGCCGAGAGCGGGTGTCGTTTACCTATCATGACGACTGGCTTGCTGACGAAAACGCCTTCGGGCTTTCCCCGGACATGCCTCTCGTCAAAGGGCAATTCGTGCCTGAGGCCGGGCAGGACATGCTGGCACCGCTGGGGGATTCTGCCCCTGATACCTGGGGCAGAACGGTGATGCGGCGCTATGAGGGGCGCATGGCAGAGGCCGACGGGCGACGTCCGAGAACGCTGCAAGAAACCGACTACCTGCTTGGGGTGAATGATGAGACCCGTTTGGGTGCGCTGCGCTTCAAGGTTGATGGCGACTTTCAAGCGCGCAAGGGCATAGGTGTGCCCGCCCTCGTGAGCCTCGGGGATTTGCTTCATGCGTCTCAGCGCGTTCTGCGTGGGGAAGAGACTGCCGAGGATCTTCAAATGCTGTTTGCACCGGGAAGTTCTCTGGGCGGCGCTCGGCCGAAGGCCAGCATCCTCGACCAACACGGTCGTCTTTCTGTTGCGAAGTTCCCGAAAGAGACGGACACCTATTGCGTGGAACGCTGGGAAGCCATCGCACTGGAGTTGGCAAGACGCGCCGGAATCACGGTTTCGGATCACACGCTTGAGATGGTTGGCGACAAGCAGGTTTTCTTGTCCCATCGGTTTGACCGGAATGATGACGGCAGGATCCCGTTTATTTCAGCCATGGCGATGCTGGGCGGCAAAGATGGTGAAAGCTACAGCTATTTGGACCTGGCCGATATTATCACGTCAGAAAGCGTGACGCCCGATCAAGACCGAGAGGAACTCTACCGGCGGGTCGCCTTTTCCATTCTTGTGACAAACCTCGATGACCACATGCGTAATCATGGGTTCCTGCGGGGGCGTGGCGGCTGGCACCTCTCACCGGCCTACGACATCAACCCTGTGCCGAACCAACCACGCGTGCTTCAGAGCTACGTCGATGACGACAATCCGGATGCCAGTATCGCCATGCACCGCGCGCAACATGAGTCCTATCTACTCGAACGCGGGGAGGCAGATCGCATCATTGCAGAGGTGGCTGAAGCGACGATGGCTTGGCGTGACGTTGCCCGCGCCTTGGGCGCTCCGGAGAGGGAGGTCAAGGAGATGGCGACAGCCTTCGAGCACGAGGAAGCGGATTTGGCGCGAGCATAGAATTATTAGAAAGGTACAATAAAATGAAGAAACCAGCATCACTTCCCGCGCTTGATGAGTTCGGGCGCGTACAGCTCTCAAAAACCTTTTTCATGCGCGATTTCCTATATAGCGAAATCGGTCATCTTCACGGGCTCTCAAATATTCCAGATGAGCCAGACCTTGCGATCAAAGCAGGCAAGAAAATTGGTGAGAATTTGTTAGAGCCGCTTCAAGATCGGTTTGGGCGATTGGCAATCCGGTCTGCCTACCGATCCAAGGAGGTGAATGGTTTCGGGAATGCGCAGCAAAAGGCTAAAAAAAGCGGGTATACCTGCGCTTCGAACGAAAAAAACTACGGCCATCATATTTGGGACGAGCGCGACAAAGACGGTCATATTGGAGCAACTGTCTGCCTTGTCGTGCCCTCCTTCATTCCTTTGTATGATCGCGGTGTGAGCTGGAAGGCGCTCGCTTGGTGGGTCCATGACAATCTTCCCTATGGCAGTATGTATTTCTTTCCTAAAAATGCTGCATTCAACTTGCGCTGGTGCGAGGTGCCGGAGCGCCGGATCGACAGTTATATCAAGCCTGACAATGGTACGCTTACCAAGCCTGGTATGCCTAATAATGAAGGCGACCATTCCCCAGAATATGCTACTTTGTCCGAAATTTTATGAGGTGAACCACGTTTAAGTTTAAGCTATGCCATCCTTCGATCCATCGCCGTGTTTCTGATTGCTGAACATAAGCGGGCATCCGTGTCAGACGCGGTGCAAGCCCCGCTTCAACGAGAAAATTCCCCTGCGCCAGCGCATTCCTCGCGAGGCAAGTTTCTCGCTGACAGCCCCTTGGTGCCAGCTTTGGTCATGTTCATCGAAACACTCAAAGTGAGGATCAAAAAATGGCTACTCAAACTCTGAAACTGAATGTCAATTCCGGCGAAAAAGACGGCAAGAACTTCTGGGACCGCTGCGGCGTGCTCTTCGTCAACACCGACGACAGTGGCAACATCACTTCGATCAACGTCAAACACAGCATGTTTCCCGACGTCGAAATGGTCGCCTTCCCACGCCGCGATGAAGATCCGGTCACCGAGTAACGTCAGAGCCGGGGCGGGGTTCCCGCCCTAGCTTTCTTCTGGGGCGATAGAACTAAGCTGTAGTTCGGCTTTCAGGTGAAATTTCGTGGGCATGGCAGATTGATTTCTGCGGTATTCACTTCGCTATCGGCTGGAATGTAAGGGTGTATTCGCACCTCGTCGTCAGTGCCCTTGGGTTCCCGATCATGGTCGGCTAGGTTTTCGAGATGTGTAGGTACGCCGCTGATTTCAGATTTGTCGATGTACATCCAAAAGTTCTGCTGGTCGGGGCCTGCCCTGGACGTGAAGAAGAACGGGACGGACGGCCTTTCGCCGGGCAGTCCGGACAAAATCTTGAAATCATGCTGCGACGCTTGCAGGTCCTGCATCCGCTGGTTTTTCCATCGCCGCAACTGGATGCCTACAGCTTAGTCAATGCACATTCACTGCCAAGATATCCCGAGCGCGAGGGATATGATGGGAGCACGCAGCCACGCAAACACGACGTTCTGGCACCCGAGAACCGAGCCAGGCTCATTGTCCGTTTGCAACGCGTTCAGCCCGAAATCATCGTTTATTTGGGAAAGGCGGCACAGTTCGCCCACGAAGTGTTTGAAGCGCATATTCCTGACATAAGAGCCTACCGAACAGGGCACCCATCAACCCAAGCCTGGAATACTCCGCGCCAATATCGAGGCATGCCGCGAGAAGAAAAAATCCGCAGCTGGGCTGAAGACCAATTCGCTACAGTTGAGTGAAGACGGCGGACGGCCCAAAGCTTACGAAATTGGGCTGCCTCTGTTCTGAGGTCGAACTCCCGATAGGACCCCCGACGTCGAAATGGTCGCCCTTCCGCGCCGGGACGAAGATCCAGTCACCGAGTGACCTGAGCGCCAAGACGGCTGTTTAGTCTACAGCTGCCAGATCGAGTCCGGGCAGGCGGTCCGTGACACACTCGCTCACAGCATCAACAACGGACGTCGTGAAGTCCTTCGGCAGATTGGCATTTGCTGATTCAAGCGCCTTTGGCGCGCATACCGTGATCTCTTCGATGATCGCCATTGCTCGTTTTTTGGACATGCCGGAACGCATGGCCGTTTGCACGAAATGCCGCCCGTGAATCTGATCGAAGCGGTAATGGCGGTTCTTGCCGACCGACATTGCCATCTTCATCTGCTTGCGCTCGATCTGGCGGGCGTTCAGCGCTGCCTGAGCCGTCAAAATGTCATAGAGCGGGGTCATGCGGTAGCTGCCGCCAGGGCTCAGGAACACGCTGAAATTCTTGGCGTGCCCGTCTGTGGCCCCGATTAGCCAGAAGATGAGCTGCGCTTTCAGGAAAGTCTCCTGGTCCTCCATCGGCGTATCGCTGCCCTTGAACAGGTCCAGCACATCGACCATGCCCGGCCCGCCTTCATTCTGGTATTTCAGGGTCGGGGGGACAGACAGTGCCTGGCAGCAATCTTCCTGCGGCAGGCGCAGCAGGCGCCCGTCCTTTGTCCAGCGCCGGTCGAAGCGTTCGATCACGAGCGCTTTGGTGTCGCCGAAGGTTTCGATGGTGGCCGTGTTGACCGGCAGGCCAAAGGCTTCCGTCAGTTTCAGGCAGTAATATTCATTCTCGACGCTGTCGGACAAGTCGATGCCGCCGGGCAGCGCGCCGATCTGCGTCTTCAATATATGTGTGGTCGGTGTTGTGCCGTGGGGCTTGATCCAGCCGGCTTCGTGGTAAAGCAGGGCGGTTTTTTCCTGTGCCCCGGCCACGGATATGCGGAATGCGTCATCACTGCTCAGGCCGAGCGGGGCCTGGCTCAAACCGTTGAGAATTTTTTCGATGGCGGCGGCATCGACGGGCTCGCCCTCCAGGTTGCTCGTACTGTCCGGCGCCGCGTCATCTCCAGTGATGAATTGTAGTGCGCCCACGCAGTCATGGCCGATCCTCGCCAGCAGGCTGTAGGCGTCAATCCCCCGTGCGCCGACCTTTTCGGCGACGAGGCGGCGCAGCTTGTCCGAGTCCGGCAGGAGGTTCTCGAAAACGGCAGCCACCGGTTCGCCACGGTAGGGTGTCTCGCGTAACGGCAATGACAGGGAGACCGGCAGGGCATGCTCCCAGCCCAGCCAGTCTTCATGATAGGTAAAGCTGATCGCGCCGCTGGCTTCGCGGCTCAGCGTACCGACGCGGCGGTTGTTCAGATACACGCGCAGCGGTGCATAGGCTGGGCGCCGTCCCATCAGAACAGCTCCTCGATATCCTGCCCCGCGCCCTTGGAGCGCTCTCCAACCCTGAATTCAAGGTCTAGGGCAGCGAGGACGGCGAGGATCGAGTCGAGCTTTGCGGGTTTGTCGCCTTTCTCGATCACGGAGATCGTGCCCTGGCGGAGGCCGGCGCGTTCGGCGAGGTCGGACTGTGTCCAGTCGCGCTGCTTGCGCGCGCGCTGGATGATGGTGCCGATCTGCTTTGGTGTGCGTGCAAGGGTACTCATGCAGTAAATATACGCCATAGCGTATATATTGTCAATATACGGTAGAACGGATAATTTTCAATTATGCGCTGAAGCGCATAAACCGGAATTATCTGCTGGAGCGTATAGAAGCTTCGGAGCTCTTTGGGAAACGTTGATCCGGTGTACCGACAGGGCACAAGATGGATGAAATTCAAAGAGCTTTGCGTCTCACCAGCAAAGAAGGAGGGGCAGGAAAAAGCTCACCGGCGCGGACGTGGCCTGCTGGACCATGACATAAAGCGCGACACAGATCGAGCATCAGCACCGGTATCTAGCTGGTCCTGATTATCATGGCAGGCGGGGAAAGCCTTCCCCTCGCTGCAACTCGCCGCTGGCGGTTTTCCGCGACCCCTTCCAGCGGGGACACCCCCGCAACGCCCCGTTCCATTCTTTGAAAAGAATGCGTTTGGTCCGTCCTGGATGGACCAAATTGACGAATGGAAAAGCGCTGCCGCCACGACAAGGCTCGGGAGCCCTCCAGCAAAGCAGGGCGGGCGCCGGTGCCCTGCATCGTCTCCGCCGCCGCACCCCCATCAGCAAGTGAGGGGTGACGGACGGCTCCGGCGAAGCAGGGCGATAGGTTCTTGTGAGCCTGCGAAAACCTATCATGATGATGGTGCCCCACAGCGTAAAGGGTGCCGCGGATGTGCAAGGGCGGCGCGTTTTATCCGGCTTCTAGCAAACCGGTGTCGGTTATATCCCCGATTGCCTCGCGAATAATCGCCAAGGCCTCTTCCACGTCTTCGTCCGTCGTATAGCGTCCGAGGCTAAATCTAATCGAAGATGCCGCCTCATCCTCGCTCAGACCGATGGCTCGCAACACATGCGAGGGTTCTGGGATACCGCTTGTGCAGGCTGATCCGGTTGATGCTGCAAGCCGGGGCTGCATGCGGCTGAGCAAATCCTCTGCTGTAACACCTTTGAAACCGACATTAATGTTGCCGGGGTGCCGCTGTGAAAAATCCTCCGGACCGTTCACCCATACCGGGACGCTCAGCATGCGGAGCTTTTCGAAGAAATCATCGCGGCGGCGTGCTAGGATCATGCGCTCGTCGGCGCTGCGCTCTTCCGCAACTAACCGTGCCGCAGTCCCAAAGCCGATACAGAGCGCGGTCGGCACCGTCCCTGACCGCAAACCGTTTTGTTGACCGCCACCATGAATGACAGGAGCGATTTCGCGCTGAAGGTCACGCCTGATAAACAGCGCGCCAATGCCCATGGGGCCATTCATTTTGTGGGCAGAAAGACTAATCATATCCGCATGCCGCGCTAAAGACGAGAGGTCAAACGCGCCGGGTGCCTGCGCAGCATCGCAGTGAAACAGACAGCCATGCCGCGCCGCCGCGCGTGCGATTGCAGGAATGTCCTGTAGGGTGCCAATCTCATTGTTCGCGGCCATCACGGACAGAAGAAGGACATCATCGCCCAAGTTCCCTTCGAGGGTGTTCAGGTCGATCCGGCCAGATCGATCAACCGGAATGTGCGATACGGAATAGCCGAGGTCGTCCGACAGCATGCGGCCAATCTCAAGAATGCACTTATGCTCCGTTGCGCCTAGAAGAATGCGCTTTCGATGGCCGCCCACAGCGCGCTTAGCAAGGCCTGTGAGAGCAAGGTTGTTCGCCTCGGTTGCCCCTGAAGTGAAGATGATCTCGTCCGATTCGCCGCCGATCATCGCCGCAATGTCAGCAGCGGCTTGCTCCACAGCCTGCCCTGCACGCCATCCGATGATGTGCTCCGAAGCGTGAGGATTGCCAAAGTTGTCACCGAAATATGGACGCATCTCGTCGAAAACCCGCGAATCGAGAGGTGTAGTCGCTTGGTGGTCGAAGTATAACGTTTTCCCAATTTTCATATTTCTCTCAACATCTTAACTGTGTTTATCCTCTGTATCCCGCCGTCAGGAACGATCTCGCAGCTTCTGGGGAGTATCTCCAGGTTTATGTTTGACCCTACCATATATTGTGGGCTAAAGTCGAGCTGGATCAACCATCCAGGACGAGACGAAATGCCGAGAGGACCTATCTATCAAGACAAATACAAGCCTCAATTTTCGGGACACGAGACCTTTCCGCTGCGTTACGGATGGCTCAAGAAAGCCTATGATGTCGTCGATGTTCGGCGGGGCGATCCTGACAGCAAGGCAGCATTTACACGGGATGATGCCATAGCGCATTTTGGCGTCGGGAAAAACATGGTTGCTTCAATGCGGCATTGGGCAACCGTCTGCGGCATTATAGAGGACGGCGAGACGTCAGGTCAGGTCATCACGACACCATTTGGCGATATCATATTTGGCGCAGATGGATTAGATCCTTTTATGGAGCATCCGGCGAGTGTGTGGATGCTCCATTGGAATCTCGCTGGTCACCCAGAAAAAACCACATGGTATTGGAGCTTCAATAATTTCCCCGTAGCCACGTTCGAACGGGAGCGGCTCGTAAAGGCGCTCGAAAAGGTCGCAACCGACCGCGCGTGGCCGCGCGTGGCAGCGACAACAATCCGGCGTGATGTTGAATGTTTTCTGCGCACCTATGTTGCGCGGCGACCTTCAGCGAATTCCTCGCCCGAAGATACACTGGAATCACCTTTGGCTGAGCTTGGCTTAATTAAGGCGATGGGCAAGCGGGACGGCTTTCGTTTCGTCCGCGGCCCCAAATCGACACTCGGCGATGGGGTTTTCCTGTACGCTTTGATCGATTTTTGGAAAGCCTTTACAAGCGCACAGACGCTCTCATTCGAGGCCATTGCACACGAGCCTGGATCGCCGGGGCGAGTTTTTCTGCTCGATGAAAATGACGTTGCCGACCGCCTGCTTTCTCTTGAAGAGTTTACAAATGGCGCTTTCCGCTGGTCTGAAACCGCCGGCCTCAAACAGGTGCTGCGCGATACAGACCTTGATTTGAATGCAGGTCTTGAGTTTCTCGCCCGCGAATATCGAAAAGCCAAGACGAGAGAGGTGGCGTAAAGTGCTTTCCAATCAAGTTCATATCGCAAGACGATTTCAACGTTCTGTTCGAATTGACGCTGACCACAACGATATTTCAGCGCTTGAAGGGTTTGTCTGCCCGCGCTCTTCGATTGATGTGCTTTCTGCCATCGGTCATCACGTTGCCGAAACAGGTCACGGTGCGTTTACCTGGACCGGCCCCTATGGTAGCGGCAAGTCGAGTCTGGTCGTGGCGCTGAGTGCGCTGTTGAGCGCGGATGAAGCGCTCAGAACGAGAGCCACCGACGCCGTCGGTAAAAATGCGACGAAGGAAATTTTAGACGCATTGCCACCGCGCTCGAAGGGCTGGCTGACGCTGCCCGTTGTCGGTCGTCGTGAAAATGCGGCGCAGGTCATTGGTGAGGCTTTGGAGGAGCGCGGGTTTGTAAATAATCCCCGCGGTAAGCGCTGGAGCGATAATACTCTCGTTGATGCTCTTGTCGATATCTCGGCCCGACATCCGCGCAGCGAGGGCGGCCTTGTGCTGTTTGTTGATGAAATGGGCAAGTTCCTCGAAGCCGCCGCACAGGAAGGTGCAGATGTCTACCTGTTCCAGTTATTGGCTGAAGCCGCGTCGCGTAGTGGTGGCAGGCTCATCGTTGTCGGAATTTTGCACCAGGCATTCGAGGAATACGCGAACCGTTTGTCCCGCGAGATGCGCGACGAATGGTCGAAAATTCAGGGTCGCTACATCGACCTTGCTGTGAACGCGGCAGGGGAAGAACAGATTGAACTGATCTCCCGTGCCATAGAAAACGGCAGAGCATCCAGAAAACCGGGAAAGCTATCCACTCTGGTTGCATCCGAGATCAAAAGACAGCGTCCGGCTGCCTCGCAGCATCTGCCCGAGACACTCGAAGGTTGCTGGCCTCTTCACCCTGTTGTTGCATGCTTGCTCGGGCCAATCTCACGGCGTCGTTTTGGTCAGAACCAGCGCAGCATTTTCGGTTTTCTGAATTCTGCGGAGCCTTATGGTTTCCAGGATTTCATTCGTCATTATGATGATGGCGTGCTGTACGAGCCGGAGCTGCTCTGGGATTATTTGCGCGTCAATCTCGAACCTTCAATTCTGGCATCCCCCGACGGCCACAGGTGGGCGATGGCAGCCGAAGCAATCGAGCGATGTGAAGCGCTTGGCGGCGATGCTTTGCATATCCGACTTCTTAAATCTCTTGCCCTCATCGATCTGTTCAAGGAGCGGTCCGGTCTCGCCGCAACGGATGAGTTGTTAGCAAGTTGTGCGGGAAGGTCGGAGAAAAGAGAGATCAAGGAAGCCCTTGCACAGCTGAGGCAATGGTCTTTAATTATTTACCGGAAATTTGCAGATTCTTATGCAATCTACGCCGGAAGCGATTTTGATATCGAGCGGGCGGTGCAAGACGCTGTGCAGCATGTGCGCGAGGTTGATTTTTCGGCACTCCAGCGCTTAGCTGGATTGCAGCCCATTCTGGCTAAGCGACATTATCATGAAACCGGTGCGCTCCGGTGGTTCGATGTGGAAGTGGCGCCGCTAAATGGCCTTGTGGATCGCGCCCGCGCTTACAAACCGCATACTGGAACGATCGGTGAATTCCTTTTGGCGGTCCCGACCGATGGAGAAACAGCTGCGCAAGCGCAAAAGCTTTGCCGGGAAGCCGCCCGGCAATCTAGTGACTGGGATGTCGTTGCTGGTCTTTCGCAACGGGCATGGGCGATTACAGACCTTGCCCGCGAGCTGATCGCGCTGACCGAGGTCCGGGAAGAACATCCAGACCTAAATGGCGATCCTGTCGCGCAGCGCGAGGTGCAGGCGCGGCATGCCGTATTGCAGGGCCAACTTGAGGAGGAAATCCGCCGGGCATTTGACAATGCGACCTGGTACATGAAAAATCATAAACCGCGACAGTGGTTTCACGCTGAGCTGAACAATGTCGCGTCAGAACTCGCTGCGCGCCGCTATGCGCGTTCCCCACGTCTTAACAATGAGCTTCTGAACCGGATCAAACCATCAAGCAATGCGGTGGCCGGACAAAATGCTCTTCTGCGCGCTATGGTTTCGCGCGAAGGTGAAGCGCGCCTCGGAATTGAAGGTTATCCGACGGAAGGCGGATTGTTCGCGTCAATACTAGAAGTGACAGGTCTCTATGCCGAGACAGAAGAAGGCTGGCGTTTTCGTGCTCCGACCAAAGGAAAAGACCCCTACGGTCTGCTACCCCTATGGGAGGCGGCGACGGAACTCCTTATGGAAGCTCAAGACCGCACTGTCACGGTTTCAGAAATTTACAGGCTTTGGGCGGGGCCTCCTTACGGCGTGAAAGACGGTGTCATGCCGGTCTTAGCCGTCGCCTTTATACTATCACGCCGCGAGAAGGTCGCGCTCTATCGCGAGGGCGTTTTTCAAGCGCGCTTCAAGGACATAGATGTCGAAATTCTCGCCAAAAATGCAGGTGACATACAGCTTCGCTGGATGGACCTTTCGGTTCTTTCGCGCCGTTTGCTGTCGAGTATGGCAGAAATCGTTCGCGAGCTGGACGCGGCAAACAGCCTGACGCACCTGGCGCCAATAGATGTCGCGCGAGGTCTGATCGCGATCTTTGACCGTCTGCAAGCCTGGACAAAGCGCACAACACAGCTTTCGACCAATGCTATCCGCGTTCGCGAAATCTTCAAGAACGCTAACGACCCGAACAAGTTTCTTTTCGACGATATTCCGGAGGCGTTCGGCGGCGCCGAAACTCTTGATGATACGACACTAAAGGGAATTGTGGACGACGTTCGTGACGGTCTCGTTGAACTCGTGGACTCCTATCCGTCAATGCTACGGCGGCTTAATGACCTTGTGCTCGCTGAGCTACAGGTCCCGAACAACTCGCCTCAAGCGCTTGCGGAGCTTCGGGCGCGGGCGGAAAACATCAAAAAAATCGGCGGCGATTTCCGTCTCGACGCGTTCATAGGGCGACTTTCCAAATTCGGCGGCACGGAAGAAGACGTGGAAGGTCTCGCAAGCCTAGCAGCGAACAAGCCTCCACGGGATTGGACTGACCCCGATCTCGACCGCGCTGCCGTCGAGCTTACAGACCTTGCGCAGAAATTTATCCGCGCGGAGAATTTTGCGCGCGTCAAAGGCCGCGTCGATAAACGTCACGCCATGGCCGTAGTTGTTGGTGTGAACGGAAGGCCAGCTCCCGTTCATGCAGAATTTGAGGTCACCGAAGGCGAGCGCGCTGGGATTGATGAAATTATCGCGCGTGTTGAAACGGCAATCGATACCGACGACAAGTCACAACGCCGCCTTGTGCTCGCGGCTCTTGCAGAGCTAAGTTCCCGCTACATGGGAACCGCTGAGGATGAGTGCGACACGAAATCGGAGAGGGCTGTATCTTGACTGAGGCGCCGGAAAAGCACGTACTTGGGATATCCGGCGGTAAGGATAGTGCGGCGCTCGCTGTCTACATGCGCCAGCATCACCCTGAGCTCGACATCGAGTATTTCTTCACCGATACGGGTAAGGAGCTTCCTGAGGTCTATGAATTTCTTGGTCGCCTCGAAGGTTTCCTTGGCAAGTCTATCCTGAGGCTCAACCCTGACCGAGACTTTGATTTTTGGCTCAAACAGTACAATAACTTCCTGCCCTCACCCCAGACGCGCTGGTGTACGCGGCAACTCAAACTTCGACCGTTCGAGCATTGGCTTCGTCCTATCCTTGAAGAAGGCAGCACTGTTTATAGCTACGTCGCTATTCGTGCTGATGAAGAGTATCGCGAGGGCTATAGTTCCAAGAACGATCGCCTAAAAATCGTGCTGCCGTTCAAGGACGCCGGAATCGATAAACCTGGGGTGCACGACATCTTGGAGGCATCAGGCCTGGGCTTGCCGCGCTACTATGACTGGCGATCACGCAGCGGTTGCACTTTTTGCTTTTATCAACAGAAGATTGAGTGGGTCCGCCTTAAGGAGCAGCATCCCGAAGCTTTTGAAGAAGCGCGATCCTACGAGAAGGATGCTGTGGAAAGCGGTTCCCCTTTTACTTGGTCCCAAGGCGAATCTTTGGATGAACTGACGCAGCCAGAACGCGTCAAGCAAATAAAGGAAGACTACGCAAAGCGACTTGAAAGGGCCAAAGCGAAGCGACAGCAGAATCCGCTAAGGGGCAATGGTGAGGAAATAGATATAGACGAGCTTTTCGGTCAGACCAAAGGATGCCTTGCGTGTCATAAGTGAAGCTTCGCGAAGAATGGAACTCTAGAAGTGATTGATCTTGTTGAAACTAGTAAACCTGAACCGAACCGCCTAAGTTCGGTGCTAACCCATAGTAGGCCTTTGTATATTTTGCCACGAGACAATGTCGCTACCGAAGTCCTTAGCCCAGCAATGTCGGCGTCAAATAATGTTGATATAATGATGGGCTTTTTCTCAAGTCGTTCATTTTCTGAAATTGCCCCAGGTCTTGCCGCATTCTTGAGCCAATCAACAGAATCTATTCGCCTTATTGTAAGTCCGTATATTTCGGAGGACGATCAAAAAGCCCTACGGGAAGGTTTGCTGGACGCTTCAAAGTTCGTATCCAGCTCTCTGGAGCGCATGATGCCTGATGCGGAGGAATTAGCAGATCACACCTTAAAGTGCCTCGCATGGCTAATAGCAAACGGAAGACTTTCGATGAAGATTGCACTCATGCGGGATGCGCTGTTTCATTCGAAGGTGTGGATGTTTGACGATGGTGTAGATCGTGCGGCTCTACATGGTTCTGCAAATATGACAGGCAAAGGATTAAAGGGCAACAGAGAGCAGCTCAGCCTTGCTCGAAACTGGATCAACGAAGAAGCTGATGAAACGTGTAAAGAGCTGCAATCTGAATTCGATTTGCTTTGGTCGGGGGCAGACTCGGATTGTATCGTTATTGATTTGCCACACGCCATCGAGAAAAAGATTGTACAAGACTTCAAAGGTGAAAAGCAACCTACTGAGGCAGAGTTTATTCGCATCTGGCGACGCGCCCACGGGCTGCCGGGCGAGCCTGTCAACGTGGAGGAGCTTCTGGCTAAAGAAGTCGATCGAAGTTTTCGAATACCGGATTGGCTGGAATACCGAACAGGTGAATATTCTCACCAGGGTCGTGCCATCGACGCGTGGTTTGAAGCGGGAAACCGTGGGATTTTAGAGATGTGCACCGGCTCAGGCAAGACACTGACCGCCCTGACAGCTGCACAGTTGTTGCATGAAAGAGTGGGAGATATGCTCATCGTAATCGCCGCTCCCTACAACGTCCTAGTTTCCCAATGGTGCGGCGAGATAGAACTCTTTGGACTCCGTCCTCTCAACCTTTCTGAGGCTGGAGGACCTACTGGCCGCGCGCGTCTGCTCGCGGAAGCCCGCCGAAGGCTTAAGCGAGGCGTCTCAAAGTGTGAGGCCGTTGTAGCTTCCAATGATACACTCTGTACAAAGGAATTTCAGGAGCGGATCGCTGATTTCCCGGGTGAAAAGATGCTGATCGCAGATGAATGTCACAATTTAGGGGCTGCGAACTTCATTAACGATCCTCCGGAGTTCTTTGATCATCGGCTCGGCCTTTCTGCTACCCCTGTGAGGCAATATGATGTTGATGGGACGGACTCGCTATTTAAATTCTTCGGCGATCCGTGCTTTAGCTTCACTTTGGAAGAAGCGATAGGAGTGTGCCTTACGCCTTATAAATATCACGTGAGTTTCGTGCAGCTTAATTCTGATGAAATGGCGGATTGGCGCGAGATAAGTGATAAAATTAGTAGGCTTGCATGGAAAATTGAAGCTGGCGAAAAGGATAGCAACCTGGACGCGCTTTTCAGGAAGCGTAGAATAATTTTAGAAACGGCCAATTCAAAAATTGAGACACTTGCTGATCTAATCTCAGGGTTTGGTCCAAGAAATCTGAAATATACCCTCATATATGCAACAGACAAGGACCCCGAGCAGCTCAATGAAGTGAATGCATTCCTGCATTCTTGCGGTATTTTCTTTCATCAGCTCACCTCCGAGGAAACCTCGTTGCCTAAGAAATCTCGTTCAATACTTACTCGTTTTCAGGCCGGCGGTTTGCAGGTGTTGACTGCAAAGCGTGTTCTTGATGAAGGGGTTAATGTTCCCCAGATCATGCGAGCATACATCTTGGCGAGCACTACCGTGCGGAGGCAGTGGGTGCAGCGTCGTGGACGTTTGCTACGTACATGTAAGGAGATTGGAAAAGAATATGCCGTGATCCATGATCTCGTCGCTTTGCCACCAGCAGCCGAGCTTAAGTCTGGCTTAGATAGTGATGCGAGGAAGATAGTCAACTCAGAGTTAGATCGTGTTTGGGAATTTGCTAGGCTGAGCATGAATGCAGCCGAGAACGGTGGCCCTTTTGAGGCTGTTGAAGAAATGCGCGGGCTTGTTGGAGGATGAATGGCCTACAAAGATGAAAAAATAGTAAGGGTTCTTCTTGAGGAAGCGGCTGAAGTTGAGAGCCGTTGCGAAGGATACCGAGAAGAGCTGACTGAAGCTCTCGCGGAGATCGTTCAAAAAGAACGCGCTCATATTTTTCAGCGCGGCAATATCGTCGTTGAGATTGGTGATATAGTAGGTCGAGTTGGGACATTCGTAGGTTTGAAGGAGGGGCAGAATGAGAATTCTTAAAGCTCGCTTCGAAGGATTTCGTTTACTGTCTGGAATTGAATTTGATTTCTCCACTGATCCAAAGCGAAATATTACTGTTATTCGCGCGGCAAATGAGAGTGGCAAAACCACGATGCTGACGGCATTACAGTGGGGGCTTTATGGCGATGACGCATTGCCGAAAGGATACTCTTTGCGCCGCATGGACCTCGCTCCGGGCCAGCCTGCTACGACCCGCGTCGAAATCGAATATGAGATCGACGGACGCACAGGCCCTAAGCGCTATCGGCTAGTGAGGCGGGTGGAAACACTAGGTGGCAGCAAGAATCGAGCGGGTTCGCGCGTGGAGCTTTATGAAGTGACCGCTGCCGGTCTCGACGAGCTTCCTAGCCCAACGAACCACATTCAGCAGCACTTGCCGTCGGAGCTCAGAGAGGTCTTCTTCACGGACGGAGATCGCGCGCTAAGTTTTATCGAGGGTGCGAAGTCCGCACAACAACACAAGGTTCGAGCAGCTATTGAACGTATGATGGGCCTGTCGCTTCTCGAAGCGACGATTGACCACGTTAAGAATATTGAACGACAGCTTCGCAATCGGTTCGACAAGGAAGCTGGAAATGCTGAGACGCGAATAATTGAGGAAGAAATTGAGAAGATCGAAAACAGTATTCCCGCAAAGTCTACAGAGCTTGAAACTACTAAGGACAAGGTCTCAAACCTCACTGAAAAACGCGACCAAGCCGACAGCGACCTTCAAGATGCATTAAGCGCAGGAAATCGAGAGGAATTATCAAGGGATCTTGTGAATACAAAGCGTCAACGCGAAAGGCTGGAAGAGCAACGCAAGTCTACAGAGAAAAGGCAGGCTGATCTACTAAGCACGGAGCTTCTGTCTCGGCACCTGATGGCTAAGACTTTCAAGAAAGCTGGAGGCATTCTGGACGAGCTTCGTAAAAAGGGCCAAATTCCCAACAAGACGGTGCCCATCTTGGAAGACAGGCTAGAGCACTCGGATTGTATCTGTGGAGAGTCGCTAGATGGCTCAACTCCTGATGGTGCGCGTAGGCGAAAATATATTGAGGACCTGATTCGAGATAGTAGGGAGGCCGATGATTTACGCTCCAAGGTTTCCGACCTTTATTACCAGGCAAGGTCGCTTTTTTCAGGAAAGCCTGAGAGTTGGAGCGAGCTTTATTCTAAAGCTTTTGATGAACGTCAGCGTATTGCCGCAGTCTACAAGGATATCGGTGAGAGCGAGGCCGAAATCGAGGCTAAACTTGAAAAGATTCCAGATGTAAATGTCCAACGTCTACGCGAAATCAAGAAAACCTACGAGAAGCAACTTCGTGATGAAGTTGTGAGAGAGACTGAGCTTAGTAGAGATATAAAAATCCTAAAGGAGAAACGCACAGATTTTGAAAAAAAGTTTCATGTTATTTCTGCTAAGGTCTCAAAAGGAGAGAAAATTGCACGCGAGCTGAGCGTCGCGACAGACATTCGGTCCGTCGTCGAGAGGTCTCTTGAGCGAATGAAGACAGTGGAAGTTCAAGCCGTGTCCGCACGAATGAATGATCACTTCTTGTCAATGATTGGGGCCGACCGCGAAAGTTCGCTAATCACGAGAGCTGAGATAACGCCTGAATTCAGAATTGTTGTGTATGGCAGGAACGATTTGGAGCTTGATCCTTCCATGGACCTGAATGGCGCGTCGAGACGTGCGTTGACAATTTCATTTGTTCTCGCACTTACGGAGATTAGTGGCGTGGAGGGTCCGAATGTTATCGACACGCCGCTTGGAATGATGGCGGGTTTTGTGAAGAGCGAGGTGGTTCGCACTGCCGCTGACAACAGCAGCCAGCTTGTTCTATTCCTTACTCACGATGAAATTAAGGGCTGCGAGGACATCCTGGATGAAAAGGCGTTTGTTGCTGCCACACTCACGAATCCGGTGCACTACCCACGAATTCTAAAAAACGACCCTGGAACAAAGGAGGCGATTATATTGCAGTGCGCGTGTGACCATAGGTCGGTATGTAAAATATGTGACAGATATGAGTCATCAACCCAAGCTTTGGCGGAGACCGCATGATGGATAATACGTTTGCAGGACAAGACATAAACATTGATGAGGACTTTCGCGAACGTATTGAGGCGATTGTCCAACTTCGAGAAGGCCGATCGGCTTCGGCCGTCCATCAACCTTTCCGGCGCAACGTTGATATCTGGTTTTTTGCTATCATGATCGCTGTGCAAAAGGGCCTTAAGCCCACCGGGCCTTCAGGGAAGACTTACAAGGCTGCTGAGGGCGTTGTTCTTGGGTCGGACCAGTGGCGGCCTACTGCTCTCACATTGCTCGCGATTGCTGAGAAAGATGATGTAAGTGTAATTGACTCGCCTTCTGAGATGATGCGGATCGCGAATGGCTATGCGCACGCAGGTTTGCCAGAAGTCTTTTCTATGCTTGATAGTAGGGGTGAAGATACTGCTCTCGACTACCTTTGCGATGAGGTCGAGAGTCTGGTTGCATGACTTTCGTCACCCTGCCGTTTGTTGCATGGTTCTTCACCGTTACGGAGAGCTCTCTAGAAACTAGCAGAACGCCATGAGCTCTTGTAGCTCTGACGTCGCGCTTCAGGAGCGCGACGTGACCGATGAAATCCTGTCTTACTGTGCTGGAACGTCCGCTTGAGAGTGCCCGTTAACGCCAAGCAGGATACCTCTCGCGTTCGTTGGCAAACGAAGTCCAAGGCGCCCTCCCGCAACGTAAGCGCGATCTGGGGCCCACCTTCTTCTGACTTATGATTTCTGGGATTCCGTCCCTGTCTTGGAACAGGGAAGGAGTTTCTCCGTGGAGGATACGCTGGAGTTTTTCCGGTCGGGCGGAGCGGATAGCTCCGCTGCAGGTCGGCGGCGGTGGCCTGACGCGCTCAAGGCGCAAATCGTGGCGGAGACGCTTGAGCCGGGTGCGACGGTTCGCGGTGTTGCCGCGCGCCATGGGCTGCGCGCGAACCGGCTCTCGGAATGGCGGCGTCTTGCGAAGGACGGCAAGCTGGTTCTTCCGGCGGCGGAAGGGCCACCCGGGTTCGCGCCGCTGATGCTGTGCGATGATGGGCATCCCGACGCGCCGCCCGAGGCCACATCGACCGCGGGCGCGCCTTTGATCGAGATCGCGGTCGGCGAGGTATCGATCCGTCTGGACGCGGGCACTTCGGCGGCACGGATTGCCGAGATCGTGCGGGCGGTGGGATGACGGACATGATCATGCCGACGCACAGGGTGCGCATCCTGGTGGCGACGCAGCCGGTCGATTTCCGTAAAGGCCATGACGGGTTGGCGGCGCTGGTTCAGTCTGTGCTTACGGAGGACCCGTTCACCGGCACGGTGTTCGTGTTCCGCTCGAAGCGGGCTGACCGGCTGAAGATCCTGTTCTGGGACGGGACCGGTTTGGTGATGGCTTACAAGCGGCTGGAAGAGGCAACCTTCACCTGGCCGGCCATCCGGGACGGGGTGATGGCCCTGAACCGGGCGCAGTTCGAGGCGCTCTTCGCCGGCCTGGACTGGCGCCGGGTGAAGGCGCTGGAGGCACGCCGGCCGGCTGCGGCGGAGTGACTCGGGCGGGCGAATTGGCGCGCATTTCCAGCCGGTTCAGGGTATATTCGGGGCATGTCGGCCCTGCCTGATATCGACCTCTCGGCCATTCCCGAGGACCAGCGCGATGCAGTTGCTGCGCTGTTGCACGAGACGGTCAGCCTGAAGGAGGTCGTCAAGCGCCTCGAGCACCTGGTGGCCGAACTGAACCATGTCGTGCATGGCAAGAAATCCGAGAAGCTCGACGAGGACGATCGGCAATTGGCGTTCGAGGACCTCAACGTGGCAATCTCCGAGGCCGAGGAACAGAAACAGGATCAAGCGCCCGGCGATGACACGCCGAAACGCAAACGGGTGGCCAGGCGCAACCGTGGCAACCTGCCCACAGACCTGCCGCGAATCGAGCAGGTCGTCGAGCCCGAGAGCCTGATATGCCCATGCGGCTGTGGTCAGATGCACAAGATCGGCGAAGACCGCACCGAGCGGCTGGACATCGTGCCGGCGCAGCTGCGTGTGATCGTGACCGTCCGCCCCAAATATGCCTGCCGCGCCTGCACCGATGGCGTGACGCAGGCTCCGGCCCCGGCGGCCCTGATCGAGGGCGGTCTGCCGACCGAGGGCGCCATCGCGCACGTGCTGGTCAGCAAATATGCCGACCACCTGCCGTTATACCGCCAGAGCCAGATGCTCGCCCGGTCGGGTGTCACCATCGACCGCAGTACCCTGGCTAACTGGGTGGGCGTTGCGGGGTTCCACCTGCGGCCCGTCGTCGATCGGCTGGCCGAGCACCTGAAGGCGTCCACCAGGGTGTTCATGGACGAGACCAAGGCGCCGGTGCTCGATCCGGGGCTGGGACGGACCAAGACCGACTATCTCTGGG
>QVMW01000003.1:0-209506 GCA_003417655.1 Rhodobacteraceae bacterium 63075
ATGAGCCTCACCCCCGAGCTGGTCCTGCGCGCCTATGCCGCGGGCATCTTCCCGATGGCCGAGGCGCGGGGCGATCCGGAGGTCTTCTGGGTCGATCCCGAGCGCCGCGGAATCCTGCCCCTGGAGGGGTTCCATATCTCGCGAAGTCTTTCTCGCAGGATGAAGAAAGGCGGCTATCGCGTTGCGATAAATGAGGATTTTCCTGCCGTCATGGAAGCCTGCGCGGACCGCGAAGAGACATGGATCAACGCCGAGATCCTATCGGTCTACACCGCGCTGCACGCGGCAGGCTTCGCCCATTCCTTCGAGGTGCGCGGCGCGGGCGGGCTCATCGGCGGCACCTACGGGCTGGCGCTCGGCACCGCGTTTTTCGGGGAAAGCATGTTCTCGGCGGCGCGCGACGGCTCCAAGATCGCCCTCGCCCATTTGACCGACCATCTGCGCCGCACGGGCTTCACGCTCTTCGACACGCAGTTCCTGACGCCCCATCTCGCCTCGCTCGGCGGGATCGAGATCAGCCGCGCGGAATATCATGAGAAGCTCTCAGAGGCCCTGACGGTGCAGGCCGACATCCTGTCACAGCCGCCCGAACAGGACCCAAGTCAGGTCTTGCAGCGCGTCACCCAGACGTCATAGCGCGCATGGTCGAGCGCGTTCAGCGCCGGCGAGGAGGCGATCATCCAGCCCTGGAAGGCGTTGTCGCTCTCGCCCAGTTCGCGAATCGTCAGGAAGGCATAGGCATCTCCGGAAGCATTGCCCGTGGGATAACGGCACTCGCCCAGCGAGATCACCAGCCGGCCATATTCGGCGCTGGTGCCATTGGCCAGCTCGATATCCGTCGTCTTGCCATTCACCTTGTCGAGCGCGCGCAACACCGCGCCCGCTCCCAAGCTGGCCTCTTGTGCCATGCCCGCCTGCGCCAAGAGCGCGGCGGCCAGAAGCGCGGCAAATCGCGTCATTCGCTGTCCCCGGTCACGAACTTGAGCAGCAGCGAGATCAGCGAGACGGAGCCCTGCGTGTCGAGAATCTCGTCGCCCGGCGCGTAGAAGAACGGCGAGCCACCCGGCACGATCTCGACGAAATTGCCCCCCAGAAGGCCCTCCTGGCTGACCACGGCGGCGCTGTCATCGGGGATCTTGATCTCCTCGCGCATGTTCATCACGGCCTCGGCACGGAAGGTCTCCTGGCTGAGCGAGACCTCGCTCACCGTGCCGACCTTCACCCCGGCGAAGCGCACATCGGTGCCCACATTCACGCCCTCGAGCGAGCGGAAGGAGGCCGTCAGCGGATAGCCCCCCGATTGCACGGTGAAGCCGGTCGCTTGCCCCGTGTAGAGCACGAAGCCGACAGCCGCGGCCAGAACCGCGCCGCCAACCAGAACTTCTGTCTTGTTTTCAGACATGTGTCAGCCGCTTCCTATTCGGGAACCCACGCCTCGTAGTCGCGGCGCTCGGCGGGCTCCCTGCGGCGCAGCGAGCCGTCAGGCGCATAGGCCAGCGGCGTGCCCGTCAGGTTGGGCACATGCGGCTTTTCCCAGTCCTTGTGCGGCAGCGGCGTGTCGCTCGGCGGCTCCTTGAAGGTGTGATGCAGCCAGCCGTGCCAATCGGCATCGACGCGGCTGCCCTCGACCTCACCGGCATAGATGACCCAGCGGCGCTTGCCGTCGCGTGTCTCGTAGAAGGTGTTGCCCTGCGCATCTTCGCCCACCTTGCGCCCCTTGCGCCAGGTGTAGAACTGGGTGTTCAGCGTCGAGCCGTGCCACCACGTCGCGATGCGAAGGATCGATTTCAACTTGCTCATGAAAGCCTCCGGCTGCCTTGCCCTAGGATATGGCGCAAATCGGCTCCGAGGTCCAGCCTCGCTTGCGGCCAAATTGCCCCAATGGGCCAAAAGCCGCGCCAGCGGCGTAGCGGCACGAGGCGCTTGCTGCTAGGGTTGCGCGAAAGAACAAGAGCAGAAAACACGGGCAGCCAGATGAATGCAAAACCCGCGGCGACACATGTCGCCGAATGCAAGGGCGTGAAGGTTCCGCCTTCCCCCTATCTCAACGAAACGCGCATTCGCCGCATCAACGAGGCCCGCTACGAAGGCCAGGAGATCGCCGGCGGCCTCGCCGTGACCGGCCCCGAAGACCGCGTGATCGAGCTTGGCGCGGGGCTGGGGATCGTCGGTGCCGTGGTCCAGCGCAATGCGCGGCCCGCCGCCATGGTCTCCTTCGAGGCCAATCCCGAGATGATCCCCCATATCGAGGCGCTCTACGCGCTCAACCGGATCAAGTCGAAGATCAGGCTGCACAACAAGGTGCTGATGGCCGCGCCGGAGCGGCCCGAGCACGTCTCCTTCTTCCTGCGCAATTCCTTTCTCGGCTCCTCGCTGGCGGATACGGACAAGCGCACAACGCGCGAGGTCCGCGTGCCGACGGCCGATTACGAGGTGCTGCGCGCGGGCTTCGCGCCAAGCGTGCTCATCATGGATATCGAGGGCGGCGAGCTCGAGCTTCTGCGCCATGCCTCGCTGGAGGGGCTGCGCGCCATGGTGATCGAGTTTCACCCGGAGGTCTACGGCAAGTCCGGCATGCGCGAATGCAAGAACATCCTGCGGGATGCGGGCTTCCGGAAAGTCGAAGAGGTCTCGACCCGCATGGTCTGGACAGTGCAGCGCGGCGAGGACCGCCAAACCCCCGATACGCCGCCCGACCCCGAAACAGGCTGGTCGCGCGGCCTGCGCGAGGTGCGGGCTGCGCGCGTCGTCCCGCCGGTGGCGGGCGGGCTGGTGCAGGCCTCGGGCGTGCTCGATGCGGCGGGGGCTTATGTGCCGGAAGGCGCGCTATGGCGGCGTGATCGGCCCATCAGCACCGCGCCGCAAGACCCTGGCAAGGTTGAGGAAAAACTGAATGGGACCTGGCTCTGGGGTGGGCCGCTCTGGCTCCATTTCGGCCATTTCCTCGCCGAGAGCCTTGCCCGGCTCTGGCCGCTCGAAACACACCAAGGCAAGATCGACGGCATCCTCTTCACCCCCAAGCGCCCGCGCAATGCCGATCGCATCAAGCGCTGGCAATGGCAGGTCTTCTCCGAGCTTTGCCCGGGGCTGGATGTCAGGGTTGCCGCCGCGCCGATGGAGGTCGAGCGGCTTCTCGTGCCGGGACAGGGCTTTGGCCTCGGCCCGATCAGCGCGGGCACCCCGGAGTTCCGCAGCTTCATGAAGGCCCGCTTCGGCGCAGGCATCGCGCCGGAGGGCCCCGAGCGGCTCTATATTTCGCGCTCGCGCTTCGAGTTCCGCAAGGGCTCACTCATCGGCGAGGAGCGTTTCGAGCGCCATCTCGAAGCGCAGGGCTACACGATCTTTCACCCGCAAGAGCATGATATTCCGACACAAATTGCCCATTACAAGGCTGCGCGAAAGGTCATCGCCGCCGAAGGATCGGCCATTCACATGCTGGCCATGGTCGCGCCGCCCGAGCAGGAGCTGGCCATCGCCGTGCGCCGCCGCTCCTCGGCGACGGGCTACCTGGAGAACCATCTGAGGAGTTTTGCGGGTATCGCGCCGCTCAGCATCGACGCGCTTCTGCGCAACTGGATGCCCGAGGGCGAGCGCCGCGCCCGCCACGCGCTCGGCGAGATCGACTTTCCCCGCCTTCAGGACGCCCTGCTCATGGGCGGCTTCATCGAGCCCACGCCCGAGGCCTGGGAGAATCTCGAAGAGTCGGATGTCGCGGCGCTTCTCGGCGCGGGGTATCGCGTGGTGTGAGCCGCGCGCGTCCCAAAGACAAAAACGCCCCGCAGCCAGCTTGGCCCGGGGCGTTCCGATCAGTCAGGGCAAGGCGGCCTAGCTGGCCGTCGTGCCTTCCTTCTTGTTGTCCTGGTCGGCATAGATGATCAGCGGCGCGCTGTCGCTCATCACGGCTTCCTCGTTGACGACGACTTCCTCGACATTCTCCAGCGCGGGCACGTCGAACATCGTGTCCAGCAGGATGTCTTCGAGCAGCGAGCGCAGGCCGCGCGCGCCCGTCTTGCGCTCGATGGCGCGGCGGGCGATCGCCTTGAGCGCGTCATCGGTGAAGCTGAGCTGCGCATTCTCCAGCTCGAAGAGCCTCTGGTATTGCTTGACCAGCGCGTTCTTCGGCTCTGTCAGGATCGTCACGAGCGCCTCCTCGTCGAGGTCCTCCAGCGTCGCCAGAACAGGCAGACGGCCGACGAATTCCGGGATCAGCCCGAATTTCAGCAGGTCTTCCGGCTCGAGGCTGCGGAAGGTCTCGCCCACGCCCATCTCGCTCTCGTCGCGCACATCCGCGCCGAAGCCCATGGCACTGCCCTTGCCGCGCTGCTTGATGATCTTGTCGAGCCCGGCGAAGGCCCCGCCGCAGATGAAGAGAATGTTCGTCGTGTCCACCTGAAGGAATTCCTGCTGGGGATGCTTGCGCCCGCCCTGCGGCGGCACGGCGGCGACAGTGCCTTCCATGAGCTTGAGAAGCGCCTGCTGCACGCCCTCGCCGCTCACATCGCGGGTGATCGAGGGGTTCTCGCTCTTGCGGGTGATCTTGTCGACCTCGTCGATATAGACGATCCCGCGCTGCGCCTTCTCGACGTTGTATTCGGAGGCCTGAAGAAGCTTGAGGATGATGTTCTCGACGTCCTCGCCCACATAGCCCGCCTCGGTCAGCGTCGTGGCATCGGCCATGGTGAAGGGCACATCGAGGATGCGCGCCAGCGTCTGGGCCAGAAGCGTCTTGCCGCAGCCCGTCGGGCCGATGAGCAGGATGTTGGATTTCGAAAGCTCGATATCCCCGCCCTTCTGGGCGTGGTTGAGGCGCTTGTAGTGGTTGTGCACGGCGACCGACAGGACGCGCTTGGCCGTGGCCTGCCCGATCACGTAATCGTCGAGCACCTGGCAGATTTCCTGTGGCGTCGGCACGCCCTCGGAGGATTTCAGGCTCGAATCCTTCGTCTCCTCGCGGATGATGTCCATGCACAGCTCGACGCATTCATCGCAGATGAAAACGGTCGGCCCCGCGATGAGCTTGCGCACCTCGTGCTGGCTCTTGCCGCAAAAGCTGCAATAAAGCGTGTTCTTGCTGTCTGTGCCCGAAGTGTTCGACATATTCGCCCTTCTTTCTGGCCTTGGTCTTCGCAGGGACTGCGCTGCAGCCCAACCTAATTGACCCTGCGCCGCGCCACAATCCGAAATTCAGCTGCGCGGCGCGCGGTGCCTATGCGTCCTCGTCGTCCGCCTTGGCGCGGTTCTCCACGATCTCGTCGATCAGCCCCCAGTCGCGCGCCTCCTCGGGGCTCATGAACTTGTCGCGCTCGAGCGCGGCCACCACATCGTCGAATTTCTGGCCCGTGTGCTTGACGTAGATCTCGTTGAGGCGGCGCTTGAGTTTCTGCGTCTCCTCGGCATGGATCATGATGTCGCTGGCCTGGCCCTGGTAGCCGCCGGAGGGCTGGTGGACCATGATGCGGCTGTTGGGAAGCGAGAAGCGCATGCCCTTGGAGCCCGCCGTCAGCAGGAGCGAGCCCATGCTCGCCGCCTGCCCGATCACCAGCGTCGAGACCTTGGGCTTGATGTATTGCATCGTGTCGTAGATCGACAGCCCGCTCGTCACCACGCCGCCGGGCGAGTTGATATACATCGAGATTTCCTTGGAGGGATTCTCGGCCTCGAGATGCAGAAGCTGCGCGACGATCAGGCTCGACATGCCGTCATGCACGGGGCCGTTCACGAAGATGATCCGCTCCTTGAGGAGGCGCGAAAAGATGTCATAGGCGCGCTCGCCGCGGCTCGTCTGCTCGACGACCATCGGCACGAGCGTGTTCATGTAAGTCTCAAAGGGGTCTGTCATCGTGTCCTGCCTCAATGCCGCGATTTGCGAACCATACCGGTTCTGTCCTAACGGAGTCTTAGTGATGCGCCCCACGGGCTGCAAGGGCCGTTCGGGCAATTGTCCGATCACGAATGCGCGCCTCATTGCGCCTTGCACCGCAGGGCGCTTTGGGCTCTTATGGGGTGCCTCATGACACAGCCGGACAAAACGCCTCCCATGCCCCCGCGCTCCTTCATCGAGAAAGGCGCCTCGGCGCATTTCGAGCTGGCCTTCGAAGGCCCGGCGGAGCCCTTCTATTTCCTGCTGCTGCCCAAGACGACCATGCTCGCCGTCGCCGCCGCGATCGAGCCCCTGCGCATTGCCAACCAGATCACAGAGCGCGAACTTTTCACCTGGTACACGCTCACCGAAGATGGCGGGCCGATCACCTGCTCGAACGGGATGCGCATCACCCCCGATGGCGATCTGCCCAGTATCGAGGGCGATGCGCGCTGCTTTGTCTGCGCGGGCGTCGAGCCGGAGCGCAGCGCCAGCGAGCCGGTGCTGGCCTGGATCCGCCGCGAGGCCCGCTTCGGCCGCCCCTTCGGCGGGATCTGCACCGGCAGCTTCGCTCTCGCCCGGGCCGGGCTGATCGGCCAGCGGCGCTTCACGCTTCATTGGGAAAACCAGGACGGCTTTCGCGAACACTTCCCCGCGCTGGAGCCGACAGACAGGCTCTACGAGCAGGACGGGGATCTGATCACCTGCGGCGGAGGCAATGCGGCGATCGACATGATGCTCGGCCTCGTCGAGGCGCGCCACGGCCCGCGGCTGGCCGCGATGGTCGCCGACATGTGCCTGCATATGCGCGCCACCGGGCCGCACGCCGCCCAGACGACAGGCCATGCCGCCGCCATCGGCTCGCGCAACCGCAATCTCATTGCCGCCATCGAGCTGATGGAGGCCGAGATCGAGGAGCCGCTTTCGATGGAGGAAATCTGCGCCGAGCTGAACATCTCCCGCCGCCAGCTCGAGCGGCTCTTCCTGCGCCACCTCGGCGAGAGCCCGATGGCCCATTATCTCGGCCTGCGCCTCGCCCGCGCGCTGGGATACCTGCGCGAGACGGCCATGAGCACCGCCGAAGTGGCGGCGGCGACGGGGTTTTCCTCGTCCAACCACTTCGCCCGCCGCTTCAAGGAGCGCTACGGCAAGACGCCCCGCGCCTATCGGCAGAGCTGGTCCTAGAGCGTCCCCAGATCTCACAAAACGCAAAAGGCCCCCGGAATTTCCGAGGGCCTTTGCACATAGTCAAAAGGCTCAGGTGCCGAACATGTCCGAGGTGATGCCGGCATACCAGCCGAGGCTCTCCTCGTAGGTCGCCTTGCGCAGCGCGCTGTCCTCGCCGGTCTGGCTGATGAACCCGTCCACCTTGGCGATCTTCTCGTCCGTCGCCTCGTAGGTCGCGCCCACCTTCACACCGTCGTCAGTGTCGATCAGGCTCCAGCAGGTGTTGGAGAACTTCGCCGGGAAGACCTTGGTGCCGGTCAGCGCCCCGCGCACGGCCATGGCGCAGACCTTGGCCTGGCTGTTGGCCGAGAAGCCCGACTTGGGCATGTCGCCCTGGCTCGAGGCATCGCCCAGAACGTAGACGTTCTCGTCCTTGCGGCTTTGCATCGTGTGCGGCACGACAGGGGCCCAGTTGCCCTCGTTGACACCGGCGATCTCGACGATCCGGCCTGCCTTCATCGCCGGGATGACGTTGCAGGCGTCGACCTTGGTGACCACCCCGTCAATGCTCACGGTCATGGCGTCGGGATCCACTTCCACGTTGCCGCCGCCGAAATCTTCGCCGACCCAGTCGACCATGCCGGGATAGTGCTTGTTCCAGCCTTCCTGGAAGAGCGACATCTTCGAGAACTTGGGCTTGGGGTCGGCCACGAGGATCTTCGCCGTCGGGTTCTTCTCCTTGAGCACATGCGCGATCATCGAGATGCGCTCATAGGGGCCCGGCGGGCAGCGGTAGGGGTTGGGCGGGGCGACCATGGCAAACGTGCCGCCCTCGGGCATCGCCTCGACCTGCGCCTTCAGGAGCTCGGATTGCGATCCGGCCTTGTAGGCATGCGGCATCCTGTTCTGCGCGGTCACGTCCCAGCCGGGCACGGCCCCTTCGACGAAATCGATGCCGGGGCTGAGGATGAGCTTGTCATAGGGCAGCACCGCACCGCCCGCCAGCGTGACGGTCTTCGCGCCGCGGTCCACGCCCACGGCCCAGTCATGGACGACGTTCACGCCGCCCTCGGCCAGCGTGCCATAGCTGTGCCCGATCGAGCTCAGCTCGCGGAAGCCGCCGATATAGAGGTTGGAGAAGAAGCAGGTGTAATAGGCGCGCGTCGGCTCGATCAGCGTCACGTCGATCGCGCCGTCACTGTCGCGCGCGATGTAGCGCGCTGCCGTCGCGCCGCCCGCACCGCCGCCCACGACGATCACGTGGGGCTTGCCGCCGTCCTGCGCGCGCACATGCGGCGCGCTCAGCGCCGCGGCCGCCGCCACGCCCGTGCCGATAAAGGCTCTTCTGTTCAGTGTCATGACTTTCCTCCCTTTGGGTTTTCGTTTCAAATATTGTTATTATTCGACGGTTTCGAAATATGCCGCCAGGGCCGCGATCTCCTCGTCGCTCAGCCTCCCCGCCATCATCTGCATGACGGGATGTGGTCTGATCTTACGCTTGTAGGCGTGCATCGCCACCACAAAATCTTCCTCGGGCCAGTTCGTAATCGACGGGATGCCCTCGGCGTCCCCGTCGGTCTGGTGGCAGGAGGTGCATTCGCTGGCCAGGTATTCGCCGTAATCGGGGTCTCCCACGATCTCGAGAACCTCCGGCGCAAGCGCCACCTCCCGTGCGATCGCCGTGGGCTCGGCCTCGGGGATGTTTTGCGGGCTGTCGGAGTTTTCGCGCAGATAGGCCAGAAGATCGGCCCGCTTCTGCGCGTCCTTGATGCCGCGAAAGTTCATCCGCGTGCCGGTGACCAGCGCCTTGGGGTTCTCGATATAGGCATCGAGCGTGCGCAAATCCCAGACCAGCCCGGCTTTAGCTTCGCGCAACAAGCCCTTGGAATAGCGATAATCTTCCGGAAAGGCCGCCGCGTCGCGCCCGAAGATCCCGTTCAGATGCGGCCCCACGCGGTGCTGCGCGCCATAGCCGATCTGGTGACAGGATGAGCACTGGTGAAAGACCTTTTCGCCCTTCTCGACATCGCCGATCACATCGGCCACCTCCTCGGCGAGCGCGATCCGCGGTGCAGATACGAAAAGCACGCCCAGCACCAGCAGCGCTGCGGTCAGGCCGCGAAGCGCGCGGGGCGTGTCAGTCTCGTTGAGCATATGGCCTCCTCCCAAAAGCACAAACTCGCGTGTTGTCGGCGCTGGGCCACGCCTGCGGCCCCGCTGCCCGCCCGGATCACTCCGGGAAGGACTTGAGATATTCCGTCACCGCGGCGATATCCTCTTCGTCGCGCAGACCGGCGAAGGACATCCGCGTGCCTTTGACGTAGTCGCGCGGCTTGGTCAGGTACTCGGCCATGTTCTCTTCGCCCCAGACAATGCCATCCTCGCCCATCTCCTCCATGGTCTTGGAATAGCGGAAATCCTCGAGCGCGCCAAGTGTGCGGCCCATGACCCCGTTGAGCACGGGGCCGGTGCGGTTCTTGGCACCCTCGCCAACCTGGTGGCAGGCCTTGCACTTGCGGAAGACCTTCTCGCCATCTTCCACCAGAGCCATGTCGAGCGCGGCGGGAGCGGTGCCGCTCTCCTCGACCTCGCCCTTCTGCGCACCGGCAGCGACGGCCGCGGCCTCCTGCTCTGCTTCGGTGTCGGCCGTGGCCTCCACTTCGGTGCTCTCTTCCTCGGGCGTTACGTCCAGAACCGCCGCGCGCATGGTGATCTCCACATTGTCCTTGCAGTTCTCCATGCAGGGCTCGGCAGACCAGAAATGCGCCTCGGCCGCCTCGCGGTCATCCACGATGAACCCGTCGGCATTGGGCATCTCGACCTCGGTGAAGTTCTCGTTGCTCAGAACGAAATCATCTTCGACAAGGTAGTTCGAGTAGAGGATATAGGCCGTGATCGCATAGACCTCGTCCGGCGTCAGCGTCTGCGCCGCGCCGAAGGGCATCGAGCGGTTCACATAGTCCCAGACCGTCGAAAGATAGGGCCAGTAGGAGCCGACCGTCTTGAGCGGGTCCTTGTCGGCCAGCGTGCCGTCACCGCCCGCGAGCTTGGGCCAGTTGCCCCGGCCTTCGGCAAAGTCGCCGTGACAGACCGCGCATTGCTCGACGAAGACCTCCTCGCCGGTCCAGACATCGCCCGAGCCTTCGGGCAGCCCGGTGCCGTCAGGCGTGATATCGAGATCCCATGCGGCGATCTCGTCTCCGGTGGCCTCGCGCCCCAGGCCATAGCCGCCTTCGCGCGCCGTGGTCGACGCCGCGAGGGTGACGGCAGGCTCCGAGGCGGCGCTTTCGGTGCTTGCGCTCTCGGCCATCGCGTCCCCGCCGCCGGCATCGGCCTGTGCCGCCGCGCTGGCGGCCTTGACGGCCTCCGCAGCCTCCGCGCGGGCGGCCTCCACGGCCTCCTGCGCGCTTGCGGCTTCCGCCCTGGCCTCTTCGAGCGCGCTTTCCAGCTCGCTCACGCGGTCTGTGCTCGTCGCGGCGACCTGCTGCGACTGGGCGACCTGCTCGGAGAGCTCTTCCACGCGCGCCTCCACTTGCGCGTTGCGCTCTTCGAGCAGCGCGATCTCGCTGTCGCCATAGCCCTGGTTTGCAAGGCCATAGGAAATCCCGAGGATGAGCGCCACGCCGCCCCCGGCGGGCAGCATGTAGTCCTTAAGAAACTTCGACATTTTCCGCCTCCCCTGTCGGCTTGACCCACCAGGTCTGGATACAGTTGTTGTGATAGATCGAGTTCTCGCCGCGCACCTCGCGCAGCGCCTCTTTCGTCGGCTGCACATAGCCGGTCTCGTCCATGGCGCGGGCCTGTAGCAGCATCTCCTCGCCGTCCCAGTCCGTGTCGAGATAGAAGCGCGTCAGCGCCATCTTCTCGCCGGGCTTGGCCAGGCGCGCCTGCTGCCAGGTCTTGCCGCCGTCTTTCGATACGTCAACGCGGGTGATCGCCCCTCGCCCCGACCAGGCCAGCCCGGTGATGACCAGCGGGCCCTTGCCATGGGAGATGGGTGATTGCGGGCTCGGGCTCGTGACGACCGACTTTGCGTCCATCGCCCAGGTCCACTTGCGCGACGTGCCGTCGGCCAGCGTGTCGGTATATTTCGAGGTTTCCTCGCGGCTCTCCACGGGCCGGTCCATGACCTCCACGCGGCGCAGCCACTTGACCCACATATTGCCTTCCCAGCCCGGCACCACGAGGCGCACGGGGTAGCCATGCTCCTTGCGCAGCGCCTCGCCATTGGCCTTGAAGGCGACCAGAACGTCATCGAGCGCCTTCTCGATCGGGATCGAGCGGCCGTTCGAGCTCGCATCGGCCCCCTCGACATAGACCCATTTCGCGGCTGCCGCGTCGTAGCCCGCTTCCTGGAGCAGCGTGCGCAGCGGGATGCCGGTATATTCCATGTTGTGGATCATGCCATGGGTGAACTGCGCCCCGTTGAGCTGCGCGCCCGCCCATTCCATGCCGGTATTGGCCGCGCATTCGCAGAAATAGACATGGTTCTCGCGCGGGAAGCGCTCGAGGTCGGCATAGGTGAAGACAAGCGGCTCATCGACCAGCCCGTTGATCATCAGGCGGTAGTCCTGCTTGCGCAGCTCGATCGCGCCCGAGTGATGCCGCTCGAAGGCGCAGCCCTGGGGGGTGATCGTGCCGTCGAGGGCATGGATCGGCGTGAAGTTGATCGAGCTGATCGTATCCGCCGTGAGCCATTCCACGTTGCGGCGGATCACATCGTCCTCGAACTCGATCGGCAGGCCGTAAGGCGTGGCATCCACCCCCTCGCCAAGGCCGCTCGCCCAGTCCTGCACTTCCGTGATCAGCGGGTCATCCGCCCGCGCCGCGCCTGCTGTTGCCGCTGCTGCCGGGACAGCCGCCGCCGCGCCCTTCAGGAACGCGCGCCGCGAAGTCCCGCTCTTGCCCGAGCCATGCGCCATCGATTCTCGCCTCCTCTTACGTCAAATCGAATTCACACTATTGAATTCAACGCGATTTGTATACCGTGATATTCACGAAAATGAATAACACGATGTTCCCCCTGCGGCAATGCGCCGCCGCCGGGCTGCGCCCTGCCCGTTTCACATTTCGGAATCGCACATGTCACGGGATCATCACGCATGTCGTGCCACACTCGGGGCTTCAACAGTCCGCGCAGCTTCCTGCGCCAGCCACGAGGATCACCCCATGACAGATCACATCGACATGTCCGCCGACGAGTGGGACGAGAAGAACTTTCCCCGCCCGGATGCCAATGAATTCGACGCCGTCGTCGAGCGCGCCATCTCGCGCCGCGGCTTCCTCTCCAGCGTGCTGGCCTTCGGCTCCGGTGCCGCCGTCATGGGCACGGGGCTGCTGAGCGGCACATCCGCCGAGGCCATGGCCAAGGGCGCGCGCTTCCCCTTCACCCCCATCGACATCCAGACCGACGCGACAGTGCATGTGCCCGAGGGCTACACCTGGGACGTGCTGGTGCGCTGGGGCGATCCGCTCTTTTCCGATGCCGCAGGGTATGACGTCAACGCAGGTGGCGGGCCGGTCGAGGGCTCCGACCGCGTCTTCGGCGAGAACACCGACGGGATGGAAACCTTCTCGTTCCGAGGCCGCACCATCCTCGCGATCAACAGCGAATACACCAACCGCGGCACCAACCTTCCGAGCGAGCAGGAAGGCACGCCCGCCAATGCCGGCGACGTGCGCAAGCTGCAGAACCTGCAAGGCGTCACCGTCGTGGAAGTCGCCGAGGGCGAGAGCGGCTGGAGCGTCGTCACGGACAGCCCCTACAACCGCCGCATCCATCACAACACGCCGATGAAGATCGTCGGCCCGGCGGCGGGCCATGACCTGCTCAAGACCGACGCGGACCCGAGCGGCACCGAAAGCCTCGGCACGCTCAACAATTGCGGCTCGGGCCGCACGCCCTGGGGCACCTACCTGACCTGCGAGGAGAACTTCAACGGCTATTTCGGCTCCACCGAGGAGGCGCAGGACCAGAAGCCCATCCAGCTCGACGAGGGCTACGGGCGCTACGGCATCGGCCCGCAGGGCTGGGGCTATGACTACCACAAGTGGGACGCGCGCTTCGATGTCTCCCAAAACCCCCATGAGCCGCACCGCGCCGGCTGGGTCGTCGAGATCGACCCGACCGACCCCGAGAGCACGCCTGTCAAGCATACCGGCCTTGGCCGCTTCAAGCACGAGAACGCCGAAGTGGTGCTCGCGCCCGATGGCCGCGTGGTGGTCTACATGGGCGACGACGAGCGCGGCGAATTCATGTATCGCTTCGTCTCGAATGGCGTCTACGCGCCGGGCGGCTCCACCGAGGGCCTGCTCGACGACGGCACGCTCTATGCCGCCAAGTTCAACGAGGACGGCACCGGCGAATGGCTGGCGCTGACGCCGGAGACGACGGGCATGGACCAAGCCGAAATCCTCATCTTCGCGCGCATGGCCGGATCGGCCGTCGGCGCGACGACGATGGACCGGCCCGAATGGATCTCGGCCAACCCCCATGCGGTCGAGGCCTATTGCTGCCTGACCAACAACAAGAACCGCGGCATCAAGCCCAATGCGGGCGGCGACGAAACCCCTGTTGGCGGCCCCAACCCGCGCGAGACCAACCACTACGGCCAGATCGTCCGCTGGAAGCCGCATGGCGACGACCACGCCGCCGACACTTTCGACTGGGACCTCTACGTCATGGCCGGCAACCCCGAGGTCTATTCGGGCAATGAATATGGCGGCTCGGAGAACATCACGCCGGGCAACATGTTCAACTCGCCCGACGGCATGGCCTTCGACGAGAACGGCCTTGTCTGGATCCAGACCGACGGCGACGACAGCAACGAGGGCGACTTCGCGGGCATGGGCAACAACCAGATGCTGGTGGGCGATCCGCTCACAGGCGAGATCGCCCGCTTCATGACCGGCCCCAATGGCTGCGAGGTGACGGGGCTGTGCTGGTCGGCCGACCGGCGCACCATGTTCGTCGGCATCCAGCACCCCGGCGGAAGCTGGCCCGACGGCTCCGGCCTGCCGCGCTCTTCGGTCATCACCGTCAAGCGCGACGACGGCGGCATCATCGGCTGAGCGCCGCGCCTTGCCGAAAATACGGGTGATCGCGGCCTGTCTGGTCGCGATCATCGCAGGGGCGATCGTCCGCTTCGAGGCCAATTCTCCCGAAGCTGAACCCGCTTGCTATGGCCGCTCTGCGCAGGGAGCGGGGTTTGCGAAGTGGCATCATAGCTGACGGTTTTGCGGGACGGAGTGGAGGCATGATCAAGCCGCGCATTGCCGACGCGCGCGGTGGCGATCAGACAATTGAGCTGGGCACTTTATGCCAGCCATATCCGAACGAGATCAGGGCGATGCGCCCAGCCCGGCCAAATCGCCGCCGCGTGGGGGCGCGTCGGCGATGCGCGGCGGCCTTCGGCCTTGATTCCGCGCAAGAGCTTCGCATCCCGATGGCGGCTCAGGGGCTTAAAGCGGGCCCTGCTGACAAAGAAACAAACGGCTGCAAAGTCCCGCACAGCCGACACCCGGAATAATCTGAAAAACGCCTCACACACCCTTGCGCGATCAGGCACCCGGCAAAAGCCGCGAATCTTCGCTTGATTTGAAATCGGGCCTATGCGCGCTGCCCCTGTTTCTATATCACCCTCCCCACAAAACAAGAAAAGCAGGCCATGTCCCAACACGCCCAAGCCATCCAGCAGAGTGACGAGCCCCGCCCCGCGAAGGAGTGGGCGCGCCTCCTGTCAGCCTATCGCGAGCCCGACGCGGCCCGCAGCTCCTTCGAGCTCGCCGTCACGCTCGGCCCGTTTGTCGGCCTCTGGGCGCTGGCCTGGTGGTCCATGTCAATCAGCTACTGGCTGACCCTCGCGATCTCGCTGGTCAACGCGGGCTTCCTGCTGCGCCTCTTCACGATACAGCATGACTGCGGCCACGGCGCCTTCTTTCAAAACCGCACCGTGAGCGACTGGCTCGGACGCGCGATCGGCGTGCTGACCCTGACGCCCTATGACGTCTGGCGCCGCACCCATTCCGTGCACCACAGCTCCTCGGGCAATCTCGGGCGGCGTGGCATGGGCGACGTTCACACCATGACCGTGGCGGAGTATCGCGCGCTCAGCACGCGCGGCAAGCTGTTCTACAGGCTCTATCGCAACCCGGTGATTCTCTTCGGCCTCGGCCCGGGCTATCTCTTCTTGCTGCAAAACCGCCTGCCGCTCGGCCTCATGGGCAAGCTGACCTACTGGATCAGCGCCATGGGCACGAATGCCGCGCTCATCGCCTGGGTGACGCTGATCGTCTATTTCGGCGGCCTCGCGCCCATCCTGCTGATCTTCCTGCCCTCGACACTGCTCGCGGCGACGGCAGGTGTCTGGCTGTTCTACGTCCAGCACCAGTTCGAAGCCGCCCATTGGGAGGACGACGCGGACTGGCAGCTCCACGAATCCGCCCTGCACGGCAGCTCGCACTACGTGCTGCCCCCGGTGCTGCAATGGATGACGGCCAATATCGGGGTGCATCATGTGCATCACCTCTACAGCCGCATCCCCTTCTATCGCCTGCCCGAAGTGCTGCGCGATCACGAGCAATTGGCCGAGAGCAACCGCATGACGATCCGCCAGAGCCTTCACAGCGCCCGCCTGCACCTGTGGGACGAAAAGTCCCGCCGCCTTGTCTCCTTCGCACAGGCCGGGCAGAGCTGAGGCAAACGCCCCGATGACGGCCTGACGCCCACCCAACCAATCGCGCGGCACCGTCGGAAGACCGCCCGGCGAAGGGGAGCGAAGTTTGGCCAGATTCCCGACAGCGGAGCTTCTTTCCAAGCGTAGCGAATGGCGGCTCCGAGCCCAGAGTGACGGATGCTGCAAGCCGCATTAATGTCTGCTCAAACAACCTGAGAAGCCGCCAAATGCGGAGGCTTCTCACATCCAAGTCAGGGACCGCCCAACTATTCTGCTGGTTGAGAGGACAGGCTGTGGTCCGAACCGGCTTTTTGCGTTGCGAGGCCCACGCCGTACTTCAGGATGGCAAATCCGAACAGAGCCATGGAAAGAACCGCCAAAACAGACCCGATCTGAGCGAGGACTTCGGTCTTTCCCGATATGGCAAGCGCGATCCCGGGCGTCAGAACCAGAACAGTCGTCGTGTTCAGCGCAAAGTGAATTCTTGCTGTCCGGCTGCGACCTGCATGGGGCGTGAGCGCATAGTATGTGCCGAACACGGACATCATGACGAAACCGATCAGGTTGAGGTGCCCGTGCGCGGGCGACAGCGTGTGATCGTGGGTGGCCGACATTTGAATGCCCCAGACCATCCCGCAGAGCGCAAACAACGCCGCTGCCGCGAAGAACATTTTGGGTGTGTCTCTCATTGTTTTTGCTCCTGGTCATCGGCACCCAGCGGTGGGCCTGTAAAAGTCAGTTGGTATCTCGCGGCGATCTCCGCGATCTGTCCCATGTCTTCGGGAATGCGCAGCTGTCCTGCGGCCATCTCGGCAAAGAAGCCTTCGAACCCGCCGGGCGTCAGGATGACCAAATGACGTGACGGAACGTCACTGACGATGCGAAAGGTGTGTTCCTTGCCGCGCGGGACAAAAACGGTCTGGCCGGGCCCGCGTGAGAAACGTTCGCCCTCCAGCCAGAACTCTGAATCGCCGGTCAGCATGACAAATGTTTCGTCAGCATCGTGGTGGATGTGACGGGGCGGGCCAGAATTTGGCGGCGAGACGGAATCCGTGATCGACATTGCACCTTTGGTGGCATCGGTTGTGAGTATCGTCTTGTAGTGGACTCCGAGCCATTCAATAGCTTCGAGTCCCAAAACTGAGTCTTTCATCGCTTCCTCCTGAAGAGTTTGGGAAACGAAAGCGCTTTCGATAGGAAGTTTGGTACCACGACCAAGGTCATTTGCAAAATTCATTGATTATATTAAACCTATTTGAATGGTTAATTTGAAGAACTTTGATCTGAACCTGCTGCGCGTGCTGAACGCATTGCTAGAGGATCCCTCGACAGTACGCGCAGGCGAACGCCTGGGACTGTCTCAACCAGCGGTATCTGCAGCGCTCGGGCGGCTCAGAACATCTCTTGGGGACGACCTGTTTTTCCGTCGCGGAAAAGCGTTGGAACCCACGCAATACGCACTGACACTGAAGGAGGAGCTGAGGCAGATTCTTGAACGCATTGAGGACCTAATCCGGGGATCGGACACGTTCGACCCGGCAACATCGGACGTGAGCGTTCGTATCTCGGGCAGTGACTTCTTTGCAGAACTTCTGATGCCAAAGCTCGCTGAGAGGCTTCAGTTTCTTGCGCCAAAAATGCGCGTCCATCTGGTAGATCTGGTGCCAGATAGCTATGTCGAAACGCTGGATCGCTACGAAGTTGACCTTGCGCTGGTCCCTGAAACATCTCTACCGGATTGGGTTGAGGGCCGCCCGGTCTTCAGTTCAAGCTTTTCAGTCATTGCGCGCAAGGGCCACCCGCGCTTGAAACGGGAAGGTTTGTCGGAAGGCGATGTCGTGCCGATCGACCTGTTTTGTGATTTTGGTCACGTTCTGTTCTCACCAGAGGGCAATAGCAAAGCCATGGGCGACGCGGCTTTGGCAAAAGTGGGACGTGAGAGACGCGTCGTTATGACAATGCCGATCTTTTCGGGTGTCTATCGCGCTGTGGCAGAATCAGACCTGATCGCTCTGCTCCCAACTGCATTAGCCCATCACGTGGCGAATGCGGCCGGCCTTCGTGTCTACCGCGCTCCGATGCCGGTCCCAACCGCACAACTCTGCATGATTTGGCATCGGCGCTACTCCGCAAGTGCCTCACATTCTTGGATACGCGACCAGATTGCCGATCTGCTTTCTTCCCTCGATGAAAAACCGACCGCCCCATGATGAAACCGATCCGCGAGACAAGACCGTTGCGCAATCCATTGCAGCCATTAGATCTTGTGCAGCGAATTAACACTTTGTCCGCATCCCAGTCACTCCGCCGCGCCAGCATAAAGGTCCGCTTTGCCACCTCACACACGAGCCTGCATGCCCGCTCCGGGCTGCGCCCGATCCCTGAAAACGCCGCCACCCGGGCGCGTATCATGCACCGCTCATCCCGAGCGCGCCCCTCAAAGCGTCGTGTTCACCGCCCCGCCATCGAGCAGGATGTTCTGGCCGACGATGAAGCCCGCATGCTGCGAACACAGGAAGGCGCACATCGCGCCGAACTCTTCGGCCGTCCCGTAGCGCTGCGCCGGAATGGTCTTCTCGCGGCGCGCTTTCGCCTCCTCGGCGCTGATCCCCTCCTGCTCGGAGACGCCCTTGTCGAGCGAGACGGCCCTGTCGGTGGCATGAATGCCCGGCAGCATGTTGTTGATCGTCACGCCATGCGGCGCGACCTGGCGCGAGGTGCCCGCGACATACCCCGTCAGCCCCGCGCGCGCCGAATTGCTCAGCCCGAGCACGGCGATGGGCGATTTGACGCTCTGCGAGGTGATGTTGACGACGCGCCCCCAGCCCTTCTCCATCATCTGCGGCAGAAGCGCCTTCATCAGCGCGATCGGGGCCAGCATGTTGGCATCGAGCGCGGCGATGAAATCATCGCGGTCCCAGTCGGTCCACATGCCCGGCGGCGGGCCGCCCGCGTTGGTCACGAGAATGTCCACATCGCCCGCCGCCTCCAGCAGCTTGGCGCGGCCCTCCTCGGTGGTCACATCGGCCGGCACGGCCACGACATCGACCCCGTATTTGCCCGCGATGTCCTCGGCTACGGCCTCGAGCGTCTCGGCGCCGCGCGCATTCATCACGAGATTGACCCCCGCCTCGGCCAGCGCCTCCGCGCAGCCGCGCCCCAGCCCCTTGGACGAAGCGCAGACCAGCGCCTTCTTTCCAGCGATTCCCATGTCCATTTCTCATCTCCCCTTGGTTTGCCGGTCTCTTCACGCGCCACAAAAGCCCAAACAGCCCGTAAAGGCCAGCCCCCACCATGACAGGGGGCCGCCGGTCCGCACACAAGCTCTTGTCTTGCCCGAACTATCCTCAGCCTCTCGCGCATCACTGCGCGATACGCTGCCGGGCTCGCGCCGGATTGCCCCTCGCACGGGTCGGATTTCGCGCAGCGAAATCTGATCCCCGCGCCCGTCCCGCGCGCAAACGCCAAGCAAACGCCAAGCACGGGCCGCGCTCTTGCCGTGCTCTTGCCCGAATCCCGGTCTATACCATGTTCAAAGACTGCCACGGACCCGAGTTCATGAACGAAACAGCCCACGCCATCCAGGTTCATACCGCCGCCATGCTGCCCGTCTCATCGGGTGCCAATTCCGGCGATGACCTGGGCATTGCCGCCGACCTGGTGCTGGATGACCTCTACATGCTCAGCCCCGCGGCGTGCCCACTCAGGCTCGATCTGCACGCGCTGGAGAACGGACATTTCCGCATCGCCGAGGGTAGCGGCACGGGCCGCCCCGGCGCCACGGTCGTGCTCGATTCGGCGATCACGCTGATGGACCCGCGCAGCCAGGCCATCGAGGTTCTGATCCTCGTCGAGGTCGACGCGGCGGGTCATGTCGCGCAGATCTACGCCATGCCGCTGGCCCCGCTCGTGCCCAAGGAGGAATACCGCCTCGTCGGGATCGACCGGGAGAACGCCCCGCTGCGCTATGCGCAGGTCGCCTGCGTGTCCTTCACGCGCGGCACGCGGATCACGCTGGCCACGGGCGAGCAACGCCCCGTCGAAGAGCTGAAAGTGGGCGAGCGTGTCCTCACCCGCGATGACGGGCCGCAACCCGTTCGCTGGATCGGCCATCATACCGTCCGCGCCCAGGGAGACTTCGCCCCGGTGATGATCACCCGCGGCACGCTGCACAACGAGAATGACCTGCTGGTCTCCCCCGATCATCGGCTTTTCGTCTACCAGCGCTCCGACGAGCTGGGCGCGGGGCGCTCGGAAGTGCTGCTCAAGGCCGCGCATCTGGTCAATGGCGAGAGCGTCTTCGTGCAGGGCGGCGGATTCGTCGATTATTTCCAGATCCTGTTCGATTCGCACCAGATCATCTTCGCCGAGGGCATCGCCGCCGAAACCCTGCTGATCGATCCGCGCACGCGCTCGGCCCTGCCCCGCGAGGTGGCCGAAACCCTTTCCAGCCGCCTCGAAGGCCACGCGAGCCGCAGCCTTGGCGAGTTCGAAGTCGGCGAATCGCTCCTGGCGCGCCCCGACGCGGCGGCGCTGATCGCCAAGGCCACGCGCGGGCGGTGAGCTGATGCCGAAGCGGCCAGGCTGGGGCGCGCATCCGAACCTCTGTCAGCTCGTCTCGGCATTGCTGCGGCGGGTATCAGTCTGGAGGGGACGCCGGAAGGCTCCTGACAGCGATTACCCGGAGCTGGCCTTCGCTGCATGGATCATGAACTGATCGGATGCGGGACGGAGCGGGCGGTCCTTCCGTGCCCTGCTCGGAATCAAGGCCGAAGGCCGCCGAGCATCCATTGCCCGGCAGGCGAATTGGCAAAGCCAATTCTGCCGGGAGGGGCCTGACCGTCCCGCGGTCTGGCGATTTGGCAGGGCTTGGTGCGCGGCCTGAATGACGCAATGACTTGTTAAATATAAAGTGCTGCATCCCAAAGGTTGAATCGCCAGCCCACGGTCAGGCGACGCTCGGCTTGACCCAGCGGTCGCTTCGGTCTCGAAGCCGCTGTCACCAGCCCCCCGCCTACTCCCCGGCCTCCTCGCGCAACCTTGCCATCCGCTGTTCCACGTATTCGGCAAAGCGCGGCGAGAGCGCCTCCTCGTCCCAGTGGCTCTTGATCCGCCCCGACAGGAGCGAGAGCCAGTAGATGCGCAGGATGTGATTGAGCCGCGGCCCATAGCCCGGCCCGAGCTTGCGGAACCACGCGACCATGTCGGCATCCAGCCGGAGCGTGACCCGCGTCTTCTTGCGCTTGAGCGGCTGCGCGCTTTCAAGCCCCTCCCAGCCCTCGGGCAGGGACATGCCGACCCAGTTCTCGCGCAGATCTTCCTGAAGCTCCTTCAGCTCGGCCATCAGCTCGGCCCTGGCCTGATCCTTTCTCATCACCGGTCTCCTTTAACCTTTTCGAAAGGGTATAAGGCGGGGATGTTAACGGTTCCGGAGAGCACCGCGCGCTGCACTGGGGGGTGTACTAGTGGGGTGTACAGGATGGCACCCCCCTCTTTTCTTGCCTTCACCCAATTCCCTAACTATACGCGCGCTCATGCTGGACACCCAAACCAACCGCCCCGATCTGCCCGAAGAAATCGCCCGCCGCCGGACCTTCGCGATCATCTCGCACCCCGACGCCGGCAAGACGACCCTGACGGAGAAGTTCCTGCTCTATGGCGGGGCCATTCAGATGGCCGGACAGGTCCGTGCCAAGGGCGAGGCGCGGCGCACGCGCTCGGACTTCATGCAGATGGAAAAGGACCGGGGAATCTCTGTTTCGGCCTCGGCAATGTCGTTCGATTACAACAACTTGCGCTTCAATCTTGTGGATACGCCGGGCCACTCGGACTTCTCCGAAGACACCTATCGCACGCTCACCGCCGTCGATGCGGCGGTGATGGTGATCGACGGGGCGAAAGGCGTCGAGAGCCAGACCCGCAAGCTCTTCGAAGTCTGCCGCCTGCGCGACCTGCCAATCCTCACATTCTGCAACAAGATGGACCGCGAGAGCCGCGATACCTTTGACATCATTGACGAAATCCAGGAGCTCCTGGCGATCGACGTGACCCCGGCAAGCTGGCCCATCGGCGTCGGCTCGGAGTTTCTCGGCTGCTATGACCTGTTGCGCGACCGGCTTGAGCTGATGGACCGCGCGGACCGCAACAAGATTGCCGAATCCATTGAAATCAACGGGTTGGAAGATCCCAAGCTGGTCGAACACGTGCCTGCGCACCTGCTGGAGAAGCTGCTCGAAGAGGTCGAGATGGCGCGCGAGCTGCTGCCCGCGCTCGATCCGCAATCCGTGCTCGAAGGGCACATGACCCCGATATGGTTCGGCTCGGCGATCAACTCCTTCGGCGTGCGCGAGCTGATGGACGGGATCGGCGCCTATGGACCCGAGCCGCAGCCGCAGGCCGCCAATCCCAGGCAGGTTTCCCCCGAAGAAACAAAGGTTTGCGGCTTTGTCTTCAAGGTTCAGGCCAACATGGACCCAAAACACCGCGACCGCGTCGCCTTTGTCCGTCTTGCCTCGGGCCATTTCAAACGCGGCATGAAACTCACCCATGTGCGCACCAAAAAACCGATGGCGATCTCCAACCCCGTGCTCTTTCTCGCCTCCGACCGCGAGCTGGCCGAGGAGGCCTGGGCCGGCGACATCATCGGCATTCCGAACCACGGCCAGTTGCGCATCGGCGATACGTTAACCGAAGGTGAACTTTTACGTGCTACCAACATCCCCTCCTTCGCGCCCGAGCTTCTGCAAGGCGTGCGCGCGGGCGACCCGATGAAGGCCAAGCACCTCGAAAAGGCGCTCACGCAGTTCGCCGAGGAAGGCGCGGCCAAGGTCTTCAAGCCGGCGATCGGTTCGGGGTTCATCGTCGGCGTGGTCGGCGCGCTTCAGTTCGAGGTGCTGGCCAGCCGGATCGAAATGGAATACGGGCTGCCGGTGCGCTTCGAAAGCTCGCAGTTCACCTCTGCAAGATGGGTGAAAGGTGACAAGCAAGAGGTTGAAAAGTTTGTAAATTCCAACAAACAGCATATCGCACACGACAATGATGGCGATGTCGTCTACCTCACCCGCCTGCAATGGGATATCGACCGTGTCGAACGCGATTATCCGGGCGTGACACTCTCGGCCACGAAGGAAATGATGGTCTGACGCGGGGGGCCATGGCAAAGTGCCGCCATGAGCGATGAGCTGACATATCCGGGCGGTTCCGAAGAGATCCTGACGCGCTGGAACAAGCGCCGCGCCGCCTTTCTCTTCCAGGGCGAAAGCCTGCCGCCGCCCGATGCCGACCTCGCGGCGCTAAAGCAGGCCAGAGTGCCTCCCGAAGCGGCCGAATCCAACGCACGGCGCAAGACATGGGCGCTCAAGCGCGCGCAGATCGCGCCGGAGTTCATCGGCAAGTCCGAGCTGGCTTTCCTCAACGCCCAGCTTGTCGCGAATCTGCGCCGCGAGAGCTTCCCCGACCATGCGCCCGCCCTCTTCCGCCGCCTCTGGCATGAGGAGGCCGATCACCTGCTGGATGCGCTCGACCTGCGCTGGTGCGTCTCCTCGGCCCAGACATTCGCCGATCACGGCACCCCCGGCCCCGAGCGCGAGCTGGGCCAGGCGCTGCGGATGCTCTTCGGCCTCGTGAAGCTCTACGAATTCGAGCGCCTCTTCACCGGCACGGCCCCGAACACGCCGCACCGGTTCGGCAAGCGCTCGCCCGCGCCCATGCCGCTCCGGATGGATGCCTATTCGCTCAACCACGGCGGGCTCGACGTGGCCCTGCTTGCGCCGCTCTTTCCGCTCGCCGATCAGGCCCCCAATCTCGGCCCTCTCGCACGGCATTTGCTGGATGCGCTCAACGCCGATGCCGGAACGGTCTTCCGGCGCATTTCCAAGATGAAGGAACGTCGTGCAAATATAGAGAAGGACAAGGAAAAACGGCGTTGAGCTGGTCCGTCTCCTGCACCACCAACGCCGCCAGCCAGGACATTGCCCGCTTCGCTGCGCATCACCTTTCGCTCGGCTGCGACAGGCTCTTTCTCTTCCTCGAAAAACCGCTCGAAAACGCCGCGCCGCTCGCCCATCCGAAGATCAATCTGCTGCCCGGAACGACAAAGCCCGAAGCGCTTCACAAGCGCCAGATGATCAACGCGGCGACGGCCTATGCGCAGGCGGAAACCGACTGGCTCGCCCATCTCGACATCGACGAGTTCATCCTCGCTGAAGTGCCTTTCGGTGCAGCCCTCGCCGCGCTGCCGCGCGCGGCGGAATGGGTCAGGCTTGCGCCGGTCGAGCCGCTCTGCCCAAGCACCGGCCCCATCCGTCACTACAAGCGCGCGCCCCAGCAGGCCGGCCTGCCGCGCAGCACGCTGGAGACGCTCTATCCCGACTACGGCCTCATGCTGCGCAGCGGGCTGATCGCACATGCGGAAGGCAAGCCGGTGATCCGCACAGGCCTCGAAGGCGCGCGCGTCGGCATTCACAAGCTGCTGGGGCGCGGCAAAAGCAAGCCCGCCCTCCTGCCCGGCACGGCCCTTGCGCATCATCACGCCCCGGACTGGGCTGCATTTCAAGCCGCCCTGCCCGCGCGGCTCGCAAACGGCTCCTATGCCAGCGCGCGGCCCCAAGAGACATCCATGGCCGAGCTCATCGCGCTCACGCGTGCGGAGGGCGGCGATGCGGCGCTCAGACATCTCTACGACACCCTGCGCACCGATACGCTCGCGCACCGCGCAGCCCTTGAGGCGCAGGGGCTTTTGCTCCAGCATGATCTTGACCTGGACAGCAAGGCCAAGGCCCTTTTCCCCGCGCTCTTTCTCAGCGAGACGTCATGACAGAAGATACGGCCAAATGGGGGATCGTCTCCACGATCAAGGCCCCCCTCGAAGAGATCGAACGCTTCGCCGCCCATCACCTCGAGCTGGGCGCGTCGCGGCTTTATATCTATCTCGATGACGACAATGAGACCGCCTTCAAATCCCTGAAAAAACACCCGAAAATTCGCGTCTTTCGCACGCACGGCGATCACTGGCGCAGCAAGAGCCGCCCCGAAAAACACCAGGTCCGCCAGACCGCCAACGCCCGCCACGCCTATCGCCGCAAGGCCGGCGACGTGGGCTGGCTCGCCCATATCGATGTCGACGAGTTCCTATGGCCGCAGCGGCCCATCGCGGCCCAGCTCGCGGAGCTGCCGGAGACCTGCATGGTCGCCCGCGTGCGGCCCATCGAGGCGCTTTCAGCACAGGGGCAGGACCTGCCCGAAGGCGTCACCTGTTTCAAGGCCATGACCAATGACCGAAAGGCGCGCCAACGCGAGAGCGAGGCGATCTACCCGACCTATGGCACCCATCTCAACGGCGGGTTCCTGAGCCATGTCGCGGGCAAGCTCTTCGTGCGCACGGGCCACGCAGACGTGGCCTTCCGCATCCACAACGCGCTCTTCGGCGATGAGATGAACCCCGGCCAGCAGGAACTGCCCGAGATCGAGCTTTGCCACTTGCACGCGACCGATTATGCTCATTGGCTCGCACACTACCGCTACCGCCTCGAGCAAGGCGTCTATCGCCCCGATCTCAAGCCATCGCGCGCGGGCGGGCTGACGATGCACGCCTTGTTAACCACCATCGAGGAGAGTGAAGGTGAAGCTGGTCTGCGTGCCTTCTTCGAAGAGGTCTGCACCGCCACGCCAGCCCTGCGCGCGCGGCTCGAGGCGCACGGATTGTTGCGCTGCTACGCGCTCGATCTGGACGCAAAGCGGATGCGGCACTTTCCCGTTTGAGCCGGATTCGGCCTGAAATTTATGTTTGATTGACCCTGCCTGCGCTTTTCTCTATACGCTGGCTGCGAGATCACAAGAGCGCTAGGCTGGGTCACACGGGCCCGATCTCACTCAGACGCTGCGGGCCAAGACGTGTCCGTAAACAACGGATACAAATGACCAAATTCTCTGATCTGAATCTCAACAAGAAGGTTCTCAAAGCCGTGGCCGAAGCAGGCTACGAAACCCCCACACCCATTCAGGCCGGCGCGATCCCGCCCGCGCTCGAAGGGCGCGACGTGCTCGGCATCGCCCAGACCGGCACAGGCAAGACCGCCAGCTTCACGCTGCCGATGATCTCGCTTCTCGCCCGGGGCCGCGCCCGGGCGCGCATGCCGCGCAGCCTCGTGCTCTGCCCCACCCGCGAGCTCGCCGCGCAGGTCGCCGAGAACTTCGACGCCTATGCCAAGCATGTGAAGCTGTCCAAGGCGCTGCTCATCGGCGGTGTCAGCTTCAAGGAGCAGGAAGCCGTGCTCAACCGCGGCGCCGATGTGCTCATCGCCACGCCCGGCCGCCTGCTCGACCATTTCGAGCGCGGCAAGCTCATTCTCAACGACGTCAAGATCATGGTCGTCGACGAGGCGGATCGGATGCTCGACATGGGGTTCATCCCCGATATCGAGCGCATCTTCGGCCTCACCAATCCGCTGGTGCGCCAGACACTCTTCTTCTCGGCCACGATGGCGCCCGAGATCGAACGGATCACGAATACCTTCCTGTCCGCCCCCGAGCGCATCGAGGTGGCCCGGCAGGCCACGGCAGGCGAGAACATCACGCAATCGGTGTTCATGTTCAAAGCCTCGCGCAAGGACCGCGAAGGCACCGAGAAGCGCAAGCTCCTGCGCGATCTGATCGCCCGCGAAGGCGACGATCTGCGCAATGCGATCATCTTCTGCAACCGCAAGTCCGAGGTGGACACCGTTGCCAAGTCGATGAAGAAATACGGGCTTGATGCGGCGGCGATCCATGGCGATCTCGACCAGTCACAGCGCATGAAAACGCTCGACGGCTTCCGTGACGGGACGCTGAAATTCCTCATCGCCTCCGATGTCGCCGCGCGCGGCCTCGACATTCCCAATGTGAGCCATGTCTTCAACTACGATGTGCCGAGCCATGCCGAGGACTACATTCACCGGATCGGCCGCACCGGCCGCGCCGGCAAGAAGGGCACGACGATCATGCTCTGCGTGCCCCGCGACGAGAGGAACCTCGCGGATATCGAGGCGCTGCTGAAGCAGGAAATCCCGCGCGCCGAAGCGATGGCGCAACCGGGCAAACCCGAGGCAGAAGCCGAGGCCAAGACCGAAACGCGCGACGAGAAACCGGCGCGCAGCCGCTCGCGCGCCAGAAAAGACGACGCACCCAAGGCCGATGACGCACCCAAGCAGGAAAGCCGCGGCCGCGGCAGATCCGAGAAGAGCGACTCCAGCAGCAAGCCGGCGCAAGACAAGCCTGCCCAGGAAAAGAGCCGCAGCTCGCGCGGCGGCTCCAGAGGCAGCGGTTCGAGAGACGCAGGCAAGGGCGGCAACAACCAGCCCGTCGGCCTCGGCGATCACCTTCCCGGTTTCATCGCCCGAAGCTTCGAGGAACGCCTCGACAATTGAGGCGACTTGCGCACTTGCGCTGGCTCTCATGGACGCCTAGATTGGGAATATGAAGGAAGGGCTCTGCGCCATGCATTCCCTCTTTCTTCCACCTATCACCTGAAAAATTGGAAAACTCATGCTGACACATCGTTTCGACGATGCCTTGGCCCATGCGTCTGCGCTGCATCGTAGCCAGACCCGCAAGGGCTCGGGCACCCCATATATCGCACATCTCATGTCGGTCTCCGCCCTTGTCCTGGAATATGGCGGTGACGAAGATCAGGCGATCGCCGGCCTTCTGCATGATGCGGTCGAGGATCAAGGCGGCATGGCGACCCATGCCGAGATCACCCGCCGCTATGGCCCACGCGTGGCGTCCATCGTGCTCGAATGCTCCGACAGCGACGGCGAAGAAAAGGCTGCGTGGCAGACGCGCAAGGACGCCTATATCGCCGGCGTTGCAACCAAGAGCGACGACGCGGTGCTGGTGACAGCCTGCGACAAGCTGCACAATGCCACCTCAATCCTGCATGACCTGACGAACCTTGGCGACGCTCTCTGGTCGCGATTTACGGCCGGGCGAACCGGGACACTCTGGTATTATCGCGCCTTGTCCGATGCGCTAAGCATGCGCCTGCCCGGCCCGCTGACGGACAGGCTGTCGCGCACCATCAGCGCCATCGAAGAACAAGCCTGACCCGCGTTCAGGCTATCCGGCTGACGATCACCGTGACTTCCGGCTTCTTGCCGATCTCGTCGAGCGCCGTGCGCCGGGCGATCTTGCGCAACTCCTGCTCGATCTTGTCGTCGTCCTTCAGCGTCGCCGCCTTGGCCCGCCCGAGGAATTGGCTCATGTCCTCTTCGAGCACCTCGACAAGTGGCGCGCCGCTGCGGCCCGTCTCCGGCAGCCCCATCAGCTCGCACCAGGGCTCGCCCAGCGGCGTGTCGTCCTCGTCGACGATGAGCGTGACCACGACATGCCCGTTGAGCGCCATGCGAATACGGTCGCGCACGATCCCGTCAAGCGCGCCCACCTGGGTCGAGCCGTCAAGATAGCGCCGGCCCGTCTCGATATACTCGGCCACGCGCGGCGCATTGCCGGAAAGGTCGATCATCATACCGTTGACCGCCACGACGCTCGCACGCCCGGCGGCCTCGGTGATCTTCGACAGCTCGCGCAGGTGCCGGTGCTCGCCATGCATCGGGATGACCATCTGCGGCTCCATGAGCTCTTGCGCCTTTTCGAGGTCGGGCCGGTTGGCATGGCCCGAGACATGGTAGAATCCGTCGTTATCATCGAAGACATCGACACCCATTTCCGAGAACTGGTTCATGATCGAGATGACACCCCGCTCGTTGCCGGGGATTGTCTTGGAGCTGAACAGGAACAGATCCCCCTCTTTCATCTCGATCCCGTTGAACTTCCCGCGCGCAAGCTGCGCGCTGGCTGCACGCCGCTCGCCCTGGCTGCCCGTGACCAGCAGCATGAGGTTCTCGCGCGGAATGTCGCGCGCCTCCTCGATGCTGACGACCTTCGGAAAGGAGCTGAGCACGCCCGTCTCCACGGAAGCCTCGACCATCCGGCGCATGGCCCGGCCCATCAGGCAGATCGAGCGCCCGGCCCGCTCGCCGGCCTCGGCCAGCGTGCGCACGCGGGCGACGTTGGAGGCGAAGGTGGTCGCCACGACCATCCTCTCGGCCCCCTTGATCAGCGCCTCGATATTGCCGCCGAGCTCGCTCTCCGAGCGCCCGGGATTCTTCGAGAAGACATTGGTCGAATCGCAGATCATCGCCTTGATCCCGTCTTTGGCGATGTCTTTCCAGAGCGCCTCGTCGAAGCTTTCGCCGACGAGTGGCTGGTGATCTATCTTGAAATCGCCGGTGTGGAAAAGCCGCCCCCCCGGCGTTTCGATCAGAAGCGAGGAGCTTTCCGGGATCGAATGCGACACCGGCACGAAGCTCACCTTGAAAGGCCCTGCCTCCACGCTCTCGGGATAGGGCGATACGGTCGTGACGCTGTCCTCGGCAAAGCCGTGTTCGCTGAGCTTGCGCCGGGCGATATTGGCCGTGAAGGCCCGCGCATAGACGGGCGCGCCCAGCTCTGAATAGAAGTGCCCCACCGCGCCGACATGGTCTTCATGCGCATGGGTGATGAACACCGCTTCCAGACGGTCCTTGCGCTCGGCGAGCCAGGCCATGTCCGGGAAGATAAGGTCGACACCCGGCGTCGTGTCCATGTCGGGGAAGGTCATGCCCAGGTCGACCAGGATGAGGCGCTCGTTGTCCTCGGGCCCGTAGCCATAGACATAGGCGTTCATGCCAATCTCGCCTGCGCCTCCCAGCGGGAGGTAGATCAATCGTTCGGTGCTCATGTATTGCCCTGCTCTTTGTTGTAGGCGTGAATGATGCGCAGCCCGTGCTGCGTCAGGTCATCCTCGATCGTGTCGAAAAGTTCTTCGCCCTGCGCGAATAGCGGGGCCAGCCCGCCCGTGCCGATCACTTTCATCGGCACGCCGTATTCCTCTTTTACGCGTCTCGTCAGCCCCCTGACAAGCCCCACATAACCCCAGAAGATGCCCGATTGGATACAGGCGACGGTGTTTGTCCCGATCACCTTGTCGGGCTGGGTGATGTCCACATGCGGCAGCGCCGCCGCGCCCTGGTGCAGCGCCTCCAGGCTCAGGTTCACGCCCGGCGCGATGACCCCGCCGACATAGGCCCCATCGGCCGCAACCACGTCGATGTTGGTTGCCGTGCCGAAGTCGATGACCATGGTGTTGCCGCCGTGCCGGTCAAAGCAGCCTGCGGCGTTGGCCAGCCTGTCGGGGCCGACGCCGGTCCCCGGATCGACCCTCGGGGGCACCGGCAGCAGGCATTCGGGCTTGCCCACGACGAGCGGCCGGCAGCCGAAGAACCGGTCCGAGAAGACGCGCAGATTCCAGACGACGCGCGGCACCGTCGAGCTGATGACCACGTCGGTGATCTCCGCCTCGATCCCGTAATGCTTGATCAGCGTCGAGAACCAGGTGAAATAGGCATCCGCCGTGCGCGCGTGATGCGTCGAGGTGCGCAAGGTGCAGAGCCATTCGGAGCCGTCCCAGATCGAGAAGACCGTGTTCGTGTTGCCGCAATCAATGGCCAGAAGCATGTCAGGCCCTCCTCTTGTCAGAAAAAAACATCCGCCGCCGGAATGCTCTTTTGGCCCTGGGCCGTCCTGAGCACGAGATGCCCGGCGGCGTCGATGGTCTCGAAGGTGCCCTGCCATTCCTCGCGCATCGCGCGGGCGCGGATCGGCTGGCCGAGCTTTGCGGCATGGGCGAGCCAGGCCTCGCGCACCGGGGCGAAACCATGGGTGCGAAACCGCGCCTCCCAGGGCGCGAAGGCGGCGGCGAGATGGGTCAGGAAGCTTTCCGGGTCCATCTGCGCCTGTGTCTCGGCGGCGAGCGCGACGGGCCGCACGGCCCCCGCCTCGACCTCGCCTGCGCCGGGCGCATGGGCGAGGTTCACGCCGATGCCGATCACCAGAGCCTCGCCTGCCGTCTCCAGCAGGATGCCGGCCAGCTTGCCGCCGCCCAGCAGCACGTCATTGGGCCATTTGAGCGCAAGCTGCGCCCCCGGCCCGGCCACGGCGCGCACGGCGTCATAAAGCGCAAGCGAGGCCACGAAGGAGCGCAGGCCCATCTGCGCCGGATCGCCCAGCCCCGGCAGGACGAGGCTCGCGCCGAAATTGCCCTGCCCCTGCGCCCAGGCCCGCCCGCGCCGCCCGCGCGGGGCCGTCTGCGCCTTCGCGAAGATCCAGGTGGGCGCGGAAAGCCCGCCGGCAAGGCGCAGCGCCTCGCCCTGCGTGCTCGGCAGGGTCTCGTAATCCCGCCGTGCATAACCCTCGGGCCAGGCCGTTTCGCGCTGCATCGAGACGCCGATCAGTTCACCAGCGCCGCAGCCGCGGTGGCCGCCGCCCCGTCAATACCGAAGAGGCTGATGACACCGACGAGCATCAGCAGGGCGGAGCCCATCAGCAGGCTCCAGAGCACGGGCGAGGCATTCTTGCCATCAAGCGCGCTGGTGTTCTCCTCGCCGAAATACATCAGGTAAACGATGCGCAGGTAGTAATAGGCCCCGATGGCCGAGGCCACGGCGGAGGCGACGACGAGCCAGACCAGGTCGGCCTCGATCGCCGCGCGCCAGACGCCGAGCTTGGCGAAAAAGCCGAGCATCGGCGGCACGCCCGCAAGGGAGAAAAGCAGCACCAGCAGCGCCAGCGCCTTGCCCGGCTCCACGCGGGAATACATGCGCAGCGCATCGATCTCCGTCACGGGCCGCCCGTCGCGCTCCATCGACAGGATGAAGGCGAATGTGCCGATATTCATGGTCACGTAGATCGCCATGTAAGTTAGCATCGCCTCGACGCCGAGCACCGTGCCCGCCGCGAGCCCGATCATCGCGTAGCCCATATGGGCGATGGACGAGTAGGCCATCAGCCGCTTGATGTCGCGCTGGCCGATCGCGGCGATCGCGCCGAGGAACATCGACAGGACCGACAGCACCACGAGCACCTGGCTCCAGTCCTGCCCGACCCCGCCGAAGGCGTCATGCAGCACGCGCGCGAAGAGCGCCATGGCGGCGACCTTGGGCGCGGTGGCGAAAAAGGCCGTGACCGGCGTCGGCGAGCCCTCGTAGACATCCGGCGTCCACATGTGGAAGGGCACGGCGCTGACCTTGAAGGCCAGGCCCGCCATGACGAAGACGAGGCCGAAGAGCAGGCCGAGCGGCGCATAGCCCTCGCCCGCCGCATCGATGATCCCCGAGAAGAGCGTTGTGCCGGCATAGCCGTAGACGAGCGACGCGCCGTAGAGCAGCAGGCCCGAGCTGAGCGCGCCGAGGACGAAGTATTTGAGGCCCGCTTCCGTCGAGCGCAGACTGTCGCGGCGCATCGCGGCGATGACGTAGAGCGAGAGAGATTGCAGCTCCAGCCCCATGTAGAGCGCCATCAGATCGCCCGCCGAGACCATGAACATCATCCCCACGACGCTGAGCGCAACGAGGATGGGATATTCGAACTTCATCATTTCGTGGCGTTCGAGGAAGCCCATGCCCATGACGAGAACAGCCGCCGCGCTGAGCAGGATCACCACCTTGGCGAAACGCGCGAAGGCGTCGTCCTGGAACATGCCGCCGAAGGCCTCGCGGGCCGCCCCGTCGCCGCCCAGGCCGATCCAGAGCGCCAGGGCGAGGAACAGGCCAGCCGTTGCCCATGTGATGAGCGGCGCCAGCTTGTCCTTGCTCGTGTAGACCGCCCCGAGCAAGGCCAGCATCGCATAGACGGCAATCACGATTTCCGGCAGGATAGTAGTCAGATCAGCCTGCATATCAGTTCTCCGTTACTGCGATTGGGCGAGTGCGACGCCGCCCGAGCCTGCATCCTGCAGGGCGATTTCATAGTTCGAGATCAGCGCTTCCACCGAGGGGCCGATGATATCCGTGACAAGGCTGGGATAGACGCCGAGGATGAGCGTCATCGCGATGAGCGGCGCGAAGATCGCCTTCTCGCGGGTCGTCATCTCCTTGATCGTCTTGAGGCTCTCCTTGATCAGATCGCCCATCACGACGCGGCGATAGAGCCAGAGCGCATAGGCCGCCGAGAGGATCACCCCGGTGGTGGCAAAGAGCGCCACCCATGTGTTGACCTTGAAGATGCCCACCAGCGTGAGGAACTCGCCGACGAAGCCCGAGGTGCCGGGCAACCCGACATTGGCCATGGTGAAGAACATGAAGATCAGCGCATAGGCCGGCATCCGGTTCACGAGACCACCATAGGCGTCGATCTCGCGGGTGTGCATCCTGTCATAGATCACGCCGACACAGAGAAAGAGCGCGCCGGAGATGAAGCCGTGGGAGAGCATCTGAAAAATCGCCCCGTCGATGCCCTGCTGGTTGGCCGCGAAGATACCCATGGTGACATAGCCCATGTGGGCCACCGAGGAATAGGCGATGAGCTTCTTCATGTCTTCCTGCACCAGCGCCACGAGCGAGGTGTAGATGATCGCGATGACGCTCATCCAGAGCACCAGAGGCGTGAGCACGTCAGAGCCCACGGGGAACATCGGCAGCGAAAAGCGCAGGAAACCATAGCCGCCCATCTTCAGCAGGATCGCCGCCAGCACGACGGAGCCCGCCGTCGGCGCCTGCACGTGCGCATCGGGCAGCCATGTATGCACCGGCCACATCGGCATCTTGACCGCGAAACTGGCAAAGAAGGCGATGAACAGGAGCGTCTGCATCCCGCCGACGATCTGGACGCCGAGCACGCTGAAATCTTCCGAGCCGAAGCTGTGGTTGAGCAGTGTCGGGATGTCCGTCGTGCCCGCATCCGCATACATCGCGACCATCGCGACCAGCATCAGCACCGAGCCGAGGAAGGTGTAGAGGAAGAACTTGAAGCTGGCGTAGATGCGCTCCTTGCCACCCCAGATCCCGATGATCAGGAACATCGGGATAAGGCCTGCTTCGAAGAAGAGATAGAACAGCACCATATCGAGCGCCATGAACACGCCGAGCATCAGCGTCTCCAGCACAAGGAAGGCGATCATGTATTCCTTGACGCGGACGCTGACACCCCAGCTCGCCGCGATGGTGATCGGCATCATGAAGGTCGTCAGCATCACGAACAGGACGCTGATCCCGTCCACGCCCAGCTTGTAGGTCAGCCCCATCAGCCAGTCGCGCTCCTCGACCATCTGGAAGCCCGTATCCGACGGGTCGAACTGCGCGAGGATGAAGAGCGAGACGAGGAAGGTGATCGAGGTGGCCAGCAGGGCGACCCACTTGGCATTGCGCGCCGCGGCCTCGTCATCGCCGCGCAGGAAGAGCGCCAGGATGAGCGCCGCGACCGCTGGCATGAAAGTGACAATGGAAAGAAGGTTGTCCATTACCGTGCGCCTCCCGTCAGCGCCATCCAGGTGATCAGGACCACGATCCCGACCACCATGGCGAATGCGTATGTGAAGATGAAGCCCGATTGCGCGCGGCCCGCGAGACGGGTGAAGAAGGGCACGATGCCCATCGCCACGCCGTTGATCGTCCCGTCGATGACGTCGCCATCGCCGCGCTTCCAGAAGAAGCGCCCGATCACGCGCGCAGGCCGGACGAAGACCGCGTCATAGATCTCGTCGAAATACCACTTGTTGAGCAGGAACAGATAGAGCGGGCGCTGGCTCTCGGCCAGCTTGCCGGGCAGCGCGGGGTTCCAGATATAGAACCACAGGGCCGTGAGAAGCCCGAGCAGCATGGCCACGAAGGGCGAAAGCTTCACCCATGTCGGCACGTAATGCGCCTCGTGCAGGATCGTGTTCTCCGGCGCGATATAGATCGCCGCTTCGCCGGGCGCGCTTTCCATCACGTAATGCAGCTCCGAGGCCTTGGGGCTGCGCTCGGCGACGGCCTCGACAAGCTCCTCTGTCGGCTCGCCATATGTGCCGCCGAAGAATGTCACCACCTCGTTGGTCTTGCCGAAGAAGCTGCCATACCAGATCGCCCCCGCGAAGACCGCGCCGATGGCGAGCACGCCAAGCGGAACTGTCATGACGGCAGGGCTCTCATGGGCGTGTTCATGAGTGTGCTTGTCGCCGCGCGGCTTGCCCCAGAAGGTCAGGAACATGAGCCGCCAGGAATAGAAGCTCGTAAACAGCGCGGCGATCACCAGCATCCAGAAGGCATAGCCGCCCATCGTGGCCGCATAGGCGCTTTCGATGACGGCATCCTTGGAGGCAAAGCCCGCAAAGCCGATCCAGCCGGTGAGCGGGATGCCCACCCCGGTGATGGCCAGCGTGCCGATCATCATCGCCCAGAAGGTATAGGGCATCTTCTTGCGCAGCCCGCCATAGTTGCGCATGTCCTGCTCGTGGTGCATCCCGTGGATCACCGAGCCCGCTCCGAGAAAGAGCATCGCCTTGAAGAAGGCATGCGTCAGCAGATGGAACATCGCGACGGAATAGACGCCCACGCCGGCCGCCACGAACATGTAGCCGAGCTGGCTACAGGTCGAATAGGCGATGACGCGCTTGATGTCGTTCTGCACGAGGCCCACCGTCGCCGCGAAGAAGGCTGTCGTCGCGCCGAGGAAGACGATGAAGGCCTGCGCATCGGGGGCGAACTCGTAGAGCGGCGACATGCGGCAGACGAGGAAGACACCGGCGGTGACCATCGTCGCCGCGTGAATGAGCGCCGAGACGGGCGTCGGCCCTTCCATCGCGTCGGGCAGCCAGGTGTGCAGGAAAAGCTGCGCCGATTTGCCCATCGCGCCGATGAAGAGCAAAAAGGCGATGAGGTTCGCCGCGTTCCACTCCGTCCACAGGAAGGTGAGCTGCGTCTCCGCCAGCTCCGGCGCGGCAGCGAAGATGTCATCGAGATTGATGCTGTCGACGAGGAAGAACAGCGCGAAGATGCCGAGCGCGAAGCCGAAATCGCCGACACGGTTGACCACGAAGGCCTTGATCGCCGCGGCATTGGCCGTTGGCTTGCGGTAATAGAACCCGATCAGCAGGTAGGAGGCGACGCCCACGCCCTCCCAGCCGAAGAACATCTGCACGAGGTTGTCGGCCGTCACCAGCATGAGCATCGCGAAGGTGAAGAAGGACAGGTAGGCGAAGAAGCGCGGGCGGTAGCTCTCGTTTTCGCGGAAATTCTCGTCATGGGCCATGTAGCCCATGGAATAAAGGTGCACGAGCGCCGAGACCGTGGTGATCACGATCAGCATGATCGCGGTCAGCCGGTCGAGGCGGATCGCCCAGGAGGTATCGAGCGTGCCCGACTGGATCCAGCGCATGATCTCGATCTGGCGGGTCTCGCCGTCATGGCCGAGAAAGACCACCCAGCTCAGCAGGCAGATGAGGAACAGCACACCGGTGGTGAGCCATTGCGCGCCCTTGTCGCCGATGATCCTGTGTCCGAACCCGGCGACGAGCGCCGAAAGGAGCGGTGCGAAAAGGATGATCTGTTCCATCGGGTTACTCTCCATCACCGGAATTGTCGCGCTTGTGGTTCAGCTGCCAGACGACTGTGCCGCCGACACCGGCCCCCAGCAGAATGAAAAAGATATAGTCCTCGATCGACATCAGGATCAGCCTTTCATCACATTGACGTCTTCGACGTCGATCGTGCCACGGTTGCGGAAGAAGACCACGAGGATCGCGAGGCCGATGGCCGCCTCGGCGGCGGCGACGGTGAGGATGAAGAGCGTGAAGACCTGCCCGGCCATGTCACCGAGATAGGAGGAGAAGGCGACCATGTTGATGTTGACCGACAGCAGGATCAGCTCGATCGACATGAGCAGGATGATCACGTTCTTGCGGTTCAGGAAAAGCCCGAAAATGCCGATGACGAAGAGCACAGCGGCCACCGTCAGATAATGTTCAAGTCCGATCATGTCGTCCCTCGGTTCTTTCTTGTCTCGGAGCGGCGGCTTAAAGCCCCTGCCCCGGTTTCACGTCTTTCATCTCGATGGCCTTGCCCGGATCGCGCCACATCTGCTCCAGCACGTTCTGCCGCTTGATCCCCTCGCGGTGGCGCAGCGTGAGCACGATCGCCCCGATCATCGCCACGAAGAGAATGAGCCCGGCAAGCTGGAAGATCATGAAATACTGCTCGTAGAGCACCAGCCCGAGCGCCGCCGTGTTCTCCACGCCCTCCGGCGTCACGGCTGCCCGCGCCGCCTCGGCGCCGTCCGCGGCCTGCCAGTCGCCGAAGGCCAGCCCCAGCGACATCAGCAGCACGATGCCGATGGCCAGCGCGACGGGCATGTATTGCGCCATGCCGGCCTTGAGTTCGGCAAAATCCACGTCGAGCATCATGACGACGAAAAGGAAGAGCACGGCCACCGCGCCGACATAGACGATCATCAGCAACATCGCGATGAACTCGGCCCCGAGCAGCACGAACAGCCCCGCCGCGCTGAAGAACGACAGGATCAGGAACAGCACCGAATGCACCGGGTTCCGGCTCAGCACGGTGAAGAGCCCGCCGCCCAACACGCCCAGGGCAAAAAGGTAAAAGGCCAATGTGACAATCATGTCTCGTCATCCTTCGTGTCTTCCATGACATCGCGCGCGATCTCCATCGCGCGGGTCATGGCAGGAATACCGGCGAACATCGACATCATGGCGATACTCTCGGCGATTTCTTCGTCGGTGGCCCCGGCTTCGCCCAGGTGGCGCACCGTCAGCCTGATCTGCGCTTCGGCCTGCGCGCCCTGCATGGTCAGCCCAGCCAGCGTCAACAGCAGCCGCGTCTTCGCGTCAAGGCCGTTCTCGTTGAGCCCCTTGCCAAAACTCGCTTCCATCATGTCCTTCGGCATGGTCGGCCAGAGCTTTTCCATCCCCTTGGGCGAGAAGGACTCCAGCGCAGGGGCGAAGGCCTTCGCCATCTCCTGCGCCTGGGTCATCATCAACTCGAAGGGGGTCTTGCTGCTCATCGGTAAGGCGCATCCAGCTCAAGGTTGCGGGCAATCTCGGCTTCCCAGCGGTCCCCGTTTTCCAGCAGCTTTTCCTTGTTGTAGAAAAGCTCCTCGCGGGTCTCGGTTGCGAACTCGAAGTTCGGCCCCTCGACGATCGCATCCACCGGGCAGGCCTCCTCGCAGAAGCCGCAATAGATGCATTTCGTCATGTCGATGTCATAGCGCGTGGTGCGGCGCGAGCCGTCATCGCGCGGCTCGGCGTCGATGGTGATCGCCTGCGCCGGGCAGATCGCCTCGCACAGCTTGCAGGCGATGCAGCGTTCCTCGCCGTTGGGATAGCGCCTGAGCGCGTGCTCGCCGCGAAAGCGCGGGGAAAGCGGGCCCTTCTCATGCGGGTAGTTGAGCGTCGCCTTGGGCCCGAAGAAATACTTGAGGCCCAGCCCGAAGCCCTTGATCACATCGGTGAGGAAGAAATACCCCGCCGCGCGCTTGTAATCGACATTTGCCATATCAGCCTCCTACGCTCCAGCGCGCGAACGCGCCCCAGAACCAGTCGAATTTTGCCGCGAAGGCCACGAAGACCACCCAGAAGAGCGAGAGCGGCAGGAAGACTTTCCAGCCGATGCGCATGAGCTGGTCATAGCGGTAACGCGGGGTGATCGCCTTCACCATCGCGAAGATGAAGAAGACGAGGAACATCTTGCCCGTCATCCAGAAGATGCCGTCGGGCAGCCCCGGGATGGGCGAGAGCCAGCCGCCGAGGAAGAAGAGTGTCGTGAGCGCGCACATCAGCACGATGGCCACGTATTCGCCGATCATGAACAACAGGAACGGCGTCGAGGAATATTCCACCTGGTAGCCCGCCACCAGCTCGGATTCCGCCTCCGGCAGGTCGAAGGGCGGGCGGTTCGTCTCGGCCATGGCCGAGATGAGGAAGAGGAAGAGCATCGGGAAATGCGGCAGCCAGTACCAGCTGAAGATGCCGTAATCACCCTGCTGCGCATAGACGATATTGCTCAGGTTCAGCGAGCCTGTCGAGATGATGATGCCGATGATGATGAGGCCGATGGAGACCTCGTAGGAGATCATCTGCGCCGCCGAGCGCAGGCTCCCGAGGAAGGGGTATTTCGAGTTCGACGCCCAGCCGCCCATGATCACGCCGTAGACCTCCAGCGAGGAGAAGGCGAAGACATAGAGCACGGCGACGTTGATGTTCGCCAGAACCCAGCCGTCGTTGAAGGGGATGACGGCCCAGGCCGCAACGGCAAGCACGAAGCTCATCAGCGGGGCGAGGAAGAAGACGAACTTGTCCGCCCCCGCCGGCACGACGACCTCCTTGACCGCGTATTTGATAAAATCCGCGAAGGACTGGAACAGCCCGAAAACGCCAACCACGTTGGGCCCACGGCGCATCTGCACGGCGGCCCAGACCTTGCGGTCGAAATACAAAAGGAACGCCAGCGCGACCAGCAGTGGCACGATGATGAGAAGACACTGCCCGACAATGAGCAGGAAAATCCCCAGGTTCGTATTGGTAAAGAATTCAGCCATCAGCCCCTCACACCATCGGTATTCCGTCTTCCGCGCAGACACTGACGACGACTTCCGCGTCGATCGTCCTGAGCCCGCGAGGCAGCGCAGCCGAGATGGTGTAAACCGCATCTCCGACCGACTGGCCACCCCTCATTTCAACTTTTGTGCGCACGTGGCGCGCAAACCCGTAGCCGCGGATGAGCGCATATTGCGCCGCCGCGCATTCGGCATAGCGGCTCACCGCCGCTTGCGGCGCCTCGCCCTCGATCGCCACGAGAAACTGCACGAGGTCGCCGTCGAGCAGCCGCGTGTCGATCCCGCGATACTCCAGGCGCGACAGATCTGCCACCGGCGCATCCCGCGTCACGGGCTCTTCCGGCGCGCAGGCGGCCAGGGCCAGCGCGGCCCCGGCGAAAAGCGATATGCGCGCAGCGCGCCTCACTCCGCCGCCACCTTCTCTTGCCCGCGCGCCTTGGCGTTGGCGCTCAGCTCGGCCATGAGCTCCGAGGCCCGCGCGATCGGGTTGGTCAGGTAGAAATCGCCGATGGCGTATTTGAAGCTGGCATCGCCAAGCTTGCCCGTCGCCTCGGCCTGCCACGGGTTCTGCGGCACCGCGTCGACCTGGCCCAGGAGCGGGACGGCCTCGACAAGCGCGCGGCGCAGCCCCGCGAGGCTGTCCCAGGGCTGGGTTGCGTCCATCTCGCCCGAGAGCGCGCGCAGGATCGCCCAGTTCTCCTTGGCCTCGCCCGGCGCGAATCCGGCGCGTAGCGCCAGTTGCGGACGCCCTTCGGTGTTGACGAAAAGCCCCTGCTCCTCGGTATAGGCCGCGCCCGGCAGGATCACGTCGGCGCGGTGCGCACCCCGGTCGCCGTGGCTGCCCTGGTAGATGACAAACGCCCCGTCTTCGATCGCAACTTCATCGGCACCGAGATTGTAGATCACCTCCGCGCCCTCCGTGGCCGCCTTCATGCCGCCCTCCGTGACAGCACCCACATCCATCGCGCCCACGCGGCTCGCCGCGCTGTGAAGGACGAGCAGCTTGCCGCCCGATGTCTCCGTCAGCTCCATCGCCGCAGCAAGAACCGCCGCGCCGTCGGCCTCGCGCAGCGCGCCCTGGCCGACAATGACGACGGGGGTCTTGTCCGAGATGTCATGGCTGTTCTCAAGCGCCTTGGAGAGCGCGGCGCGGTCGGTGCCGACATGGTCATAGCTGTAGGTCAGGTCCACGGCCTCGCCGATCAGCCCGACTTTCGCACCCTTCGCCCAGGCCTTGCGGATGCGCGCGTTGAGCACGGGGGCCTCCTGGGCCGGGTTGGTGCCGATGAGCAGGATCGCGCGGGCATCCTCGAGATCCTCGATGCTCGCCGTGCCGACATAGCCCGACCGGTTGCCCGCGGGCAGCGCCGCGCCATCGGTGCGGCATTCGACGGAGCCGCCCTGCCCCTCGATGAGCTGTTTGAGCGCAAAGGCCGCCTCGACCGGGGCCAGATCGCCCACAAGGCCCGCGAGCTTGCCTGCGCCCTTGATCTTCTCGGCGGCGAGGCCGAGCGCCTCGGGCCAGCTTGCCGGGCGCAGCTTGCCGTTTTCGCGAATATACGGACGGTCCAGCCGCTGGCGGCGCAGCCCGTCCCAGACAAAGCGCGTTTTGTCGGAAATCCATTCCTCGTTCACGCCGTCATGGTTTCTGGGAAGGATGCGCATCACTTCGCGCCCCTTCGTGTCCACGCGGATGCTGCTGCCGAGCGCGTCCATCACGTCGATCGTCTCGGTCTTGGTCAGCTCCCAGGGCCGCGCGGTGAAGGCGTAGGGCTTGGAGACGAGCGCGCCGACGGGGCAGAGGTCGATGATGTTGCCCTGCAGGTTGGAATCCAGCGTCTCGCCGAGATAGGCGGTGATCTCGGCATCCTCGCCGCGCCCCGTCTGGCCCATCTGGCTGATCCCGGCCACTTCCGTGGTGAAGCGCACGCAGCGCGTGCAGGAGATGCAGCGGGTCATGTGGGTCTCGACGAGCGGGCCGAGGTCCAGATCGTCCACCGCGCGCTTGGGCTCACGGAAGCGGGAGAAATCCACGCCGTAAGCCATGGCCTGGTCCTGCAGGTCGCATTCGCCGCCCTGGTCGCAGATCGGGCAGTCGAGCGGGTGGTTGATGAGCAGGAACTCCATGACCCCCTCGCGCGCCTTCTTGACCATCGGCGAGTTGGTCTTGACGACAGGCGGCTGGCCTTCCGGCCCGGGGCGCAAGTCGCGCACCTGCATGGCGCAGGACGCGGCCGGCTTGGGCGGCCCGCCGACGACCTCGACAAGGCACATCCGGCAGTTGCCCGCGATGGAGAGCCGCTCATGGTAGCAAAAGCGCGGCACTTCGATCCCGGCCTCTTCACAGGCCTGGATCAGCGTCATCGCACCGTCGACTTCGACCTCGTTGTCATCAATGATGATCTTGCGTGTATCGCTCATGTCGTCTCACTTTGCTTTCAAGAGGCTCCCGATGACGCTGCCCTCGGCAATCTCGGCTTTCCCGAGTTTGCACAGATCGGCAGCGCTCGTCGGATCGAGCCCTTTGGATTTCACGTAAGCTTCGCCGCGCGCCCGGATGCGCGCCTTCTCCTCGTCGCTCTTGCGGTAGGCGTTGATCTCGTCGTTGGTGTAGCCGAGCGCATTGGCCCGGCGCTTGACGCTCCACAGGAAGCTGAGCCCCTTGAGCGTGCGCGCCTCGATCTCATCGCATTGCTCGGAGATTTCGAGCGCCAGCCCGACCCTCAGCATCTGGTCGTCGATCTCGGCCACGTCGCGCAGCGCGGGCTTTGCCATGGCGGCACTGGCGAAAACTCCCGCCATCATCAGAACGGCTGTAAAAACGCGCATAACCATACTCCTCTCATGCAGTAACGGGGCACAAGTCGCACTTGACGCACAAGTCGCACTTGTCCCCACCCTGCGCGAGATGGTCGCCGCGGTGGCTGTTATGCAATAACAGACCGCGAAGTCGCCCGTTTGGGCGGCCATTCGCCGACCGGGCGCCTGGTATGCCGGGCCGCTCACCACGTGCTGCACCGCCCGTTCATGTAGATGTTGCCGTCCTCGGCGATCACGATGTCCTCGTCCTCCGGGCTCTGGCCCTCCCAGGTGATGTCGCTGTTGCCGTAATGCTTGATGCAATAGCGCGTGGCTTCGACGCGTGCACCTTCACGCGCCGCTTCGGGCGCCCGCTCGGCGCTGCGCACGGAAACGGAAAACGCCGCACGGTCTTCCTTGTCAGCTTGCACGCGCGGCTTGAAGCGCACGCCGTCCTCCACGTAGCCCCCCCGCGAGAACGCGCTCTTGGCCCGGTCGCAACCGGCCGCGCCCGTCAGCATCAGGGCGCTCAGCCCAAGGATCATCAATCGCGTCATGGTGCCACCTCGGATTTGTTGAAGACACTGCCAGGCGCATCGCGGCGTCCGGCATTCATCATTTCGAGCTCTGCAATCTGCATTTCCATCGGTCTCCTAGAACCAGGCCTTGTCACCGTAGACGTATTCGGATTGGAATTGCTCCTCGGACTTCACCAGATAAATGATCGCCTCGATGAAGGCGATCAGCCCGACAACCAACGTTGGAATGAAAAGCAGGAGGATCCCGGCGAGCGTGCCCACCAGCATGACGACCCCTGCGGTATTCTTGCCGAGATAGAACTTGTGAATGCCCAGACCGCCGATGAACAGGGCCAGCAGCGCCGCCGCGATCCTGCTCTTCTCCCCCGAAGCCGCAGCCGGTGGGGCCATGGGATAGACCTGCACCGCAGAGCCGTCCTCGACAACGAAATCAACACGATGCCCGACACGCAAGCGCTCTGCACGCTCCATGACTTCATGCGCGCGAAATTCATAGCGCTGCCCGTCTTCGGCGCTGATGACACCGCCGGAGTGCGCGTCGTAGGATAGGACCTCGCCCTTCATGCTCTCATCCCCGTTCTCACTCCGCCGCCATGGCTTTGCCCGCGATGCGCTCTTCGATCTCGGGCCGGAAGTTGCGGATGAGCCCCTGGATCGGCCAGGCCGCCGCATCGCCGAGCGCGCAGATCGTGTGGCCTTCCACCTGCTTGGTCACGTCCCAGAGCATGTCGATCTCGTCGGGCGTCGCGTTGCCCTGCACCAGCCGCTCGACCACGCGCATCATCCAGCCGGTGCCCTCGCGGCAGGGCGTGCACTGCCCGCAGCTTTCATGCTTGTAGAACTTGGCCAGCCGCCAGATCGCCTTGATCATGTCCACCGACTGATCCATCACGATGACCGCCGCCGTGCCGAGGCTGGAGCCCTTGTCCTTTAGCGCGTCGAAATCCATCACCGCATCGCGCATGTTCTCGCCGCGCACGCACGGCACCGACGAGCCGCCCGGGATCACCGCCTTTAGGTTGTCCCAGCCGCCGCGGATGCCGCCGCAATGCTTCTCGATCAGCTCCTCGAAGCTGATGCTCATCTCCTCCTCGACCACGCAGGGGGTGTTCACGTGGCCGGAAATGGCGAAGATCTTCGTGCCCGCGTTGTTCTGCCGCCCGAAGGAGGAGAACCAGCTCGCCCCGCGCCGCAGGATCGTCGGGACGACGGCGATGCTCTCGACGTTGTTGACGGTCGTCGGGCAGCCATAGACCCCCGCCATGGCCGGGAAGGGCGGTTTCATGCGCGGCATGCCTTTCTTGCCTTCGAGGCTTTCCAGAAGCGCCGTTTCCTCGCCGCAGATATAGGCGCCCGCGCCGTGATGCAGGTAGAGGTCGAAATCCCAGCCCGAGCCGGCGGCGTTCACACCCAGAAGCCCCGCGTCATAGGCCTCGTCGATCGCCGCCTGCAGCGCCTCGCGCTCGCGGATGTATTCGCCGCGGATGTAGATGTAGCAGGCATGCGCGTTCATCGCGAAGCTGGCAATCAGGCAGCCCTCGATCAGCGTGTGCGGATCATGGCGCATGATCTCGCGATCCTTGCAGGTGCCCGGCTCGGATTCGTCGGCGTTGACGACAAGATAGGCCGGACGCCCGTCGCTTTCCTTGGGCATGAAGGACCATTTGAGACCCGTCGGGAAGCCCGCGCCGCCGCGCCCGCGCAGCCCGCTGGATTTCATCTCGTCGATGATCCAGTCACGGCCCTTCTGGATGATCTTCGCGGTGCCGTCCCAATGGCCGCGCGCCTGCGCGCCCCTGAGCGTGCGCTCGTGCATCCCGTAAAGGTTCGTGAAGATCCGGTCCTGATCTTTCAGCATGCTGTCTTCCTCATTCGTCCCGGCGCGCGCGCCAGATCCTTAGTGTGACGATCAGCGCCCAGAGGAGCGCGGCGATCGCCGCGAAATCAATCAGGAGCGCATAGCGCCCCGGCAGGCCCAGCTGGGGCCCCAGCCACTGCGCCGCGATCCAGAGCAGCATCGCCCCGGCGATCACCAGGGCGACCTGCCGCCCGGCCCGCCGTTCTTGCTCTTCGGTCTCGCGGCTCACACTCACGCCCCTCTAGCCCTTTTTCTTCTTCTTCGAGAACTCCGTCTCGCCGCCCTCGGCCAGCGTTTTCGCCTGGCTCATCCAGTCGTCGCGCTCGATGCGGCCCTTGAAGCGCAGGCGGCTGTCCACCCAGGCGATCTCTTGCGCGCCCCAGTCCGCGATCTGGTCGAAATGCCAGAAACCCAGCTCGTTGAGCGTCTGTTCCAGTTTGGGGCCGACACCGCCGATCAGCTTGAGGTCGTCCGCGCCCCCCTCGCGAGGGCCTTCCAGGGTATGTGGCTTCGTCTCGGGAGAATCCGACGCGGGCGCTTTCGCCGCAGGCTTGGCGGCAGGGGCCTTCCTGGCCGGCTTTGCCTTGGGCGCGGCTGCCTTGTCCGTGCCGGTTTCCACCTTGGCCTCGGCCGATTTCTCGGCTTCGGCCTTCTCCGCTGCCGCGCGCGCTGCCGCGTCCTTGGCGGCTGCGTCATCCGCGCCCGTCGATGCCGCGCCCGCCGATCCGGCACCGGCCGCAACGGCCGACGCACCGCCAGCGGCCATGGCAGCCGTCGTGACACCCGTGGCCGTCTCGCCGGCATCACCTTCGGTGGGGCCAGTTTCCTGCGCCGAGCCGCCGCCTGCGCTCTTGCAGAAGGTCGCGCGCAACACGAGGCCGACGAAAATCGCCACCGCGAGCCCGACAAGCAAAGCGGGACCCCAGCCCACGGCGCCTTGCGACATCAGATATGCGAAAATGCCCGCGATCACCCCGATGATCCAGCAGGCCCATCCGCAGAAGCCCAGCTCCGTTTCATGTCTCATGGTTCATCCCCCTGAAAGGTTTACTCCGTTACAGTCTTGTTATTTCTTCTTTTTCTTCGAAAATTCCGTCTCGCCGCCCTCGGCCAGCGTTTTGGCCTGGCTCATCCAGTCGTCGCGCTCGATGCGGCCCTTGAAGCGCAGGCGGTTGTCCACCCAGGCGATCTCCTCAAGGCCCCATTCTGCGATCTGGTCGAAATGCCAGAAGCCCAGCTCGTTGAGCGTCTGCTCGAGCTTGGGCCCGACGCCGCTTATGAGCTTGAGATCATCCGCGCCCGCCTCGCGCGGCGCGGGCAATGTGCCTGGCTTTGTCTCTGGTGCCACCGCCCCCTTCGCGACAGCCGTGGGCTTGGCGACGGTTTCCTTCTCGCTCTTGACGCCCTTGGGCGCAGAAGACTTTTCCTTGGTCTTCCTGGCCTGTTTCGAGGGTGTGGGCTTCACGGCCTTATCGCCTTTCGGCTTGGCCGCGCCCTTGCCTGCCGCGCCCTTGCCGCTCTTGTCCGTCCGGTCGAGCCAGGGTGTCAGGATCGGCACCTCGCTGCCGTCGATCCGCTTGATCGTGTCGCCCAGCTCCTCGGCGCGCGCCACGGAGGCGTTATGCTGCGTCCTCCCGCTGTCATACGCGGTCAGCGAGGTCAGCCCGTCGAGCGGCTCTGAGGCATAGCGCCCGTTCTGGGGCCCTGCCGTCGGCACCTTGCCGGCGGCCAGCGCATCCAGAAGCTCGGCGAAGCCTTCTGCCGTGAGGTCCTCGAAATAGTCCTTGCCGATCTGCGCCATCGGCGCGTTCGAGCAGGCCCCGAGACATTCCACCTCTTCCCAGGAGAACTTGCCATCCTCCGAGAGCATATGCGGCTCCGGCGCGATCTTCTCGCGGCAGACGGCGACAAGGTCTTCCGCGCCGCAGATCATGCAGGACAGCGTGCCGCAAATCTGGATATGTGCAACGCTGCCAACGGGTTGCAACTGGAACATGAAGTAGAACGAGGCCACTTCCAGAACCCGGATCTCGGCCATGCCGAGCATCTCGGCCACCGTCTCGATCACGGGGCGGCTCACCCAGCCCTCCTGCTCCTGCGCGCGCCACAGAAGCGGGATCACCGCCGAGGCCTGCCGGCCTTCGGGATATTTCGTGATCTGCGCCTCGGCCCATTCGAGGTTCTCCGGCGTGAAAGCAAAACTTTCCGGTTGGTCGTGATAGAGGCGTCTAAGCATTCGCACATGTCCCAGTCGTCAGCCTGATCCCGCCGGGCACTTCAACGAGCGCCCCGCTCTCAAGCATGTCATTCGAAATCGCGCGGAGCTTGTCCTTGTCAAACCCCGTATGGTCTTCCACGATGGCGGCCTGCGCATCGCTGGCGACAACGCAGCCCGCGCGCGTCATGGCTTCGGCGAAGCGCGCCGCATCGCCCGCCATGCCGCCCTCAGCGGCGCAGGCCCCGAGCGAGAGCGCTCCGAGTGCCGCAACCGCTCTCACCTGTCGATCTCCCCGAAGACGACATCGAGCGTGCCGATGATCGCCGCGACATCGGCGAGCTGGTGCCCGCGGCTGATATGGTCCATCGCCTGCAGGTGCAGATAGCCCGGCGCGCGCAGCTTGGCGCGGTAGGGCTTGTTCGTCCCGTCGCTCACCAGATAGACGCCGAACTCGCCCTTGGGCGCTTCCACCGCGCAGTAGACCTCGCCCTCGGGCACCTTGAAACCCTCGGTGTAAAGCTTGAAGTGATGGATCAGAGCTTCCATCGACGTCTTCATCTCGGCGCGCTTGGGCGGCGTCAGCTTGCCCCGGGCGAGCACGTCGCCCTGATTCTCGGGCAGGCGCAGCTTTTCGCAGGCCTGCCGCATGATGTAGGCCGACTGGCGCATCTCCTCCATCCGCATCAGGTAGCGGTCATAGGTGTCGCCGTTCTTGCCGACGGGAATCTTGAAGTCGAACTCGTCGTAGCACTCGTAGGGCTGCGCGCGGCGCAAATCCCAGGCCATGCCGACAGAGCGCGCCATCACGCCCGACATGCCGTACTGGAGCACATCCTCTTCGGTCACGACGCCGATATCCACGTTGCGCTGCTTGAAGATACGGTTTTCCGTGAGCAGCCCATCGAGATCGTCGAGGAACTTGGGGAATTCCCTGGTCCAGGCCTCGATGTCGTCGATGAGGTCCGGCGGCAGGTCCTGGTGAACCCCGCCGGGGCGGAAATAGGCCGCGTGAAGCCGCGCGCCGCAGGCCCGCTCGTAGAACCCCATGAGGTGCTCGCGTTGCTCGAAACCCCAGACAGGCGGCGTCAGCGCGCCCACGTCGAGCGCCTGCGTGGTCACGTTCAGGATGTGGTTGAGGATGCGCCCGATCTCGCAATAGAGCACGCGAATGAGGCTCGCCCGGCGCGGCACTTCCACGCCCGTCAGCTTCTCGATGACGAGGCACCAGGGGTGTTCCTGGTTCATCGTGCCGACATAGTCGAGCCGGTCGAAATAGGGCAGGTTCTGGAGGTAGGTCCGGCTCTCCATGAGCTTTTCCGTGCCCCGGTGCAGCAGGCCGATATGCGGATCGCAGCGCTCGACGATCTCGCCGTCAAGCTCCAGCACCAGCCGCAGAACCCCGTGCGCCGCCGGGTGCTGCGGGCCGAAGTTCAGGTTGAAGTTTCGGATCTTCTGCTCGCCCGTCTGGGCGTCGTCGAACTTGGAGCCGTCCATCATGTCTTGGCCTCCTCACCCTTCTCGTCGCCCGGAAGGATATATTCGGCCCCCTCCCACGGCGACATGAAATCGAACTGGCGGTATTCCTGCACCAGGTTGACAGGCTCGTAGACCACGCGTTTCTGCGCCTCGTCGTAGCGCAGCTCGACATAGCCCGTGGTCGGGAAATCCTTGCGCAGCGGATAGCCGCGAAAGCCGTAATCGGTCAGGATGCGGCGCAGGTCGGGATGGCCCGAGAAGAGGATCCCGAACATGTCGAAGACCTCGCGCTCGAACCAGTTGGCAGAGGGGTGCACCCCGGTGATCGACGGGACGATCTCGTCCTCGCGGATCGCCACCTTCAGGCGAATGCGCTGGTTCTGGTGCATGCTCAGGAAGTGATAGACCACGTCGAAGCGTTTCTTGGGGCGCTCGGGATGGTCCACCGCGGTGATATCCACCAGCGTAGAGAACCGGCAGTTGCCGTCGGTCTTGAGAAACTCGACAAGCCCGGCGATGTTCGCAGGCGTGACGCCCAGCGTCAGCTCCCCGAAAGCCACCTGCCAGCTCAGAACGCAATCGGGGCGCTTGGCCTCGATCAGCGCGCCCAGTTCCTTCATCTCTTCGCTCATTCGTCTTCCTTCCTTCGCGGCGCGTCAGCGCACGATCGTTCCGGTGCGGCGGATCTTCCGCGCGAGCTGCATGATCCCGTAGAGCAGCGCTTCCGCCGTCGGCGGGCAGCCGGGCACGTAGATGTCCACCGGCACGATCCGGTCACAGCCGCGCACGACCGAATAGCTGTAGTGGTAATAGCCGCCGCCATTGGCGCAGGAGCCCATGGAGATGACATAGCGCGGCTCGGGCATCTGGTCATAGACCTTCCTGAGCGCGGGGGCCATCTTGTTGGTCAGCGTGCCGGCGACGATCATCACGTCCGACTGGCGCGGAGAGGCGCGCGGCGCGATGCCGAAGCGCTCGGCGTCATAGCGCGGCATCGAGGTGTGCATCATCTCGACGGCGCAGCAGGCCAGCCCGAAGGTCATCCAGTGCAAGCTGCCGGTGCGCGCCCAGTTGATCAGATCCTCGGCTGAGGTCAGCAGGAAGCCCTTGTCCTGAAGCTCGGCATTGAGCGCCTGCGTGGCGTGGTCCTTGTCGGCCTCAGCCGTGTTGAGGCCCGTCTGTATTCCGGTGTCGGTCATGCCCATTCCAGCGCCCCTTTCTTCCATTCATACGCGAAGCCTGCTGTCAATACGACGAGGAACACCATCATCGACCAAAAACCGACCATGGAGACATCCTTGAAGGCGACGGCCCAGGGAAAGAGCATCGCGATCTCCAGATCGAAGATGATGAAGAGGATCGAGACGAGGTAGAACCGCACGTCGAACTTCATGCGCGCATCGTCAAAGGCGTTGAACCCGCATTCATAGGCCGAAACCTTCTCCGGGTCCGGGTTGCGCACCGCGAGGATGACCGCGACGAGGATGAGAACGAGGCCGAGGCCGATGGCGATGACGAGCAAGATGAGGATGGGAAGATATTCCCGAAGCATCTCTTCCACTGCGAGGCTCCTTTCATGCACGCGGCGCGCGCATCTGACGTGGCAGCATTGGTATTGTCTCGGGTTTACTCCCGCCCTTCGGGAGGGTCAACCGATCCGCCATCACATTCAACAAAATGAAAGCGACAGTTGCTTGTATTTCCTAGTGTTTTTGTCGGATTTTCCAACGGCTGCGCTGCAAGCCCTCCGGGTAGGAATGCCAGGTGTCCGCAGTCAGACTGGGACCGGACGCTGGGAGGCCCCTCGCCAGACCGCGGGATGGCAATCCGCCGGCGGGGCAGCAGCGCTTTATGCCAGCCACATCCGAAATAGATCTGAGCGATGCACCCGACCTGACCAATCGCCAGCCCGTCCGGGCGGTGTCGCCATTGTCGCTCGAACCAATGGCGCGACAATGACAACCGAGGGGCCGGGCACCTTCGGTGCTATTCCGGCCCCGGGGCTGTTATGGCTGCGCCGGGCAAAGCCCCCGCCCCGCGCAAAGCCGCCGCGCGCGCCTGCGACCCCTACCCCACCCATGGCGGCTTGCGCTTGTCGAAAAAGGCCGCGATGCCCTCCTGCGCCTCGTTGCCTTCCCAGGTCGCGACAAGCCGGTCGATCGTCGCCTCGATGATCTCCGGCGTGATCGCCGGCCCCAGCATCCGCGCCAGCCGCTTGCTCTCGGCCACGGCCCCAGGCGCGGCACTGAGATAGGGCACGACCTCCGCCTCGATCTCCGCATCGAGCTCCGCTTCGGGCACCACGCGCGCCAGAAGGTTCAGCTCCCGCGCCTCCCCTGCGCCGAAAAGCCGCGCCGACATGAAGACCCGCCGCGCCTTGTCCTCGCCCATCCGCGCCAGGACATAAGGCGAAATCGTCGCCGGAATCAGCCCCAGCTTCACTTCCGTCAGGCCAAAGCGCGCCTCGGGCACGCCCAGCGCCACATCGGCGACCGACATCATGCCGATCCCGCCGCCGAAGGCGTTGCCCTGCACGCGGGCGATCAGGGGCTTGGGCAGCTCGTTGAGCGCGTTCAGCATCATCGCCAGCTCCCGCGCGCCCGCCCGGCGCGTCTCGGCATCGGCCGCCATCTGCGCCTGCATCCAGCGCAGATCGCCCCCCGCGCAAAAGCTCTTGCCCCTCGCCGCCAGCACGACGACGCGCACGTCCTCGTCGGCCCCCAGCTCATCGGCGGCCCGCGTCAGCTCGCCGATCATCTGCGCGCTCAGTGCGTTGTGCTTCTCCGCGCGGTCCAGCCAGAGCGTGGCCACCCCGCGCGCATCCGTCTCGATCGAAATCGTCTCATAACTCATCAGCCTGCTCCTCTCATCGCCCGCGCCTTCTCGGCAGCCTGCAACAGCACCGCGCGGTCCAGCCCCGTCTCATGGCCCAGCGCGATGAGCCGGTCATGGACAGCCTCCGTCGCCACGTTCCCCGCCGCGCCGGGGGCATAGGGGCAGCCGCCCAGCCCGCCGACCGCCGCATCGAAGACACGCAACCCGCGCGCGAGGCTGGCCCCGATATTGTCCAGCGCGCGCCCGGCGGTGTCATGGTAGTGCCCTGCGAGCTTGTCTGCCGGCACTTCATTCAGCACAGCCCCCAGCATCGCGTCGATGCGCTCCGGCGTGCCCTGCCCGATCGTGTCGCCGAGGCTGATCTCGTAGCACCCCATGTCGCGCAGCTTCGCGGCCACGCGCGCCACCTCGCCGGGCGGCACCTTCCCGTCATAGGGGCAGTCCGTCACGCAGGAGATATAGCCGCGCACCGGCAGCCCCGCCTCCTTCGCCGCCTCGGCCACTGGGGCAAAGCGCGCGAGGCTCTCGGCGATGCTGGCGTTGATATTGGCCTTGGAGAACCCCTCCGAGGCCGAGCCGAAAATGGCGATCTCGTCAGCCTGCGCGGCCACGGCGCCCTCAAAGCCGCGCATGTTCGGCGTCAGCGCGGCGTAGGAGACGCCCGGCCTGCGCGTGATCCCGGCGAGGACCTCCGCGCTGTCGGCCATCTGCGGCACCCACTTGGGGCTGACGAAGCTGGCGCATTCGATCCGGCCAAAGCCCGCCCCGCTCAAAAGGTCGACGAGCGCGATCTTGTCCTCAGTCGCGATCTGGCGCTTTTCATTCTGAAGCCCGTCGCGCGGGCCCACCTCGAAAATCTCGACATGCGCCATCAGCCCGCTCCCTGCTCCGGCAGCGGCCAGGGCGCGTAGAACGCCTGCCCGTAGATCAGCGCACCGTCCGCGTCCGGGAGCGACTTGAGGAAGGTCTCCCGCTCGGTGATCCGCCCCATCCACGCTTCCAGCTCGGGAAAGCCCTCCGTCTTCGCGAAATGCCGCGCCATGTAGACAGCCTGCCCCACGGCGATATCCACCGCCGAGAAGCCGCTGGTGAGCAGGTAGTCGCGGTTCTCCACCGGCGTGGAAAGCCGCGCCTCGATCGCCTCGTAGCATTTCTCCAGCCGCCTCGCCTCGAGCTGCATGACGTAAGGCGAGCGCATGTGATCCTCGTAGAGCACCACGTGCTGCTGCGTGAGCGCGGCGACATGCTGCGAGACGGTCTCGGAAAAGTGCAGCCATGTGAGCCAGGCCATGCGGTCGGGGTTGCCTTCGCCGCGCCCGAGGCCGCGCGCGGGGAACCGCTCGCACAGATACTCGATCATCGCCCCGCTCTCGAACATCCGCTCCCCCTCGATCTCCAGCGCGGGCACGCGGCCCGCCGGTGAAAGCGTGAGGAATTCGGGGTCGCGCAGCGACTTGTCGAAGGCATGCACCTGGACCTGGAAGTCCAGCCCTCCCAGCTCCGGGTCGTCGAGCTCGTGCAAGAGCCAGAGCACGCGCATCGAGCGCGATTGCGGGACATGGTGCAGGGTGATCATGGTCTCTCCTTCAAAGGGTTTGCCGCTCGCGCGGCGCAGTCTTTCACATCTGCACCGGGATGCAACCGCCCGGGCCTGCGCCTCAGGCGGCCTCTTCCTCCTCGAGCCGCACCAGCGCCGCGCCCGCATCCACCTGCGCGCCCGCCTCGGCCAGCACTTCCGCGACCGTGCCGTCGCGCGGGGCCAGCAGCGCATGCTCCATCTTCATCGCTTCGAGCACGGCGATCTTCTGGCCCGCGCTCACGGCCTCCCCGGCGGCCACGAAGACCTCCTTGACCAGCCCGGGCATCGGCGCTTCCACAAGGCCGCCGCCCGCCCCGGCATAGGCCGCGCGCTCCAGCGGGTCGATGAGATCGAAGCTCAGCCCGTAATTGTCGAAGACAAAGACCTGCCCGCCGATGCGCCGCGCCTCCGGGGCCAGCGCCCCATCGAGCCGCCAGAGCCCGCCCGCGCGGCGCGCCTCGATGCGCGCATCCTCCTCGCCGATCCGCATGTCATGGGCCTCCGCTCCGAGACTGGTCACGCGCATGACCACCTCGCCGGCCTGCGCGCTCTTCAGCGTGATCGCCCGCGTCATCGGCGCCCAGAGATGCACGCCGGTCGGCCAGGCGGCTTCAAGCAGGTCCAGCGCGCAGAGCGCGGCCAGCGCGAGGTGCCTGCCTGTCCCCTCCGGCGCGCTCACCAGCGCGTCGATCTCACGCCCGATGAGCCCGGTATCCACGTCGCCCTTTGCAAAATCCTCGTGTGCGCAGAGCGCGCCGAGAAAGCTCAGGTTCGTCACCGTTCCCGCCACCTGCGTCTCGCGCAGCGCCCGCGCCATGCGCTTCAGCGCCACCTCCCGCGTCGGCCCGTGGGTGATGATCTTGGCGATCATCGGGTCGTAGAACATGCTGATCTCGTCACCGCTGCGCACCCCGCTGTCGGCCCGCGCGCCCTGCGGGAATTGCAGATGCGCCAGCCGCCCCGTCGCGGGCAGAAAGCCTGCCGGAACGTCCTCGGCATAAAGACGGCTCTCGAAGGCATGGCCGATGATGGAAAGCTCCTCCTGCCGCTTCGGCAGCCCCTCGCCGCTGGCCACGCGCAACTGCCACTCCACGAGATCGACCCCCGTGATCGCCTCGGTCACGGGATGCTCCACTTGCAGCCGCGTGTTCATCTCCATGAACCAGAACCCGTCGGGCCTCAGCCCCTCCGAGCCATCGACGATGAATTCGACAGTGCCCGCCCCCTTGTAGCCGATCGCCTCGGCGGCGCGCACGCCCGCTTCGCCCATGGCCGCGCGCATCTCTTCCGTCATGCCCGGGGCCGGCGCCTCCTCGATCACCTTCTGGTGACGCCTTTGCAGGGAGCAGTCGCGCTCGAAAAGATGCACCGCGCTCTGCCCGTCGCCGAAGACCTGCACCTCGATATGCCGGGGCTGGCTGACGAATTTCTCGATCAATACATCGGCATTGCCGAAGGCCGTCCGCGCCTCGCCGCGCGCCGAGGCCAGCGCATCGGCGAACGCCTCCGCGCGCTCCACGAGGCGCATCCCCTTGCCGCCGCCGCCCGCGACGGCCTTGATGAGCACCGGAAAGCCGATCTTCTCGGCCTCGCTGGCCAGCAGCGCGTCACCCTGGTCCGCCCCGTGATAGCCCGGCACGACAGGCACGCCCGCCTCCTCCATCAGCGTCTTGGCCGCGTCCTTGAGCCCCATGGCGCGGATCGCACTGGCGCTCGGCCCGATGAAGACAAGCCCCGCCGCCTCCACGGCCTCGACAAAATCGGGGTTCTCGCTCAGAAAGCCATAGCCCGGGTGGATCGCCTCCGCCCCCGTGGCCTGCGCCGCTTCGATCACCGCGTCGCCCCGCAAGTAGCTCTCGGAGGGCTGCGGGCCGCCGATATGCACCGCCTCGTCGGCCAGTGCCACATGCTTGGCCGCGCGGTCAGCGTCGGAATAGACCGCGACGGTGCGCACCCCCAGCCCCCGCGCGCTCTCGATCACCCGGCAGGCGATCTCGCCCCTGTTGGCGATCAGTATCTTGTCAAACATCTCTGGCCTCCTCGTGCCGAACATCTCGTTTCTCGCGGCGCGCCGCCTTTGCGCGCGGGGTGGGTGGGCGGGCGCGTGCAAAGGCGGCGTGTCATTCTGCCCCGCCCTCTTCCGGATAGCTCTTGTAGCGGTGCCGGTAGATCAGGTTGGCCCGCTCCGACGTGAGCAGGTAGACCAGCGCCGCGCCCTGCGCGAAGAGGACGGCGAGCCCCGCGAGGTTCAGCCCGCCGATCCCCACGAAAAGCCGCATCAGCGAGAAAGCGAAAAGCGCCACCACCAGGAAAAGCGCGAAGGGCGCGCGCAGGTAGAGCCCCAACGCGCTCAGCATGAGGAGCAGCGCCGCGCCGAAATCGGCAAGGCTCCCCGCCATGGTGAAGGCATAGAACCGCAAGCCAGAGAGCGCCACCAGCGCGAGGATGATGAGGTAGAGCGCGGGGCCGAGCCGCCCCTTCGGGTGCGCATGGGCCATCTCGCGGCTGACATACACCCAGCGCTCGCCGGTCACCGGGTCGGCCCGGCCTGCCTCGAAGCGGCCTTTTTCGGGAAACTCGTCCATCACGTCACATCCGGAACACGCCGAAGCGCGTGTCCTCGATCGGGGCGTTGAGCGCCGCCGAGAGCGAGAGCGCGAGGATATCGCGGCTCTGGCGCGGGTCGATGATCCCGTCGTCCCACATCCGCGCGCTGGCATAGAGCGGGTGGCTCTGCGCCTCGAACATCTCGATGGTCGGGCGCTTGAACTCGGCCTCCTCCTCTTCGCTCCAGCTCCCGCCCTGCCGCTCGATCCCGTCGCGCTTGACCGTCGCCAGAACGCCCGCCGCCTGCTCGCCGCCCATCACGGAGATGCGGGAATTGGGCCAGGTCCACAAGAAGCGCGGGGAATAGGCCCGCCCGGCCATGCCGTAATTGCCCGCGCCGAAGGAGCCGCCGACAAGCATGGTGATCTTGGGCACCGAGGTCGTCGCCACGGCGGTGACCATCTTGGCCCCGTGCCGCGCGATCCCTTCGTTCTCGTATCTGCGGCCCACCATGAAGCCGGTGATGTTCTGGAGGAACACCAGCGGGATCTTGCGCTGCGAGCACAGCTCGACGAAATGCGCTCCCTTTTGCGCCGCCTCGCTGAACAGGACCCCATTGTTGGCCACGATCCCCACGGGGCAGCCCTTCACATGGGCAAAACCGGTCACCAGCGTCTCCCCGAAACGCGGCTTGAACTCGTCAAAGCGCGAGCCGTCCACCAGCCGCGCGATCACTTCGCGGATGTCATAGGGCGTGCGCAGGTCCGCCGGAACCACGCCGAATATCTCGTCAGGGTCGTAGGCCGGCTCCTCGCTGGCCTGCCATTCGACGGTGCCGGGCCGCGTGATGTTGAGATGGCTCACCGCCCGCCGCGCCAGCTCGAGCGCATGGGCGTCGTCCTCGGCGAGGTAATCGGCCACGCCCGAGAGGCGCGTGTGCACATCGCCGCCGCCAAGCTCCTCGGCGGTGACGACCTCACCGGTGGCCGCCTTGACGAGCGGCGGACCGGCCAGGAAGATCGTCCCCTGCTCGCGCACGATGATCGTCACATCGCTCATCGCGGGGACATAAGCGCCGCCCGCTGTGCAGGAGCCCATCACCACGGCGATCTGCGGGATGCCCTTGGCGCTCATCTGCGCCTGGTTGTAGAAAATCCGCCCGAAATGGTCGCGGTCGGGGAAGACCTCGTCCTGGTTGGGCAGGTTCGCCCCGCCGCTGTCCACGAGGTAGACGCAGGGCAGGCGGTTCTCCTCGGCGATCTCCTGGGCGCGCAGGTGCTTCTTGACGCTCATCGGGTAGTAGGTCCCGCCCTTCACGGTCGCATCATTGCACAGGATCATGCACTCGCGCCCATGGACACGGCCGATCCCGGCGATCACCCCCGCGCCCGGCGCGGCGCCGTCATACATCCCGTGCGCCGCCGTCGCGCCGATCTCGAGGAAGGGCGAGCCGGGATCGAGCAGCCCGGCAACGCGGTCCCTTGGCAGCATCTTGCCGCGCGCGAGATGCCGCTCGCGAGACCGCTCCCCGCCCCCCGCAGCCGCCGCCTGCGCCGCCTCGCGCACCACGCGCAGCGCCTCCTCGTGGCCCGCCTGGTTGGCCTTGAACTGATCCGATGTCGGGATCGCCTGGGATTGCAGTTTCATGTGTTTTCCACCTCGATCGAATCTTGAAATGTCAGTTTCTTCATGGCCTTCCCCGCGCCCTTGGCCGCACCGGCGCAGGCGCTTCGGCCCACCCGAGCCTGAACGCAGGCTCCACCGCCCCGTTCTCCCGGGCGATCTGGTAGGCCAGCACGGCCAGCTCGGCCCGCCGCGTCGCCTCGCGCGCGGCGCACCAGGCGGCCAGCACCGGCGTCATCCCGGCGCAATCATCCCCCGCAGAGCGCCCCTTGGCGAGCGCGTGGACCGCCCTGTAGAGCCCCGGCCCCTCGGGCGCGGGCAGGCTTTCGAGGACCGCGCCGCGAAGCTGCTCCTGCGTCTCGGCCAGCGCGTGCTGGCAGGGCAGCGGGGCCGCGCTCCGGTCGCAGCGGACGATCCCGCCGACCCCGCAAACCTCCACGCCGCGCCCGTCCACGAAAGGCGCCAGCCCCGCGTATAGCCCCGAGCGCGCGCGGCGCAGGTCGCGCTCGAACCGCGCGATCTCGGCGTTCATGCAGGGTTCGAAAGCCGGGATCGGCGCGGGCTCCTCGGCACGCGCCGCGCCCGCGAGCAGGAGGATTGCGAGCAAGGCCCTCACGTGCCCTCTCCCGCCGCGCGGGCCTTCAATTCCTTGCGGATCACCTTGCCCGTCACGGTCATCGGCAGCTCAGCGAGAAACTCGACCTCGCGCGGATAGCTGTAACTCGCCAGCCGCGCCTTGACCCAGTCCTGAAGCTCGCCCGCCTCGGCCTCGGCACCTTCTTTCAGGACAACGTAGGCCTTGACGATCTCGTGGCGCAGCGCGTCGGGTTTGCCGACGACGCCGCAGGTGGCCACGGCCGGATGCGTGAGCAGGCAATCCTCGATCTCCGCAGGCCCGATCCTGTAACCACCCGAGGAGATCACGTCATCCTCGCGGCCCAGGAAGCGGATGAAACCGTCTTCCATCACGCCGCGATCGCTGGTGACCAGCCAGTCCCCGCGGAACTTCTCCGCCGTGGCTTCGGGCTTGTCCCAGTATTCCAGCATCATGCTCGCACAGCCGCGATGCACGGCAATATCGCCTTCGCCCTGTGTGCGATTGCCGCTCTCGTCGATCACCGCCACATCAAAACCGGGCACAGCCTTCCCGAGGCAGCCCTGCAAGGGGCTGAAGAGGGCGCCGCAAGAGCTGGCGACCATGTTGCATTCGGTCTGCCCGTAAAACTCGTTGATCGTAGCGCCGAAGGCGCCCCGGCCCCAGTCCAGCATCTCCGCGCCCAGCGGCTCCCCGCCAGAGGCCACGGAGCGCAACCCGCCGATCTCCTGCCCAGCCGCCTTGAGCATCCTCAGAGCTGTCGGCGGGAAGAACACGTTGCGCACCCCGCCCGCGCGGCAAACCCGCTCCGCCTCGCCGGGGGTAAATTTCGCCAATCGCGCCGCAACGACGGGCACGCCCAGCGCCAGCCCCGGCATCAGCACGTCGAAGAGCCCGCCGATCCAGGCCCAGTCCGCAGGCGTCCAGAGGCGATCCCCCTCCTGCCCCAGAAAGTCATGGCTCATCTCGACGCCCGGCAGATGCCCCGTCAGGACGCGGTGGGCATGCAGCGCGCCCTTGGGCTTGCCCGTCGTGCCGCTGGTATAGATGAGCACGGCGGGGTCTTCGGCAGCCGTGTCCGCCATGGGCGCGTCCCCCTCGGGCAGCTCATGGGGCAGCAGCGGCTCGGCCAGCCCCTCGACCATGCCCGCGCCCTCCGCGTCCGTCACGACGATTTCCAGCCCGCTGTCGCCAATCCTGCTCTCCAAAGCATCGCGCTTGAACAGCTTGAAGAGCGGCACGGAGACCGCCCCGATCCGCCAGATCGCGATATGCGCCGCCGCGCACCAGGCCTCCTGGGAAAAGAGAACGCCCACGCGGTCGCCCCTTCCCACGCCGCGGCGCACAAGCTCCGCCGCCAGCCGCCCCGCCATATCGGCAAGCTCCCCATAGGTGACCTCCTGCCGCCCATGTCTCAGATCATGGCTCAGATCGATGATCGCCACCTGCCCCTCAGGGCGCGCCAGCACCTGCGCCGCCATATTCAGCCGCTCGGGCAAGGCCCAGTTAAAGCCCTCCCGCAAAGCCTGGTATGTCGCGGCGCGCTTGAGCATCAGTCCTGAGCCTCTTCAAGCTGCTCACTCTTCTTGATTGCCCAATCGAACGAAGTCATCTGCGCAAAGAACTCGGCCTGCTGATCTTCATCCAGCCAATCATAGAACCAGAATGGCAGCGGATTGGCGTTTTTTATCCGGGCGTAGTTTTCGCGCCAAGTGTCCAACTCGCCCATGATATCCATCAGAGGCCGATGCTCTTCGGATGTGGCGTCGAGCCCTTGCTCATTGAGGATACGCTCCATCAGGGCCTCGCGTTTCCGCGAAACCGTCGCCTTCAAATCCTCGGCACAGTCTTCTGGCACTTTCGCATGCTGACAATAGCGCAGCATGGTCGTCGTGCACTTCGTCGGACTCTCTGCCGGCGGGAGCCCGGCAGAGCGCGCTTCGCGCCGGACGTCTGCCGAATGCGCGATACATCTGTCGAGCCAAGCTGAAACATCGGCATCTTCGGCCTGTGTCGGCGCAGCTACAGACAGCAGCAAACCGACAACACTCAAAGACCCGGGAAAACGCATCACAAATACATCCCCATCAGCTCCCGCCCGATCAGCATGCGGCGGATCTCGGAGGTGCCCGCGCCGATCTCCATCAGCTTGGCATCGCGGAAGATGCGCCCCACCGGGTTGTCGCTCAGATAGCCCGCGCCGCCGAAGGCCTGCACCGCCTGATGCGCCACGACCATCGCCTCCTCGGAGGCATAGAGGCAGCAGGCGGCGGCGTCCTGCCGGGTGATGTCGCCCCGGTCGCAGGCCTTCGCCGCCTCGTAGACATAGGCGCGCGCGGAGTTCATCTTGGTGTACATATCGGCGATCTTGCCCTGCATGAGCTGGAAGTTCCCGATCGGCTCGCCGAACTGCTTGCGCTCGGCCATGTAGGGCATGACCTCGTCCATGCAGCCCGCCATGATCCCCGTGCCGATTCCGGCCAGCACGACGCGCTCGTAATCGAGCCCCGACATGAGCACTTTCACGCCCTTGCCCTCCTCGCCGAGAATGTTCTCGAAGGGCACTTCGACATCCTCGAAAATCAGCTCGGCGGTGTTCGAGCCCCGCATGCCGAGCTTGTCGAAATGCGGCGATGTGCTGAACCCCTTCATCTCCTTGTCGATCAGGAAGGCCGTGATCCCCTTCGCGCCCGCCTCCATGTCCGTCTTGGCATAGACGACGAGCGTGTCCGCATCGGGGCCGTTGGTGATCCAGTACTTGTTGCCGTTGAGCACGAAACGGTCGTTGCGCTTGTCGGCCCTGAGCTTCATCGAGACGACATCGGAGCCCGCGGAGGGCTCGGACATGGCCAGCGCGCCCACATGCTCGCCGCTGATGAGGCGCGGCAGGTATTTGTGCTTCTGCTCCTCGTTGCCGTTGAGCTTGATCTGGTTGACGCAGAGGTTCGAATGCGCGCCGTAGGAAAGCGAGACCGAGGCGCTGGCCCGCGCGATCTCCTCGACCGCCACGGTATGCGCGAGATAGGACATGTCCGCCCCGCCATATTCCTCCGGCGTGGTGATCCCCAGCAGGCCCAGCTCGCCCATCTCGGCCCAAAGCTCGTTGGGAAACGCATTGGACTCGTCGATCTGCGCAGCCATCGGCTTCACGCGCTCCTGCGCCCAGCGATGCACCATCTCGCGCAGCGCGCCGACATCCTCGCCCAGGTCGAACTTCATCTCGCCCGTGAACATGGGGCCGTCCTCCAGTTTATTGAACACTTGTTCATTTCTTAACGGCTCGCGCGATTCGGATCAATAGCGGGGTGCGTGGTGGAAAGGGGGCGGCGCGGGGGGCGGTCCGGAGTATGAACTGGGAGCGGACGCTCGATTGAGTTTGACGAGCCGCGACAGCGACGGGCCGCGGCGCGGCGATGCGCGGCGGCGCTTCGCGCCTTGATTCCGCGCAGGGCGCTCATTGGCCGCCCCGTCCGCGAATCACCAACGCGCGTCCAGCGCAGCGAAGGTCAGCGATCGCAATTTCTCGTGTCGGGCCGTGGGTGCGCTTTGGGCAGCCATGGCGCGGGCGGCCGGTGCAATCTTTCCCGAATGTCGCAAACCCGCGCGAATGTCGCAAACGGGGTATCGCGTCTCCCGCCAAAGGGTTAGCGTCAGCGCATGACGTGTTTTACCGGACCGACATGACCTCCACGGCACCATCCTCCTTGACTGCCGATGCCCACAAGCATGGCGTGCTCTTCGTCTTTGCGGCGGGGGTTCTGTGGTCGACGGTCGGTCTCGGCATCCGCCTGATCGAAGATGCCGTCGTCTGGCAGATCCTGCTCTACCGGTCGATCAGCATGACCCTGTTTCTCTACGTGCTCATCAGGCTGCGGTCGGGCGAAAGCCCCTTCGTCCAGATCCGCCGCATCGGCTTTCCCGCCGTCGTGGCCGGGCTTTCGCTGGTCGCGGCCTATTCGGGGGGCATCTACGCGATCCAGAACACCTCGGTCGCCAATGCCATGCTGCTCTTCGCGACAGCGCCGTTCATGGCAGCCGTGCTCGGCTGGATCGTTCTGCGCGAGCCGGTGCGCCCCGCGACATGGGTGTCGATCGCGGTGGCAATCGGCGGGATCGCGATCATGGTGGCCGACAAGTCCGGAAGCGTCGTCCTGAAGGGCAGCCTTGCCGCGCTCGGGTCGGCTTTCGGCTTTGCCGTCTTCACCGTCGCGCTGCGATGGGGGCGCATGGGGGAAATGCTGCCGGCGGTCTTCCTCTCGGGCCTCTTCGCCATCGCCATCACCGTGGCGATATGCCTTGGCCTCGGCCTTTCGCTCGTGCTCAGCCCGAGCGACAGCGGCATCGCCATGGGCATGGGCGTGTTCCAGGTCGGCGCGGGGCTGATTCTCTACACCCTTGGCTCACGCAGCCTCCCTGCGGCAGAGCTTGCCCTGCTGTCATTGGCCGAGGTGCTGCTCGGCCCGCTCTGGGTCTGGCTGTTTCTGGGAGAGACGGCGAGCGTGAACACGTTGATCGGCGGGACGATCCTGCTCGCAGCCATCGCCGGAAACGCGCTCTCGGGCAAGCGGCGCAAACCACCGCCAATCACGGCACCTTGAAAGGCCGCTCGGGCATGATGGACATTCGAGCACCGCGCTGGAATTGACGGCTTGGAGCTCAGAGCAGGCTTTCGGTTCCCGCCCCCCGCGCGAATAGCGCCGAAGGCACCGCGCGATTGCCAGACCGCCCCCTCGGGCTGGCGATCGCGCGGCTTGTTCCAACCTCCGCTTCGTCCCCTGAAACCTACATCCGGCAATGGCATCGCAAACGCCCTTGAACGCTGCCCAAGGGTCAACGCGCAGGGCGCTAGAAAAGCGAGCCCTGCTCGGGAGGCTTCTTCTTCGTCGGCGCGCGTTTTGCCGGCCCGCCCTGGGCGCCTGCCCCGGAAGCCAGCTTGCCATCGGCGAACTCGATCTCCAGCGCCCCCGCCTTCGCGGCCTCCGCCTTCGTCTTGACCACGGCCCCGTCACCGCGCACCACCGCGTAGCCGCGCTCCAGCGTGGCCTTGTAACCCAGCGTCTCGCGCAGACGGTCCACGGCCTCCAGCCGCTCGGAAAGCTGGCGCATCTGCCGCCGGCCCGCCTCCGAGACGCGCTGCTCGAGGCGCGTCAACTCGCGCTGCTTGCGGGCCATGTCCTGCCGGATCGCGGTCACGTTGAGCCGTGCCGCAACGCTTTCCAGCCGCTGCCTGCGCTCCGCGATGCCGCGCAGCTTGAGCCGCTCCGAGGCCGTATCGAGCCGCCGCCGCTCGCCGCTGACGACGGCGCGCAGGAGCGAGGGCCGCAGGCTTCCGGCCGCGTCCGAAAGCTGCACCCGCCGCTGCTGCACCCCGTGCCTGAGCGCCGCCGGAAGCCGCTCACCCGCGCGGTCGAGCCGCTGGCGCGGCCCGTCGAGAAGCGCGTCGCTGCGCGGCAGGGCGCGGCTCAAGTCGGCCAGTCTCTGGCCCCGCTGCGCCACGGTGCCCCGCAGCGCGCCGCTCATCCGCCCGCCCTGTTCGTTCACCCAGGCCAGCAGGTCGAGCCGGACCGGAACGGCCAGCTCCGCCGCTGCCGTCGGCGTCGGGGCGCGCTTGTCGGCGGCATGGTCGATGAGCGTCGTGTCGGTCTCGTGGCCCACCGCCGAAATGAGCGGGATCTCCGAGGCCGCCGCCGCGCGCGCGACAACCTCCTCGTTGAAGCCCCACAGATCCTCGATGGAGCCGCCGCCCCGCGCCACGATGATCAGATCGGGCCGCGGCAGCGCGCCGCCGGGTGTGAGCGCGTTGAACCCTTCGATCGCGCGGGCAACTTCGGGGGCGCAGGCCGCGCCCTGCACGGCCACGGGCCAGACCAGAACCTTGCGCGGAAACCGCTCGCGCAGCCGGTGCATGATGTCGCGGATGACCACGCCCTGCGTCGAGGTGACGACCCCGATGATCTTCGGCAGGTAGGGCAAGGGCCGCTTTCTGCCTGCGTCGAAGAGCCCCTCGGCGGCCAGCGTCTTCTTGCGCTTCTCCAGCATGGCCATCAGCGCGCCCTCGCCCGCGACGGCCACGTTGAGCGCGTTGAGCGCGAACTTGGACTGGAAGCCGCTGGCGGTCATCCGACCCTCGGCAACCACTTCCATGCCCTCCTCGGGCATCACGCCGATCCCGGCGATCTGGCCCTTCCACGTCATGCAGGACAGCACCGAGCGCTCATCCTTGAGATCGAAGTAAAGATGCCCCGAGCGCGCCTTCACGACGCGGCCCACCTCGCCGCGAATACGCACCCAGCCGAGCTCTCCCTCGATGAGCTTGCGCACCGTCCCGGCAATCTCGGAGACGGAAAATTCCGGCGTGTTGGAGCCTTCCATCGGCTCGTCGATCAGGTCGGACATATCGCCTCGCTTGTATATCGTCGGCCGCCAGCTTAGAACCCGCGCAGCCGAAGGCCAAGCAGGAGATGCGCGCAATGAACATCCTAATTCTCGGAAGCGGCGGACGCGAGCACGCGCTGGCCTGGGCGACGGCACAGAACCCCAAATGCGACAAGCTCGTCGTCGCCCCGGGCAATGCCGGGATCGCCGAGCTGGCGACCTGCCTGCCGCTCGATATCGAGGACGGCGCGGCGGTGGTGGACCTGGCCCGCGCCGAGCGGATCGACTTCGTCATCATCGGCCCCGAAGCGCCGCTGGCCGCAGGCGTGGCGGATGCGCTGCGCGAGGCCGGCATTCTCACCTTCGGACCCAGCGCGGCGGCTGCGCAGCTCGAAGCCTCCAAGGCCTTCACCAAGGAAATCTGCGATGCCGCCCGAGCGCCCACGGCCCGCTATGCCCATTTCACCGACCACGCCGCCGCGCGCGCCTATGTGCAAGAGCAAGGCGCGCCGATCGTCATCAAGGCCGACGGGCTTGCCGCGGGCAAGGGCGTGACCGTGGCCATGACGGAAGGTGAGGCGCTGGCCGCCCTCGACGACATGTTCTCCGGCAGCTTCGGCGCGGCGGGCGCGGAAGTGGTGATCGAGGAGTTCATGGAGGGCGAGGAGGCCAGCTTCTTCGTGCTCTGCGACGGCGAGGAGGCGCTCCCCCTCGGCACCGCGCAGGACCACAAGCGCGTGCGCGAAGGAGACACCGGCCCCAACACGGGCGGCATGGGAGCCTATTCCCCCGCGCCCGTGATGAGCGAGGCCGTGACCGAGCGCTGCATGGCCGAGATCGTCCGCCCGACGCTCAAGGAAATGGCCGCGCGCGGCACGCCCTATCAAGGCGTGCTCTTCGTCGGACTGATGATCGAGAACGGCGCGCCACGGCTCGTGGAATACAATGCCCGCTTCGGCGACCCGGAATGCCAGGTCCTGATGATGCGCCTCGGCGCGCAGGCCTTCGACCATATCCACGCCGCCGCCGAGGGGCGGCTCTCGGAGGCGAAGGTGCACTGGGCGGGCGATCACGCCATGACGGTCGTCATGGCCGCGAAGGGCTACCCCGGCGCCTACGAGAAGGGCACGCCGATCACCGGCGTCGAGGCGCTGCCGGAGACAAGCCGCCGCATGGTCTTTCACGCCGGAACCCGGCGCGAGAACGGCCAGCTCGTCTCTGCCGGCGGGCGCGTGCTCAATGTCACGGCGCGGGGTGAAAGCCTTCAGGAGGCGCGCGATGCAGCCTACGGGATGATCGAAGCCATCGACTGGCCCGAGGGCTTTTACCGCAGCGATATCGGCTGGCGCGCGCTCGGTTGAGCTTCGGGCTGCGCTGCGCGCCCTTGAAGGCGGTGCCACATGATGGTTCATTGCAAGCACGAGCATTTCGGGAGCATGTCATGAGAACCGGGCTAATCGGAGCCATATCGGGCCTTTCCCTCGCGGCATCATGCGCCGCTGCGGAGGGGCGCGGCGTCGCCAGGGCGCAGGTGGACATTTTCGCCCAGCTCGCGCCCGGAGACACGCTGCACATCCCCGCCGCGGATACGGAAGAAACGCCGCGCCCACCCGCCACCGAGCGGATGCGCGCGCTGGGGTATTCGATTGATCGCGAGGCCCCGGAGAGTTTGGAAATCACGCGGGACGGCGCGCCCGTCTATACGGTGCAGAGCTTTTCGATCCGCGTCCACGGCCCGGCCTACATGAGCGACAGCGCCGATCCCGGCGTCCTGATTCTGTCGGCCAACAGCCGCAGCTTCTCCGATCTGGTGCTGATCGAACTGACCGAGGATGGCCCCGAGATCCGGATGTCGCAAAACGGGTTCACCCGGGACGTGACCGCGCTCTTCGACGAGGCCATCGACAGGTTGGAAGCCGGTCAGCCCGCGTTGGCGCCGGCCCGGCCCGGCCCGCTCAAGCGCCCCGAGCTGCCGGAGCTCAAGCTGCGCGACTGAGCGCAGCCCCCCGCTGGGATCACTCATTGCCCGTCAGGCCGCAACGCGCCCTGAACAGCGACAGCGCCGCCGTGTCCTCCGGCTCCGGGCCGTTGGCGATCAAGACGACCCGCTCGTCGCCATAGAGCATCTCGACCGATCCCGCCTCCTCGAGCCGTTCGAAGAGGTCCGTCTGCCGCCCCACCATGCCGATCGGATACCAATCGCCGGTCTGGTCACTGATCTGCGGCATCAGCCTCAAGGGCATTTCCATCCCGTCAGCCACGAGCGCGACCTGCCGTGGGACCGCTTCCGCGCTGTCATGGCTGCGGTCCACGAGCACCCAGATATCATCGCCGTTGTCGGGGCAGCGGAACCGGATCTGGCTGTAGGTCTCGCCGTCATCGCCCCGCGCGCGCCAGCCCAGCTCCGCCGCGGTGGCGAGATCCCAGGAGCCCGGAATGAACGCCCAGTGCCCGGGCGACGGCGCAGGCTCGGGGGCCGCAGCGGTGTCGGGCACGTCCTCCTCAAGCGGGCGGCGGCGGTCTCGCCCGAATGAGAGGCTTTCGCCCCGGGCCAGCGCGGCGGCCTGATCGTCGGTCAGATGCTCGTAGGTCGACAGGATGTCGGGGGTCATGCCCTCCACCTCGTGGAGAATGACGAACCCGTCGCTGCGCATCTCGGCCAGCACAAAATGCGCCGCGCTGCGCGCCCGCCGCCAGATCACGGTGAAATTCGCATGGCCATTGCCGGTCATGTCGCGCACGCCGCGCATCACGAAAAGCGGATCGCCCGGGTCCTGGCTGACCTCGAAGACGGTCTTGCCACGATGCGTCACCGTGAGCTCGCCCGGCTCGAGCACCAGCTTGTAGCCGGGGTTGAGCGATTGCGCCGTGGCGGCCCCGGCCCCGAGGGCGAGCGCGGCGGCGGCGATGAAAATACGTCTGAACATCTCTGCTCTCCTGTGTCTCAGTGGCTGCGCAGCGCGGCGTCAAGCTCGAGCGCGCGCGCCTCTTCGTTATTCTCGATGCGCTCGAACAGATCGCCGCGCGCCTCGGTGAGGTCCACGAGCCGCTCCGCCAGCGCAACCTCCAGCGCCTCGAAATGCCGGATCGCCCTGGCCTGGCTCGCCAGGATCGAGGCGTCGGAGTCCGCCGTCTCCTTCCAGCTCTGCAAGCTTTGCGGCAAGAGCAGCGCCCCGGCGATGTCGGAATAGCCCGCAAGGCCGGAGACAGGATCGGTCGGCACCACGTTCATCCAGTTGATCGTCGATTTGAGCATGGATTTGACGATATTGCCCGAGAAATTTGTGCGCAGCACCAGCAATTGCTGGCGCACGTCATTCACCCGCGCCTGCGTGTCGAGATGGGCGAGGCGATAGAGCTCGATGGCCTCCATCAGCTCGTTGTAGCGCGTGACCCCGGCCGCCGTCGGACGGCGCGTCCATTGCCAGCGCGCGCCCGCGGCCTCGAGATCGGCGAGATAGGCATTGAGGCTCTCCACCTGCCGCGCCGCCAGGTCGAACTCATGCCGCGCGATGCTCTGCTCCAGACTGGCGGCAAAGCGGTTGATGTCTTCAAGCAGGGATTCGGCATGAAACCCGTCCACCCCGCTGGCCGTGATGTAGGCCCCGGCGGAGGCTGCGCCTTCCAAGGGGATCGCCACGGCGTAGCGAGTCACAGAAAAGGGCGTTTCCTCAACTTGTTTGAACCCTGCAACGCCCTCGATCTCAGCCTTGAGATGCAGAAAGCTGCTCCCACCTTCGCCTTCGTATCTGCCAAGGAGGCTCAAGCACAGGCTGGCCCTTGCATATTTCCCGTTGGAGCGGCTCAGGTTGACCCCGAAACACCCAGGGCGATCACCGGCGGTGACTACGCCCTCGGACACGATCTCCCTGTTGAGCTTGCCGGGCATGGACATCTGTCCTGCTTCGCGCACAGCGACCCCGTAGACGGCCCCGAAGCTGAGCCTGTCGCCCATGCGGTCGTATGAGAGCTCGCGGATGGCCTCCACCCCTTCGACCGAAGCAATGCGCTGTGCCTTCGGCAAGCCGGGTTGCGCCGCGCTGTTCAGATCAAGTCCCATCGCGACCGGGCGGCCACCTTCGAAAACGATCCATGGCCATATCATGTCGGGCAGATCGGGGCGATACGGCATCCCTGCCAATATGCCTGCCAACTCGCCCGTCAGGCCCAATTCCGGCGGGAATGGACCGGGCTTTGCAGCCCCTTTTTCGAGATTCGTCATGAATGAGGTCGGGTCAGCGTCGCTCTGGAAGTTCGTCGCCAGCGCATACCGCTCGGGCAGCCCGTTTCCCTGGGCTGTCCCGCGCGTTGCAAGCCCGGCGAAAGCCAGTGCCAATGTCACAATGACCAAAGCAGAAAATCGACGCATCCTTGCCTCTTCAATCCTCAAATTCTCGTTTTCGCGCGTCCCATGGCACTCTGCGCCCTTCATTCCGGAATCTCAAGCCGTCCCCCTGCGGCCTTCCACCGCGCGCGGCGTTAACTAATTTTCGGTTAACGCCCGCCTGCATCCGGGGGTGTACAGGGGGGTGTACTAGCGGGGTGCACAGGGGGGTGACAGGGCGTTTTCGGAGCCGGAGGGCGCATTAACCTTGTGGGACGGGGCGCTCAGCGGGCCTTAACCCGACCGTGATATGCACGCCTTGCCAAGGGCTTAGCGCAGGCCCGCCTGGAAGACGGCGCTCACCTCCGCCTTGATGATCCGCGCGATGAGCGCGCAGTCGTCCAGCGAGAAGGTCAGCGGCAGCCGCATGTCGATGATCGATTTCAGAACGCGGTCGCTTTGCGGCATCGGCTCGGAAGGCGCATAGCGCCAGCTGTCATAGCGGCTGGTAAAGCCCACAGGCTCGGCCCCGCCAAACCATTTCAGCTCCACCCCCCGCGCCGCGCAGCGGGCCAGAAGCTCGGCAATCGCCGCCTCACCCCAGTCCGGCAGCAGGAACTGGATCGAGGAGCCCACGTAATACTCCGCCGCGGGCCGCTCCACCACGCGCAGTCCCGGCGTCTCGCGCAGCCCCGCCTCGACCGTCCGGTAGCGCGCGTTCCACGCCTCGCAGCGCGCCGCGAGCTGCGCCAGTTGCGGCCGCAGGATCGCCGCGCGCAGATGGTCCATCCGGCCCGACACATTCGGCGTGTCGTATTTCACCCGCTCGAAGACCTCCGCCCCGGGCACGGCGAGGTGCCGCTCATAGAGCATGTAGGAGCCCGACAGCACGGTCGCCCGCGCGGCAATATCTTCATCGTCGGTGACGAGAAAGCCGCCCTCACCCGAGTTGAGATGCTTGTAAGTTTGCGTGGAATAACAACCGATTAGGCCATCCGTGCCCGAGAGCCGCCCGTTCCAGCGCGCGCCCATCGTATGGGCGCAATCCTCGATGACTTTCAAACCCCTAGCATCGCAAAGCGCCATCAGCGCGTCCATGTCGGCCAGGTGCCCGCGCATGTGGCTGAGCATCAGCACATCCGCCTGCCCGGCCTTGGCGGCGAGATCATCGAGGTCGATGGTCAGCGCCTCCGTCACCCCGACAAAGACGGGCACCGCCCCCACCGAGGCAATCGCCCCCGGCACGGGCGCCAGCGTGAAGGCATTCGTCAAGACCCGCTCGCCCGGCCCGACCCCGACCGCCCGGAGCGCGCAGGCCAGCGCATAGCCCCCCGAGGCCACGGCAAGGCAGTAGCGCATGCCCATCGCTTCGGCGAACTCGGCCTCCAGAAGCGCCGTCTCGCCGGCCTCGCCCTCGGCCAGATTGTAGCGATGCAGCCGCCCGCTGCGCATCACCTCCACGGCCCGCGCGATCGCCTCCTCGGGGATCGGCTCCTGTTGGGTGAAACTGCCTTCGAATGTCTCTGTCATGCCCCCTCTATGCGGGCGCGGCCCCGGGAAATCAATCTCGGCGCATGGCTTTTTCGATAGCCTCCAAAGACTTTGCGCAGGCTCCGAACTAGCGCAGCAGCCGCGCACAGACCTCAGGCAACTCGTGATAGGCCGAGATCAGCGCCTCCGGCTCCAGCGCCGCCATGTCCGCGCCCGAGGGGCCGAACGTGACCAGAACCGAAGGAACCCCCGCCGCGCGGGCGGTGTTGCGATCGGTGTCGCTGTCGCCCACCAGAAGGCAGCGCCCGGGCGTGCCGCCCGCGCGCCGCGCCGCCTCGAAGAGCGGCGCGGGGTCGGGCTTGCGCACGGCCAGCGTATCGGCCCCGACAAGCGCACCGAACAGGTCGAGCGCGCCGAGCCGGTGCATGAGCTCGCGCGCAAGCGCCTCGGGCTTGTTGGTGCAAATGGCAAGCTTGTAGCCGCCCCGGCGCAGCTCCTCGACCGCGTCGAGCGCCCCGTCATAGAACACCGTGTGCACATCGATCTTCGCGCCGTAAGCCTCCAGAAGCCTCGGGTAATAGGCTTCGATCACCGCGTCGTCGGGCCGCCCCAGCCGCTCCAGCCCGGCGCGCAACATCGCCTTGCCGCCCCGGAGCGCCACGCCCGCATCGCCCACCACGTCGAGCACATCGCCCTCGCCCATCGCGCGGAAACATTCGTTCGCCGCCGCGATGAGATCACCGCTGGTGTCGGCCAGGGTTCCGTCCAGATCGAAAACAACCGCTCGCATCGCGCCCTCCAATATGTCACATGCCGCAACATTGCTTGAACGCGTTGGCCTTGTGCTGTCTGCCCCAGCGGATAAAACGGTCCGGGCAGAAAACACAAGAGAAACCGCAAGAGCGCCACATGAGCACCAATCTCGTCATACTCGCCGCAGGCAAGGGCACACGGATGAAATCCGACCTCCCGAAGGTGCTGCACGAAGTGGCTCATGCCCCGCTTTTGTTGCACGCGATGCAGGCCGGGGCCGCGCTCTCGCCGCGCCGGACGGTCATCGTCGCAGGCCATGGCGCGGAGGATGTCACCGCCGCGTCACAGGGCTTAGACGCCAAGGTCGAGATCGTCATTCAGCACGAGCAGAACGGCACGGGCCACGCCGTGCTCTGCGCGCGAGGCCCGCTGGCCGATGCGCCGGGTGACACGCTCGTGCTCTACGGCGATACGCCTTTCATCCGCGCCGAGACGCTGGCGCGAATGCGCGAGGCCCGGGAGCGGTTCGACCTCGTCGTGCTCGGCTTCGAGGCCACCGATCCGGGCCGCTACGGACGGCTCGTGATGGACGGGAACCGGCTTGAGAGGATCGTCGAGTTCAAGGATGCATCGAATGAAGAGCGCAAGATAAGCTTCTGCAACAGCGGGGTTATTCTCACGTCCAACTCGGCGCTTTTCGACCTTCTGGGCCAGGTGACGAATGACAATGCCGCCGGCGAGTATTACCTTACCGACATCATCGGCCTCGCCCGCCATGCAGGCCTGAGCTGCACCGCCGTGGCCTGCGACGAGGCTGAAACGCTCGGTGTCAATTCACGCGCAGACCTCGCCCGCGCCGAGGCCGCCTTCCAGGCGCGCAAGCGCGCAGAAATGCTGGAAAACGGTGTCGGCCTGAGCGCGCCGGAGACTGTCTTCTTCGCCCATGACACCCATATCGGCCCCGATACGACCATCGAACCACATGTCGTCTTCGGCCCCGGAGTCACCGTCGAGAACGGCGCGCGGATTCGCGCCTTTTCGCATCTCGAGGGGGCGCATGTGAGCCGGGGGGCCATAGTGGGCCCCTATGCCCGCCTGCGCCCCGGCACGGAACTTTCCGAGGATGTGCATGTGGGCAATTTCGTCGAGATCAAGAACGCCGTGCTCGGCCCCGGCGCCAAGGCCAATCACCTTGCTTACATCGGCGATGCCTCGGTGGGCGAGCAGACCAATATCGGCGCGGGCACGATCACCTGCAACTATGATGGCGTCTTCAAGCACCGCACCGAGATCGGCGCGCGCGCCTTCATCGGCTCGGATACGATGCTCGTGGCCCCGGTGCGGGTCGGCGATGAAGCCATGACCGCGACAGGCACCGTCGTGAACAAGGACGTGCCCGAAGGCGCCATGGCCATCGCGCGCGCCCCGCAGGACAACAAGCCGGGCTTTGCGAAAAAATTCTTCGCCAAGCTGAAGGCCCGCAAGGCCGACGAGATCAAGAAAGGCGAGTAAATGTGTGGAATTGTTGGAGTTCTCGGCAATCATGAAGCCGCGCCTTTGCTCGTTGAATCGCTCAAGCGCCTTGAGTATCGCGGTTATGACAGTGCCGGTATCGCCACGGTCAGCGAGGGGGTGCTGGCGCGGCGGCGCGCCGTGGGCAAGCTCGTCAACCTCTCCGACAGGCTCGTGCACGAGCCGCTCAGGGGCAAGGCCGGGATCGGCCATACCCGCTGGGCCACCCATGGCGCCGCCAACGAGCAGAACGCCCATCCGCACAGCACACGGAACGTTGCTGTCGTGCACAACGGTATCATCGAGAACTACCGCGAGCTGCGCGAGGCGCTGCGCGCGAAGGGGGTCGAACACGATACAGACACCGACACCGAGACAGTCGCCCTGCTCACCCAGTCCCATATCGACGAGGGCCTCAGCCCGCGGGACGCGGCGCTTGCCACCATCGGCGAGATCAGGGGGGCTTATGCGCTTTGCTTTCTCTTCGAGGACGACGACGATCTGCTGATCGCCGCGCGCCAGGGCTCGCCGCTTGCGATCGGCCATGGCGACGGAGAGATGTTCATCGGCTCCGATGCCATCGCCCTTGCGCCGCTGACGGACCGGATCACCTATCTCGAAGAGGGCGATTTCGCCATTGTCACCCGCGAGAGCGTCGAGATTCTCGATTCCGAACGCCGCCCCGCGAACCGCGAGATCCGGACGGTCGATATCGACACGTCCCAGATCGACAAGGGCGGGTATAAACACTACATGGCCAAGGAAATCGCCGAGCAGCCACAGGTGCTCAGCGAGGCGATCGGCTTTTATCTCAGCGATGACGGCACCCGCATCGAGCTGCCCGGCACGGGCCAGGATTTCGCCGAGACCGACCGGCTCGTCATGGTCGCCTGCGGGACGGCCTACTATGCCTGCATGACGGCCAAATACTGGTTCGAACAGATCGCCGGGCTTCCCGTTGAGGTCGATATCGCCTCCGAGTTCCGCTACCGCGAGCCGCCGATGCCGCCGCGCACCGGGGCGCTCTTCGTCTCCCAGTCGGGCGAGACGGCCGACACGCTCGCCGCGCTGCGCTATTGCGAGGGCAAGGCGGCGCGGATTCTCTCGGTCGTCAATGTTCCCGAAAGCTCCATCGCCCGCGAGAGCGACCTCGCCCTGCCGATCCTTGCGGGCGTCGAGATCGGCGTGGCCTCCACCAAGGCCTTCACCTGCCAGCTCACGGTGCTCTACCTGCTCGCGCTCAAGGCCGCCCATGACCGGGGCCGCCTGTCAGATGAGGCGCTCGCCGACGCGCTTGCCGCCCTGCGCTCGCTGCCCTCGGCGGTCAATGCGGCCCTCGCGCTCGACCAGCACTTCGCCCATGCGGGGCTCAAACTTTCGGAGGCCAGCGACGTGCTCTTCCTGGGCCGCGGCATGATGTATCCGCTGGCCCATGAAGGCGCGCTGAAGCTCAAGGAAATCAGCTATATACACGCCGAAGCTTATGCGTCGGGCGAGCTCAAGCACGGCCCCATCGCGCTGATCGACCACACCCTGCCGGTCGTCGTGAAGGCCCCGCGCGATGCGCTTTTCGAGAAGACGGTCTCGAACATGCAGGAGGTCATGGCGCGGGACGGCAAGGTGATGCTGATCACCGACGCGGCCGGCGCGGCGGAGGCCGGTGATGAGGCCTGGATGACCATCACCATGCCCACGATCGGCGCAGAGCTCGCCCCGATCCTCTATGCCATCCCGGCGCAGCTTCTGGCCTATCACACCGCCGTCGCCAAGGGCACGGACGTGGACCAGCCGCGCAACCTCGCCAAGTCGGTGACGGTCGAATGACGCTCGAAGACGCTCTCGCCGCGCTCCGCGCTGCCGCCGAACCCGGCCGCGCCGAGGGGATGGCGGCCTATCACAAGGTGCCGCGGGACTATATAGGCCTGCGCAATCCCGAGATCGACAGGCTCACGAAGGACTGGCGTGGCCAGCTCGATGTCGATGCGCGGGTCGCGCTGGCAGATCAGCTCTGGCAGACGGATATCTTCGAGGCCCGCCTCGCCGCCGCCAAGCTGCTCACCAAGGCGCGCATCCGCCCCGACGAGTCCGTCTGGCAGCTTATCTGTTCCTGGCTTGATGACCTCGACAGCTGGGCCATCGCCGATCATGCCATGATGGCGGGGCAGAAACGGCTCGTTGCCGACCCTTCGCGCATCGAGGAGGTCGAGACATGGACGACATCCGACAGTCACTGGACGCGCCGCGCCGCCATGGTCATCACCCTGCCCTACACCAAGCAGAATCACCCCAAGCCGGAAGAGCTGGCCATCCGCATCCGCGTGCTCGAATGGGCCGCCGCTTACCTGCGCGATGACGACTGGTTCATCCAGAAATCCGTCGCCTGGTGGCTGCGTGACCTGAGCAAGCATGACCCCGAGCGCGTGGAATATTTCCTGTCGAACCACGCCAGGCACATGAAGCCCTTCGCCCGCAAGGAGGCGGCGAAATACCTGTGACAGGGCTCAGCCGGCGGCGCGCAGGCGGTTGACCAGAAGATCCTGCTCCACGATCCGCTCCTTCATTGCGCAGAGCTCCTCCACGTCCCAATTCGCGCTGAGGTAACGCCCGCGCGCCCAATCGGCCGCGCCCGATGAAAGCCAGACGGCAAACGAAGCCGCGAGATCAGGGCTGTCGGTGAGATATTGATGCATCGCCTCCGGCATATTCCTGCCGAGCTCGGTGGCCACCCCGCCGGGATGCATGGCAAAGCACTTGATGCCGTCCTCTCCGTGATCACTTTGCACGAATTCGCAAAGCCGATTGATCGCATGCTTCGACGTCTGGTAATCTGACGCCCCCTTCATCAGGAGCTGCGCCCCGATGGATGACATCAAGATCAGATGGCCACCGCTGCCGCCCTGCGCACGCCATCGCGCAGCGCTGTCGATGAGCTTGGGCAGCGTGTAGCGGATCACATGATAGGTGCCCTGCACATTGACCTGCCAATTGCGCCACCATCCATCGGGGTCGCTCTCGCCGATCTTGACCCATGGCCCAAGGTAGCCGGCATTGGCGTCGGCCACGTCGATCGCACCGAACTTTCCGATACAATCCGAAACCGTGGCCGCAACCTGCGCCGCATCCGTCACATCACAGGCGGCAATGGCGCAGGAGGTGTCCGGATTGGCCTCTTTGACCAACGCCCGTGTCTCCTCGAGAGACTTCGTGCTCCGCGCTGTCAGGTACAAGGCCTTCGCCCCCGCCTCGGCAAAGGCGGCAGCAGTGGCCTGCCCGATCCCACGCGACGCGCCCGCGATGAAGACAACCTTGCCTGCTGCGCTGCCCTTGAGTCCTGCCCGCGGATCAATGGCTTCATAGCGATCATTGTGGGAGGTCAGGTCGAGGAACTGGGATTGAATGGATGACATGGCTGGTCTCCTTGGTTTCGGCTGTGCAAGGCGCAAAGCCGGATTTCGCTGCATCCTGCCTACCGCGGCGAAGTCCTGTTTGCCTGCCCGATTCTCTCGCGATCATGCCTATTTCTCTAAGGGGGAGGAGAATCGGTCGGTGAAACCTGAGCGCTGTGATACCTTGGCTCAGGAGAATACGATCATGCACAATACGCTCTTGGAACTGGGAATCCGCTATGAAGAAGCCGCCAGGGATGGCGCAAAGCTCCCCGGTGTCACCCTCTATCGCCGCGATACCGTCAGTCGGCTCGAAGCCCAGCTATACGAGCCGGTGCTCTGCCTGATTCTTCAGGGAGGTAAAGTAACGCAGGTCGGAAAGCATCGCGTCGAGCTGCGCGCCGGTGATGCACTTGTGGTCAGTCATGACCTGCCTGTCATGTCACGCATTACCCACGCAAGCGCATCCGAGCCCTACCTCGCGCTCATTCTCGCGCTCGACATGGCCCTCATTCGCAGCCTTTATGACGAGATCGCGGAGGCTGCGCTGCCCGGGGCGCAGGCCAAGCCTCTGGCCGCCGGTCCCGCGGATCCGGGCTGGACAGCGCCACTCATACGATATCTGGCGTTGATGGACGATCCTCTTGATGCGAAGGTGCTCGGCCCGCCGCTCCAGCGCGAGATTCATTATCGTCTGCTGCGCTCGCCCCTCGGCGGGATGTTGCGCGCCAATCTTGTCGCGAACAGCCATGCCAGCCGCATCGCCCGCGCCATCGCGCGACTGCGCGCCGATTTCCGCGCGCCGCTCAGCGTGGCGGAACTGGCCCGCAGCGCGGCCATGAGCGCCTCGTCCTTCCATTCGCATTTCAAGACCGTCACCGGTACAAGCCCTCTGCAATATCAAAAGGAATTGCGGCTTATTGAGGCGCAAGCCCTGCTGTCTCGGAAGGCCCGTTCCGTCTCCGACACGGCCTTTGCTGTCGGCTACGAGAGTCCAACCCAGTTCAGCCGTGAATATGCCCGAAAGTTCGGCCACCCACCCAGCCATGACCAGCACAGAGAAGTGGTCTGACGCTGTCAACTCCGCCAGCGCAGGAGCCGCCGCTCAGCCGCCCCGATCCCGGCGCTCACGGTCACGCCCAGCACCGAAAGGATGATGACCCCGGCGAACAGCCTCTCGAGGTCATAGAGCGATCCCGCCTGAAGGATATAGGCCCCGATCCCGTATTCCGCGCCCAGCATTTCGGCAGCCACCAGCAGGATGATCCCGATGGCGAGGCTGATCCGCAGCCCCGACAGGATTCCCGGCATCGCCCCCGGCAGCACGATCTTGCGCACGATAGAGCCCCAGCTCAGCCCGAAGCTCTGGCCCATGCGGATGAGCGTGCGATCCACGTTATCGACCGCGCCATAGGTGGCCACGACGGTGGGTGTGAAGGTTCCGAAGGCGATGAGCGCATATTTGCTGGCCTCGTCGATCCCGAACCAGATCACGAAAAGCGGCAGCAGCGCGATCTTGGGGATCGGGAAGAGCGCGGCCACGAGCGGGACAAGCCCCGCGCGCACGAATGTAAAGAGCCCGATCAGCACGCCCACCGACACGCCGAGGCTCACGCCGATCGCCGCGCCGATCACAAGCCGCGATAGCGACGGGATCATGTGTTTCACGAAAAGCCCGCTCTGCCAGAGCTCCCCCAGCGCGGCCAGCACATCCGAGGGCCGCGGCAGCGTGAGCTGGCCGATCCAGCCCGCCCGCGTGCCCCATTCGGCCAGGGCGATGAGAAGCGCGAAAACGAGCGCGCCGACCCAGCGATGATGCCCCGGCCTGAAGCCACGGCCGCGAAACGGCACATGCTCGGCGCGGCGCTCAGACATCGACAAGTTCCTCGTCTGCGGCCTTGGCCTCCTCGCGCATCAGCTCCCAGAGGTGCTTTTGCACCGCGTCCAGCTCGGCATCGGCATAGCCCCGCGCACTGAGCGGCTTGTCGATCTCGACGATCTCGCGAATCTCCCCCGGCCTGCGCGAGAGCACGACGACCTTGTGCCCGAGCCGCACCGCCTCGGCGAGGTTGTGCGTGACATAGACGGCCGTGAAGGGCGCGCGCGTCCAGAGCGCGATCAGATCGTCCATCAAAAGCTCGCGCGTCTGCGCATCGAGCGCCGAGAGCGGCTCGTCGAGCAGCATCACCGCCGGGTTGACGGCCAGCGCCCGCGCGATGGCCACGCGCTGTTTCATCCCGCCGGAAAGCTGCTTGGGCAGCGCACCCGCGAAATCGCTCAGCCGGGTGCGCGCCAGCACATCGTCGATGATCCGCGCGGCCTCCGCCCGCCCGAGCCCATGATCCTCCAGCACCAGCGAGATGTTTCCGCGCGCCGTCCGCCAGGGCAGCAGCGCGAAGTCCTGGAAGACGTAAGTGAGCGGGTTGAGGCAGCCGTCGGGCGCGTCGCCCTCTTGCAGAACGCGCCCGCCCGAGGGCCGCTCCAGACCGCCCATGAGCCGCAGAAGCGTGGACTTGCCACAGCCCGACGGCCCGACGAGACAGGCGATCCGCCCCTCCTCGACGGTCAGCGAAATGTCGCGCAGAACCTCGGTGTCGCCATAGACATGGCGTATCCCGTCAAGACGAATTTGCATCTGCCTGCCCCGAAAAGTCCGGGCCGCGCGGCTCAGCGCCCGCAGCCCGGATCGTCACGCGCCGAAAGTCTCGACATAGCTGGCATCGACCAGCGTATCGAGCGTGATATCCCCGCTCACCAGCCCCTCGGACTGGAACCAGCTCAGCTGGTCCTGAACAGAGGCCGTATTCAGCGCCGCGCCTTCATTGAGCCGCATCGTGCCGTTGATGATGCTCGGCGCGGCCTTCTCGCGCGGGCGCTCGGTATAGACATAGTTGTGAATGAGATCGACCATCTCGGCCACGCCTTCATCGCCTCCGGCCCTGTCGATCATCGTCGAGTTGTAATCGCTCACACCCTTCGAAAAGCCCTGAAGGAAGCTCTCGGTCTGCGCGCGTTCGTCCGAGGCATTCTTCGCCGAGGTGAACACGGTGGTGACCTGGTAGCCCGGCAGGTAATCGGCCACATCGCCGATGATATGCACCGCGCCCGAGCCTGCCAGCGGCTTGGCGATATGCGGCACGATCGACCAGGCGTCGATCTGCCCGGACTTGAGCGCGCCGATCACCGCGCCGACCTTTTGCAGCGGCTTGAACGAGAGGCTCGCGCCTTCGGCGGCGGCGATCTTGGAGCCCATGTAGTGAAAGGACGAGCCCGCCTGCGTGATGCCGAAGGTCTTGCCGTCAAGCCCGGCAGGCGAGGTCAGCCCGGCCTGGTAGGCCGCATCCGAGGCGAGGATCTTCTGCCCGTCGATGCCTTCCTCCTCGCTGAGCGCTCCGCCGATCACCTTGATCGCGCCCTTGTCGGCAAGGCTGATGAGCCCGCCGGAGACAGCCGTCACCGCATAGTCCACGTCCCCGCTGGCAATCGCCACGGCCATGGGCTGCGCCGCCTGGAAGAACCTCAGCTCCACGTCCAGACCGGCCTCTTCGAAATAGCCGCGTTCGACAGCGATGAAGCTGCCCGAATGCGAGGTGAAGCGCAGCGCGCCCACGGTGATCTTTTTATTCATGGCGATGGCCGGCGCGGCCAGCGCCGTGCCCGCTGCGGCGCCCATGAGGCCCATCGTCTGGCGTCTGTTGAACTTGGTCATTTTCTTCCTCCCGATTGTGATTCACTCAGTTCGCGTAAACTTCCACTGTCGGCAGCCCGGTCAGCGGCGCCTCCAGCGCGCGCAAAGCCGCCAGCGACATGCGGCTGCCGCCGGTCTTCGGCCCGTCCAGCGGGATGAGCTCCAGCTCGACCGCCTTGCCATTGACCGGATAGACCACACGGCCCTTGCCGGGTGCGCGCGCCAGCGGCGTCTTGATCCAGAGTCCGGGCTCGCCCGGATTTCCAAGCGAGGCGACAGTCTGGCCCAGCGCCGCGCCCGCCCCGCTGGCGGCAGCCTTCTCCGCGGCCTCCGTGGCGGCCTGTTTTTCGCCTGCGCTCACCGTGTCGAAAGCCTCGGCCGTGCGCGCCCCCTCGGGCGGCTGCGCCCCGCCCTCGGGCCGCGCCACAGGGCGCACCGCGCCACTCCCGCTCGGCTCTGCTGCCTCCATGGGCGGCCTGTCTTCACTTGGAAACAAGGCGCAGCCCGCCAGGACGGCCAACGCGCCGAAAGATGCAAACACATGTCTCATGGTGGCAGCTTACGCGGCCCTGAAGCGGCTGCCCACCCCGAAATCACCCGGAATTACCCTTGCCCGCCGGTTTGGCAGCGCTTAACTGTGACGTATGAAACAAGACATCCCCGCCCTCTCGCCCGCAAGCCGCGCCGCGCCGCTGATCGACCCGTTCGCGCGCCCGATCTCCTACCTGCGCGTCTCGGTGACCGACCGCTGCGATTTCCGCTGCGTCTACTGCATGTCCGAGAACATGACCTTCCTGCCGAAAAAGGAGCTTCTCACGCTCGAGGAGCTTGATCGCATGTGCTCCAGCTTCATCTCTCTCGGCGTGGAAAAACTGCGAATCACCGGCGGTGAACCACTCGTGCGCCGTGATATCATGACCTTCTTCAACTCCATGAGCCGGCATCTGGAAAGCGGCGCCCTGAAGGAGCTGACGCTCACGACGAACGGCTCCCAGCTCGCCCGCTTCGCCGATCAGCTCTACGCCGCCGGGGTGCGCCGCGTGAACATCTCGCTCGACACGCTCGACGAGCAGAAATTCGCGGATATCACCCGCTGGGGCCGCCTGCCGCAGGTTCTCAAGGGCATCGAGGCCGCCAAGCGCGCCGGGCTGCGCGTCAAGATCAACACGGTCGCGCTCAAGGGCTTCAACGAGGACGAGCTCTTCGCGCTCGCCGAATGGTGCGAGGCCGAGGACATGGACCTGACATTCATCGAGGTCATGCCCATGGGCGATATCGGCAACGAGGACCGGATCGACCAGTATTGGCCGCTGAAAGACCTGCGCGCGCGGCTGGCCGAGCGCTACACGCTGAAAGACCTCGCCCATCGCACGGGCGGGCCCGCGCGCTATGTCGAGCTCGAGGAGACCGGCCAGCAGATCGGCTTCATCACGCCGCTGACGCATAATTTCTGCGAAAGCTGCAACCGCGTGCGGCTGACCTGCACGGGCGAGCTTTTCATGTGCCTCGGCCAGGAGGACAATGCCGACCTGCGCGCGCCTCTGCGTGCCCATCCCGATGACGACGCCCCGCTCGAAGAGGCGATCCGCGAGGCCATCGCGCGCAAGCCCAAGGGCCATGACTTCGACTATTCGCGCCAGGACGTGGCCGGGAAAGTGTCGCGCCACATGAGCCACACCGGGGGCTGACCCTTGGGCCAGCCGCTGATGCTTGTGGGGTATCTTGCGCTTGGCAGGATCGCACCGCTTTTCTGGCGTCTTGCCGCCTCTGCGGCGCACCGCAAACAAGGTGCCCAAGCCAATCGGCTCACCGAGCGCTTTGGCAAGCCGACAGCCCCGCGCCCCGCCGGTCCGCTCCTCTGGATGCATGCTGAATCCGTCGGCGAGGTCAAAGGCATGGCCCCTCTCCTGCGCGTGCTGTCCGCCAAGGCGCATATCCTCCTCACAACAAACACCCAGACAGGGGCAGATCAGGCCGAAGCTCTTGACCTGTCCGGGCTTACACATCAGTTCAAACCTGTTGATACTCTCGCCGCTTCAAACAGCTTTCTGGATCATTGGCAGCCCGATATCGCGCTCTTCGCCGAATCCGACATGCCCCCGGGGATGCTTCAAATGCTCGGCAAGCGCCGCATCCCCAAAGCCCTGATCGCGGCGCGCCCCTCGAAAACCCGCTCCAAGGCGCCGAGGACAGCCGCCGCGCTGCTGGAGCAGTTCGATCTCATCACGGCCAGCTCCGGGAAAGTGGCCGAAGACATCGAAAATCTCGGTGCCCCCGTCAGCGTGATCGAAGACCTCAAGGCGCAACAGCGTGAGCCCGCTGCGCCGCTTGACTGGCCCGAGGAGCAGCTGCGCCGCCCCCTCTGGCTCGCCGTTTCGACTCACCCCGAAGATCATGCGCTGCTCTTTGCCGCTCAAAAGGCAATCATGGCCCAACGCCCCGACGCGCTTCTGGCCATCGCCCCGCGTCACCCCCAGCAAGCCCGCACATGGGCGCAATGCCCCCTTGAGCACGTGTTCTTCTCCAAGGGTGGCGTGCCAGATCACAGCACCCATCTCTTCGTCATGGATGCCTTCGGTCACCTGCCCCGTCTGCATGCCATGAGCCATGTCAGCTTCATCGGCGGTGCACTGGGCGAGCGTGGCGGCCATAGCCCCTGGGAGGCCGCCGCCGCCGGCAGCGTGATTCTCACCGGCCCCGATCTTTCCAACAACGCCCCCGCCTACGCGCAGATTCCACATCAGATCGTTGACGATGCGGCCTCGTTGTCAGAAGCCGTCCTCGCCGCATGGCAGACACCGCGCCCCGCACCAGCCTTGCCCGACACCGCCCAAGGCGCAACTGCCCGCGCCGTCTTCGCACTTCTGGAGCAGCAACGCTGATGGGACGCTGGCTGACGATCGCACTGGCCGCAAAACTGGCCAAAGGCACACGCCGCACAGAGCTTGAAGCGCTACTGCGCGCCAAGCCTGCGCCTTCAGACAAGCCGCAAGTCATTGTCGCAACACCCCGCCGTTTCCTCAGCCTGCGCAAGCTCTTGAAGCCCAATGCAGCCGTTGATGCCATGCTGCGCACGCTTCAAACAGGCCTTGCCTTGGCAACCGAGAAAGGCCTCACGACCCAGCTTGACCTGTCAGACACCCCTGCGCCATGCCATGCGCCTGCGCTCTACCTGTCGCATCACACCGTCGAAAGCCCTGCCTTCGCCGCCCTGCGCGCGCGCGGCACGCATGTCATGCATTTCAAAGCGGCCGATCTTCCCGGTCGCACCTCGCTTGACCCGCTTGGCTTTGCAGGCTGGTCTTCCTTGGCTGACAAAACGGCTCAAGAGCTTGATCTCGAAGGCGCAACACAAGCCGAGATCGACACCTACTTCGATGAAGCCAAAGCAGCGGCCATCTCGGGTAATGTCTCAAAATATGCCCAAAGCGATGCGCAAGAGGCCTTGCCCGAGCGCTATGTCTTTCTCGCGCTGCAAACCATTGGCGATATGGTACAGCGCAACGCCTATGTCCCCATGCTCGACATGTTCGCGATGGTCATAGAACGATTCGAAGGCTCCCCATTCACAGTGGTTGTAAAGCGCCATCCCAAATGCCGCAGCCGCCGTGTCAGCGCGGCGCTCGAAACGGCCTCCAGACAGCCACACGTGCAGATCAGCCAGGGCTCGATACATCAGCTTCTCTCAGGCGCATCAGCGGTTTTCACTGTAAATTCAGGCGTTGGCAGCGAAGCCATCATCCACGAAAAACCGCTTTATTGCTTCGGCAAAGCCGATTACGCCCCCGTGGCCCACCAGATACGCTCCAGAACTGACCTGGCAAAAGCCACCGACCCTCTGCGCGACTCCTGCACGGAGGTCGAGCGCAAACGCTTCCTGTTCTATTACCGCAATATCTATCAATTCCGCCAAGAGGACGAGCTACGACCACGGCTCTCGGCCCTTATCGAGAAAGCCTTGCACCAAGCGCAGCCTTGAAGCCGGTATCGGCCTTCGCCATCTTGCGCAGCGCTCCCATGCTGTGCTCCCTGTCTTCCGCCAGACCATCAGCCAGAGGCTCCAGAATGGCTGTCATCGGGTGATCCTTGCCCCGCCGCTTGCCCGGAAGCGCGCGACTTGGCTTGTCACCCTTGCCACGCCCATGCGCATAATACCGCTCCAGTATCTCGGGTTTGAGATCATACTCTGGCAAACCGTCCTCGAAAGGCTCAGGCGGTGCTCCCGCGATGATCCCCGCGACATGCCCCTGCGCCCGCAAGATCGTCTCCCTGATCTTGGCAACCTGTTCTCTGAGCGCCGCGCGCTCCTCATCAAGGTTGTCCAGAATCCCCAACGCTTCACTCACAATCGCATCACTATCCGCGAAGTCATGCACAGGCCGGTTCGCGGCCAGAAGCGAAACAAGCCCCTCGTTCTTGAACGAATTGCCCGTGAGAATCACATTGGGCGTTCCTGCCGCCGCGGATAGGATCGACATATGATAGCGTCCCGAAAGAAGGAACTGACACTTCGAAAACAGCCCCGTGACCTGTGCATAGCGCGCCGAAGCAGGCACGCGCGCATAGCTCCCGCGCTTCCATTTCATCATCGCCCTGAGCGTCATCTTGTAGTCGCGCGACAAAGCCAGAAGCGGCTTTAATCCCGTCTCGGCGCGGATACGATCAGCCTGCTCCATGATCAGTTCGTAGCGGCGCGGATCTTTGAGCGCCGAACCTGACACCGCGAAATATCCCTCTCCCGCCTTGAGCGGACTTGGTTCCATTTCGGCCTTCGGCGACAGAAACGCCACATCAGGCACATAGGCCGCATTGGCCACGCCCGAGACCCGCGCCAAAGCCACAGACGCTCCCTCGCGGAAAGCTGCAAAATCAAAGCTGCCAAAGGCCTCAGCCGCATTCTTGCGGATATGCGCCTCATGCGAATAGAAGGACTGGTTGAGCGAAATCACCATACGCCCCCAAGCATGCTTGGCCACGAACGGCAAAAGCATAAGCCGCGGCCCCCGCGCGAAACTCGCGCCCATGCCCATCGTGCCCTCCGCCTGAAAGACAACCAGATCAGCCTCTTTGACGCGATCCGCCCAGAAGCCATAGCGCTCTGTGCAGGCTCTCTCCAGATAGTCCAGAGACCGGCCCGCACCCGCGCGCGCTTCAGCCACATCCGTGAAGGCCTCGAAAACGCGATCGAGTTGCCTGTCATAGGCCATGTCCACCTTCGACGTGGGCAACAACGGGACAAAGCTGAAATCGAGCGCCTCATCTTCGGGAAAGCAGCCCGAAATGAATTTCACCAGCTCGATGCTTGTGGCCTGACATCCCCAATTGCCTCGAAAACCGGTGAAATTGATAATGGCGATCTTTTTCACGCCTACCCCGCCGGCATCCGCTGCTCGACGATCCCGGCCCACCACGAGCAGCCCGCGGGGATGGCCTCGTCGTTGAAGTCATACTCGGTGTTGTGGACCATCGCCGTGTCGCCGTTGCCCACGAGGATGTAGGCGCCGGGGCGCTCTTCGAGCATGAAGGCGAAATCCTCGCCGCCCATGACCAGCGGGGCCTCGTTGCAGTCTCCCGAAATGCCGCGGGCCACCTCGGCGGCGAATGCGGTCTGGTCGTCATGGTTGATCATCACCGGGTAGTTGCGCGTGTAGTCGATCTGGACAGAGCCGCCGAATGTCCCCGCGATTCCTTCGCAGATCTGCTTGATCCGGCTTTCGGCCAGGTCGCGCATCTCCGGGCTCATGGTCCGCACCGTGCCCTTGAGCGTCACGCCGCCGGGAATCACGTTGAAGGCATGCGAGGAGGTGTCGAAGGAGGTGACCGACACGACCAGCCTGTCGATCGGGTCGGCGTTGCGGCTGGCGATGGTCTGGAGCGCGGTGACGGCATGCGCCGCCATGACGGTGGTGTCCACGGTCTCCTGCGGTTTTGCGCCATGCCCGCCCTTGCCCTTGAACTCGATGGAGAAAAGGTCGGTCGCCGCGAAGAACGGCCCCGGGCGAATCGCGAATTGCCCGACAGGCTGGCCCGGCCAGTTGTGCATGCCGTAGACTTCCTGGACACCGAAGCGCTCCATCATCCCGTCATCGCACATTTCCTTGCCGCCGCCACCGCCTTCTTCGGCGGGCTGGAAGATCACCACGACTGTGCCGTCGAAATTGCGCGTCTCGGCAAGATACTGCGCCGCGCCGAGGAGCATCGCCGTGTGCCCGTCATGCCCGCAGGCATGCATCGCGCCTTCCGTCTTGGAGGCATGGGGCAGCCCGGTCGTCTCGGTCATGGGCAGCGCGTCCATATCCGCGCGCAACCCGATCACCTTGCCGGAGCTGTCGGATTTGCCCTTGATCACGCCGACGACGCCGGTGCGCCCGATCCCCGTGACCACCTCGTCGCAGCCGAAGGCCTCGAGCTTCTCGGCCACGATCGCGCTGGTGCGGTGGGTCTCGAAAAGGATCTCCGGATTCTCGTGAAGATCGCGCCGCCAGGCGGTGATCTCGTCGTGCAGTTCGGCGAATCGGTTCTTGACTGGCATGGTCTGTCCTTTCAGTCCCTGACCGGCATGCGGCTTTCCGCCAGTTCGGCGAAGAAGCTCGCGCCCGCGGGCAGGATATCGTCGTTGAAATTGTAGGCCGGGTTATGCAGGTCCGCGCTCGGCCCATTGCCAATGAAGATATACGCCCCGTGGCGGGCTTCAAGCATTTCCGAGAAATCCTCCGCCGGCATCACCGGGTCGATCTCGAGCGGCGGCTTTCCGGTCACGGCCTCGGCCGCCTTCGCCGCATGGGATGCGCCCTCGGGTGAGTTCACCGTGGGCGGCACGCCCTCCAGCCAGCGGACCCTGGCGCTTGCGCCATAGGCCTCCGCCGTGCTCCGGGCAATCGCGGGCAGGCGCTCGTGGATCAACGCGCCGATCTCCTTGTCGAGATAGCGCGTCGTGCCCTTGAGGCTCACCTCGTCGGGAATGACGTTGTAGGTGTCCGTGTCCGAGGTGATTCCGCAGACCGAGATGATCGCCGATTTGAGCGGATCGACATTGCGCGCCACGACCGATTGCAGGGCGCTCACGATCTGGCTCGCCGCCAGTGTCGTGTCCACGGCGAGATGCGGCATGGCCCCGTGGCCGCCCTTGCCCCGCACGGTGATCTCGAAGGCGCCCGCCGCCGACATCTGCGGCCCCTCGCGCAACGCGAAATGCCCCGCCTCCACGCCGGGCCAGTTATGCATTCCGTAGAACTCGTCGATCCCGAACTTTTCGATGAGCCCCTCCTTCAGCATCGCCCGCGCGCCGCCGCCGCCTTCCTCGGCGGGCTGGAAGATCAGCACGACCGTGCCGTCGAAGTTGCGTGTCTCGGCAAGATACTGCGCCGCGCCCAGCAGCATCGTGGTATGCCCGTCATGCCCGCAGGCATGCATGATCCCGGGCGTCTGCGAGGCATAGTCCAGCCCCGTCGCCTCGGTGATCGGCAACGCGTCCATGTCCGCCCGGAAGCCCAGCACCGTCCCGCTCTCGTCCGTGCGCCCCCTGATGACGGCCACGACACCCGTCTTGCCGAATCCCTCGTGAACCTCGTCAACGCCGAAAGAGCGCAGCCGCTTGGCCACCAGCCCCGCCGTGCGCGTTTCGGTGAAGCGCAGCTCGGGATGGGTGTGAATATCGCGCCGCCATGCGGTCAGCTTGTCCTGCAATTCGGCGAATCTGTTCCTGATCGGCATGGCGCGTCTCCTCAGACATCGGGGCCCAGCTCCAGCTTGGACCAACTGTCGAACCGCGACAAGGCAAAGCGGCTCAAGTCATGCCCAAGCGCGCCGCCGGTCATCATGTCGGCCATGATCCGCCCGAAGCCCGGCCCGATCCCGAAGCCATGCCCGCACATCCCGGTGCAGATCGCCACGCCCCTGATCGGTGCCTCGTCCACCACGGGCACCACATCGGGCATCGCGTCGATCATCCCCGCCCAGCGCCGCGCCTCCACGGGCCTGCCGATCTTGGCAAAACGCCTCGCGAAGCGGCCCAGCATCGCATCGAGCGCGCCGTGGTTCGGCTCCGGGTCCAGAACGCGCATCCGCTCGAACGGGCTTTGCGCGTCCATCGCCCAGCGCCGTTTCGTCCCCCAATGGTCCGGGTAATCCCGCGGCCCGAAAAACCGCGGCCTGACCGGGAAGGCCCCGCTCCAGAGCACCTGCCGGTAATGCGGCAGGGCACGGAAGGCATCGGGGCCGACATAGAGCTCGTTGAAGCCCAGCGAGGCCATCGTGTAACCGCCATCGCTTCGGCGGCGAAAGGACATGCCCGCCTCGCCCGCCGCGCCATCGTGAAAGCTTTCCATCGGCTCGGTGTGCAGCACGTTGGAGCGCACCGAGAGCTGCGGGATGCTGACCCCGTGGCGGCGCAGGAAAAGCGACGACCACGCCCCGCCGGCCACGAGCACGCGGCCCGTCTTCACCGTGCCATCCTCGGTGATGACGCCGCAAACCGCGCCGCCTTCCGTCTCGAGCCCCCGCGCGGCGCAGCCCTCCCGGATCACCGCGCCCGCGCGCACAGCCGCCCGGGCGATGGCGGGCACCGCCTCGAAAGGCTCGGCCACCATGTCCGAGGCCGTGTGCAGCGCCCCGCGCCAGGGCGGCTCGGCATCCGGGAACATCTTCCGCAGCGCGGCGGCAGGCAGCATGACCGAGCCTGCCTGCGCGCCGAACTCGGCCTGCCATGCCTCGTAGCCTGCAACATCCTCGTCAGTCTCGGGCAGGAAGGTCACGCCGCATGTCCTGAGGCCGAAATCCTCTTCGCAATCGGCCTGAAGCTCCCCCCAGAGCCGCTGCGCCTCGATGACGATGGGCAGCTCGGCGTGATCGCGCCCCGTCTTGCGGATCCAGCCCCAGTTGCGCCCGCTCTGCTCGGCGGCCACGCGCCCCTTCTCCAGCACGAGCGGCCTGAGCCCCTTCGCGGCAAGGAAATAGGCCGTGCAGATCCCGATGATCCCGCCGCCGATGATCACCGCATCGGCCTGCCCGGGCAGATCCGCGCGGTGCTCCGGCGCATTGTGCAGCCCCAGCGGGATGCCCATGCTCAGGCCAGCTCTTCGAGCAGCCCTTCCATGAAGCGCGCCCCCGCCTCGAACTCGGACTTTTCGATGAACTCGTCGGGCTGGTGCGCCTGTTCGATGCTGCCCGGACCGCAGACCACGGCCGAATAGCCCGCCTCCTGGAACTGCCCGGCCTCCGTGCCGTAGCTGACGACATGGCTCGCATTATCGCCTGTAACGCGCCGCACCAGCGCCTCGGCGGCGCCGCCCTCCTCGGGCTTGAGCCCGGGCACGTCGAAAAACGGCGCGAGATCGATCCGCGCCTCGGGATGCACCGCCTGCATCGCGGCTTCCACCTCGCGCACGCGCGCGGTGTAGCGGCCCACCCAGCCCTGCTTGTCCTCGCCCGGCACAACGCGGAACCCCATGACGAACCTGCAGTCCTTGGCGGTGATGTTGTTGGCCGTGCCGCCCTCGATGGTTCCGACATGCGCATTCGTCCAGGGCGGATCGAACATCGCCGCCAGCGGCTCCGGCGTGGCGGCCATCCGTTCGGCATTGACCTCATTGGCCCAGTCGATGAGCTTCGCCGCCTCCATGACCGCGCTCACCCCCTTGTGCATGATCGACGAGTGGACCTCGAAGCCCACAACATGCGTGGCAACGCCCACGCCGCCCTTGTGGCCGCTCACCGCCTTCAGAAGGCTCGGCTCGCCGATGATCGCCGCCTCGGCCTTGGGCAGGACGCCCTGCATCGCCGCGATCATCGCCGGCGCGCCGGTGCAGCCCACCTCCTCGTCATAGCTGAGCGCAAGTTGAAGCGGCCGCGTCACGCCGCGCCGCTTCGCCTCGACCAGCGCCCAGATCGCCAGGGCGTCGAAGCCCTTCATGTCACAGGTGCCGCGCCCGAAATACCTTCCGTCCCGCTCGGTCACGGTCCAGGGGTTCGAGGTCCAGGGCTGCCCGTCCACGGGCACCACGTCGGTATGGCCCGAAAGCACGACGCCGCCTTCTTCCCAGGGTCCGACATGGGCAAAGAGCGCACAATGCGTCTTGGCATCGTCGCGCCAATGCCGGTGGCTCTCGATGCCATGCGAGGCGAGATACCCCTCCACCCAATCCACCAAATCGGTGTTCGGATCGCGGCTCACGGTCGGAAAGCCGACCAGCTTTTCCATGATCTCCAATGGCGTCAATGTCTGCATGTTTCCCCAACGCGGAATCGCGCCCTTCTTCTTGCCCAAAATATCCCGAACCTCCCGCGCATCGCTTCACGATACGCTGCCGGTCTCGCGGTGGCTTTGCCACACGCTCGGGAGGGGTTCGGGGGGACAGCGTCCCCCCGCCGGATCGCCTGCGCAAGCAGGCGAAACCGCTCTCAATACCCGCTGTCGGTCGTCAGGATGTAATGCCCCGGACCGATCTCGCGATACTCCGACGGCGCCGCCTCGTAGCCCACCGGATGGATCGGCGACGGGATCGGCTTGAAGTTCAGCTCCTTCTCGTCCTTGCGCTTGCGCGGATCGGCGATCGGAACCGCCTTCATCAGCGCCTGCGTATAAGGGTGCTGCGGATCCTCGAAGACCTGCTGGCGCGGGCCGATCTCCACGATCCGCCCCAGATACATCACGCCCACGTCATGGCTCACCCGCTCGACGACGGCCATGTCATGGCTGATGAAGAGATAGCTCAGCCCCAATTCGGCCTGAAGCTCCATCATCAGGTTGAGCACCTGCGCCTGCACGCTCACGTCGAGCGCGCTCACCGCCTCGTCGGCGACGATCAGCTTGGGGTTCAGCGCCAGCGCCCGTGCGATGGCCACGCGCTGACGTTGCCCGCCCGAAAGCTCGTGCGGATAGCGGCGCAGGAAGGAGCGGGGCAGCTCCACCCGGTCGAAGAGCCCCGCAATCCGGTCATGCAGCTCGCTGCCCTTGGCGAGCCCGTAATTCTCCATCGGCTCGGCGACCTGGCTCATCAGGTTCATCTGCGGGTTGAGGCTGGCAAAGGGGTCCTGGAAGATCATCTGCATGTCCTGGCGCAGCTTGTGCAGCGCGCCCTGCCCGAGGCCGAGCACTTCCTTGCCGTCGAAATGGACCTCGCCCGAATCCGGCTCCACCAGCCGCAGCAGCGAGCGCCCGGCGGTGGACTTGCCGCAGCCGCTTTCGCCCACGAGGCTCAGCGTGCGGCCCTTGTTGATCTTGAAGCTCACATCCTCGACCGCATGCACATTGGCCACGGTGCGCCGGAAGAAACCGCCGGTGACGGGAAAGCGCGTGGTGAGGTTCTTGACTTCAAGCAGCGTCTCCTCGGAGCCCTCGATCGGATCGAGGTTCTGATCGGTGCGCCCCAGCAGCTTCATCGGCGCGGGATATTGCTTGCCGCGCATCTCGCCGAGCTTGGGAACGGCGGCCAGCAGTGCCTTGGTGTAATTGTGCTGCGGGGTCTCGAAGATTTCCTCGACGGTCCCCTCCTCGACCTTGTTGCCGCGGAACATGACGACGACCCGGTCGGCCATCTGCGCCACGACAGCCATGTCATGGGTGATGAACATCACCGCCGTGCCGGTCTCGCGCTTCAGGCGGTCCATCAGGGCGAGAATCTCGGCCTGGATGGTCACGTCGAGCGCCGTCGTCGGCTCGTCGGCGATCAAAAGGCGCGGCTCGCAGGCCAGCGCCATGGCGATCACGACCCGCTGGCGCATGCCGCCCGAAAGCTCGTGCGGGAACTGCGCGAGCCGCCGCTCGGGCTCGGGGATGCGCACCTGCCGCAGAAGCTCCAGCGCGCGGTCCGCCGCCGCCTGCTTGCTCATCCCCTTGTGCAGCCGCAGCCCTTCGGTGAGCTGGCGGCCCACGGTGAAGACCGGATTGAGCGCCGTCATCGGCTCCTGGAAGATCATCCCGATCTCGTTGCCGCGAATCGTGCGCATCAGGCCCTGGTCGGTCTGCGAAAGGTCGATCGCGTCGTCCTCGCCGCGCCGGAAGAGCATCTCGCCGCCCGCGATCTCGCCGCCGCCATACTCGATCAGCCGCATCAGCGAGAGCGAGGAGACGGATTTGCCGGAGCCCGATTCCCCAACGATACATACGGTTTCACCGGGGCCGACATCGAAGGAGACATCCTCGACACCGACGACGGGGCCATCCTTCGTCTGGAACTGGACACGCAGGTTGCGAATGCTTGCGATTGGCTGGTCTAGCATCTGGGAGGGCCCTGTTCTGAATGCGTTCGCGTTCACGCTACAGACACTCCGAGCAAACTGTCAAACCACACGAGCTTTTCCGGCCAGTTCCGCCAAAGCCCTTGCATTTTCGCGAATCTCTGTTTCGAATGGTCGCATTGCGGGGGCGGGATGATCTGTCGGCGGCTAGTCCGCCCGAACGTCCGACCCTGCCAACCAAAGCGCCGCCTTTCGCGCGGCAACGTCATGGCGAGGTGCGAGCTTCGTCCAACATGGAGAGAAAAATGAAAGTCAAAACCCTACTGCTCGGTGCAGCAGCGTCTTTTGCCTTGGCCCCGGCGGCCATGGCCGAGCGCGGCTCCGACGGCCACGTCAATATCATCTATTGGCAGGCCCCGTCGATCATGAACCCCTATCTGTCAGGCGGCACGAAGGACATCGAAGCGTCCTCGCTGGTGATCGAACCGCTGGCGCGCTACGACGAAACAGGCGCGCTCGTGCCCTGGCTCGCCGAGAGCATTCCGACAGTCAACAACGGTGGCGTCTCCGAAGACCTCACCACGATCACATGGAAGCTCAAGGAAGGGCTCAAGTGGTCCGACGGCACGGCCCTGACGGCCAATGACGCCAAGTTCACGGCCGATTACTGCATGCATCCCGAAGGCGGCTGTGCCTCGGCCTCTTTCTTCGAAGGCGTCGAAAGCGTTGAAGCCATTGATGACCTGACGCTCAAGATCACCTTCGACAGCCCCAAGCCGAACCCCTACAACGTGCTTGTCGGTGCCCAGTCGCCGATCATCCAGGCGGCCCAGTTCGCCGACTGCCTCGGCGCGAAGGCTCCCGAATGCACCGACGCCAACTTCAACCCGATCGGCACCGGCCCCTTCGTCGTGGACGAGTTCAAGCCCAACGACGTGATTTCGTTGTCGGCCAACCCGAACTACCGCGACCCGGCCAAGCCCGCCTTCGCCACAATGACCTTCAAGGGCGGCGGCGATGCGGTATCCGCAGCCCGCGCGGTCTTCGAGACGGGTGAAATGGACTACGCCTGGAACCTCCAGCTCGCGCCCGACGTGATCGCGAACATGGAAGAAGGCGGCATGGGCAAGGCGATCGTTGGCTTCGGCCCGCTCGTGGAACGCCTCGAGATGAACCTCACGGACCCCTCGCCCGACCTGCCCGCCGACGTGCGCTCGACGCGCAAGGCCCCGCACCCCTTCCTGTCGGACATGGATGTGCGCAAGGCGCTCTCCATGGCGATCGACCGCGAGCTTCTCGTGGAAGTGGGCTATGGCCAGGCCGGCAAGGTCACCTGCGATCTCGTTCCCGCGCCTGACAACTACGCGGCCAAGAACGACTATTGCGTCGGTCAGGACATCGAAGGCGCCAATGCGCTGCTCGACGAGGCCGGCTGGGTTGACAGCGACGGCGACGGCATCCGCGACAAGGACGGCGTCAAGCTCTCGATCCTCTACCAGACTTCGACCAACGCCGTCCGTCAGGACTTCCAGGCGCTGATCAAGCAGTGGTGGGGCGAGATCGGTGTCGAAACCGAGCTGCGCAACCTCGACGCATCCGTGTTCTTCGGCGGTGACCCGGGCTCGCCCGACACCTTCCAGAAGTTCTACGCCGACGTGGAGATGTATGCCAACACCTTCGCAGGCACGGATCCGCAGCAATACCTCGCGGCCTACCGGTGCGGCAACGAGCCCAAGCCGGAAAGCCAGTGGCAGGGTGAGAACATCAACCGCTTCTGCAACGAAGAGTATGATGCCCTGCTCGACGAGTTCGCCCAGACCGGCGATATCGAGAAGCGCGGCGAGATCGCGATCGAGCTGAACAACATGCTGACGAAAGACAGCTACACCATCGTTCCGCTCGTGCACCGCGGCCGCGTCTCGGGCCAGTCCAACACGCTGGGCGGTCACGCCCTCAACGTATGGGACTCCGAGCTCTGGGATGCTGCCGACTGGTACCGCATCGAAGAATAAGCCGAACGCTTGGCTTTCGGGTGCTCCGCTGCGGCGGGGCACCCCCTTTCGCCCTCCCTCCCGGCCACGTGACAAGACCCATTAACCAAGGCGCCGCATCATGCTGACTTACACGATCAGGCGGGTTGTGCTTTCAATCCCGACGCTTTTGTTCATCGCTCTTGTGATCTTCCTGCTCCTGCAGCTCGCCCCCGGCGATCCGATGGCTCAGGTTCCGCTCACCGTGCCCCCCGAGGTCAAGGAGAAGATGCGCGAGGCGCTCGGCCTCGGCGCGCCCTGGTATGTCCAGTTCTGGAAATGGCTGGTGCAGTTCTTCTGGATCGAGCCGCAGGTCTTCATCGACTGGCTCTTCGGCACGGGCCTCACCGATGGGGCGCAGCGCGTCATCTCCTGGCAGACCCGCTCGCCGGTCATGGACATCGTCGTCCAGCGCCTGCCCCAGACGCTCTGGGTTGTCGGTCTGGCCTATGTCGTCGCCTTCCTGATCGCGATCCCCGTGGGCATCTACTCGGCCTACAAGCAATACTCGTCCTTCGACCAGGTCGGGACATTCATCACGATGATCGGCTTCTCGATCCCGCCCTTCTTCACCGGGCCGCTGCTGATCGTGATCTTCTCGGTCTGGCTCGGCTGGTTCCCCTCGATCTACGACACGACCCACGAGGTCAATTCGTGGGAGAGCTTCGGCTACCAGATCAAGCAGATGATCATGCCGGTCATGGTCCTCGCGCTTCAGGTCACCGCGCAGGTGAGCCGCTTCATGCGCGCCTCGATGCTCGACAATCTCAAGCAGGACTACGTGCGCACCGCCCGCGCCAAGGGCCTGCCCGAGCGCGCCGTGCTGCTCGTGCATGTGCTGCGCAACTCGATGATCTCCGTCGTGACGGTCATCGCGCTGGCCATCCCCGCCATCTTCGGCGGCGCGATCATCACCGAGGTCGTCTTCAAGGTGAACGGCATCGGCCAGCTCCTGATCACCGCGCTCTTCGCCAATGACATGCCCATGGTGATGACGCTGACATTCATTTTCGCCCTGCTCATCGTGGTGTTCAACATCATCGCCGATGTGCTCTACGGCGTGCTTGACCCGAGGATCCGCTATGACTGATGAGATCCAGGCCATCGAGGCCCTCCAGGACAACGCCCCGCTCAAGCCCCACCGCTCGCATTCGGCAGAGGTCTGGCTCCAGTTCCGCCAGCACAAGGGCGCGCTGATCGGCGGGGCCTTCATCATATTCATCACGCTCTTCGTGCTGATCGGCCCGTGGATCTGGCAGGTCGACCCTGGCAAGCTCGACATCCGCGCCAAGGACTACCGGCCCATCTACACCGCGATCTGGGACAGCGAGGCGCGGGTGAGCTGGGCCCATCCGCTCGGCTCCGACCAGCTCGGCCGCGACGGGCTTGCCAACATGATCTATGGCGGGCGCACCTCCATGGCCGTGGGCTGGGCGGCGATGCTGCTCGCGCTCTTCCTCGGCGCCTCGGTCGGCGTTCTGGCAGGCTATTTCAAGCGGCTCGACGGCCCGCTCATGCGGGCGACCGACCTGTTCCTGTCGCTGCCGATCCTGCCCCTGATGCTCGTGGCGGTGACGCTCTTCCGCCAGCCCCTGCGTACCATGTTCGACTCCCCCGAGGCAGGCATGTTCATCCTCATCGTCGGGGTGATCGGCATCACCTCCTGGATGCACACCGCCCGGATCGTGCGCGGTGATATCCTCGCCCTCAAGGAGCGCGAGTTCGTCCTTGCCGCCCGCTCCGCCGGCACGCGCTCGCGCGGGATCATCATGCGTCACCTGCTGCCCAACGTGATCTCGCCCATCGTCGTCTCGGCCACCTTCGGCCTCGCCACGGCGATCATCACCGAAAGCTCGCTGAGCTTCCTCGGCGTGGGCTTCCCCTCGGACTTCCCGACATGGGGCAAGATGCTCGCCGATGCCGTCCCGCGGATGACCGAGTATCCCGAGCGCGTGATGCTCCCGGGCATCGCCATCTCGCTCACGGTGCTCGCGGTGAACTTCCTCGGCGACGGTCTGCGCGACGCGCTCGACCTGCGCATCCGGGGGCGCTGAAGAAGCTCAGACAAATAAAAACGCCCGTTCTGCCCTGCGCCGCGCGCAAGAGCGGGCGTTTCGTCTGCGCGCCGGGCGTGGAACCCTGCCCCGCCCGCACCGGAAAGCCGGAACAGCGTCCTCGCTTGCCCCCTGCGCAGCAGACGTTCGTTCCTTGATTCGCCCGAAAACCCGCGCCATTTGGACCAAAGCATCTTCCAAAGGAGCGGTCTCATGTTCGCATCTCTCGGCTTCGAAAGCCTCTCGCCTCTCACGGCGAGCCTCTATCTCGCCCTTGGCCTGGGCGCGGCCTTCGGCGTCCTCGCCGAGATCACCCGTTTCTGCCTGCGCCGCGCGGTCGTCGGCAAGGACGCCCAGGCGCGCGGCACATGGGCCATGGCGCTGGCAGTGGCCATCATCGGCACACAGGCCGCCGTCTTCTCGGGGCTCATCTCCTTCGAGGGGCACCGCTTCCTCGCTGCTGACCTGCCGATCCTCGCGCTGGTGCTGGGCGGGCTCGCCTTCGGCATCGGCATGGTGCTCACGCGCGGCTGCGCCTCGCGGCTCGCCGTTCTGGCCGGCTCGGGCAACCTGCGCGCCGTGACCGTGCTGATCGTCTTCGCCGTCATCGCCCATGCCACGCTCAAGGGCGTCTTTGCCCCGCTCGCGCAAGCCCTCGCCTCGGTCACGCTGCCCATCGGAGGCGCGCTGCCGCTCACTGCCGGGGCCGCCATCGCGCTCATCGCGCTGGCGCTGGCCTTTCGCGCACGGATCGGCGCGCTTCAGCTCACGCTCGCCGCGCTCATCGGGCTGCTCGTTCCGGCCGCATGGGTCGGCACGGGCTTCATCCTCTTCGACGATTTCGACCCGATCGCCATGGAGAGCCTGAGCCTCACCGCCCCGGCCACGGCCACGCTCTTCTGGACCGTCGCGGGCACATCCATTGCGCCGGGCTTCGGCGTCGGCCTTGTCGGCGGCGTGCTCGCGGGCGCGCTCGTCTCGGCGCTGGCCTTCGGCCGCTTCGCCTGGGTCAGCTTCGAAAGCCCCCGCCAGACCGGCCGCTACATCGCGGGCGCTGCGCTCATGGGCGCGGGCGGTGTGCTCGCGGGCGGCTGCACGCTGGGCGCGGGCCTGTCGGGCGTGCCGACACTCGGCATCGCGGCGCTCGTCGCCATCACCTCGATCATCGCGGGCGCGGCGCTCGCCGGGCGCCTGCTCAATGAAAGCGCTTCCGGATCCGCCGAACAGCCGTCCACACGAGGGCTACAACCGGCAGAGTGACGAGCGCGGCCAGCATCCCCTTGTCGAGGCCGAGCGTGGCCTTGGCAAGCGGGTATGCAGCGTAGGTGACAAGGTTCACCGCGTAATAGCTCACCGCCACGACCGAGAGCCCCTCGACCGTCTGTTGCAGCCTGAGCTGCAAATCGGCCCGGCGGTTCATCCCCTCCAGAAGCTGCTGGTTCTGCGCCGATCGTTCCACCTCCACCCGCGTGCGCAAGAGCTCGCCCGCGCGCCGCGCCCGGTCGCCCATGGCATCGAGCCGCGCCCTGGTCGATTTCACCGTGCGCATCGCCGGATCGTAGCGCCGGGTCATGAACTCCTTGAAGGTCTGCCGCCCCTGGAAGCGCTCCTCGCGCAAGACAGTGACCCGCTCGTGAACGATCGCCTCGTAGGCTTCCGTCGCCCCGAAGCGAAAGCTCGTCTCGGCGCCCAGCTTCTCCAGCTCCGCCGAAACACTCAAAAGGTCATCCAGCGTCGCCTCTGCGGGGGTCTCCGAGAGTGTCATGTCCTCGATCAGGCCCGAGAGCTTGGTGTCGAACTTCGACAATTGCGGGCCGAGCCCGCGCGCGCGGGCGAAGCCGAGCATCGACATCGCCTTGTAGGTCTCGATCTCGCAAAGCCGCTGGACGATCCGCCCGATCCGGCGCGGCCCCGTGCCCTCGCGCACGAAGACGGCAAAGCGCAGATGCCCCGCCGGATCGATGCAGAAATCCCCCCCGATCAGGGCCGCCCCGTCCAGAACGCGGCTGACCGCGAGGCTCTCGGCGACGAACCAGCCGCGCAACGCCTCGCGCATCGCCTCATCGGCGCGCATCGGCTCGACGCGCAGCAGCGCGCTTGTGACGCGCCCTCCCGGCGCTGCGCTCAGCCAGTCATCGGGAAAGACATCGAAATCAGCCGGATCGAAGGCCCGCTCGCCGAGCATGCCCGAAAAGGCCGTGTAGGTGACGAACTCGGTATGGCTTTCCCATTTGAGCCAGTGCTTGCCGATCTTGCCGAAGTAATGCGTCGCGCCGGGCTGGGGATGCTGCGCGCCGTGGCGGTCGAGCAGCGCGATGAGATGCTCGAGGTCCTTGGCGCGGTCGCGTGCGGCCGCATCATCCTTGCGCTTGATCGCGAGATAGGCCGCCGTCGCCGGCGCCTCGATCGAGGGAAAGGGCCGCGCATGCAGCTCGTTGGCGATGCTATAGCGCAGCGGATGGTCTTCGATGGGCGGCATTCCGGCTCTCCTTTGCCGCGAACCTAGCGTAAAGCGCGCGCAAGTAAACCGGCATTTTGCCGCGTTTTCAATGATTTAGATGAATGCAACGGTATACCGACCTGCGCAGTCAGCCGCGCGCCGCCTGGCCAAGGCCTTCCCGAAAGCCGCGCCGCGCTCAGAACAGACCCATTTCCAACCCCGCCCTGAGCGCCTGGCCCAATTCACGGCAGGGCGCAAGCTCGTCCTCCGTAAGCGTCTTTTCGGCGAGGATCGCCTCTTCGCTCTGCGCCTTGGTGCAGACGATGAGGGGCGGCTGCACTTCCTTGAGCCGCCAGCCCTTGGCGATCCGCGCGAGCTGGCGCGCCGCGCCTTCCCCGTCCGAGCCAGCGCAGATCATGTGGGCATAGCCCCGCCCCTCGATCTCGCCGAGAACCGGATAATAGCACCGATCGAAGAACTCCTTCATCTCGCCCGAAAGCGCCGCGAGGTTTTCCGGCCCGCAGAAGAGATAGGCCCCGGCCTCAAGCAGATCGTCGGGCCCGGCGTCCCGCGCGCGCAAAAGGCGCACCTCGCCCTCCTCCTCGGCCGCCGCGCTGGCCGCCTCGGCCATTTGCAGGCTGCCATTCGTGCGCGTGTGGTAGATGATGAGAAGATGGGTCATGGGTTCAACCTAGTGGCCCCGGTTGCGCGTTTCCAGCCGCGATCTGTCGAGAAATCCTCCGGTCGGGAGGCTTGGTGGGGAAAGCGGTCCATAAACAAGGCCATCGCCGGACCGCGGGGTGGCGATCCAACAAGTCTTCGAGGCGCTTTATTTCTGCCAAATCCGCACTCCGTTCATCCGACGCGCCCAGCTCCACCAAATCGCCAGCCCGGGGGGCGGTCTGGCGATGGCCGGGCACCTTCGGTGCTATTCCGGCCGGGGCTATAGAATGACCGAGGCACGACACAAACCCCGCACCACACCCTGCCGCCGTATCCCCCAAAAAAAAGGGCACCCTGAAAGGTGCCCTTTTCCCATGATATGCGGCAAAGCTCACTCCAGCATGCCGAGCAGCTTGTCGAGGCTCTGCTTGGCGTCGCCATAGAACATCCGCGTGTTGTCCTTGAAGAAGAGCGGGTTCTCGATGCCCGAGTAGCCCGTGCCCTGCCCGCGCTTGGAGACGAAGACCTGCCCCGCCTTCCACACTTCGAGGACAGGCATCCCGGCAATCGGCGAGTTCGGGTCGTCCTGCGCCGCCGGGTTGACGATGTCATTGGAGCCGATGACGATGACCACGTCGGTATCGGGGAAATCGTCGTTGATCTCCTCCATCTCCATGACGATGTCATAAGGCACCTTGGCCTCGGCCAGCAGCACGTTCATATGCCCCGGCAGACGCCCGGCCACGGGGTGAATCGCGAAGCGCACCTCCTTGCCCTTGCCGCGCAGGCGGCGCGTCAGCTCGGCGACGTTGTTCTGCGCCTGCGCCACGGCCATGCCATACCCCGGCACGATCACCACGCTGGAGGCCTCCTCCAGCGCAGCGGCCACGCCGTCGGCCTCGATGGCGACCTGCTCGCCCTCCACGGCCATCTGCTCGCCCGCAGGCCCGCCGAAGCCGCCGAGAATCACGGAGATGAACGAGCGGTTCATCGCCTTGCACATGATGTAGGACAGGATCGCACCCGAGGAGCCCACCAGCGCGCCGACCACGATCAGAAGGTCATTGCCCAGGCTGAAGCCGATCGCCGCCGCGGCCCAGCCCGAGTAGGAGTTGAGCATCGACACGACGACGGGCATATCCGCACCGCCGATCCCCATAATCAGGTGATAGCCGATGAAAAGCCCCGCCAGCGTGAGCACGACAAGCGCCCAGGAGCCGCCGCCTGTGAGATAGATGATCAGCATGATGAGCGAGAGCGCAGCCGCGCCCGCGTTGAGCATATGCCCGCCGGGCAGCTTCCTGGCGCTGGTGTCGACCTCGAAAGGCAGCATCGAAGAGGAACCCGCCAGCTTGGCATAGGCGATGACCGAGCCGGTAAAGGTCACCGCGCCGATCCAGATCCCCAGCACCAGCTCGACCCGCAGGATCCCGATCTCGACCGAGGATTTCTTGGCGATGAGCTGGCCGAAGGCCGACAGGCCGTCATAGGCCTCCTTGGGCAGGCCGGTGGCCGTGATCCCGTCTTCCCCGACCGCGCCGAGGACAAGGCCCCGGGCCGCGTAGACATCGGCGATATAGTTGATCATCAGGTCGGCGTTGAAGCCCACGAAGACCGCCGCGAGGCCCACGAGCGAGTGCATGATCGCCACGAGCTCGGGCATCTGGGTCATCTCGACCCTGGTCGCCAGCTGATAGCCAACGGCTGCGCCGCCCGCGATCAGAACGAGCGAGGCCAGCCAGAGGCCGGAGCCGGGGCCGACAAGCGTCGCCAGGACGGCGACGGCCATGCCGACAATGCCGTACCAGACCGCGCGTTTCGCGCTTTCCTGGCCCGAAAGCCCGCCGAGCGACAAGATGAAGAGGATGGCGGCGACCACATAGGCCGCGATGGTGAATGCGTTTTCCATTGTCTGCGCTCCCCCTTACGATTTCTGGAACATGGCGAGCATGCGCCGTGTCACGAGGAAGCCGCCGAAGATGTTGATGGCGGCCATGAAGATACCCAGCCCTGCCAGGATCGTGATCAGCCAGGACGTGGAGCCGATCTGGATGAGCGCGCCGAGGATGATGATCGAGGAGATCGCGTTGGTCACGGCCATGAGCGGCGTGTGCAGGCTGTGCGCCACGCCCCAGATCACCTGGAAGCCGACGAACACAGCCAGCACGAAGACGATGAAATGCTGCATGAAGCTCGCCGGCATCCCCGGAATGAGCCCGACCCCGAGCACCAGCGCCGCGCCGATCCCCAGAAGCGTGACCTGGCTCTTGGTCTGCGCCTTGAAGGCGGCCACTTCTTCGGCGCGCTTCTCCTCGGGCGTCAGTTCCTTGACTTCCGGTTTCTTCTGCGCCGCGATGGCCTGAACCTTCGGCGGCGGCGGCGGGAAGGTGATCTCGCCCTCGAAGGCCACGGTCGCGCCGCGAATGACATCGTCATCCATGTCATGATCGACAACGCCGTCCTTCTCGGGCGTCAGGTCGGTCATCATGTGGCGGATGTTCGTGGCGTAGAGGTTCGAGGCCTGTGTCGCCATGCGGCTGGCGAAATCCGTGTAGCCGACGATGGTCACGCCATTGTCGGTCACGATCTTCTCGTCCTTGACGGTGCCTTCCGCGTTGCCGCCCTGCTCGGCGGCCAGATCGACGATGACCGAGCCGGGCTTCATCGCCGCGATCATGTCCTTGGTCCAGAGCTTCGGGGCCGGGCGGTTGGGGATCAGCGCCGTGGTGATGACGATGTCCACCTCGGGGGCCAGCTCGCGGAACTTGGCAAGCTGCGCCTCGCGGAATTCCTCGGACTGGACGGAGGCATAGCCGCCCGTCGCCGCGCCGTCCTGCGTCTCCTCCTCGAAATCGAGATAGACGAATTCCGCGCCCATCGATTCGACCTGCTCGGCCACTTCGGGGCGCACGTCGAAAGCGTAGGTGACCGCGCCGAGGCTTGTCGAAGTGCCGATCGCGGCAAGGCCCGCTACACCGGCCCCCACCACGAGAACTTTCGCAGGCGGAACCTTGCCCGCCGCCGTGATCTGCCCGGTGAAGAACCGGCCGAAATTGCTGCCCGCCTCGATGACGGCGCGGTAGCCCGCGATATTGGCCATCGAGCTCAGCGCATCCATCTTCTGGGCGCGGCTGATACGCGGCACCATCTCCATGGCGATGACATTCGCGCCCTTGGCCTTCGCGGCCTCCATGCCCTCTTCGTTTCCGGCCGGATTGAAGAAGGAAATCAGCGTCTTGCCCTTCTTGAGATAGCCCAGCTCCTCGCTCGACGGCTGGCGCACCTTGGCGATGATCTCGGCGTCCTTCCAAAGGGCATTGGCGGTCTTCTTGATGGTGACGCCGGCCTCCTTGTAGTCCTTGTCCGAAAAGCCCGCCAGCGCGCCCGCGCCGGTCTCGATCATGCACGCATGGCCCAGCTTGACAAGCTGGCGCGCAGAGTCCGGGGTCATGGCGACGCGCGCCTCCCCCTCGAAAGTTTCCTTTGGTGTTCCGATTATCACCGGTCTTCCCCCTTCCAACTATCGCCCGGTTGCGGGCAATTATATTTCACGCAAGCAGCAAGGAGCTTGCCGAAAATTACAATCACAAATGCCGCATCGCAGCACGGCTGTCAAAGCCAACGTCGCGTCTCGCGCCTGTAGGCGTCGAATTCTGCCCCGAACGCATCGTGCAGCCTCTCTTCTTCCCCTTCGATGAAGCGCCAGCTGATGAGCCACATGAAGATCGGCACCAGCACCAGCGCGGGGATCACCCCCCAATACAGCGCCGCGCCTGCCAATACAAACGCATCGCCCAGGTAGATCGGGTTGCGACTCAGCGAGAAGACCCCGCCGGTCACCATGGCGCTTGGCACTTCGCGCGGAATGATCGTCGTGCGGTGCCGCCACATCTGCCAGGCCGCCGCGACCATGAGCAGAATGCCGACGATGGCGAGCACCACCCCGAAGGGCCGCGCCCAGAGCAGGCTCCAGCCCGGCCAGAGCGCCGCCTGCGCCTGCGCCATGCCCCGGGCCAGGGCGATGAAGCCGATGAGCCAGACCGGCGGCAGGTCGATCCATTTCATACCCGCGCCCCCGGTCCGCGCTCTGCGCCGCTCACTCCCATTCCATCTCCTCGAAGACGCGGCCGGCGTTTTTCGTGGCCAGCTCCTCGAACGTGTCCAGATGTTCCCAGTTGGACTGGTCCACATAATAGGCGCTGGCAAGATCGCCGCCCTCGTCAAGATGCGCGCCGATCTTGGCGCGCAGGTCCTTGATATAGCCCATCGTGCCTTCATAGACGACCGGCATGTTCGTCGGATGCCCGTGACCGGGGATGATGTAGGTCGGGTTCATGTCCATGAACGGACCCTCGAAGGTCTCGACCCAGCAGCTCGTGCAGGTATCGGCGAAAATCGGCGGCATGCGCGTGTGAAAGGCGATATCCCCGGCGATCATCATGGACTGCTCCGGCAGCCAGACCTGGGTGTCGCCCGGCCCGTGGGCGGGGCCCAGATGCAGCACTTCGAATGTCGTGCCGCCGAGCTCGTATTCGTAGCTGTCCGAGAAGCTCAGGTTGGCCGGAACGACCCGCGTGCCCTCCGCCTTGTCGCGGTTGTAGCGCTTCATGCCTTCCAGGATCTCGTGGCCATGCGCCTCCACCTCGGCGATCGCCTCCTCATGGGCGAGGATATCGACGCCGAGATCGGCCCAGTAGGAATTGCCGAGCATCGCGTGGCCCTGCCCGTTCTCGTTGATGACGAGCTTGACGGGCTGGTCCGTGACCGCCTTGATCTCCTCGTGCAGGGCCGCCGCCAGCCGCGCCGAGGCGCCGCCATTGATGACGACGACGCCCTCGCTCGTGACCACGAAGCTGAGGTTGTTGTTATGGCCGGAGTTCTCGTAGGTCGGCGGCGCGGTCGCCCCGATCGCGCTCCAGACATTCTCGATGACCTGGAACGGCTTGGAATAGAGCTCGGATTGCGGATACTGGTCGGCGATGTCCTCGCTCGCGGCGGCCATGCCCGCGCAGAGCGCCGCGGCGGCTGTCAGTGTTTTCAGATGTTTCATGCCATTCCCCTCCTTGAGTTTGCCTGCACCTTCACATTCACCCGGATGAATGTCTAGAGGCCATGCGTAGCCGGGAGGAACGCGATACCGTTTCCGCTTGGAGAAGTCTCCCCCCCCTGCACAGAGCGCCGCAGGCACCAGCGCCTTGCCGGGGTCACCCATGGCCCCTGACGCTCTTGCAAATTCCCCCGTTGCCCGACACTCTCGCCGCAAACGAGGGAGGACACCATGAGTGAGACGGGGAGTCTGACGGGAAAACACGCGCTTGTCACGGGCGGCGGAACGGGAATCGGCCTTGCCATCGCCGAAGCGCTCGCCGACGAGGGCGCGGAGGTGACGATCACGGGCCGCCGCGCCGATGTGCTCGAGGATGTCGCGGGCGGCAGGCTGCACGCCCAGCAAATGGACGTGGCCGACGAGGCCTCCGTGGTGGAGGGCACCGCTGCCGCCGTCTCCGCGCGCGGGCCGGTGCAGATCTGCGTGGCCAATGCGGGCATCGCCGAGGGCAAGACGCTCCAGAAGACCGATCTCGACTTCTGGCGCAAGGTCATGGCGATCAATCTCGACGGCGCCTTCCTGACGATCCGCGAGAGCATGCGCTCCATGACGCAGACGGACTGGGGCCGCGTCATCGCCGTCAGCTCCATCGCCGGGCTGCACGGGCTCAAGGGCGCGGGGGCCTATTCGGCCTCCAAGCACGGCGTGCTCGGCCTCATCCGCACCTACTCGGAGGAATATCTTGGGACCGGCTTTACCTTCAACTCGCTTTGCCCCGGCTATGTCGAGACGGATATCGTCCGCAAACAGGCCGTCTCCATCGCCGAACGCACCGGGCAGAGCGTGGAGGAGGCGCGGGGCTACATGGCCTCGGCCAACCGCCACAAGACGCTGATCCGGCCCGAAGAAGTCGCCGCCGCGGCGCTCTGGCTTTGCCGCCCGGGCTCGGAAAGCGTCAACGGCATCGAAGTGCCCATTGCGGGCGGCAAGATATAGCGCCTTGCGCGCGCACCCACCGTTCCAGAACACAGGACAGGACATGACGGATTTTTCCAAGACCAAGGCGCAGTTTCACATCCCTGAGGGGATGATCTATCTCGATGGCAACTCGCTCGGCCCCCTGCCCAAGGCAGCGCCCGCGAAGATGCAGGCGGTGATGCAGGATGAATGGGGCGAGATGCTCATCACCGGCTGGAACAAGGCCGGGTGGATGGCCCAGCCCACCCGCGTCGGCGACCGGATCGCCCGGCTGATCGGAGCGGAGGAAGGCCATGTGGTGATGGGCGACACGCTCTCGATCAAGGTCTACCAGGCGCTGGCCTCGGCGCTGGAGATGCGCCCGGAGCGGAAAGTGATTCTTTCCGACAGCGGCAATTTCCCGTCCGATCTCTACATGGCCGAAGGGCTGATCAAGTCGCTGGGCCAGGGCCACGAGCTGCGCGTCGTCGCGCCCGAGGAGGTGGAAGCCAATATCACCGAGGAGGTGGCGGTCACGCTCATCACCGAGGTCGATTATCGCACGGGGCGCCTGCACGACATGGCCGCGCTGACCGAAAAGGCCCATGCCGCCGGCGCACTGACGGTCTGGGACCTGGCGCATACCGCCGGAGCGACGGATGTGCGCGTCGCCGAGGCGGGGGCCGATTTCGCCGTGGGCTGCACCTACAAGTATCTCAATGGCGGCCCGGGCGCGCCGGCCTTCATCTATGTCGCCCCGCGCCACGCGGATGTGGCCCGCCCGGCCCTGTCGGGCTGGCTCGGCCATGAAGCCCCCTTCGCCTTCGACCAGAGCTACCGCCCTGGCGCGGGAATCGAGCGGATGCGGGTGGGTACGCCACCCGTCCTCGCGCTCGCCGCGCTGGAAGCGGCGCTCGATATCTGGGACATGACCGACATGGCGGCGATCCGCGCGAAATCAAAGGAGCTGACGACGCTTTTCGCCGAGGAGGTCTCGCGCCGCTGCCCGATGCTGACGCTCGCTTCGCCGGAAGACCCGGAGGCCCGCGGCAGCCAGGTCTCCTTCATCTTCGAGGAGGGATATGCCGCCATGCAGGCGCTGATCGCGCGTGGCGTCATCGGCGATTTCCGCGCCCCGGAGATCATGCGCTTCGGCTTCACGCCGCTCTATATCGACGCGGCGGATGTGATGCGCGCCGTGGAGATCATCGACGAGGTGATGACAGGCAAGCTCTGGGACCGCGAGGACTACAAGGCGCGCGCCGCCGTGACATGATTTCGGATCTTGCTGCGCAAGATCCGACCCGGCGGGGGGAGCGCTGCTCCCCCCGCCCCCACAGTATATGTGGGGGGACCAGTCCCCCCACACCCCCCTGGGATATTTTGGGCAAGAAAAAAGGGCTTTGACTTTGGCGGGGGTGCAGGTCACTTTCAGGTCATGAACCAGGCAGAGCGCATACATACCGAGCTTCGCCCGCAGGGCTGGATCGCCACGTGGCGGCGGCTCGCCATGGGAACGCCGTTGAACTGCTGAGCGGGCGGCCCTTCGCCCCCCTCATCAGCAATTCACGGAAGACAGACATGACCACATCCTACGACCCCGCCGAAGACGGCGCCCAGATGGCCTTCGATGGCCGCATGTCCTATGGCGACTACCTCGCGCTGGACAGGATCCTCACCGCCCAGGCGCCGCGTTCGGACGCCCATGACGAGCTGCTCTTCATCATCCAGCACCAGACCTCGGAGCTGTGGATGAAGCTCGCCATCCACGAACTCACCGCCGCGCGCGAGAAACTCGCCGCCGGTGATCTGCAACCGGCCTTCAAGATGCTCGCCCGCGTCGCGCGCATATTCGAGCAGCTCAACAATGCCTGGGACGTGCTGCGCACCATGACGCCCTCGGATTACACGCGCTTCCGCGAGGATCTCGGCCAGAGCTCTGGCTTCCAGTCGCATCAATACCGGCTGATCGAGTTCCTGCTGGGCAATCGCAACCGGGCCATGATCCGCCCGCACGCCCATGTGCCGATGCTCAAGGCCGCGCTCGAGGCCGAGCTGGAGCGCCCCTCGCTTTATGACGTCGCGCTTGCGGCCCTGGCGCGGGAGGTGAGCGTGCCCGAGGCGGCGCTCAACCGCGATCTCAGCCAGTCCTACACGGTGCAAGAGGGCGTGGCCGAGGCCTGGGCCGAGGTCTACCGCGCGCCCGAAAAGCACTGGCAACTCTACGAGCTGGCCGAGAAGCTCGTCGATTTCGAGGACTACTTCCGCCGCTGGCGCTTCAACCATGTCACCACGGTCGAGCGTGTCATCGGCTTCAAGCGCGGCACGGGGGGCACCGGCGGCGTGAGCTATCTCAAGAAGATGCTGGAGGTCGAGCTCTTTCCCGAGCTCTGGCATGTGAGAACGGAGCTCTAGGCGGCGTCTACACTTGTCAGACCGCCCCGGCGCGAGACGGATTTTGCTTCTCGCAAGGCATCTGACGCGCCGAAGTGTGATCACTTTCAGCGGCAGATAACGCAGCGAGGGGCAAAATCCGCCGCGCCCCGAAGGGGTTTCGCGAATTTTCGCCAGACCTGCGTTATCCGAGCTTGAAATAGCCCGCTATTGCTGCGCTCGAATGCCTGGGACTGACGAAAATTCGACTGAAACCGGGGCGGCCTGACAAGTGCAGACGCCGCCTAGGCGCTGCGCAGCTGCGGCGAGCCTTCGCGCTGCGCGGCCCAGTCGCGCACCGCGTCGCCGAAAGCGCCGAAGAGCGCGCGGCTCACGGGGTCGTTCACGGCGTTCCACTCCGGATGCCACTGCACCGAGAGGGTGAAGCCCGGCGCATCCTTGATCCAGATCGCCTCGGGCGTGCCGTCCGGCGCATACCCTTCGACGACGACGCGCTCGCCCGCACGCAGGAGGCCCTGCCCGTGCAGCGTGTTGGTCATCACTTCGCGCGCGCCGAAAAGCTGGTGAAACCGGCCCCCTTCGGTGAGGCGGACCTTGTGGCGCAGCTCGAACTTCTCTTCGAGCGTGCCATCGGGCGGCATGCGGTGATTGTCACGCCCCGGCAGATCGCGGATCTCGGGATGCAGCGTCGAGCCGAAGGCGACGGCAACCTCCTGAAAGCCCCGGCAGACCCCGAAGAAGGGCTGGCCGACGTCCGCACAGGCCCGGGCCAGCGGCAGGACGATCGCATCGCGCGCGCGGTCGAAATCACCATGCGCCTCGGTCGCGGCCTCGCCGTAGTTCTCCGGGTGCACGTTGGGCCGCCCGCCGGTGAAGAGAAAGCCGTCGCAGCGCTCCATCAGCTCCTCGACGGAGACGAAGCGCGGATCGGCCGGGATGAGCAGCGGCATGCAGCCCGCCGCCGCCGCGACGGCCTCCGAGTTCATCGTCCCGCCGGCATGGGCGGGATATTGATCGTTGATGAGAAACTGGTTGCCGATGATGCCCACGAGGGGGCGGCGCGCTGAGCTGTCCTGTTGCATGTCGCCCTAGATAATACGGCGCGCGGCCGATGAAAAGGCCCCGGAGCCCGGGCGGCTAGCGTTTCTCGATCGGGGCGCATTTGCCCCGGGCATTTGGCCTGTTGTCGAACCCTTCAAGCGCCACGCGCACCGTGATGAGATTTGTCCCCTTCCGCCATGTCGCCGTGTAGCGCGAGTTGGGCAGCCTGGTTACCCCGGTGGTCGAGCCCCGTTTTGCGGCCTCCATGCCATCGAGCGACCATTTGAAGGTGAGCCGCTTTGCCGTGTCCGTGGTCACGCGCGCGGCGATGGGTTTCTCGGCGAGATGGCGGATATAGGCATCGAAGACCGTGACTTGCCCGTCCGGCCCGATCCAGAAGGCCATCTCCCTGGGGATGAACTTGTCGGGGCTGACATAGCTCATCTTGCAGAGGTAGGCCTCTTTGGCCTGTGCCGCAGCCTGTGTCGGCAGCGCGGTGAGCAGAGCCAGCCCCAGCGCTGAAAGATACCGCATCATGGTTTGATCCCCTTGCATTTGCCGCGCCCGCCGAACACGTTGTCATAGCCTTGAGGCAGCGCGTTCACGTCTTGCGCGGAAGGGCCGTGGATTTCGCCGGAGGCCGCGTCTGGCCCCGCAGGGGCCAGGAAGAAACATCGAACAAAAAACTGCTTTTTCAATACTCTACCCTTCAACACCAGTTGCGAAGCTAGACAGCTTGAAGTTGATTCGCCACCCGTCAATATCTGCCGAACGCGCTGCCATACTGCTCCTCGACCTCGATATGATGTCATGAGCCGATGACGGCTGGCAGCCCGAAGCGGTCATGGCCCGAAACGGCAGGGCTGGTCAGAGCGGACCTTCAGGCCGAGATGGTCAGGTGACCGTTGGGCGGACGAAGCGACCCTTCAGAGTAATCAATCAGCCTGCTTACGCAGGCGTCGGAACATACCACGTACGATCCAACGGTGAGCGACTCCAACAGGGATCATGTAAGCGCGACCAAACAAATTGTGTACACAGACAGAAGACGTCACTGAAAGCGTATCACCTTCGATTGAAATGCAAGTCATCACGTCCAGATGACGGTCGCGCTCGGTGAGAACCAAACACTTGTCGTCTACGTGCTCGACAAGAAAAAAATCCAAGTATTGACCAACACTGACGTGTTCGACGGGTTTTCCACTAAAACCGCCAATACGTTTAACGCCAAAAACTGACGAAACTGCATCGCGTACTTGAAAAGCAACTTTAAGAAGCGGCTGCGGATCACTCATGATCGTGTTCCAAGCAGCCAAGGCAGTCATTTTACGAGGCAAAAAGGTGTTTTGCCTATCGTAGTAATAGAGCTGGGATACCGGCTGCAAAGTTCGGATGTTTGTGTCTGGCAGAACAATCATTCCGCGACCTTAGTTGCAATGCAGCAATTTGCAACATGGGCTCTCACCCGGCTTTCGCCACACGCTACACGAATGACCGCTGTCGGGAAATGGGCCAAACTTTGCAAACCCCGCTTCCTGCGCGGAGCCGACATTCGCCCTTTTACGAAATCACCACAACGGCACCCTGTGATCGCGCTCTGGCGAAACACCGCTCCCCGAAACCTCAGGCCCGCCACCGGGCGCGTTCAATAGACGCCGACTTCGCTGCCCTCCTGCGCGGCCGCCCTGAGCAGGCCGAACATGTAGTCGGCCACGGAGCGGAAGCAGACGATGGTAAAGGCCTCTTCGCCATGCATCCAGAGCGCAGCCGGAACCTGCGCGAAGCGGGTGCGGCGGATCTCGCCTTGTCCGAACGCGCCCATGTCCACGGGGGCGAGCTTTCCGATCACCTCGCGGGCCTTGCCGCCCGTCACAGTGAAGACGGCGCGCGCGTCGGAGACGTTCTCGGCCATGAAATGCGTGCCGCTCAGCTTGTCGTTGAGCGTCGCCACAGCCGCGTCGGCCTCCGCGTGCGGCACGAGGATCAACAGCTCGTCGGGACTCATCCAGGCAGCGCCTGTCGCTGCCGCAGCGCCTGTCGCTGCCGCAGCGCCTGTCGCTGCCGCAGCGCCGCCCTCGCCGCTCATGGCAATGCCGCGCTGGCCCGGGATGGCGACACCAGAAGCCGCCTTCACAGCCGTCTTCACCTTGGCCGCCGTCAGATCACCCCGGAAGGTCACCATGCCCCTGAGGCCTGCCTCCTCGACCCGCGCGATCCCCTCGAATGCTGCGCCCTGAAGCGCCGAAACCGTGTCAGACATTCTGCTTCTCCCCTTCCGGGTCATAGAAGACCGCATCGACGATCTTCGCCTTGTAGATGGTCCCGTCCGTGCCGGGGAAGTCGATCACCTCGCCCATCCGCTCGGGCCCCTTGTGCACGAGGCCCATGGCGATGCCGCGGTCCAGCGTCGGCGAATAGTAGGTCGAGGTGACGCGCCCCTGCACGTTGCGCTGGCCGTTGGCGTTCTCGCCCTCTGCCACGGCATAGGCGCCATCGGGGATGACCGAGCCGTCGACCGTCTCCAGCCCGACAAGCTGCCAGCGGTCGGAACTCTGCATGAAGGTCCGCTCCTGCGCGCGCTTGCCGATGTAATCTTCCTTCTTCTTCGAGATCGCCCAGTGCAGCCCGAGATCCTGCGGGATGACTGTCCCGTCGGTCTCGTCGCCGATCATGATGAAGCCCTTCTCGGCGCGCATCACGTGCATCGCCTCGGTGCCATAGGGCGTCACGCCGAACTCCTCGCCCGCGTCCCAGAGCGCGTCCCAGAGCGCGCGGCCCTGGCTGGCCGGAACGGCCACCTCGTAGGACAGCTCCCCGGCAAAGGCGATGCGGAAGATGCGCGCATCGAATTCGCCCAGCTTGCCGGAGGTGTAGCCCATGAAGCTCAGCCCGTCCTTGGAGATGTCCACATCGCCGCCCAGTTTCTCCAGCACCTTGCGCGAGTTCGGCCCGACAACGCCAACCTGCGCCCATTGCTCCGTCGCGTTGACGACATGGACCTGCCAGTCCCACCACTCGGTCTGGAGCCATTCCTCCATGTGGCCATGAATACGCTCCGCGCCGCCGGTCGTGGTGTGGCACAGGAAACTGTCCTCATCGAGCCGGACGACAACGCCGTCATCGCTCAGAAAGCCGTTCTCCGAGCACATCAGCCCATAGCGGCAGCGGCCCGGCTTCAGCGTGCTCATCATGTTGGTGTAGAGCATGTCGAGGAACTTGCCCGCATCCGGCCCCTTGACGATCAGCTTGCCCAGCGTCGAGGCGTCGAGCAGCCCGAGGCTGGCCCGCGTCGCCCTGATCTCGCGGCTCACAGCCTCATGCGGCGTCTCCTCGCCCTTCAGATAGCAATAAGGCCGCCGCCAGTGCCCGACAGGCTCCCAATGGGCGCCGTTCGCCTCGTGCCAGGCATGCATCGGCGTGCGCCGCACGGGCTGGAAGATCTCGCCGCGCGCCTCGCCGGCGATGGACGCCATGGAAATGGGCGTATAGGGCGGGCGGAAGGTCGTCGTGCCGGTCTGCGGGATGGCCTGCCCCAGCGTGTCCGAGAGGATCGCCAGGCCGTTGATATTGCTCAGCTTGCCCTGGTCCGTGGCCATGCCGAGCGTGGTATAGCGCTTGGTGTGCTCGACGCTCTCATAGCCCTCGCGGGCCGCAAGCTGCACGTCGGAGACCTTGACGTCGTTCTGGTAGTCGAGCCAGGCCTTCATGCGCAGCTTCGGGCCTGCGCCCTGCGGCATCATCCAGACAGGCTCGATGGGCAGGGCGTCATCCTGCGCCAGATCGGGCAGCGTATCGCCCCTGGCCTTGAACCCCGCCGCCTCGGCCGCGCCCTTGCCGGCGGCGTCGGCATCGGCCAGCCCCGCGCCAAGGTCCAGCGCGCCATTCGCCGCGCCCGCGCAGCGCACGAAGCCCGCGCCGTTCTGGTTCAGTGGCGGGCGGCTTTCGTCAGGGCGGAACATCGCCTCGGCCTCGTCCCAGACGAGCTTGCCGCCGCAATGCGACCACAGGTGCACGACAGGGCTCCAGCCGCCCGACATGGCCACCGCGTCGCAAGCGACCTCCTCGAGCACAGCGCCTTCCCCGGCCTGCGCGCAGAGCTTCACGCTTTTCACGCGCTTGCCGCCGGTGACCTTGGCAATTGCCTTCCCGTTCTCCACGCGAATGCCCATCCCGCGCGCCTCGCGGGCCAGCTCGCCGCCCCCGCCCGCGCGCGCATCGACGATCACCGGCACTTCGAGCCCGGCCTTCTTCACGGCGATCGCCGTGCGATAGGCATCGTCGTTGTTGGTGACCACGGCGACACGGTCGCCCGGGCTGACGCCATACTCGGCGATATAATCGCGCACCGCCCCGGCCAGCATGACACCGGGAATGTCGTTGCCCGCAAAGCTCAGGGGCCGCTCGATCGCGCCTGTCGCGGTGATGATCTGCCCCGCGCGAATGCGCCAGAGCCGGTGCCTCGGGCCAGCCAACATCGGCGCATGGTCGCGCAGACGCTCGTAGCCCAGCAGGTAGCCGTGGTCATAGACCCCCGCGCCCATCATCCGGCGGCGCATGGTGACATTGTCCATGCCTTCGAGCTCGCCCACGAGGCGCTGAACGAAGCCCTCCTCGGGCTCGCCGTCCACCATGGCGCGCCCGCCCCAATGGGGGTCCTGCTCCATGATGAGCACCTTCGCGCCGCTCAGCGCCGCCGTCTTCGCGGCCTGCAGCCCCGCGACGCCGCCGCCGACCACCACGACATCGGCAAAGAAGTAGAAATGCTCGTAAGTGTCCGCGTCGAGCGTCTCCTTGTCCGGCGCGCGTCCGAGCCCCGCCGACTGGCGGATGAACGGCTCGAAGACATGCTTCCACGCCGGGCGCGGGAACATGAAGGTCTTGTAGTAAAAGCCCGCCGGCAGGAAGCGCGCGGCATAGTTGTTGAGCACGCCCACGTCGAATTCGAGGCTCGGCCAGTGGTTCTGGCTGGTCACGCTCAGCCCGTCGAAAAGCTCCGTGGTCGTCGCGCGCTGGTTGGGCTCGAACTTGCCCCCCTCGCCCATGTTGAACAGCGCGTTGGGCTCTTCCGAACCGCTCGCCACGACGCCGCGGGGGCGGTGATACTTGAACGAGCGGCCCATCATCATCTGGTCATTGGCCAGCAGCGCCGAGGCGAGCGTGTCGCCCTCGAAGCCCTTGAGGCGCTTGCCGTTGAAGCGGAACTCGACAGGCCTCGTGCGGTCGATCCGCCGCCCGCCATTTGCAAGACGTGTGCTCATGAGAAGTCCCTCCAGCTCCAGCCGGGCCGCTTGGCCGAGATGGCGTCCTTGATTTCCTGTGGCGGCTCCAGCGTCTGCGCGCTGTAGCTGCCGAATATCTCCAGCGTGACCGTGCAGCGCGCGACATGGAACCACTTGCCGCAGCCGTTCACATGGCGCCAGCGCTCGAGATGAACCCCCTTGGGGTTCTCGCGCATGAAGAGATAGTTCTCGAAATCGGTGTCCGCCGAGCCGGGCCCGAAGCGCTTCAGATGCGCCTCGCCGCCACCGTGGAACTCCGTCTCTTCGCCCGTCACCCCGCAACAGGGGCATTCGAGGATCAGCATGTCAGCACTCCTTCAACCTGCACCGCGCCCGTTTCGGGGCGGGCAAGAATTTTCGAAAATTCTTGGCAAATTTCTTCGAAGAAATTTGTCGCGCCCGGACCGCCCATCAATGCGCCACCCCCGCGGCGACGCTCTCGTCGATGAAGCGCCCCTCGATGAACCGCTCCATGCCGAACTCGGCCGCCAGCGGCCCCGGCTCGCCCTTGGCGATGAGCTCCGCCGTGGCCCAGCCGCCGCCCGGAATGGTCTTGAACCCGCCGGTGCCCCAGCCTGCATTGATGAAGCAATTGCCCAGCGGTGTCTTGCCGATGATGGGCGAGCGGTCGCCGGTGACGTCCACGATCCCGCCCCATTGGCGCAGCATCTTGAGGCGCGAGACCATCGGGAAGGTCTCGACGAGCGCGCGCACAGTCTCCTCGATATGGTGGAACGCGCCGCGCTGCGTGTAGTTGTTATAGCCGTCCGTGCCACCGCCGATGACCATCTCGCCCTTGTCCGACTGGCTCATGTAGCCATGAACCGTGTTGGCCATGACCACGACGTCCATGCAGGGCTTGATCGGCTCGGAAACGAGCGCCTGCAGCGCCACGCTCTCGATCGGCAGGCGGAAGCCGGCCATCTCCGCCAGCGGGCCGGAATTGCCCGCGACCACCATTCCCAGCTTGTCGCAGTCGATCGCGCCGCGCGTGGTATCGACACCCGTGACCTTGCCCCCTTCCGAGCGCACGCCCGTCACTTCGCATTGCTGGATGATGTCCATGCCCATGTCCGAGCAGGCCCGCGCATAGCCCCAGGCCACGGCATCATGCCGCGCCGTTCCGGCCCGCGCCTGCCAGAGCCCGCCGAGCACGGGATAGCGCGGGCCTTCGAGGTTGATGATCGGGACGAGCTGCTTGACGCGCTCGGGGCCGATGAACTCGGTCTGCACGCCTTGCAGCGCATTGGCATGGGCCGTGCGCTTGTAGCCGCGCACCTCGTGTTCGGTCTGCGCCAGCATGATCACGCCGCGCGGGGAGAACATCACGTTGTAGTTGAGATCCTGGCTCATGGTCTCGTAGAGCGAGCGCGCCTTCTCGTAGAGCGCCGCCGAGGGGTCCTGCAGGTAGTTCGAGCGGATGATCGTCGTGTTCCGGCCCGTGTTGCCACCGCCGAGCCAGCCCTTTTCGAGCACCGCCACGTTGGTGATCCCGTGATTCTTGCCGAGATAGAAGGCCGTGGCGAGGCCATGGCCGCCCGCGCCCACGATGATCACATCATATTTCTTCTTCGGCTCGGGGCTGCGCCAGGCCCGCTCCCAACCTGTGTGATATCTCGCGGCCTCCCGGGCCACTGCGAAGGCGGAATAGCGTCTCATGAGCGTCGAATCCGATCTGCTGGGTTGTCCCGAGCTTAATGGCCCAAAGCGCCGCGCAACCCCCGCATCAATCCGCCTTTTCAGTTTCCGAATGCGACATCGGCGCGCTCAGGCTTCTTTTCCTCTTTTCGCCGCGCGCGCGGCGCATTATCTGGTCATCATGTTGTTCTGGATCATCTGCACCGCCCTCGCCCTTTTCGTCGCAGCCCTCTTCGTGCTCGCGCTGCTGCGCGGCCGCGCGGAGGCGGAGCATCCGGCCGAATACGACCTGCGCATCTACCGCGACCAGCTGAGGGAAGTGGAGCGCGATCTCGCCCGCGGCGTGCTCGGCCCGGAGGAGGCCGAACGCACCCGCGCCGAGGTGGGCCGCCGCGTGCTCGCCGCCAATGCCCAGATCGAGACCGCCGCGCAAGGCACCGATCAGCCCCGTGGGCTGACCCTCGGCGTCGCCGCGCTCACCGGCGCGGCGATCGTCGCCGGCGGCCTTGCGCTCTACACCGCCCTTGGCACGCCGGGCCAGGGCGATCTGCCCCATGCCGCGCGCCTCGCCGCCGCCGAAGCGGCCTATGAAAGCCGCCCCTCGCAGGCGGACTACCTCGCCCGCCTGCCCGCCATGCCGAGCACCGAGCCCGACGCGGAATATGCCGCGCTGATCGAACGGCTGCGCACGGCCGTGTCGGAAAACCCCGATGACCTGCAAGGCCAGACCCTGCTGGCCACGAACGAAGCCCGGCTCGGCAATTTCGACGCCGCCCGCGCCGCCCAGCGCGCCGTGATCCGTCTCAGGGGCTCGGAGGCCACTGCCGAGGATTATCTCACCCTCGCGCAGCTCAATGTCAGCCAGGCCCAGGGCTATATCTCCCCCGAGGCCGAAGCGGCGCTGCGCGGCGCGCTCGACATCACCGGCGATCACCCGGTTGCGCGCTTCTTCCTCGGCCAGATGTGGCTCCAGAACGACCGCCCCGACCGCGCCTTCCGCCTCTGGTCGCGCCTGCTCTCCGAGGGCCCCGAAGACGCGCCGTGGATCGCCCCGATCCGCGACCAGATCGAGGATGTCGCCTGGCTCGCGGGGGTCGAGTATACCGCGCCCGAGCCCGGCAGCGCGGCCCCGCGCGCGCTCCCCGGCCCGAGCGCCGAGGATATCGAGAACGCCGGCGAGATGACCCCGCAGGAGCGCATGGAGATGGTCCGGGGCATGGTCGAGGGGCTCAGCCAGCGGCTGGCCACGGAAGGGGGCACGCCCGAGGAATGGTCCCGCCTGATCGCCGCCTATGGCGCGCTCGGCAATTCCGGGCAGGCCGCCGCGATCTGGCGCGAAGCGCAGCGTGTCTTCGCCGAACGTCCCGACGCGCTGGAGACCGTCCGGCGCGGTGCGCAGCGCGCCGGGGTCGACCAGTGATCGTAGAGGACAGCGCCGCCTTTGCCGCCGCCCTGCCGCCTATCGGCGCGCTCATGGGGCTTGATCTCGGCGAGCGGACCATCGGCCTTGCCGTCTCCGACAGCTTTCGCGGCACGGCCACGCCGCTCGAGACGATCCGGCGCAAGAAGTTCACCGCCGATGCAAACCGCATGCTCGAGCTGGCCGCCGAGCGGCAGATCGCCGGGTTCGTGCTCGGCCTGCCGCGCAACATGGACGGCAGCGAAGGGCCCCGCTGCCAGAGCACCCGCGCTTTCGCGCGCAACCTTGCCCGCCTGACGGACGCGCCGATCACCTTCTGGGACGAGCGCCTCTCTACGGTGGCCGCCGAGCGCGCGCTGCTGGAGGCGGATACGTCGCGAAAACGTCGCGCAGAGGTGATCGACCATGTCGCCGCCTCCTATATCCTGCAAGGCATGCTGGACCGGCTGGCCCATCTGAAAGGTGCGCAAGATGAGTGACGAGACATCAGACGTCTGGAGACGCGACGAGATCGAAAGCCCCTGCGTGCAGGTCTGCGTCGTCCACCCCGAAACCCGGCTCTGCACCGGCTGCGCCCGCTCGATCGACGAGATCGCGCGCTGGTCGCGCATGGGCGCGGAGGAGCGCAGCGCCGTCATCGCCGAGCTGCCCGCGCGCAGCCCCGTGCCCAAAACCCGCCGCGGCGGGCGCGCCGCGCGGCTCGCGCGCGGATAGGCCGAAGCGCTCAGCGCAGGGCGGCCAGCACATCCTGGAAATAGACCCGCAGCGCGGCGGCAAGCGCCTCAGCCTCGTCGCTCTCCAGCCCGTCGAGCCGCTCCAGAACCGGCACGATGACCTCGGGATCATGCCAGATCGGCGCGTGGCGGGTCAGCACCCAGCGCCCGACGAAATCGAGCACCACGGCCTCGGGAACATCCGGGTTGCCGATGATCGCCATGATGGCCCGGTCGGCGAGGTCCTGCGCGTTTGTCTTGCTCACATAGCCGGTGCCCAGCTCTGACAGCTTTAACTGCGCCAAAGTCTCGCCCATCCAGATGTCGCGGTAGCCGGGGCTGAGCCGCGTGGCCAGGTCCGACTCCGGCGGGATCGGTTGGAACAGCTCGGCCAGAAGCGCGTAGGGATCATCGGGCTCGAAGCGGAAGATCATCTCCGTCAGGCGTTGAGGCACCCCCGGCGTATCGCCCAGCAAGAGCGCCCGGAGCCGGTCCGGATCGCGCCCCATGGCGCGCAGCAGCGGTGCGAGGTCCTCATCCTTGCGGAGCTTCCTGATCATCGCAACGGCGCGGTGGCGCGTCTCCAGCTCGGTGAATGACACCTCCACCAGCCGCTGCATCAGCGCAGGCTCCTCACGCGCAAGCACCATCAGAAGCCCGCCGTCAATCCGGATATGCGCCCGATAAAGCTGAACGATCAGGTCGATCCGCTCAGGTATCGCAACGCGGTTTTCAAGTTGCCGGGTGAATTCCTCGTATACCTGCCGCGCATGGAACGTGTAGCTCGCACTGCCCGACACTCTGGGAAGCCCGCTCCGCTCGGGATCTTTCAGCATCTCCACGATCACCGCATCCAGAGCCTCCGGCGCATTGAACACATCGCCGGCCTCCCCCTCCGAAGGCGCCTCGGGCGCGCCGATCAGCGCCAGCGCGCGCAGCTCATCCTCGAGCGCCCGCGCAGGGTCCGCCTCGATCCGCGCATGCGGCGCGCGGACGAACTCGCTCCGGGCGCGCGACATCGGCGCAACGTCGATCCCTGTCAGGTTCATCCTGAGAGGCACGACCGCCAGCGAGACCTGCAAGGAGAGATTGCGCGCCAGCACCGCGCCGCCCTGCCCCCGATAGACAAGATACCCGCGCACCGCGTCGATCTTCCAGGGCGACAGGGGCGCGCTCCTCCAACGCTCGGGGACATATCCCGAGTCGGGATCGAACGCGCCCGGGCGCTCCACGATCACGTCGGCCACCCGGCCATGATCGACATCTTCAAGATACATCACGCCGTTCTTGCGTATGAAGAGCCGCGTATAGCCGCGCATCCGCAGGCGCAGCCAGTCAAGCTCGGAATTGCGCAGGAGCGCCCGAACGGTCGGATCTTCGACCTCCTGCATCGTCCGCGGCAGCTCCGCCACCTCCAGCTCGACCGATCTCGCCTCTGCCGGGCCCTGCGCAGCTTGCGCCTCGCCCAGCAAAGCCGCGCCGTTGTGGCGCGGCCCCGGAACCCAGCTTTCGAAGCTCATGAGCGCAGCGACGGTCATCAGCGCGACGGCCAGGCCGAACTGCCAGCGCAGGGTGGCGGCCAGGACCGTGGGCAGGAAGACGGTCAGCCATAATGTCGCGTTGAGCACCGCCAGCCCCAGAAGCCAGCTCAGGCCGAACGTCACGACAGTGAGCGCGCCCAGAACGCTCGGCACCTGCAAGACGAGAACCGAGACAACGCCCAGCACGGTCAGGGCGACATAGGCTATGGCAAAATAGAACATGAAATGCACCTGCTATGAAAAAACTGCCATCCGGTTTCTGGCCGGGTTCTTGGGCAGAATTATGAACCGGGCGGGTCTTTTCTTGTCGCGATACTCGCGTATCGGTGCCCCCGTGCGATCCCGTGAGCCGTCGAAGGGCCGCCCGTTAACCCTTTCAAGCTGTTAACCAAATCACCGTTAACACATGCCGGAGCACCGCGCGCTGTACTAGAGGGGTGTACTAGGGGGTGTACAGGTTGGCACCCCCTTGTTGCTGGGGTTAACGCCGCATCGGTAAACGCAGCGCGCGCGCCGCTCAGGGCGCGTTCAGCCAGCGCGCCCGGTCCGGCAGCTCGGGACGGAAATAGGCGATCATGCGCCCCTCCGGCCCGGCCTGTGCACCCTCTTCCCAAGGGGCCACACCATGCAGGGCAAAACGGTGCACCAGATAGGCTTCACCGGGTGAGGCACGCAGCTCAACCCGCTGGCATGTCTCGAAAATCTCGGCGCGCGTTGCCTTGTAGACATCCGTGAGATCGACCTCGTGCCAGCGCGCGGCGGGCCTGTCGGCGAAGGCCTCGCGAAGCATCTTCTGAAAGATGAGATGGCTGCCTTCCCAGACGACCATCGGGCTCTGCGCGCTCTGCGTTAAGGGGATGCCAAGGATGTAGCCGTGATACTCCTCCATGAACCTGCGCCGCTCCGCACTCGGCCTCAGCCCGTCCAGATGCGCCGCATCACGCTTCTGGCGAAAGCGGAAGGCCGCCTCGCCCTCGCCCTTGCGCGGGCGCGGGTAGCCCGCGTAGATCACCGAGAGCTGCGCGCGGTGAAGGGCGAGCGGCCCGAAGAGCGCTTCGGTGGCGTCCCTCGCCGCGCCCCGGAGCGGGACATGATCAACCGCGCCTGCCGCGTCATTGGGCAGCGCATCGACGCCGACGAACCACGTGCCTTCGCACTGGTGCCACTGCGCGAACTCCGGGGCCGCGACGGCCTCGCGGCCCCGCCTGAGCGCGGCGGCTGCCCAATCCGCAACCGCCTGCTCGAACGGGAACAGCTTCCACCCTTTATCCATATTATGTCAATATCCCAATGCTTTACGAAGCATATTTAATGCTACCAGAGTCAGGAAAACGGCGAAGACGCGCTTGAGCGGTTTCGGGTCCATGGCATGGGCGAGCTTTACGCCGTAAGGTGTTGTAATCAAAGTCGTTGCAATGACGATCAGGAAGGCGATCAGGTTGACCGCGCCAAAGGTATAGGGCGGCGCATCCACGACATCGAGAAACAGGAAACCGATCACCGCAGGCACCGCGATGATCACGCCGAAGCCCGCCGCCGTCGCCACGGCGCGGTGAATGGGCGTGTTGTAAAGGCTCATGAGCGGCACGCCGAAAGAGCCCCCGCCGATCCCCATCAGCACCGAAGCAAAGCCCACCAGAGGCGAGAGCACAGCCCGCCGCAGCCCCTTGGGCATCTCCTGTCCGAGCCGCCACTCGCTGCGCCCCAGCCCCATGTAAAGGCCGATCACGATGCCCAGAATGCCGAAGACGCCCTGCAGGGTGACCGAGCGGAGCGAGGCCGCCGTGAGCACACCCAGCGCCGCACCGATGGCGATCCCGAGCGCCCAGCTGCGCAGGATCGTCCACTCCACCGCTCCCTTCTTGTTATGACTCAGCACGGAGCGCACCGAGGTGACCACGATCGTCGCCAGAGAGGTGGCCAGACAGACCTGCATGAGCTGCGGACCGTCATAGCCAAGCGTCTGGAATGCATAGAAAAATGCAGGCACAAGGACGATCCCACCGCCCACGCCCAGAAGCCCCGCGAGCACGCCCGCGAAAGCGCCGATCGCGATGAGCATGATCAGCATCTGAATGAGTAGGCCCGTCTCCGGCATTGCGCTTTTCCTTCGCCAATGCGGCTCAGAGTGTCAGCCTTCCCGCGCGAGAGCAAGCCCTTCGAGGGCCGCCAGCGCCTCCTCGATGAGCTCCGGCCCGGCCCCGGGGAGATGCGCCTTTTCCGACAGGAGCCGCCGCCACTGCCGGGCGCCCGACCGCCCGGCGAAGAGCCCCAGCATATGGCGGGTGATCTGCCCCAGCTTGCCGCCGCTGGCCAGGTGATCCTCGATATAGGGCAGCATGGCGCGCGCGGCCTCCTCCGGCCCTCCGAGCGGGTCCGGCTTGCCGAAGATGCGGCTGTCCGCGTTACCCAGCACGTCCCAAGGCCGGTGGTAAGCCGCCCGCCCGATCATCACCCCGTCGAGCCCCTTTGCCAGCTCCGCCTCGGCCGTCTCCAGCGTCTCGATGCCGCCGTTGAGCGAGATATGCAGGCCTGCAAACCGCGCCTTCATCTCTTCAACCAGTGGATAATCAAGCGGCGGTATATCCCTGTTTTCCTTCGGAGAAAGCCCTTCGAGCCAGGCCTTGCGCGCATGGATCGTGAAGCGCCGGACGCCGGCCGCGCGCACCGTTTCGATAAATTCGGGCAAGACATCGCGCGGCTCCTGCGCATCCACGCCGATCCGGCACTTGACCGTCACGGGCACATCCACCGCAGCGATCATCTCGGCGCAGCATTCCGCCACCAGCGGCGCATCCTTCATCAGAACCGCGCCGAAGGTGCCCGACTGGACACGGTCCGAGGGGCAGCCGACATTGAGGTTGATCTCGTCATAGCCCGCCGCCGCCCCGAGCTGCGCCGCCACCGCCAGCTCGGCCGGATCGGAGCCACCGAGCTGCAAGGCGACCGGATGTTCCTCCGCGTTGTAATCCAGCAAATGCAGCGCCTGCCCCCGCACCAGCGCCGGCGCAGTCACCATCTCGGTGTAAAGCAGCGCCTCGCGGCTGATGAGCCTGTGCAAATAGCGGCAATGACGGTCAGTCCAGTCCATCATCGGGGCACAGGATAGTCTAGCGTGTTGATTTATTCGCATTTTTTGTGTATCTTCAAACTGTTGGCGGCGGATGCTGCTACGCTGCACTACGCCCCAATATCCCCGAATTTGCCCCTCTACGACGACTCATTGCACACAGCGCACACGAAAATGGCCTCCATCACCAAGCTCCCCTCCGGTGCCCACCAGGTCCTGATCAGACGGAAGGGCCGCTACGCGAGCGAGACCCGCGACGACGCCCATCGTTGGGCCCGCCAGGCGGAGACCCAGGTCGATCAGGGGTTGGTGCCGAACAAGTCGTCCGTCTCCCGCCTGACCACCTTCGGCGATCTCATCGACCTCCTGATAGTCGATATGTGCGAGGGAGGCAAACCGCCGCGTCGCGCGCAAAGGCTGCCACGCTCACGGCGCTCAAGCGCGTTCTTGGATAGGAACGGGTCAGGCACCTCGATCGGCAGAAGCTGATCGACCACGGCAAGATTCTTGCAGACCAGGGTGAACCGCCCCGGTTCTCCGGGAGGCTCCAAATCTAGGAAGGACTGGAATCATGTGCGATTTCAGTACTGAACGACACCGGATCAGAACTCTTTGGCCGACGAGACCAACGGTCGCCCCGCATCATCCCAATCCGACCATCCCGGGAAGCTAAGTCCATCCTCTTCGGTCAAGCCCAGAAGCCTTTCTTCCCAGTCATCGAGCGCATCGGCCAGTCGGCGCTCGACCGTGTGCTGATCCTCATAGGAATACCCGTATCCCTGAACGCCATAAGTCCAGAACGGTTTCAAAACCTCGAAACCAAGGTAGTGAAGAGAATAGTGCAATGGCCATAGCATGGTTTTCGGATCCCCACCCCGAGCACCAGGACCGAAAGCTTCCTCAGGCGCGCCTGTCGTCACGGACAGCAGAGCTTTCCTGCCTGTGAAGTAACCTTCGTCATAGCGCATGCGGCTCGTATACACCCCCCCGCTTGGGAAGGTTCGGTCGAACCAGCCTTTCAACATGGCGGGCGGCGCATGCCACCAGAGAGGAAACTGCAGGATCACCAGATCAGCATTCTGAAGATTGTTGATTTCGGCGATGACATCGGCGGGCGTCGTCCCGTTTTTCCAAGCTTGTCTTTGCTGATCCAAAGGAACAAAGGTCTCGGGATTTTTTCGGGCCGGGTAATGCCGATCGTGTTCGACCGGATCGAACCCCGATGCATATAAATCGTTGAAGGTGCAGGTCTTCCCAGTCGAGTGGAAATGACTCAAAGCCCGTTTGGCCATGCTGCCGTTAAATGAAGTTGGCTCCGGATGGGCGAGAACGATATGGGCATTCATTTCCTACTCCAAGGATTTGGTTATAAGTCACCCGTGTCAGGTGGGGCCGACGCGAAGGTGGTGAGCCGCATAAGATTTGCTTTGTCTGCGGCAACTTCCAAAAAAGCGTCAACGTGCAGACGAACGGCATCTATTGTCGGGTAGCCAGGATCCCCAGTTTCAAAAACGAGGCCAAGGTCCGTTCCGGCCAGCAAGATCGCATCGGCCTGCTGCGCCTGCATCATCTCTGACCCAGCCGTGATTAAAAGGTCGGCCTGGTCGGTCGTACACGCGCCTTTCGTTGCGATCTCCATATACGTCCGCCCGATGCCTTCCGGGTCTTCGCCCGGAACCACGGTTTCTACCTCATGCAAAAGCCCAAACAGCCGGGATTTCAAAACCGAAGGGCTGCCCAGCAGACCGAGTCGGGCGATCCCGTGTTGCGCGCAATAGGTATTGATTGCGTCTGTTGCACTCAGGATCGGTAGTTGCGACACAGCTTGCAACATGGGCATACAAAAATGGCCGGTCAGGGCCGTGATCCCGACGATATCGCAGCCAGCACCCTTCAAGGACCTGATATGAGCCGCGAAGACTTCGGTCTGGGCATCGCTGTCCAGACGACCGGCATTTTCGGTCAGCGTCTTCATATCGGCATGCTGGATCGTCAACTGCAACGGCACATCGGCTTGCCCGAATACATGGACCAAACGCTGGTAATAGGCCACCGTGGCTGCTGGGCCGATACCACCGATCAGTCCAATATGCATGTGACACCCCCTCTATTCACGTCGGTATCCCATCAAAGCTGCCGAAACCGGGCGCGGTAGGTCGACGGAGGCACACCCACTATACGGCGAAATGCGCTACGAAAGGATTCGGGCGACGTGTAGCCCACAGCTTGCCCTACCTCAGACAACGGCATTTGCGTGCTTTCCAGGATTTCCCGTGCCAATCGCATGCGCTCCGCCGCGATCCATGTTTTGGGTGACACCCCGACCTCTTCCTGAAATCGGCGCAAGAAGGTCCGTTCGCTCATCGCCGCCTCGCGGGAGAATTCCGCCACTGAGATCGGCCTGTGCAATTGGCTCCGCGCCCAGTCCATCGCACCTGCGAGCGTTCTGCCTGTATGAGACGGAATTGGGTTAGCCACAAATTGGCGTTGCCCGCCGTCACGGTGTGGAGGAATGACCATGCGGCGTGCAACGGCATTGGCGATCCGCGTCCCGAAATCCCGCCTCACAAGATGAAGACAGGCGTCGATCCCCGACGCACCGCCCGCAGATGTGATGATGTTGCCCTCGTCGACATAAAGGACATCGTCTTCAGTGCGGATATCTGGGAATTGCGCTTTCAGATCGGCGAGGTCGGCCCAGTGGGTGGTGGCGCGTCGTCCATCAAGCAGACCCGCATGGGCGAGGACGAAGGCACCATCGCAGATCGACACGAAGATGGCTCCACGCGCGGCGGCGCGGCGAAGTTCGGACAACAAGCGCTTTGGCGGGCGTTCGCCGTTGGACCGCCAGGCGGGTATCAGGATGATCCGGGCTTGCCGCAGTTCGGCCATCCCCGCAGTTGCCGAGATGCGCATGCCGCCGAAGGCACTGACACTCCGACCTTCGGCGGATACGATCGACACCTCATAGCCCGGGTACCCGTCGTCGGGCAAAGCGCGCCCAAAGACCTCGAGCGCCACGCCCAAGCTGAACGCTCCGATCTGGTCGTAGATGATCACGGCAACGCGGCCGGGAAACGTGCCGGTTTGCGCGTCGGTTTCTATTTGCAGCTCTGCGTTCATGGGCATGGGTATGATCCGGAAATGGGAGGCTCACCAGTGGCGTTTTAGCCAAGGTGCGGTAATTTTCCGCCATTTTACCGTTGCGAAGGCCAGAAGGCTATTGTTTGGCGGTTTCCCACCAATCTTTGGCATTTTCGCCAATCACGCCCTTCGCTGCATCCGGGCAAAAAGGAGCAACCAACCAGCCTTGTCATGAGTGTCACATGTCTTTTGATCTTGCCGTTCTCATCGCCTTTGCAAACTTCGCATTTGTCGCATCAATCACGCCCGGCCCGAACAACCTGATGGTCCTGGCGTCCGGTGCTGCCTTCGGCATGCGTGCGACCTTGCCCCACATCGCGGGCATCGCGCTCGGCTTCGCGGTCATGTTGTCGGCGGTCGTCTTCGGCTTCGGAGCCGTGCTCGATCAATATCCGGTGCTCTGGTCAGTGTTGAAATGGGGCGGGGTCATCTGGCTTTTCTACCTCGCCTGGCAGTTGGCCCGACCCGCCTTGTTCTGGGCGCCTTCGACAGGTGCCGCCACTTCCGAAACAAATAAGGCGCGGCCGATGACACTGGTCGAGGCGGCATTGTTTCAATGGGTGAACCCGAAAGCCTGGGCCATGGCCCTGGCCGTGACCCTTGCCTATTCCGACCTCGCGGCGGCGGCGTGGCAGCGCGCGCTCATCATGTCGCTTGTCTTCGCGGCGATCGCGCCCTTGTGCAACGGCACATGGCTTGTAGCGGGACGGGCGCTGAGAACGCTTCTGGCCGACGATGTGTGGGGGCGCATTGCCCTTCTCGTCATGTCGGCCCTGATCGTGATAAGTGCTTTGCTCATCGCGCTGGATGGACGGTGATCATGGCCCCTTTCTTAATCGGATTTCTTTCCGGACTCGTCCTTGTCGTTTACGCCCGCGCAATCGGACTGACGCGGGAGGCCGGGTTCTTCCCGACGCTGCTCGGGGCCATTGCCAGCTTTTACGTCGTGTTTGCGATCGAGGATGGTGCGTCAGTTTCTGTCTTGACCCTGCATATCGGCCTTTTTCTCGGCTTTATCGCGTTGGCGACGGCGGGCTACCGGGTCTGGTATTGGTTCACCTGTCTCGGCCTCGTCCTGCACGCCGGGGTCGATCTGCTGATCCACTACGTGCCTGACGATCCCTCCCCGGACTGGTGGGGGCTATATTGCCTGTCGCTTGACCTGGTTCTGGCCGGGTCGATGATCTGGCTGCGATTGCGGACACATCCTGCGGAGCAGGAGCGCTAGCCGATGCTGGACCTTCCCAATACCTCGCATGTCGAACGGCACGAAATCCACTGGGGTTCGCTCGGGGACGGGCCTCCGCTGATCGCGCTGCACGGCACGCCGTTTTCCTCACAAGTCTGGCGGCGGATCATCCCCCACGCGGCAGACCGGCGGCGGGTCTATTTCTACGACATGCCTGGGTATGGACGATCCGAGATGCGAGACAGTCAGGACGTTTCGCTTGGTATGCAGAACCGCGTTCTTGCGGAACTACTACAACTCTGGGATGTCGAAAAACCGGATGTTTTTGCCCATGACTTCGGCGGGGCAACGGCCCTTCGACTTCACTATCTCGACAAGATCGACTTCGCCTCGCTGATGATCTTCGACGCGGTCGCCATGGCCCCCTGGGGGTCGCCTCTTGTGCGGCACCTGCGCCAGCACGAAGATGCATTCACAGGCATGCCAGGCTACATGCATCGCGCCGTCTTGGACGCCTACCTTCAGACGGCGGCGCACTCGCCGCTCACACCTGACGCGTTGGACACTTATGCGGCACCATGGACGACCGAGCAAGGTCAACCGGCATTCTACCGCCAGATTGCACAGATGGATCAGGCTTATACAGATGAGATTGAGCCGCTTTTCGGGCCAATGCCCTTTCCAGTGACGGTGCTATGGGGGCGCGATGATGATTGGATTCCTATTGATATGGGACGCCAACTGGCCAAGCGTATTTCCGGCAAGGGCCTGATTGAGATCGCTGACGCGGGTCACCTCGTTCAGGAAGACAAGCCCGAAGCAATTGTATCGGCGCTGGTCCGTCATTTGGAGGACGTCCAATGAGTTCATCGCAAGATCGCATCGGAACGCGGGTTAGACTCAACCTCTGTCTTATCATTACGAGCGCTACGCTCACCTGGGGCGGCGCATGGTTCTATCACCTGAACAATCGGCCAAGCACTCAAGTGGTGACATTTTTGTTTGACGACTTTGATTGCCGCACCTTCACCATTTTCGAGGATCCTTCACTTGGCGAGTTCAACCAAAACCTGGCGGTGCGAATACCGTCAGATGGACCTCAAGCGGTGCGCCTGCCCCAAAATCAGGGTCGCTATAGTTTTTGGGATATCAATGGTATCGGAGCGTACAAGACTGAACTGGAAATAGGAACCTTTGGGCCGAATGGGACAAGAGTTGGATACTCATTCTTGGGGATTGGCGCGGAACTGCCGTGTGGACGCGAGGAACTGCGGGACGAATTGGTCCCGGACATGCAGAGCCTTTTCGAAGCGGCGCTGGCCGTCCAGCCACCCGAAGGCTGAACACCATGTAAAAGGAGGTTTGGACGATGCCAAACTACTTGATACGAAATGACAAAAAAGTCGCTCAACCAGCATTTCGCGTCCTGCTGTACTGCGATGGCAGTCTAAACGATCCGGAAAATGCCAAAGGGGTCTTGGCGCTCTTCAACCTATTTCTTGAAGCATACGGTGAAGAGGCAGCATGGATTGCCATTGCAGATCATGAGCGCAAGCTACGTCCAAAGAAGCTCTCGACGAAACGTATCGAGGATGCGCGCTCATGGCTGGCAACACCCAACAAGTCTTGGCCTGCGACCTGCCGTGTTGTCGGGCCGCTCAGTGACGAAACGCACAACATCGTAGTGCCCGCGTTCAGGGTGGATGAGTATCGGATGATGTATCTGGACATCTCTGTCCCTGACGATCTAGCCCGCGCCCTTCCTTTTGCTGAGGCCGCGACGGAGATCATCCAAGAGATGCCGGTGATCGCCTGCGTCATGGGTTTTGGCTTCTACCTGCCGCAGGCGCTTGAAAGCCTCGCGTCTTGGCTGCCCCGCGGCTTTGAACGCTACAGGACAGCCATCGAATTCATGGTCCATGGGGCAACGATGGGTATCCGCAAGACCGAAGAGGGCTACCGGTGGGACGAAAGCCCTAAACTCGACCCCGACGCACCGGCAGACCTGCAACCCGGAGTCCCGGACATCGGTTGGCGAACAATTGTCGGCGCAGAATTTCTTGATCGTCTGCCGAATCTGAAGAATGCCTTGGGGACCAAACCTGAAGTATCAGTAGAGGAAGCCCCCAAAATGACCACGATCACGACCGGCGAGGAGCCGATTTGGGGCGATATCGTTTCGGGTGAAGACATCTCGGCCTACCAGGCTGTGGCTCAGGCATTGGCCCCGGTACGCTACCCTACAGATATTGCCTACGGATCGCTTTTCGGCAACCAGTATTATGAACCGGAAGGCCGCGCTCGGATCCGAGCGTATCTTTCCCGGTTCGATTGAAAATCATTCATTCGGGGAAAGCATGAACAGTCTGTTCCGTCCACTCGAACTGCCCAACGGCACGATCCTGAAGAACCGTTTGGTCAAGTCCGCGATGTCCGATACCTTGGGCGATGGCTGGGGCAATCCGACGCCAGAGCAAGGGCGGCTCTACGAGACATGGGACCGCGGAGACGTCGCTGTTTCCGTCATCGGTGAGGTTCAGGGGGATCCGCGCACGATCGAACATCCTGGGAACCTGGTCCTCGACACGCAATCTGACTTCGACGCATTTCGCGCCCTCGCTCAACAGGGGCAGGCAAACGGCGCAGCCCTTTGGCTGCAGCTCGGGCACGCCGGAGCGCTGACGCCGGATTGGTTGGGCATACCCAAAGGGCCAAGCGCCTTGGACCTCAATGGCCTGAGATGCGATGCGCTTTCGCTATCCGAGATCTCTGCCCTGCCGGACCATTTCGCGCGAACCGCCCGCCTCGCTTCCGACCTTGGCTTTGGTGGCGTCCAGATCCACGCCGCGCATGGCTTCCTGTTGAGCCAGTTCCTGTCTCCGCTGTTCAATCGTCGGCAAGACGGGTACGGCGGCAGCGCGAAAAACAGGATGCGCCTTGTCATCGAAACCGTCGAAGCCGTGCGCGCTCAGGTGCCCAAAGAGTTCTGTGTCTCGATCAAGCTCAATGCAACTGACCAGATCACCGGCGGCCTGACGCAGGACGGCGCGCTCGGGGTGGTCGCGGCGCTCGATGGACGCGGTCTGGACCTGATGGAATTCAGCGGCGGCACTTACTTTCCCGGCGCCCCGGCCTCGTCGGATGCAGTATCTGGCGGGCCCTACTTCATCGACTTCGCTAAAACGGCCCGGCAATTGACCACAGTGCCACTCATGGCAACGGGCGGTTTCAAGTCACGTATGCAGGCTGACGCCGCCATCCGCTCGGGAGCGACAGACCTGATCGGGCTTGCACGGGCGCTCGTGCTGGACCCGGCCTTGCCAACGACATGGAGGACCCAAGGCCACGACCCTCTTTTTCCCCGGTTCGCGGAGGCGCTTCCCGGCGGAGTCACCGCTTGGTATACGCAAGGACTGCAGGCGATCGCGCGGGGTGGTGAGGGGAGCAAGACCGACGTTTCGCTTGCCGACGCTCTCAGCGCTCTCACCGAGCGGACTGAACGGCAAAAACAAAGCCTTTCCAAGCGCCTCGCGCAACACACCACCTTTCCCTGAGAGCCCGCGTACGAAATCTTTTGGCCCGCGTTTTGGCAGGCGCACCAAGTCTTGCGGCCTTCCCCACAGACCGTTTCGCTATACCTGCACAAGTGGTCGTTGAAGTACCGCTAGCGCCGCGGCGCACAACAGGATGCCTCCAGCGACGATGACACCCGTATCGACCGTGCCGGTCATGTCCGCGATCGCGCCTGCAGCCACAGGCCCGACCGTCTGGCCGATGGCGAAGATGAGCGTGAACAGGCTGACCGATTTGCCCCAAAGGGCTTGCGGCAGGTTCTTTCTCCCGAAACTCGTCACGGCGCCGGGACCTATGAAAACCGCCAATCCGAACAGCAGCGCCGACAGCGCGAAACCAACTGCACCGGGCACGATCCATGGCAGCAGCGTAGCGACTCCCGTGACGACACAGGCGAGAGCGAGCGGAACGCCCGAGGCCCATCGCGCAAGAACCGGACGCCAGAGAAACGGGGAAAGTATGATGCCAATTCCGATGATCACCCATCCCCCGGAGATCGCAGCGGCGCTCATACCGGCCTCCCGCACCGAGGCGACGATGAAGGTCAGATATACGATATACCCTGTCGCGAAGAGGCCGTAACCAAGCAGCGCAAAGCCCATTTTCCCAACCGGCAGGGATGCGTCGTCTTTTCCGGTCTTTCGAGAAACCTCTGTCTGACCGGCTGCCCAAATCGAAAACGGGGCCAGAACCAGACTGGTGGCACCGAGCCCGACCCATGCCTCAGGCCAGAACAGCGCCCCATGCCGGGCGAACAGTCCGGGCAGCAAGGCGCCGCTGAGGATCATGCCCAGACCCGCGCCTCCGAAATAACCCGCGATGGCCAGTGCATTTCGTCTCGCATCGTCAGGAAACAAGGAGGCCGCCATGGTGCCGCCGGCGATGAAGACCGGCGCGCCCGCCACGCCCGCCAGGATGCGCCAGAACGTCAGATACCAGAAACCATCGCCAAAGCCGCACATGAGAAGGCTGAGGGCCGTAACGACGAGGCCAACGCTGAACAGCCACTTCGCAGGAACGCGCCCGATGGCCGCGAATGTCAGGACTGCCCCGCCAATGTATCCAAGGGCGTTGGCCGTGTTGATCCAGCCGGACTGCGTGTAGCTCCAGCTCAGATCGCTTTGCATGGCCGGCAGGATCAGACCATATGCGAAGCGCGCAAACGCGTTGCTGACCGTAACCCCAAGGGCCAACCCGATCACGATCCACCAGTCGCGGCCGGACGTCATTGCGTCGCCGTCCGCATCAAGGTTCGGGCGGCCTCCCGCGCCAAGTCAATTGGCCTATCGGACTGGTGGACGTAGGTGCCGACGATGCCACCATCCCAAAGTACGGCGATCTGGTCCGCAAGGACATCAGGATCTGAGAAGACACCTTCACCTAGCTGAGCCCGGATATTGGCCCTGATCCAAGCTTTATGCTGCTGTGCCAAGGCGTGCAGCACGCTGTCAGGCGCAGCCGCCTCTATCGCAAGATTGATGAAGGCGCACCCCCGGAAGCCCTTTTGCGAGGCGACATCCTCCGCGACAAGGAACAGCGCCAGGACACGCTCTAACGGTCCTTCGAGATCTTCTTGCGTCGCCTGAATGGCGACCCGCCGGAGTTCGGCCTCCCTCTCGAAAACCGCAAGAATGAGGTCATCCTTGGACGCAAAGTTGTTGTATAGCGTCATGCGCGCCACATCGGCTTCTGCAGTGATCTTGTTGATACCGGTTTGCGGGACACCCTCACCGAGAAACAGCTCTCTTGCGGTTTCGATGAGACGATCTTTGGTTGGCTTTCGCACAGAATTAGGCATACCAGTCTACCTAACTACTTTCTAAGGCTCTGTCCATGGCTGGTTACAATAATCCGGACCGGTTTTGAGCATGTCACAGGAAGTGCAGACATCGCGCCGAAGGTCACTTGGCCGTTCGACACATAGAAGCGAGCTCTTTTGCAACAGAACCTAGCATTTGACGCTGATGTACCAACGGTGAAGCCGAACCGTACATCAGAACTACAAAGCGCTCGTTTCGGTGGCTCGGTTCGACAGGGCGCATAGAACCTGAAAACTGGCCAAAATCAACGGCCCTTCCCTGGTGGTCATTCAATAACCTCGAGCAGACGAAACTGCGCCAAGCACCGAGATGCCCGCGACGCGGTGCGAAATCACGCGATCAGAACGAGAACATGAGCTGCACACGACGCTCCGTAATATATTGAAATTAAATAATAATTGCCACCACCCATCATCGGAGCGACGGACAGGCGCGAGGCCTCTTCTGCGGGCTTGGTTTTCTCGAGCATAATCGCGGCCCGTCATCACCCTTCGGGTGCCCCTCTTTTTCACGCAATGCGCCCTATGCGCAAGGGGCAGCGGGCGTCAGGACTGGCTGACGAGCTGGTATCCCGGCGCGGTGCTCGAGCGCACCGTCGTGATCGGCGCGCCGTCGATCCAGGTGGTCCGCTCGATCATCAGCAGCGCCGCGCCCGGATCGACCCCGAGAATATCGGCGCGCTCGGCCCCCGCCTGCTCGGCGTAAAAGCGCATGTCGAGCTTGTCGTAAGGCTTGTGCTTGACGAGCCACTCGTTGACGTTGACCTCGGAGACGTCGAGCTCGAGCGCCTCCGGGACCGTCTCCGGCACGATCCAGCGATCCTCCAGGATGAAAGGGCGCGCATCGGCAAGGTGAAGCGCCTGCACGCGCAGCATGGCCTGGGAGAACGTCGCGCCGAAAGCGGCCTGGACGGCGTGCGGCGGCGGGCCGACCTCGCGGCTGATGAGCCGGTAACCATAGGTGCTGCCCCGGCTCTCGACCTCCTTGCGCGCGACCGGAATGTCGAGCGTGGCGCGGGTCACAGGATCGGGGCGAACGCGGCTGCCACCCTTGCGCCTGCGCTCGACGAACCCGCTGTCCGAGAGGTCTTGCATGGCGCGCTGCACGGTCGAGCGGGCGCAGCCGAGCGCCTCCGCGAGGTCGGCATCGCGCGGCAGCTTGTCACCGGGCCTGAAATCCCCGCTGAGGATCCGGCCATGAATCCGGTCGCGGATCTCCTGCCAGCTTTGCCTTTGCTCGCGGCTCATATGTCCTGCCCCAGCTCGGCCATGACATCGAGAAAGCGCGCGGTGATCGCCTCGCGCCGGACGTGGCGACCCTCCTGGACAACATGCCGCCCGGCGCTCCAGACATCACTGATACAGTCCTGCCCGCGCCCGCCGAAGATCATGCTGTCGAGCGCGGTATCGCCGCTGCGGTTGCAGATCCAGGCGTTGTCCGTGGCGACGCCGACCATGTCGGCCCATTGCCCCTCGGCGATCTGGCCAGAGCCGCGCCCGCCTGCCTGCGCCCCGCCGCGCGCCGCGCCTTCGAAGAGAACGCGCCCCGTGGAGCGCTCCGCCGTGGCCAGCGCGGCGCGGGAGCGGTCGCGCAGGCGTTGCGAATATTCCAGCGTCGCCAGCTCCTGGAAGAGGCTGATGTGGATGTTGCTGTCCGAGCCGACCCCGAAACGCCCCGACGCGGCGAGGTATTCCGTGCCATTGAAAATCCCGTCGCCAAGGCTCGATTCGGTGATCGGGCAGAGCCCGGCCACCGCGCCGGAACGGGCCAGCGCGCGCGTCTCCGCGCCGGTCATCTGGGTGCAATGAATGAGGCACCAGCGTGCATCGACGGCATGATTGTCCAGCAACCACGCGGCCGGCCGCGCGCCCAGATGCGCCTCCACTTCCTCGACCTCGGCGACCTGCTCGGCAAGGTGCATGTGGATCGGGCGCGCGCCCGCCAGCGCAACCGCCTGCGAAAGCCCATCGGGATCGACCGCCCGCAGGGAATGCGGCGCAACGCCGATGCCGTCATCCGCGCGCCCCTGAGCTACCAGCTTTTCCGAGGCCTCGAAAAGCCCGCTGAACCTGTCGGGATCATTTCCGAACCGCCGCTGGCCGCCCGTGAGCGCCCGCCGATCACAGCCGCCATAGGAGTAGAGCACGGGCAGGAGCGTCATGCCGAGGCCCGTCTCCTGCCCTGCCGCGAGGACGCGCCCGGCCATCTCGGCGATGTCGCCGTAAGGTGTGCCATCCGGCCCGTGATGCAGGTAGTGGAACTCGGCGACAGCGCCGTAGCCCGCCTCCAGCATTTCCATGAAAACCTGCGCGGCAATCGCCTCGACATGCTCGGGCGTGAGCCGCTCGAGAAAGCGATACATGAGCCGCCGCCATGTCCAGAAGCTGTCACGCGGGTCGGGGCCACGCGTCTCCGTCAGCCCGGCCATGGCGCGCTGGAAGGCATGGGAATGCAGGTTGAGCGGCGCTGGAAGAAGCATGTCGAGCGCCCCCGAGCCGATCCCTGCGCCCCGCTCGATGCCCCGGATTCGCCCCGTGTCATCGACATCGACACTCACATCACGCACCCAGGCACCTTCGATAAACCCTTGCTTTGCTTGCACTTTCATCGTGGTCATTCCGCGTTGACAAATTAAGTAGCTACATATTATGAATAAGAGTGTCTTAACGCAAGGGCGGAATCGATGTCCGAAACACGGCTACTCACCGATCTCAATGTCGCGACGATGGAGGACGCAGCGGGCGGCTACGGCCTCGTCCCCGATGCCTGCATCGCGCTGAAAGACGGCCTCGTTCACTGGGTCGGCCCGGAAAGCGCCCTGCCCGCCGAGCTGGGCGATGCGCCAAGACAGCCCTGCGAGGGCCGCCTCGCCACGCCCGGGCTGATAGACTGTCACACCCATATCGTGCATGGCGGCAACCGCGCGCGCGAGTTCGAGATGCGCCTCGAAGGGGCCAGCTACGAAGAAGTGGCCCGCGCCGGAGGCGGGATCGTCTCCACCGTCAGCGCCACGCGGGAGACTTCCGAGGAGGCGCTGCTGGCCCAGGCCCTCACCCGCGCCGACGCGCTGATCGCCGAAGGCATCACCGTCATCGAGGTGAAATCGGGCTATGGGCTCGACCGCGAGACCGAACTCAAGATGCTCCGCGTCGCCCGCCGGATCGGCGCGGAGCGGCCCGTGGAGATCCGCACCAGCTTTCTCGGGGCCCATGCCGTGCCCAAGGGGGCGGATGCGGACGATTATATCGACGAGGTTTGCCTCCCCGCGCTCGAAGCCGCCCACGCCGAGGGGCTGGTCGATGCGGTCGACGGGTTCTGCGAGGGCATCGCCTTTACCCCCGAACAGATCGGCCGGGTCTTCGACAAGGCCGCCGCGCTCGGCCTGCCGGTCAAGCTCCATTCCGATCAATTGTCCAATCTCGGCGGAACGGTCCTGGCGGCCGGGCATGGCGCCCTCTCGGTTGACCATGTGGAATACTCCGGCCCCGAGGATGTCGCCGCCATGGCACACACGGGAAGCATCGCCGTGCTCCTGCCCGGGGCCTACTACACGCTGCACGAGACGCAAAAACCCCCCGTCGCCCTCTTCCGCGAGGCCGGCGTGCCCATGGCCGTGGGCACCGACTGGAACCCCGGCTCCTCTCCCATGGGCTCGCTGTTGCTGGCGATGAACATGGCCTGCACGCTCTTCGGGCTGACCCCGGCGGAGGCCCTTGCGGGCACGACACGCAACGCCGCGCGCGCGCTCGGGCTGGCGGATCGCGGCGTGATCGCGCCGGGCAAGCGCGCCGATCTGGTGCTCTGGGATGTGGGCGAACCGGCGGAGCTGAGCTACCGGATCGGGGTCAACCCGCTCCACGAACGCATATTCGGAGGCAAGACATGGCTGTGACACTGACGCCGGGCGAGACCGGCCTCGAGACCCTTGAGGCGCTCTGGCGTGCGGGAAGCGCCGCGCGGCTGGAGCCGGGCGCGCGCCGCGCTGTCGAGGCGGCGGCCGAGCAGGTCCGCGCCGCCGCGCGGGGCGATGTGCCCGTCTACGGCGTCAACACCGGCTTCGGCAAGCTGGCCTCGGTGCGCGTCTCTCCCGAGGACACCGAAGAGCTGCAACGCAACCTCATCCTGAGTCATTGCTGCGGCGTGGGCGAGGCGCTGGACGAGGCCACGACCCGGCTGATGATGGCGCTGAAGCTGCTCTCGCTGGGTCGCGGAGCCTCCGGCGTGCGCTGGGACATCTGCGCCATCCTCGAGGAGATGCTCGCAGCAGGGGTGACCCCCGTCATCCCCGCTCAGGGCTCGGTCGGCGCCTCGGGCGATCTCGCGCCACTGGCCCATCTCGCCGCCGTGATGATCGGCGAAGGCGAGGCGCTCTTCGAAGACGCGCGCATGAGCGGCGCAGACGCGCTGTCCAAGGCGGGGCTCAGCCCCGTCGTGCTCGGCCCGAAAGAGGGGCTCGCGCTCATCAACGGCACGCAGTTCTCGACGGCCTGCGCGCTCGCCGCGCTCTTCGATGCGGGCCGCATGCTGCGCGGCGCGACCGTCACCGCCTCGCTCTCGACGGATGCGATCATGGGCTCGACCCAGCCCTTGCAGCCGGAGATTCACGCCCTGCGCGGCCAGCCCGGCCAGATCGACGTGGCCACGGCCATGTCAGGACTCATGCAGGGCAGCGAGATCCGCGAGAGCCACCGCGAGGACGACACCCGCGTGCAGGACCCCTACTGCATCCGCTGCCAGCCGCAGGTGGCCGGAGCGGCGCTCGACCTGCTGCGCTTCGCGGCGCGCACCCTCGAGATCGAGGCAAATGCCGTGACGGACAACCCGCTGGTCACAGAGGCCGGCATCATCTCGGGCGGCAACTTCCATGCCGAGCCGGTGGCCTTCGCCGCCGACCAGATCGCCCTTGCGCTCTCCGAGATCGGCGCGATCGCGCAGCGGCGCGTTGCACTGATGGTCGATCCGACGCTGAGCCATGACCTGCCCCCCTTCCTCACGCCTGCGCCGGGGCTCAACTCGGGCTTCATGATCGCCGAGGTGACGACAGCGGCGCTGATGAGCGAGAACAAGCACCTGGCCAACCCCTGCTCGACAGACAGCACCCCCACCTCGGCCAACCAGGAGGACCATGTGAGCATGGCCGCCCATGGCGCGCGGCGGCTCTTGCGGATGAACGCAAACCTCTCGGTGATCCTCGGCGTCGAGGCGCTCTGCGCGGCGCAAGGCATCGAGGCGCGCGCCCCGCTTGCGACATCACCCGCCCTGCAATCTGTCATGGGGGCGATCCGCGAGTGCGTCCCCGCCCTCGGGCAAGACCGCTACATGGCCCCCGATCTTGAAGCCGCGGCAAGCCTTGTGCGCAGTGATGCGCTGGCAGAGGCGGCCGGTGTCGCGGTCGGGCTTTGAGCTTCCTGGAGATCAGCCGGGGCGACAGCCCGCTGGTGCTCGGCCTGCCGCATACCGGCACCGAGGTGCCGGAGGATCTGCACGCGCGGCTCAACGGGACGGGCCGCGCGCTGGCCGACACCGACTGGCATATCCATGCGCTTTATGACGGGCTCGCCGAGGGCCTGACCACGGTGCGCACGACGCTTCACCGCTACGTCATCGACGTCAATCGCGACCCGTCGGGCACCAGCCTCTACCCCGGCCAGAACACGACCACGCTCTGCCCTTTGACCGATTTTGACGGCAATCCGATCTGGCGCGAGGGCGAAGCGCCGGAGGCCCCCGAGATCGAAGCGCGGCGGGCGGCCTATCACGCGCCCTATCACGCCGCGCTCAAGGCCGAGCTTTCCCGCGTGAAGGCCCTGCATGGCTTCGCGATCCTCTATGATTGTCACTCGATCCGCTCGCATATCCCCTTTCTCTTCGAAGGCACCCTGCCCGACTTCAACATCGGCACCGCCTCGGGCACGACCTGCGCCGCGAGCATCGAAAGCGCCGTGGCCGCCATCTGCCAAGACGCCGAAGGCTACAGCGCGGTGGTCAACGGGCGCTTCAAGGGCGGCTGGACCACGCGCCACCATGGCCGCCCTGCCGAGGGGCAGCACGCCATCCAGATGGAACTGGCGCAATCGACCTACATGCGAGAGCGCCCGCCCCGGAGCTATGAGCCGGAGAAGGCCGACAAGCTGCGCGAGCACTTGGCCAAGATCCTCGAAACCCTGACCCATTGGAGGCCCGAATGACGAACCCCCGCCACAACCAGCGCGACATCTACCCTGCAACAGGCACCGAGATCACCGCCAAGAGCTGGCTGACGGAAGCGGCGATGCGGATGCTGATGAACAACCTGCACCCGGACGTGGCCGAGAACCCCCATGAACTTGTCGTCTATGGCGGTATCGGCCGCGCCGCGCGCACATGGGAGGATTTCGACCGCATCGTCGCGGGGCTGAAGGACTTGGAGGACGACGAGACTCTGCTGGTGCAATCGGGCAAGCCCGTGGCCATCGTCAAGACACATCCCGACGCGCCCCGCGTGCTGATCGCCAATTCCAACATCGTGCCGCATTGGGCCAACTGGGACCATTTCAACGAACTCGATAAGAAAGGCCTGATGATGTATGGCCAGATGACCGCCGGGTCCTGGATCTATATCGGCACGCAGGGCATCGTGCAGGGCACCTACGAGACCTTCGCCGAAGCGGGCCGACAGCATTACGGCGGCGACCTTTCGGGCAAGTGGATTCTCACCGGCGGGCTCGGTGGCATGGGCGGCGCGCAGCCCCTGGCCGCCGTCTTCGCCGGGGCCTGCTGCCTCGCCGTCGAGTGCAACCCCGACAGCATCGATTTCCGCCTGCGCACGGGCTACGTGGACGAGAAGGCAGACAGCCTCGACGAGGCGTTGGAGATGATCGACCGCTGGACCAGGGCGGGCGAGGCGAAATCCGTCGCCCTTCTGGGCAATGCCGCCGACATCTTCCCCGAGATCCACGCCCGCGGCATCCGCCCCGATATCGTCACCGACCAGACCTCCGCGCATGACCCGGTCAACGGCTACCTGCCGCAGGGCTGGACCATGGCCCAGTGGCGCGAGACGCGCGAGAGCGATCCCAGAGCCGTGGAAAAGGCCGCCCGCGCCTCGATGAAGGTGCATGTCAAGGCCATGGTCGATTTCTGGAACGACGGCGTGCCGACGCTGGATTACGGCAACAACATCCGCCAGGTGGCCAAGGAGGAAGGGCTCGAAAATGCCTTCGCCTTCCCCGGCTTCGTGCCTGCCTATATCCGCCCGCTTTTCTGCGAGGGGATCGGGCCTTTTCGCTGGTGCGCGCTCTCGGGCGACCCGGAAGACATCTACAAGACCGACCAGGCGATGAAGGAACTCTTCCCCGAGAACACCCACCTGCACAACTGGCTCGACATGGCGCGCGAGCGCATCAGCTTCCAGGGACTGCCCGCGCGCATCTGCTGGATCGGCCTCGGAGACCGTCACCGCGCCGGGCTCAAGTTCAACGAGATGGTCGCCAGCGGCGAGTTGAAAGCCCCCATCGTGATCGGCCGGGACCATCTCGACAGCGGCTCCGTCGCCTCGCCCAACCGCGAGACCGAGGCCATGAAGGACGGCTCTGACGCGGTGAGCGACTGGCCGCTGCTGAACGCGCTGGTCAACACCGCCTCGGGGGCGACATGGGTCAGCCTGCATCACGGCGGCGGCGTCGGGATGGGCTTTTCGCAACATGCCGGTGTGGTGATCGTGGCCGATGGCACACCGGAGGCCGCCAGGCGCCTCGAACGCGTGCTCTGGAACGATCCGGCCAGTGGTGTCTGGCGGCATGCGGATGCGGGCTATGATACCGCGATCACATGCGCGAAGGAGCACGGGCTGCGCCTGCCCGGCATTCTGGGGAACTGAGGCACCCTATCTTCGAAAAAGCCGGGCTTTTCATGCCCGCGCGAGATGCGATCTGCCGGAAAGGCAGGTCGCATTTTTCGTCTCGAAAGGGCCGTGCGGGCCCTGCGCGGAGGTTTCGATTGACTCGCACACTTATTGTATACAATCTTTATACAACAAGGAGTGACAGATGACGCGATTCTCGAAAGACGACTGCCTGGCCGATCTCAAGCGCCGCATCCTCTCGACCGATCTCGCCCCCGGCGATGATCTCGACGAGGTGAGCCTTGCGCAGCACTACGGCATGTCGCGCACGCCGATGCGCGAGGTGCTGCAACGTCTGCAAGGCGCGGGCTACGTGGACATGACCCAGCATCGCGGCGCGAAGGTCGCCTCGATGGACATCTCCGTGCTGCGGACCTTCTTCCAGACAGCCCCGATGATCTATGCCAACATCGCCCAGCTCGCCTGCGAGAACCGCACGAGCCGGCAGCTCGATGCGCTCAAGGAGGCGCAGCAGGTCTTCTCGAAAGCGGCGCAGGCAGGTCAGGCCGGAGAGGCCGCCCTCGCCAATCACCGCTTCCATGCGCTCATCGGCGAGATGGCCCACAACCCCTATCTCGTCGCATCGCTGGCGCGCCTTCAGATCGACCACACCCGCATGAGCCAGACCTTCTACCGCCCCGCCGCCCCGGCGGAGACCATGGCCGTGGTCAAGGCCAGCGAGCAGCATGACGCCATGATCACCGCCATCGAGGAGCGCGAAGGCGCGCTGGCGCTCGACCTGACGCTGCAACACTGGGATCTCAGCCGCGACAGGCTCGAACGCTTCGTCCGCCCCGATCCGCTCCCCGTTGACGTGCTCTCTCTCAAGGACCGCCGCAATGCAGTTTGAAGGTATCTACACGCCGCTGGTGACCCCCTACCACGCGGATTTCTCGCTCAACGAGGCCGCGCTGGCCGAAACCGTCGAGCTGCTTATCGGCGCGGGCGTGCACGGAATCATCGTCGCCGGGACGACGGGCGAGTATTACGCCCAGAGCTTCGAGGAACGCGTCGATATGATGAGCCGCGTGAAAGGGCTGATCGCCGGGCGCGTCCCGATGATCGTCGGCACGGGCGCGATCCGCACCGAGGAGAGCATCGCCTATGCCGAGGCCGCCAAGGCCGCCGGCGCCGATGCGATCCTCGTCGCCACGCCGCCCTATGCCTCGCCCACGGGCCGCGAGATCGCCCTGCACGCGCTGGCCATCGACCGCGCAGCGAACCTGCCGGTGATGCTCTACAACTACCCCGGGCGCATGTCCGTGAACATGGACGAGGAAACGCTGGACAGGCTCGGCCGCTCACCCAATTTCCGCGCCATCAAGGAAAGCTCGGGCGATCCCGACCGCCTGCACATGCTGGCGCGCGATTATCCGCATATCGCGCTGTCCTGCGGCATGGACGACCAGGCGCTGGAGTTTTTTGCCTGGGGCGCGCGGAGCTGGGTCTGCGCCGGGTCGAACTTCGCCCCAGAGGCCCATATCGCGCTCTACCGCGCCTGCGCACTCGAAGGGGACTTTGCCAAGGGCCGCGCGATCATGTCGGCCATGCTGCCGCTCATGCGGGTGCTCGAACAGGGCGGCAAGTTCGTCCAGTGCATCAAGCATGGCCTCAGCCTGCGCGGCATCGACGCGGGCCCGCCACGCAAGCCGCTGCAACCGCTCAACAAGGACGACAAGCGCGAGCTGGCCGAGGTCATCCGCACCATGAACACCGCCATTGCCAGCATCACGGGGCAAAACACCACGGGGGCAAGCCAATGACCGACCTACTCACCCATGCCGAATACCTCGCCCTCGCCGAGGCGCTCGATCTGCCCCGCGCTCCGTTCATCGACGGCAAGTTCCGGCGCGGCAGCGGCCCGATGATGGCCACGGTCAACCCCGCCACAGGCGAGACCATTGCCGAGATCAGCACGGCGGACGCCTCGGACGTGGACCTTGCCGTCGCCAAGGCGCGCGAGGCCTTCGACGAGGGCCGCTGGGCGAAGCTGGACCCGGAGGCGCGCAAGGACGTGCTCATCCGCCTGTGCAAGCTCCTCACGCGCAACCGCCGCGAGCTGGCGGTGATGGAAAGCCTCGACAGCGGCAAGCCGATCCTTGACTGCGAGACGATCGACCTGCCCGAGACGATCCACTGCATCAAGTGGCATGCCGAGGCCGCCGACAAGATCTACGACCAGACAGCGCCCACGGGCGACGGCGCGCTTTCGGTGATCGTGCGCGAGCCGGTCGGCGTGGTCGCGGCCGTGCTGCCCTGGAACTTCCCGCTGATGATGCTCGCCTGGAAGATCGGCCCTGCCCTCGCCGCAGGCTGCTCGGTCATCGTCAAGCCCGCCGAGCAAACGAGCCTCACGGCGCTGCGCGTGGCCGAGCTGGCCCGGGAGGCAGGCGTCCCGCGCGGCGTGTTGCAGGTTCTGCCCGGCGATGGGCCTTCGGTGGGCGAGCCGCTGGGCCGGCACATGGATGTGGACATGGTCAGCTTCACCGGCTCCACCGAGACAGGCCGCCGCTTTCTCGGCTATGCCGCTGAAAGCAACCTCAAGAAGGTCGTGCTCGAATGTGGCGGCAAGAACCCCGCCCTCGTTTTCGACGACGCCGAAAACCTCGACCATGTGGCCGGACATGTCGTCGACGCCGCCTTCTGGAACGCGGGCCAGAACTGCTCGGCCACCTCGCGGCTGATCGTCCACAAGGCCGTCAAAAAGCCGCTTCTGGAGAAGATCGAGGCCCGCATGCGCGACTGGAAAACAGGCGATCCGCTCGACCCGGCCAATCACATCGGCGCGCTCATTGACGCGGGCCATTGCGCCAAGGTGCGCGGCTACCTTGGCAGCAAGGACAAGGGCCCCTACGTGGCGCCGACCCTGCGCGAGGTTGCCCCGGAGGATGCCCTCGCCCGCGAGGAGGTTTTCGGCCCGGTGCTGAGCGTCATCGAGGCGGCCAGCAATGACGAGGCCGTGCGCATCGCCAATGACACCGCCTATGGCCTTGCCGCCTCGGTCTTCTCCGCCGGGGGCCGCAGCGCCCTGCGCGCCGCCCGCGCCCTGCGCGCCGGAACCGTCACGGTCAATTGCTACGGCGAGGGCAGCATCGCCACGCCCTTCGGCGGCTACAAGCAATCGGGCTTCGGCGGGCGCGACAACGGGCTGCACGCCCACGACCAGTATACCGAGGTGAAAACCATCTGGGTCGACCTCAATGACCCCGCCGACGGAGACAACGTCTCATGACAGCGGAAACCGTCCGCAAGGCCCGCCGGGGCCGCGGCGCGCGCAAGGCGAGCCGCTTAACGCGCGACATCGCCATGCTCCCGGCCCTCAAGCGCCGCCTGCCCCATACCGAACCGATGACGCAGGAGCAGGTCGAGCGGATCGACGCGGCCTCGATGGACATCCTCGAGAATACCGGCGTCGAGTTCCGCGACCCCATCGCGCTGGAAGACTGGCGGCGCATGGGCGCGAAGGTGGATGGCGTGCGGGTCCATCTCGACCGCGGCCTCGTGCGCGAGCTGATCGCCACGATCCCCGAGAGCTTCACCTACCACGCGCGCAACCCGGCCAACTCGCTTCCTTTCGGCAAGGACCATTCGATCTTCGTGCCGATGACCGGCGCGCCCTACCTGCGCGATCTGGACGATGTGCGCCGCAACCCGACGCTGGATGACCTCGCCAATTTCCACAAGCTGGCGCATATGCTGCCCGCGCTACACTCCTCGGCACATCACATCGTCGAGCCCTACGATCATCCGATCTCGCAGCGCCACCTGCGGATCACCTACTCGTCGATGAAACACTCCGACAAGACCTTCATGGGCATGACCACCTCGCCGAAGAACGCCGAGGACGTGATGGAGATGTGCGCGCTGCTCTTCGGGGCGGACTTCATGGAGACAAACGCGGTCGTCACCGGCAATTGCAACGGCAACTCGCCGCTCGTCTGGGACGAAACGATGCTGGGGGCCATGCGCGCCTTCTCGCGCCGCAACCAGCCGGTGCTCTGCTCGCCCTTCGTGCTCGGCGGTGCCAACACGCCCGCCTCCGTGCCCGCCACTGTGGCCCAGCTCAACGCCGAGGCGCTGGCCGCGCTGGCCTATACGCAGGTGATCCGCAAGGGCGCGCCCGCGATCTACGGACATTACCTCTCGACCGTCTCGATGAAATCAGGCGCGCCGATGGCCGGGACGCCGGAAATCTCGCTGATGAATTTCATGATCGGCCAGATGGCGCGCTTCTACCGCGTCCCCTGGCGCACGTCGAACACGCTGGGCGGGGCCAAGACCTTCGATGCGCAGGCCGGCTACGAGAGCGCCATGACGCTCAATGCCGTGCTCATGGCCGGGGCCAATTACATCTGGCATTCGGCGGGCTGGAGCGAGGCGGGCATGCATTGCTCCATGGCCAAGTTCGTCGTCGATGCCGAGATGTGCGCCATGGGCTACCGCATGGCCGAGGGCATCAGGTGGGACGATTTCGAGGAGGCGCTCGCCGCCATCCCCGATGTCGGCCCCGGCGGGCATTACCTCGGCCATCCGCATACGCTCGAGCATTTCCAGCAAGCCTTCTTCATGCCGGAGATGTTCGACAACAACTCCATCGAGCAATGGCAGGCCGAGGGCGGCATCGAGATCGGCGAGCGCGCCCGCATCCGCGCGCGCCAGCTTCTGGACGAATACGAGGCGCCGATGCTCGATCCGGCCATCGACGAGGCGCTGCGGGATTACATCGCGCGGCGCGAGCGCGAGATCCCCGCCGCCGACGCGCTCAACCAGGAGTTCTGAGATGCGCGTGCGCCGCCTGCCCAATGATCCCGGCCCTGCGGGCTGGAACCGGCTGCTGCCCGATCCCGCGCCCGCCGCGCCGCTGGAAGGGAATACCACCGCCGACTGGCTCGTCATCGGCGCAGGCTTCGCAGGGCTCGCGGCGGCGCATCGCCTCAGCGAAGGCGCGCCCGGTGACCGGATCGTCCTCCTCGAAGCCAGCCGCGTGGGCGAGGGGCCGGCGGGGCGCAATTCGGGCTTCATGATCGACCTTCCCCATGACCTTGCTTCCGACGATTACGGCGGCGCGCCCGAGGCCGACCTCGCCCAGTTGCGCGACAACCGGCAGGGCATCGCGCAGGCCCGTGCCATGGCCGAGGAGTTCGGTCTGACGGAGGAGGCCTTTTCCATCCCCGGCAAGATCAACGGCGCGGCCACGCAAGCGGGCGACGCGCATAACCGCAGCTTCGCGCAGCATCTCGCCACGCTCGGCGAGCCTTGCGAGTTGCTCAATGCCGCGCAGATGCGCGAGATCACCGGCACGGGCTACTATACCAGCGGCCTTTACAGCCCCGGCACGGCGATGATCCAGCCCGCCCTCTTCGTGCGCGGCGTGGCGGCGGGGCTTGCTTCGAACCGCGTGACGCTCCACGAGATGAGCCCGGTTACGGCGCTGGAGCGCAAGGGTGACTGGGTGGCCACCACGCCCGGCGGCCGCGTGACCGCGCCGCGCGTCATCCTCGCGGTCAACGGACACCTGGCCAGCTTCGGCCATATGCAACGCCGCCTCATGCATGTCTTCACCTATGCCTCGATGACGCGCGCCTTGACGGACGAGGAATGCGCGCGGCTCGGCGGTGAGAGGGTCTGGGGCCTTACACCGGCCGACCCGATGGGCACCACGGTGCGCCGCATTTCCGGCACGGGCGGCGCGCGCATCGTGGTGCGCAACCGCTTCACCTTCGATCCTTCGATGGAAGTGAGCGAGGCCCGCATCAGGTCCGTGGCGCGCGACCATGACCGCGCCTTTGCCGCCCGTTTCCCGATGCTGGCGAATACCGAGATGGACTACCGCTGGGGCGGCCGCCTCTGCCTTGCCCGCAACGGCGTGCAGGTCATCGGCGAGCTTGACGAGCGGCTCTATTCGGCCTGCTGCCAGAACGGGCTCGGCACCGCCAAGGGCACCTTCGCAGGCGGGCTTGCCGCCGATCTCGCGCTGGGGCGCAGCTCGGAGGCGCTGACCCGCGCCCTCGCCGCCGACAAACCTTCGCTCTTGCCGCCGCCTCCGGTCTCGACGCTCGGCGCGAACCTCTATCTGAAGTGGCAGGAGCGCAAGGCGGGGGCGGAACTCTAGGCCAAGGCACCGGCTGAACCTTCGCATGAAACACGCTGGAAGTGTGAAACAAGGCCGAAGGCCGCCGCGCATCGTCATGCTGGAAGCATGCCTCTGGCATGACGCGCCCCCACGCGGCGGCGATTTGGCCGGGCTGGGCGCATCGCTTAGATGTCGTTCGGATTTGGCTGGCATAAAGTGCTCGGCATTCACGTAGCTTCGTCACCGCGCGCGTCGGCAATGCGCAGCTTTGTTCCAGCGTCCGCTCCATCCCGCACAACCGTCAGCTACGATTGCCAAACCCGGCCCGAAAGCAGACGCGTCAGGCCAGCGATGGCAGCCAGAGCACGATGGCCGGAAAGGCAACCAGCCCCGCGATGGTCAGGGCATCGGCGATGAAGAAGGGCGTCACGCCCTTGAACACGTCCTGAACCGTCAGGTCCTCGCGCACACCCGCCACGACGAAACAGTTGAGCCCGATGGGCGGGGTGATCAGACAGAACTCCGCCATCTTCACGACGAGAATCCCGAACCAGATCGCGCACATCTCACCCGACATGCCGAAGGCGCTGTCGGCGGCCAGCACATCCTCGCCGCCATTGAGCGCCATGACCGCCGGGTAGACGACAGGCAGCGTCAGCAAGAGCATCCCGATCGCGTCCATGAACATCCCCAGAATGGCATAGGCCAGCAGGATGCAGACGAGGATCAGCATGGGCGAGACAGTGAGCGAGGTGATCCAGTCCGAGAAGGCTCCCGGCAGATCGGCAAAGCCGAGAAAGCGCACGTAGATCAGCACGCCCCAGATGATCGTGAAGATCATCACCGTGAGCTTGGCCGTCTCCAGCAGGGCCGATTTCAGCTCTGGCCAGCGCATTCCCCGGTAAAGCGCCATAAGGAAGACGATGAAGGCCCCCAGCGCGCCGCCCTCGGTCGGCGTGCCCCAACTGTCTCCGCCGATTTCGCGCCAGCCGAAGAGCCAGATCCGGAAACCCTCGGGGAGCGGGTTGTAGACGAAGAAGATGATGATGAAGATGACCGCGAAAATCGGCAGCGCGCCCGGAAGCGCGGCGAAGCGCTCGCGCCAGGTGAAGCCGCCGACAGGCGGGCCGACCGACTTGAAGATCACCGCGATCCCGATGATGAGCCCGGCATAGACCAGCGCCGAGAAGGCGCCGGGGATGAAGCCCGCAAGCAAGAGCTTGCCCACGTCCTGCTCGACGATGATCGCGTAGATCACGAGGATCGCGGAGGGCGGAATGAGGCTCGCAAGCGTGCCACCCGCAGCCACGACCCCGGCGGCGAACTGCTTGTTGTAGCCGATCTTGAGCATCTCGGGGATGCCGATCCGCGCGAAGACAGCCGCCGTGGCCACCGAGGCCCCCGAAACGGCGGCAAACCCGGCCGTGGCGAAGATGGTCGAGACGGCCAGCCCCCCCGGCACCCAGGCGATCCAGCGTTTCGCCGCCTCGAAAAGCGCGCGGGTCAGCCCGGCGTAATAGGCCAGATAGCCGATCAGGATGAAGGTCGGAATGAGGCTCAGCTCGTGGCTGGCCACCTTGGAATGCGGCACCTGCCCCGCCGTCTTGGCGGCGACGGTGATCGCCCAGCCGAGGCGCTCGGGGTCGAAATCGCGCTTGGCCCAGAAGATGAGCACGAGCCCCACCAGCCCCGCAAGCGCGGCAGCGAAGGCCACGCGCATGCCCAGCAAGACGAGCACGAGCAAGCCGCCCGTGACCCAAAGCCCGATCTCAATCGGATCCATCACGGCCTCCCGCTTCCAGCGCCCGCGCCTCGGCGGCGGCAATCTCCGACGCGCTCAGCACCAGCGGCACGGCAACAGGGGCCTCGTCGCCCCGGATAAAGGCGCGCCCGTAGCCGTAAACCTGGATCAGCAATCGCGCCCCCAGCACCGCCAGCGCCACGGGCACGACGAGCTTTGCCGGCCAGATCGGCAGGCCGATATCGATGGTCGAATCCCGGCTCCACAGCGGCGCGCCCATGTCGAAGCTGCGCAGGAAATGCGCCCAGCTTCCCCAGAAGAGGAACGCGACAAGCACGAAGATGAGCAGGACCGAGACCAGCTCGAAGAGCCACAGCGCGCGGCCCCCGAGCCGGCTGACGAGAATGTCCATGCGGATATGCGTTCCGTCCCGCTGCGCGTAGGAGACGGCAAAGATCGCGATCACCGGCATGAGCTGCATGATCCAGTCGACATAGCCCGAAAGCGGCGCGTTGAGCGTCACCCGCCCGCCCACGGAGCGCACCGCGAGCAGCATAAGCGAGAAGATCGCCAGCCCCGCGACCAGCGCCATGAGCCGCTCCAGCCCGAGCAAGCCCCTGTCGAGACGGCTCAGAAGGCTGCCGTCTTCCAGTACCGGCGATGCACCCGCCATCGCTGTCTCCAATTCATTTGAAAGTTTCGGGGCCGCCGAACCCGGCAGCCCCTGCCCAGAGCCCTATCAGTTGCCCATGCGGGTCTTTTCGAGCGTCTCCATGACCGTGTCGTAGAGCTCCTGCGCAGGCATGCCCTGCGCGCTCATGTCCGCGATCCACTGCTCACGGATCGGATCGGCGGCCACCTTGCGGAACTCGGCCAGCTCTTCGTCGCTGATCATGACTTTCTCGACACCCTTTTCCTCGAGGATCGTGTCCCACTCCTCGAGAAGCTCGCCGTAATTGGCAAGGTAATGGTCGATCGCTTCGTCGATCGAACTGTCGAGCGCTTCGCGGTGCGCATCGCTGAGGCTCTCATAGGCGTCGATATTCACCACCACGGGGCAGTTCACCGTGCCGGGGTTGAGATTCGCGGTCCACCAGTCGGCCTCGTTGATCGTCCCGAAGCTCAGGTGCGCGTGCTGGGCGAAGGCGACCGTGTCGACAACGCCGCTGTCCATGGCCTGAAAGGCTTCCGTCGCGGTCACGGATGTCGGAACTGCGCCCACCGCCTTGAACGCCTCGCCGATCCCGCCCGTGGCGCGCACGCGCATGCCTTCGAACTCGCTCAGCTCGTCGGTCGGCTCGCCGGTCCCGACGATGTTGTATTGCGGCATCGGGCTGGTCATGATGATCTTGGCGTTCCACTGCGCCATTTCTTCCTTGACGGCCGGATGCTCGTAGACGGCGTGGCTCACGGCCACTTCCTCATCAAGGTTGCTCACCCCGAGAAAGGGCAGCTCCAGCACGGTGATCGCGCGATTCTTGTCGCGGTGATAGCCGGCGCAGAACTGCGCCATCTCGAAGGCACCGATGGAAATGCCGTCTAGGTTCTCGCGGTTCTTGCTGAGCCCGCCATAGCTCACATTCATGGTGAACTCGCCATCCGTCTTCTCCCCGACCAGCTCGGCGAGCTTCTCCACATGCTCGGTGAAGGCGCGGCGCTTGCCCCAGACCGAGACGTTCCATTCCGTCGCCGCCGCTTCCGTGGCGAAGGTCACAGCGATGGCGGCCACGGCCGCCTTTCCCAGATAATTCATGATTTTCTCCCTTTTCGCAGCCCTGTCATCGGACCGTCGCAAACAAAGCTAGCGGCTGGGAACACCTATGCCAAGCCCCCTGCTGCCGCGCCGTGTCCCCTGCCATGCCCCGCGCATCTAAGCTTTCCCTTTGCCCGCCGCCTGCGTATATTGCGCAAAAAGGCACGAAGGGGCATCGGGCATGGCACATATCATCGTCGTGGGGAACGAGAAGGGCGGCGCGGGCAAGTCGACCGTGTCGATGCATATCGCGACGGCGCTCTCGCGCCTCGGCCACAAGACATCCGTGCTCGATCTCGACCTGCGCCAGAAGACCATCGGGCGCTATCTCGAGAACCGCGCCGAATTCTGCAAGAAGGCCGAGCTCGATCTGCCGACGCCGGAATATCACGAGCTTCCCGAGATCGACAAAGCCACGCTCAAGCCGGGCGAGAACATCTACGATCATCGCCTCTCTGCGGCTGTCGCCACGCTCGAGCCTGACAATGACTTCATCCTGATCGACTGCCCCGGCTCGCACACCCGTCTCAGCCAGGTCGCGCACAGCCTCGCCGACACGCTCGTCACCCCGCTCAACGACAGTTTCATCGATTTCGACCTTCTCGCCCAGATCGACGCCGACGGCGAGACGATCAAGGGCCCCTCGGTCTATTCCGAGATGGTTTGGGCCGCGCGGCAGCTGCGCGCTCAGGCCGGATTGAAGCCCATCGACTGGATCGTCATGCGCAACCGTCTCGGCGCGCAGCGCATGGTCAACAAGGAGCTCATGGAGCGCGCCATCGACCGGCTCTCCAAGCGGATCGGCTTTCGCGTCGCGCCCGGCTTCAACGAGCGGGTGATCTTCCGCGAGCTTTTCCCGCGCGGGCTGACGCTGCTCGACCTGAAGGATATCGGCGTGGCCAAGCTCAACATCTCCAATGTCGCCGCCCGCCAGGAACTGCGCGACATGATGAAGGCGCTCAATCTGCCCGGCGTCGACATCACCTTCTGATGGACAGCCCCGCTCCGCTCGACATCTTTCTCATCTGCCCGCCCGGTCTCGAAGCCGCGCTCGAAGGAGAAGCGCGCGCGGCTGGCTTTGCTGGGGCGCGCGCCGCCTCCGGCGGGGTCGAGTTGCAAGGCACCTGGGAGGATGTCTGGCGCGCCAATCTCGTGCTGCGCGGCGCGGTCCGGGTTCTGGTCCGCATCGGCGGCTTTCGCGCGCTTCACCTCGCGCAGCTCGACAAGCGCGCGCGCAAGTTTCCCTGGGGCGAAACGCTGCGCGCCGATGTGCCGCTGCGCGTCGAGGTCACCACCTCCAAGCGCAACCGCATCTACCACGCCAAGGCCGCCGCCCAGCGCATCGAACGGGCGATCAGCGAGGAGCTTGGCGCGCCGGTCTCCGAAGCTGCGCCGCTCACGCTCAAGGCGCGCATCGCCGATGATTTCGTCACCTTCAGCATCGACACGTCGGGCGAGAGCCTGCACAAGCGCGGCTTCAAGCCCGCCGTGAACAAGGCCCCGATGCGCGAAACCCTCGCCGCGCTCTTTTTGCGTGAAGCGGGCTTTGACGGCTCCGAGCCTGTGCTCGACCCGATGTGCGGCTCCGGCACCTTCGTCCTGGAGGCCGCCGAAATGGCCCTCGGCCTTGCCCCGGGGCGTGCGCGCAGCTTCGCCTTCGAGCACCTGGCCAGCTTTGACGCAGGCAAGTGGGCCGCGCTCAAAGCCGCGCAAACCCCGCGCGAGACGGCGTTGACCTTCCACGGTGCCGACCGCGACCAGGGCGCTATAAACATGAGCCGGCGCAATGCCGAAGCCGCGGGCGTGGCCGATCATACAGAATTCACCTGCCAGCCCATTTCCGAGCTGGTGCGGCCCGAAGGCCCGCCCGGCCTTGTCATCGTCAACCCGCCCTATGGCGCGCGCATCGGCAACAAGAAGCCGCTCTTCGCGCTCTACGCCGCCTTCGGAGCCAAGATGAAAGAGGCCTTTGCGGGCTGGCGCGTGGCGCTTGTCACCTCCGATCCCCAGCTTGCCAAGGCGACGGGGCTGACCTTCACCGCCGGCCCCTACGTGCCCCATGGCGGGCTCAAGGTCCGGCTCTACCAGAGCGACCCGCTCTGAATCGACGGCATCGATCATGCAGGGGCCGCGACGGCAAGGCCCGGGGCGAGCCGTGCAAGGCGCTCGTTTATCGGCGGCCAGGGCCCGGCGGACGCCGCTATTCGGCTGCGCTGAAGGACATCCGGGCTGACGTGCCTGAACCGACCTCGGCCAGCAGCCAGTCGCGGAAGGCACCGACAAGCTCGTCATCGCGCCGCGCCGCATCGGTCGCGATGGCGTAGATCGTGAACGGGATCGTCGTCGTCTCGAAAAGGCGCACCAGGCGCCCCTCCTCCACCGAGGGATTAATGACGACATCATAAGCCAGTGCAACGCCCAGCCCCGCCTCGGCGGCAGTGGAGGCATATTCGCAATTGGGGTAGATCGGGTCGCCGTCGGCAAGATCTGTCACGACACCGGCAGCGCGAAACCACGCTTGCCACTGGTCGTCCACCTCGTCCCGGAACAGGGTCTGGCGCAGCAAGTCGCGCGGGTGGAAAATCCCCTCGCGCTCCAGAAGCGCCGGCGAAGCGACGGGATAGCGCGCCGAATGGAGCAAGGGCACCACATCGACGCCCTCTTCGGGATCGTCGCGCCACTTGATCACCACATCGGCCTTGTTGGTTGTGAAATCGGTCGATGGCGCGCCCTCGGCCACATCCAGCCGGATCGCATGGGCATGTTCGAACCGTGCCATCCGTGGCAGCAGCCAGCGCGCGGCGAAGCCCGGAGTCGACAGCACGCGCAGGGTCTGCCCACGCGCACGGGCCTGCGCCTTCCGCGTGCTGTCATCGAGGTGATCGAGCAATTGCGATAGCCTGCCTGCATAGTCGCGCCCCGTGCCCGTCAGGCTGATACGGTTGCCCTCGCGCCGGAAAAGCGCCGTTGCAAGATACTCCTCGAGCGCCCGGATCTGGTGCGAGATGGCCGAGGGGCTCAGGCAAAGCTCATCCGCAGCCGCCTTGAAGCTCAGATGCCGAGCCGCGGCCTCGAAGGCCTTGACGGCGGAAAACGGCGGCAGGCGTCGCTTCTTCATCGGTGAATTTCCCTCATCGAGCGATGAAAAACCTTCTTTTGCGGCCAAGGCTACCAGTTGGCTAGGATTCTGGCAAATCAGCACAAGCAAGTCAGCACAAGCAAAACGGAGGGAGCCATGCTCTTTACCAAACGTGCCACGGTCGCCGTGGCCGCCGGGCTTCATATTGCCTTTTCAGGCCTTGCCATGGCCGAACCCCCCTCCATCGATGCCCGCCTGCTCGACGCGCTCCATCACTGGATCGACAACGCAACGGATCTCCCGGCCGCCGACAAGCCCGCGAACATAGTCTTCGCGGATCCCCAAGACCTGGCTCAACCGGGCGAGATGGCATCGATGATCGGCAGCCACCCGCGCGGGCTTTACGAGCCGGCGACGGCCACGATCACCCTGGTCCGCCCCTGGAGCACGGACAACCTGCAGGATGTGGCCGTGCTGCTGCACGAGCTGGTGCATCACCGTCAGGGCGGCAAACACTTCTACTGCGAGGCAGCGAAGGAATACGACGCCTACGAAGTCCAAAAGGACTGGCTGGCCCAACGCGATCTGCCGCTGGATGTGAACTGGATCGGGATCGTCCTCGCCTCGAGCTGCGCCGCGCGCGACGTGCACCCCTGAGACGGTGCGGGAGCCCGTTTTCTTCGAAGAAAACGGTCAAGAATTTTCGAAAATTCTTGGCCAGGCCTCACCGACGCCGCATTAGCACGACCGCGTTCGACAGTGCCAGCGCGGCGATCACCACCGCGCCGCCGATCAGCGCATATGGCCCCGGGTCCTCGCCCAGCCAGGCCCAGACCAGAAGCGGCGCCAGCACCGATTCGAGCAAGATCAGCAGGGCCACCTCGGCCGAGGTGATATAGCGCGGCCCGAGCGCCAGCCCGACCGAGCTGATGGCGATGAACCCTCCATGCAGGATCACCAGACCCGCCTGGTCCATCCCGAGCGTGAGGGGCGCAACGAAGGGCCACAGAACGATCGCGGAAAAGATATAGGCCAGCGGCACGAGCGGCACCACGGAGGTGCCGCGCACCTTGCGCACCGCCGTCAGCGCCGAGGCGAAGACCGCCGAGAGAAAGAGCGCGACCATGTCGCCCTGGATGCTCGCCCCTTCCGTCTCGCCCGAGCCGCGCAGGATGATCGCCAGCCCGACGAAGACGCAGAGCATGGTGAAGATCATCCGGCGGCTGATAGGCTCGCCGAGAAACACCCGGCTGAACACAGCCGCGAAGACGGGCATGCTGGCAATGATGAAGACCACGTTGGCCACGCTCGTCATGCTGACCGCGAGCGTGAAGAGCACGCCCGCCAGACCCAGCGCCAGCATGTAATAGACACCGTAGCCCCCCGCCGCGCGCAGCGCGTCCCAGGGCATCGTCCGGCGCCGCAGCAGAATGAAGACCAGCAGGAGCAGCCCGGCAAGCAGGTTGCGCCAGAAGGCGATCTCGATCGGCGGCAGCTCGATCAGCCGGATGAACAGGCTGTCCGGCACGATGAAAAAAACACCGAGAACGGTGATGAGAAGTCCCTTGGCCTGATCGCTCATGCGCGGGCCTGCCCGCGCCGCTGGCACTGCCCCGCCCTCATAGGTAAGGCCCGCCCGCGCGCCCCGTCTGGGCGAGCTTCTTGAGGGCCGCGCGCAGGACACGCTGCTCCTGGGGCGAAAATTGCGCTGCCAGCTCGTCGTCATAGGCCATGGCCACCTCCCTCAGCTCCCGGTAGGCAGTGCGCCCGGCCTGCGTGAGCTCCAGCATTTCCTGCCGCCGGTCACCGGCGCTGCGCTCGCGCGTGAGAAACCGCCGCTCCTCGAGCTTGGCCACCGCCCGACTGATCTTCGTCTTGTGCATGTTCGAGCGCCGCCCGATCTCGTTGGCCGTCATACGCCCATAAATCCCGAGATGAAAGAGCACGCGCCACTCTGTGCGCAACATGCCGTAGCGGCTCTTGTAGATCTTCTGGAAGGCCATGCTCGACGCCTCGGCGGCCTGGTTGAGAAGATAGGGCAGGAATTCCTGCAAATCGAAGTCATCTTTTTTCGGCAATGGACCGCTCCCTTTCTTGTTAGTTACAAAATCAACTGTTAGCAACGCAACAAATTTCGACTCTATCTGCGGAGGAGACGCGCGATGAACAAGCAAACAGCCCCCCATTCGCTCACACAAGCGGCCAGCCCGGCGAGCCTGCATGAAGGCTACATGCCCGGATTCGGCAATGACTTCGAAACCGAGGCGCTGCCCGGCGCCCTGCCCCAGGGCATGAACAGCCCCCAGAAATGCAACTACGGCCTCTATGGCGAGCAGCTCTCCGGCACGGCCTTCACGGCCCATCCGCCAGAGCGCACCTGGACCTACCGGATCAGGCCCTCCGTCAAACACTCGCACCGCTACGAGAAGCTCGACCTGCCCTACTGGAAATCGGCACCTTGCGTCGATCCGGACGTGACAAGCCTCGGCCAGTATCGCTGGGACGCGCCTGCGCATTCGGGCGAGGAGCTGACATGGCTCACGGGCATGCGCACGATGACCACGGCAGGTGATGTGAACACGCAAGTCGGCATGGCCGCGCATATCTACCTCGTCACCAAGTCGATGGAAGACGCCTATTTCTACTCGGCCGATTCCGAGCTGCTCGTGGTCCCGCAGGAAGGCCGCCTGCGCTTTGCCACGGAGCTTGGGATCATCGACATCGAACCCCAGGAGATCGCCATCATCCCGCGCGGGCTTGTCTACCGTGTCGAAGTGCTCGAAGGCCCCTGTCGCGGCTTCGTCTGCGAGAACTACGGCCAGAAATTCGAGATGCCGGGCCGCGGCCCCATCGGCGCGAACTGCATGGCCAACCCGCGGGACTTCAAGGCGCCCGTCGCGGCCTTTGAAGATCGCGAGGTGCCCTCGACACTCACGATCAAGTGGTGCGGCCAGTTTCACGAAACGCAGATCGGCCAGTCGCCGCTCGACGTGGTGGCCTGGCACGGCAACTACGCGCCCTACAAGTATGACCTGCGCACCTATTGCCCCGTCGGGGCGATCCTCTTTGATCATCCGGACCCTTCGATCTTCACCCTGCTCACAGCGCCCTCCGGCGTGCCCGGCACGGCGAATATCGACTTCGTGCTTTTCCGCGAGCGCTGGCTCGTGGCCGAGGATACCTTCCGCCCGCCGTGGTATCACAAGAACATCATGTCCGAGCTGATGGGCAACATCTACGGCCAGTATGACGCCAAGCCGCAGGGCTTCGTGCCCGGCGGGATGAGCCTGCACAACATGATGCTGCCCCACGGGCCGGACAAGGACGCCTTCGAGGGTGCCTCCAATGCCAATCTCGGCCCCGACAAGCTGGACAACACGATGAGCTTCATGTTCGAAACCCGCTTCCCGCAGCACCTGACGGAGTTCGCCGCGAAGGAAGCCCCGCTTCAGGACGATTACATCGACTGCTGGAATGACATCGAGAAGAAGTTCGATGGCACGCCCGGCAAGAAATGAGGGCCAAGAAAATTCGAATTTTCTTGCCAAGGATTTTCGAAAATCCTTGGGCCCCGGCATCTGACGAAAGAAAGAAACACATATGACTCTTCTCAAATCCTGGGTCGCCTCGGCCAATAGCGCCGCGTGCCCCTTCCCGCTCAACAACCTGCCTTACGGCGTTTTCTCCACCGGCGGCGATGATCCGCGCTGCGGCGTGGCCATCGGCGACCAGATCCTCGATGTGGCCGCCGCCGAGGATGCCGGCCTCATCGACATCAGCGAAGGCCCGCTCTTCGACGTGCCCTTCTGGAACGAGGTCATGGAGGAAGGCCCCGAGCTCTGGGCCGCCCTGCGCGCCCGGCTCACGGAAATCCTCGCCGAGGGCAGCGCCGACGAGGCCGCCGCGAAGGACATGCTCGTCAGCCAGGCCGAGGCCGAGATGCACCTGCCCTTCCTCGTCAGCGAATTCACGGATTTCTACGCCTCCAAGAACCACGCCACCAACGTGGGCACGATGTTCCGCGGGGCGGAGAACGCCCTGCCGCCCAACTGGCTGCACATTCCCATCGGCTACAATGGTCGCGCCTCCTCGGTCGTCGTCTCCGGCACCGACGTGCGCCGCCCCTGGGGCCAGCTCAAGGGCCCGAACGATGACGCCCCGCGCTTCGCGCCCTGCGCCCGCTGGGATCTCGAGCTTGAAATGGGCGCGATCGTCGGCACCGCGTCAGACGGCCCCGTGACCGTGGCCGAAGCCGACGAGATGATCTTCGGCTACGTGCTCCTGAACGACTGGTCCGCCCGCGACATCCAGGCCTGGGAATACCAGCCGCTCGGCCCCTTCCAGGCCAAGGCCACGGCAACCTCGATCAGCCCCTGGATCGTCACGAAGGCCGCGCTCGATCCCTTCCGCACGGACACGCCCGAGCGCGAGAAGGAATTGCTCGCGCACCTCAAGGACGACGGCCCGATGCTCTACGACATCGACCTGCAAATCGGCCTTGCGCCCGAGGGCAAGGACGAGAGCATCATCGCGCGCACCAATTACAGCGAGATGTATTACTCCTCGGCCCAGCAGCTCGCCCATCACAGCACCTCCGGCTGCCCGATGACCCCGGGCGACCTGCTCGGCTCGGGCACGATCTCGGGGGCGGAAAAAGACCAGCGCGGCGCGCTGCTGGAGCTGAGCTGGGGCGGCAAGGAACCGATCAAGCTGGACACCGGCGAAGAGCGCTCCTTCCTCGAAGACGGCGACACGCTCACCCTCTACGGCGCGGCCAAGGGCGAGGGCTACATGATCGGCTTCGGCGAATGCGCGGGCAAGACCCTGCCCGCCCTGGCGGACCCCTACGAACGCTGAGAATTCAACCTGAACGAAATTCGCCCCGCCGAGGCTGCGACAATAGCCGGGGGCACCCAGAAAAAGGAAACGCGACATGAGCAAGAAATTCGCCTCCCAGGACGACATGACCGAAAAGGAAATCTCCTTCACGCAGGTGGGTGAAGGCCTCTATGCCTTCACCGCTGAGGGCGATCCCAACTCCGGCGTCATCATCGGCGACGAGAGCGTGATGATCGTCGAGGCGCAGGCCACGCCAAGGCTTGCGGGCAAGGTGATAGACTGCGTCCGCTCGGTGACCGACAAGCCCATCAGCCACCTCGTGCTGACCCATTATCACGCCGTGCGCGTGCTGGGGGCCTCGGCTTACGGCGCGCCGCAGATCATCATGTCCGACGCCGCGCGCGCCATGGTCGTCGAGCGCGGACAGGAAGACTGGGACTCCGAGTTCCAGCGCTTCCCGCGCCTCTTCGAAGGCCATGAGAGCATCCCCGGCCTGACATGGCCGACAACCACCTTCTCGGATGCCATGTCGGTCTATCTCGGCAATCGCCGCGTCGACATCATGCATCTGGGCCGCGCCCACACGGCCGGCGATGCGGTGATCCACGTGCCCGACGAGAACGTCATGTTCACCGGCGATATCGTCGAATACCACTCCGCCTGCTATTGCGGCGACGGGCATTTCTCCGACTGGGGCGACACGCTCGACAACATCGCCATGTTCGACGTGGATGCCATCGCGCCGGGCCGGGGCGATGCGCTGGTGGGCCGCGAGATGGTGAACGCCGCCATCGAGAACACCCGCGATTTCGTGGAAAGCACCTATCGCCCGGTGGCGCGCGTCGCCGCGCGGGGCGGGACGCTCAAGGAGGCCTGGGATGCCTGCCGCGCCGAGTGCGACCCCAAGTTCGCCGACTACGCGATCTACGAACACTGCCTGCCCTTCAACGTCGCCCGCGCCTATGACGAGGCCCGCGGGATCGACACGCCGCGCATCTGGACCGCCGCGCGCGACATCGAGATGTGGGAGCAGTTGCAAGGCTGATTTTGCTCCGCCCCCGCAGGCCCGGGGGCGGGCGCATTCCGGGCGCAATGCCCATTGACCGGAGGAGACCCGAGAGATGTTCGACGACCGTTACACCCTGGCTTACCGCCTTTACCCCTATGAAAAACACGCCGACCAGGACAAACCCGCCCCGGTGCGTCACCCCGTCGTGGTCATGGGCGGCGGCCCGATCGGCGTCGCCACGGCCATCGACCTCGCGCGCCAGAACATTCCCTGCGTGGTGCTCGACGACCATGAAGGCGTCGGCATGGGCTCCCGCGCGATCTGCTTTGCCAAGCGCTGCCTCGAGATCGCCGACCGCTACGGCGCGGGCAAGCCCATGGTGGAAAAGGGTGTGACCTGGAACCTCGGCAAGGTGTTCCACCGCGATGACAAGGTCTTCGAGTTCAACCTGCTGCCCGAGGAGGGCCACGAGTTTCCGGCCTTCATCAACCTCCAGCAGCCCTATTTCGAAAGCTTCATGATCGAGCGGCTTTATGAGTTGCAAAGCCAGGGCGCGCCGGTGGAGATACGCGGCAAGAACCGTGTCGACAGCGTTGATGTCAAGGACGATCACGTCACCCTCGAGATCACCACACCCGACGGTCCCTACACGATGGAAGCCGACTGGCTGATCGGCACCGATGGCGCGAACTCGCCCCTGCGCGAGATGATGGGGCTCGAGTTCACCGGCAAGGTCTTCGAAGACAGCTTCCTGATCGCCGATATCAAGATGATCAACGACAGTTTCCCCACGGAGCGCTGGTTCTGGTTCGAGCCGACCCATGGCTCAGGGGCCTCGACGCTGCTGCACCGCCAGCCCGACGACGTCTGGCGCGTCGATTTCCAGATCGGCTGGGACGTGGACCGCAAGGAGGAGCTGAAGGAAGAGAACATCCGCAAACGGCTCGATGCCTTCTTGGGCGAGGGCGTCGAATACGAGATGGTCTGGTCCTCGATCTACACCTTCCAGTGCAAGCGCATGAAGGAATTCCGCCATGGCCGCGTCGTCTTCGCGGGCGACGCCGCGCACCAGGTCTCGCCCTTCGGCGCGCGCGGGGCCAATTCGGGGATGCAGGACGTGGACAACCTCGGATGGAAGCTCGCGATGGTGATCGGGGGCAAGGCCCCCGAAAGCCTGCTCGACAGCTACAATCACGAGCGCATCCACGGGGCCGACGAGAACATCCTCAACTCGACCCGCTCGACCGATTTCATCACACCCAAGTCGGAAGCCAGCCACATTCTGCGCAACGCGGTCCTCGACCTTGCCGAGCACCACGAGTTCGCGCGCCCTCTGGTGAATTCCGGCCGCCTGTCCGTGCCTTGCGTCTATGACGGCTCGCCGCTGAACACCGCCAATGCGCTCTCCGGCGGGCCCGAGATCACCCGCCCTGGCGCCCCCTGCCCCGACGCCCCGCTGGGCGATGAGTTCCTGCTGCCCAGGCTCGGCGACAGGTTCATCCTGCTCACCATCGACGCGGACGGGCCGGACAGCTTCGAAGAAGACGGGGTCGAGGTCACGCGGCTCGCGCTCTCGGCAGATGACGACAAGACCGGCGCGCTCGCCGCACGCTATCTCGGTGAAGCGAAATCGGCGGTCTATCTCATCCGCCCCGATCAGCACGTGGCCGCGCGCCGCGACAGCTTCAGCGACACCCAATTCCGCAAGGCCCTGCGCCGCGCGACAGGAAAGGTTTGAGACATGGCAGAGCTCACACTCACCCCCAATATCGACGGCGGCGATGACTTCTATGCCGAGCTGATCGGCGCGCATGAAGGCCTCAGCCGCGAGGAAAGCGAAGCCTATAACGCGCGGCTGCTGCTGGTGCTGGCCAATCATATCGGCGACCGTGACGTGCTCAAGGCCGCCATCGACGCGGCCAAGCGCAAGGACTGAGCGCGGGGCCGCTACCCGGCAGGGCGCGATGCCCATTCCGGCTCTTGGTGGCTGGCCTTGCGGTTGCCTAAGGGCCATTGCGGTCCTTACCGGCAACCCTAGCGAGAGGCTGCTTCGAGCCCACAGCGGAACTCATTTGCGAAGCATTGAATGCCAAATCAAAGATTTGGCAGCGCCCGAACCGCCCCCACGGGGCGGGCGCTTTGCGCCCTTCCCGCGGTTCGGACGCGGTAATTTCCCGTTGGGTCAAAAGTCCCCAAAGTCCCGCGAACCGGACAAGACCCCAACTGGCAGCAAAGGCCGCTTCAAGCCTTCTTCGAGCGATGCTGCAAAATGCACCGACGAACCTTTAGGCTATTTCAAAGCCCATCAAACTTCGCTGCGACGCACAAATGCGAGTCCAATGCCAAGCGCGACGAGGAATCCACCGCAGGTCCGATCAATCCAGCGTGCGCCTCTCTCGCTCACAAACTTCATGGCCGTTGCCCCGAGGCCTGCGTAGGCAAGCATCACCGCAACATCGACGGCGATGAAGATCAGTGCCAGCGTTAGGTATTGGGGCAAGAGCGGCTGTGATACGATCACGAACTGAGGCAGAAAGGCAGTGAAGAAAAGATACCCCTTCGGATTTGTCACCGCCACAAGAAGGCTCTTCCTGAGGAGCACCAACGCACCGTCCGCTCCATCCGCCCTGGACAGGATCGGGTCGACAGGTATCGGTTCAAGCTTGCCTGAGGAGCGCAACATCTGGACGCCGAGCCAGACGAGATAAGCGACACCGATTGATTTCACGACAGTGAACCAGAAGGCTGATGTCGCGAGGATCGCGCCCAGGCCGAGCGCCGCCGCAGAGATCAGAACAGCGTCAGAAAGCGCGGCCCCCAAAATCCCGAAGCCTGCCCGGCCAAGCCCGAATTTCGACCCGTTCGAGAGCGCCAGCAGAACTGTCGGTCCCGGTGTTACGACAACAACCAAAGCCATCAGGCCAAAGGTCAAAAGCGAGAGTTCCATCAGGTGTTCTCCGAATTCAGATAATAGACAGAAAGGCCGGTCAGGATGAAAGAAGCGCCACTCACGATCGTTCTGAGCGTGTTCCAGAACTGCCATTCCGGTGAATAGGCTTGCCAAAGGGAACGGGCCGCTTCGATGTCGGTTGGAACAACCACCTCTGCCAAGGCCTCGTTCATCGGCACGTTGATCGTGACTGTAACCACAAAGGCACCTGCGAAGTAGATCACCGCACCCCCGGCCAGCAGCAAGGCAGAACGGTGTCGCTTCTGCCTGGCCGCGATGAACGCCGTTGCGGCCAGGATGAAGGGGGTCAGAAAGAATGCCGGAAAGAACACGGCATTGCGAACGGAGGCATTCATCGCCTGCATCGCGGCAAGCGCTATCTTTGGATCGATGGCATCAAGACCCCACATGGTTGAGCAAATCCAGGCATAGAAGACCCCGAACATCGCGCCGATGCTCAGCAGGGAGAGCATCGACATTGGCAACAGCAAGCGACCCATCAGGCTTGTCCGGCGCTGGCAGTGCCTGCCGCGCTCCTCCCACCGCGCGCCCGGATCACGCTGAATACCTGCGCAATAATCACAAGGGCGGAAGCCTGGCCCAATAGCACCGCAGGCCAGATCAGATGAAATTGCGCATCAAAGTACTTTTGCGGCCCGAATGACACCAACGCCATAAGCGCGGCCAGAAGGCTCAATGCCCGGCCCACCCTGTTTGTCAACGGCTGCACAATCGCGGCCCAAAGAGCAATGGCAACAGAGGCGCCCAGATAGGGCGCGATGCCAAATAGCGGTGTGGCCACCGGCGGATGCGGTCTGATTCCCGCGTAGAGCGCGGACAGCATGATTACCTGCAGCACGATCAACGTGGTCAAAGCAGCATATGCATGGCGATCGGAATTGGTCATGTTTTTCTCCAAAATAAGCGTAACCAATATTACGGTTGTGCATATCCGTAATATCTGTTACGGATAACTGTCAATACCCGGGAGGAAGAATTGCGAAAAGAAAAACGCTCCTTGCGCCAGAAACAGATCGAGGCGGCTGCCTATGAAGTCTTGGAGGCCAAAGGCTATGGGGGCACCTCGATGCTTGGCATTGCCAAACAGGCGCGCGCATCGAATGAGACGCTATATAATTGGTATGGTGACAAGCAGGGTCTGTTTCAGACCCTCGTCACCCGCAATGCAGAGGAGGTGAAACAGCACCTCGAAACCGAATTGCAAACCGACAATGACGCCTTGTCAATCTTGGGCACCCTCGGTCCGAAACTGCTTACGCTGCTGGTTGGTGACCGAGCCGTTGCGTTGAACCGTGCGGCTGCGGCAGACAGCAGTGGAGAGCTGGGCGCGACGCTTTCAAAGGCCGGTCGAGAAGCCGTGTTTCCCTTGTTGGAACAGGTCCTAATTCGGGCGAGAAAGGAAGGTCAGCTTGATTTCGAACATGCTGGCGAGGCTGTGGGTCTGTACCTTGATCTGTTGATCGGGGATCAACAAATTCGTCGCGTCATTGGACGCCAGCCAACTCCCTCGCCAGCCTTTTGTCAGCACCGGGCAGAACGCGCCGTAGATCACCTTCGCCAGTTGCTTGGTCACTCAGATCATTCTTGAAAACTTCAACAGGACACGACTCATGGACAGGCTTCTGCCCCCCGAAAACTGCCAATCGATGGCGCAGCTACGCGAGCAGATCGACGCGATTGACGTTGAACTCATTGCTCTGCTGGTCACCCGCACTGGCTATATTGACCGCGCAGTTGATCTGAAAAAGAACGAAAACCTACCCGCCAGAACAACAGATCGCGTTGCAGAAGTGCTCGAAAAGGTCCGCAAAACTGCGACCGATAAGGGCTTGGATCCTGATCTCGCTGCCACGCTTTGGTCAGAGCTCATTGAGTGGTCCATTCAACGCGAAATCAAAGAGCTGGGGGCTTAGCGCCGCGGCGCTTGTGAGCCCGTCGTATCGCAAGGACACTTTCATTCAGATCCTCTCGCCGCAGGGAAGAAAAAGGACTGACCCGCGCGCAATGGCCCTTGCGTCGTCCTGCCACATGTAGTTATCATGTTAACAAATCAAGGGAGGTATGAATGCGCTGGAGCGATTTTCCCAAATGGGGCCGATACGTCGCCGACTGGGCGGCGGAGTATCACGCGGGCCTGCGCGCCCGCCCCGTGCGCGCGCAGACGAAGCCCGGCGAGATCGCGGCGCAGCTGGGTGCGGAAGCGCCCGAAGAGGGCCACCCCGTCGAGGAGGTGATCGCGGATTTCGAGCGCATCGTCCTGCCCGGGATCACCCACTGGCAGCATCCGCGCTTCTTCGCCTATTTCCCCTCCAATGCCGCGCCCGCCTCCGTTCTGGCCGAGTTCTTCACGACCGTGATGGCCCCGCAATGCATGCTCTGGCAGACCTCGCCGGCGGCCACCGAGATGGAAACCCGCGTCATGGACTGGCTGCGCCATGCGCTCGGCCTGCCCGCCCCCTTCCACGGCGTCATCCAGGCCAGCGCCTCCGAGGCCACGCTCGCCGCCGTGCTGACCATGCGCGAGAAGGCGCTGGACTGGCAGGGCAATGCGCAAGGCCTCTCCGGCCAGCCCCGCCTGCGCGTCTACGCCTCCGAGGAAGTCCATACCTCCATCGACCGGGCCATCTGGATCGCCGGGATCGGCGCGGAGAACCTCGTGCGCATCCCGACCCAAGGCCCCCTGCGCGGGATGGACCCCGCCGCGCTCGACGCCGCGATCAAGGCCGATCTGGCGGCAGGCCACCTGCCCGCAGGCGTCATCGCCTGCACGGGCGGCACGGGCACGGGCGCCTGCGATGACATCTCCGCCGTTTGCGACGTGGCCGCCGCCCATGGCCTCTATACCCATGTCGATGCAGCCTGGGCCGGGTCAGCCATGCTCTGCGAGGAGTTCCGCGGGCTCTGGGAGGGCGTCGAGAAGGCCGACAGCGTGGTGCTCAACCCGCACAAGTGGATGGGCACGCAGTTCGACCTCTCGGCCCATTTCGTCCGCGCCCCCGAAGACCTCACCCGCACGCTGGCGATCCAGCCTGAATATCTCAAGACCCATGGCGCGGACGGGATCATCAACTATTCCGAATGGTCCGTCCCGCTCGGCCGCCGCTTCCGCGCGCTCAAGCTCTGGTTCCTCTTTCGCACCTACGGGCTCGAGGGGCTGCGCGGGCGGCTGCGCAACCATGTGCAATGGTCCGAAGAGCTCTGCGAGCGCTTGCGCGCCGCTCCGGGCTTCGAGATCGTCACCGAGCCCGTGCTCTCGCTCTTCACCTTCCGCTACGCGCCGGAGGGGGCCTCCGATCCCGACGCGCTGAACCAGAGGCTCGTCGAAGCCATCAATGACGATGGCCGCATCTACCTCACCCAGACGCGGGCCGAAGGCCAGCTTGTCATTCGCTTTCAGGCAGGCCAGTTTGACTGCACGCGCGAGGACGTGATGATGGCCCATGACGTGATCACCGAAATCGCCACAACGCTTCAGGAGAGTTGACATGCCCGCCCCGAAAAACCCTTTCAAGGCCGCCCTGAGGGAAGGCCGGATGCAGATCGGCTGCTGGTCGAGCTTCGCCGACCCTTTTGCGCTCGAAATGCTGGCCACCGCCGAGTTCGACTGGGTGGTGATCGACGGCGAGCACGCGCCGAACGATCTTCAGACCATCTCGGCGCAGATCGCCGTGCTGGAGGGGCAGCACTCCCATGCCGTCGTGCGCATCCCCACGGGCAATGACTGGCTGATCAAGCAGGTGCTCGACGCGGGCGCGCAGACGGTCCTCGTGCCCATGGTAGAGACGGCCGAGGAGGCCGCCGCTCTCGCCCGCGCCATGCGCTACCCGCCCGAGGGCATCCGCGGCGCGGGCGCGGCAGGCGCGCGGGCCTCGCGGTTCGGCGCGATCGAGGACTATGTGCAGACGGCCAATGACGAGGTCTGCCTGCTGGTGCAGGTGGAGACGCGCAAGGGGATGGAAAACCTTGATGAGATCCTCGCGGTGGAAGGCGTCGACGGGGTCTTCATCGGCCCGGCGGACCTTGCCGCCGACATGGGCCACCCGGGCGCATCCGGCGCGCCGGAGGTGAAGGCCGCCATCGAGGACATGCTCGGACGCATCGCCGCCTCAAGCAAGGCCGCCGGCATTCTCGGCACGAGCGACGAGGCGGCGCGGCTCTATCACGGCTGGGGCGCGCAGTTCCTGGCCGTGGCTGTCGATGTCGGGGTCTTCGCTTCGGCCATGCGCGCGCTTTCATCCAAATGGCGGGAGCGGGTCTGAACTTGTTTCGAATTTGGCTTCGCCAAATCCGACTAAGCGATTTGCAAAGCAAACGCGTAGCTCGGGTGTAGCGAACTTGTTTCGCGGGCCCGAGCCGTGCGAGGGGGCGCTGCCCCCTCGCGCTCCCCCGGGATATTTGAGGCAAGAAGAAAGGCAGCAAAGCGGCGCGTTAACCAATTGCCGTTAACCGTTCTTCGGGCAACGCCCGATGCACGGGCGGTGCACAGGCGGTGCACGGGGGCTGCCCCGCCGTTCTGCGGGGTTAACGGCAACGCGTAAAGCGAGCGCTCTGTGATAAATTTGGAGCTCCAAAATATACTTAGGGCTGGACAAATACCCCCTTCGGGCGCAATTTCTCCCCATGGCAGGCCAGACCGACACCATCATCAGTGCCATCCTTGGCGATATCGAGAGCGGCACGCTCGCGCCGGGCGACCTCATCGAGGAAAGCACCCTGACCGCGCGGCACGATGTCTCGCGCACCCCTCTGCGCGAGGCGCTGATCCAGCTCGAAACCGCCGGGCTCATCGAGCGGATGCCGCGCAAGGGGGCCGTCGTCTTCAAGCCGACGCTGGAGCAGTTTCTCGCCATTCTGGAAGTGCATGCCAAGCTCGAGGGCCAGGCCGCCGGCCTGGCCGCGCGGCGGCTCTCGGCGGGCCATGCCGAGGCTCTGGAGGCCGCCGTGCAGGCCTGCGAGGCGCACGCCGCCACCCATGGCGACGGCGCGCCCGACGCCTATTACCAACTCAACCTCGACTTTCACCGCGTTGTTGCCGAGGCTGCGGGGAACCCCTACCTGCTGGAGATGATCAAGACCAATGCGCGCAAGCTCATGGCCTACTACCGCGCGCGCTACCACTATCGCGGCGTGATCGAGACCTCGGCTCGCGAGCACCGCGCGATCGCCGATCTGATCAAGGCGCGCGAGGCCGAAAAGGCCGAGACCGCCATGGAGCGGCACGTGAGCTTCGACCATGTCACGGCCATGGACCTGCTGGCTGCCCTAGGCTGATTTTCCTTCGAAGAACCGCGCGATACGCTCGGCATAGGGCCCCATGTCGGCTTGCCGCGCGAAAGATTCGCGCGCCTTGAGCGTGACCTCCTCACCAAGGTCATCGGCCACGTAATCGGTCAGCGCGGCGATGAAATCGGGCTCCATCTCCGGGTGATACTGCGTGGTCTTGACGTGATCGCCGATCACGAACCCCGCCACGTCGCAGCCCGGCCCCGAGGCGATCACCTCCGCGCCTTCGGGTAGCGCCGTCACCTGCTCGGAATGGGAGGCATAAAGCGCCAGGGAGCTGCCGTCGCGATACTGCATATCGACCAGCCCGTGCACCCAGCCGCCCGGGTTCTTGCCGACGCGCCCGCCCAGCGCCATGGCGATGGCCTGGTGGCCGAAACAGGCGCCGAACATGGGCAGGCGCGCGGCGGCAATCTCGCGAATCAGGGCGAAGAGGCGCGTGACCCATGCATCGCCGGAATTCACGGAATGGGGCGAGCCGGTGATCATGACGCCATCGAAAGCCTCGAGGCTTGCGGGGAACTCTCCATCCTTCACGAGAAAGACCTCGAAGCTCCAGTCGGGCCGCACCTTGCGCATCATCGCGGGAAATTTCTCGCCGTCCTTCGGCCAGGCCTGCGCGAAGTCGCTTTCATCGGTATTGGTCACAAGAACGGCGATATGCATGGGGGCTCCGAGATTCTTCTTTACATATTCTAACTCGCTTATAATATACTTAACAATTGAATGACAAGCGGGAGCTGCCCCATGACAGTCTGGACCCCCACCGACGACGGCCACGCCGACCTGACGAGCCATGACACCTTCATCCAAGGCGCCCCGCACAACACTTTCAAGCGCCTGCGCGATGAAGACCCGGTCCACTGGACCCCCTACCCGAGTGGCGAGGACTTCTGGTCGATCACCCGCCATGCCGACATCATGGAGATGAACCGCAACACGGCCGTCTTCTCCTCGGCGCGCGGTATCCGCATGGAGGACCAGAGCCACGAGGAATACCTCGCCCGCCGCACCTTCCAGGAGACAGACGCGCCCGAGCACATGAAAACACGCATCAAGGTCGCCAAGGCCTTTTCCAAGCCGGTCATCGCGCAGTTCGAGGAGGATATCCGCGTTCTGTGTGACGAAATCCTTGACGAGGCGCTCGCCGAGGAGAGCTTCGATGCGACGAAGTCCATTGCCCGCGAGCTGCCCATGCGCATGCTCGGGCGCATCCTCGGCCTGCCCGACAAGGACCTGCCCTGGCTCGTCGAGAAGGGCGATGCGCTCATCGCCAATACCGATCCGGACTTCACCGACCATGTGCTCGACAAGCTCGAGACCGACGAATTTCGCATGATGCCCTTCAACTCCCCCGCCGGGGCCGAGCTTTATGTCTATGCCAAGGAGCTCATGGCCGATAAGGAAGCCGCCGGGGATACCGAGGGCGTGCTGCACATGATCCTCCAGCCCGACAAGGACGGCAACACGATCACCGAGGAGGAATTTCGCAATTTCTTCTGCCTGCTCGTCGCCGCGGGCAACGACACCACGCGCTATTCCATCGCTGCCGGAATGCAGGCCATGTGCCATCAGCCCGAGCTTCTCGGCCAGATGCAGAGCGAGGATATCTGGGCCACGGCGCCCGACGAGATCATCCGCTGGGCCACGCCCGCGCTCTATTTCCGCCGCACCCTCGCGCAGGATTTCGAAGCCCACGGCAAGACCATGCGCGAGGGCGACAAGGTGCTGTTCTGGTGGTCCTCGGGCAACCGCGACGAGGCCGCCTTCGACGATCCCTTCCGCGTGAACCTCGCGCGCGAGCCCAACCGCCATGTCAGCTTTGGCCAGGGCGGGCCGCATGTCTGCCTCGGCATGTGGCTGGCGCGGCTCGAAGTGCGGGTGCTCTTCCAGGAACTCGCCAAGCGCATTGCCCATATCGAAGCCGACGGTCCGCACGAGTTCCTGCGCTCGAACTTCGTCGGTGGCATCAAGAAATTGCCCGTCCGGATCAAAAGGGCCTAACATCACCGATGTCGATCACGGCACGAAACACCGCACGAAACACGGCGCGCCAGACGCCGACAGGGAGAAAGACATGACCAACCGACTGCGCGCATTGTTTTGCGATCACCTGTCCATCATGCGTGGCAAATACCTGCCCGCCTCCAAGATCGCCAACAGCGACACGCGCTTTTGCCGCTCAACATTCGGCGTCCATTACGACAAGGACCTGCTGCCAGCCCCCGGCGCCATGATGATGGAGGGGCTGCCCGACATGGAGCTGCGCTGGCAGGCACAGGACATCCGCGAAAGCTGGGACGAGGGCACCAAGGTCGTCCTCGGCGATCTCTACGACGATGAAGGCGAGCCGCTGCCGCTCTGCCCGCGGGGCGCCTTGAAGCGCGCCATCGCGGCCTGGGAATCCAAGGGGCTGACGCCCAAGATCGGCATCGAGCTCGAAGCCTTCGCGCTGCAGACCGATGAGACGGGGCGCATCGTGCCCTATGACAGCCCCGGCGGCGTCGTCTACGGGACGGGGCCCTTCGCCGATCCGCTGCGCTTCAACGACGCGATCTGGGAAGAGGCCGAGCGGCTGGGCTTTCACATCGACATGATCACCGCCGAGTTCGATGCGCCGCAATTCGAATACACGCTCACCTTCGACGACGCGCTCAAGGCGGTGGACGATATCGTGCTCTTCCGCCTCATGGCGCGCGAGATCGCGCTGGAGCACGGCGTGCTGCTGAGCTTCCTGCCCAAGCCGATCGCCGAGGCGGGCGGCTCTGGAATGCATATCAACTATTCCTTCATCGGCCATGACGGCAAGAACGCCCTCTCCTCGGGCGAGCGCGGCGGGCCGGAGCACATGAACGAGCTGGCGCGCGGCTGCCTTGCCGGGGTGCTGCATCACCACAAGGGGCTGGCCGGGCTGATCGCGCCGACTGCCAACAGCTACCAGCGGCTCCAGCCGGGCTCGCTCTCGGGCTTCTGGAAGAACTGGGGTGGCGATCATCGCAATGTGACCACGCGGATCAGCTCGGAAGGCGGCGCCAAGGCGCGGCTCGAACACCGCATGGCCGACGCCTCGGCCAACCCCTACACGGCCGTTGCCGCCGTGTTGCAAGCCTCGCTTCTGGGCGTCGAAAAAGGCTATGAGCTGCCGCCCATTGAAACAGGCGACGGCTTCGAGAAAACCGACGCCAAGGAGAGCTGCGCCGCCGACCTGCAAGGCGCGGTCAGGGATCTCAAGGCCGATACGGTGCTGTGCGAGGCCGTGGGCGAGATGCTCTGCGCCAACCACGCCTACATGAAGGAAAAGGAAGTGAAGAAAACGCGCGACCTCGAAGGCGATGGCCTGCGCGATTTCTACGTTCACTTCGTATGAACGGAGACCCCGATGAAAGTGACCTGGAAACTGCCCGACGGAAGCGAAATATCTGCCGATGTCGCGGAAGGCACGAACATGATGGAAGCGGCCGTCGCCAATAACGTGCCGAACGTGATCGGCGAATGCGGCGGCAATCTCGCCTGCGCGACCTGCCATGTCTATGTCGATGACGCCTGGGCCGGGAAGACCGGCGAGCAGGACGATTTCGAGGATGCGATGCTCGATGCGACGGAGGCCCCGCGCGAGGACCGTTCCCGGCTGTCCTGCCAGATCGTCGCCTCGGACGGGCTGGACGGGCTGGTGCTGATCGTGCCGGAGGCGTGAGGCTGCCCGGTTTCGAATTTTCGCTGCGCGAAAATCCGACCGGGCGGGGGGAGCGCGGCTCCCCCCGCACCCCCCTCGGGATATTTCAGGCAAGAAGAAAGCACAGGCTTCTTGGGCATTTGATTCTGCCGCGGCTTGTGTTAAGGATTTCCGAAAGTAGCTTTCGGAGTTTCTGAACATGGCCCAGCACACGCTTCCCGCCGCATCGGTCTACGATGCCGAACCCATCCCTACCGAAGCGCGCGCGGATATCGACCGGCTGCTGCAATCGGGCGATCTCTTCCGCTACACCGCACCCGAGGATGCACCTGTTGCCTTGCTCGAGGCCGAGTTCGCCGCGTTCATGGGCACTTCTTACGCGTTGGCCGTCTCATCCTGCTCGGCTGCGCTCTTTTTGTCGCTCGAGGCGCTCGGCCTGCCCCGCGATGCGCGCGTGCTGATCCCCGCCTTCACATTCGCCGCCGTGCCATCCTCGATCGTGCATGCACGCTGCGTGCCGGTTCTTTGCGAAGTGGGCGAGAACTACCGCATCGACATGGAGGATTTCGCCGCCAGGCTCGAGGACGACATCTCCGCCGTCATCATCAGCCACATGCGCGGCCACACCTCGGACATGGACGCGATCATGGCGCTTTGCGAGGCGCGCGGCATTCCCGTGATAGAGGATGCGGCGCACTCTTTGGGCACCACGTGGCATGGCCGCAAGATCGGCACGCTCGGCCGTGTTGGCTGCTTCTCCTTCCAGTCCTACAAGCTCGTCAACGCGGGGGAAGGCGGCATTCTCGTCACCGACGACGCCGATCTCGTGGCCCGCGCCGTGATCATGTCGGGCGCCTACGAGCACAACTGGTCCAAGCATATCTCCGGCGCCGACGAAGCGCTCGAGGCGGCCTTCGCACGGTGGCAGAACAGGCTGCCGCTCTACAACCTGCGCATGTCGAACCTTTCGGCCGCCGTGATCCGGCCACAGCTCGGGCATGTCGAGCGCCGCGTCCATGATGGCCGCCGCAACCACGACTATACCGCGATCAAGCTTGACCGCAGCCCCTGGATCAGCGTTCCCGAGAAGCTCGGCCCCGAGGAGCGCGCACCGGATTCGATCCAGTTCAATCTCGAGGACATGAGCGAGGAGGAGATGCGCGCCTTCGCCGCTGCCGCCGCCGAACGCGGCGTCAAGGTGCAGGTCTTCGGGCTGAGCCGCGACAATGCGCGCGCCTTCTGGAACTGGCAGTTTCTTCCCGAAGCGCCGGGCGAGCTGCCGCGGACGCGAGCGATGCTGAAGCGCGCCTGCGATGCCCGTCTGCCCGCTCGGCTGACAACGACCGATCTCGACGCCATCGCCGATGCGCTCGTCTCAGCCGCGGCCGAGGTCAAAGCCGCACCGCAGCTCAAAGCAGGGTGATCGCGCCTTCCGTCTCGGGGAAGGCTTCGAGCGCCGGGCGCAGCACGGTTTCCTCCAGCACGGGGCGCAGCTTTTCGGCCACCTGGGCAGGCATGTCCTGCAGGATGCCAGCACGGGCCGTCAGGCTGATCCGCCGCGAGAGCGGCTCGAAGGGCAGCGCGAAGACATCCACCTTCGCCGCAAAGCGCCGCGCGCGCATGAGCGCCACCGGCGTCAGGATCGTCCAGCCCGCGCCCTGCCCGACCATCGCCATGATCGCCAGGTAGCTGTCAAGCTCGAAGCGGTGTGCGAGCCGCAGGTTCTGGCGCGCGAGATGCTCCGAGATCAGCCGCCCCATGTGATGGCGCGCGCTGTATTGCACGAAGGGCAGACGCTTGAGCTGACGCAGCACATCACCGTCAGGGTCGATCGCGCCCTTGGGGGCTGCGACAACGAAACCGTCTTCGAGGAGCGGGTGCACCTCCATCCAGTCCGCCTGCGCGCCCATTTCGGCGCAGACGATCACATCCAGGGCCCGCGCATCGAGCTGATCGTAAAGGAAGTGGCTGGCCCCCGTTTCGAGCAGGAACTGGCAGGTCTTGAGTTCCCCTGCCATCTGGGTGAGCAATTGAGGTGTGACATCAACCTCGAAATCCTCGATCACCCCGAGCCTGAAGCGCGTCAGCGCCGACAGATCGCGCATGGCGAGTTCGGCCTTGGCCTGTTCGGCTTCGTTGATGATATTCTGCGCGCGGCGGCGGAACATCTCGCCTGCGGGCGTCAGAAGCACGGGGCGCGCGTTGCGATCCAGCAGCGTAACGCCCATCGCGCCTTCAAGATTGGTGAGCTGTTGTGACACCGCCGAAGGGCTGGCCCCCAGCCGACGCGCCGCCGCCGTGATCGAACGCTCCTCTGCGGTCGCGATGAACACCTCCACGCCCCAAAGCGTGATCCGCCCTGCGCCGTCGGCCATTTCGCCTTACTTGCCCATCTTGGAGAGCTTGGCCTGAAGCGCGGCCAGCTCGGCCTTGATCTCGTCAAGCTCTTCGCCGTCGTCTTCGGTGCCCTGCTCCGGGGCGTTGGCCTGTTCGCTCTCGCCGGAGGGCGTCGTGCCGGCAGCCATGCCACCGGTCATCGCCTTGATGAAAGCCTCCTGCTGCGCCTTGACCGCATCGAACCCCGGCATCTTCGCCATCGGGTTCATCGCGTCCATGTTCTCCATCATCTTGCTCTGCCCCTCCCGGAACATGTCGAAGCTGCTCTGGAGAAACTGCGGCATCATGCTGGTCGCGCGGTCGGTATAGCTGCGCACGATGTCGTTGAGAACGGAAATCGGCAGCATGTTCTCACCGCGGCTTTCATGCTCGGCGATGATCTGAAGCAGGTATTGCCGCGTGAGGTCATCGCCTGTCTTCAGATCGACGATCTGGACCTCGCGGCCCTCCCGGATGAAGCTCGCGATGTCTTCGAGGGTCACGTAGTCGCTCGTCTCCGTGTTGTAGAGCCGGCGGCTTGCATAACGCTTGATCAGAAGTGGTTTGTCTTTTTCGGCCACGTTAATTCCTCCCAGGATGCCGCGCTGCAGTGCAGCTTACGCGAGTGCAGCACAAAAAGAAAGAGCGGGCCGCGATGGCCCGCTCCGTTAAGATGCGCTCCCTAAAGGGAGGAATGGGAGCGCCTCTGTTCCTTGACGTGTCAGCTTACTTCGAAGCTGCGGCCGTCGTTGCTTTCTTTGCGGCTTTCGTCGCGTCGTCCGTGGCTTTCTTGACGGCGGCTGTCGCGTCTTCCGAAGCGTTCTTGCCGGCGGCCATCATCAGCTCAACTGTTTCGAGCTGAACCTTTTTCGCGACTTCGGCGAAGGCGGCCATGTTCTCGGCAGCAACTTCAGCCTGGGCCGAAGCGAAATCGGTGACGGCCTTGGCGTAGTCGGCAGGCTCGGCCTTGGCTTTGGACATGTCGCCCATCTTGGACAGCGTGTCCTGTGTCCACTTGGTGGAGATATCCGCCGACTTCTCAGCCGCGTCGAGCGCGACGGCCGAGAGCTTTTCGCTCATCTCCGCCTGGCTCTTGAAAGCGTCTTCGAAGGCTTTCGTGTCCACGGGGAATGCGCCCATCATTTCTTTCATGGTCGCTGTGAAATCTTGTGTCTTAGCCATTGGTTCTACCTTTCGGTTGCGGCCCTGAAGGAGATCCGAGGGGAAGACCCGGGCCAGTGGTTTTGTTGCGTCTGGGAAAGATATAGATGCTGCAATGCAGAAAATCAAGAGGAAATACTGCAGTGCAGCATTTTTCCAGTGACACAACCAAATCCCTGTTTTAAAACAGTTTATTTGATGCTGCATCGCAGCATTACTTGCCGTCACAGAAATTTCGCACTTGCAGAAACCGTCAAACGACCGGTTTTTCCACCACGTATGACCCCGGCGCATCACAGAGCGGCTCGTAGCCTTTCGCCCCGGGCGTGCGCGCCGGAACCATCTTGCCGGAGCGCTTCTTGAGCCAGGCTTCCCAGCGCGGCCACCAGCTTCCCTCGTGAAAGCGCGCATTGTCCCACCAGTCCTGCGGCGTCTTGGGCAGGTCCGTGTTCACGTAATGGCCATATTTCTTCTTCGACGGCGGGTTGACGATCCCCGCGATATGGCCCGACTGGCTCACGATGAAAGTCTTGTTTCGCGAGCCGGCCTGCATGAACCCCCGGTAACAATCGCGCCAGGCGGCGATGTGATCGCTCTCGCAGGTCGCTGCGAAAGTCGGCACAGTGACATCCCTGATATGAAGCCGCTCGCCCAGAAGCTCCAGCCCATCCTCGACAAAGGCGTTCTTCTGGCAAAGCTCCCGCAGGTATTCCATGGTCATCTTGCCGGGCAGGTTCGTGCTGTCGCCGTTCCAGTAGAGCAGGTCGAAGGCCGGGGGCGTCTCGCCCATCATGTAGCTCTTGATCGCCGGCGTATAGACAAGGTCATTGGAGCGCAGGAAACTCATCGTGCGCGACATGATGACGGACCGCAGCACGCCGTATTCTGCCACTTCCTCCTCGATCGCGTCGACGAAATCATCCTGAAGGAAGGGCGTGAACTCGCCCTGGTCGGAGAAATCGGTCAGCGCGGTGAAGAACGTCGCCGATTTGACGGAAGTATCGCCCTTGGCCTTCATGTAGGCCAGCGCGAGGTTCAGTGTCGTGCCGGCGATGCAATAGCCGACGGCATTGATCTGCTTCTCCCCGGTGATCTCCCTGATCACGCGGATCGCCTCGAGAATGCCGCTTTCGACATAATCGCCCATGCCGAAATCTGCCTCGGCGCGCCCCGGATTGCGCCAACTGACGACGAAGAGCGTATAGCCCTGCTCCACGATCCACTTGATCAGGCTGTTCTGCGCCTTGAGATCGAGAATGTAGAACTTGTTGATCCAGGGCGGAAAGATGACAAGCGGCGTCCGGTGCACCTCCTCGGTCGCGGGCGCATACTGGATGAGCTCCATGATCTTGTTGCGGTAGACGACCTTGCCCGGCGTCGACGCCACGTTTTCGCCCAGCTCGAAGGCGCTTTCATCGACCAGCTTGACCAGAAGCTCGCCGTCATTGGCCTCCAGATCGGCGACGAGGTTCTCCAGCCCCTTGACGAGCGACTCCCCGTCCGTCTCGACAGCTTTCTCCAGCGCGTCAGGGTTGGTTCCGAGAAAATTCGTCGGCGCCAGCATGTCGATGATCTGTTCCGAGAAGAAATGCAGCCGCCGCTTGTCCGTCTCCTCGAGATCGTCCACATCCTCGACAGCCTTGCGCAGCGCCTCGGCATTGATCAGGTATTGCTGCTTGACGAAGTTGAAATAGGGATGGCTCTGCCAGAGCGGGTTGGAAAACCGCTTGTCCGTCGGCGTGTCATCCTCGGGGGCGGCGAAACCCTCCTTCATGAAGGCCTGCTGCGCCTCCATGAAATGAGTCACCGACTTGCCCCAGTATTCGAGCTGATGTTCGTAGATTCGCTGGGGATTTTCCAGCATCTCCGCCCAGTAATTGGCAGCCGCCGTGGTGAAGAGCTCCGGCGAGGGCGCATTCAGCGAAGGGTTCACCGGCTTGCGCGCGCCCAGGACCCCGATCAGGCGCTGCGTCAACTCCTCGACGCGCGCCAGGTTCTCCTGCATCTTGTCGAGGTTCTCGGGCGCGGCACCATCTTTTGTTGTCATTCTGACAAAACTCCCCTACCTTCGCTGCTGTGCAGCATAGCCATTCCGGGCCACGCTGCGATGCGACAAACCGCCTGACCCTAGGTCAACTGCACTCGAGAGGACAGCCGATGCGATACATGATGAGCTACGACCTGATGGAAACGGTCCGCAACACCAATCAATGGTTCGGCGCGACTGCGCTCTCCTTCGCATCCTATCCTGCTTTCGCCATGGTGCCAAACCCTGCGTTTCAGTGGATGGCCGCCTGGGGCGAGGTGACGGAACGCAGCTTCCAGCGCATGGTCGCCAAGCCGGACTGGGGCATCGACACCTTCACCTGCGAAGATGGCCGCGACCATCTCGTGAACATCAAGACCGTCGTCGAGCGTCCCTTCGGTGATCTGGTTCACTTCGAGGTCACAGGGCGCAAGCCGGCCGAACGCAAGGTGCTCATCGTCGCGCCCATGTCGGGCCATTACGCGACCCTCCTGCGCTCGACGGTCAAGAGCCTCATCCGCGATTGCGAGGTCTACATCACCGACTGGCACAATGCGCGCGACATTCCCGTTTCGGCCGGCAAGTTCGATATCGAGGATTACACGCTCTACCTTGTCGATTTCATGCGCGAGCTCGGCCCCGACACCCATGTGATCGCCGTTTGCCAGCCTGCCCCGCTCACCCTCGCCGCCACGGCCTATCTCGCCGAGCAGGACCCGGACGCGCAACCGCGCACGCTCACGCTTATCGGCGGCCCGATCGACCCCGATGCAACGCCGACGGATGTGACCGATTTCGGCCGCCGTGTAACCATGGGCCAGCTCGAGGAGACGATGATCCAGCGGGTCGGCTTCCAGCACAAGGGCGCGGGCCGCAAGGTCTATCCCGGCCTTTTGCAGCTCTCCTCCTTCATGTCGATGAACGCAGAAACCCACAGCAAGGCCTTCCTCGACCAGATCAGCCGCGTCGCCAAGGGCCAGGCCAGCGATCACGACAAGCACAACAAGTTCTATGACGAGTATCTCGCCGTCATGGACATGACGGCCGAGTTCTACCTCTCCACTGTCGACCGCATCTTCAAGAACCGCGAGATCGCCCGCAATGAATTCGTCGTGGATGGCCACAAGGTCGATATCGGCAAGATCACGACGGTCGCCGTCAAGACCGTCGAAGGCGAGAATGATGACATCTCCGCGCCCGGCCAATGCGTCGCCGCGCTCGACCTGCTGACAGGCCTGCCGGACGAGAAGAAAGCCGCGCATCTCGAACCCGGCGCAGGCCACTATGGCATCTTCGCAGGCAAGAGCTGGCGCAACAACATCCGACCGCTGGTGCTGGATTTCATTGATTCGAACTCTGGGGCGACCGCGCAGAAACCAGCCAACAAGAACGCCAACGTCGCCTGACCTGAAGGCGCAGGCCGCCCGCTCATCCCCAACCGAGCGCGTGCGCCACAAGGCCCACGAGGCTTCCCAGCGGGAGAGCAACGGCAAGCGCGACGAGTGCCGCCCCCGCCAATGTCAGCCGCGGCGCTTCGATTTTCTGACCATGAACGCGTTTCATGGCGCTTATTAACCACGTTTTAGGTTTCCCTTGTCTTAACGAGCACATGGCCCCGCTTCAGCAAACCGCGCTCTTCAATACCGCGCTCGCCGCGCTCGGCGTGCAGGTCACGCGCAGCGACGCACCTTGCGGGCCGGTCTACGTGCAGCGGCGCGGCTTTCTACCCTCGCTGGCCAGCCGGGCGCCTGCCTGCATTGCCGATGCGCCGATGCGACCGCGCCTTGTCAATGCCGAGGCGCGCGGGGCAGCCGCCGCCCTGCGCGCCTGCGGCTACACAGCCATCCTGACCCCGGCCCATGTGGCAGAGCTTGATCTCTCACCGCCCCTGCCCGACCTGCACGCCGCGCTGCACGGAAAGTGGCGCAACCGCCTGACAACGGCCCGGAAACGGCTGTCTGCAAGCCATGACGTCGCGCACCGCGCCTTCGATCCTGCCCGGGACGGCTGGCTCCTCAAGGCCGAAGCCGCCCAGCAACGCACCCGGCGCTACCGTGGCTATCCACCCGCATTGACCCGACTGATGCATGAGGTCGAACCGAAGGCTCTGCGGCTGTTCACCCTGCACGAAAGGCGCGATCCCATCGCGGCCATGCTCTTTGTCCGCCACGGCTCAATGGCCACCTATCACATCGGCTGGAACAGCCCGGAGGGCCGCAAGCTTGCAGCCCATCACCTGCTGCTCTGGGAAGCGATCCGCGCCCTGCGCGCCCGGGGCGTGCAAATGCTCGATCTGGGCACGGTCGAGACCGAACGCAGCGCAGGTCTTGCGCGCTTCAAGCTCGGCTCGGGTGCCCGCGCCCGCCCGCTTGGCGGCACATGGCTGCGCTGGCGTCAATCTCTCAGAACATAGGGCTGGCGCAGCCAGCCTTCGAGCAGCCCGTTCACGGCGTCGGGTGCCTCCAACGTCGGAACGTGGCCCGCCTCCTCGATCACCGCGAGCTCTGCATAGGGGATCAGCTCGGCCATGAACTCATGGCGCTTGACCGGCGTGAGCCCGTCATGCGCCCCGCACATCACGAGGGCAGGCATGCGCGCTCTGCGCAGCGCCGCCTGCTGATCGCGTCTGCGTTGCAAGGCCTTGATCTGACGCAGGAAAACCTCCGGCCCGAGCGCCTCGGCCATCTCCTGCATCCGGGCGAGGACCTCCAGCCGCCCCGGCCCCGGCGCGAGATACTCGGGCTTGAGAAAGCCCCGCATCACCTCGACAAGGCGGCCCGCCTTGATCCCGACGACCATCGGCTCGTAGGCCGCGGCGCTCTGGGGGGTTTCGGCGAGCGGGTTGGTGTCCATCAGGCAAAGCCGGGTGATCCTGTCCGGCGCGCGCCGCAGGATCTCCATCGCGATGATCCCGCCCATGGACAGCCCCGCGAGAGCGAATTTCTGCGGCAGCGCGGTCAGGATGGCCGAGGCGATCTCCTCGATCCGCTCGCCCTGCGCCGCGCTGGCCACCATGACGTTCCGCTCTCGGCTGAAATGCGCAACCTGCGGCTCGAAAAGCCGCGCATCACACATCATGCCCGGGATCAAAACGAGCGGTTCGTTCATTGCCTTCTCCTGTCTTGCGCGCAACTTGGCAGATGCCGCGGCAGCGTCAATGCCCTGCTGTCAGCCGTGGCCGTTCCATCTGAATTCCCCAGCCTCCGAGAGCGGCGAGAAAGGGTTGTGCGCCACTTCCCAGACATGACCCTCGGGGTCGGCGAAATAGGCGTGATACCCGCCCCAGAAAACTTCCATTGGCGCCTTGAGCCCCTTTGCCCCGGATGCAAGCGCCGCCTCATAGACCGCGTCCACCTCCGCGCGCGAGCGCCCGTTATAGCCAAGCGTCATGGCCCCGTGGCCAAGCGCCTCTTCGGGCAGGCCGATGTCCTCGGCCAGCTTGGCACGCTGATAGAGCCCGAGGGTCTGCCCGATCAGGTCATAGGCGATCACGCCGTCCTGCGTCTCCACCCGCGCCCATCCCAGCGCGTCGTAGAAGGCCGCGGCGCGGGTCGTGTCCGCCACGCCAAGCGTGATGAGCGAGATCCGTTGTTCCATCAGCCCAGCTCCTCGATCCAGCTCAGAATGAGCGTCACCGCGCGGCCCGTGTGCTCTGGTGCGGTGATGTCTCCGGCGATGACATGGTGGCTTGCCGAGACGTCGTGCTTCTCGCTCAGGGGCGCCAGAGTCACCGGCCCGCCCCAGCGCGCAGCAAGCGCGCGCGTTACTTCAGGTTTGACCACCAAGTCCTTGTCAGAAAAATGAAAAAGCGCCGGAACGGTCACATCGGAATAGTCCCGATCAACGGCATGCTTGACCAGCGCCGCCATGGGAAAGACCGCCACGGTCGGGTAGCGCGTCGTCCAGTATTTTTCCTGCCGCTCCGAGACAGGCTCCCAGCTGCGCTCCGCGCCGGCCACGAGCGGCAGGACATGGCGCGCGCCCGGCATGGTCAGCAGGGGGGCCATGGGATCGTTGATGCCGAAATTGGGGGAGATGAAGACATATCCCTTCACCTGCGCGCTCATCTCCGCGTCAAGCGCCGAAAGCGCCGCCAGCGTGCCGCCCGTAGAAACGGACATCACGATCACCTCCTCGCCCACCGCGCGCGCCGCGGCGAGCCCTTCGGCCAGGTCCTCCATCCAGTCGCGCACACTGGCCTCCGCCAGCGCCGCGCCCGGGCGGCCGTGGCCAGTCAGCCGGGTGAAGACGAGATTGGCCCCAAGCGCCTCGGCCACGCGGTCGGGCACGGGGCGGATTTCCTCGGAAGTCGCCGAGAACCCATGCACGAACAGCACCGAGACAGGCGTGCGCGTCTCGCGCTCCCCAGCCCAGATCACGCGCTTTTGCACGCCCTCCGTGATATCGTCATATGCGCTCTCGACACTCTCGAAATAGACGCCGACACCCTCTCCGAAGCGGCGCGGATCAAAGCTCACATCCGTCTCCACAGGCTCGTAGGGGCCAATGAAATAGGCCAGGCTGCCAAGACCAAGCAACCCGATGAGCAGCCCGCCGAGCCATTTGCCAAAGCGTTTCATGCCCTTTCGATGACCTCCGTCACCGCCTCCTCGATAAGCCCGAGGCATGTCTCGTCGGAGAAGCGGTGGTCCGCGTCCTTGACGAGCGTCAGGCGCATGTCCGGCCCCTCCGCATGCTCCAGCAACCGCACCGCCGTCTCGATGCTCACGGCCGTATCAGCCGTGCCTTGCAGGAACCGCGCGGGAAACGGCAGACTGAGCGGGCTGCGCAGGACAAGCTGCGCGCGGCCATCCTCGATCATCCGCCTGGTGATGATGTAGGGCTCCATGTAGTCTGACGGCAGCTCCACCTGCCCATCGCGATCAAGCGTCGCTTTCTCCTCGGCGCTGAAATTCGCCCAGTAGCCGTCTTCCGTGAAGTCCGGCGCCGCCGCGATGGTCACCATCCCCGCGATACGCTCGGGCACAGCGCGTGCAAGCAAGAGCGCCTGCCAGCCGCCCATCGATGAGCCGATGGGAAGGATCGGCCCCTCGGTCAGCGCCTCCGCGGCGGCGAGCGTGTCTTCGTGCCAGTCGCCGATGCAGCCCTCTTCGAAGGTGCCGCTGCTTGTCCCGTGGCCGGAATAGTCGAACCGCAGGAAGGCCCGCCCCTGCGCCTGCGCCCAGGCTTCGAGATGTATCGCCTTGGTGCCCTCCATGTCCGATTTGAGCCCGCCGCAGAATATGAGGCAGGGCCCCTTGCCATCCGTCTTGTGATAGGCCAGCCGCCGCCCCTGCGGCGTATCGAGATACTCGGTCATCATGCCTCCCGTTTTGCGCCATAGTGACGCGCAGGGAAGCGTAGCGCAACGCCCCTGTTCAGGCTTCCTCGAGGCGCAGGGCATAAAGCCCGCCTGCCGCCGACATCGCCGCATATCCGAGAATGGCCCAATAGGGGCCGATGAAGCTGAGCGCGCCGCCAAGGAGCCCGGCAAGAAGCAGGATCGTCCCGATCGCGGTATTGGCCGCCGCGGCATATCCGGCGCGCGCCTCTTCGGGCGAGATGTCCACAAGGTAGGTCGAGCGCGCCTGCCGCACGCCGTGATAGGCGACCATCAACACGAACAGGATTGCCGGGATCACATAGCTCTGCTGCGCCATTCCGGCCGTCCCTGCAAGCGCCGCCGCGCCCAACGCCAGCGCGCCGCCAAACCCCGCAAGCGAGAGCGTCTTGCGCCCCGATGCGTCCGCCAGCCGGCCCCAGAGATAACTCGACACGAAGCTCGCCGCTGCCGACGCCAGGACCAGCGCGCCCAGCTGTCCAAGCCCGTTGCCTTCCCCGTCTCCGGCCAGGATTACCAGGTAGGGCGGCGCAAGCGCCGTCGAGACAAGAAGGCCGCGCACCGCGATGAAGCGGCGCAAGTTGCTGTCCTGCCACAGGATTTTCAGGACATTCGCATTCCCGCTTTGCTCCGCCTCTCTCGCCTCTTCGGGCAAAAGCGACAGAACGCAGGCCGCCCCAAGCCAGAGCGCCCCGGCCAGCGCAACTGCGCCGATCACCGCCCCCTGCGCCTCGAGCAATCCCGTCACCATCAGCAGCGCGAAGACGAAAACCCCCATGGAGGCCAGCGACCCGGCCAGCCCCGTCACAGCGCCGCGCCGTGTCTTTCCGACGGTCTTGCTGAGGATGTCCTTGTAGCTCACCGAGCAGGCCGCGCGGCTCACCGCAAGGGCAGCCAGCAGCGCGACGATGACCCAGCCTGCCGCGGCGCCGGAGAGCCATAGCGCAGCAAGGGCGATGAGCAGCGCGGCGATGCCCTGCCCCGCCGCACCGGCCACCCAGGCCCAGCGCCGCATCTTCATCCGCGCCACGAACGGCGCGAGGAACACTTGCGGCAAGAGCGCCCCGGCCTCGCGCACCGGCACGAGCGCGCCCACGAGATAGGCCGGCGCGCCCAGCGCATTCAGCAGCCAGCTCAGCACGAGCTTGGGATTGACCAGCCCGTCAGAGAGCTTCGAAAGGCTGAGGGCACAGATATGCAGGAGGCCTGCCAGCCCTTCGCTGGGCTTCGTCCAGTCACCCCGCTGCGAGCCTGTGATTCTCGCGAACAGTGCTTGCGTCAGCCGGTCACTCATATGCTCTTCATCCGATCCTGTCATGGCACGAGAACGCCCCTGCCTTCCGAGGGTTCCCATACTGTTCTTGACTCTGGGAGCCAAGCGGCGCAAATCACCCCTGAACCAGACCCGCAACCGGGCGCACCTGTAGGCGCCAAACCGACGAGGAGAGGCTTATGAGCCAGATTTCCCTGACCCTTCCCGATGGCAATTCGCGCAGCTTCGAGGCGGGCATCACCCCTGCCGATGTCGCCGCCGATATCTCGAACTCGCTGCGCAAGAAGGCCATCTCGGCCACGGTGAACGGCCAGCACTGGGACCTGGCCTGGCCCATCGAGCAGGACGCGGAAATCGCCATCCATACCATGAAGGACGAGGCGCAGGCCAACGAGCTCATCCGCCATGACCTCGCCCATGTGATGGCCCGCGCCGTCCAGGAGCTCTGGCCCGATGTGAAAGTGACCATCGGCCCGGTGATCGAGAACGGCTGGTATTACGATTTCGACCGCAAGGAGCCCTTCACGCCCGAGGATCTCGGCGCCATCGAGCAGAAGATGAAGGAGATCATCAACGCGCGCGACGCGGTTCAGACCGAGGTCTGGCCGCGCGAGAATGCGATCGAACACTACAGATCCACCGGCGAGCATTTCAAGGTCGAGCTGGTCGAGGCGATCCCGGAGGGCGAACCCGTGCGCATGTATTGGCACGGGCACTGGCAGGACCTCTGCCGCGGCCCGCATCTTCAGCACACCGGCCAGCTTCCCGCCGATGCCTTCAAGCTGATGCGCGTCTCGGGGGCCTACTGGCGCGGCGATTCCAGCCGCGAGCAGCTTCAGCGCATCTACGGTGTCGCCTTCACGGGCCGCGAGAAGCTCAAGGCCTATCTCAACTTCCTCGAAGAGGCCGAGAAGCGCGATCACCGCAAGCTGGGCCGCGAGATGGACCTCTTTCACATGCAGGAAGAGGCCCCGGGCCAGATCTTCTGGCACCCCAATGGCTGGTCGGTCTACACCACCTTGCAGGACTACACGCGCCGCCAGCAGCGCAAGGGCGGGTATGTCGAGGTGAACACGCCGCAGGTGGTCGACCGCAAGCTCTGGGAGGCCTCGGGCCACTGGGAGAAGTATCAAGAGCATATGTTCATCGTCGAGGTCGATGAAGATCACGCCCGCGAAAAGGCCGTGAACGCGCTCAAGCCGATGAATTGCCCCTGCCACGTGCAAATTTTTAACCAAGGGTTAAAGTCTTACCGCGATCTTCCTCTGCGCATGGCCGAGTTCGGCTCGTGCAACCGTTACGAGCCTTCGGGCGCCCTGCACGGGATCATGCGCGTGCGCGGCTTCACGCAGGACGACGGGCATATCTTCTGCACGGAGGACCAGATCGAAGATGAAACCAAACGCTTTATCGACTTCCTCAGCGAAATCTACCGCGATCTTGGCTTCGAGAAGTTCTCGGTCAAGTTTTCCGACCGCCCTGAAAAACGCGCCGGCTCCGACGAAGTCTGGGACCGTGCCGAAAACGCCCTCATGGCCGCGACGACTGCCGCAGGTTGCGAGTTCTCGCTGAACCCGGGCGAAGGGGCCTTCTACGGGCCCAAGCTTGAGTTCGTTCTGACCGACGCCATCGGGCGCGACTGGCAATGTGGCACCCACCAGGTCGATTTCGTGCTGCCCGAGCGGCTGGATGCGAGCTATATCGGCTCCGACGGCGAGAAGCACCGCCCCGTCATGCTGCACCGCGCCACGCTCGGCAGCTTCGAGCGGTTCATCGGCATCCTGATCGAGGAGCACGCGGGCAAGCTGCCCTTCTGGCTCGCGCCCCGGCAGGTCGTCGTGGCCTCCATCGTCACCGAGGCCAATGACTACGTTCACGAGGTTGTCGAGGTGCTCCGCGCGCAAGGCGTGCGCGCCGAGGCCGACCTGCGCAACGAGAAGATCAACTACAAGGTCCGCGAGCATTCCCTTGCCAAGGTCCCCGTGATCCTCGCCATCGGGCATCGCGAGGTCGAGGAAAAGACGGTAACTGTCCGCCGCCTCGGCGAGAAGCAGACGCATGTTGCAAAACTGGACGACATCGTGAGCGAGCTGGGACAAAGCGCCACGCCGCCCGATCTTTTGTAACAAAATTCGATCCAGCGCCGGGGAGCTACCGTAATAATCCCCACAATGACGGCGATTCCGGGCGCTCCGCGCGCCGGATCGTTCACGCGTGCTCGCATTGTCGTGATGCACGCGCCCGTGAATGGATCGCTCACACTCCCTTACCCTAGCATCAGGGCACCGCAATCAAGCGGCACGTATTCAAGTGAAAGGGAGTTCCCATGTCCAATAAAGTGAAAACCATCGCCGTCGCCAGCGCCGTCGCCGCCGCGTTCAGCGCCCATGCGACGACGGCCGTCGCAGCCGAAAAGGAAAAATGCTACGGTGTGTCCGTCGCGGGCGAGAATGACTGTGCCGCAGGCGCAGGCACAACATGCGCCGGCACATCCACCGTCGACTACCAGGGCAATGCCTGGACGCTGGTCGACGCAGGCACATGCACCGAGATCGACCTGCCCGCCATGGCAGACGGCACCGAGCGCATGGGCTCGCTCGAAGAGCTCGAGCGCGATCTGCCCAAGTCGTGACATACTGCCGACATGGATGCGGGGCGGCACGCTTGTCGCCCCGCATCAAGCCCGAGGAGGTATGATGCTAGACCAGACCCGCCCCCTGCCCGCCCTGCCCGGCGTCGGTTACAAGCCGCAACACTACGCGGAGATCCTCGCGGATGCCTCCCCTGTCGGCTGGCTCGAAATCCACGCCGAGAACTACATGGGCGCAGGTGGCCGCCCGCTGGCGCAGCTCCGCGCCCTGTCCGAGCGTTTCCCCATGTCCGTGCACGGTGTCGGCCTGTCGATCGGCGGCGAAGGCCCGCTCGATCCGGACCATCTCGCGCGCCTCAGAACGCTTTGCGACTGGCTGGACCCCGCGAGCTTTTCCGAACATCTCGCCTGGTCCACCCATGAAAGCGCCTTCCTCAACGATCTTCTGCCCTTGCCCTATAATTCCCAGACCCTCGCCCGCGTGGCGGAGCATGTCGAACAGGTGCAAGACGTGCTTGGCCGCCAGATGTTGCTCGAAAACCCCTCTTCCTACCTCGCCTTCGACGACTCCGAGATGAGCGAGACGGATTTCCTGCGCGAGGTCTCGGCGCGCACCGGTTGCGGCCTGCTGCTCGATGTCAACAATGTCTTCGTCTCGGCCACCAACCTCGGCTATTCGCCACAGGGCTATATAGACGCCTTTCCCCTCGAGAAAGTCGGCGAAATTCACCTCGGTGGCCATGACGAGGAGGAGGACGATGCCGGCCGGCCCCTGCTCATCGACAGCCATGGCCGCGAGGTCGTCGATCCGGTCTGGGCGCTGCTGGGTCACACGCTCGCCCGCTCCGGCCCGCGCCCGCTCCTGATCGAATGGGACAATGACGTGCCGGACTGGCCCACCCTGCGCGCCGAAACGCTCCGCGCGGCAAGGGCGCTGGAGGTGGTGCCCGCATGAGCCAGGCCGCCTTCACCCACGCGCTGCTCGATCCGGATCGGAGCGAACCCGAGGGCCTGTCGGACGGGTTCGGCGCGCCCGCCGGACGCCGCTTCTCCGTCTATCGCAACAACGTCACCGTTGCGCTCATCGACGCGATGGCCGCAGGCTTCCCCGCGGTGGTCAAGCTGCTTGGCGAGGAAAACTTCCGCAACATCGCCCGCGAATACGCCCGCGCGCACCCGCCGCAATCGCCCCTGATGGTGCTATATGGCGCGGATTTCGCCGATTTCCTCGCGGGCTTCGCGCCGCTCGAGCGCTACGGATACCTGCCGGATGTCGCGCGGCTCGAATATGCCCTGCGCGAGAGCTATCACGCGGCCGATGCCGCCCCCGTCGCGCCGGACAGGCTTGCGGAGCTGCCGCCCGAGACGCTCGCGGAGGCAAGGCTCACGCTCGCGCCCACCCTGCGCCTTCTGTGCTCGCCGTGGCCCGCGCTCTCGATCTGGCGGTTCAACATGCAAGACGGCGCGCCCAAGCCCGAAGCCGCCGCCGAGGATGTGCTTATCGCGCGCAAGGAGTATGACCCCGCGCCGCATCTGCTCGGCCCCGGCGCCGCTGCCTTCATCGCCGCTTGCCAGCAAGGCGCGCGCTTGCGCGAAGCGGCCGAGGCCGCCGGTGAGGGGCTCGACCTCGGTGCCGTGCTCGGCCTGCTGCTCGAAACCGGAAGCATCGTTGATGTATTACATGAGAATAGTCCATGAAATTATTGATAAATATACATAATAATGTATTTCTTTCCGTGAGTGAAAACGCCGCGAACCTGCTCGGCCTGCTCGCGCGGCTTACCTTCGCCGCCGTCCTGCTGCGCTACTTCTGGGCCTCCGGCCTGACCAAGCTGGGCGACGGGATCTTCGGCTTCCTCAGCCCTTCGACAGGTGCCTATGCCCAGATCTTTCCCAAGGCGATGGAGGCCGTCACCTACGATGTCTCGCAGCTCTCGATCTTTCATTGGCTCGTCGTCGTCGCAGGCACATGGGCCGAATTCCTCCTGCCCCTCTTGATCGTCATCGGCCTGTTCACCCGCCTCTCCGCGCTCGGGATGATCGGCTTTGTGCTCGTGCAGTCCCTCACCGACCTTTACGGCCACGGCGGTATCGAACATGCCGAAACGCTCGGCGCGTGGTTCGACCGGTTTCCGGGCGGCTTGATAATCGATCAGCGCGCGCTCTGGGTGTTCGTGCTGCTCAGCCTGGTGATGCTCGGCGGCGGCTGGCTCAGCGCCGACCGCGCAGCGAAGATCACATGAGCGCCGCGCGCGTCTCCTCGCTCCAGCCGAGGTAAAGCGCGTCGCCCTGCGCGATGAGCGGGCGTTTCATCAGCGCGGGGTGCGCCTTGATGAGCGCGACGGGATCGCCCGCGCGCTCGGTCTCGCTCAGCCCGCGCCACGTGGTCGACCGGGTGTTCACCAGCGCCGCGCCGAACTGCGCATGGGCCGCTTCGAGCACGTCCTCCGGCAGCCCCTCGGCGCGCACATCCACCAGTTCCGCCCCCTCCAGCGCCTTGAGCGCTTTCCGACAGCTATCACAGGCCTTCAAACCGTATATCTTCATGCCGCGTCCCTCGTCATGTCCCCGCAAGGTCATACGGGGAGATGCCGACGAAGGCCACCCCACGCCGATTTCATTTGAATTTTACAAATTTCGTGCAAGACTCCCGGTGTGACTTTCCAGTCCTGACGTCCGCTGCCGGCCCGTTCCGGCGCGCGGCACCGGACTTCACCAGATTGCGAAAGACGCAAGGTGAAGCGGGTCCGCCGCAAGTGACCCTGACTGGAAGTATAAGGAGAAGCGGCATGCCAAACGGCACCGTGAAATGGTTCAACACAACCAAGGGCTATGGGTTCATCGCGCCCGAGGATGGCGGAAATGATGTTTTCGTGCATATCTCTGCTGTCGAGCGTTCCGGCCTCACCGGCCTCGCGGATGATCAGAAAGTCTCGTTCGAGCTGGAAGAAGGCCGCGACGGACGCCAGATGGCAGGCGATCTCAAGCTCTTGTAAGCATCTGGCAAATGCGCCGGGGGGCATCGGCCCCGCCGTATTTCCGTTTCACTCCGGACCCTGAGGCACCGCCTCAGCTACAGCCCTTCTTGCCGATCGGGCAGTCGCTGTGCGTGGCGCGCTTGTGGTATGTCTTCTTCTGCACGGGGTGGGCCATCACGCTCTGGTAGGAGCTTGACTGGTTGGGCTTGCCGCAGCAGATGACCCCGCCGATAACGACCGGCTGAAGACCCGAAGGACAATAATTGGCGCTCGCTTCGTAGGGATAGAGCGGCGCGACCACCTTGTTGCCGGCCTGCGCGGGCATGGCCGCCAGAGACATGGCCGTTGCGACCGCAGCGCTGAGAAAAAGTTTGGATGTCATCACAGGTCCCTCGCAGAAAAATTCGATATCAACTGGACACAGGCTACCGATCGCGGTGCGCAGGTCAAATGAAAAGCGCCGCCATCCTGTTCGCACCGGCCTTCACCCCGAGAAGCGCAGCACGGTCCACACGCCCACGAAGGCCGAGACGCCCGTGAGCACGATCCCCCAGGTGAAGTCCACGGCGACCATCTGCCAGGACCAGTTCCTGAGCGTGGCGAGGTTTGTGAACTCGTAGGTGCCATAGGCCATCGCGCCGAGCAGCCCGCCCATCCAGAGCGCCTTGAAGGGGCTCGCCTCGGCCAGCGCGGGCAGCGAGGCAAGGAACACGACACCGGCCACGTAGAAAAGATAGAAGATCGCCGCGGGCGCCAGCGCCGGGCTCTCGCGCAGCGCATCGCCCAGATGCCGCTCGAAAAGCGGCTTGATGACGTTCGTCAGCATCAGCGCATCGACGATCAGGAAGAAAACAGCGGTGACAAGGTAAAGGCTCAGGGTCTGCATGGCGTCTCCTCTTGGCTGTAGAGGAAACGGATCAATGCAGGGTTTGGTTCAAATAAACCTGGGCTCACTCCAGCAGCGCCCGGAACTCCCGCCATTCCCCCTTGCTCATACCTGAGCTTTCCTGCGTGACCTCCGCGCCCTTCAGCATCTGCCGGATGCACTCGAGCGCCTTGGCCGAGAGGTTCGCCCCGCCCATGCGGTAATCCTCGAAGGCGCTATAGGCGGCGGGCACCCAGTCGGCCACCAGTTTGCAGATCTCGTCGGCATAGACGCGGATCTCGTATTGCGCGTGGGCGTCGGCCCGCAGGCGCAGGAAATGCAGCAGGTTGTGCAGGTCCACCTTCCAATACCACTGCGTGTAGATGTTGGCAGGCAGGTTCATCCGCGCCAGCTCCCGCGCGAGGCCCTGCTGGCCCTCGTCCGAGATCATCTCCTCGTAATGGTCGTAAGCCCGCGCCGCGTCGCCCTTGAGATATTCCAGGACGCGCTCGGCCTCGCGGCCCGAAAGCGCCTCGCCCCGGCCCTGGTTGTTGATCACCGACTGCGCCGCCAGCGCGTCCGGCTCGGGGATGTAGAACTCGCGGTCGAGGATCGAATAGCGCGCGGAGTATTCGTTCACATTCGCCGTCCTGTGCCGGATCCACTGGCGCGCGACGAAGACGGGCAGCTTCACATGCAGCTTGATCTCGCACATCTCGAAGGGCGTCGAATGCCAGTGGCGCATGAGATAGCGGATGAGCCCTTCGTCATTCTGGACCGATTTCGTCCCCTTGCCATAGCTCACCCGCGCCGCCTGGCAGATCGCCGCGTCATCGCCCATGTAGTCGATCACCCGCACGAAGCCATGGTCGAGCACGGGATAGGCCCTGTAGAGATGCGCCTCCATGCCTGGGCTTACAACACGAAGGGTTTGCGCGGGGCTTGCGCGCAGGGCATCTATCTCGGCCTGCTGTTCCGGGGTCAGCGACATGCGAAGGATCCTTTCGGCGACATATGTATCAAACGAGTCGGCCCCACTATATCTGGACAATCGCGCCTTGTGGAACACAAGAAACAACGCGAAATTGCAACGCCTGCGATTTCTTCTGCCCGCGCCGCGCAGGTCGTGATTGACATGGAGTCCCGCGGGGGTGATTCTCTGCCCAAAAACGCACAAGAGAGGCAGCAGTTCATGAGACGTTTTACACCAGCCTTGGCCCTGGTGGGGCTTCTGGCCGCTTGCGGCGGCGACGGCACGAACCCCTTCGATGACGGAACAACGGGCGACACGGGCGACAGCGAAATCCCCGATTCGCTCGCGGGAGACCTGCAATCGTTCAGCTATGACGCGGACAACCAGACCCTGACGGTGACCGGCATCACTCAGGACAGCAGCCCTATTTCAGCAACATACACCCGCAACCCCGCGCTCGATACCGCAGGCTACGAGGCCTACAGTATCCAGGACGATGCGCTCTCCCGCCACGCCATCGCCCTGGTGCGAGAGTCCGGCAACAGCGGCTCCGTGCGCGCCGGCGTCGTCTCGACGGGTGGCCAGTTCAACCGCATTCACCATGGTGGCTATTACGAACGCAGCGGCAGCTACACCCAGCCGACGACAGGCACGGCCCGTTACGCGGGCACCTATGCGGGACTGACCAATGTTCAGGTCAGCGGCGATCTCGTGCCGCCGGGCCCCGGCACGCCTCCCGAGGTGCTCCCCGGACAGGCCGCCAGAACCGAAGGCAATGTTCTCATCAATGCCGATTTCAACGATGGCAGCATCGAAGGCACCATCTACGACCGCGAGATCGTCGACACGGGCGATACGCTGCCCTCGATCGTGCTGGTCACTGGCGAGATTGCCGATGACGGCACGTTCTTCGGCGAAGAGGTCGAATATGACGGCGACGTGGACAACGACATCGGCGATTATGGCGGCATTTTCGGCGGACCGGATGCGGAATCCGTCGGCGGTGTCGTGAACCTCGACGAGTTTGACGACAACACGCTCGGCTTCGAAGGCGAGGTCGAAACCGGTGTCTTCGTCCTCGAAAGCTGCGACAGCGCCGACGCGACAAGCCCGCTCTGCCCCTGATCGAGGCCGGGGATGCGTAGCGCCCTCACGGCCGCGCTGCTCTCGGCAGCGCTTTCACTGCCCGCGCCCCTGCGCGCGCAGGAGGCCGGGACGGGCGTCACATTTTCCCTTCCCCAGGCCCGCGCAGCGGCGCAGCAGGCGCTGTTGCACGGCAATTACCCGCTTGCGCTCAATCTTGGCCGCGGGCTGATCGAGGCCGACCCCGAGGACGGCACGGCGCATTACATCGTGGCGACGGCGCAGGCCGGGCTGGGCAACGCCCGCGAGGGCCGTCGCGCGGCCCGGCTCGCCCATCGCAAGGCCTCCCGCGACACCGACAGGTTCATCGCCGCGCAGGTCGCCGCCAGGCTCTCCCTGCGCGAAGAGCACTACACGCTAGCGCAATACTGGCTGCGCCGTTCGCTCGACACGGCGCCATCGGAGCAGGCACGCGCGCAGGTCATCTCCGACTACAAACGCCTCAGAAGCCTCAAGAAATTCGGCTGGTCAGCGAGCGCCTCCCTCGCCCCCTCGGACAACGTGAATTCCGGCACGGATGACACCGAGTTGACGATCGACGGCGTGCCCATCGTCGGCCTGCTCGATTCCGCCTCCCAGCCCCTCTCGGGCGTCGTCGGCAAGCTCGATCTCGACCTGTCCTACAAGCTCTCGCGCTCCGAGCGCGCCGAGTGGCAGGCAAAGGCGCGGCTCTTTCATCGTGAGGTCTGGCTCTCGTCCGAGGCGCGCACCGCCGCGCCGGGCGTGAGCAACTCCGATCTTGCCACGGCGACCTACGAGCTCGGGGCCGAGCGCACATGGCTGAGCGGGCAGAAGGACGCGGCGGCGCTGAACAAGCTCTCCTTCACTCTCGGCCAGAACCATTCCGGCAGAGAAAAGCACAGCGACACGGCGACCCTCGCCTACACAAGGCAATTGCGGCTGTCGCAGGATGCGGCCCTTTCCTATGGCGCGCATGTCAGGAAGATTTTCTACAACAGCGCAGCGTCGCTCACAGGCACCCAGACCGAGCTTCGCGGCGGCTATTCGCAGACATTGGGCAATGGCGATCTGCTGCAAGCCGGGCTCGTGCTCAGCCAGACCAACAGCCGCCGTGGCAACACCTCGAACAGCTCGGTCACCGCCCATCTGCGCTATGGCTTCGGCAAGCAGTTCGGCCCCGCCAAACTGAGCCTGACCCTCGGCGCGCGGCACACCGACTACCCGCGCTATTTCGTCGGGCTGATCGGCTCGCCGGACGGGCGCGAGGACACGAACTATTTCGGCAGTGTCGGCCTGCGCTTCGTCGATTACGAGCGCGCGGGCTTCATCCCCACCGCCTCGCTGCGCTACCAGGCCACCTCCTCGAACATCAGCCGCTTCACATTTGACGGCGCACATCTGTCAATCGGCTTTGCCTCGAGCTTCTAATCTGCTTTGCTGCGTTACAACGCACAAGACAAAGGAGCCCGCCCATGCAAGTCAGATACCTTCATACGATGGTCCGCGTGAAAGACCTCGACGCGACGATGCGTTTTTTCGAGCTGATCGGCCTCGAGAAAACCCGCCATCACGACAGCAAAGAGGGCCGCTTCTCGCTTATTTTCATGGCCCCGCCGGGCCAGCACGAATGCCCCGTCGAACTGACCTACAACTGGGACGGCGATGACGGGCTGCCCTCTGACAGCCGTCATTTCGGCCATCTGGCCTACGAGGTCGAGAATATCTACGAGATGTGCCAGCACCTCCAGGACAACGGCGTCACCATCAACCGCCCGCCGCGCGACGGGCGCATGGCCTTCGTGCGCTCGCCCGACAATATCTCGATCGAGTTTCTCCAGAAGGGCGCGCCGCTGGCGCCGGCAGAGCCCTGGGCCTCGATGGAGAACACCGGGCACTGGTGATGCGCGCGCTGGCGCTGGCCTTTGCTCTCCTGCTCGCCCCGCTGGCGGCGCGGGCGGAGGGCTGCCGGCTGGCGCTCGTGCTGGCGCTCGATGTGTCCTCCTCGGTCGACAAGGGGGAATACGCGCTTCAACAAGGCGGGCTGGCCTCGGCGCTGATCGCGCCCGAGGTGGTGCGCGCCTTTCTCGCCTCGCCCCGTCCCGTCGCGCTCGCTGTCTTCGAGTGGTCGGGCCGCTACAATCAGGCCATGGTGCAGGACTGGACTCTGATCGAGAGCCGCGCGGACCTGCTCTTCGTGGCCGAGCGCGTCGCGCGGCATGACCGCAGCCATGACGATTTCCCGACAGCCATCGGCTATGCGCTCGGCCATGCCAGCACGATGCTGGCGCGCGCACCCCGCTGCGATGCACGCACGGTCGATATCTCCGGCGACGGAACCAACAACGAAGGGTTCCTGCCCAGCGCCGCCTATCGCGCCTTCGATTTCACCGGGGTCACGGTGAACGGGCTTGTCATCAACGGCGCGGATTTCGAGGCCGAGACCAATCTCATCCCCTTCTACGGGCGCGAGGTGCTGCACGGGCCGGGCGCCTTTCTCGAAGTGGCGCAGGGCTTCGAGGATTTCGAACGGGCCATGCGCCGCAAGCTTGAGCGCGAAGTTGCCCCCGGCCTGATCGGGGCGCTGCGCGGCGCGGAGCCGAAGGGATGAGCCGCGCAGCAGCCCTTCTCGCGGCGGTGTTCATCGCGGCGCTCGCGGCGCCCGCCGCCGCGCAATGCCGCATGGCGCTGGCGCTGGCGCTCGACGTGTCCGGCTCGGTCGGCCGGCAGGAATACCGCCTCCAGCGCGACGGGCTCGCCGGGGCGCTCCTGCGCCCGCGCGTGCAGCGCATCCTGCTTGCCCGGCCCGATGCACCTGTGCGCCTCATGGCCTATGAATGGTCCGGCCCCGCACATCAGCGCATGTTGGCGGACTGGACCGATATCACCTCGGCGCAGGCCCTGGCCGCCCTCTCGGCGCGGATTTCCGGAACCCGCCGAGTGGGTGCCGCGCCGACGACCGCGCTCGGAACGACGATGGCCTACGGCCTGCTGCGCCTGTCCGAACAGGCAGATTGCGACGCGCGCACGCTAGACATCTCGGGGGACGGCAAGGCCAACTCAGGCCCCCTTCCCGAAGAGATCAAGCCGCAGGCCGAGGTGCTCGGCATCACGATCAACGCGCTCGTGATCGGCTCGGAGGATCCGCCGAATGTCGAGGGCCGCATTCTCGAAGTGGACGAGCTGGCGAACTATTTCAGCGACCATGTCATCACCGGCGAGGACAGTTTCGTAGAGATTGCCTTCGGCTTCGAGGACTACGAGCGCGCTATGGCCCGCAAGCTCGCCCGCGAGATCGAGCCGCGCTTCTTCTCGCGCCTTGCGCCCAGCGCGCCCACCGGCCCCGCCCCGCGCACGGAACGACGCGCAATGACCCCGTCACCACGCGCCGCCGCACTCGCCATACAGGACACTCAGTAAATGTAGCGGATCTGGTCGCTCCAGTAGCGCTCCACGCGCTTGAGCGAACTGGTGATGTCCTCCAGCCCCTCGGGGCTGAGCACCTGCTTGCTTACCAGCCCCTCCGCGTGGCGCTGGAACAGCCCCTCGACGATGTCGCGGATGCGGCGCCCTTCCTCGGTGAGCCGCACGCGGACAGAGCGGCGGTCGATCTCGCAGCGCTGGTGATGCATGTAGCCCATCTCCACCAGCTTCTTGAGGTTGTAGCTCACGTTCGAGCCCTGGTAATAACCGCGGCTCTTGAGTTCGCCTGCCGTCACCTCGTTGTCGCCGATGTTGAACAAGAGCAGCGCCTGCACCGAGTTGATCTCGAGCACGCCCAGGCGCTCGAACTCGTCCTTGATGACGTCCAGCAGGAGACGATGCAGCCGCTCGACGAGCGCGAGCGCCTCCAGATAGCCCGTCATGAATCCCGCCTCGGGGCCATTTCCGATTTTCATTTCAAAGCTCATTTCAGTCTCCATCGAACCGCTCCGATGGAAACTGGAGCAAAAAGCCGAAAAATCGGTTAAATGGCGGGCGATATCGATAAAATGCGCTGCATCTTTCCGCAGGGCACCCGGCTGCGCGGGCACGGGCCCCTTCTGTCGGCGTTAGCGCGCCTCCAGATGCTCCGCGATCTGCTCGATCAGGGCGCGGTGCGCCTCCGGGGCGGGCACCTGCCCACTCACCCACTGGTAGAGATCCTGGTCGTTCTCGCCGAGAAGCGCCTCGTAGCGGTCGAGCTCATCGCCGCTCATCTCACCCAGCCGCGCCGCGGCGAAGCGCATGAAGATGATATCCATCTCCTTGATGCCCCGCCGCATCGAGCGCATGCCGAGCCGTTTCAGACGTGTCTCTCGGGCCTCGCTCATCTCGTCAGTCCGCCCAGGAGCGCAGCCGCTTCTCGAGCGCACCGAGCCGGTTCGCCGTGCGGTTCGCCCGCGACTTGAGATCGACGATCTCGGCAAGGATCTCTTCGAGGTCCTTGTCCTCGCGCGTCATGTCCGGAACCTCGGTCACACCCTCGCCTTCGCCCTCGAGCAGCCAGCGCATGGAGACGTTGAGCAGCCCCGAGAGCATGCTGAGCTTGTTGGCCCGCGGCTCGGACATGTCGTTTTCCCACTTGCGCAGCGTGTCGAGCTTCACGCCCAGCCTGCGCGCAAGCTGTTTCTGCGTCATGCCGGCGGCCTCGCGCGCCCCGGCGACACGGTCACCGAATGTCGAGGTTTCAGGGTCGAACCAGTCCTGGCCCATCTCGTCGTTCATTCCATTTCTCCTTCACCGATCCATCTTGATCCGCTGTTGCGCGCACCCTATGACAGATACGTCAGACTTAAAAGACGGGGGCTCCCATGACTTTCCTTTCCGAGACGCTTTCACGCATCAAACCGTCCCCCACCATCGCCATCAGCACGAAAGCGGCCGAGATGAAGGCCGCGGGAAAGGACGTGATCAGTCTCGGCGCGGGCGAGCCCGATTTCGACACGCCGGACCACATCAAGAACGCCGCCAAGGCGGCCATCGACGCGGGCAAGACGAAATACACCGCCCCCGACGGCATCATCGAGCTCAAGGAAGCTGTCTGCGCCAAGCTCGAGCGCGACAACGCCCTGAGCTACACGCCGGCGCAGGTCAGCGTCGCCTCGGGCGGCAAGCAGATCCTCTACAATGCGCTCATGGCCACGCTGAACCCCGGCGACGAGGTGGTGATCCCCGCGCCCTACTGGGTCAGCTATCCCGACATGGTCCTGCTCGCGGGGGGCACGCCGGTCATCGCCGAGGCCAAGCCCGAGAACGCCTACAAGCTCACGCCCGGGGAGCTGGAAGCCGCGATCACGCCGCACACCAAGTGGCTGATCTTCAACTCGCCCTCGAACCCGACAGGCGCAGGCTACACATGGGATGAGCTCAAGGCACTGACAGATGTGCTCATGAAGCACCCCCATGTCCGGGTCATGTCCGATGACATGTATGAATTCCTCGCCTATGATGATTTCGAATTCTGCACTCCGGCGCAGGTCGAGCCCCGGCTCTACGCCCGCACGCTCACCTGCAACGGCGTCTCCAAGGCCTATGCCATGACAGGCTGGCGCATCGGCTACGCGGCGGGGCCCGAAGAGCTCATCGCCGCCATGCGCAAGATCCAGTCGCAATCGACATCGAACCCCTGCTCTGTCTCGCAATGGGCCGCCGTGGAGGCGCTGAACGGGCCGCATGATTTCATCGCCGAGAACAACAAGGCCTTCGTGCGCCGCCGCAACCTCGTGGTTGAGGCCCTGGGCGCCATTGAGGGGATCACCTGCCCCAAGCCCGAAGGCGCCTTCTACGTCTACCCGTCGATCGCCGGACTGATCGGCAAGACCAGTGCAGGCGGCACGCGGATCGACACGGACGAGGCCTTCTGCACCGCGCTGCTGGAGGAAAATGGCGTCGCCGCCGTCTTCGGAGCCGCCTTTGGACTCTCCCCCGCCTTCCGTGTAAGTTATGCCACATCCGATGAAGCGCTCGCCGAAGCCTGCAAGCGGATCAAGGCCTTCTGCGAAGGGCTGCACTGAGGAATCCGAGGAGAAAGCACGATGGTCGCCGAGCTGCCCGAATATTACTACCGCGTGCGCGACAACGGCGCCTTCGTCTTCCGTGTCGACACGGAAAACCGCCAGCGCCGCATCGACATGGACCAGATCGCCGTGGTCAATATCCGCAATGGCGAGATCAAGCCGCATGGCCAGCGCGAGCTGAGCGAGACGGACCTCGCCGAGATCAAGCGCTGGATGGAAGAGCGCGCCCAGCTGCTGGCTTACCGCGACATCGACGACATTCACCGCGCCGTGGACTACCTCAACACGACGACCCACTGGGCCCAGTCCAAGGCGACGGCTGAGCAGCTGGAGGCGGTGACGGACGCGCTTCTGCTGGCCATGCACGACCTGCGCACCGTTCTGGTGCGCAAGAAGGCCGAGCGGCTGACGGAGAAAGACTAGCCTTCATTGCCCGGCACATGCGTCCAGGTCTGGGTCTGTGCTTTCGCGGTGCGCAAAAAAAGCCTGGTTGGCGGCAATGCGCTAGGAGCGGGGCTTTGCAAAGTCTGGCCAGCTTCCCAACAGCGGACCTTCGTGTAGGATACGGCGAACGGCGGCTCCGAGCCATCCCGGAAGTTGCGGCGCGAAGCTCCTGCGCGGAATCAAGGCCGAAGGCTGCCGCGCGTCGTCGATCCGCGGCTTTTCTCAACACCCGCCCCAGGCCGCAAACCGTCATCCGCGCTTCCCGCTCAGGCAACCTGCTTGCTATCCTCGCGCCCCTCCGGCAGCAGCCCGGCTCGCCTGCATCCGCCGCTCCCAGAGCACGAAGCGCCGCAGCAGCAGAACGCCGGCCACGGCGAGCCCCACCGCCAGCCCGAGCCAGACCCCCACGCCGCCGAGCCCGAAGGTGAAGCCGAGCAGGTAGGACACGGGCACCCCGATCACCCAGTAGGCCACGGCGGCGATCACCATGGGCACGCGCGTGTCCTGCATCCCCCTGAGCACACCGAGCGCCATGACCTGCGCGGCATCCACAAGCTGGAAAAGCGCCGCCGCCGCCATCAGCCCCGCACCGATCGCCAGCACCGCATCGCGCGCCGGATCGGACGGGTCGATGAAGGGGCCGAGCAGGAGGTGCGGCGCGGTCAGGAACAATATGACAGTGCAGACCGCGATGCAGCCCGAGATCCCGATGGCCACCCAGCCACCCTTGCGCAAGCTGGCCATGTCGCTGCGGCCGAGGGCGCGGCCTGCGCGCACCGTCGCCGCATTCGACAGGCCCAGATGCACCATGAAGAAGGCCGAAGTAACTTGAAGCGCGATCCCGTGCGCCGCCAGGGGCAGCGTTCCGAGCCAGCCCATCATCACCGAGCTGGCAGCGAAGAGCCCGACCTCGGCCAGCGAGGTGAGGCCGATCGGCCAGCCAAGGCGGAAGACATCGCCGAAAGCCTCCCCGTCGGGCCGCCAGAAGCGTTGGAACAGCGTGTGCTCGGGCGTGACGAGCTGCACGTAGATCATCGTGAGCGCCAGCGAGACGATCTGCACCGCCAGCGAAGCCCAGGCCGCGCCCCTGATGCCAAGCTCCGGCGCGCCCCAATTGCCGAAGATGAGCACGTAGTTGACCAGCGCATTCGCCACGACCGCCACCAGCGTGATCCAGAGCACCGCCTGGGTGCGCTCCAGCGCCGCGAGATAGGATTTGAGCACCATGACCGCGAGCGCGGGGATGATGCCCCATCCGGCGATGCCGAGATACTGCCCCGCAAGCAGGGCAAGCCCGGCCTCCTGCCCCATCGCCAGCAGGAGCGGCTCGGCGAAGATGAAGACGGGCATGGCCAGCGCCGCGAAGATGAGCGAGGCCCAGATGCCCATCCGCGTGATCCGGCGCACCTGCTGGCTGTCATCGGCCCCCTCGGCCCGCGCGACCATCGGCATGACGGCCCATGCAAAGCCCGACCCGAAGATGAACAGCACGAAAAAGAGCGTCCCGCCCAGCACCTGCGCCGCCAGGGACTCGACGGAATACCAGCCCAGCATGATCGTATCGATGAGCTGGATCGCGAATTGCGCCAGGTGGCTGCCCACCAGCGGCAGGCCGAGAACCAGCACGGCCCGGATATGTTCGCGCGTTGTCATGGCAAAGCCTTACCCCCGCGCCTGCCGCTCCACAAGAGCCGCGGGATGCACGGCATCACGCATCCAGACGCACATCATTCTGCTGCCCAAAGATGTCACCGCGCAGGGGTTGTTCGCGCGAAACCGCGGGATCGGTCTTTTCCGGCCCTGGGGGACCGGCCGACCATGACTGGGTGGGCACTCAATGAGGGTAGTCGGTCTGGGAAGGACATAAGGTCTGCAACTGCGGAAGCTGACCTTCGCCCTGCGCGCGGCAAATTGGTAAGATGCGGGACGGAGCGGCCGGCCGAACACGGCCATCGCCAGACCGCGGGATGGCGATCCAACACTCGTTCTAAGCACTTTATGCCTGCCAAGTCCGGACTCCGCATGAGCGGCGCGCCAAGCCTCACCAAATCGCCAGCCCGGGGGGCGGTCTGGCGATGGCCGGGCACCTTCGGTGCTATTCCGGCCGGGGCTATGGAATGACCAAGTAGGGCTCACACCAGGCGCTCGCCGCACGGCACGCGAAAGGCCGCTTTCGGAAAGCGCGGGCACCTTGCAAAGCCCGCTCAGTCTTCAACAAGCTGATCTCGGGCGAGCCCTCCCCTCACGGCTCCCGCAGCGCCTCACGGCTCTTGTAGAGCGGCTTGAGGAGATATTGCAGCACGGTCTTCGCGCCCGTGTGCAACTCCACTGTCGCCTGCATGCCGGGGCGCATCTCGATCCGTGACTGGCGCGCGGAGAGCTGGCTCATGTCCACGCGCACGGTCACCTTGTAATGCGCCGAGGCGTCCGGGTCGCGGGCCTTCTCGTCCTTGAAGGTATCGGCGGAAATCACCTCCACCGCGCCCTTGAGCGCGCCGTAGATCGTGTAGTCATAGGCCGAGAGCTTCACCGTCGCCTTCTGGCCGGGGCGGATATTGGCGATGTTCTCGGGCTTCACCCGCGCCTCGACGAACAGCTCTTCACCGAGCGGGATGATCTGCAATATCTCCTCGCCGGGCCGCACGACGCCGCCGATGGTGGTCACGGCCAGCCCGTTGACGATCCCGCGCAGGGGCGCGCGCAGGACGGTCCGCGTGAGCTGGTCCTCGCTCGCCTTCAGCGTCTGCTCGAGCGTTGCGATCTCCTTGAGCGTGTCCGAATAGGCCTCGGCGCGCTCAAGCTCGGTCTTGGTGACGATCTCGTCATGACGGATCCTGGCATCCTCGTAGGCCTTGCGCGCGCGGGTCACCTCGATGAGCGAGACGATCTTCTTCTCCAGCAGGTTCTCCATCAGCCGCTTTTCCTCGGCCGCCTGGTCAAGCACGCGCTTCGCCCCGTCCCGGGCCGATTGGAAATCGCCCTGCCGCGCCACCAGCAGCGCCCGCTCGGAAGCGACGATCCCGGGGCTGCGCCGCATCAGCGCCTCGGGTACGCCGAAGGCGCTGCGCCCGTCCATTTCCGCCTCCAGCCGGCGGCGCTTGATCTCGAGCGCGGTGATCTGGTCGCGCAGCTCCTCGACGGAGCTTTCGAACTGCGCCCCGCGCAGCCGGGCGAGCACGTCCCCCTCTTCCACGACCTGCCCTTCCTTCACGGCCAGCTCGGCGAGGATACCGCCTTCGAGGTTCTGGATGATCTGCGGGCGCGACGAGGAGATCATCTCGCCCTGAGCCCGCACGATCTCGTCGACCCAGGCAAAGGAAGCCCATGTCACGAAAAGCGCGACCGTGGCCGCGCAAAGCCAGATCACGAGGCTCGGCCCCCTGAGCCGTGCGCCGAGCTGCCCGGCCAGATCGGTGCGCGCCGCGCTCATGCCCGCGCCCTCGCGCCCAGATGCGCCAGCACCTCGTCGCGCGGGCCGTCCACAGCCATGCGCCCGTTTTGCAGGATCAGCGTGCGCTCGGTCAGCTCGAGGATGGGAACGCGGTGCGTGGCGATCACGGCGGTGCGCCCCTTGAGCCATGTCTTCAGCCGGTCGACAAGCACCGTCTCCAGCGTCTGGTCGAGCGCCGCCGTCGGCTCGTCGAGCAGGCAGATCTTCGGGTCCTGAAGCCAGAGCCGCGCCCAGCCGATGCTCTGGCGCTGCCCCACGGACAGCCCCGCCCCGCCATCTCGGATTTCCAGGTCCAGCCCCTTGGGATGGGCCTTCACGAAAGGTCCCAGCCCGGCGAAATCGAGCGCCGCCAGCAGGCGGTCATCGTCGCGTTCGAGCAGCGTCAGGTTGAGATTCTCGCGCAAGGTTCCGGCGAAGAGCTTCACCTCCTGCCCGAGATACCCCACGGCGCGGCGCAGATCGCGCGGGTCGATCTGGCCCATGTCCATCCCGTCGATGAGCACACGCCCGCGGCTCGGCGCGTAGAGCCCGGCCAGCAGCTTGAGCAGCGTGGACTTGCCCGACCCGTTGGAGCCGAGGACGGCCACGGCCTGCCCCGCCTTGAGGCCAAGGCCGCTGACATCGAGCACCGGCGCGCCCTCCTCGTCATAGGCAAAGCGCAGCTCGCGGAGCTCGTAATTGCCCTCGATCCGCTCGCGGCGCAGGTAGGCGCGGCCCTCCGCACGGTCCTGAGGCGCATCTGCGATAGCGTCGAGCCCTGTCAGCGCCGTCTTGACGTTGCCCCAGCGGGCCATGGTCCCGGCAAGCTGCGTGAGCGGGCCGAGCGTCCGGCCCGTCAGCAGACCCACGGCGATGATCGAACCGACGGTGAGCTCGCCCGCGAAGACAAGGTAGGCGCCCATGATCACGGCGCCGACATAGGTCGCCTGTTGCACGCCCTGGCTCCAGAAGGTGAGCGTCGAGGCGAGCTTGCGCTGCTCGGAGGATTTGAGCGCCGAGAGCGCGTTGAGCTCGTCCCAGAGGCGGCGCACGCGGTCCTCGCTGCGCTGCGTCTTGACCGTGTCGAGCTCGAAGATCACCTCGTGCAGCATCCGGCTCGCCTTGGCCGACGCGCCCTGCGTCTCCTGCGTGAGCCGGATCATCCGCTTTTGCAGGAAGAACCCGGGCACGACCATCAAGAGCCCCCCGGCGATCAGCACCCAGACGACCGAGCCCGCGATCGACCAGACCAGCAGCAGAAAAACGAAGATGAAGGGAATATCCGCCAGAGCGCCCACGGTCGAGGCGGTGAAGAACTCGCGCACCGAGCCGAACTCGCGCATCGAGGAGAATATCTGGCTCGGCCCCTGCCCGGCGCGCTCCGAGCGCATCCCGAGAATACGGTCCATCAGGAGCGTCTGCACCCCCAGCTCGATCTGCCGGCCCGCCCCGTCCATGAGCCGCGCCCGCGCGATCTTGAGAAAGGCTTCGAGCATGAGCGCCAGCCCGGCCCCGGCGGCGAGGACCCAGAGCGTCGCCTCGCTCTGGTGCGGGATCACCCGGTCATAGACCTGCAGGCTGAAGAGCGCGACGGAGACGGCCAGCAGGTTGGCCACGAAGGAGCCGAGCGCCACCTCGGCGAACTGACGGCGGAAGCGGCCGAACTGCCCCCAGAACCAGTGCGGCGCGGCGGCCTCGGGCGCATGGGCGCGGCTGATCGCGCTCAGCGGGGCCTCCGCCTTGACGATCATGCCGGTGAAATAGGGCTCGAACTCGCCATGCGGCACGCGCGCGCGGTTGTCCGTGCAGGTCTTGTCATAGACCAACAGCGCGCCATCCTCCTGCCCGAGCACGAGGATGAACTGCCCGCCGATCATCTGCGCGAGCGCCGGCCAGTCGGCGCTGATCGCGTGGCTGACCGTCTCGACGGAGGTCTCCAGCCCTGCCGCCACCAGCCCTGCGGCGAGAACCTCGGGCTGGACCTCGTCGGCCTGCCGCGCCTGCTGCGTGATCGTGTCGAGAATATCGCGCGGCAAGGCCTGCAGGCCCAGAAGCCCCGCATAGGCCGCCGCAAGCTCGGCGCGCGCGGCCATGCGCTCGGCATTGCTCATGCCGGGCTTGCCGCTGTTTTGCTCCGCTGTCTCGCCCCGCCGCTGCGCCTTCGGCGTGATCTGCGCGACCTGTTGGCCCATGGGCGCAGAGCTGTTCGCCGCCGGCTTGAGGCGCGCGCGGCCCCCGGCCTTGATTTGCAGCGAAACGGGCTTTGAGGTCAAATCTCGCTCCCGTCCGCCAGAACACCGAGCAGCCGGGCCATCTCGAGCCGGGTGCGCGCCAGCTCGTATTTGCGCGCTATCCGCGTGCGCGCCTGCGCAGCATAGCTCTCGTAGACCCCGACGACATCCATCACCTGCCGCTGGCCCGCGTCGTATTGCTGCTGGAAGAGATCGAGGTTGCGCCTGGCCTGCGCCGTCAGCGTCTCGGCCTCGCCTGCCTGCCGCGCGAGCGCCTCCGCCTGCGCCTCCAGCTTGGCGAACTGGCGGCCCGTCTCTTCACGGGCCTGCACAACGCGGCGGCCCGCCGCCTCCTCGGTGGCCTTGATCGCGTCGAGCCTGCTGCCCATGCCCAGCCCGATCGGGTTCTCCGGGGCGATCGTGCCGGTGACGCCGCCGCCGCTGCTGTCCGCACTGGCGCGCACCGTCGGCAAAAAGCCCGCGCGGTCGATCTTCGCATTGGCCACGGCGCGGCTCTTCTCGGCCTCGGCCAGCAGGACCTCCAGGGGCCGCACCGCGCCCTTGGGCAGCTCGAAATCGCTCACGCCGCTGACCCCGCCCAGCTTCTGGACGGACATGGCGTCAAGCTCGGCGACCGACGCCTTGGCGGTCTCGACCTCGTTGGTGTAATCGGCCTGCATCCTGGCCAGCTTGTGGCGGATCACGCTGAGGTCGGACCTGTCCGAGATGCCGCCCTTGACGCGCTCGGCCATGATCCACTCGAAGCGCTCCATGTCCTCGAGCGCCGTGCCCAGCATCTGCGCGGTTTCCCGCGCCTCCTCTGCGCGCAGGTAGAGCGACAGCGCGGTATGCACCCGCGTGTTGGTGTCCATGGCGAGGTTGACGGCGGCGACTTCCACGTCGGCCTTGGCAAATTCGCGCTCGGCCTTCTTGCGCCCGCCCGCATAGATCACGGCGTCCATGACGATGCTGGCCACCGCGTCGCTCAGCGAGGTGAGCGAGACATTGGGCCCGATCGTGGGCAGCCAGTTCTTCGATTGCGCCTCGGCGCGCAGCCGCGCGCTCTTGAGCTCGCTCTCCGCCGCGCGGCTGTTGGCCTCGAGGACCGGGGCGGCGACCTGCCGGAACGGGCCGCCCTCGGGCAGCACGCTGCGCCGCGCCTTGAGCGCGCCGATCACGGGCGATTGCGCCTCGGCCTCCTCTGCGCCCGGCCCCGGCAGCCCGCCCAGCGGGCTGACCTTCATGCGGCTCACATCGCCATCGCTGCCCATGCAACCCGCCGTCAGCACAACGAGCGCGAGCGCGCCGGCGGCTTTCATCCTGAAATATCTCTGCCCCATTGATCGCCCCTTTTTGCAGGCGTTATAGTTCTTGGGTCGGCTTGCGGGCGCGTCAGTGCCGCGCCCGCGCCATCAGCCTCAGATAACGGTGTTCACGTCATCGTCGATGAGCACGCTATGGTCTCCCACGGTGTAGACATCGTAGGTCTCGCCGTTCTCGGTGACGCTCTGGCCGGTATGCGTCGCACCGGTGATCGTGACCGTGTCGTCATCGCCGCCATGGATCGCCAGCGTATCGCTCTGCTCGGCGAAGGCCTCGATCTGATCCAGCGACAGCGTGAGGTTCGTGTCCTCGGCGAATGTCAGGTCGATCGCCTCGATCTCCAGCCCCGACAGGCCGGGGTTCACGCTGGTCATGTCGATATCGGAGTTCGCCGGATCGTCCAGCGCCATGAAGGTGCTGGAAGTATTGCCGGCATCGTCCGTGGCCGAGACGACGAGATGCGAGCCGTCCTGCACCGCCGGGTCGAGCTCGTAGAGGTTGTTGCCGCCGAAGGCGACGGCATCCTCCGCGCCCGCGACCTGCGTGACGCTGTTGCCGTCGACCTGGTAGATCGTCTGGGCCTCCGCGCCCTGTTCGACCTGCACGGCGTTATAGCCCGTGTGATCGCGGGCGTAGCCGTCGACCATCGGCGCATCGGGCACATCCGCGTCGATCTCGATGACCTGGGAGATGCTCTCCACGTTGCCGGCCACATCCGTCGCGTTGACGGTGATCTCTGCGTCGTAGCTCTCATCGGCGAAGGCCCCGGCCGGAAGATCGGCCGACCAGTTGCCATCGGCATCGACCACCGCGTCGTAGCTCTCGCCGCCGAATTCGATGGTGACGCTCGACCCCGCCTCGACACGGCCCTCGACGGTGATCCCATCGCTGACATCCGCCGCGTTGTAGACCGCCGTGCCGCCTTCCTCGACCGCGCTGCCGGACAGTTCGTTAACCAGCGTGTCAAACTCCACCTCGCGCGATGTCGAGGCGGTGTTGCCCGCCCCGTCCGTCACATCGACGGTGAGATCAAAGCTCTCCTCGCCCTGCGGCAGGTCGCCTTCCGGGAAGGTGACGTCCCAGTTGCCATCCGCGTCGACGCTGGCCTCATGCGAAACCCCGTCCAGCGTGACCACGACTGATGTCGAGCCCGGCTCGGTCGTGCCAGTGAAGGTGACGCCGTCCCCGCGCTCATCGGAATTGACCACGTTGTCCTCGGTCACGTCATCGGCCGAGACGCCCAGATTGTGCACCTCGGTGTCGAATTCGACCGTGCCGCTGGTCGTCGCGGTATTGCCCTGCGCGTCGGTCGCCGTGACCGTCACGTTGCCGGTGTAGTCCCCGGTCGCCACCTCGCCCGACGGATAGGTCACGCTCCAGTTGCCATCCGCGTCGACCGTCGCTTCGCGCTCGGTCCCGTCCAGGTCGACCATGACGGTCGCGCCGGGCTCCACCGTGCCGGTGAGCGTCACGCCTTCCGCGTGCTCCTCTTCGTTGACGATCCCGTCCGCGCCTGCATCCGCCCCGGCGAAGGTCACATCCGTCACCGTGTCGATGACGAGCGTCTCCGTCACGGTCGTCGAGTTGCCCCAACTGTCGGTCGAAACGATTGTCACATCCGTCTCGTATTCGCCGCCCGCGACCTCTTCGGTCGTGAAGGTCACATCCCATGTGCCGTCTTCGCTCACGGTCGTCTCCTGCGTCGCGCCGCCGACCGTCACCGAGATGGTCGCGCCAGCCTCGCCTGTGCCCGAGATCTCGACGCCATCGGAATGGTCCTCTTCATTGACCACGTCGCCGGTCGATTCAACGCCATCCGTGGTCTCGATATCCGGCCCCGTGAGGTCGATCGTCACGCTCGGCCCGGTCAGCCCGGTCTCCGTGCCGTCCGGCTCGGTGACGAGCACATCGGCAACATATGTGCCGTCATCGGGGAAGTCATCGCCCTCGAACGTGGCCTCCCAGTTCCCGTCCTCATCGGTGATGACCGTCACGGTCTCCTCGCCGATCGTCACGGTGACCTCCGAGTCCGGCTCCGCCGTCCCCGTCACGTCGATGACCTGGTCTTCCTCGATCACGTCATCGCCGCCGATCCCGATCTCGCCGTCGTCGACGGTGGGCCCGTTCGACCCGCCGCCGCCATCGGTCAGCTCGTCCACGACACTGACGCCGCCGACGACACCGGCAACGCCACCAAGCCCGCCGAGCCCGCCGAAGACCCCCGTGCCGAGCATGCTGACCTCATCGTCGCTCACCACATGGGCCACTTCCGTGCCTTCGGTGAAGATCAGCTCATCGTCGGCCCCGTATTTGCCCCAGGTCTCGGCAACGCCATACTGGCCATAAAGCCCGCCATCCGACCCTTCAACCAACGTTACCTCGCTGATGTAAGTGTCCGATGAGATGTAAAGCTGCGCCACGGGCTCACCCGCGGCATTGAAGAAATCCTCGAGCAGGATGACGCGGCCGTCGGCCAGCGCGATCTCGAGGTGCGTACCCGAGCGCGTGTATCCCGTGATATCACTTTGACGAAGATTGAAGGAGTAGTCCTGTCCGGCAGTCGTCTGGATTGCCGTTACATCTTGCTGCGCCGATACATTACCATGCTCGACATTGCCCGCGCGACCGCGGGTGACGAAACCTATCTGTTTCATAACACCACCATTTGCCTCAACAACGCGGCGTCGTTAATCGCGCCGCTTTTATGCCATATTCCATACAGCCGGTTTTTGAATCCGGATAGGGGGAATTTACGGGGAACTGCAAAATTCAGGCGTCATTTCCTGTATTTAGCCGCAATCTAGTTGCACTTTGGCAACAAAGCGGCCCGGTCCGCCCGCCACAGTTGTGCCATCTTTTTGCTTTCAAGCATTGAATGCTCATGATCCGGCAGAGCGAGTTTTCCTCACCTAATCTTGACACTTGGGCTCACGATCGAGGCCGGATCGCCGCGCACGCCGCCGGGGCTCGGAGGCAATCATCTGCCCAGGCGCTTAACGCGCACTCGGCCGGTCATGGCCTCCGACGCAGGTAAAGCAGACGGATCAGAAGATAAAGTCCGCGCTGCCGAGATCGGCGATATTCACCCCGATCAGGGTGATGGTGTTGCCGCCGCCGGTGCTGATCACCACGTCGGACCCGGATTGAATCGCGTCTCCCGAGGCGCCGGAGCCGAGGTTGAGGCTGCCGAGGCTCATGCCAGCCAGGCCGCTCAGATCGATCTGCTCGAAGTCGTTGAACGCGTCGAAATCGGCGATCGTGTCCTGGCCGTGACCCTCGTTGAACACGAAGGTGTCGGCGTTGAAGTCGCCGTAGATCAGGTCGTTGCCAGCGCCGGAATCGATCGTGTCGAAGCCCGCGTTGCCGCCGATCGTGTCGTCGCCGCTGCCGGCTTCGACCACGTCATTGCCCTGGCCGCCGAAGAAACGGGTCGCTTCCGTGCCGCCGCCCTGCATCGTGTCGTTGCCGGTGCCGCCGAAGAAGGTGCCGATGCCGGAATTGTCGATGAGCAGGTCATCATCCGCGCCGCCGAACAGGCGGTCGAAGCCGGCACCGCCATAGATCGTGTCGTTGCCTTCGTCGCCATAGAGGTTGTCGGCCTGGTTGCCGCCGTCGATCCAGTCATCGCCGGTGCCGCCGAGCAGCAGGTCATAGCCGCCGTCGCCGAACATGGTGTCATTGCCGGCGCCGCCTTCGGCCCCGTCGACCGATGTGCCGAAATTCGTCCCGGCGCGGATCAGATCGTCGCCGTCGCCGCCGAAGAGCCGGTCGGCCCCGCTGTCGCCGAAAAGCGAGTCATTGCCTGCGTCGCCGTACAGATGGTCGGTGCCGTCGCCGCCGACGATCTGGTCATTGCCGCCGCCGCCATAAAGACGGTCCGCATTGCCCTCGCCGTCGATCGTGTCGTTGCCCAGTCCGCCTTCGATCGTGTCGAAGCCGAAGCCCCCGAGGAGGCTGTTGTCGCCGTCGTCGCCCGTGAAATGATCCGCACCCCATCCACCGATCAGATGTTGAATGTTGTAGAAGGCATCCTCACCCGAGTCCGCGCCAGTAGCGTAAACATACATGCTGCCATTCCACACGCCCGCGACGAGCGTTGCCGTGACTCCGGAGAAAACATCGGCATATGACACCGTATTGCTCCCCGCTTCGGGATCACCCGAGTAACTGCCCCCGTAGAGACGGTCATTCCCCGCGCCGCCCATGACGGTGTCATCACCGGCACCGCCAAAAACGGCATCGTCACCCGCTCCACCGAACACCATGTCATCGCCACGAAAGCCGGAAACACTGTCGTCGCCCGCGCCCGCATCTATCACGTCAGACAGGCTCGTGCCGAATATTTCGGAAGCTGCATCGCCCCAAGTCTGAATCACGATCTGGTTCAACGCGTCATATCCGAAATCCGTAACACCGCCGGTGGCGGACGGGACGAAACTTGGTGCGCCATAAAGATGCTCGGTCGCCTCGACATCGAAAAGGCCCAGTGTGCTGATGTTCCCACGATCATAGGACATGACAGTGTATGTGCCATTATCATAGGCATCGAGAAGCTGGACATCGCCGTCAAACGGGTGTTCGAGGCCGATCGCATGGCCGATCTCGTGCATCATCAGATCCAGATCAACCCGGTTCAGCCTGGCCGAATTGAAAAAAATGTCCCCCGAAATCTCAGATTCGTAACTCGAATATTCGCTCACAGACCTGCTTGGATAGTATCCAAACCCAGTAAAATCAATCGGCGGGTCGTTTTGAGCGAACTCGAAGTTGCCCATGCGTATATCGCCTTCGCCAGGGGCGACCTCGACAAAGGTGATCCCACTTGCCGCTGCCCAGATATCGAAGGCCTGCACTGCCAGCTGCTCCATCTGGCTCGAGTAGGCCGAGAAAGAGTCTATGAAGTCCTGCGAGTAGATATCTCCGAGATAGTCCTGCGCCTCCGTCTCGAAAGAGTAGGTCACGACAGTCGGCGCGCCATCGGCGCCAGACCAGCTTTGACCCGATAGGATAGCCGAGAAATCATCGACGAATTCAACCATTGTCACACCTCTCGGACCTCAAATATATCAATCATTTGGATCCACCGATTAATAACTTGAACTTCCCTGACCATATCGGCTTCCCGCTCAGCGTAAATATCGCCGGTCATCCCGCAACAGGCCTTTTCGCGACACCAACGCGCTCTGACGAGAGCTGAAATCATCATCTCAAACCTGCGCGGCTTACGTAAGAAAAGGCGCCGCCTTCATCGTGTCCGGAACATCCGCGCCGAGACGGCTCAGGATTGTCGGTGCAAGCTGGAGCTGGCTGATTTCCGCGCTTGGCTCGGGCCCCTTGCCTTCCCCGAAATAATAGAGCGCCGAGAGCTGCTGCAGATCGCTGCGCCCGCCATGATGGCCGCGGTCGTCCTGGCCGTGGTCTGCGGTCACGATCACCTCGTAGCCCATCTGCCGCCAGCGCGGGATGAAAGGCGCCAGCATTTCATCCATGACGAAACAGGCATGATCCATCTCGTGACTCTCGTGCTGAAAGCGGTGCCCCATGCTGTCGAGCGTGCAGGTGTGCAGCATCCCGTAGTCCAGACCAAAGCGCAGGCAGAGATTGGTGAGCGTTCCGAAGAGGTCCACGTCCGAGGGCGTCATCTGGTTCGCTGCGCCATAGCCCGTCATGGTGTGAAAGCGCCCGTGGTTGATCGTCTCCGCCTCCGGCTCGTCATATTCCACGTCCCGGACGAAATCGAAGGGGTGGCGGTTGAAGAACTGGCTCCAGAAGGAATGCGCCACCGCCCCGGTCACGCCGCCGCCCGCGCGCACCGCGCTGAAGACATCCGGCTCTTTCAGCCGGAAGACATTGCCATTGCCGGTGCAGCCGTGCTGCTGCGGGCTCACGCCAGTGTGGATCGAGGCATAGCAGCTCGCCGAGATCGAGGGCAGCACCGAGCGGATCGCCCATTTCTGCGCGCTCCCCTCGTCCACCCAGCCTTCGAGATTGCCGAAGAGCCGCGAGAAATTGCGCAGCGGCACGCCGTCAAGAATGATGAGCAGCAATTTGCGTTTCATGGTCCTCTTCCCCTCTTCTCACGGCCGCGAACGCCCGCCTGCGGCCCACCCTACCGCCGCCGCCCCGCGACGCAAGCCCGACCTCGCGTCGAGAAAACGAAGCCGCCAAGACTGCGGTCCTGCCCTTTTTCTTGCTGAAAATA
>QVMW01000003.1:209527-231905 GCA_003417655.1 Rhodobacteraceae bacterium 63075
GGGGGGGTTGGGGGGACTGGTCCCCCCATCAAGACAGCGGGTTTGGGGGAGCAGAGCTCCCCCAACGGATCGGATTTCGCGAAGCGAAATCCGAAACCCAGCCTCAGTTCCCCGCGCTCTCCATCTTGCGATGCGCGATCACCTCTTCGAGCCAGCCCAGTTTCATCTCCGGCACCGAGCTCAGCAAAAGGTCGGTATAGTCGTCAAACGGCGGCGCCAGCACGTCCGATTTCGTCCCGTAGCGCACGACCTCGCCCTGGTACATCACCGCGATGGAATCGGCGATGGCCTTCACCGTCGCCAGGTCATGGGTGATGAAGAGAAAGGCCACGTCCTCGATCTTTTGCAGGTTGAGCAGCAGCTTCAGGATACCGTCGGCCACCAGCGGGTCGAGCGCGCTCGTCACCTCGTCGCAGATGATCATCCTGGGCTTCGCGGCCAGCGCCCGGGCGATGCAGACGCGCTGTTTCTGCCCGCCCGAAAGCTCCGCCGGGTAGCGGTCCTGGAACCCCTCGCCAAGCTCGATCTCGTCGAGCAGCTCCTGGATGCGGGTCTGCTTGGCCTTGCCCTTCAGCCCGAAATAGAACTCCAGGGGTCGCCCGATGATCGTGCCGACGGTCTGGCGCGGGTTCATCGCCGTGTCGGCCATCTGGTAGATCATCTGCAATTCGCGCAGGTCTTCCCTGGGTCGGTTCTTCATGACCGGATCGAGGTCGCGCCCGGCGAAACGGATATTGCCCTCGCGCTGCGGCAGGAGCCCGGTGATCACCCGCGCCAGCGTCGACTTGCCCGAGCCGCTCTCGCCGACCACGGCGAGCGTCTGGCCCGGGTGCACTTCGACATTCACGTTCTTCAGGACGTCGAAATTCGTCCCCCGGTAGCGCGCCGTGATGTTCTCGACCCTGAGAACAGGCTCGGGCGAGGGCTGCTTTTCCTCGTGGTCGATGGACCGAACGGAGACAAGCGCCTGCGTATACTCTTCCTGCGGGTTGTTGATGATCTGGTCGGTCGTGCCGTATTCCACCATGTCGCCCATCTTGAGCACCATGATGTCATCGCTGACCTGCGCCACGACGGCGAGGTCATGGGTGATGTAGAGCGCGGCCACGCCGGTTGCCGCGATGGCCTCCTTGATCGCCATGAGCACGTCGATCTGCGTGGTCACGTCGAGCGCCGTCGTCGGCTCGTCGAAGACCACGAGGTCGGGCTCGGGACAGAGCGCGAGCGCCGTCATGCAGCGCTGGAGCTGCCCGCCGGAGACCTGGTGGGGGAAGCGGTCGCCGATATGCTCGGGGTCCGGCAGGCCGAGCTTCTTGAACAGATCGACGGCGCGCCTCTCGGCCTCGCGGCGCGAGAACTTGCCCTGCTTGATGGCCGCCTCGGTGACCTGCTCCATGATCTTCTTAGCCGGGTTGAAGCTCGCCGCGGCCGACTGGCTCACATAGGTCACTTCCCCGCCGCGAAGGCGGCGCAGGTCGCCGAGCCGGCTTTGCAGGATGTCGCGCCCGTTGACCCAGACCTCCCCGCCGGTGATCTTCACACCGCCGCGCCCATAGGCCATGGTCGCCAGCCCGATCGTGGACTTGCCCGCGCCGCTCTCGCCGATGAGGCCGAGCACCTTGCCCTTTTCAAGATCGAAGGAGACCCCGTGGACAATCTCGATGTCATGCGGCTTCTCGCCGGGCGGATAGACCGTCGCACCGATCTTGAGATCGCGGACCTTTACAAACGTATCGCTCATCCGCGGCCTCCTTTCAGGCTTGTCGTCCGGTTGAGGATCCAGTCGGCCACGAGGTTGACGCTGATCGCCAGCGTGGCGATGGCCACCGCCGGGTAGAGCGCCGCCCCGATCCCGTAGACGATCCCGTCCTTGTTCTCCTTCACGATCCCGCCCCAGTCGGCCAGGGGCGGCTGAACTCCGAGCCCGAGGAACGACAGCGTCGAGATGAAGAGCACCGCGAAGATGAAGCGCAGGCCCATCTCGGCGACGAGCGGGCTGAGCGCGTTGGGCAGGATCTCGCGGAAGATGACCCAGCCGCGCCCCTCGCCGCGCAGCACAGCCGCCTCGACATATTCCATGACGTTGATGTCCACGGCCACGGCCCGCGCGAGGCGGAAGACCCGCGTGCTGTCGAGCAGCCCCATGACCACGATGAGGATCGGGATCGTCACCGGCATGACCGACAGGATCACCAACGCAAGGATCAGCGAGGGGATCGACATGAGCAGGTCGACGAACCGGCTCAGGAGCTGGTCGGCCCAGCCGCCCAGAACCGCCGCGAGAAAGCCCAGCACGGAGCCCGTGGTAAACGACAGGATCGTCGCCGCCGTGGCGATGAAGATCGTGGTCTGCCCGCCATAGATCATCCGGGTGAGCAGGTCACGCCCGATATTGTCGGTCCCGAGCAGGTGCTCCGCGCTCGACGGCTCCCAGACATCGCCGACGATTTCGGCCATGCCATAGGGCGCGATCCAGTTCGCGAAGATCGCCATGGCGAAATAGAGCGAGACGAAAAACAGCCCGATGATGGCTGAAAGAGGCATGTTCTTCATCATTTCGGGTGCCTCAATTTCGGATTCGACAGGATCGAGACGACATCGGCAATCATGTTGAGGCCGATATAGACGGCCGCAAAGATCAGCCCGCAGGCCTGCACGACCGGAAGGTCGCGTTTGGAGACGTGATCGACGAGATACTGGCCCATGCCGGGATAGGTGAAGACCACCTCGACGACGACGACACCGACGACGAGATAGGCCAGGTTGAGCATCACCACGTTGACAATGGGCGCGATGGAGTTCGGAAAGGCATGTTTCCAGATGATGTTGAACATCGTCAGGCCCTTCAGCTCCGCCGTCTCGATATAGGCCGATTGCATCACGTTGAGGATCGCCGCGCGCGTCATGCGCATCATGTGCGCCAGCACGACGAGCGTGAGCACAGCGACGGGCAGCGCGATCGCGTTGAGCTTTTCGCCGAGGCTCATGCTGTCATAGATCGTGGCCACGGTCGGGGCCCAGCCGAGCTGCACGCCGACGAAATACATCAGCACGTAGCCGATCAGGAATTCGGGAATGGAGATCGTCGAAAGGGTGATCCCCGAGATGAGCTTGTCGGGCCAGCGGTCGCGGTAGCGCACCGCGAGCAGGCCGAGGAAGATCGCCAGCGGAACGGCGATCACGGCGGCCCAGAAGGCCAGAAAGAGCGTGTTCTTCAGGCGGCTGCCCACGCTTTCGGCAATGTCCTTGCCATTGGTCAGCGCCGTGCCCAGATCGCCGGTGAGAATACCGCCGAGCCAGTCGAAATAACGGGTAAGCGCCGGTTCGTTCACGCCCAGCTCCTCGCGCAGGTTGGCGAGGGCTTCCGGCGTGGCCGACTGGCCGAGAATGGATTGCGCCACGTCCCCGGGCAGGATCAGCGTGCCCGCGAAGATGAGGATCGAGACGAGAAAGAGCAAGAGGAGGCCCAGCGCGATGCGCTGGACCACCAGTTTCATTGCAGGACCCATGATTACGCGGCGACCCACATTTCGATGGGCGCGTAGAAGTTCATGAGCTCGAAGCTCGGCGTCTCTTCGCGCCAGCCGGCGAGATCGTCACTGATACCGTCAACGAAATCGTTGAACATCGGGCAGATCAGGCCGCCATCGTCGCGCACGAGCTGACCCATGTCGGCATACATCTGCTTGCGCTTGGCCGTGTCGAGCTCGGCGCGCGCCGCGATGAGAAGCTGGTCGAACTTCTCGTTGTCAAAGCGCGTGTCGTTCCAGTCCGCCGTGCTCAGATAGGCGGTGGTGAACATCTGGTCCTGCGTCGGACGTCCGCCCCAGTAGCTCGTGCAGAAGGGCTGCACGTTCCAGACTTCCGACCAGTAGCCGTCGTTCGGCTCGCGCTTGATCTCGATCGGGATGCCCGCATCCGCGGCGCTTTGCTGGAAGAGCGCCGCCGCATCCGGCGCGCCGGGGAAGGAGTTGTCCGAGGTGCGCAGCAGGACAGGATCCGTCTGGCCCGATTTCTTCCAGTGGAAGGCCGCCTTGTCGGGGTCATATGTCCGCTGCTCGAGCTCGGTATAGAGCGGATAGGACGCGTTGATCGGCGTGTCGTTGCCGACCGTGCCATAGCCCGACAGGATCTTCTCGACCATCTCGTCGCGCTTCATGGCGTATTTGAGTGCCATCATCACGTCGTCATTGGCAAAGGGCTCCTTGTCGCGGTGCGCGATGAAGACGTAGTGCCCCGGGCCCGACTTGCTGCGGATGGTGATCCCCGGAGCGCGACCGACAAGTTCCGCCGTGCGCGGCGGCACACGGTTGATCATGTGCACCTGGCCCGATTGCAGCGCTGCGACGCGCGCAGTGTCGTCGTTGATGACGAGCAGCTCGACGGTCGAGGCATGGCCGATCGAGTCGTCCCAGTGGTTGGGGTTCTTCTCGAAGACGAGGCGCACGCCCATATCCGCCGATTTCAGGATATAGGGCCCGGTGCCGATCGCGGCCGTCGGGTCGTCCTTGCCGCCGTTGGGCTGGATCATCAGGTGATAGTCGGCCATCAGGTAGGGCAGGTCCGCGTTGGCCGAGTCCAGCTCGATCACGAAGGTCGACGAATCCGGCGCGCTCAGCGACTTGATGCCGCGCAGGAGGCCGAGGGCGCCTGACTTCGTGTCTTCGCCCGAGTGGCGCTCAAGCGTGGCCAGCGCGTCCTCCGCCGTCACGGTCTTGCCGTTGGAGAAGGTGATGCCTTCGCGGATCTTGAAGGTCCAGGTCTTGGCATCGGGCGAGGAGGAGTAGCTCTCGGCCACCTTGCCGTTGAGCCCGCCGTCATCGGCCAGCTCGACGAGCGGCTCACCCCAGAGGCGCACGATCTGCGACATCGTGGCGTTGGCCGCCAGCGCCGGATCGAGGCTGTCGCCCGAGCCGCCGCCCTGGATGCCGACCTTGATTGTGCCGCCCTTCTGCGGGCCGGCGGCGTAAACCGCATCGGCCAGCATGGTGTTCGCCGCCGCGGCCGTGACGCCCAGCGCCGCCGCGCGTCCGAAGAACTCCCGGCGCGAGATACGGCCCAGCGCGGCGTTGACCTTGAGATAGTCGAGTTGATCTTTCATGTTCGTCTCCTTGTTGCGTTCTTGTTCCTGCGGGCCACGTGTCCCGTGTTTTTATTGATTGCCGAGTTAAGGAAAACCGATAGCCCGGATCAGAGCAAGGTTTTTCTCCCTCGATCCGGAAATCCCCCTACATGTGGTCCCTCTCTATCCGGTCGGCCACATCCCTTTCATAAACGAGTATACCGTTCTCATAGGCCTCGAGTCGACCGCTGAGGTGGAAATGATCGGCATCGCTCCACATCTGCGCGTAAGTTTCCGTGCGCAGCACCTGCCCCTCGCGTTCGGTCTCCTCGGTCCAGTGCGTCTCGCCGCGTGCCGAGAGCGGGTCATCGGGGCGGATCGTCCAGCGCTCGCGGCTGACGCCGCCGCTGACGAGCCCATGCGCCAGGTCGCGCCGCTTGCCGAAATCATCCTCGATGATGAGCGTGACCTCCCCTGTCGCAAGGTCATGCTCCTCGCGGCGGATGTTCTCGGGGGCACGCAGCTCCTCTGTCTGCCAGCCTTCCGCGCCCTCGGGCGGCTCGAAGCGCCATTCATCGCCACCCGCAGGCGCGCGTTCGGGAAGCGCCAGCGCCCCGCCCGTGATGGACAGCGCGCAGCGCTCCGGCGCGGGCCAGATCAGCGGCCAGTAGGCCGTCGAGACGGCCACGGCGATCCGGTGCCCCTCCGGCACGCGATAGGCGATCTGGTCGAGCGTCACCTCCACGTCATACGCCCGGCCCGGCTCCATCGGCGCGGGCGCTGCATGGCTGCCCCGATGCGCGAGGTTGAGCACGCCGTAGGTGATCCGCGTGCTCTGCCCGTCCGGGTGGACATGGTTGAGCCTGACGGCGATCTGCCCCTGTGGCCTGTCCGCGCTCAGGCGCAGGCGCAGCTTTGGCTGCCCGACAATATCGACGGCGCTTTCCAGCGCCTCCCCCGTCCAGACCGCCGATTGCAAATCGTCGCCGCGCTGATCACCGCTGAGCTCGGGGCCACGCCCGATCGCGTAATATTCCGAGCCGCCCAGCCCGCAGGTCGTATCGCTGTCGACACGCACAGCGATCTCCCCCGCCGCGCCGCCAAGCGCACCGCCCGCGCCCAGCGCTAGATCGCGCATCTCGCCGCCAGTCTTCTCGTCGGCGATCCACATGCCGCGCCGCGCCTGGTTGGTCCGGTTCGGCAGGTGTCCCTCCATGAGATACATCCGCATCGCCGGGTCGTCCCCGACGCCCGTCTCCTCGCCCTTCAGCCAGCGATCCCACCAGCGCCTGGCCTCCTGCAAGAAGCCGATTCGCGGCTCGGGCACGGCGATATGCGGGTAAAGATGCACCCAGGGGCCGAGAATTCCCTTGGCCCCGTCGATGTTCTCCACCAGCGCCGGGACGGTGTTCTTGTAGCCATCGGCCCAGCCGCCCACCGCGAGAACCCTGGCCTTGATGGCCGAATAATCCTCGCAGACCGAGCCATGCGCCCAATAGGCATCGCGCCTCTGGTGGCGCAGCCATGTCGAGATGAGAAAGGGCTCTGCCTCCAGCCGCTCCATCCAGACCTCGCGCCAGTCGTCGCGCAGCGCCGGGTCCGGCGGGCGGCTCGAATAGGCCCACATGGTCGAGGACCAGGCGAGGTTCTCGTTCAGCAGGCAGCCGCCCTTGTAGTGGATGTCGTCGGCAAAGCGGTCCGTGGTGGAGCAGATCGTGATGATCGCCTTGAGCGGCTCGGGGGCGAGCGCCGCCACTTGAAGCGAATTGAACCCACCCCAGCTGATCCCCTGCATGCCGACATTGCCGGTGCACCAGGGCTGGCTTGCGGCCCAGTTGATCACCTCCACGGCATCATCCAGCTCTTGGCTCGTGTATTCGTCCGCCATCAGCCCGTCGCTGTCGCCGTTGCCGCGCATGTCCACGCGCAACACGGCATAGCCCCGCGCGGCCATCCACGGATGGCTGATCTCGTCGCGCGCGGTCGTCCCGTCGCGCTTGCGGTAGGGCAGATGCTCGACGATGGCCGGAACGGGGCGCGCCTCGGCGTCCTCGGGGATCCAGGCCCGCACCGACAGACGGCAGCCATCGGGCATCACCACACCGAGATCGGCCATGTCCCGCACGTCGCGCAGGCTGTTCTTCAGGTCAGCATTTCTGTCCATGCCGGCATGTTTGGTCGCGGGCTTCCGAGTGTCAACCGGATAGCCGGCCCGGCAAATCACCGATGCGTTTCAGCCAAGCTCGCAAGGCTCAACTGGCCAGCTTGAAGCCCTCCGCCTCGCGGCCTGCCTTCGTGGCGCGCGCGCCGAGCGCCATGCGAATCGCGCAATAGGGCTTGCCGCCATATTGCACCGGCTCGCCCAGCACGGAGGCGTCGTAGCCGAGGCCGCGCACGATCCTGTCGAAATTCTTGCGCGTGAAGGTGATAAGCTCTGTCACCCCGACGGCCTCGGCAAATTCCGCGATGGTCTCGAAAAGCGTGACAAGGGCCGCCTTGTCCGCCGCCTCGACACGGCTCACCTCCCAGACATCCTCGCTCTGCGGCGCCGCGCGCCCGCCGAGGATATGCGGCGGAATGCCCGGCAAAAGGCCGAGCGTGGCGTCGCGCGTGAGATAGCTGAACTCCGCCTGCCCGTAGCGCACCGTCGCCACGGTCGGCATGAGCCGCGCATAGGCCTGCACCTCGCCGTCCTTCTCGACGATCACGTAGACGGTTTCGGCGCGGTCGTATTGATCCTGCTCGATATGCTCCGAGCGCGGGATGTCCCAGCCCAGCTCTTCGTGAAAAAGCGCGCGCCGCTGGCGCAGCTGCTCCTGAACGAGGGCGCCGAACTGCCCCCTGTTGCGGTCGTTGATGACGATTCTGTTGAACATTTCTCTTCCCCAAGTTTGTAATGCAGATACTCGAATACAACTATAGGTTGTTAAATTAGTCAATCACTCGCCTCTATCTGCTCACAAGCGATCCCGCCTTCCGCCCGCGTTGCGAACGGGGCGGGCTTCGCTGACATGATGCAGGAAAAAAACTTCGAAAAAGTTATGGAATTCGGTTTTTTCGGGGACACTTCGACGCAAGCAAACGGCTCGGCAGCACATCGGCGAACCAGCGCGCCAGACGGCGTCGGCGATGCGACGATCAAAGGATTGGATATCGCTACGAGAGCGAGAGCATCGCCGCCAGCCTGCGCTACAGCTTCTGAGCGCCACCCGCCGCGCGGACTTATTCCTTGTGGATTTCCGCCAGCTCGCCCAGCAAATCGAGCAACTCGTCGATTTTCTCCTGCCCGAAGCGCTCTTTGAGGTCCTCGGCGATCCGCAGGCTCTCGGGCTCGGCCGAGACGATCAGCGCGCGGCCCTCCTCGGTGATGCTCACGCGGGTCTTGCGCCTGTCCTCCGGGTGCGCCTTGCGGCTGATATAGCCCTTCTTCTCCAGGAGCTGCATGATCCGCGTCAGCGACGGGTTGAGCAGGCAGGCCGCCTCCGCGATCTCGCGGGGGTCGAGCGTGCCGCGCTCGTCGAGCACGCGCAACACGCGCCATTGCTGCTCGGTCACGCCGATCTTGGCCAGCATGCGCCGGTAGGGGGCCATCACGGCCTCGCGCCCGCGCAGCATCGCGATCGGCAGGGAGCGCTGCGTTGCGGGAAGATGGGCATTTTCGGTGTCTGTCTCGGCCATGCGCCCGTATATGCGCAGTTGCGCTTGCGAGGCAAGACTGTTCGCCCTTGCGTGCGTGGCCGCACGATGCATAACTCGGCCTCAGAATAGAAGGATCGCCCGATGCCCGACCGCGACCAACCCCTCCTCGCCACGTTGATCGACGCCGACAACGTGCCGGCGAAACATGCCGAGGCCATCCTCAAGGAAGTCGCCGCCATCGGCGAGCCGGCCCTGCGCCGCGTCTACGGCGACTGGACGAGCGCCCGCCTGAAGGGCTGGTCGGAGAAGATCCTCTCGCTCGGGCTCGTCGCCCATCAGCAGACCTCGAACATCTCCGGCAAGAACGCCTCCGACATCGGCCTCGTCATCGACGCCATGGACATCCTGCACGGCCAGCGCTTCGACGGTTTCGTGCTTGTTTCGTCGGACAGCGACTTCACCAGCCTCGCCAACCGGCTGCGCGAGGATGGCAAGATGGTCATCGGCATCGGCGAGAAGAAGACCCCCGAGCCGCTGCGCAACGTCTGCAACCGCTTCATCTTCATCGAGAACCTGATCACCGAGGACGCCGACGCGCCCGCGGGCAAGGGCGGATCGGCCAAGGAAAGCCCGGCCAAGGCCGCCGAGCTTCTGCGCGACGCCATGGCGCGCATTCCGCAGGAGGACGAGTGGTATCAGCTCGGCCAGCTCGGCCAGGCCGTCACCGCCGCTCACCCCGATTTCGACACCCGCACCTATGGAAAGCGCAAACTGAGCGAGCTTGTCAGCGTCATCAAGGGCTTCGAGATCAAGCGCGAGGGCAACCAGATCTACCTGCGCGAGAAAAAGTCGAAGAGGTGATGCGCCTGCGCGTTTTGCGAGCCCCATTCGGTCTTGGGATGCGAGCCGAGCATCGCCTGACCGTCCTGCGCAACCCTCCAGCCACAGGCCGCGCCAAACCGTGGCGGATCAAGGCCCGGCATCATTGCCCCATATCATCTTCCCACGCCCGCCGTGCTCTGCCATAATGGCCGGAACCAATAAGAATGAGCAGCGGTGATGTCAGACGATCTTCTCGAAAATTCCGCCCCCCAGGCGGGCGGTGACAGCTACGATGCCTCCTCCATCGAGGTGCTCGAGGGCCTCGAGCCCGTGCGCAAGCGCCCCGGCATGTATATCGGCGGCACGGACGAGCGCGCGCTGCATCACATGGTCGCCGAGATCCTCGACAACTCCATGGACGAGGCCGTCGCCGGCCATGCCAACCGGATCGAGGTCGAGCTGCACGCGGACCACTCGCTCACCGTGCGCGACAACGGCCGCGGCATCCCGACCGATCCGCACCCGAAATTCCCCGACAAATCCGCCCTCGAGGTGATCCTGTGCACGCTGCACGCGGGCGGCAAGTTCTCCGGCAAGGCCTACCAGACATCCGGCGGGCTGCACGGCGTCGGCGCCTCGGTGGTCAATGCGCTCAGCGACTCCATGGTCGTCCAGGTCGCGCGCGACAAGCGGCTCGTCGAGCAGCGCTTCTCGCGCGGCAAGCCCCTCGGCCCCGTCGAGGAGATCGGCGCCGCCCCCAACCGGCGCGGCACGACGATCACCTTCCGCGCCGACGAGGAAATCTTCGGCAAGCACCGCTTCAAGCCCGCGCGCCTGTTCAAGTCCATCCGCTCCAAGGCCTATCTCTTCTCCGGCGTCGAGATCCGCTGGAAATCGGCCGTGGACGACGGCGAGACCCCGCAGGAGGCCAGCTTCCACTTCCCCGGCGGCCTCTCGGACTACCTCAAGGAAACGCTGGGTCCGGCGGCCACCTATGCCGACGCGCCCTTCGCCGGAACGGTCGACTTTTCCGAGCGCTTCGGCACGCCCGGAAAGGTCGAATGGGCGATCAACTGGACACCCGCCCGCGACGGCTTCATCCAGTCCTACTGCAACACCGTGCCCACCCCCGAGGGCGGCACGCATGTCGCAGGCTTCTGGGCGGCGATCCTCAAGGGGATCAAGGCCTACGGCGAGCTGGCGAACAACAAGAAAGCCGCGCAGATCACCCGCGAGGACCTGATGACAGGCGGCTGCGCGCTGGTGAGCTGCTTCATCCGCGAGCCCGAGTTCGTCGGCCAGACGAAGGACAGGCTGGCCACGGCGGAGGCCCAGCGCCTCGTCGAGAACGCCGTGCGCGACCATTTCGACAACTGGCTGGCCACCGACACCAAGTCCGCCGGCGCGATCCTCGACTTTCTCATCCTGCGCTCCGAGGAGCGCCTGCGCCGCAAGCAGGAGAAGGAGACCCAGCGCAAGACGGCCACCAAGAAGCTCCGCCTGCCCGGCAAGCTGGCCGATTGCACGGCGACCAACCGCGCCGGCACGGAGCTCTTCATCGTCGAGGGGGATTCAGCTGGCGGCTCGGCCAAGATGGGCCGCGACCGCAAGACGCAGGCCCTCCTGCCGCTGAGGGGCAAGATCCTCAACGTGCTCGGCGCGGCCTCCTCCAAGCTGGGCAGCAACCAGGAGATCAGCGATCTCACGCAGGCGCTCGGCGTCGGGCTCGGCCCGAAATTCAACATCGAGGACCTGCGCTACGACAAGATCATCATCATGACCGACGCCGACGTGGACGGCGCCCATATCGCCGCGCTGCTGATGACCTTCTTCTTCACCCAGATGCGCCCGATGATCGACGCGGGCCACCTCTACCTCGCCTGCCCGCCGCTCTACCGGCTCACGCAAGGCGCGCGGCGGCTCTATGTCTCCGACGACGTGGAGAAGACCCGGATGATGGAGCAAGGCCTCGGCGGCAAGGGCAAGATCGACGTGCAGCGCTTCAAGGGCCTCGGCGAGATGGACGCCAAGGACCTGAAAGAGACCACGATGGACCCGAAGACGCGGAAATTGATCCGCGTGACCCTCGACGAGGAAACCCCAGGCGACACGGGCGATCTCGTCGAGCGGCTGATGGGCAAAAAGCCGGAGCTGCGGTTCCAGTATATCTCGGAGAACGCGCGGTTCGTGGAGGAGCTCGACATCTGAAGCCCGCGCTCTTGGCACGCCGCAGGCGGGCCGCGCCCGACCCTCCCCACGGGAGGGCGCACTGGCGATGGCGTGCGCCAACCAAACGACATGCATGCTTTGAAGCGCGTCGCTCGGAACACGCGATGCAGCGCCCTCCCAGGGTCAGGCGCGGCCCGCCTGCTCGACTCACAACCTTAGGGCATGGTCTGACCCCTCTCGGCCGAATTGACTTCGCCAATTCGCCTGCCGGGCAATGGATGCGCGGGCAGCCTGCGGCTGCTATTTCGCGCGTATCGTGGACGAGTTGGATGTTTAGTGGTCAGGCTAAAACTATTGCTCGCGGTAGTATTCTAGTAGGTGTGGTCTAATGGTTAACCTTAGAATGGCTGTCTTGAAGCCTACATCTTTGTCTCTAAAGTAACTGTCACGTAATTCATGCAGTAAAGTAACTGTCACGTAATTCATGCAGTTCTTTTTCACTCGCAGCGATTTTTCTTGCCTTTACTACGATTGGGTCGTCGTCCGATTGAGGGAGTAAGCCCTGCATTGCACCAAACACAGTTTCGGCGTGTTGTTTACCTATACCCAAAAGGCCAGACGACTGAATTGCCTCTAAATTGTCCAAATATTTAGAAAGCGTAAAATCATGTCTAGGGGCTCTAAATGCCTCGAGAGCAGCTGAGAAATACTCCCCAGATCTTAACTCGGACCAACCACTACCTTTATGAACAAAATCCTTCATTAAGGATATTTGTGTCCCAAAGAATCCATTCACATAAGGGTCGTAAAGGAACTCACGTGTAGGCAAAAAACCTTTATCAAGAGTGATTAAGTCCGTCCCGATCGCCATCGAACCAAAGAGATTACGAACTGCATCTCCTGCCTCCATGCCTTTTCGTTTGTGACGTCCAAACAAATTCTGTTGCCCTCTTGCCGAAATCTACTTCGCGATGAGGAGAACTTGGAACAGCCAGCTTTGCCTTGCAATAAATTAGCAGACTCAAGCCATAAATTTCGGCAAAAAAAGTGAGCCGCGCCAAAGACGACGCGCGCAGAATCAAGGTGCACAGCGCTAGCGCATCGCCAGACCGCGGGATGGCGATCCAACACTCGTTCTAAGCACTTTATCCCTTCCACATCCGCGCACCCTCCGAGCGGCGCGCCAAGCCTCACCAAATCGCCAGCCCGGGGGGCGGTCTGGCCCCTCTCGGCAGAATTGGCTGCGCCAATTCGCCTGCCGGGCAATGGATGCGCGGGCAGCCTGCGGCTGCTATTCCGCGCGGGGCGTGGAACGAGCAGGTGCACCCTGCCCCACAATCTCCACAAGATCACCCCCACTTCGCCACCAACGCCCAACACGCGGGTGCTAGCTTCAGGAAAAACAACCTGAGGCAGTCAAGATGATAAAACGCATTCACGGACGTATCCTCTCCCTGACCCGGTCGGAGGAAAGCGCGGAGGCGCGGGTGCTCCTGGAGTTCCAATACGAGGGCGGGCCGCGATGCTCCGTCATCGAGGGCGAGGTCGCCATCACCCCCCGTCGCGGCTGGAAGCGCAGGCGGATCGAGCGGCGGCTTCTCAAGCGCGCCTGGCACAAGCTCGACGCCTATTTCGAGGGCCAGGACCGCGCCGAGCCGAACCTCTTCGCCTAAGCAGGTTCAGGACGTCGCCAGAGCACCCCGTAGAGCGTCGCCGCAGCCGCCGCGTCGAACGCGGCGAAGCCATAGGCAAGCCAGGCCGGCGCGCCCCAGGGCTGCCCCAGGGCGACACAGGCGCCGCCAAGCGCCAGCACGAAGCACAGGTAGCCCAGCGCACGGTTGCCCCTGCGGGCCAGGAAGAAGGCCAGCGCGGCCCAGACGGCCCCGATCCCCGCGAGGATCAGCGCCCCGGTCGTGGCCCCCATCACGGCGGGCGCGGCCAGGTGCAGCGCGGCGCTGCCATACATCATCCAGGCGGCGAATTTCATCTCGGCTCTCCCATTTTTCCCGTGGCCTGCCCGAACCTATCGCGCAGCGCACGCCGTGTTAATTTATTTTCTGTTAAGAAACGGCGGCACCGCGCGCTGCACTAGGGGGTGTACTAGGGGGTGTACAGGATGGCACCCCCCTCGGTCCGGCGCCGTTCTTGCCCGTTAACCCTCTCGCACGGCGCTCGGAATACCGCTAGACATGCCCCATGCGCCTCGCTTTTTTCGCCTTTCTGATCGCCCTCGCCGCCTGCGGCCGCCCGCTCACGCAAAGTGAGCGCGCCTTCATGTCGGACCTCCAAGGCGACAGCTTCGATGCCACCCGCGCAAGGCTGCATGACGGCGCGCTTGTCGGCTCGGTCACCTTCAAGCGCAAGGCCCGCCCGCGCCTGGCCTGCCGCGAGCGGATCTTCCCGCCAGCCCGCGAGGAAATGATCACCACAAGCCCCGCCGCCGTGGCGCTATTCAACCACGTGTTCTTCACCAAACCCTTCTACACAAAGGACTACATGCAGGGGTATCCCGAAGAGCTAAACCTCTACGCTGCCATGCTTTTTGCTCATGAGGCGACGCATATCTGGCAATGGCAGAACCGCGCCGAGACGGGCTATCACCCGCTCAGGGCCGCCGCCGAACACACCGTCTCGGACGATCCCTATCTCTTCGATCCGGACACGCAGAAAAAGCTGCTCGATCACCCCTTCGAGCAGCAGGCGGTGATCGTCGAGGAATATGTCTGCTGCGCCGCGCTCGACCCCGAGGCGCCCCGCACCGCGCGGCTCGAAGCGCTCCTGCGCGACGCCTTCCCGATGGGGCGGCTGCACATCCCGGAGAAGGTGATTCTCCCCTGGGAGGGGGCCAAGACCCGCGGCATCTGCCGCTAGCCTTGAAAGCTGCGAAGCGCCGCCTCGATCTGGCGCGGCGCAACCCCCAGCGCACGCACCGCCGCATAGGCCGCACAGACCTGTCTAAGCGCCTCTTCCGATTGGACAAATTGCGTCTGTCGCAAGTCCAGCGAAGCCACTTGCCGCGCCTTGCGCCACTCGGCGAGAAACCCTTTGCGCACAAAGACATTCCATCCCGCTCCCGCCAGTTTGCGAGTTGCCGAAACCCGGATGACCCGGTCATCCCCGCGCCCCACGGAGAGCTGATTTGCAAGGAACACACCCTCGGGATCATCGAAGCCGACAACGGCCCTGTCCGGCCCGCCCTCCGCGAAGAGCCGCCGGAGCGCGGCAAACTGCCAGCCAGCACCTCCATGCGCCTCGCCAGCCCCCTTCTCGAAACCCGCGAGGACTGCCACATCCGGTGTCAGCCCCCGTGCCAGCCCGAGTTGGCGGCCGGTGAGTTCCAGCACGATCACCTCGCCGGATTGCGGCACTTCAATCGCCAGCGGCGCGCACCCGGACGCCCCCGCAAGCTGCGCCGGCCGGCCCGCACCACCCAGCATGTGATGGACGAGCCGCGCCGTCGGCCCGCCCCCGGCAACGGCGATCACACGGGGCGGCACGTCGAGATCGGCCCAGTCGCCACTGCCCAGAGAGGCAAAGAAGAGCCCGGTTTCATTGTCCACTCGCACGCCCTCGGCCATGGCCGCCGCAACAAGCGGATGCGGCTCGGGATAGAGAAAGGCGATGCTCTCGCTCACGATCAGCGAATCGATCGACTCCAGGCGGCGTGAGAGGTCTTCGACGGCAAAGCCTTCCGTGCTGGCCCGCTCGCGCAGGCCCGCGTCGTCATCCCAGCACAGGGCCGTCGCGCCCCCCGCCTGCAAGGCGCGCGCCGTGGCCAGCCCGGCTTCACACAAGCCGAGCACGCCGGCTAAACTATTTGTAAACCCGGCTACAGGTATCATCTTCGCATCACTATCGAACCTTGAGCGTCGCAAGCCCGATCACCGCAAGCACGAGCGCGATGATCCAGAATCGAATGACGATCTGGGATTCCGACCAGCCCTTCTTTTCGTAGTGGTGATGGATCGGGGCCATCAGGAAGACGCGCTTACCCGTGCGTTTGAAATAAAGAACCTGGATGATGACGGACAGAGCTTCGACGACGAAGAGACCGCCAACGACGCCCAGCACGATCTCGTGCTTTGTGGCAACGGCGATCGCACCGAGCGCGCCGCCAAGCGCCAGGCTGCCGGTGTCGCCCATGAAGACGGCAGCCGGAGGGGCATTGTACCACAGGAAGCCGAGGCCTCCCCCCGCAAGACCGGCCACGAAGACGATGATCTCGCTCGTCCCGGGGACATAGTGCACATCGAGGTAATTGGCGAAGGTGGCGTTGCCCACGAGATAGCCGATGACGCCCAGCGTCCCGGCGGCGATCATCACCGGCATGATCGCCAGACCGTCGAGGCCATCGGTCAGGTTCACGGCATTCGCCGCGCCGACGATCACGAACATCGCGAAGGGTATGAAAAAGAGGCCGAGATTGATCAGCGTGTCCTTCAGGACAGGCAAGGCCAGTTGATATTGCAGAGCCTCCGGGTGATAGAGCGCGGTCCACCACGACGCGACCCCCGCGATGGCGAAGCCGAGGCCCAGCCGCACCTTGCCCGACACACCGCTCGCATTCTGCTTGCTGACCTTGGCATAGTCATCGGCAAAGCCGATCAGACCGAAGGAGAGTGTCACGAACAGGATGACCCAGACGAACGGGTTGTCCCAGCGGGCCCAGAGCAGCGTGGAGGTGAGCAAAGCCCCCACGATGAGCAGCCCGCCCATTGTCGGCGTGCCGGTCTTGGCCAGGTGCCCCTCCGGCCCGTCGTCGCGGATGGGCTGGCCCTTGCCCTGGCGCACGCGCAGCACGTTGATCAGCGGCCTGCCGAACATCAGCCCGAAGGCCAGCGCCGTCAGAAAGGCTCCGCCCGAGCGGAAAGTCGTATATGTGAAGAGATTGAAGAAATCCCCCCCGTCCGACAGCAACGTCAACCAATACAGCATCTACTCGACCTCTCGTCTTTCACCCTTCGGGCGCATCACCTCTCGGATCGCCGTGACGATCCGGCTCACGGCAATCCCCTTGGACCCTTTCACCAGCACGATATCACCGGGGCGCAGGAAGCGCCTGATCTGTCCGGCCATCTCATCGGCTGTCTCGAACCATTCGCCCTGTTGCTGCGCAGGCAGGGCCGTCCATGTATGACGGCTGAGCGGCCCGATGCAATGAATCCTGTCGAGCTCGGCAATACTTTGCAAATCTGCGAGATCCGCGTGTTTCTGCGCCTCGGTCTCGCCCAGCTCCAGCATGTCTCCGATGATCGCGATCTTGCGCGCAGGCCCATCACCACGCCGGGGCAAGGCCGCCAGCACGTCGAGCGAGGCGGCCATGGAGGCGGGGTTGGCATTGAAGGCATCGTCTATGAGCTCGATATGATCGTCCTCGACCTCGTCGAGCCTCAAGACCTCGCGGCTGCCCCGGCCATCCGGCGGCACCCAGCTCGCCAGCGAAGTCGCGGCCAGCGCCGGATCAACGCCGGCGGCCTCGCTCGCGGCAATCGCGGCAAGGCCGTTCATGGCGAAATGCGCCCCCGCAGCCCCGACCTTGAACACGATCGCCGCGCCGCGCAGTTCGGCCTGCGCCACTGTCATGCCTTCATGAATATTGGCATTCAAAAACCTGTAATCTTTCGATTTTTCGCCAAAGCTCAAGCTCATCGCGGCACCTTGCGACGCCCTGTTGCGCAGGATGCCTGCCGTCGCCACATCGGCGTTCCAGATCGCCGTGCCGCCGGGCTCGAGCCCCTCGAAAATCGAGGCCTTCTCCTCGGCGATGCCCTCGATGCTCTCGAATGCCGCCAAGTGCGCCGGCGCGACGGTGGTCACAAGGGCCACATGCGGGCGCGTCAGCTTCGAAAGCGGGGCGATCTCGCCGGGATGGTTCATCCCGATCTCGATCACGGCGAAATCGGCCTCGCACGGCATGCGCGCCAGCGTCAGGGGCACACCCCAGTGATTGTTGTAGCTCGCCTCCGCCGCATGACACTGCCCCTGCGCGCCGAAGATCGTGCGCAACATTTCCTTCGTCGAGGTCTTGCCCGCGCTGCCCGTCACGGCGATAACCTTCGCGCGCGACCGCGAACGAGCAGCTTCACCCAATGCTTCAAGAGCCTCTTGCACATCTCTGACAACGATGAGCTTTTCAGCGTTTTCCACATCGCCAGGAACCCGGCTCACCAGCGCCGCCGCCGCCCCTTTGCTCAGCGCCTCGGCCACGAAGTCATGACCGTCGCGCGCGGCCCTGAGCGCCACGAAGAGATCGCCCTTCTGGAGCGTTCGCGTATCGATCGACACACCGAATGCTTCCCAATCCGAACCGGCCTCACCGCCCGTGACTTTGGCCACATCGGCGGCGGTCCATAATGCGCTCATATCCGCCCCTCCAGCGCCGCAACGGCAACACTTGCCTGCTCCGCATCGTCGAAGGGCAGGACATCGTCCTTGACGATCTGCCCCGTCTCATGCCCCTTGCCGGTAATCAGAAGCGCATCGCCCGGCTGCAAGATGTCGACCCCACGCAGGATCGCTTCGGCCCGGTCACCAATATCATTGGCATTCGGCGCACCCTCCATCACGGCGGCGCGGATCGCAGCCGGATCCTCGCTGCGGGGGTTGTCATCCGTCACGATCACAACATCGGCATGCTCCGCCGCCGCCGCGCCCATGAGCGGGCGCTTGGCGGTGTCGCGGTCACCGCCGGCCCCGACGATGGCGATGATCCGTCCGGCCACATGCGGACGCAGGGACTTGAGCGCCGTCGCCACGGCATCGGGCGTATGGGCATAGTCCACGAAGACCGCCGCGCCGTTCTCGCGCGTCGCGGCGAGCTGCATGCGCCCACGCACCGTCTGCATATTACCAAGTATATCGAACACCGCTTCCGGCGTCTCGCCCGATCCGATGACAAGCCCGGCAGCAAGCAACACATTTTCAGCCTGGAAGCCCCCAATCAGCATCAACTCCGCGCGATAACCCTTTCCTTCGTATTTGAAAAACAGCTCCTGCCCAGTCGCGTGAAAGCGCTGCGCGGTGATCTGGATGTCTGCCCCGTCCATGCGCCCGACCGTGATAAGCCGCTGTCCCCGCGCCTTTGCCACCTTGGCAATTTCAGCCACAGCGGAATCATCGATATTTATGACTGCCGTGCCGTCCTCCCCCAGAACACGCTCGAAAAGCCCGGCCTTCGCGGTAAAATACTCCTCGAACGTGTCGTGGTAATCCAGGTGGTCCTGCGAGAAGTTGGAAAAGCCCGCTGCCTTGAGCCGCACGCCATCGAGCCGAAACTGCGCCAGCCCGTGGCTCGAGGCTTCCATCGCCGCGTGGCTGATGCCGGCATGTCCGGCCTCGGCCAGCGTGCGGTGCAGCGTGATAGGTTCCGGCGTGGTGTGGCTGAGCGGCGCGCTCCAATCCCCCTCGACCCCCGTTGTCCCAAGGTTGACGGCGCGCAAACCCAGCTCCTGCCAGATCATCCGTGCGAAGGTGCTCACGCTCGTCTTGCCGTTGGTCCCCGTCACGGCGACCATCACCTCAGGCTGCGCCCCGAAGAAAAGCGCCGCCGTATAGGCCAGCACCTGCCGGGGGTTTTCGGAAATGATGAGCGCACCGTCCCAATCTCCAAGGACGTCCGAAGCGATCTTCGCACCTTCGGCATCCGTCAGAATGGCCGCAGCCCCCATGCGCAGAGCGTATTGAATGAATTCGCCGCCATGCAGGTTGGTTCCCGGCAGCGCTGCAAAAAGAAAGCCGTCCTTCACCTCACGGCTGTCGACGGCAAGCCCGGTTATAGCGGCATCACCGCCACGCGAGGCGCGCAGCCCCAACTCGCTCAGTTTCGATTGCCCCACCGCCGCCTCTCATGCCGCTCAGTTAGATGTAAGGGTTATACCAGTCGGCCTGCCAGGTTCAACGTCCGGCCTCAGCCCGAGAAGCGGGGCGACACGGTTGATGAACTCGGCCGCGACAGGCACGGCTGTCCAGCCGGCGCTGCGCCGTTTTTCTCCAAAAGAGTAGACTTCCGGCTCGTCGAGCGTAACGACCAGTACGTAGCGCGGCTTGTCGGTCGGGAAGATGCTTGCGAAGGTCGCAATAACCTTTTCGTCGTAATAGCCGCCGGTCGGCTTGGGCTTGTCCGCGGTTCCCGTCTTGCCACCGACAGAATACCCCGACACATCACCAAAACTCGCGGTTCCTTCCGTGACCACCTTGCGCAGCATGCCGCGCATCGTGGCGGCCACCTCGCCGGACATCACTCTTTCGCCATAGGCCGGACCGTTCCGACGCAGCAGCGTCGGGGTGATCTTGCGCCCGCCGTTGGCGATGGCCGCGTAGGCCGCCGCGAGATGCATCGATGTGGTCGAGAGGCCATGGCCATAGGAGATCGTCATCGTCGATATCTCGGACCAGTTCTTCGGGGTGAGCGGCATGCCGCCATGCGCCTCAGGCATTTCCACGGGCATGCGCTCCAGAAGGCCGAGCTGACCGAGGAAGTCTTTCTGCCGCTCGGCGCCGATCATCTGTGCGATCCGCGCGGTGCCGATGTTCGAGCTCTTGGTCAGGACCGTTTCAACCGGAAGTTCGTTACCATAGTCGTGGAAGTCCCGGATCCTGTGCTTGCCCCAACGCAGCGGTCCGCGCGTGTCGATCATCGTGGCTGGATTGACCAGCTTCAGATCGAGTGCCTGCGCGACGGTGAAAGCCTTGAATGTCGAGCCAAGTTCATAGACGCCTTGTATCGCCCGGTTGAAGAGCGGGCTATCGTCGGGGCTGCCTTCGGTCGGGGGCAGAGGCCTGTTGTTCGGGTCAAAATCCGGCAGGCTGACCACGGAGAGAATCTCGCCGCTGTGCACGTCCATCAGGATGCTCGATGCGCCCTTCGCGCTCATCAGCTTCATGCCGCCATGCAGCACCCGCTCGGCAGCCGCCTGCACGGTCATGTCGATTGAAAGCTCCAAGGGGCTTTCGCCATTTGCAGGATCGCGCAGGTAGTCGTCGAACTGCTTTTCGACGCCTGCTGTCCCGATCACCTCTGCGGCGTGGACACCTTCGCGGCCGAAGCTCGTGCCGCCAAGCACATGGCTGGCGAGCCTGCCGTTGGGGTACAGCCGTGCCTCGCGCGGGCCGAACAGGAGCCCGGGCTCGCCGATATCATGTACGAGTTGTTTCTGTTCGGGGCTGATTTTTTTCTTTACCCACAGAAACTTGCGCTTTCCCGTGAAGTCTTCGAGCAGGCGTTTGGTCTCCAGATCGGGAAATGTCTTAACCAGCTCCTGCGCGGCGCGCTCAGGCTCGATCATCTCCTGCGGCTGCGCGTAGAGAGAGTGCGTTTCGATGTTGGTCGCAAGGACGCGCCCGCGGCGATCGACGATATCGGCGCGCTGCGCGAGAATTTCCACCTGCGTGCGCACCGCCCTGTTCTCCGTCGGCTCGGAATTGGCCAGAACCCCCATCCGCGCGCCGATCACCGAAAAGGCACAGAAGAACATGACGCCAAGCACCAGAAGCCGCCCTTCGCCGACACCACGAAGCTCGGTTCTGATCGCCTCATGACGCTGCCGGGTATTGGCGCGCTCGATGGCGTCGGGATCCGCGCCCTTCCTGCGTGCATCAAGGATAGCTGCCAGAGGCCTCAGAGGCGTGCGGGTCATGGCTCTGCTCCTTCGCTCGATACTTCGATCGAGTCCGCGAAATCGAGCTTCAGTGGGCTTTGCCCGGTGGCGGGGTAACTGATCTCGTCAACATGGCCGAATTGCCGTGGCGACAGAGGCAAAAGCCCAAGCCGTTCGAAATTCAGGTCGGCCAACTCGTGCAACCGCTCCGGGCGGTTGAGATAGGCCCATTCCGCCTTGAGCACGGTCAGCCGCGACCGCGCGGCACCGATCTCGCTCTGAAGCGACCGCGTCTCTGCATAGGCTTCCTGGGTCTTGTAGTTCTCATGATAAGCCCAGAAAGCGCTTGCGATCACGCAGACGACAGTCAGCAAGAAACCCAAGGTTCTCATCGTTTCCCCTCCAGTTCGGGTGCACCGATCTCCCGCGCGGTGACGCGCCTCGCCTCGGCGCCCGTGCGTGTGGCCAGACGAAGCAGAGCGCTTCTTGCACGCGGGTTGCGCTCCAGTTCTTCATCGCGCGCTCCGATCGCCTTCTTCTGCTTCACTTCGAAGGTTGCGGGGGCTGATTGCTGCTGCGGCGCATAGCGATTTCCACCGCCGGCCTGGCCCGCGCGCAGCCTCAAGAAGCGTTTCACGATCCGGTCTTCGAGCGAATGAAAGCTCACGACGGCGAGAACACCGCCCTCCTTGAGCGCGCGCTCGGCCGCTTCGAGGCCGCGCACCAATTCGCCGAACTCGTCGTTCACGGCGATCCTGATTGCCTGGAAACTGCGCGTGGCCGGATGGCTCTGCCCGGGCTTGGGACGTGGCAATTGCTTCGCGATGATTTCCGCGAGGCGGCCCGTTGTCGTTATCGGAGCTTCGGCGCGGGCCTGAACGATCGCCCTGGCAATCCTGCGGCTCGCGCGCTCCTCTCCGTAAAGATAAAGAATATTAGCGATTTGGGCCTCTTCCGCAGTATTCACAAGCTCGGCTGCCGACGGCCCGCTCTGGCTCATGCGCATGTCGAGCGGCCCGTCGCCCTGGAAGGAAAAGCCGCGCTCCGCCTCGTCGAGCTGCATGGAGCTCACGCCCAGATCGAGCACGAC
>QVMW01000021.1 GCA_003417655.1 Rhodobacteraceae bacterium 63075
GCAAACCCCGCTCCCTGCGCAAACCCGCCATTTGAAGTCGCAACTCGCAGTACCGCGCATTGATGGCGCGCAAGCTTCCACACCCACCCCAGCCCAATCACTGGACATTTGCGCCCGCGATCGTCATGATCCCTGCTCACTTTCCGAAAACCGTTACATTTGCAAGGTATCCCCGCGGCCATGACCAAAGCCGAAAAACCCTCCTCCGAAACGCCCGCCATTCCCGCCGCCGATTTCCTCAAGGCGCCGCTGCCCGCGCCGCAGGCGCTGGGGGATGTCGATCTGACGGGCCCCGCGCGCTTCTTCAACCGCGAGCTGAGCTGGCTGGGCTTCAACTGGCGCGTCCTCGAGGAGTCCGAGAACCCGCGCGTGCCGCTGCTGGAGCGGCTGCGCTTCCTGTCGATCTCGGCCACCAATCTCGACGAGTTCTACACCGTCCGCGTCGCGGGCCTGCGCGAGATGGTCAACGAGGGCGTCACCCACCCGGCCGTCGACGGGCTCACACCTTCCGAGCAGCTCGCCCTGATCAACGCCAATGCCCGCGAGCTCATGGCCCGCCAGCAGGAGACCCTCGCAGGTCTCGCCCGCGAGATGTCCGCCGAGGGGATCGACATCTGCACCCGCGAGGAGCTGACCGAGGCCGACCGCAAGGTCCTGCACGATGTCTTCCTCGAAAAGGTCTTCCCGGTGCTCTCGCCGCTGGCGATCGACCCGGCACATCCCTTCCCCTTCATCCCCAACACCGGCTTCGCCCTCGCGCTCGAGCTCGAAAGCGGCGCGGACAAGCGCAAGCTGCAGGCGCTGCTGCCCATCCCCCAGCAGATCGACCGTTTCGTCGCCCTGCCCGCCACGGAGGGCCGCGCGCGCTTCCTGCCGCTCGAGGCGATGCTGATCGAACACCTGCCGGTGCTCTTTCCCGGCTACAAGCTCAAGGGCTCCTGCGCCTTCCGCGTGCTGCGCGACAGCGACCTCGAAGTCGAGGACGAGGCAGAGGACCTCGTGCGCGAGTTCGAACACGCCCTGAAGCGTCGCCGCCGTGGCCAGGTCGTCCGGCTCACGCTCTCCTCGGATGCGCCCCGGCGCCTCGTCGAGATGATCCAGCGCGAGCTGCCCGTGAAGGACACCGAGATCGTCGAGATCGAGGGGCTGATCGGGCTTGCCGACCTCTCGGAGCTGGTCACCAGCGAGCGCCCCGACCTGCTCTGGCCCAGCTTCAGCCCGCGCATCCCCGAGCGCGTGCATGACCACGAGGGCGACATCTTCGCCGCGATCCGCCAGAAGGACATGCTCCTGCACCACCCCTACGAGACCTTCGACATGGTCGTGCGCTTCCTCCAGCAGGCCGCGCGCGACCCCGATGTCGTGGCCATCAAGCAGACGCTCTACCGGACCTCGAATAACTCGCCCATCGTCGAGGCGCTCTGCGAAGCGGCCGAGGACGGCAAGTCCGTCACCGCCCTCGTAGAGCTCAAGGCCCGCTTCGACGAGGCCGCCAATATCCGCCAGTCCCGCCGGCTCGAGCGCGCCGGGGCGCATGTCGTCTACGGCTTTCTCAACCTCAAGACCCATGCCAAGATCTCGACGGTGGTGCGCCGCGAGGGCGGCAAGCTCGTCACCTATACCCACTACGGCACGGGCAATTATCACCCGATCACCGCGCGCATCTACACCGACCTGTCCCTCTTCACATGCGATGCCGCCCTCGGGCGCGACGCCACCAAGGTGTTCAACTACCTCTCGGGCTATGTCGAACCCGGCGAGCTGGAGAACCTGTCGATCTCCCCGCTCACATTGAAGCCCCGCCTGCTGGAGATGATCGACGCCGAGATGGAACACGCCGCCGCCGGCCGCCCCGCGCAGATCTGGGCCAAGATGAACGCGCTGGTCGAGCCCGAGGTGATCGACAAGCTCTATGCCGCCAGCCAGGCGGGCGTCGAGATCAGCCTCGTCATCCGCGGCATCTGCGGGCTGCGCCCGGGCGTGAAGGGCCTGAGCGAAAACATCCGCGTCAAGTCCATCGTCGGGCGCTTCCTGGAGCATTCGCGCATCGTCTGCTTCGGCGCGGGCCACGGGTTGCCGCACAAGAAGGCCCGCGTCTTCATCTCCTCGGCCGACTGGATGGGCCGCAACCTCAACCGCCGCGTCGAGACGCTGGTCGAGATCGAGAACCCGACGGTGAAAGCCCAGATCACCAGCCAGGTCATGGCCGCCAACATGGCCGATACGGCACAAAGCTGGGTCATGGCGCCCGACGGCAGCTTCACCCGCACACCGCTGCCCGACGGCCAGTTCAGCTTCAACTGCCACAGGTTCTTCATGGAAAATCCCTCGCTCTCAGGCCGCGGCACGGCGGGGGCGAGCGACGTGCCCAAGCTGGCCCACGGCGAGGACTGAGCGGCTTCGGTTTTTGGCGCAAAAACCGATCCGAATTCATGCGATGAATTCGTTGCGGGCACCGCCCCGTTTTCATCGCATGAAAACGAACCGAATTCCGCGCCGGAATTCGGCTCCGCCCGCGCCAAAGACGCCGCGCACGGCTATTCTCACGGCGCTGAAGCAGCGCGCGGGGGAGTAAGTTAATCCGCGTCAAGGTTTCGCACCGCCCCATCGGTGCACGCCCGGTGCACGGGGGGTGCACGCCCGGTGCACGGGCCGCGCCAGGCCCCGAAAACCGCATTAACCGCAGCGGTCGGTTGACGCCTCCCGCCCCCCTTGCCATAACTCACCTGCAAGAGCTCGGGGGGCGCTTATGGACGGCGAGAACCATGCACATGAGGCCGATTACGGCCCCTTCCGCCGCCCGCTTTTCGCCGACCCGCAGGCCCGCGCCCTCTCCCGCGTCGGCGTCGTGGACGTGGGCTCCAACTCGGTCCGCCTCGTCATCTTCGACGGTGCCGCCCGCAGCCCCGCCTACTTCTTCAACGAGAAGGTCATGTGCGGCCTCGGTGAGGGGATCGCCCAGACCGGCAGGCTGAATCCGTCAGGAAGATCAAGGGCTTTGAGCGCGATCCGAAGGTTCGTCCGGGTCGCCGATGGCATGGGCGCGGGCGAGCTCACCGCCGTGGCCACCGCTGCCGTGCGCGAGGCCGAGGACGGCCCCGAGTTCCGCGACCTCGTGGAGGCGGAGACCAGCCTCAAGCTCTTCGTCATCGACGGCGAGGAGGAGGCCCGCCTCTCGGCGCAGGGCGTGCTCCTGGGCTGGCCCGGCTCCTACGGGCTCGTCTGCGACATCGGCGGCGCGTCGATGGAGCTGGCCGAAATCTCGGGCGGCGAGGTCGGCAAATGCGTCAGCTCCGCCCTCGGCCCCCAGCAGCTCAAGGGGATCAAGGGCGGCAAGAAGGCCCGCAAGGCGATAATCCGCAATACTCTCAGTGACTTGCACGCGCGCCTCGGCCCCCAGCACAACCGCCTCTTCCTCGTCGGCGGCTCCTGGCGCGCCATCGCCAGGATCGACATGGCCAGGCAGGGCTATGCCCTCCCCGTGCTGCACGAATACCGCATGAGCCGCAAGGCCGTGACCGCCACGGCGAAGTTCATCTCGGGGACCGACCCGGAGGAACTGCGCAACCTCTGCGGCGTCTCCACCAGCCGGATGAAGCTCGTCCCCATCGCCTCCGAAGTGCTCAAGGAAGTGGTCCGCGAATTCCGCCCCCATGACATCGCCATCAGCTCCTATGGCATCCGCGAAGGCATGCTTTACGAGCAGATGCCCCAGCCATTGCGCGACCGTGATCCGCTGATCGAGGCCTGCCATTTCTCCGAGGCGAAGGACGCCCGCCTGCCCGGCTTCGGGCGCAGGCTCTACGAGTTCATCCTGCCGCTCTTCAAGTCGGCCCCGCCCGCGCGGCTCCGGCTCATCAAGGCCGCCTGCCTGCTGCATGACGTGAACTGGCGGGCGCATCCGGACTACCGCGCCGAGACCTGTTTCGACCTCGCGACACAGGCCAACCTGGGCGGGCTGCGCCACTCCGAGCGCGTCTTTCTCGGCCTCGCCCTGCTGCACCGCTACTCCAACTCGCGCGAGAGCGCCCGCTTCTCCGGGATCATCGAGCTGCTCCCCGAGAAGGACCGGCGCATCGCCGAGACCGTCGGCAAGGCCATGCGTTTCGGCGCGATGCTCTGGCTGGGTCAGGACACGCAGATCGGCGCGCTCCGGCTCTACCCGAAAAGGCGCGAGCTTGAACTGACGCTCAGCCCCGACACCGCGCCGCTTTTCGGCGAGGTGGCCGAAGCGCGGTTCAACTCGCTCGCCGCAGCCTTTCCGGCAACGCCGAAAGTCATCCTCAAGACCTGAGTCAGAGCTCGATCTCGCCCTCGCCGAGTGGCTCCTCGCCGGGGGCTTCAGGCTCTTTGCGGCGCAGGATGATGTCGCCATTGGGCAGGATCTCGGGCGGGTGATAAGCGCTCCAGTCCTCGACCTCGTCCATCAGCTCGGCCAGTGCCGGGCCCATCTCCTTGGCAAAGTCGCGAAAGGCCGGCTGCATGTCATCAAGCAGCTTTTGCAGCTCCTTCACAGCCGGGTCCACTTCCTTCATGATCCCTTCCATGAAGAGCCGCGCACCCTCTTCCATGAGCGAGGTGCCGCCGTCCTCCTCCTGCGCGAAGGCAGGCGGGGCCACGAGTGCCAGGACGACGGCAAGGCTGGAAAAAATCTGTCTCATGGCCCCAATATAGGCGCTTTTCGCGACAATCCAAAGACAGGGCTCAAATATCGATATCTAGCGTGACCGGGAAATGGTCGGAGGCCAGCAGCAGCGCATCGCACAGCTCGGGGCTGCCATAGCAGCCCGGATCGTCGAAGGGATGCCAGATGCGCCAGGCGGGGCGCTTGGCGGCAAGATCGGGGGAGACCATGATATAGTCGAGAAGCGCCTGCAGGTAGCGCTTCTGCTCGTGCAGGTAGAAGCGCGCCGAGCTGGGCGTCGCCCCCAGACGGCGCTGCAGCCCCTGCCGCGCATGCGGGTCGACAAGCCCCGGCTCGTCGCGGCTGCCCATGATGATCTCGACGGAGGAGCGCCCGAAGAGGTCTTCATACTCGTCGAGCCCCGGGCCGTCATTGAGATCGCCCATCAGCATCAGGCTCTCGCCCTGTTCGAGATGCGCCTCGACGCGCCGCCTGAGCCAGATCGCCTGCGCGAGCTGCTTGCGGCGGTTCTCGATCGCGAGCCGCATCGCCTCGTCCGGCGAGCCCGCCCCGTGCGGCGCCTTCGATTTCAGATGCGCCCCGATCATGCGGAAGGCCTTGCCCCCGGCCGTCTGCGCGGCAATCTCAAGCGGCGGCTTGGAGAAAGTGACACGGTCCTCGCGCGCGTCGATGTCGAGATCGATGCGAAAGGTGCTGTCGAAGCGCGGCACGCCGCGTGCGCCCTTCTTGCCCGTCACCTCGCCCTGCGGGTCATGCCGCACGGTGAGCGCCTCCGGGTCATACATCAGGGCGATCTCCTGCTGCGTATCGTTGGCAAAGCCGACAAGCGCGCGGCGGGCGCGCAGATCGAAGCTTTGGGCGAAGGTCTCCAGCGCCGGAACGGTGCGGCGATGGCGGCTCTCGTCGGGGGCCTCGATCACCATGATCGCATCGGCATCGAGCGCCGTGAAGACGATCCCGAGCGCCTCGATCTGCTGCTGGCGCGTCACGTCGTAGCGCCCCGACCATCCGCCATCGAACAGCAGCTTGCCCGCGTCATCGAAGAGGTTGTTGAACCATTCCACGTTGTAGGTGGCGATCCGCATCAGCCTTGCGCCTTCTCGATCTCGGCCCAGGCGCGGTTGATCGCGACCATGCGCTTCTCGGCCAGCTTGACGGCCTCTTCGGGCACCCCGCGCGCCACCAGCCTGTCGGGGTGGCTCTCGCGCACCAGCCGCCGGTAGGCTGCGCGCGCCTCCTCCATCGAGGCCTCGGGCGGCAGGCCGAGCACGGCGCGCGGATCGGGGTCCGCATCCGGGACGAACCGGCTCCTGATCTGCCGGAATTCCTGCTCGCTCAGCCCGAAGATATCGGCCACCTGCATCAGGAACTCGTTTTCGCGCGGGTGATAGCTCCCGTCGGCCATCGCGATGTGAAAGAGACCTTCCAGCAGATCGGCCAGCGCTTCGTGCCCCGCGCCGAACATCGCGCACACGCGCTGGGCATAATCCTCGAAGCCGGTCACGTCCTGCCGCGCCAGGTTGAAGACCCGCGCCGCGCCCGCCTCGTCATCCCGCGCGATCTGGAACACCTCCTTGAACGCCGTGACCTCGTCGCGCGTGACCAGCCCATCGGCCTTGGCCATCTTGGCGCCGAGGGCAATCACCGCGATGGTAAAGCCGACGCTGTGCTCCGGTGGTGTGCGCAGACTCGCAAAGACGGAGCTCAGCGACTCGCCCTTGGCAAGCGAGGAAACGGCGGCGGTTATGCGGGTCCAGAGCGACATGCGCCGCAAGGTAGAGTGCGCGCCACGTCAAGAAAACCGCAAAAGCGCGGCGCGGGGCGCGACAGATCGCGCTCAGAGAAATTTCTGGAAAAGATGCAGGTCGATCCACCGGTCCCATTTGCGGCCGACCTCGGGCAAGACCGCCAGCCGCGCAAAGCCCATACGCTCATGAAAGACCTGCGCCTGCGGATTGGCCCCGCTCACACCGCCGTAGAGCGTATGGACGCCCTCGGCGCGCGCCTCCGCCTCCACGGCCCGAAGCAGCGCCCGGCCCAGCCCCGCGCCCCGCGCAGCAGCGCCAAGGTGGATCGTGTATTCCATGGTGCGGGCATAGCCCGGCCCGCCACGGAATTGGAAGTAGCAGGCAAAGCCCTGAACACGGCCGTCGCGCTCGGCCACATGCCAGCGCTGCGGCGCTCCAGTGATCTGCTCTGCCAGCACGGCAGGGTCTTTCTCCTCGGTCGTGAACGTGGCAAGCGTCTCGCGGATCACCTCGTTCCAGATCGCCGCGATGGCCTCCGCATCACCCACCCCCGCGCGCCGGACCGTCACAGGATCACCTCGCGCCCGTCCGGCGCTCGCAGGACGGCGCGGAGCCCGGGCTTGTCCGCCGGCGAAACGGTTACGCGCGGATCGTCCAGCCCGCTCAGGGCCGCAGCAAGCTCCCCGGCCTGCGGATGCGCCAGCTCGAGCCGGTCGAGCGCGATCCCGCTCCGGCGCAGCCGCCTCGGCGGCGGCGGGGTGTCGCCCCAGTCAATGAGCCCGGGATGGCACTGGTCGAAAGGCAGCGCGCCGCCCTCGGCCTCGCCCATGCGCCAGCGCAATGCGCCGCGCTGCAGATCGACCACCCGCGCGAACCCCTCCGGCAGCCGCGCAGCGCGCAAGCCCTCGCAACGGCACACCCAGGTCAGAAGCCGCGGCGCGCCCGCGAAGCTGTCCAAGCCGAACCAGCGCGGGAGCACTTCGGGCTCCGCCTCCGGATCGACCGCGATCACCTCGAGATAGGTCCCGCCCTCCAGCCCGAGCAGCGCGTTATGCGTGCCATAGCGCGGATGCGCCCCGCCCGGTTCCAGGACACAGCCCAGCCGCGCCTCGGCCCAGGCCACGCCCTCCTCCAGCCGCTCGGCGGCAATCACCAGATGATCGAACACGTAGCGCATGTCGCTCTCCCGATTGGAAAATACCAAGGTCAGAGCGACAGGATCAACGGATTACTCGGGCAACGCGAGACATGCCAGGGACAGGCGGCCCACACCCCGAGGGAACGGACCGCCTGTTCCGGGGTTACTTGACCTCGACACCCTCGAGGTCGGTGCCATCGGCGATGTCGCTGTTGACCAGTGTCAGCGCGCCAGTGCCATCGTCCTCCTGCACGGCCTCGATGCCAGTGTCGTCACTGTCGTCATTGCCCGACGTCGCGCTGTCATACACATGCACCACGAGGTCGCCGCCGTCCTCTTCCTCGAAGACCACGCCCTTGCCGCCGTTCCCGGTCGCAGAGGAGCGCAGCATCAAGCCCGTGACCGACCCGGCGTCCTCTTCAGAGTTCTTGTAGCCATCGTCGGTGTTGCCCTCGGCGACGGTGTCGATGAATTGCACGTCGATGCCGCCGTCCCCGGCCTCGTCGAAGTCAACGCCCTCATCGAGGTTGCGCGAGATAACCGACCGCAGGAAGGTCGCCTGCACCGACCCTGCGCCGCCTTCGTCGAAGTCGATGCCGTCGTCCAGATCGAGCCCGAATTCATAGGCCTCGACGCTGCCGTCGTCATAAAGGTCGACCTCGCGCTCGACGCAGGAATCGTCGGCGGTGCCGGTCACGGGGCCGGGGATGTCCGCTTCGGTGACTTCGCCTTGTTCGAACTCGGCTTCATCGGGATCCGGGATCGCATCCTCGAAGAGCGCGGGCGTGCAATAGGCGCCGTTCTCGACCAGCCGGGTGTCGATCACCATGGCCGTATTGTCACCCGCGCCGCCTTCATCCAGCTCGATTCCGTCCGCGCCGGCCTTGGAGACGGTGGAGCCGGTGATCATGGCCGCGATTGCGCCCGCGCCGCGTTCGTCGACACGCAGGCCGTCACCGTCGAAGGTGCCGTTGCCCACGTCGTCGATCGTGACATTGCGCAGGGTCACGGAAATGCCCGCTTCCGAGCCGTCGCCGTCCCCGGTCTGGCCGCCGCCGCAGTCGTCGGCCAGCGTGCAGTCCGACAGATGGATGCCGTAGCTCGCGACGCCGGACACAGTCACATCCTCGGCCACGAAGGACAAGGTGCCGGTCTGATCGTCGCGCAGGTCGACGAAGATGCCCTTGCCTGCGGGCCCATTCACGTCGCCGCGGTTCTCGACCGTCCAGCCGCCAGGCCCGGCGAGGGTCAGCCCCGCGATATGCAGGTCGGCCCCCTGGGTCGCGGCCAGAAGGGTGACGTTGTTGGCGGTTGAAACCGTCTGACCACTGCCGATGAGCGCCAGGGCAGACCGCCCGTCATACGCGAGGGTTTCAGAGATCTCGACATCACCCTCGAATGCCAGCACGATCCGGGTGGCGCTCTCCGAGGCCGCAGCAGCAGCCAGCGCGTCGGTGATGGCGGCCTCGCTGGCCTCGGTCACGGAAATGGTCTCGGCCAGGGTGGGCGTGGCCAGAAACAGCGTCAGGGCTGTGCTGGTCAGTAGCTTCTTTCTCGTTGTCATCTTCGGGAACTCCTCTGTGTCAACTCAGCGTAGGAGATGCGTATGACACGAGTATTGCAGTTTGGCTCGTTGCGTTGCATCGGACACAGATGCTTCTGTCGGAGAAGGCCGGACCCGAAAAAAACGCCCCGGCCGGAGCCGGGGCGCAGTCTAGAAAGCCAGTCATGACACCGACTTACCGAGGGACTGGGGGGCCGGCGCACAAGCGCGCGCCGGCCAAATTCGATCAGAACTCCAGCGTGAGCAACGCTGTGACGCCGTTGCGGTATTCGGGCCCGCCAAGCTCGTCTTCGTCCTCTGCATCTGCATCAGCAAAGGAGAGCAAGAACGACGCATCATTACCGAGGTCGTATTCCGCACCGATATAGGTGCCGCCATCATCATTGGCATCCTCGTCGTCTATGAAACCGGCCTTGACCACGAGGCGTTCGTTCACTTCGTAGGCGCCTTCGAGGCCTGCAAGGGAGGAGCCTTGCTCATCCTCGTAATAGACTTCGACCGCCAGTGGCCCGCGCTCGTAACCTGCCGAGAGCCCCCAGTTGTCATTGCCAGCGGACTCGCTGACGAAATAACCGCCGAGCGACACGTCCTGAATGGCGTAGCCAACTTCGATACCCGTCGAGTCTATGTTGTCGGTCTGATTGCTCGCGTAACCCAGACGCAGGTCGATCCCCTGCAGGGTTGTACCGACAGAGGCCGCAATGATTTCGTCTGCCTCGAAGTCGTCGTTGCCGTCAAAGGCCAGATTGGCCTCTTCCTGGTAGGCGAAAGAGACGTCGAACTTATCCATATCGGCATTGACCGCAAGCGCCAATTGGTCGAATTCGCCCTCGCCCGCTCCACCATCGGCGAAGTCATCCGTGTGCAACACGCTCGACAGGCCGAAGCTCATCGGGCCGTAGGTGCCCGAAAACAGAACGCCGGTCTCGCCATCGGCCTCCGAGAAGCCGTCCGCCTCCATGTCGCCCGCTGACTCCCAGTAGGAATCGGGCGCGAAGTCGGTGGTGCCGAATTCCAATGCGAAATCATCGTTCGACAGGCTGAGGATGTAGGACTCGGCCTCGAAGTCATCCAACGCATCAGTGTCCAGGCCACCGCCGCCTTCTTGATCGATCAGGATGAATGTCGCTTCGGCCTTCGCGGTCAGGCCGAAGTCGAGGTCGGTCGAAAATGTCGGGCTGATTTCGGCTGTGGCGATGACGCCCTTGCCGTCCTCGACCTGTTCCTCGGTGTTGTAGCCCAGTTCGACCTTGCCGGACCAGGTGATTTCAGCCGACGCAGCCCCCGCGATGGAGATCAGTGCGGTGGTTGATAGTAGAATTCGGTGCATGAGAGGCTCCTATTTTTGCAACGAGTCGTTGGGTACCCACGCCCTGTCACAGTTCGATAAAATCGGAGTTCTGAGTCTGGCGAGTTGGAGGTTGTTGTAGATGTGCAACAAACAGGGGACTCCGCCCTCGATCGAGGCGGGTATGCACTCGTCAGCGACGTCCAGGATGGGAAAGAATCTGTTCTGACTTGGCCAAAGCGCCCCGCCAAGAACCTGACACACGGCTCTTGGCGGAGAGCAGCGCACGGTTTGGTCAATGCGCGCGCCCGACTTTATCTGATTTCCGAGTGAAAGGCAGGCCGCGTGAGTGCCTGTGGACAGAGCGAGGATGCGGCCGATCTCGGGACGCGATCTTTGGCGCGGGAGTCCCGATGCCAGCGCCAGCCCGAGGCCACGCCACAGGCGGGGCCGAGACAAACTGCGCGCGCCCCTCGGGGCGCGCTCCTTCGGGTCACATCAGCTCCGCGCGGCGCGGATGAGGCGCAGGATGTCCTCGGCGGCCTCGGGGATGTTCGTGCCCGGACCGAAGATCGCCTTCACCCCGGCCTTTTGCAGGAAGTCGTAATCCTGCTGCGGGATCACCCCGCCGCAGATCACGATGATATCGCCCGCGTCCTTCTCTTTCAGCGCGTCGATGAGCTGGGGGGCCAGCGTCTTGTGCCCGGCGGCCTGGCTAGAGATGCCAACGACATGCACATCGTTGTCGATCGCGTCCTGTGCCGCCTCCTCGGGCGTCTGGAAGAGCGGGCCGACATCGACGTCGAAGCCGATATCGGCGAAGGCCGTGGCGATCACCTTCGCGCCGCGGTCATGCCCGTCCTGGCCCATCTTGACGACGAGAAGCCGCGGCCTGCGCCCCTCTTCCTCGGCGAAGGCCTCGATGCTCTTCTGGATCGCGGCGAAGCCCTCGTCGCCCTCGTAGGCCGCGCCGTAAACGCCCGCGAGCGTCTTTACCTCGGCGCGGTGACGGCCGAATTCCTTTTCCATAGCCATGCTGATCTCTCCCACTGAGGCACGCGCCCGTGCCGCTTCCACCGCCGCTTCGAGAAGGTTGCCGCCTTCCTTCGCGCGCTGGGTCAACTCGTCCAGGGCCGCCGTGCAGGCCGCGTCGTCGCGCTCGGCGCGGAGCTTCTCGAGCCCGGCCACCTGCCCCTTGCGCACCTTCACGTTGTCCACATCGAGAATGTCGATCTCGTCCTCGGTCTCGCGGCGATACTTGTTCACCCCGACGATGACTTCCTCGCCCCGGTCGATCATCGCCTGCCGCCGCGCGGCGCTTTCCTCGATCCTGAGCTTGGGCATGCCGCTCGCCACGGCCTTGGTCATGCCGCCCATCTCCTCGACCTCCTCCATCAGCGCCCAGGCCTTGTCGGCCAGCTCCTTGGTGAGGCTTTCGACATAGTAGGAGCCCGCCAGCGGATCGACGACATTGGTGATGCCCGTCTCTTCCTGCAAGATGAGCTGGGTGTTGCGCGCGATCCGTGCGGAGAAATCCGTCGGCAGGGCGATCGCCTCGTCGAGCGCGTTGGTGTGGAGCGACTGCGTGCCGCCCAGGGCAGCGGCCATCGCCTCGTAGGCCGTGCGAATGACGTTATTGTAAGGGTCCTGCTCGGCCAGGCTCACGCCGCTGGTCTGGCAATGCGTCCGCAGGATCTTGGAGCGGTCGTTCTTGGCCCCGAACTCCTCCATGATGCGGTGCCAGAGCAGCCGCGCGGCGCGCAGCTTGGCCGCTTCCATGAAGAAATTCATGCCGATGGCGAAGAAGAACGAAAGCCTGCCTGCGAACTTGTCCACATCCATGCCGGCCTCGATCGCGGCGCGGACATACTCGCGCCCGTCGGCCAGCGTATAGGCCAGCTCCTGCACGAGGTTCGCCCCCGCCTCCTGCATGTGGTAGCCGGAGATCGAGATGGAGTTGAAACGCGGCATCTCGGCGCTGGTATATTCGATGATGTCCGAGATGATCCGCATCGAGGGCTCGGGCGGGTAGATATAGGTGTTTCGGACCATGAACTCCTTGAGAATGTCGTTCTGGATCGTCCCCGAGAGCACCGAGCGGTCATGGCCCTGCTCCTCGCCGGTGACGATGAAACTGGCCAGGATCGGGATCACCGCGCCGTTCATCGTCATGGAGACAGAGATCTTGTCGAGCGGGATGCCGTCGAAAAGCACCTTCATGTCCTCGACGCTGTCGATGGCCACGCCCGCCTTGCCCACATCGCCCACGACGCGCGGATGATCGCTGTCATAGCCCCGGTGCGTGGCGAGGTCGAAGGCGACGGAGACGCCCTGCTGCCCGGCCGCCAGTGCGCGGCGATAGAAGGCGTTGCTCTCCTCGGCGGTGGAGAAGCCGGCATATTGCCGGATCGTCCAGGGCCGACCGGCATACATCGTGGATTTCACGCCCCGCGTGTAGGGCGCGAAGCCGGGGATCGAGCCGAGATGCTCCACCCCCTCGAGATCCTCCTCGAAATAGACCGGTTTGACCTCGATATCCTCGAGCGTCTGCCATGTCAGGTCTTCCAGCGGGCGGCCCCGCAGTTCCTCTTCGGCGCGTTTTGCCCACTCGTCTCGCTTGGTCATGTCCTGGTCCTCATGTTGCCGCCGATGCCGGGCCGCAGCCCGTCTGCATCGGTCCTTGCGTGTTCTGTCTGGCGGTCTCGACCCTCCGCCGCCCTTGGCCGTCCCCGGCTCTTGCGCAAGGGCCGGCCGGTTTGACGCCGCGTTCTTCTGCCGTCACTGTGGCGAAGAGGGGCGGGAGGTTTATCTAAATCCTGCAATTGCCTTGTTCGGGCACAAAAACATGTCGCAATGCGCGCGGCAAAGCCTATATCTAGGAGCACAGGAGGGATCATGATCAGGGTTCTGGCACTTGTCATTGCGGCGTTTTCCGCAAGCTCGGCGATAGCCGGCGAGCTTGAGGACGAGCTGTTCGAAGATCTGCTCGTGCCCGCCAGCGAGGTGAAGCTGGACGAATACAAGTGGAAAAAGCGTCTGCTCCTGGTCTTCGCGGACAGCGAACTCGATCCGCAATTCATCGAGCAGCGACGGCTCTTGTCCGAGCGCCCGCAGTATCTGGCCGACCGCGATGTGCTGGTCGTGCTCGACACGGACCCGTCCGAGCAGACCGAGCTTCGCGAAGAATACCGTCCGCGCGGATTCGGGCTTTTGCTCGTCGGCAAGGATGGCGAGACATATCTGCGCAAGCCCGTGCCCTGGGCGGTGCGCGAGATTTCCCGTTCGATCGACAAGCTGCCCATGCGCCAGCGCGAAATACGCAGCGGGTCCTGAGCGCTCAGATGTTCCCCCGCAGGAAAAAGGCCAGCTTCTCGGGCGGGTAGAGCAGCAAGAGCGCGTTCTCTTCGGGCAGGTAGACCATCTGGCTCTGCGCCGAGGTGAGCACCATGTAATAGCCGCGCGAGACAGGATCGCTCATGCAGTCCTGCGCCGGCCCGATCCCGACCGAGATAAGCCCCAGCCCCGTTGGCAGATCGTGGCTCATGATCTCCTCGCTGATCTCGTTGGGCGTGCGCCCCTCCAGATGCAGATAGGCCGCCTCGCCGGCCCGGAGCTTGGCAAGCGCCCCTTTCACGCTCACAACCATCGGGAAAGGCTCGCGGAACTCGCCCTTGGCCAGCGTGAAAACCGCCGCCGTGCAATTGCCCTTCGAGGCGAAATGCACCGTGTCGAGCAGGTAAAGCCGTGTGCCGAGCGCGCGGCGCAGGCTCTCCTCGCTGTCGAGCGCGCAGCCCGCCAGCACCCACAGCATCATCCCCGCAAAAAGCGCCCTGCGCATCCTCGCCTCGCAAACCGTTCAGAGCTGCAAGGCTAGCAGGCAAGTCTTGCCAAGGTATTGACGCAGGTAAGGCTTGCATCGGCCTATTCGAACTCCATGATGACGTCATCCACGGCGAGGCTGTCGCCCGGACCGGCATTGATCTTGGTCACGGTGCCCTGTTTCTCGGCGCGCAGGATGTTCTCCATCTTCATCGCCTCGACCGTGCAGAGCGGCTGGCCCTCCTGGACCTCGTCGCCCTCTTCCACGTCGATCTTCACGATCATCCCCGGCATCGGGCAGAGCAGCATCTTCGAGGTGTCCGGCGCGACCTTCTCGGGCATCTTGCTGGCCAGCTCGGCCTGCCGAGGCGTGCGCACATGCACTTTGAGGTCCGCCCCGCGGCTGCGGATGCGAAAGCCCCCCGAGATCTTGCCGACCTTCAGCACCAGATGCCCGTCATCGACGGTGAGCCGCGCGAGCTGATCGCCCGGCGTCCAGCCGGAGGCCACGCGGATGGGCTTGCCATCCTCGAAGCGCACGGTCGCGCCCTCCTTGTCGGCCTCGACGGTCACGGCATAGTCCTGCCCCTGCAAACTGACGACCCAATCGGCCCCGACGCGGCGCTCGTGATTGTCCATGCGGCCCGACACGCGGCTGCGGCGGATCTCGGCGACACGGTGCATCGCCGCCGCGCTGGCCGCGATCTTGCGCAGCGCCTCTTCGTCCAGCTCCACGCCTTCGAAGCCTTCGGGATACTGCTCCTCGATGAAGGCCGTGGTCATCTCGCCCTTGATGAAGATCTCGTGATCCATCACCGCCGACAGGAACGGCAGATTGTGCCCGATCCCCTCGATCTCGAAGCCGTCGAGCGCGTCGCGCATATGTTCGATCGCCGCCGCGCGCGAGGGCGCCCACGTGCAGAGCTTGGCGATCATCGGGTCGTAATACATCGAGATCTCGCCGCCCTCGTAGACGCCGGTATCATTGCGCATCGCGAAGGCACCTTGCGGGGCTTCGCCCTGCCACTTGCCCTTCTCCATAAGCGGCCCCGAGGCCATCTCCTCGGGCGGGCGATAGCGCGTCAGCCGCCCGATCGAGGGCAGGAAGCCGCGGTAAGGGTCTTCGGCGTAAAGGCGGTTCTCGATGGCCCAGCCTTGCAGTTTCACATCGTCCTGGCTCAGCGCCAGCTTCTCGCCGTAAGCCACGCGGATCATCTGCTCGACAAGGTCGACGCCGGTGATGAGCTCGGTGACGGGGTGTTCCACCTGAAGGCGCGTGTTCATCTCGAGGAAATAGAAGTTCTTCTCGCCATCGACGATGAATTCCACCGTGCCCGCGCTGGCATAATCGACCGCATGGGCCAATGCCACGGCCTGCTCGCCCATGGCCTTGCGGGTCTCTTCGTCGAGGAACGGGCTCGGCGCCTCCTCGACAACCTTCTGGTTCCGCCGCTGGATCGAGCATTCACGCTCGCCGAGGTAAATGCCGTTCCCGTGGCTGTCGCACAGCACCTGGATCTCGATGTGGCGGGGCTGGGTGACGAATTTCTCGATGAATATCCGGTCATCCCCGAAACTCGACGCCGCCTCGTTCTTGGAGCTCTGGAAGCCCTCGCGCGCCTCGTCGTCCGTCCAGGCGATGCGCATGCCCTTGCCGCCGCCGCCTGCGCTCGCCTTGATCATCACCGGATAGCCGATCTCGGAGCTGATCTTTACCGCCTCCTCGGCATCCTCGATGAGGCCCATGTAACCGGGCACGGTGCTGACATCCGCCTCCTGGGCGATCTTCTTGGAGGTGATCTTGTCGCCCATCTTCTCGATCGCGCCCTTGGGCGGTCCGATGAAGGCGACGCCCTCCTTCTCCAGCGCGGCGGCAAACTTGGAGTTCTCCGACAGGAAGCCATAGCCCGGGTGCACGGCCTCCGCGCCGGTCTCGCGGATCGCGCGCATGACGTTCTCGATCACGATATAGGACTGGTTGGCCGGGGCCGGGCCGATATGCACCGCCTCGTCAGCCATCTGAACGTGCAGCGCGTTGCGGTCGGCATCCGAATAGATCGCCACCGTCTTGATGCCCATCTTCCGGGCCGTCTTGATCACGCGGCAGGCAATCTCGCCGCGGTTGGCTATCAGGATCTTCTTGAACATGGTCCGTCCCTTTCCTCAGTCCGAGCGGCACAGCAAAGCGCTGCCCGCCAAAATGCAAAAAGCCACCCCCGGACCGCGCCCGGAGATGGCTTCAGTGATGTTTCGGGCCGCAGCTGCGGCTAGAGTCGCCTGCTCAGCAGCGCGACGGGTATTTCTGGCAATAGGCGACGTTGCCCGCCGCACCGATGAGCGCGCCTGTCGCCAGGTCGCCCTTGGTGAGCGCCGAAACGGCGACGCCGGCGCCCCCGCCCATGAGCGCCTGTTCGCCAAGCGTGTCGCCACAGCCCGCGAGCATCGCGGCAGCGCTGAACGCCATGGCCAGTTTCGTGAATTTTTGCATGTCTCTTTGCCTCGTTTTGTTTTGACATCGGCCATCTTCGCAGCCCTCATGTCTTTCAAAATAGGCAATGGGCGCCGCTCTGTCGACCACTTACTGAACAGCCGGCTGCCACGTGCAGCTCGAAAAAGGCAGGGCGGGCAGCCTTGGGGGCAGCCGCCACGCCCTGCAGGGGAAGGGTAACGGACAGGGCTTTCGCCCCGTGCCCGTAATTGGGCAACCATCACAGTGCAAATCTGGCATCCGCGCAGGGCGCTGGAAAGCCCGGCAGCTGATCCGGCCCCCGCTTGGGCCGATCCCTGCTCAAACGCGCGATGGCTCGGCAAGATCATGCCTGATCCTCCCAGTTTCCGTCGTCATTTTCGAAGATTTCGGGAAAGGCGCGCCGCGCTGCCTGAACGTCGATCCTGAGCAACGCATCATAACTTGCCGGATCGAACGGGTCCTCGGCGGCGATCACCTCACGCCCGAAGAGCCAGGAGAGCCTGCCGGCGTCGAGATTCCCCCGCTCGAAAGGCGCGTCGCCGAAATGCTCCCAGAGCGCGGCCATGAAGCCCGCATCGGCGCGTTTGTCGGGCGGGCGCCTGTCACGATAGCGCGTGCGCTCGGTGAGCGGCGTGGCCCCTTTCGGGTTCGCCCTGCGAATGGTGAACTGATAGTCGGTTCCGGGCAGCCGCCCCGGAAAGCCCCGGTGCTTCAGCATGTGACCCTCCCCGAACCTTGGGCTCGCGGAGGGGTCTCATGCGGGGTGCGGCGCTGAAACGCGCGCCGCGCTATGCAGGCCGGCCCGGTGTCAGCCGTAGGTGCCCGGCGTGTTGTTGCCGCCACCGCCCTCGCCGGGCACGCAATTCGCGCCGCCGGCAGCGGAGTCGCACCCTTCGGGCGGCAGGCAGGGCACGCTGCTGCCCTGATTGTCGACACAGCCCATGGGCTCGCCATATTTGTTGTAGGTCTGTTCCGGCATGATGACCATCGGCGCAGGTTCTTCCTTGGCACAGGCGCCGAGCACGAAAACGCCAAGCATCGCTGCGGCGAGTTTACGGGTTGCAGACATGATATCCTCCAAACATCGTTATGGGAGGCACGGTAACTGCAAAACTGACGTAGGGGAAGCGTGAAGTCCGCGCCCCGCGCAAGGGCCGGAAAACGGGGGGCGGAGCCTGCCCGCCCCCTGCTTTGCTTACTTGTATTTGCCCGTATATGTCGGCTCGACCGAGATGGGCTCGGGTTCGACCACGACATATTCTTCTTCAGGCGCATTGTTGCCGCAAGCGGATACGACCAATGCCAGCGAGAGCGCGGCTGCGCCCTTGAGGATGTTCGACATTTTCTACTCCTGTCTTTGTTTTCAGACAGCTGCGAAGCGCATGCTCCGTCCTGCCTCTCACGTGAGATGCCCGGCACAAGGGCCGTGCAACTGCGCAGCATAGCTGAAAACGCGTCTTTTTCACAGGCGGCGGGCAGCTTCCCGCCGCGCTGTGCCCGGAATGCCGCAATCGCGATTGCACGTGAGCTATATACCGCAACATATTGTGGTTGCATCAAAATTGCTCCCAAGTGCAGGTTCCGTCCGCAACCCCGAACTGCTCGAAAAACTGCGTCGCCTCCGGATCGGTCGCGCCGAATTCAACAGGGCGGTCCGAAAAGGAAATCACCACCCGGTCGATCTGCTGGTCGCTTCCGGCCAGCCGGTCCAGCGCATATTCGTTGCACAGGACCATGAAATCCTCCGCCAGCGCGCCATGCTCCGGCGCAGCCTCCGTGCCGATCTGCGGCAAAAGAAAGCGAAAGCGCGCATAGGTGAACATCCCGTCGGGCTTGACGTCGATGAATGCCTCCATCAGCTCCGGCTCCAGCCCCGAAGGCAGGCGCGGCAGCTCTCCGGCCGGAGCCGCGCCAGCCGCCAGAACGAGGCAGGCCCCATATGCAAAAGGTGCTTTCAACAGGCCCTCACAGCGGAATGTTGTCGTGCTTTTTCCACGGCATCGCCTGCTTCTTGCTGCGCAGGCTGGCGAAGGCGCGACTCACGCGCTTGCGCGTGGAATGCGGCATGATCACCTCGTCGATGAAGCCGCGCTCGGCCGCCACGAAGGGGTTGGCGAAACGGTCTTCATAGTCCTTGGTATGCGCGGCGATCTTCTCCTCGTCGCCCAGATCACCACGGTGGATGATCTCCGTCGCCCCCTTCGCGCCCATCACGGCGATCTCGGAGGTCGGCCAGGCATAGTTGATATCCGCGCGCAGGTGCTTGGAGGCCATGACCACGTAGGCCCCGCCATAGGCCTTGCGGGTGATGACCGTCACCTTCGGGACGGTCGCCTCGCCATAGGCGAAGAGCAGCTTCGCGCCATGCTTGATGACGCCGCGATATTCCTGCCCCGTCCCGGGCAGGAAGCCGGGCACGTCCACCAGCGTCAGGATCGGGATCTCGAAAGCGTCGCAGAAGCGCACGAAGCGCGCCGCCTTGCGGGAGCTGTCGATGTCGAGCACACCGGCCAGAACCATCGGCTGGTTGGCCACGACACCCACGGTCTGGCCCTCGAGGCGCATGAAGCCGGTGATGATATTGGCCGCGAACTCCTCCTGGATCTCGTAGAAATCGCCCTCGTCGGCGATCTTCAGGATCAGCTCCTTCATGTCATAGGGCTGGTTCGGGTTGTCGGGGATGAGCGTGTCGAGGCTCGCCTCCTCGCGCGTCGGCGTGTCGAAGAAGGGCCGCACAGGCGGCTTCTCGCGGTTGCTCAGGGGCAGGAAATCGACAAGCCGGCGCACCTCGGCCAGCGCCTCCACGTCGTTCTCGAAGGCCGCATCGGCGACCGAGCTTTTCTTGGTGTGGGTCGCGGCCCCGCCCAGCTCCTCGGCGGTCACCTGCTCGTTGGTCACCGTCTTGACCACGTCGGGGCCGGTGACGAACATGTAGGAGCTGTCCTTCACCATGAAGATGAAGTCCGTCATCGCGGGCGAGTAGACCGCGCCGCCGGCGCAGGGGCCCATGATGACGCTGATCTGCGGCACGACGCCCGAGGCCCGGATGTTGCGCTCGAAGACATCGCCATAGCCCGCGAGGCTGTCGACACCCTCCTGGATCCGCGCGCCGCCCGAATCGTTGATCCCGATCACCGGCGCGCCGTTCTGAACGGCCATGTCCATGATCTTGCAGATTTTCTGCGCATGGGTTTGCGAAACCGAGCCGCCGAGGACGGTGAAATCCTGGCTGAAGACATAGACCTGCCGCCCGTTGATCGTGCCCCAGCCGGTCACCACACCGTCGCCATAGGGCCGGTTCTTCTCCATGCCGAAATCGGTGCAGCGATGGGTCTTGAACATGTCGAACTCTTCGAAGCTGCCCTCGTCGAGCAGCAGCTCGATCCGCTCGCGCGCCGTCAGCTTGCCCTTGTCGTGCTGCGCGTCGATGCGCTTCTGCCCGCCGCCCAGCCGGGCCGCGTCGCGGTTGTCCTCGAGTTTCTGGAGAATGTCTTTCATATCGCCCCCTGCCGGAATAGCTTGACGAGGCGCGCGCCCCGTCGGTTTTCCGACCTATATCTGCCAAGGCGCGCGGGACAAAGCACAAACCGGCAAATTTGCAAAGTTTCGGTAGAAAACTTTGCGCAAATTGCAAATATGCAAATTAACATCGCAACAAGCACTCTGGACTCTTCCACCGGCCCGACTTACGCCTGATCCATGGCCGAACCGATCAAGAGTCGCTTCCTCGACAGGGCGACGCCGCCGCACATCTTCACGCTTGTCTGCCTCGCAGGGCTCTCGGCTCTCGCGATGAACGTCTTCCTGCCGTCGCTCGGCAACATGGCCAGCTATTTCGAGGTCGATTACGCCTACATGCAGCTCGCCGTGGCGCTCTACCTCGCCGTCAGCGGCGTGTTGCAGCTTTTCATCGGCCCGATCTCCGACAAATACGGCCGCCGCTCGGTTCTGCTCTGGGGCATGGGGCTGTTTCTCGTTGCCACGCTCGGCTGCCTTCTGGCCCCCAACGTGACCGTCTTCATGATCTTCCGCATGGGCCAGGCCGTCATCGCCGTGGCCATGGTCCTCTCGCGGGCCGTGGTGCGCGACATCTACCCGCAGGACCAGGCCGCCTCGATGATCGGCTATGTCACCATGGGCATGTCGCTCATCCCGATGATCGCCCCGGCCATCGGCGGGATGCTCGAGGTGATCTATGGCTGGCAGGCCAGCTTCTGGATGCTGCTCGGCGCAGGCGTGTTCATGTTCGCGGTCACGTGGTTCGACCTCTCGGAGACCGCCCCGCCCAGCGACCGGACCCTGACCCAGCAATTCGCCGAATATCCCGAGCTGCTGCGCTCGCCGCGCTTCTGGGGCTATTGCCTCGCCTCGGCCTTCTCCTCGGGGGCCTTCTTCGCCTATCTCGGCGGCGCGACATTCGTGGGCACGGAAGTCTTCTCGCTCACGCCCGACACGCTGGGGCTCTACTTCGCCGCGCCCGGCGTGGGCTATTTCCTCGGCAATTTCTTCACAGGCCGCTACGCCGCGCGGCTGGGGATCAACTTCATGATCTTCTGGGGCAATGTCATCTGCGTGATCTCCCTCGCCCCCTCCTTCTTTCTCAGCCTCGCGGGGGCAAGTTCGGCGGCGGTGTTCTTCGGCTCGATGATCTTCGTCGGCATCGGCAACGGCATGGTCATCCCCAACGCACAAGCCGGGATGCTCTCGGTCCGGCCCCATCTCGCCGGGACGGCCTCGGGCCTCGGCAGCGCGATCATGATCGGCGGCGGCGCGGCCCTCTCGGCCCTGGCCGGCGCGCTGCTCACGCCCGGCTCGACGGAAATGCCGCTGGTGTCGATCATGGCCGTGAGCTGCGGCATCGCGATGATGATCATGGTCTTCGTCGCCCGCCGCGAGCGCAGGTTGCGCAACGCCACCTGAGCGGGCGGGAAGAGTTTCGCTTGCCGTGGGGGCGGCCCGTCATGCTGGAAGCATGCCTCTGGCATGACGCGCGGCGGCCTTCGGCCTTGATTCCGCGCAGGACGCTCATTGGCAAAATGTATCACACAGCCATCAACCCAGCCCCCGCGCACGCCCCCACACCACCACTTGCCAAACCGGCTTTGCAAACCTAACGTCCCCCGAAAGCTAACTTGCAAACCAGGCGGCCCCATGCCCACCCAGAAACTCTACGCAGGCGCCAAGCTGCGCGAGACGCGCACGCGCCTCGGGCTCACGCAGAAGGACTTCGCCGGAAAGCTCGGCGTCTCCCTGCCCTATCTCAACCAGATGGAAAACAACAAGCGCCCCGTCTCGACGACGGTGGTGCTCAACCTCGCGCAGGAATTCGGCTTCGACGTGACCGAGCTGACCTCGGCCGATTCCGAGCGCCTCGTCTCGGACATGCGCGAGGCCATGGCCGACCCGCTCTTTGCCGATGACCCGCCCCCGCTCGCCGATCTTCGCCTGACGGCCTCCAACGCGCCGGGCCTCGCCCGCGCCTTCCTCGCCCTGCACCGCACCTACAGGCAGACCCACGAGCGCCTCGCCTCGCTCGACGAGGCCCTCGGGCGCGAGGATGCCCGCCTTCAGGCCAGCCCCTGGGACGAGGTGCGCGACTTCTTCCACTACTGCGACAACTACATCGACGCCGTCGACCGCGCCGCCGAGCGCTTCGCCGCGCAAAGCGAGGACATCCGCGCCACGGCGATCCGCACCCTGCGCGACGACGGCATCACCGTCACCGAACGCGACCAGCCCCGCCTGCGCCATTACGACCGCGCAACACAGACACTCACCCTGTCCTCGCGCGCAGGCCCCGGCACGCGCAATTTCCAGATGCTCCTGCAAATCGCCCTGCTCAAACAGGACAAGCTCATCGAAGCCACGCTCGACCTCGCCCGCTTCCAGACAGCCGCGGCCCGCGACATCGCCAAGATCGGGCTGGCCAACTACTTCGCCGGCGCGGCGCTCATGCCCTACGCGGCCTTCCACGCCGCCGCCCGCGAAACCCGGCACGACCTGGAGATGCTGGCGCGCCGCTTCGATGCCTCCATCGAGCAGGTTGCGCACCGGCTCTCCACGCTCCAGCGCCCCGGCGCGAAGGGCGTGCCCTTCTTCTTCGTGCGCGTCGACCAGGCCGGCACGATCACCAAGCGCCACTCGGCCACGCGGCTGCAATTCGCCCGCTTCGGCGGGGCCTGCCCGCTGTGGAACGTGCACCGCGCCTTCGAGACGCCCGGGCAATTCCTGCGCCAGCTCGCCGAGACGCCTGACGGCGTGCGCTATATCTCCATCGCCCGGGACATCTCCAAGACCGGCGGCCACTACGGCGCGCCGATCCGCCGCTTCGCCATCGCCCTCGGCTGCGAAGTCGCCCATGCCGATTCCATCGTCTATGCCGACGGGCTGGACCTGTCGGAGCGCCAGAGCTTCGAGCCGATCGGCATCTCCTGTCGGATCTGCGAGCGCACGAACTGTCACCAGCGCGCCGTCCCGCCGCTCGAACGCCGCCTCGTGATCGACCCCGACAATCGCGGCGTGCTGCCCTACGAGGTCGATTGATGCTGCGGCTCCTTGGCGCTTTGGCCCTCTTCGGCCTCGGCGGGGCCTTCGGCATCGGGCTGCTGGAGCAGAAGATGCTCTACCCTTTCGATGCAAGCGCGGTAAGCCCCGCCAGGGCCGGCGTGCCGCGCCTGTCGGAGACCCGCTTCGAAACCGGCGGCGAGCGGCTCGTGGTCTGGCGCGCCGCGCCGCGCCCCGGCAAGCCGGTGATCCTCTATTTTCACGGCAACGCGGGCAATCTCGCCATGCGCGCACACCGCTTCAACGCCCTGCTCGATCGCGGCTACGGCCTCGTCGCCATGGCCTATCGCGGCTCCTCGGGCAGCACCGGCACACCCTCGCAAAAGGCCATCACCTCCGATGTCCGCGCGCTCTACCGCGACCTCGCCAAGGTGCTCGAGACGGACGCCCCCCGCGTGCTCTACGGCGAAAGCCTCGGCAGCGCCGTGGTCACGGTTGCGCTCATGTCCTCGGTGGAGCGCGACGCCGAGACAGGCACCGCGCCCGCCGCAGTGGTGCTCGAAGCGCCCTTCACCTCCGTTTCGGACGTCGCCAAGGCGCTCGATCCGCGCCTTTCCCGCCTCACGCCCTTCCTGCGCTCGCGCTGGGAAAGCCTCGGGCAGGCGCATAGGCTGGACGCCCCGCTCCTCGTCATCCACGGAACCCGTGACGAGCTCATTCCCATCGCCCAAGGACGGCAGATCTTCGAGGCCGCCCCCGCGCCGGACAAGCAATTCCTCGCCGTCGAGGGCGCGGGGCATACGGACCTCTGGCGCGCGGATGTGCTCGAAACCCTTTGGGACTTCATCGAAACCCGGACCTGACGCGCCCGTTTTCTTTCAAAGAAAACGGCCAAGAATTTTCGAAAAATTCTTGCGCGCAGACAAAAAGGGCGGCCCGAAAGCCGCCTCTTTCCCCCGTCCCTCAGGCCCGTTCAGGCCGAAAGCATCCGGTAGATCTCGTCCTTGAGCGCCGCGCGTTTCTTGCGCATTTCCTCCTCGGCGAACTGGCCCACGGGCTCCACGTTGGTCTCCGCGCGATGCACGGCGCGGTTCACCTCGTGATACTCGTCGGCCAGCTTGGCGAAATGCGCGTTCTCGGCCTTCAGCGCGCTCATCTTCTCCGCGAATTCGGGGAATTCTTCACTCAGCTCATGGGGGGTATGCGACATGTTTCCACTCCTGTTGTCGGTTTCACCCGACCCTAGGACATGCCCCGCCCACCCTGCCTTGACACGGATCAAATGGCGGCGCTATCGCCGCGCCTTGCGCCAGCCTGCCGCCCGCGCCTCCTGCGCCGAGCAGAACCAGCGTTCGCCCTTGCGTGTGCTGATCCGCGTGCGCGTGTAGTGCTGCTGTCCCGGCGCGTGGAAAATCTTCACCCCCTTCGCGGAGATGTTGCCCTTGATCCTGCAGGCAGGATCGGGCGGGGCCTCCTCTTTGCGTTGCGAGCGGCGAAACTGCGCCGGGCTCTGCACGCGGCTGGCATGCAGCCCGCGATCGTTCACCGCCGCGCGTTTCTCGTCGAGGTCATAGGCCATGGAATATTTGCGATAGGCGAAGGCGAGCCCCTCGCTCACCAGCCACTGTCCCATGTCCACGCCGCCCGCCTCGCAGCGCGCCACGATCCGCTCATAGCGGTCGATATCCACCGCCTCGCAGCGCGCGATGCGGCCCTCGAACGCGCCCTTCGCGCGCTGCGTGACCCATGAGCCGCAGGCCCAGCGCGCACCCTCTGCGCTCTCGCAGGTCTGGCTCTGCTCGGGCGCGTCGATCCCATGCAGCCGGACGGGCTGACCGCCGAGGCGGATCGTGTCGCCATCCACCACCTCGACGCGCCCTTCGAGCGTCTCGGCGGCGATGGGGGCAGGCAAGGCCAGCAGGCAGAGAGCGGCGAGGGCGGCGTTAACCTTTCTTAACATTTGGTTAACATGCGGGCGGACGCGCCCGCGTGCAACCGCAATCGGCCCGCAGGGTTAACGCTGCGCCGTCTCCCATTCGGGGTGAATCCACGGCGCGTCATTGACCGGCGGCAGTGGCGCGCGGCCCAGGATATGGTCGCTCGCCTTCTCGCCGGTCATGATCGACGGTCCGTTGAGGTTCCCGTTGGTCACCTGCGGGAAGATCGAGCTGTCGGCGACGCGCAGGCCCTCGACGCCGATCACCCGGCATTCAGGGTCGACCACCGCGTCGGGGTCATCCGCCGCGCCCATCTTGCAGGTCCCGCAAGGATGATAGGCGCTCTCCACATGCTCGCGGATCACCTCGTCGAGCGCCGCGTCGCTCTGCGCCTCCGCGCCCGGCAGGATCTCGTGTTTCACGAAGGGTGCGAAAGCCTCCTGCCCGAATATCTCCCGTGTGAGGCGAATGCAGCGGCGGAAATCCTCCCAGTCCTGCGCCGCGCTCATGTAGTTGAACAGGATGCGCGGCGCTTCAGCCGGATCGGCGCTTTTCAGCGTGACTTCCCCGCGGCTCGGCGAGCGCATCGGCCCGACATGCGCCTGGAAGCCATGCCCCTCCGCCGGGGCCTTGCCGTCATAGCGCACCGCCATGGGCAGGAAGTGATACTGGATGTCCGGGTATTCGACCCCCGCCTGGCTGCGGATGAAGGCGCAGCTTTCGAACTGGTTCGACGCGCCCAGCCCCGTCTTGGTGAAAAGCCATTGCGCCCCGATCAAACCTTTCGAGAAAAGGTTCCAGTGCTTGTAGAGCGTGATCGGCTGCTTCGAGGCATACTGGATATACATCTCCAGGTGGTCCTGAAGGTTCTGCCCGACACCGCGGCGGTCGGCCACCACATCGATGCCGTGTTCCGCGAGGTGCGCCGCCGGGCCGATCCCGCTGAGCATCAACAGCTTGGGCGAGTTGAAGGCGCTCGCGGCGATGATGACTTCGGCGCGCGCTTCGATCACCTCGCTTCGTCCCCCGCGCCTGATCCGCACGCCCGTCGCGCGGCCCTCGCTGATCTCGATCTTCTCGGCCAGCCCGCGCACCAGCGTGCAATTCTCGCGCTTCAGCGCCGGGCGCAGGTAAGCGTTGGCCGCCGACCAGCGCCGCCCCTTCCAGACGGTCTGCTCGAAAGCGCCGAAACCTTCCTGCTTCTCGCCGTTGTAATCCTCGGTGACCTCGTAGCCCGCCTGCCGCCCGGCCTCGACGAAAGCGTGGTAAAGCGGGTTGGCGCGCGGCCCGCGGGTGATGTGCAGGGGCCCGTCCGTGCCGCGCCATCGCGCGTCGCCCGTCTCCCCGTGCCAATGCTCCATCCGCTTGTAATAGGGCAGCACATCGGCAAATCCCCAGCCCGCCGCGCCGCCGTCACGCCACTGGTCGAAATCGCGCGCATGGCCGCGCACGTAGATCATCCCGTTGATCGATGAGGACCCTCCGATCACCTTGCCGCGCGGGGCCACCAGCCGCCGCCCTCCGAGGTGAGGCTCTGCTTCCGTCTTGTAGCCCCAGTCATAGGCCTTCATGTTCATCGGGTAGCTCAGTGCCGCCGGCATCTGGATGAACGGCCCCGCATCCGAGCCGCCATGCTCTATCACGATGACGGACTTGCCCGCCTCGCTGAGCCGGTAAGCCATGGCGCTGCCCGCCGAGCCAGCGCCGACGATGACGTAATCTGCCTGCATCTTCATATCCTAACTTTCTGCCCCCTCGCCGCGCATTCCCTGACACGGCGAGGGGGCCAGCCCATCACTCGCCCCTCGGGAACCGCTGGCTCTCCTCGAGCGTGTTGAGGTCCATGTGGTTGCGCATGTAGCGCTCGGAGGCGTCCTGGAGCGGCTGGAAATCCCAGGGGTAATAGCCCCCTTCCCGCAGCGCCTCGTAGACGACCCAGCGCGCCGCCTGGCTCTTGCGCACATCGGCGTCGAAATCCTCCAGGTCCCAGCGTTCCGCCGCCATGCGCCGGAACACCTCCAGAATGCGCGCATAATCGGGGTCTTCCGCGCGGTTGGTCAGCTCGCTGGGGTCGGCCTCGAGGTCGAAGAGCTGCTCAGGGTCGATCGCGCAATTGGTGTATTTCCACTTGCCATGGCGCAGGGCGACGAGCGGCGAACAGCTCGCCTCAGCGGCGTATTCCATCGCCACGGGGCTGCGGCGCGCGCCGCCCTGGCCCAGCCGCACGAGGCTTTCGCCACTCGTCCAGGGCATCACCTCGCCCATGTCCACGCCCGCAAGCTCGCAGAGCGTCGGGCAGACATCGATGTTGCTCACCGGCACCTCGACGAGCCCCGCCGCCATCTGAGGCGCCGCGATCATCATCGGAACCCGTGCCGAGCCTTCGTAAAAGCTCATCTTGAACCACAGGCCGCGCTCGCCGAGCATGTCGCCATGGTCGGAGACGAAAAGCACGATCGTGTCCTCGGCCTGCCGCGTCGTCTCCAGCGCCTCCAGAACCTCGCCGATCTTGTCATCGAGATAGGAGATATTGGCGAAATAGGCCCGGCGGGAGCGGCGGATATCCTCCTCGGAAATCTCGTAGGAGCGCCAGTCATTGGCATCGAAGATGCGCTGGCTGTGCGGGTCGTGGTCGTCGTAATCCATCGCCGGAACTTCCGGCAGCAGATACTCGCAATCCTCGTAGAGATCCCAGTATTTCTTTCTTGCCACGTAGGGGTCATGCGGATGCGTGAAGCTCACGGTCATGCACCACGGCCGCGCATCCTTGCCGCGTGCGTAGTCATAGACCTTGGCCCGCGCGTGATAGGCCACCTCGTCGTCATATTCCATCTGGTTGGAGATCTCGGCCACGCCTGCGCCCGTGACGCTGCCGAGGTTGTGATACCACCAGTCGATCCGCTCGCCGGGCTTGCGATAGTCCGGCGTCCAGCCGAAATCGGGCGGGTAGATGTCGGTCGTCAGCCGCTCCTCGAAGCCGTGGAGCTGGTCGGGGCCGACGAAATGCATCTTGCCCGAAAGGCAGGTCTGATAGCCGGCGCGGCGCAGGTGATGCGCATAGGTCGGAATGGCGGAGGCGAACTCGGCAGCATTGTCATAGACGCCGGTGCCGCTGGGAAGCTGGCCCGACATGTAGGCCGCTCGCCCCGGCGCGCAGAGCGGGCTGGCCGTGTAGGCGTTCCTGAACCGCGTCGAGCGGTCCGCGAGCTTGCGCAGGTTCGGCAGGTGCAGCCAGTCGGCGGGCCCGTCGGGAAAGAGCGTGCCGTTGAGCTGGTCGACCATGAAGATGAGGATGTTCGGTTTGCTCATGTCGCTCCCTTTTCGAGCTCGAGTTGCACATAGCCCATGACGGCACGCTCGGCCGCCTCGCCGTCGGGCGTGCCGCGGCCCAGCGACTGGCGCAGGTAGACCCCGTCGATAAGCGCCGCGACCCGCGCTGCGACCTCGCCCGCCCGCGCCCCGACCAGACCGCGCAGCGCGCCCCGAAGGTTCGAGCGCAGCCGCGCGTGATAGATGCCCAAGAGCCTTTCGGCCTCGCCCGAGCGCTGCGCCAGCACGTAGAAGTTCATCCAGGCCGCCACCGTCTCGGCGCGGAAGTTGCGCGGGCTGAACGACGCCCGCACGATCGCCTCGACGCGTTCGCCGTCGCCCCGCGCCATGACAAGCGCCCCGCGCACCTCGGCGGCATAGACGCTCATCGTGTGCCGGATCGCGGCGACGAGGATCTGGTCCTTGCCGCCGAAATAGTGATGCGCGAGCGCGCTGGACATGCCGGCGCGCTTGGCGATCTGGCTCACGGTCACGTCGAGCGAGCCCTTCGCGCCGATCTCGGCTATAGTCGCTTTTACCAGAGCCTCTCGTCTGATAGGCTCCATCCCAAGTTTCGGCATCGTCTTACTCAACACTGTTGCGTTCCAAAGCTTGTTCTGTTTTGATTGACTCGTCAATCAATAAAAACCGCACGAACCAATAACCAAACGGGAGACCCGACATGAATCTGAAATATACCCTCTCCGCCTTCGCCATCGCCGCCGCGACGGGCGCGAGCGCGCAGGACGCCTGCACCGAGGTCGTCTTCTCCGATGTCGGCTGGACCGACATCACCGCGACGACCGCGACCACATCGGTCATCCTCGACGCGCTCGGCTATGACGTGGAGACCAAGGTGCTTTCCGTGCCGGTCACCTACACGGCCATGGCCGAAGGCGACGTGGACATCTTCCTCGGGAACTGGATGCCCACCATGGAAGGCGACATCGCCCCCTACCGCGAGGCCGGCACGGTCGACACTGTCCGCGAGAACCTCGAAGGCGCGAAATACACCCTCGCTGTCAATAAGCACGCCATGGAGCTCGGCATCGGGGATTTCTCCGACATCGCCGAACATGAAGAGGCGCTCGACGGCACGATCTACGGCATCGAGCCAGGCAATGACGGCAACCGCCTGATCCAGTCCATGATCGACGAGAATGCCTTCGGCCTCGAAGGGTTCGACGTGGCCGAATCCTCCGAGCAGGGCATGCTGGCGCAGGTCGCGCGGGCCACCCGCAAGGACGAGCCCATCGTCTTCCTCGGCTGGGAGCCGCACCCGATGAACGCCAATTTCGACATGGGCTATCTCACCGGCGGGGACGACTATTTCGGCCCCAACCTGGGCGGCGCGACGGTCTATACCAACACGCGCGCAGGCTTTTCCGAGGAGTGCCCCAATGTCGGCACGCTGCTGGGCAACCTGAAGTTCTCGCTGGCAATGGAAAACGAGATCATGGCCGCGATCCTCGATGACGGCGAAGACCCCGAAGATGCCGCGACAGCCTGGCTCAAGGCCAACCCGGACGCCTACATGGCCTGGCTCGACGGCGTCGAGACGGCCGATGGCGCGCCCGGCGCAGACGCGGTCAAATCCGCGCTCGCAGACTGATCGCGCAGGGGCGGGCCGCGAAGGTAGCGGCCTGCCCTTCCGCCTGCACGCATTTCATGACATATCCCCTTTCCTGTCCCGAGGCCCTCATCTCTTCGGCCCGTGACACAGCCCGGAGCACAGCCCCATGACTTTCGACTGGCTGATCGACGAGGATGGCAAGCTCCAGATCGGTGACGCCATCGCCGCCTTCTTCGACTGGCTGACCGAGGCCTTCAGCGGCTTCTTCGACCTGATGGAAACCGTCCTGAGCGGCGCCATCGAGGCCGCGCTCTTCGTCCTGCAATACCCCTCGCCCTATATCGTCGTCGCCGCCTTCGCCCTGCTCACATGGGGCCTCCAGCGCAACCTTTCCCGCGTCATCCTCGTGGCGGTCTGCTTTCTCTTCACCATCAACCAGGGCTACTGGGAGGAAGTGACCGAAAGCCTCGCGCTCATCCTCTTCTCGGGGATCTTCTGCATGGGCGTCGGCGTGCCCGTGGGCATCTATGCCGCCCATCGCCCCCGCGTCTACCAGGCCATGCTGCCTGTGCTCGACATGATGCAGACCATCCCGACCTTCGTCTATCTCATCCCGATGATCGTGCTTTTCGGCATCGGCATGGTGCCGGGGCTGGTGGCCACCTTCATCTTCGTGCTCGCCGCGCCCATCCGCCTCACGCATCTCGGGATCTCGCGCACCCCCACCCCGCTCATAGAGGCCGCCCGCGCCTTCGGCGCCACGCCGCGCCAGCTTCTGTGGAAGGTCGAGCTGCCCTCGGCCCTGCCCCAGATCATGACCGGCCTCAACCAGACGATCATGCTCTCGCTCTCGATGGTCGTCATCGCCGCGCTGGTCGGTGCCGATGGGCTCGGCGTGCCCGTGGTGCGCGCGCTCAACTCGGTCAATGCCTCGCTCGGCTTTGAAAGCGGGCTGGTGATCGTCGCCGTCGCCATCGCGCTCGACCGCATGCTCCGCCTGGAGGCCAGCTCATGAGCCAAGCAGATACAGCCGTCGCATTCGACAATGTCTCCATCGTCTTCGGCGATGCGCCGCAAAAGGCGCTGCCGCTGATGGACGAGGGCCTCAGCCGCGGTGAGATCCAGGAGGCCACCGGCCAGGTGCTCGGCGTGCATGACTGCGCGCTCGAGGTCGCCGCGGGCGAGATCATCGTGCTCATGGGGCTCTCGGGCTCGGGCAAATCCACCCTCCTGCGCGCCGTCAACGGGCTCAACCCGGTGGCGCGCGGCGCGGTGCGCGTCGCGCGCGGCGGCGAGATGGTCGATGTCACCAACGCAGGCGAGAAAACCCTGCGCAGCCTGCGCCTCGATCACATCTCCATGGTCTTCCAGCAATTCGGCCTGCTGCCCTGGCGCAGCGTCGTCGAGAACGTCGCCCTCGGCCTCGAACTGGGCGGGATGCGCGCCAGCGAACGCCTCGCCAAGGCGCGCGAACAGCTCTCCCTCGTCGGCCTCGCCGACTGGGCCGATCACAAGGTCTCCGAGCTTTCGGGCGGCATGCAGCAGCGCGTCGGCCTCGCCCGCGCCTTCGTGACGGATGCGCCGATCCTGCTCATGGACGAGCCCTTCTCTGCGCTCGATCCCCTGATCCGCGCGCGCCTCCAGGACGAGCTGCTCGAACTGCAACAGCGCCTCGGGCGCACGATCGTCTTCGTCAGCCACGATCTCGACGAGGCCTTCAAGATCGGCGGGCGCATCGCGATCATGGAAGGTGGGCGCATCGTCCAGTGCGGCACGCCGCAGGAAATCTACACGCATCCGGCAAATGACTACGTCGCCGATTTCGTCGCCCATATGAACCCGCTGGGCGTGCTCACGGCGCGCGACGTGATGGAACCCATGAGCGCCGAGGCCACCGGCGAGATCGCCGCCAGCGCGAAGCTCGAAGCGCTCCTGCCCCATTTCGAAGCCAGCGACACCCCGCTGCGCGTCACCGAAGCGGGCGAGGCGCTCGGCCAGGTCACCAAGACAGCGATCCTCTCACGCCTGCTCAAACCACGCGACTGACCCCCGCTTTTTCTTGCCGGAAGTATCCTCGGGGGAGTTTGAGGGGGCAGACAGCCCCCTCACCTTTACATGGGGGTCCGGGGGCAAAGCCCCCGGCGGGTCGTCTCGCGCCGCAGGCGTGAGACGATACCAAAACGTCAGAACTTCGTCGCCGGAACGGCCGGGGTGCGCATCCTGCGCTTGAGCACCGCCTCACGCCAGGTGATGAAGGCGATCGAGCCGATGATCACCAGCCCCCCGGTGACAACCCAGGGGTCGACCCCCTCGCCGAACACCACCGCACCCAGCAGCACCGCCCAGACAAGCTGCAGGAAGCTCACGGGCTGCGTCACGGTCACCGGCGCGGCCGCGAAGGCCATCGACATGGTGAAATGCCCCGCCGTCGCCAGCGCCGCCACCGCGAAGAGCACGGCCAGCTCCCCCCATGTCGGCGTCACCCAGTTCATCGCCGCGAGCGGGGCCAGCCCGACAGTCACCGTCAGCGACAACATCACCACAACGACCGAGGGGTTCGTCTCGTCCGACATCATCTTCGCAACCAGGTAGGATGTCGCGAAGAACACCGCCGTGAAGAGCATCGCCAGATGCCCCGCGCCCACCTCGCGAAAACCGGGCCGCAGGATGATGAGCGCCCCGAGCAGGGCCACGATCACCGCGAGAATGCGCCGCGCCGCCAAGTGCTCGCCGAGGAACAGCGCGGCTCCGATGGTCACGTAGATGGGCGAGAGATAGTTCATCGCCGTCACATCGGCGATGGGAATGCGCGCCATGGCGAAGAACCACAGGGCGACGCCGAGACTGTGGGCGATGCCGCGCAGCCAGAAGAGCCCGTGCTGACGCCGCGTCAGCCGCGCCCGCCGCATCGCGCCGATCATCGGCAGCAGGAAGATAAGCCCCATCGCGTAGCGCAGGAAGGCCGATTCCGCCGCCGGGATGCGCGTCCCGTTGAGCTTCACCAGCGCCGTGACCCCGACGAAGAGAAACCCGGTGACCAGCATCCAGAAGATGCCCTTCACGGGGCTGTATCGCGCACCTTCGTTCATCTGTTAAGAAAGCCAGCTATACGCCGCACCTGCAACCCCCGAATTCGCAAGCCGGCCATGCAGCGGGCGCGGGTTTGGCCGCGGGGGTGGGTGGGCGGGCCGTGGTCAAACCCGCGCCTACCAGACCAGCTTTAGCGCGATGGCCCACATCACCGCGCCGACGAGCACGTCGAGAACCCGCCACGCGCCGGGCCGCGCGAAGAGCGGGGCCAGAAGCCGCGCGCCATAACCCAGCGAGAAGAAGAACACGAAACTCGCGCTCATTGCCCCCAGCGCGAAGGCGAGCCGGTCGTCATATTGCGCCGAGATCGAACCGAGGAGCACCACCGTGTCGAGATAGACATGCGGGTTGAGCCAGGTGAGCAGCAGCACCGTGCCCAGCACCCCGCGCAGGCTCGCCCGCGCCCGGCCGGAAGCATCGAGCGCCTCCCCGCCACGCCAGGCCGCGCGGAAGCTGCGCAGACCATACCAGACAAGAAATGCCGCGCCGCCATAGCGCATGACCGTTTCAAGCTCCGGCACAGCCTCCGCCAGCGCCCCGAAACCCGCCACCCCGGCGGCGATCAGAAAGGCGTCCGAAACCGCGCAGGTCAGGCAGGTCGCAAACACATGCTCCCGCCGGATTCCCTGCCGCAGCACGAAGGCATTCTGCGCCCCGATCGCGAGGATGAGCGAAAAGCCGAGCGCGAAACCGGCAAGATAAGCCGCCATGAACCAACTCCGAAAGACCCGGCTCTCGCGGCCGGTCCCTCGTGATGGCCCATCCGCCGCGCCGGAGCAAGCGCAGTCCCCGGGTTTCTCACCGCGCAGGCAGGATGGGCGGAAAGCGGAAATTCGCCAAGGAACCGACCAACGTCCGCTTCGGTTGGCTCTGCTGAAATTCTTGATCCAGTGTCTGTGCCGACCGAGCCGATGCCGAAGTCACCGCCGACTCCGCTTTTGTGGCGTGGTCAAACCTTTGCTTCTATCGCGGCAGCCGCAGACTGGATCGCTTCAAGCGTCACGGCAAGGTCGTCCTCTGTCAGGGCGAGGCTTGGATATGTCTTGCCCGGAGATTTGAATATCCCGTGCCGTCGCAACGTGTCGTTCCAGAGTTTTGCGCGGCCGGCGTCGCTTGCCTGCACCGACCTGTAATCCCGTGCATCCTGCGCGGTAAAGACGACTTCGAACAGAGTCGCATCGCCCACGATGCGATAGGGAATGCCGGTCGGCTCAAGCGCGTCGCGGATCATGCCGCCAACCCTGTCACCAAGATCGCGAAGCCGCGCATATTGCCCGTCGCAGCGCAGGATTTCGAGGCTTTTCAGGCCAGCCGCTGCCGCCACCGGGTTGCCGGACAGCGTCCCGAGCTGCATCAGCCAGCCTTCCTCGCCCACGGCAGCCTTGTCGAAATGCGCCATGATGTCGGCCCGCCCGACTGTTGCCGCGAGGGGAAAACCGCCCCCGATCACCTTGCCCAGAGTGCAGAGATCCGGCGTAACGCCGTAGTGTTCCTGTGCACCGCCATAGGCAAAACGAAAGCCCGTCACGACCTCGTCGAAGATCAGGACAATGCCGTGGCGGTCGCATTCCGCGCGCAGCAGTTCAAGAAAGCCCGGCACAGGCGGGATGATACGTTGCAAGGGCTCGACGATCAGCCCGGCGACCTGGCCTTCGTATTCGGCCAGAAGCGAGCGGATGTAGTCGAAATCGTTGAACGGCGCGATCAGTATCTCGTCGGCCACGCTTTGGGGGATGCCGGCGCTGTCCGGCACAGCCTGAGGAAAATTCTCACGCCGTGAAGGGGCAAGGCTCATCTGCGCCTCGGCGGACATGCCGTGATAGCCGCCCTCGAATTTCACGATCTTGTCGCGCCCGGTGAAGGCCCGGGCGAGGCGCATGGCGTACATGTCCGCCTCTCCGCCCGACGAGACATAGCGCAGTTGTTCGGCACAGGGGACGGCGCGGCAGATTTCCTCGGCCAGTTCGATGCCGCGCGCGTTGTTGGCGAAGAATGTCTGGCCTTTGGGGAGTTGTTCGAACACCGCCTCAAGCACCTCGGGATGGCCGTGGCCCAGAAGCATGGGGCCCGATCCGATGAAGTAATCGACGTATTCTTTGCCGTCCACGTCCCAGACCCGTGAGGCGCGGCCTTCACGGATCACGATCGAGGGGTCGAAATTGCCAAAGCCCCCGGCGGGAAGCACGGCGCGGGCGCGCTCGGCCCATTCGGCTTGGGTGTGCTGTCTGTTCATGTCGTCAATCCAGTATCAGGTCAGGCGTGCCCAGAAGGTCGCGATCGGGCGTGATGCCAAGGCCCGGGCCGTCGGGCGGGGTGATGCGGCCATTGGCCCGGACGGGGCCGCTCTTTGCAATGCGCGGGCTGACATAGCCCGAGAGATCGCAGACGTTCAGCACCCGGGCGAACTTCATTCGGCAGGTTCTGTTGCGGCGTCGGTGCGCGGCAGGAGGCTCTGAGGGTCGTAGGCCGGTTCACCCAGAACATGGGCGGAGCGCGATCTGCCGTGGATCACCACCTCCAGTTTCGTGCCGGGAATAGCGGCGCACGGCTTGACATATGCAAAGGCCAGGATCTTGCCGACGGTGTGGCCATAGGCCACCGAGGCGGTCGACCCGACGACGTCGCCATCCACCAGCACGGCTTCGCCGCCATGTCCGTCAAGCTCGCCATCCGGCTCGATCTCAAGGTAAGCGCAGGTCCAGGGGTGCTCCCCGGCCTCGGCCCGAGCAGCACTTTCTCGGGTGGCCTCAACCCCCAGATACTCCTTGTCGAGCTTGGCAAAGCGCATGACATCGGCGTCGGGCAAGGTCACTTCGTTGGTCAGCTCCCCCGCGCCCTTGAACCCTTTTTCCATCCGCAACGCATTCATCGCGAAGCTGCCATAGTCGGCGATGCCATGTGCCTTGCCCGCCGCCCAAAGCGCGTCGTAGACGGCCAGAGCATGTTCTCGGGGAATGTGGAATTCCCACCCCAACTCTCCGGCGTAGGACATGCGGAAGGCCCAGACCGGCGCGCCGGCCACGGTGATCTGTTGCGCCGTCAGCCAGCGGAACCCGGCATTCGACAGGTCGGCATCGGTGCATTGGGCCAGAACCGCGCGGGAGGCCGGGCCGTTGAGAGCAAGAGCAGCCCAGTCGTTGGAACGCAGGATGACCTGCGCGTCCTCACCCGCGCGGTTCTGTTCGAGATGGTCCAGCAGGCGTTGCTCGAAGAACGCGGCGCAGACGAGATAGAAGCGATCCCCGGCCAACCGGACCACCGTGGTTTCCAACTCGATCCGCCCCCGCCGGTTGAGCATGTGGGTCAGCGCGATCCCGCCCAGCTTCTGTGGCAGACGGTTTGCGATCAGACGGTCCAGCAGGGCCTCGGCCCCCGGACCTGACACTTCGACCTTTGTGAAGGCGGAAATGTCCATGATGCCCACGCGCTCGCGCACGGCGCGGCATTCCGCGCCCACCACGTCGTGGACCGCGTTGCGGCGGAAGGAGTAGTGATCTTCCTGCGCCACGCCGTCGCGGGCAAACCAGCGGGGGCGCTCGTGGCCGTAGACCTCCTCGTACACCGCCCCTTTTTCCTTCAGGCGATCGTAGAGTGGCGAGGGTTTGACGGGCCGTCCGGCCAAGCGGTTGTAATGCGGAAAGGGGATTTCGTGGCGCAGGCAGTAATCTTCCTTTGCCTTGATAACCTGCCAGTCCTTGGTCGCATAGCTGCCGAAGCGGCGCGGGTCATAGTCGCGCATCGAGATATCGGCCGCGCCATGCACCATCCAGCGCGCCAACTCGCGCGTGAGCCCCGGCCCCCATCCGATGCCGATCTGCGTGCCGCAGCAGCACCAGTAGTTGCGCATGCCGGGCGCGGGGCCGATCAGCGGGTTGCCGTCCGGCGGATGGCTGATGGCACCGTGCACATCGCGGGTGATCCCCAGCTCGGCGAACAGGGGCATCCGGTCCAGCGCATTTTCCAGCCACGGCATGACCCGGTCATAATCGGCCTCGAAAAGCTCGTTCTCGGCGTCCCAGGGGCAATGATCCTCCCAAACGGTATTGGGGTTTTCCTTTTCATAGATCCCGATCAGGCCTTTCTTCTGCTCCATCCGGATATAGCCGGACACCAGCCTGTCATCGCGGATCACGGGCAATTCGCGGTCCAGTTGCTCGAACTCCGGCACCGTATCGGTCACGAAGTAGTGGTGGGTCATGGAGGTCATGGGCAGTTGCAGGCCCGACCATTCGCCCATCTGGCGGGCATAGGTGCCGCCCGCGTTGACCACATGCTCGCAGCGGATCGTGCCTTTCTCGGTTTCGACCACCCAGTCCTCGCCCTGCCGGGTGATGTTGGTGGCGCGGCAGCGGCGGATGATCCGCACGCCGTTGCGGCGCGCGCCGTTGGCCATGGCCATGGTCACGTTGGTCGGATCGACATGCCCGTCGTCCGGCGTGTGCAGCGCGCCCAGGACCCCATCGAGATTGTAGAACGGATGCAGTTCCGCCACGCGATCGGGGCTGACAAGTTCGATGTTGAACCCCAGAGTGCGGCCCACGGACAGGGTGTGGCGCAGCCAGTCCATCTCGTCCTCGGTATAGGCCAGCCTGAACGAGCCGCAGCCATGCCACGTGACGGGCTGCCCCGTCTCGGCTTCCAGCGCGCCGGAATACAGATCGATGTTGTAATCCACGCATTTGCCGAGGCTGAAGCTTGATGTCGAATGCGTGATCTGGCCTGCCGCGTGCCATGTCGACCCGCTGGTCAGTTCCGCCTTTTCCAACAGGACCGTGTCAGGCCGCCAGCCCTCGTGGCCCAGGTGATAGGCCAGGCCGACGCCCATGACGCCACCCCCGACGATGACGACGCGCGCCTGGGTGGGGAAGTCGGATTCGGACATGGCAGTTCGCAGGCCGCGACAGTCAACTGGAGCACCCCGGCGATTACTTCGCTTTCGAAATGGCGGGTGAAAGCCTGTTCTGTATCAAGGGACGCGACGGCGAGATCCGCACGTTCTACAACGTGTGCCAGCACCGGGCGCATCAGCTTGTCAGTGGCGAAGGCTCCACCCGCGTCGTGGTCTGCCCCTACCATGCCTGGACTTACGAGCTGACCGGAGAACTGCGCGCGGCGCCGAACACCAAGTCCGTTCCAGGCTTCGACAAATCCGCCGTCTGCCTGACCGAGGTGCGCACCGAACTTTTCCTGGGTTTCATCTTCGTCAATCTCGATCCCGATGCGGCCCCGATGGACGTGTGGTTTCCGGGGGTGCGCGAAGAGCTGATGGAATGGCTGCCGCACTGGGAAAGCCTGAAACCGCTTGAATGGGTGGAAATCCCGGAAAACTGCAACTGGAAGGTCTCGGTCGAGAACTACTCCGAATGCTACCATTGCTCGCTCAACCATCCGACCTTCGCGACAGGGATCATCAAGCCCGAAACCTATGACATTCAGCCAGAAGGCTATTGTCTGCGCCATACGACCGAGTGCCAGAGCCTTGAGAACATGAGCTACGACATCGACCGCTCGAAGCCGCACTCCGAGGAATATTCAAGCTGGTTCCTCTGGCCGATGTTCAGCTTTCAGGTTTATCCGGGCAACGTGCTGAACACCTACCACTGGCGCGCGATCGACCCCGATCACGTGGTCGTCCGGCGCGGTTGGTATACCGAAGGCGGGTGGGAATACGATCTGTTCTTCGACCGGGGCCAGTCTTTCCCGGGAGAAGCGGTCAGGATCGAGTCGACCGAGCTGATCTGTCAAATGGTTGCCGAGAAAGCAGGCGCTTCCATCCTGCCGCGGCTCAGCGTTGCGATGTCGGCCTGCTCGGCCCGCGTGGCGGTGGCCGAACTCGATGTCGAACCGATATCCTTCGACTGGCATCTGCTGCATGGCGGAGAGACCGCACCGGGCCTGCTGGACCGTATCGAACAGGATTCAGACGACTGGTTGCAGACAGCTTTTTAGCATGCAGCCGTCGCTCGTGATTGTCGGGGTGCGGTCACCTCATCGGGTGCGTCGCGCTACGGAGGAAGACTGGAGGGAACAGTCTGACCTGAATTCCACGGAAGCTGTTTTCGCGTCCGCACACCAGGTCGGGTCTTATATGCGCCGGCTTTATTCGGGTAAGCGGGCGGGACGCGGGCATTCGCTGCAAGTGCGACGCAAGCATACCGGTCAACCGGAAACGGACATTCGGGTCGCTCGACAAAACAGAACGTTTTCGGCACTGCTGAATAGCCGTTCCAAACCCGTGGCGACCACCAGACGGACTGCAAATCCTGTGGTTGAGACATGCATATTCGAAGGTGAAAGAGTGGACTGAGGCCCTTGATAGGAATGCGGGCGCGGTGCTGTTCAAGCCGCGCTCAAGCCCACCTCATCGCGGAGTTCAATCACAGCCGTTGTGACGCCGCCACATCGTCGGATCATGACCTTCCGGCACGGTCGCGCAGGGGTCCGCTGCGCCGTAGCCACGCAGGTCGTTGTAGCGCGCGATCTGTTCGGCCGTCAGCAGCGGCGGCGTTTCCAGGTGGCGCGAGAGGTGGATGAAGCGCAGCTCGGCACGCGCGGCGGCGGCGGTGTCGACCAGGTCGCGCAGCGCCTCCGGTGTCAGATCGCCCGCGCGAAACCCCGCCTCGATGGCCGCCTCCGCCGCGATGAGGCGTTCTCCGGCCGCCTGCGCCTCGGCCTGCATCGCGGCGAAGATCGCCTCGATGGCGCTCACCTGCTCCGGCGACAGGCCGATCTCCTCCTGCAATTCCAGAAGATGCGCCGGCCCCGGCACGCCATTGAGTTCCGCCGCCAGCGCAAGGCCCCAGCCGCGGCCTGCGCGCAGATCCTCGATATCCTCGGCAGACAGGCTCTTGATGTCGCGGTCCTCCATCCCGGCATAGGGGGAATGGCCCTGATGCTGGGCAACCGCGCCGAGGGGAATGGTCAAAACAAGACACGCGAGCGCGAGACGAATCATGGGGGACCTCTTGTGGTTTTATCCTCTCTCTCGCATCCGGTGGCAGTGTTGCATATGATCGTTATCATGTCCGTTCTGTTCGAGCCTCTCTTTGCCGATGCGGCCACGCGCGACTTCGCCGCCGGAGACCTGCTGTTCCGCGCTGGCGACCCGGTGGCGTCGATGATCCTGCTCCGGTCCGGGCGCGCCGATCTGGTGCGGCATACGGACCATGGGCTCAAGATGATCCTGCAGCGTGCCGGACCAGGGCAGATCCTCGCCGAGGCGTCCGCCTGGTCGGACGCCTATCATTGCGATGCGGTGGCGGATGAGCCGTGCGTGGCGGCGCTCCTGCCGCGGCAGACGTTCCGCAATCGGCTGAGATCGGACCCCGATCTTGCGGAGCTCTGGACAGGAACCCTCGCCCGTGGGATTCAGGCAGCGCGGCTGAGGGCCGAGATCCGATCACTTCCACGGGTGGCCGACCGTCTCGATGCATGGCTCGCGGAAGGCCACAGCTTACCGGAGAAGGGCCGCTGGCAGGAGGTGGCCGCGGAACTGGGCGTCACCCGGGAGGCCCTTTATCGAGAATTGGCGCGTCGGCGTTCGGAGAAACGTGCATGACCTTCATCTGGTATCTGATTGCGGCGTTTGCGGAGATCGCTGGGTGCTTCGCCTTCTGGGCCTGGGCGCGGCTGGACAAGTCGGCGCTCTGGCTGATCGGCAGCGCGGTGATCCTTCTGCCGCAGCGCGGCTGAGGGTCAGCCGAGCCCGGCGGCAATCCGCGACACGACGGCGAGGGCATCGGCGGTCCCGTTCGCCTCGCCCTTTTCGAAGTCGCCCTCGATCGTGCCCATCTGGTTGGTGACGTGGGCGAGGCAGATCACGTCCTGATCCCGCGCCCGGGCGAAAGCGTAGAGCGCCGCCGCTTCCATCTCGACCGCCAGAATGCCACGCGACCGTGCCGCAGCGATGGCGGCCTCCGTCTCGCGGAACGGCGCGTCGGTGGTCCAGGTCGCGCCGATGAGCACGCGCGGTCCGTCCTCGAACGCACCATCCAGTCGGGAAAGAAGCTGCTCGGGCGCGGCGCTCCAGTCGGAGGGCGGCAGGTAGTGATAGCTCGTGCCCTCATCGCGCCACGCCCGGTCGATCAGGATGAAATATGGCGGCGTGCCCTCCGGCGAGATCTGACCCGACGAAGTGACGCTGATCAGGAGTTCGCATCCCGAGGCGAACATCTCCTCAGCCACAAGCACGGCGAAGGACGCGCCGACAGCGCAGCCGACCACGCCGATCTCGTGGCCCTCCAGATCGAACACCCACATCTCGGTATGATAGCAGACCCATCCGTCGTGCCGCCGCGCGCGGCCTTCGGCGCAGAGCTGTCGGACGATGTCGCCGTCCGGGTCGAGCAGGCAGACCTTCGGCACCGCGACAGCCTCCGCACCTTTCTGGCGACGCGCCTCGCGCAGCAGGCTTTCGGGCGTGAAGGCGGACGGGGCGTCGTGATGTTTGTCGGCAAGGATGGGCGCAAGCCAGCCGTTCGTGCCGCCTTCGAGCCAGAGGGCGTGCGGGTGGCCGAGCCTGTTCAGGATGTCCACGCCTTCGGCGGACCGCCCGCCGCCCTTGCCGCAAATGGTCACGGGTGTTGTGCCGGCAGGGATTTCACCCGCACGAGCCTCGAGGTCGGCCAGCGGGATATGCACGGCACCCGTCACATGCGCGGCGGCGTAATCATTGGCGTCGCGCACGTCGATCAGGTGGAAGCGGGTCGGGGCACCCGCGAGGGCGGCTAGGGTAAGCATCTGAGCCATCAGAACACCAGCACCTTGTCGGCGGCGAGCGTTCCTTGCGCGAGTTCGTCCATGGTCGAGCGGCTCGTCCCCTCCATCATGTCGCCCTCGGCGAGGCCGCGCGCGTCCATGCAGGTGCCGCACATCAAAACGCGCCCCTTGGCGGTGATGACGCGACGGATCATTCTTTCGACGTTGTAGTAGCCATCCGGCGTCTTCTGCCCCGCCTTGGCGCAAAGCACCGCGTCGGCCATCAGGAAGACGGTGATGCCCGCGTCGGGGTCATTCTTTGCCAGTGCGTGGGCCATGCGCAGCCCGTTGAAACTGCGCTCGGTGCCATAGGGCGGATCGTTCAGAAGGATCAGGTGTTTCATGTCAATGCTCCGTCAGTGGCAGGGTTCAGCCGCGGATGGGTTTCCTCGCCGAGCCAGAAGAGCACGGCGCCGGAGACGAACATCGAGATCGCGACGAACCAGAAGGCGGCTTCCGCAGCACCCGTCAGGCTGGCGGCAAGGCCGAGGCCCAGAGCGCCGATGGCGTAGCCGAGGTCGCGCCAGAAGCGGTAGATCCCGATGGCCGAGCCCCGCCACGCGGGCGGCGTGATGTCAGCCACTGCCGCCGAAAGGTTCGGATAGAGCAGCGCCATGCCGAAGCCCGCCACGCCCGCCGAGACCGACCACCAGAGCGCGCCGGTGCCCATGACCACCATCGCCACGCCCGCGCCGCAGATCCACATGCCCAGCACGTTGGGCCAGAACCGGCCCACATGGTCCGACAGCCGCCCGGTAACAAGCTGCGATCCGCCCCAGACGAAGCCATAGACTCCGACGATCCAGCCGACTTCCGTCAGGCTCGCCCCTTGGCCGACAAGGAAGACCGGAAACAGCGCCCAGACCAGCGCATCGACGAACTTCTCCACAAGCCCCGCCTGGGAGAACGCGAAGAGCCGCCGGTCGCGCCAGCTCATCAGCGCGAAGACCTCGCGCGTCGTCGGGTGCTCGGAGACACCCTCGGGGTAGCGCGGCGGGTTCTTTGGGGGTGCGGCCTTGTGCGCGGCCGTCTCGGCCTTGGCCCAGGGCAGCGTGTCCTTGACCCAGACAACGGTGAGGAGCAACGCCAGGAGGACCACGGCCATGCCGAAGACCAGCAAGCCGACACGCGCCCCCAGCCATTCGGCGGCATAGGCGGTCAGGATGCCCGCGATGGCGACGCCGACATAGCCCGAGAACTCGTTCAGCCCCATGGTGAACCCGCGTTCCTCGGCCTTGGTGATGTCGAGCTTGGCGGTCTGCGTCATCGACCAGCAGAGGCCCTGGTTGACGCCGAGAAGCACGGTCGCGGCGACGATCCAGCTCCAGTCTGGCGCGTGCCAGATCATCACCGGGATCGGCAGCGCCACGACCCAGCCCCAGAACAGCACTTGCTTGCGCCCGATCCGCTCGGACCAGCGCCCGGCGACGAAGTTCATCACCGCCTTCACCGCGCCGAAGGCCACCACGAAGGACGCCAGCAGCAGGAACGACCCGCGCTCCAGCCCGAATTCGCTCTCGGCCAGTGCGGGGACCACCGTGCGCGTCATGCCGATGGCGAAGCCCACCAGCATGACCTGGATCAGTTGATGCGCGACCTGGGTCTTGTTCTCGCGAATGCCGCGTTGAAGTGTGTTGTCTGTCATTCGGCCGAGTCCTTCTTGGTGATGCGTGGGTCGAGTGCATGGCCCGAGGCCGGGCCACGGACGGGCTGGACCAGCATCCTGTCGAGCCAGAGGTCACGGCGGGTGCGGAATTGCTCGATCCCGATCTCCATCCCCTCGTGGCCCTTCGCGGGCTGCGCGATGTAGGTGCCAAGCAGCCGATCCCACCACGGCAGGTTGAAGCCGTAATTCGAATTGGTCTCGCGCGGATCGATGGAGTGATGGACGCGGTGCATGTCGGGTGTGACGACGAAGAGGCGCAGCACCCGGTCCACCGGGCGCGGCAGGTCGATGTTCGCGTGGTTGAAGAGCGCGGTGGCGTTCAGGATCACCTCGAACAGCAGCACCGCAATGGCAGGCGGGCCGAGCGCCGCAACAACCGCCAGCTTGACCCCCATCGAGATCAGGATTTCCACCGGGTGAAAGCGCAGGCCGGTCGTGGCGTCGAAGTCGAGATCGGCATGGTGCATCCGGTGCAGCCGCCACAGCGCGGGGATCGCGTGGAACATGACGTGCTGAAGATAGATGGCCAGATCGAGCAGCAGCATCGATACGACGATCGCCACCCAGAATGACACCTCGATGTTGTTGAACAGGCCCCAGCCATTGGTTTCGGCCATCACGGCAAGGCCCACCGCGACAATCGGAAAGGTCAGCCGCAGGATCACGGTGTCGAGCACCACGAGTGCGAGGTTGTTTGTCCAGCGAATGACGCGCGGGATCTCCCGACGCCGACGCGGCGCCGCGAGCTCCCAAAGCGCCATCGCCGCCAGCACGCCAAGGAAGGCGGCAAGGCGGATCGCGGGTTCAGCAGACAGGATGGTTTCGGACATGGGACCGGTCCTTGGGGTTGCGGAAAGCGGCGAAATCGCTATCATTCAATTTATCACTTGAACGATTAAGGTTTGGAAACCCCGATGTCAACCAGCCCCAAGACAGCCCTGCTCGAAGAATATGCGCTTGTCGCCCGCGCCCTGTCGGCCCCGGCCCGGCTCTCGCTGCTGGAACAACTGGCGCAAGGCGAACGCGGGGTCGAGGCGCTGGCCAACAAGACCGGCCTGACAATCGCCAACTGCTCGCAGCATCTCCAGCAGCTCCGCCGTGCGGGCCTCGTCACCAGCCGTCGCGACGGCAAGGCGGTGATCTACCGGTTGACCGACGCGAAGACGCTGGAGCTGATGGACCTTCTGCGCATCGTGGCCGAGCGGAACCTCGCGCAGGTCGAGCGCATCCTGCGGGGTCTCTCGGGCGAACAAGATGCGCCCGAACCGCTCAGCCGCGATGAGCTCGCGAAACGATTGGCCGAAGGATCCGTCACCGTTCTCGATGTGCGCCCCACGGATGAATACGCCAGCGCGCACATTCCCGGCGCGCTGAACGCGACGCTCGAGGAACTGGAGCAAGTGCTGCCCACGCTCGCACCGGACGCCGAGATCGTCGCCTATTGCCGCGGCCCCTACTGCGTCTATGCCCATCAGGCCGTCGCAACCCTGCGCCGCCACGGCCTCAACGCGCGGCGGCTGGACGGCGGCCTGCCGGAATGGCGCGAAGATGGAAGGCCGGTCTTGGTCGCACCAACCTGAATTACCACGACTGCCAAGGGAGGATCGTCGTTCTATCGAACCGGGCCCCAGTCGAACAGGTCGGTTCGTCGATAAGATGGTTTCTCACATTGCAGGGGCGAAAGCCCCGCTCGAAGCCCGTCAAAGTGAGGCATTCTCAGGCGTAGGGGAGATCGTGCGAACGCAGCGATCGGCAGGAACGTCCGGCCACGGAAAACTCCGGCCCTTCCGCGCTCACGCGTCCCCGAGCTGCGCCATGACCTCGTCGGAGGCTTCGAAATTCGTCGTGACGTTCTGCACATCGTCGTCGTCTTCCAGCGCGTCGATGAGCTTCATGAGCTTTTCCATGCCCTCGAGGTCCATCTCGGTCGTCGTGGTCGGACGCCAGACCAGCTTGGTGCTCTCGCTCTCGCCCAGCTCGGCCTCGAGCGCGTTGGAGACATCGTTGAGGTCCGTGTCCGCACACCAGATGACATGGCCGTCCTCGGAGCTTTCAACGTCCTCCGCGCCCGCCTCGATCGCGGCCATCATCACCGTGTCGGCATCGCCCGCCTCGGGCGGGTAGCTCACCGCGCCCTTGCGCTCGAACATGAAGCCGACAGAGCCCGTCTCGCCGAGGTTGCCGCCATTCTTGGTAAAAAGCGAGCGCACGTTCGAGGCGGTGCGGTTGCGGTTGTCGGTCATCGTCTCGACGATCACCGCAACGCCATTCGGCCCATAGCCCTCGTAGCGGATTTCCTCATAGGCCTCGCCCTCGCCGCCGGTGGCCTTCTTTATCGCGCGCTCGATGTTGTCCTTGGGCATCGACTGGCCCTTGGCTTCCTTGACCGCAAGGCGCAGGCGCGGGTTCTTCTCGGGGTCCGGATCGCCCATCTTGGCAGCAACGGTGATTTCCTTGGAGAGCTTGGAGAAGAGCTTCGAGCGCAGCTTGTCCTGGCGCCCCTTGCGGTGTTGGATATTTGCCCATTTGGAATGGCCGGCCATGTCTTGCTCCCCGTGAGGTGTCTCGCGTTCGGCCTTCTATAAGGCAGGCAGGGCGCGGGGTTCAAGCGCAGGGGGCAGGCCCCGGCATTTTTCCCATCGCACAGCTCCGCGCGCCGCGCTAGGCTCGGGCCCATGACACAGGACCAGATCATTCTCTTCTCGCTATTCGGCGGCGTCTTCGCCCTCCTGCTCTGGGGGCGCTGGCGCTACGATCTCGTCGCTTTCGGCGCGCTCATGCTCGGCGTCGTGCTCGGCGTCGTCGAGACCAAGCAGGCCTTCAACGGCTTCGGCCACCCGGCGACGATCGTCGTCGCCCTCGTGCTCGTCGTCTCGGCGGGGCTCGTGCGCTCCGGCGCGATCTACCTGATCACCCGCACGCTCGTCGACAGCTCACGCAGCCTTTTCGCCCATATCACCATCATGGGCAGCGTCGGCGGCGTGCTCTCGGGCTTCATGAACAACGTCGCCGCGCTGGCCCTGCTGATGCCCGTCGATATCCAGACCGCCCGCAAGGCGGGCCGCGCGCCGGGCCTGTCGCTGATGCCGCTCAGCTTCGCGACGATCCTGGGCGGCATGGCCACGCTGATCGGCACACCGCCCAACATCATCATCGCCTCGTTCCGCGGCGAGGCCCTGGGCGAGCCGTTCAGGATGTTCGACTTCGCCCCCGTGGGCGCGCTCACGGCCATCGCCGGGCTCGTCTTCGTCGCCCTGGTCGGCTGGCGTCTCATCCCGCAGCGTGAGGATGCGCTCAAGGATGTGGGCGAGCTGTCGCCCTATATCGCCGAGCTGACCGTGCCGGAAGATTCCAAGCATATCGGCACGCGGCTCGCCGAACATGAAGAGGTCGCCGAAAGCGCCGATGTGGCGATCATCGGGCTGGTGCGCGACGGCAAGCGCCGCTATGGCGCGGCCCGCAACAGCCGCTTGCAGCCCGGCGACACGCTCGTGCTCGAAGCCACGCCCGAGGCGCTCGACGAGTTTCGCAGCATCCTCGGCCTCGCCTTCACCGATTCCGAAAGCGAGGCAAAGCTCAATGCCGCCGGCGAGGGGCTCGATCTGGTCGAGGTCGTCGTCCCCGCCGAATCGCGCATCGAAGGCAAGACCGCCGTCAGGCTCGGCCTGTCCTGGCGCAAGCAGACCGTGCTCATGGGCATCTCCCGCCAGGGCCGCCGCATGACAAGCCGCATCCGCAAGACCAGGATACATGCCGGCGACATCCTCCTGCTGCTCGTGCCCAAGGGCACGACAAGGGACGTCACCGAATGGCTCGGCTGCCTGCCGCTGGCCAATCGCGGCCTGGCCGTGACGCGCGACAGCAAGACATGGCTGGCCATCGGCCTCTTCGCCGCCGCCGTGGCCGCCGCCTCCGTGGGCCTGCTCTACCTGCCCGTCGCCCTCGGCATCGTCTGCGTCGCCTATGTGCTCTTTCGCATCCTGCCGCTCAACGAGCTTTACGATCATATCAACTGGCCGGTCGTCGTTCTGCTCGGCTCGATGATCCCGCTCGGCGCGGCACTGGAGCAATCCGGCGGGACCGAACTTCTGGCCAATTCCCTGCTCGGGTTCACGAGCAGCCTGCCGCCCTGGGCCATCCTCGCAGCGCTGATGATCGTCACGATGACCCTCTCTGACGTGCTCAACAACACCGCGACGACGATCGTCGCCGCCCCCGTCGGCATCGAGATGGCCCGTGTCCTCGAGGTCTCGCCCGACCCGTTCCTCATGGCCGTGGCCGTCGCCGCCTCCTCGGCCTTTCTCACGCCCATCGGCCACAAGAACAACACGCTGATCCTCGGCCCCGGCGGCTACCGCTTCAGCGATTACTGGCGCATGGGCCTGCCGCTGGAAGTGATCGTCGTCGCGGTATCGATCCCGCTCATCCTGCTCTTCTGGCCGCTCTGAATCCTCCGCGGCCAAGCCGCGTCTTCTCTTTTCAAATGTCCCCGGGGGAGCGCGAGGGGGCAGACAGCCCCCTCGCCCCGGTCGGATTTGCGCAGCAAATTCGAAAGCCTACAGCGGCCAGATAACCGGAATGAGCGCAGAGGCCAGCAGCCCGACCGACAGGTTGAGCGGAATGCCCACGCGCATGAAATCGGTGAACTTGTAGCCGCCCGGCCCATAGACCAGCGTGTTGGTCTGATACCCGATGGGCGTGGCGAAGGAGGCGCTCGCCGCCACCATCACGGCAACGACCAGGGGCCGCGGATCGATCCCCAGCGCCTCGGCCACGCCGATCGCCACCGGGGTGATCACCACGGCGACCGCGTTGTTGCTCACGAGCTCCGTCAGCACGCTGGTGAGCAGGTAGATCGCCCAGACGATGAGAAAGGCCGGCAGCGCCGAAAGCCCCGGCGCGATCGCCCGGACAATCAGCTCGACAGCCCCCGTCGCCTGCAAGGCGGCCCCGATGGCCAGCATCGAGAAGATCAGCGCGAGCAAGCGCCCGTCCACGAAGGAAAACGCCTCGTCAGCGTCGATACAGCGCGACACGAGCACGATGGCCACGGCCAGAACCGCCAGCAGCAGGATCGGCGCGACGCCAAAGCCGGCGAGCGCCACGAGCGCAGCCAGCACGCCCAGCGCCACCGGCGCATGGCCCCTGCGATAGGCCTTCGCCTGCGGCTGGTTCACCTCGACAAGGTCCATGTCCGCCGTGAGCCGGTGAATGTCGTCCGGCGCGCCCTCGAGCAGCAAGGTGTCGCCCACCCGCACGATGAGCTCGTCGAGCTGGCGGCCGATATTCTGGTTTCTGCGGTGCACGGCCAGCGGATAGACCCCGTAGCGCCGCCGCAGCCGCATCGCGCCCAGCTTGCGCCCGACCATCCGCGCCCCCGGCGTGATCAGCACCTCCACGGTCGTTGTCTCGACAGCCGAGACCTGGTCGACGCGCTTGAGCTCCTTGTTGCGCTGCAGGCTCAGAAGCTCGGTCATCTCCGTGCGCAGCACCACCCGGTCGCCCACCTGGAGCGTCACCCCCTTGAGGTTGCGCCGCAGCGAGGTATCGCCGCGCACCACGTCGATGAGCCGCACGCCCTCGCGCTTGAAGAGCTGCACGCCGGTGACATCGCGCCCGATGAGGTTGCTCTCGGGCGGGATCACCGCCTCGGTGAAGAACTTCATCTTCGAGCGGTCGCTGAGCAGGCTGGCCATGCTGTCGCGCTCGGGCAGGAGCTTCGGCGCGATGAAGCGCAGGTAGATCATCCCCCAGATCACCAGCACGATCCCGAGCGGCGTCACCTCGAAGATGGTGAAAGCCGCCTGCCCGTTGGCCCGCGCCACGCCATCGACCAGAAGGTTGGTCGAGGTCCCGATCAGCGTCAGCGTCCCGCCGAGGATCGCCGCGTAGGAGAGCGGAATGAGCAGCTTGGACGCCGAAACACCCATCGTCCGCGCCAGTTGCACGAAAACCGGGATCATGACGACGACGACAGGCGTGTTCGACACGACGGCAGAAGCGATCACGACGAAGCCCATGAGCAGCCCGATCGCCAGCGCCGGGCTCCTCACCGCCATCCTGTCGGCAAGGGACGTAAAGGCATCGAGCGCCCCGGTGCGCACCATCGCGCCCATGACGATGAACATCGCCGCGATGGTCCAGGGCGCGGGGTTCGAGAGCACCTCGAGCCCCGCCTCGTAGGGCAACAGCCCCAGCACCAGCATCAGCGCCACCCCCGCGATCGCCACGACCTCGGTGGGATAGACCTCCCGTATGAAGAGCACGAACATCCCCACGACAACACCCAGCGCCAGAAGCGCCTGCGTCGTCTCTCCCAGCTCGATAATCCCCATCGGGCCACGCCTCTTCAGCTTTGCCATTGTTTTGAAGCAGTCTCGCCGCTCGGTGCCTGTCCCGCAAGCGCTTCCTTGCCCTGCGCCTAAGGGGCCTGCTCGGGCAGCCGCCCGCCCACGCGCACGGGCACGATCCGCTGCGCACGGCCAGAGCGGTCATCGGTCTCGATGAAGACGCCGCAAAGGCTCGCCTCCTCGTTTGCCGGCGTGAAGCGCGCCTTCGGCATGCCGGTGACAAAGCGCCTGAGCGGTTCCGCCTTCTCCATGCCGATCACGCTCAGATAATCGCCGCACATGCCCGCATCGGTCAGATACCCCGTGCCGCCGGGCAGAAGCTGCGCATCGGCGGTGGGCACATGGGTATGCGTGCCCACGACAAGGCTCGCCCGCCCGTCGCAGAAATGTCCCATCGCCATCTTCTCCGAGGTCGCCTCGCAATGCATATCGACGATCGCCGCCTGCACCCCGCCGCCCAGCACATGACGCTTCAGCACCGTGTCGATCTGCCCGAACGGGTCCTCGAAGGCGCGCTTCATGAAGACCTGCCCCAACACCTGCGCCACGAGGATCTTGCGCCCCCGCGCATCCGAAAAGACACGCGCGCCCGTGCCGGGGGCATCCTTGGCGAAATTGATCGGCCTGAGCACGCGCGGCTCCTGGCCGATGAATTGCAGCATGTCCTTCTGATCGAAAGCATGATCGCCCAGCGTGAGCACATCCGCCCCGGCCTCGAGCAGCAGCTTGGCATGCGCGCCCGAAAGGCCCATCCCGCCGGTCGCATTCTCGCCATTGACCACCACGAAATCGAGCCCCCAGGCCTCGCGCAAGCCCTTGAGCCACTCACTCACCGCCCGCCGCCCCGCGCGGCCCATCACATCGCCCAGAAACAAGATTCTCATGCCGAACCCATATGCCGCAGCGCCGCCGCTTGCAATCTCTCAAACCTCCCGCGCTTTCTTCTTGCTGAAAATATCCCTGCGCAACGCGCGCCGCCCCGCACGCCGCCGCCCGGCCTGGCGCCCCCGCGTTTTCGCGGCGCGGGGTGGGTGGGCGGGCGCGCCGTGAAAACGCGGGCCAGGGTCCGTGGACATCCATGA
>QVMW01000014.1 GCA_003417655.1 Rhodobacteraceae bacterium 63075
TTGCTGCGCTCGAATGCCTGGGACTGACGAAAATTCGACTGAAACCGGGGCGGCCTGACAAAGGAGGGCACTGCCTAGAGCTGTGCAACCCAGGCTATGATCACCGAGACCGTCACGACGCTTGCCGCCGTGGAGATGAGAATCGACGCCGAAACCCGCTGCGGTGCGACGCCGTAGTGCTGAGCGAGAATATAGACATTGCCCGCCACGGGCAGCGAGGCTGCGGCGATCATCACCGCCGCAGGATACGGATCGACGGGAAAGAGAAAGATAGCCGCCACGGCGACGAGCGCCGGATGCAGGATCAGCTTGCCAAAGCTCAACCAGCCGGGAACCAGAACCCTCTCGGCCGATTTGCTGGCCAGCGAAGCCCCGATGGCGAAGAGTGCGCCGGGCGTCGCCGCTGCTCCCAGGATGCCGACAAACTCGTTGAGCGGGCCGGGGATCGGCGCGCGCGATGCCGACCAGAGAAGCCCGACAACGATCGACATGATCATCGGGTTCTTCAGCAGCCCGATGCCGACCGTCTTGAGAATGCCGAAGCTCATGCGCCCGTCACGCGCGCCGGTGATCAGGATCACGATGAGCGAGCCGAAGACGATCAGGTCGATTGCCAGAACCAGCATGATCGACTTCACAGCTTCCTCGCCCATCAGGAGCGTGAGCATGGGAATCCCCAGGAAACCGACATTGCCGATCGCGGCGCATTGCGCCTCGATCGCGGCCTCCTCGACGTTCTTTCCAATGAAGAACGCCACCGCCATGGCGAGCCCGTAGACAAAGGCGGTGCCCCAGAGATAGGCCGCTATGAACCGAAAATCGACAAGCTCGGCAAAGCTCAGGTTGGCCGCGAAGCGAAACAGCATCGCCGACAGGGCGAAGTAGAACACGAACTTCGTGAGATAGGCCGTCGCTTCTTCGTTGAAAAACCGTGTTCTGCCTGCGACATATCCGACGCCGATCAACATGAAGAACGGTATGGTCTTGAGAAATACGTCGAGCATGCGGTCTCCTGATCGCGCGGGCGCGCACAATACCGCATGCTGCGCCGCCATTTACAAGGCCCTGAGACATGCTCGACGCGTTCTTTCTGCACCATCGCAACACGACCAATGTGGGCGATCTTGCCTGTTGCCCGGCGGACTACTTCGATTTCGGCACGTCGCAGGTGGCAGGCTTCGGCGCACATGCTCCGGAAACGCGCAGGCTCATCATGGGAGGGGGCCAAACCTGGAAAGGCTGCCTGCGCAGTTTGCGCGCGCGTGGCTCAAAAGCCGAGCACAAGGTGATCTGGGGAGTCGGCATCGCCCGGAGCACTGTCAGATCACCCGACTTTACAGAGGCGCGCGCGGCATGCGCGCTCATCGGAACGCGCTGCGCGGGGCTCGAAAGTTTCGGCGCGCGCTACGTGCCCTGCGTGTCGGCCATGTCGGAGCATTTCGACACGGCCCCGGCACCCTCCCATGAGGTGGTGATGTTCGCCCATGCGCGGTATTCCGATCACATCACGCGCCAGCCCGGCATGCCCGAAGTGAGCAACCATGACATCCCGCTGAAGGATGCGATCCATTTCATTGCAAGCGGCGAGACGGTTCTGACCAGCTCCTATCACGGCACCTACTGGGCCCTGCTGCTCGGCCGCCGCGTGATCTGCGTGCCGTTCAACAACAAGTTTCGCTTCTTCCCCCAGCCGCCCACGATGGCCGGGCCGGAAGACTGGATGGACCATGTCGGCAAGGCCAATCGCGCGGAAGGCGCGCTGGAGGAGGCCCGCGCCCTGAACACCGCCTTCCACGGCGATGTCATGAACTTGTGAAATCGCCTCCACGGCTTAAGGCCCGGAGGAGCCGCGCTCCTCCGGGCCGGTCGGATTTGCGAAGCAAATTCGAAACCTCACCCCACGACGTTGAACTCGGGACCATAGGGATAGCCGGTGATGTTCTCGTTTCCATCCTCGGTGATCACGAGAATATCGTGCTCACGGTAACCCCCGGCGCCCGGCTGCCCTTCGGCCAGCGTCAGCATCGGTTCCATCGAGATCACGTGCCCGGGTTCAAGGACCGTTTCGATATCCTCGCGCAGCTCCAGCCCGGCCTCGCGGCCGTAGTAATGCGACAGGACGCCGAAGGAATGCCCGTAGCCGAAGGTCCGATATTGCAGAAGGTCACGCTCCTCGAAATACGCGTTGATCTTCTCGGTCACCTCCGCACAGCTCGCGCCGGGCCCCAGAAGCGATATCCCCAACTCATGCGCGCCCAGATTCGCCTCCCAGATCGCAAGGCTCGCCGCGTCCACCTCGCCAGCGAACATCGTCCGCTCCAGCGCCGTGTAGTAGCCGGAGATCATCGGGAAGCTGTTGAGGCTCAGGATGTCCCCCCGTTCGATCTTGCGCGCCGTGACGGGGTTATGCGCCCCGTCGGTATTGATCCCCGACTGGAACCAGACCCAGGTGTCGCGATACTCGGCCTCCGGAAAGCGCCTGGCGATCTCCAGCTCCATCGCATCGCGCCCGGCCATGGCCACGTCGATCTCCCGCGCGCCGACCTTCACCGCCTCGCGGATCGCGTAGCCGCCCACATCGGCCACCGCCGCGCCCGCGCGGATGAGTTCAAGCTCGGCGAGGGATTTCATCATCCGCTGCCGCATGGTCGGCTCGAAAAGATCGACTGTGTCGGCAGGGGCGAGGAAATGGTCAAGCTTGGCCTTCTGCATGAGCGAGAGATGATCGCTCTCGTAGCCCACGCGCCTGCCTTTGCCAGCGACACTCAGGACCGCGCGCCAGAAGTTGTCACGCTGCCAGTCGGTATAGGTGATGTTGTCGCAGAACGAACGCCGCCAGGGCTGGCCCGCGTCGATCCCGGCAGAGATCGTGACGGCTTCCCCCTGCGTCACAACCATCGCGTAGGGGCGACCAAAGGCACAATAGGTAAAGCCGGAGTAGTAGGAGACATTGTGCATCGACGTGAAGACAGCCGCGTCGACACCTTCCGCTTTCATGATGTCGCGCAGCTTTGACAGGCGCGCCTCGTATTCACGCAGGTCGAATTGAAGCGGTGCTTTTTCACCGTTGTGGAAGCGATACATTTCTGGACGTGCAGTCATAGTGACCCTCCTGAAAAGAAAGGTCCCGGCGTTCAGGACTGTTGGGATATGCGCATCTGCGGAGCGGCGCCACCGCTCCCCGCGTGGTTTCTCATTGCCGATTCCGCGTGATCTGGCAAGGTGATTCTCAAAGAAGGAGCGACGACATGGTTGGCACAGGCCCCCGAAACCTGATCACCGATGTGGACGGTCTGAGCGTCGGAAATGCCTCGGACGCGAAGATCAAGACAGGCGCGACCGTGCTTGTCGGCGATGCCCCGTTCACCTGCGGGGTGCATGTCATGGGCGGCGCGCCGGGCACGCGGGAGACGGACCTGCTCGCCCCCGACAAGACCGTTGAGCAAGTCGATGCGCTGGTGCTGTCGGGCGGCTCGGCCTTCGGGCTCGATGCCGCCTCGGGGGTGGCCGATGCCCTGCGCGCGCAGGGGCGCGGCTTCGCGGTGGGCGATCAGCTCGTGCCCATCGTCCCCGGAGCGATTCTCTTCGACCTGATCAATGGCGGTGACAAGGACTGGCCTGAGAACCCCTACAAGCGGCTCGGGTCCGAGGCGCTGGAGAGCGCCGCCCGCAGCTTCGAGCTGGGCCGCGAAGGGGCCGGCACGGGCTGCACGACGGCAACGCTCATGGGCGGGCTCGGCTCGGCCTCGGTGCGTCTGCCCTCGGGCCATACCGTGGGCGCGCTTGTCGCGGTCAACGCGCTCGGCTCCGCGACCATCGGCAAGGGCAAGCATTTCTGGGCCGCACCTTTCGAAGTCGAAGGGGAGTTCGGCGGGCTCGGCCTGCCTTCCGAGTTCCCCGACCCGCATCTGCCGGACACGAAGCTCGCCGCCCACGCCAATACCACGATCGGCATCGTCGCCACCGACGCGGCGCTGACGCAGGCGCAATGCACGCGCATGGCAACCGCGGCACATGATGGCTACGCGCGCGCGCTCGTCCCGTCGCATACGCCGATGGACGGCGATCTCGTCTTCGCTGCCGCGACCGGTGCGAAACCGCTCGAAAACCCCGTCGCCGATACGCTCCTGCTCGGTCATGCGGCTGCCACGGCCATGGCGCGCGCCATTGCCCGCGCTGTCCATGCAGCAACACCGATGGTGGGCGATCCACTCCCCGTCTGGCAATCGCTCTAATTACCCAAGAAGACGCGCCAACATCTCGCTGTCAGCGTCTTCCAGCGGCTCGACCACGTCATAGTGATGGCGCGCCGCGTCCTCGACAAGCGGGCAGCCCCAGGCCTCCGACAGCCAGCGCGCCTGGTCGCGGAAAGCCGGGCGCTCCGCCGCACCGACCCAGACCGTCACGGAGCAGTCATGCCGCTCACGCATGAAGACCGGGCTCTCGGCGATCGCCGCCTCTTCATCGAGCTTGAAGTCGGCGTTCATGCTTGTCTCCATCAGCGGGCGCAGATCGGACAGCGGCGAGATGGGCATGACATGGGCCAGCCGCGCGGCGACCGGATCGGGCAACATGCCCCGCGCCGTCATTCGCGCCACGAGATGACCGCCCGCCGAATGCCCCGCAAGCGCCACCGGCCCCGCAGCGGCCCCCGCCGCAAGGCTCACCGCCGCCGCGATCTCCCGCGTGATCCCCGCGATCGACGCCTCGGGGCAGAGCGTATAGCTCGGCATGGCCACGGCCCACCCACGCTCAAGCGCCCCGGCGGCCAGGTGAGACCAGGAGGATTTGTCCAGCATCCGCCAGAACCCGCCATGAACGAAGCTCATCAGGCCCGCCGGCGCGCCATCGGGCCTGAACAGATCCAGTTTCTGCCTTTCTCCGGGTCCATAGGCGATGTCGAAGTCGGCGCGGTCGGCGGCAGCCTCACGGAACCGCGCCGCATCCTCGGCCCAGCGCGCGGGGTAGCTCTCACCGTTCTTGATGTAAGGCATGTTCTCGTAAGCATCATCGAGCCGCATTGAGGCTTCTCCTTTGTCCCGCCAGGTCAATTCGTTTTGACAATCCTAGGGCCAAGTGCTTTGCCTATGCGAGCCAATTTTCCAGGAGGCCGACATGCTCGATGCCAAGACTGATCTCAAATCTCTGCTGAAAGACCCCTCGCTGCTGGCCGAGAAGGCCTATGTAAACGGTGAATGGATCGACGGCGATCAGACCTTCGACGTGACAAACCCCGCGCGCGGCGACGTGATCGCCAATGTTGCCGACCTGACACGCGAACAGGCCAGAGAGGCCATCGCAGCCGCCGAAAAAGCCCAGAAGGACTGGGCCAAATGGACCGGCAAGGAGCGCGCGCAGGTGCTGCGCAAGTGGTTCGACCTGATGATGGAGAACCAGGACGATCTCGGCGCGATCCTGACAGCCGAGATGGGCAAACCCCTTGCCGAGGCAAAGGGCGAGATCGCCTATGGCGCGTCCTTCGTCGAATTCTTCGCCGAGGAAGCCAAGCGCGTCTATGGCGAGACGATCCCCGGCCACCAGCGCGACAAGCGCATCATGGTCATGAAACAGCCCATCGGCGTGGCCGCCTCCATCACGCCATGGAACTTCCCTAACGCGATGATCACCCGCAAGGCCGGCCCGGCGCTCGCCGCGGGCTGCGCCTTCGTCGGCCGCCCGGCGGAGCTGACGCCGCTCTCGGCCACGGCGCTGGGCGTTTTGGCCGAGCGCGCGGGGATCCCCGCAGGGGTTTTCAACATTGTCACGAGCACACGCGCCTCCGAAGTGGGCAAGGAGTTCTGCGAGAACCCCACCGTGCGCAAGCTGACTTTCACGGGAAGCACCGCAGTCGGCCGCATCCTGCTGCGCCAGGCCGCCGACCAGGTCAAGAAATGCTCGATGGAGCTGGGCGGCAACGCGCCCTTCATCGTCTTCGATGATGCGGATCTCGACGCCGCCGTCGAAGGCGCGATCATGTGCAAGTTCCGCAACAACGGCCAGACCTGCGTCTGCGCGAACCGCATCTATGTCCAGTCTGGTGTCTATGACGCCTTCGCCGAGAAGCTCATGGCCAAGCTCGACGAGATGAAGGTCGGCGACGGCTTCGAGGAAGATACGGCCTTCGGCCCGCTGATCAACGACGGTGCTGTCGAGAAGGTCGAAGCGCATATATCCGACGCCAGGTCAAAGGGCGCGGAAGTCATCTACGGGGGCACGAAACACCCGCTCGGCGGCACCTTCTTCGAACCAACCGTGCTCAAGGGCGTCACGCAGGACATGCAGGTCGCGAGTGACGAGACATTCGGCCCGATGGCCCCGCTCTTCAGGTTCGAAAATGAGGATGACGTGATCGCCATGGCCAATGACACGATCTTCGGCCTCGCCTCCTATTTCTACGCGAAGGATCTGAGCCGCGTCTACAAGGTCGCCGAGGCGCTGGAATACGGGATCGTCGGGGTCAACACGGGCATCATTTCGACGGAAGTCGCCCCCTTCGGCGGTGTGAAACAGTCCGGCCTCGGCCGCGAAGGCTCGCATCATGGCATAGACGAGTTCCTGGAGATGAAATACGTCTGCATGAGTGTTTGATCCGGGCTCAGCACGGCTGGCTTTGCCGGGGACCTTCCCTGACAAGGCCCGCCAGCCGCCTGATCCCGTCTTCGATCATCTCTTCGTCCGGCTTTGAAAAATTGAGCCGGAGCGTGTTCCGGCCACTGCCATCTGGGAAAAAGGCCGCGCCCGGCACGAAAGCGATATCATGCTCAAGCGCCCGGCTGAGCAACGCGGTCGCATCGAAGTCCGGCGGCAAGGTGAGCCAGACGAACATGCCCCCATCCGGGTTCGTCCATCTCACACCATCAGGCATGTATCGCTCAAGCGCCCCCAGCATCGCGCGCAGGCGCGCGCCGTAGGCCGCCCTGAGCCGGGGCACGTGCGTGTCGAATATGGAACCCGCGACCTCCGCGACAATCGCCTGGTTGAGCGTTGCGGCGTGAAGGTCTCCGGCCTGTTTGAGCAGCACGAGCTTGTCGATGACGGTCTTCGCCGCGCAGACCCAGCCGATCCGAAGCCCCGGCGCGAGCGTTTTCGAGAAGGACCCGCAATAGAGCGTCCGGCAGGTTTCAATCGTGCCTGACTGCGCCGCCTCCAGCGCCAGGATCGGTGCGATGTCCTCACCTTCGAAGCGCAGAGCCTGGTAGGCCGCGTCCTCGACGATCGCCGCGCCCATCTCCTCGGCCTGCGCCAGAATCGCAAGGCGCGCAGCTTTCGAAAGGGTCTCGCCCGTCGGGTTCGCGAAATCGGGTGTCACATAGGCCAGCTTGATCTTCGCGCCCTGCGCCTCTTCGCGCATGCGCTCGACCGAGCGGTTCCCGTTCGGGTCGAGCCGCACATAAAGCGGCTCGTAGGCATTGAACGCGCCGAGTGCGCCAAGATAGGTCGGAAAGCCGAGCGCAACGGCATCGCCCGTGCCGATGAAGAGCTTTCCGAGATGGTCGAGAGCCTGCTGCGAGCCGGAGGTGATCAGGATGTTCTCCGGAACGGCTGGCACGCCAAGGCTGCGCATGTGTTGCGCGATCCACTCGCGTAGCGCCGCAAGCCCCTCCGAAGCCGCATATTGCAAGGCGGACTGCGCGGCCTCTCCGCTCAGCGCGCGCTGCGTTGCCTCCCGAAAGGCGTCGGACGGGAAAAGCGCAGGATCAGGAATGCCCCCTGCGAAGGAAATGATCCCCGGCCTGTCCAGAAGCTTGAGCAGCTCGCGAATCTCCGAGGCCTTCATGCGGTTCGCGCGCGGCGCGTATAAATCAGTCAGTATCATTGACATATCCTCCGCCGCTACGCTCACATGAGGCGGCATATTAAGTCAATAGACCTGACGTAATTGGTCGTATAAACGCCCCGGCGCATGACCGGGGCGCATCTCTTGCTGCAAGCCGCTTCAGTTCACGGCTTTGGCATCGACGACGTCCTTGTCCGTTTCCGGCTTCGAGGCGATCTCGATGCGGCGCGGCTTCAGAGCCTCGGGCACTTCGCGCTCGAGGTCGATATGCAGCATGCCGTCGGCATGGCTCGCGCCCTTCACACGAACATGATCGGCCAGCTGGAAGCGGCGTTCGAAGGCACGCGTGGCGATCCCGCGATGCAGGAAGGTGCGGCCCTCTTCATTCTCCTCTTCGACCTTGCGGGCCGACACGACGAGTGCATGATCCTTCACTTCGACGGAAAGATCATCTTCCGAGAAGCCCGCCACGGCGATCGAGATGCGATAAGCATCTTCCGCAGTCTTCTCGATGTTGTAAGGGGGGTAGGTCGTCTGGCTCATGTCATTGGCCATGACACGGTCCATCATATCGGCGATCTGGTCGAATCCGACTGTGGCCCGGTAAAGCGGGGTCAAATCGAAGTTTCGCATGGTTCATCCTCCATTGAGCGATTCCACTATGTATTGCCTTCCCGATGGGGACAGGCAGCGTTGCGCAAGGCCCTTGCAAGGCGCCTTGCAAACCAGATGTGGGAGCACTTTCGGGCTTTTCAAGAGGATGCATCATGCGCCCGGAGCGGCGATTTCGACTCTGCGCAGCGGCAATCGCTCCCCGCGGGGCCTACTGCTTGATGAACTTCGCACCGTCAATGCTGCGGGTGCCAACCTGGACACGTTTGGCAACGCCCGTTCCCGAGGCCAGCTCCGCCTTGAGCAGCGCGATCGGCATCTCAAGCTGCGTGCCCAGTGAGACGGACAGCCCCTTGATCTCGGCCTTGGCCGACACGACGGAGACGATCCTCGGCGTGCCGTCCCGAAAGCTGAAGATCGGCGCGCCCGAGGAGCCGAAGTCCACATCGCAGGATGTTATCAACACGCCCTGCTGGCGAGCGACCACGTCGCAGACCTCCTGAAGGCTCGGCGCCTCGGAGCGATCATGGGCATAGGACACGATCCCGATCTCCTCTCCCTTGCGCGGCCGCGCATCGGTCTGGAACGGCTCGATGGCCCCGTTGCGGATCGGGTGATGCAACTCGAGCAGCGCCACGTCATTGCGCACCCTGTCAGCGGACGCTTCTCCGTTATATTCATACTCCGGATGAACAACGGCGCGGCGCACCATGCGGTAAGCCGAGGCGCGCCCGTTGCGCCAACCGGCCCGAAACTCGACACGCGTATGGTCGATCCGCTTCTGCCCGGTCTTGCTGAACAGGCAATGCGCGGCCGTCAGGACAAGGTCTGGCGCGATGAGCGCGCCGGTGCAGAATCCCTTGCCATCGATATCGAGCCGCCCGACAGCTTCCCAGCCCCGGCTGTCCTCGCCCGTGTCGAGCCGTTGCAAACTACGCTTGAAGCTCTGCGCCTCTGCGTCATGGGGCAAGGCCAGGAATAATGCCGTCACGGCGATCAAAAGAACACGCAGCATGCAATGGGTCTCTTCAGTTGGAATCCGTCCCCTTTGCGATAGCGGGGCGGTATGGCAAAATTTGGGCGCTCACCGTATCGAACCCGCGCTTTTTCTTGCTGAAAATATCCCACGATGGTGCGGGAGATCATAGCTCACCGCCCGGTCAGACTTAGCGGAGCCAAATCCGAAACCTGCTACGAAAGCTACTCCGTCTCTTCCAGCGCCCGCGGTTTCGGCCCGCCCGTCGCCCAATCGAGCAGCTGAACGGTATGCACCACCGGAACCTGCGTGCCGCCCCCGATCTGCATCATGCAGCCGATATTCCCCGCCGCGATCACGTCCGGCGCCTTGGCTTCCAGCGTCTCCACCTTGCGCTGTTTCAATTGGCCCGAAATCTCCGGCTGCATCAGGTTGTATGTCCCCGCCGACCCGCAGCACAAATGGCCGTCGCGCGGCTCCACGACCTCGAACCCCGCCCGTTTCAACAGCTCCTTCGGAAAGCTCTTGATCTGCTGCCCGTGTTGCAGCGAGCAGGCCGCGTGATAGGCCACGCGCATTCCCTTCGTCCCGCCTTCCGGCAGATCGAGCTTCATCAGGATCTCGCTCACATCCATGGCCAGCCCGGCGATCTCGGTTGCCTCTTTCGCCTTGCCTGTCTCGCGGAACATGTGGCCGTAATCCTTCACGGTCGTGCCGCATCCCGAGGTGTTGATCACCACCGCGTCCAGCCCCTCGCCCCGCGCCTCGGCGATCCAGGCGTCGATATTCTTCTCCGCCGTCGCGTGGCTTTCGGCGGTCTTGCCCATGTGATGGGTCAGCGCCCCGCAACAGCCCGCGCCTTCCGCAACGACGACCTCGCAGCCCAGCCGCCTCAGCAGCCGGATCGTCGCGTCGTTGATGTCAGTGTCGAGCGCGCGCTGCGCACAACCCGTCATCAGCGCCACGCGCATCTTCTTTTCGCCGTAGGGCGCAAAACTCTGCGGGTCGTCGTTCCGGCTCACCGGCGGAATGCTTTTCGGGGCCATCTCCAGCATCGCCCGAAGCCGCGCGTCGGGGACGAGCCGTCGGAAGGGCCGCCCGATCTTCGCCCCCAGAAGCGCGAGCCGGAAACGCCCCGGATAGGGCAGGATGCGTGCCAGTATCCAGCGCAGGGCGCGCTCTCCGATGGGCCGCTTGTAGTTGTTCTCGATATACTCGCGCGCATGGTCGACGAGGTGCATGTAATGCACGCCCGAGGGGCAGGTCGTCATGCAGGCAAGGCAGCTCAGGCAGCGGTCGATATGCAGAACGGTCTTGGGATCGGGAACGCGCTCGTTCTCGAGCATGTCCTTGATCTGGTAGATTCGCCCACGCGGCCCGTCGAGCTCGTCGCCGAGGAGCTGATAGGTCGGGCAGGTCGCCGTGCAAAAGCCGCAATGCACGCAGGACCGCAGGATCTCGTTCGCCCGCGCCGTGCCCGAATCCTCGAGCTGCTCTTCTGTGAAATTCGTCTGCATCAGCCTGCCATCCAATCTGCCACAGCCAGGCCCATCCAGGGCAGGGCCGTCGCCATCGCGCCAACGGATTTCGTCAGCGCCAGTTGCTTTCGGGTCTGCGCCCATCTCATCGCTGCGCGCACGCAAAGCGCGACCGTGACGACCCAGGCCAGCCATATCATTCCGAGCGCGAGGAACCCGGGCACTTCCTGCCAGAGCAGCGCCGTTGCCATAAGCGCCAACGCCAGCGCCGCGACCAGCGCGAAGCCATTCTTCGAGCCTGCCTTGCGCGTCAAGGCCAGCATCAGCAGCGGCCCCGCCACGAAGACAATGACAAATGCCGCCAAATAGCTCATGCGCCAGCCATCAGGCCTGGGTTCAAGAAACCCGCAGGGTCGAACTTGCGCCGGACCTCGTCAGACAGGCGCGCAACAGCGGGTGCCTCGGGCTGGAACACGGCCAGCCCCGCTTCCTCCGGTGCCTTGACCACGGTGCAATGCCCGCCATGCTCCGCAACGAAGCCGCGCAGCTCATCCGTGATGCGCGCGGCATCCCCGGTCTCGCCCGCTGCCCAGACAAGTCCGCCGCCCCAGTCAGCCAGCCAGGGCCCGCTCAGTCGCGCGGCCAACTTGGGCATATGCGCAGGCCGGATCGAGACCGTCGCGACATAGCCCGCCTCGGAGAAATCCGTGACATTGCCGAGGTCACGCCAGAGAGGGCGGGAGGCATCTTCCTGCAAAATCTCCGCATCGCCCAGCCTGGCCTGAAGTTCTCCCGCCCGATAGCGCACGGAGGTCTCGAACCCTTCGAGCCTCAGGTAGGCCTTGCCCCACTCGGGGGCGTATGCAGCCCCGGTCGCCTCGAAGGGGGAGCCCAGCGCGCCGGACATGACCGCCAATGCAGCCTCCGCATCAGGCGTATCGAAGACCAGTGTCACTTCCGTCTCCGGCGCGGGCATGACCTTGAGGCTCACCTCGTGAAGAACGCCCAGCGCCCCCCAGCTTCCGGCCATGAGCTTGACCAGGTCATAGCCGGTGACATTCTTCATCACGCGGCCGCCGTTTTGAAGCTGCCGCCCTGTCCCGTCGATGAATTTCACCCCGAGGGCAAAATCTCGGCAAGCCCCCACGGCGATGCGCCTCGGCCCGCTCACATTCGCGGCAAAGACCCCCCCGATGGTCGGTGCGCCCATCGTCCCAAGCAGCGCGCGGTGGTCCATCGGCTCGAAGGCCAGGCGTTGGTTTTCACCCGCCAGCAAGGCCTCGATTTCCGATACAGGCGTGCCGGCCTTCGCGATGAGCGTCAGCGCGCCGGGTTCGTAGTCAACGACTCCGCTGATCGCGCTCAGGTCCAGGACGTCACTGGCAGAGCACTGCCCGATCGCGCGCGTCCCGCCGCCCCTGATCCTGACAGGCGCGCCGAGCCCTGCGACTGTCTCGGCCAGGTCCGCTGCATCCTTCGGTTGATATACCGTCATGCCCTACTCCGCCGCCATCCGCCGCGCCTCGGAGGAGGCCAGCGGGAAGACCTTTGCCGGGTTGAGCAGCCACTTGGGGTCGAACACGTCCTTGACGGCCATTTGCATCTCGAGATCCTCGGGCGCGAACTGATCCACCATCAGGTCGCGCTTCTCGATACCGACGCCATGCTCGCCCGTCAGACAGCCGCCGACCTCGACGCAGAGGCGCAGCACATCGGCGCCGAAGGCCTCGCATGTCTCCAGATCGCCGGGCTTGTTCGCGTCGTAGAGGATGAGCGGATGCATGTTGCCGTCGCCCGCGTGGAACACGTTGCCCACGCCCAGCCCGTATTCCTTGCTCATCTCGCCGATGCGCCGCAGCACGTAGGGAAGCTGGCTCACGGGGATCGTCCCGTCGAGGCACATGTAGTCGCTGATCCGCCCGATGGCCGAGAAGGCCGCCTTGCGTCCCGCCCAGATGCGCCCGGCCTCGTCCGCGTCCGTCGCCTTGCGGAATTCCACGGGGTCATGGCGCATGGCGATCTCCCGGATCAGCCCGAGCTGGTGCTCGATCTCCGCCTCGCTGCCTTCCACTTCCACGATCAGCAATGCCTCGCAGTCGGGATAGCCCGCGCCGGAATATTCGTCGCAGACGCCGATGAGCAGCCGATCCATGAATTCGATCGCCACAGGCAGGATGCCCGCCTTGATGATGTCCGAAACGCAGGCCCCCGCCACCTCGTTGGAGGAAAACCCGATCAGCACGGGCCGCGCGCCTTCGGGCTTGTGCAGGATGCGCAGCGTCGCTTCCGTGACGATCCCGAGCTGCCCTTCCGAGCCGCAGATGAGGCCCAGCAGGTCCAGCCCGCCCGCATCCGCATGCGCGCCGCCCAGCTCGACCACCTCGCCATTCATCAGGACCATGGTGACGCCCATGAGGTTGTTGGTCGTCACGCCATATTTCAGGCAATGCGCGCCGCCCGAGTTCATCGCGATATTGCCCGCGATGGCGCAGGCAAGCTGGCTCGACGGGTCGGGCGCATAGAAGAACCCGTCATCCTCGACCGCGCCTGTCACCGCGAGGTTGGTCATGCCGGTCTGCACCCGGATGATCCGGCTGGTGTAATCCGTCTCCAGCACCTCGGTCAGACGGCTCACCCCGAGGATCACGCTGTCGGCCTGCGGCATGGCTCCGCCGGCGAGCGATGTTCCGGCCCCGCGCGGCACGACGGGCACGTTCATCTCGTGGCAGATCGCAAGCGCCTTGGAGACCTCCTCGGTCGATCGCGGCAGAAGCGCGAGCATCGGAGGGCAGCGATAGGCCGTGAGCGCGTCGCACTCATAGGCGCGCAGCTCGACCTCGTCGCCGATCACGGCCTGCCGGCCGATCGCCTCGACGATCCGTGCCTCCAGCCTGTCTTTCTTGGCCAGCGTGTTGCTGTCGGGTTCCGGCATCTGCATGGGCATTCCTCCAATTGGTAAAAGAATATTACCAATTCTGCAAAAACTCAACCGATTTCCCGGTCCCGCCTTCAGTTTGTTGCTCATGAACACAAAAAAGTGTCGTGAATGCCGCCGGGGCGGGTGCTAAGCAAGGCTCATGCTCAGATCCCTTTCATTCCTGACCGCGCTGGCCTGCGCGTCAATCGCAAGCGCCGAGGCGCCGCGCATCCTCGATGTGGAGGTCTCCCGCGCCGGCATGGGCTGGCGTTTCGATGTCACGCTGGAGCACCCGGATACCGGCTGGGATCACTACGCCGATGGCTGGGAGCTTGTCGACGCGGCCGGGAACGTGATCGGATACCGCGAGCTCATGCACCCGCATATGGAAGAGCAACCCTTCACGCGCGCGCTCAACAACATCATGCTCCCCGACGGCATGGAGAAAATCTGGGTGCGCGCCCGCTGCTCCGAAGATGGCTGGGCTGGCGAGACTTACGAGGTTACGCTCCCCTGAAGTCCAATCCGGGAGAGCACCATGACGATTCGCGTCGAGAAGAACGGCCCCGTCACCACGATCATCCATTCACGCCCCGAGGCGCGCAACGCGATGGACCCCGAGAGCGCCACCGCGCTCTACGAGGCCTTCCTTGACTTCGACGCCGATGACGCGGCCCGCGTCGCCGTGCTCTGGGGCGAGGGCGGGGCTTTCTGTGCAGGGTTTGATCTGAAGCATGCGGCAACCATGAGTGGCCCCGAAGCCATGGATCGCCTCGACGATTTCACGCCGCCCGCGCAAGGCCCGATGGGCCCCACGCGGCTCGACCTGTCCAAGCCGGTCATCGCCGCGATTTCCGGCGCCGCCGTCGCGGGCGGCATGGAACTGGCGATCTGGGCCGATCTGCGCGTGATGGAAGAGACGGCCTTCATGGGGGTCTATTGTCGCCGCTGGGGCGTCCCGCTGATCGATGGCGGGACACATCGTCTGCCGCGTCTTGTCGGCGAAGGCCGGGCGATGGATCTGATTCTCACGGGCAGGCGCGTTGGCGCGGCAGAAGCCCATGCCATCGGCCTGTGCGAATACCTCACGCCCGAAGGCGAGGCCCGCGAGCGCGCCGAGGCGCTGGCCGCCGAGATCGCGCGCTTTCCCCGGGGCTGCATGAAGGCTGACCGTCGCGCCGCCCGCTCCGCACACGGCCTGTCAGCAGATGAAGCCCTGCAAGACGAATGGCGCGGCAGCAAACAGGCCCTGACCGAAGGCATCGCGGGCGCGGCGCGCTTTTCCTCGGGCAAGGGCCGTGGCGGCGACTTCTCGGAGATCTGAAAGACGACGCAGGCTCGAAAACCGGCGTCCACAAACATGGACGCCGGCAAGTCTCATACTCCGGTCAGAAATTGAGCGAGATATCGCGGTGGACCGAGTTGCAAGAGGCCATGTAGAGCGCCTGCTCGCGTGAGAGCCGATCCTGGCTGCGAATACCCAGCGTGCCGCGGATGCCATCGAGATAAGCCTCCAGTGACGGGACGAGCCCGGCGGCACTTTCCCGCCATGCCTTCTGGCCGGCATATTCCTGCAATGCGTTCTCGTATTCCTCAAGCGCCTCTTCCTTGTCGAAACGCCGCTCGGAGAGCAAACGCCGCGCCTTGCCGAGCGCCGATCTGACATCGCGCGCGCCCTCGACCTCGGAGAACCTGTCCTCGAGCGCCTTGACGGTGTCCTCGGCTGCCTCGCTGCCCTGCTCGACCTGCTCGATGAAGCCGCGCATCTCGGCAAGCTCGCCTTCGAGCGCCATGTAGGCGTCGTTGTCGTGCAGCGTCGCCAGAACCTCGGCAGGCGCATCCCACGCGGTATCGGCACTGCGCCGATAGCTCATCCGTGCCCGCTGCTCACTTGTCGTCAGCTTGGCAAACTCCTCGTGGATGGGCTCCCAGGTATCGGGGATCTCGCTTTCAAGATGCTCGACCTCGGCCAGAAGGGCCTCTCGCTGCGCTTCGAGCCTTTCGCGCCTGTCTTGCGATGCGTTCTCGTTCAGGCGGTTCAGGGTGACGCGCAGCTCCTCGGCCTCTTCCTCGGCCTTGCGGATGTCCTTCTCGAGCTTGCGCACGATGATCCGCTTGGGGCGATACACTTCGGCCGCCTCGTCAACGGCCTCCTCAGCTGCGAAGGCCTCCTCGAGATTCTGCATGGCTGCCGGGCCCGCCGCAAAGGCCTCTTCAAGATCCTCGGCCATGTCCTCGGGAAGCGCCGAGAGATCGAGCCCCTTCGCCTGGGCGATCACCGCTTCGATCTGCCCGCTGTCGCTTGCGAATTTCTCGCCGACATATTCCTCAAGGCAATATTGCAGCTTGGGGTTCCGCGGTGGCGGCGCGTTGTCGGACAGGAAGGAGACCCTGTTGGGCAGGTAGTTCACGAGCTGCGGATAACTGCCCACGACGCCCAGCGCGATAAGTTGCAGGATGATGAAGGCGATGACGCCCTTGTACATCTGCATCGTCTTGACCGTCTTGGGCGCGACGCCGCGCAGGTAGAACAGCGCAAAGCCGAAGGGCGGCGTCAGGAAGCTCGTCTGGATGTTGAGCCCGATCATGACACCAAGCCAGACCGCCGTGATGTTCGCGCTGGGATCGGCCAGCAGGATCGGGGCGACGATCGGAACGACGACCACGGCGATCTCGATGAAATCGAGGAAGAAGCCGAGGATGAAGATCACCGCCATGACGATGATGAACTGGCTCCAGAAGCCGCCGGGCAGGGAGTTGAGGAACTCCCGGACAAGCTCTTCGCCGCCGAAGGCCCGGAAGGCCGATGTCAGCATCGCCGCGCCAAGCAGAATGATGAAGACAAGGGAGGTCGTCTTGGCTGTTTCGAGCATGACGCCATCCAGCGTGCCTTCCGTGCGGAACACGCGCCAGCCACTCCAGCCGACCGCGAGGACGAGCAGTGCCGATGCGGCGACACCCAGCGCGATCCCGAACTGGTCCGCGCTGCTGTCGATGGACTTGAGGTTCATCTCGTAGTTCTGAAGCACGAATGTCAGAATCGCGAGCGCCACCAGCCCGAGAATTGCGGGAACGTAGGTGAGCCTGGCGTTCTTGCCTTCATAGAGCCGGTAGCCTGCCATCACCATCGCACCCGCCGCGCCGATGGCCCCGGCCTGGTTCACGGTGGCGACCCCGGTCAGGATCGACCCGAGCACGAGGAAGATCAGCGTCAGCGGCGGAATCAGCGTCAGCGCAACCTTGCCCCAGAACTTGCGGTCGAACTTGCCCTCGACATGCACGGCAGGGGCCGCGGAGGGCTTCAGGAAAGCATAGATCAGGATGTAGGCCATGTAGATCAGGACCAGCATGATGCCCGGCACGAAGGCACCGAGGAACATCTCGCCCGCCGAGGTCGAGCTGACATCGAAGGTCGAGGGCATAGAGATTTCGCCTGTCGAGGCCTTGTGCAGAGCCTTGCGCGCCGTGCTCGCCTGGTCCGTCGCCGAAGCCAGCTGGTCGGCGAGGATGATGAGAACGATCGACGGCGGGATGATCTGCCCCAGCGTGCCGCTCGCGGCGATCGTGCCGGTGGCGAGGCTGGGCGAGTAATTGTTGCGCAGCATGGCGGGCAGGCTGATGAGGCCCATCGCGACAACCGTCGCACCGACGATCCCCGTCGTCGCCGCCAGCAGCGCGCCCACGAAGACCACGGAGATACCAAGACCGCCGGGAACAGGCCCGAAAAGCTGCGCCATGGTCACCAGCAGGTCTTCGGCGATCTTGGAGCGCTGAAGCATGATCCCCATGAAGATGAAGAGCGGAATGGCGATGAGCGTATCTCGCTCCACCTCCCAGAAGACACCGCGCAGGTTCGTAACCCCCGCCGACAGCCATTGTTGCGGCCCGCCCGAATGGAAATAAGCCTGCGCATCACCGGCAAAGAAATAGCCCGAAAGGCCCGCAAGGCCGATCGTGATGATCGCGGAGCCCGGAAGCGCGAAGGCCACCGGATAGCCCGACCCGAGCGCACCGGCCATGGTGATGATCAGAACGGCGAGAAAAAACAGTTCCATGTGTCAGCGCTCCTCAGTGGCCTGTCGGTGTGACTTCGCGATGTCCCGGTTCATCGCGCTTGTCGGCCATCGATTCCAGGAAGTAACTTACGAATTGAATGAGCATCGTGATCGCGAAAATCGCGAGGAAAGCCGCCATCTGATACTTGATGAACATGCCCGTCGAGCCCGATTGCGTGATCTCGAAATTGGCCACCGGCGAATTGATGATCGATTGCTTGCCCCCGAGGCCGATCCAGATGATGACCCAGGCCGTCGCCATGCCCAGCAGGATCGACCCCCAGGCATTCACGAACCCCTTCTTGGTGTTCCTGAAACCGGCATAGAACACGTCCACGCGCACATGCCCGTCCGCAAAGAGCGTGTGGGCGCTGGCAAAAAGGAAGAGCGCGGCATACCAGTAGCGCACCAGATCGCCCATGAGCGCCTGCTCGTAGGAGAAAACGAAGCGGGAAATCACGATGCCAAGCTCGGCCACGACGATGAGCAGCGCCAGCCAGTGAAAGCCCAGCCCGCGGTGCCACAGGGCAACGAGAACCCCGACCACCATGAGAGGCACATGCAGCATCGGGCCGATATATTGCGCCCGCGTCATGTCACGCACGACCTCCTCGCTGAACAGCCCGGTGTAGAAGCCCTCGACGCGCGCAAGGGCGAGGCTGGCATCTGCCACCCCCGTCAGAAGCACGATCCAGAAGCAGGCGCGGATGAGAAAGGCATTGAAGCCATGGATGCGCATGGCATCCCAGCGCAATGATGTGTCCGGCGTGCGCATCACGTATCCCACGGCCAGGGCGATACAGACCGCGCAGAGCAACAGCGGCAGCCAGAGCATGGCACCTGCATCGCCGGCCAGCACGTCAGGCAGGTTCGGAAGCCCCCAGGCCACCGTCAGGACATTGTTTATGAGAAACGCCGCAAGAAACCCCAGCATGCCCCACCCGAATATCCGCGCGGCAATCGCAGGCTCCCCCTTGCGCGCAACTTCCGACATATGCGCCATCTTCTCCTCCGCTCCCCCTGTTAAGCGATCGCTCCACCTGCGTGACGGTGCGTCGCTTGCATGTCCGGCTCCGATGCGGCGTTGGGCTTCGAGGGCGTTCGGCCCGAAGCGCGGCAACTCCGCTGAATTCCGTTACTGTCGGCCTGTCGCCTTTCGGCCCTGACCTGCCCTGCGCTTCCTGCCTCCCCGGCCTGAAGCTGCCTCCCTGTAGAAAGAGCGGGGCCGTCCGGCCCCGCTCGATTGTCTTGTAGCCGACCCTCAGATCAGGCCCAGCACGCGGTTGCGCTGGTTGATGAAGGTGCCCTCGAAGTTGGCCATGAACGTGCCATACTCCCTGAGCTTCGCCTGGAACGAGTCGTCGATACGCATGGCAAGGTCTGAATGCCCGCGCACTTCCTCGAAGACTTCCGCCGCGCCGTCACCGAAGGCATCCCAGATGTCGTCGTTGAACGCGCGCACTTCGACGCCGTGGTCGTTGACCAGACGCTGAAGGTATTCGCCGTTCTTGGCGATGGCTTCCTCGTGGCTGGCAGCATGTTCTTCCATGCAGGCCGCTTCGATGATGGCTTTCTCGTGATCGGTCAGACCATCGTAGAAGTCGCGGTTCATGCCGAAGGCAAGGCCGCCGCCCGGCTCGTGCATGCCGCCGGTGTAATAGTAGTTGGCGGCTTCGTAGAACTTCATGAAGTAGTCGTTGTAGGGGCCGACCCACTCCGTCGCCTCGATCGAACCGGATACGAGGTTTTCGTAGATCTGGCTGCCGGGCAGCGAGACCGTCGACGCGTCCATCTTCGTGAGAACCTGGCCGCCGAGGCCGGGGATACGCATCTTGAGGCCCTTGAAGTCGTCGGGGCTCTCCATCTCCTTGTTGAACCAGCCGCCGGCCTGCGTGCCGGTCGAGCCACATGGCAGCGCCTTGAGGCCGAACTCGCCCGAGAGCTCGTCCCAGAGCTCCTGGCCGCCGCCGAACTTGATCCAGGCGTTCCATTCCGGCGTCGACATGCCGAAGGGCACGGACGTGAAATAGGCAAAGCCCGGGTGCTTGCCGACCCAGTAGTAGTCAGCCGCGATATAGGCCTGGCTGTTGCCGGCCGCGACTTCGTCAAACGAGTCGAACGCGCCGACGCGCTCGCCTGCGGCGAAATATTCAACATTGAACATGCCGTTGCCGAGCTCGGCAATACGCTCAGCGAGACGCTGTGCCGATGTGCCGAGGCCGGGGAAGTCCCGCGGCCATGTCGAGACGATTGTCAGCTGCTTTGCGCCCTGCGCAAGCGCCGGGGCTGCCAGCGCCGAAGCGCCTGCACCAAGTGCTGCGCCCTTGATAAAGTTACGACGATCCATATTCATCCTCCGAGTCTTCTATGGTTGTTCTTTTATCGAACAGGCCCGCGGCACAGACTTGTGCCGCAATCCTCCTCCGGCCCCAATTACTAAGCAAGTCTGTTTGGAATACAACGAAAAATTCGTGTGATTGGTAACATTATCTTACCAATCAATGCTTGCTGCTCAAAAATGCAGCAAAATCACTGATTTCACCCCGGATTTTGGTAAACTTGAAGCCCAGATAAGTGTTTTTACGGATTTGGCTGGCCCAAGGCTTCGAATCACGGCCGCCGTCGGATGACATCATCCCCCGGCCGCCCATGCAAGCTGCGCATCCGTCTCGACGGCACAGGGCCGCACGGCCCGCAAACGCTTCAGCGCGGCCTCGGGCGCTTCACCGCACTCTACCATCAGGCGCAGCACCGCCATCCCCGACCGGCCGCAGCCTGCCTGGCAATGCACCAGCACGCGCCCGCCGCCCGACAGCGCCGCGCGCGCATCCTTGCTTGCAGCCGACCAGGCAAATTCCGTGCGCCGGTCCGGCACGCCCATGTCGGCAACCGGCACATGCGCCCAGCGGCTCCCGAGCGCCTGGATATCGAAGCCCAGCTGCCGCAGGTCATCCGTCTCCAGCTCGGCATTGCTCACCATCGTGATGACGAGCCCCGGCTTGAACGCCCCGAACAGATCGAGATCGTCGGCGTAGTTACCGCCGCGCCCCGGCATCGACGCGATCGCCAGTGTCCCGCCAGCCACCGTGAGAGCAGAGAGCGAAAGCTCGCTCATCAGCGAAACCGCCATCGGCATCTCGCATGTCTCAAACGCATGTCATCCTCGAAGTCAGTAAGACCTTGCGCCAGCCTGTCTGATTTTCGCCGGCCTGCCAAGGTCCCGAGCGCCATTGGCACCAAGAGCCGGACAACCAAACCGCAGATGCAGGTCCCGACGCCCCACCCTTCGCGCTAGACCTCGGCTTGCCCCCCCGTTAGGTTTGCCAGACAGAATCCCGCACTTCTCCAGAGAGCACACCCAATGAGCGAAACCGAGACCCAAGCCTACCAGGTTCTGGCGCGCAAATATCGCCCAGAAACCTTCGCAGACCTGGTCGGGCAGGACGCCATGGTCCGTACGCTCAAGAACGCCTTCGAAGCCGACCGGATCGCCCAGGCCTTCATCATGACAGGCATTCGCGGCACGGGTAAAACCACGACCGCCCGGATCATCGCCAAGGGCATGAACTGCATCGGCCCCGACGGGACCGGCGGGCCGACGACAACGCCCTGCGGTGTCTGCGAGCATTGCACCGCGATCATGGAAGGCCGGCACGTCGACGTGATGGAGATGGACGCTGCCTCGCGAACAGGCGTGAACGACATCCGCGAGATCATCGACTCGGTCGCCTACCGCGCCGCCTCCGCGCGCTACAAGATCTACATCATCGACGAGGTGCACATGCTCAGCACCTCGGCCTTCAACGCGCTTCTGAAAACGCTCGAGGAGCCCCCCGCCCACGTCAAGTTCATCTTCGCCACGACCGAGATCCGCAAGGTCCCGGTGACCGTTCTCTCCCGTTGCCAGCGCTTCGATTTGCGGCGCATCGAGCCCGAAGACATGCTCGCCATGCTCCGCCGGATCGCGCAGGCCGAAGAGGCCGAGATCGCCGACGACGCCCTGTCGCTGATCACCCGCGCCGCCGAGGGCTCGGCCCGCGACGCCACCTCCCTGCTCGACCAGGCGATCAGCCACGGCGCGGGCGAGACGACATCCGACCAGGTGCGCGCCATGCTCGGGCTGGCCGATCGCGGCCGCGTCATGGACCTGTTCGAGATGGTCATGAAGGGCGAGGCTGCCGCTGCGCTCACAGAGCTTTCCGCGCAATATGCAGACGGGGCCGATCCGCTCGCCGTGCTGCGCGATCTCGCCGAGCTCACGCACTGGGTCTCCGTTGTCAAGATCACGCCCGATGCCGCCGAAGACCCGACGGTGAGCCCCGACGAGCGCGCGCGCGGCCAGGGCTATGCCGAGGCGCTCTCGCTGCCGGTGCTCGCGCGGATGTGGCAGATGCTGCTCAAGTCGCTCGACGAGGTCAGCCAGGCGCCCAACGCGATGATGGCCACCGAGATGGCGATCATCCGCATGACCCATGTCGCCGACATGCCCACGCCCGGGGAACTCGTCAGAAAGCTCGAAGCCGCCGACCCGCCCCCGCCCGGTGGTGGCGGCGGTGCGGGCAGCCCATCTGTCGGCGGCGGCGCAGGGGCCGCGCCGCGCGCAACGTCGGCGGCCAGCGCGCCCGGCGGCGGTGTCACAGCGCTCGCCCAGAACCCCGAGGAGGCGCTCGCCCGCTATCCGACCTTCGATCACGTCGTTGAGCTCATCCGCGCCAACCGCGACGGCAAGCTGCTGATGGATGTCGAATCCGACCTGCGCCTTGTCGCCTACCAGCCCGGCCGGATTACCTTCGAGCCCGGCCCCAATGCGGCACCCGACCTGGCCCAGCGCCTCGGGGCGCGGCTTCAGGCCTGGACCGGAAATCGCTGGGCCGTCAGCATCGTCAACGAGGGCGGCGCACCCGCGATCCTGGAAGTGCGCAACGCCGAAAAGGACGCGCTCGAGCAGGAAGCCAGGGCGCATCCGCTCGTCAGCGCGGTGTTCGACGTGTTCCCCACGGCGAAAATCGTCAATATCAAGTCCGAGGAGGACCTCGCCGCCGAGGCCGAGACGGAAGCCCTGCCCGAAGTGGAGGACGAATGGGACCCGTTCGAGGAGGACTGATCCTGTCGCTGCTCGCCGGCCCCGCGCTTGCCGAGGTCTGCGACAAGGCGCGCCCCGGATGGGACGGGGTGCCCGTGACGGCGCTGGACGAGGCCCTTTACCTCTTCACCACGCCCATCAGCCTCTTTCTCATCGCCGCGCTGGCCACCGCCGTGGTCTTCCGGCACGCCATGGGCGCGGCGCTCGTCGCACTGCTCTGGGGCTTTTTCATCACATCGCTGATCCTGCCCGACCAGACCGGCACGAGCGCCGCCGCGATCACCGAGGGCTGCGCCGCCTCGCCCGCGCTCTACATCGCGCTCTCGGGCGCGATCTGCCTCGCCGCAGTGATCTACACCGCGCGCCGCGAGAAGAGGCTCTGACACCATGCACACCACGCCACTCCATCCCGATTTCGGCCGGATCGTCCAGGATGTCGACCTGCGCGATGTGACCGCAGATCATCTCTTCCCGGAAATCCGCCAGGCCTTCGAGGAACACTCGGCCCTGCTCTTTCCCGCGCAACAGATGGACGACGAGACGCATGTGAGGCTGGCGGAGCTCTTCGGCCCGCTGGAAAACCGCGATGCCATGGCCGCGGGGCGCGATCTCGACTTCGAGATTCCCGAGGTTTCCAACCAGACCGGCGGGGGCGTGAGCGCCCCCGAAAGCCTGCACACGCTCAATCTCCAGGCCAACATGCTCTGGCATACGGACAGCACCTTCCTGCCCGTGCCGGCGCTCATCAACATTCTCACCGCCCGCGTCCTGCCGCCCTCGGGGGGCGGCGAGACGGAGCTGGCCTCGACACGCGCGGGCTGGGCCTCGATGCCGACCGATCTCCGCGACAAGCTGCAAGACGCGATCATCTGGCACCGCCTCTCCCATTCCCGCGCGCGGCTCTCGCCCGAGCTGGCCCGGCTGCCCGAGATGAACAAGTGGCCCGATCGCCCCTGGCGCGCGATCTGGCCCAACCCCGTGACCGGCGAAGAGGCGCTGTTCATCGCCTCGCACGGTTTTTCCATAGAGGGCCTCGGTCTGGCCGAGGGCCAGGAGGTGATCGACGCCGCGATCGCGCATTGCACCCGCCCCGAGGCTGTCTATTCCCATAAGTGGCAGGTCGGCGACGTGCTGCTGTGGGACGAACGCGCCGTTCTTCACCGCGGCCGTCCGTGGAACTACGACGAGCCGCGCACACTCAAGTCGATCTGCTGTTCGGTCACCGAAGCCGACGGCCTCGCCTCGGTGCGCATCGTATGAGCGCGGCGCGCTTCCAGCTCCACGCCGAAGCGCATCTCGTGTTGGAAGACCGGGGCAAGCTGCTCATGCTCCTGCGTCGGAACACCGGCTACATGGATGGGCACTGGGGCCTTGTCGCCGGGCATGTGGACGGCGGCGAGACCTTCCGGCAGGCCATGGCCCGCGAGGCCTTCGAGGAAGCCGGGCTGATGATCCTGCCCGAGGATCTGCACCTGTCGCACATGATGCATCGCAATTCCGACAGCGAGCGCGTCTCGCTCTTCTTCACCCCCACGCGCTGGCACGGCCCGCCGCACAACCGCGAGCCCGACAAATGCGCCGCGCTCGAATGGACGCCACGCGACGCCCTGCCCGCGCGCACCATTCCCTATATCCGCGCGGCGCTCGAAGCGCTGGAAGAGGGCCGCCACTACTCCGAATTCGGCTGGTAGCTTGCCGCGCCCAGCCAGAGCGCATATCTAGGGTCAAACACATTCACACGGAGGCACCCAATGCTCAAAGGACTGGGCCAACTCGGCGACATGGCCGGCATGATGCAAAAAGCGCAAGCCATGCAAAAGCGGATGGAATCGCTCCAGGAAGAGCTGCATGACATGATGGTCACCGGCGAGAGCGGCACGGGTCTCGTCAAGGCGACCTGCTCGGCCAAGGGCGAGCTCAAAGGGCTCGACATCGACCCGTCGATCTTCAACGCCGACGAGAAAGAGGTCGTCGAAGACCTGATCCTCGCCGCCATCAAGGACGCACAGGCCAAGGCCAGCGAGAAGGCGCAGGAAGAAATGGGCAAGATCACCGAGGAAATGGGCCTGCCCAAGGACATGAAGCTGCCGTTCTGAGCGGCACTTCGCAAGCTGCATTGGGCAATTCCACCCGCGATATCGACGCGCTCATCGAGCTCATGGCCAAGCTGCCGGGCCTCGGCCCCCGCTCGGCGCGCCGCGCGGTGCTGCATCTCATCCGCAAGCGCGCGCTCCTGCTCACGCCGCTGGCCGACATGATGCAGCAAGTCGCAGCCACCGCGCGGGAATGCGCGAGATGCGGCAATGTCGGCACGGAAGACCTGTGCGATATCTGCAACTCCGAGAAGCGCGCGACGGGCGAGCTTTGCGTGGTCGAGGACGTGGCCGACCTCTGGGCCATGGAGCGCTCCGGTGTCTTCAAGGGGCGCTACCACGTGCTCGGCGGCACGCTCTCGGCGCTCGATTCCATCGGCCCCGAGGAGCTGCGCATCCCCCGGCTCGTCACCCGCGTGGAGACCGAGGAGATCACCGAGGTGATCCTTGCGGTCGGGGCCACGATCGACGGCCAGACCACGGCGCATTACATCGCCGACCAGCTCGAGGGGCGCGTCCGGCTCACATCGCTGGCCCAGGGCGTACCGATCGGCGGCGAGCTCGACTATCTCGACGACGGCACGATCACCGCCGCGCTCAACGCACGCAAGGACATCTGACGCGATGGGCGAGCTACGCTCCGAGATCTACACGATGTGGAGCATCCAGGAGTCCCTGCTCCAGCAATATCGCGGCATGGCCATCACGCTGCTCGGCCTGATCTCAGCAGGGCAGCTCGTGGCCATCTCGCACCTGTCGAACCAGTGGGACGCGATGAGCTGCGCGGGCGAGCAGCTCTTTACCGGCGCGCCGCCGATCCGCTTCATGGCGGATTTGAGCATCTGGGTCATGCTCTGCGTCCTGCTCGGCTTCGGCATCTGGGCGAGCGTGCATTTCAAGCGCACGACGAACCGCCGCGCCAGCTACGTGACCTTCTTCCAGAACGCCCTCATCGCCGAGGAGACCGGCGCCCTTCGGGAAATGGTCGAGACGCACGGGCTGCGCTACCCGGTGGGCCTGCTGACGATCTTCCGCAGGCTTTCGAACACGAATTTCTCGCGCATGAGTTTCGAGCCCGATCTCGACCCCGCCGCCGTGCAGGGGCTGCTGGACGAGATCATGCAGAAAGGCGCGGGCCATGTCCCGACGGAATACGACTATCCCGTTCCGCGTGAGCGCCATGACCTGACGCGCCGCTTTCTCAAATCGGCGATCTACTCGGTCTTCATCTTCTTCTTCTGCGTCGCCGGCTTCTTCGCCCTGATGTCCCTGCTCAACATGCTTCACTGCACGGGCTGATGCCGCCGGGGGAGCACGGGCTCAGGGGCAGATGGCGGCTTTGAGCCCACTATTGCCTTTCCCCGCGCGGAATCAAGGCCGAAGGCCGCCGCGCATCGTCATGCTGGAAGCATGCCTCTGGCATGACGCGCCCCCTCGCGGCGGCGATTTGGCTGGGCTGGGCGCATCGCTCGGATTTCGTTCGGATTTGGCTGGCATAAAGTGCGCAGCCCAAGCGTGACTTCGCCACCGCGCGCGTCGGCGATGCGCGGCTTGATCGACCGGCCGCTCCGTCCGCCAAGCAGGCATCCAATACGAATAGAAAAGGCCGCCCGCCCAGCCAGCCTTTTCTATCAAAACGCTCTTCCACCGGAAGTCCGGCAGCAAGGGTGGAAGAGCGGAGCGCAGCCCGCGGGCCGCGCTCAATCTCCTGGCCGGTGCTTCAGCCGAGGCCCATCAATTCGCTCTCATAGGCCTTGAGGCAGAGCCGCGCTGTCTCGCCGAAAGCGCCGGCGTGGCTGCGCAGCTCGGGGAAAAGCGTGAAGAGCTCCTCGCGCGCGGCGTCCTCGACCGCGCCCAGACCCTCGCCGCCCGGGAAGAAGCTCTCGCTCGGCGCGCCCTCCGCGTAGACGATCTCGTGCTGGTCGAAGAGAATATGCACATAGGTGATCTCTCCTCCCGGGGTCTGCGTGACAGTGCCGGCGTTGACGAGATGCTTGGCCGTGGCCAGAACCTCGCTCTCACCGAAGAGCAGCGAGGCTTCCGGCCCCTGGAGCAGCATCCTGTGCTGGGGCGAAACGCGCAATTCCCGCTCGTTGCCGAGCACGCCCGGCGCGAAGGTCACCGGCGCAAGAGTGCCCAGCGCAGGCACGGTGCGCTTGCCTACCCAGCGGATCGGCTGAAGCCCGTTGTCGCGCGTGATGACCAGATCGCCCGGCGCGAGCGTTTCCACCTCCCGCGCACCGCGCGGCGTGGCGATCCGCGTGCCTGCCGTGAAGCAGATGATGACGTTTTCGATCTCGTCGAAATTGACGATCGTGCCGTCGCCCAGCGTCGCTGTGCCCGACAGCCCGCCGCCCACGCCCGGATCTGTATTTGTGTAGGTGACATCGTCCCAATGCACGAGGCCCTGGAAATCGAGCGTATCACCCAGCGTCTCATCGCCTTCACCGCCGGTGATACCGATCGCCGTGCCATCCGTGAGCGCATCGTCGATGGTGAACAAATCGTCCCCGTCGCCGCCCTGTGCGGAATCGCCCGAGGAGGTCACGAGGGTATCGTTGCCCGCGCCGCCATCGAGCGTGTCGCTGCCGGCCCCGCCGGTGAGGAGGTCATCGTCCAGTCCGCCATCGAGCAGGTCGTCCCCGGCACCGCCGGCCAAAGTGTCGTTGTCATCCTGGCCATAGATGCTGTCATCGCCATCGCCGCCCGACAGGCTGTCCGCGTTGTTGCCCGGCGCATCGTCCGTGCCGTCATTGGGCAGCTCGTAGGGCGTGTAGGTGCCGACGTTGGGATTGTCCGGCGAGACATCGCCATAGATCAAGTCGTTGTCCGCGCCGCCATCTATCGTGTCTTCGCCTTCACCGCCTTCCAGTGAATCCGCGCCGCTGCCCCCGTCGATATCATCGTCGTCGAAGCCTGCATTGACCGTGTCGTCACCGGACCCGCCGAGCACCGTGTCATCGTCATCGCCGGTCAGGATCACGTCGTTGCCGGTGCCGCCGTCGACACTGTCGCGGTCATTCCCCGTGTCCGTATCGCCGGGATAGCTCAGGCCGGTGCCGCTGGTATCGGTGTAGCCCTCGTCAGGAAGCCCCGTTCCCGGCGAGGTGCGCGTGTTGATCCAGTCATCACCGTCACCGCCGAAGACCGTGTCACTGCCTTCGAAGCCATAGATCGAGTCATCCCCGCTGCCGCCTTCGACGGAGTCGTCGCCTTCATCGGCGCGCACGGTGTCGTTGCCGAGCCCGGCGACGATCGTGTCATTCCCGGCCCCGGCCTCGATGGAGTCATCGTCACCGCCGGCCGCGTTGTCGCCCGCGTCGACCATGTCGCCCTCGGGGTCGCCCGTGTAGGTTCCGTCGATGACGTCATTTCCGCCCGTGCCTTCGACCACGTAGTCAAGGCCCGGGATTCCCAGGGCTTCCAGTTCGGCGTGGCTGTCCACTTCGTCAGGACTCACACCGACCAGCGTGATGCTCTCGCCTCCGGGGAAGGTCAGAACCGCATCGCCCGTGCCATCGCCGTTGGTGTCGGTGACGGTGACATCGGAGACGTTCACCGGGTTGCCCCCCGCATCGGTCATGCCGCTGACATCGATCTGGTCATTGCCCGTGAACGTCCCGTCGCCATTGTCACTCGGCGCAGCAAAGCCTTCGACCGTGTCCGCGCCCGACCCGTCTGCCAGCACGATGGTGTCGGTGCCGCTGCCGAGCACGATATTCTCGATATCGCCGAAGGTGGCGCTGTCCGTTCCGGAAGTGACAGTGCCGGCCTCCGGATTCGCACCGGTCAGATCGATGGTCGTGTCGGTTGTCACGGCGCTCATGTCGAGCGTGTCGTCATCCACCGCGCCGCCATCGCCGCCGTCGATCGTATCGGTGCCGAAGCCGTCTTCGAGAATGATCAGGTCCTGGTCGTCGCCGCCTGCGATACTGTCATCGCCCGCGCCGCCTTCCAGCGTGTCGTTGCCGGTCCAGCCGACCAGGCTGTCATCGCCCACACCGCCCGTCAGGCTGTCGTCGTCGAACCAGCCTTGCAGCGTGTCATTCCCGGCGCCGCCGATGAGCGCATCGTCTCCCGAGCCGCCATCGACGCTGTCGTTGCCTGCGCCGCCATCAACAGTGTCGTTGCCGACATAGCTGAAGACCGTGTCATCACCGCCGCCCGCGACGACACTGTCGGTGTTGCCGCCCGAGGCGTCATCGCTCCCGTCGATCACATCGCCTTCGGGGTCGCCGAGGTAGCTGCCGTCGATCAGCTCGCCCGCGCCCGTGCCCTCCACGACGTAGTCGGGCTGGGGCACACCCATCGTCTCCAGGATGTCGGGATCGCTCACATCGGCGGGTGCAACGCCGACGAGTGTCAGCGTCTCGCCGCCCGGGAAGGTCAGCACAGCGTTGCCGTTGCCGTCATCGGTCACCGTGACATCGTCTGTGTTGACCGGCGCACCGTTGGCGTCGGTGAGCGTGCTCACATCGAGCTGGTCGTTGGCCGTGTAGGTGCCATCGCCGTTATCGGTCGGGATGGTGAAACCCTGCACGCTGTCATTCCCGCCGCCCGTGCCAAGCACGAGCGTGTCGTTGCCGCCACCCAGGACGATGTTCTCGATCTCGACGAAGCTCGTCGTGGCCGTCCCGTCGGTGAAGCTGCCCGCCTCGGGATTGGCCGAGGTCAGATCAACCGTGAGGTCCGATGTCACCCCGCTCAGGTCGAGCGTATCGCCATCGGTCTCGTTGGCCTCCTCGCCCTCGATCGTGTCATTGCCGAAGCCGTCCGTATAGCTGAAGGTATCGTCGCCGTAGCCGCCCCAGAGCGAGTCGTCGCCCGCGTCGCTCGTGAGGCTGTCATTGCCGAAGCTGCCGCGCAGGAAGTCGTCGCCCGCGCCGCCGGAGATCGTGTCGTCGCCCGAGCCGCCTTCCACGGTGTCGTTGCCGCCATCACCGGAGACAATATCGTTGCCCGTCTCGCCATAGATCGAGTCCGCCCCGGCACCGCCGGTGATGCTGTCATCATCCTCGTTGCCATGCAGGCTGTCATTGCCGACGCCGCCATCTATGGTGTCATTGCCCGTGCCGCCGCGGAGCGTGTCGTCATCTCCCTGGCCATCGATGATGTCATTGCCGCTTCCGCCGATGACACTGTCAGCGCCTGCACCGCCATAGACGGTGTCATCGCCTGCCTCGCCAAAGATCTGATCGTCACCGCCATCACCCTCGACGAGATCGTCGTCATCCCCGGCATAGATCGTATCGTTGCCGGTCCCGCCGATCAGCGTGTCATTGCCCACGTCGCCGATGATCTGATCGTTGCCAGCACCGCCGTCGATGCTGTCGGCGCCGCCTGTTGCGAACACATCGTCACCGTCGAGATTGTCGTCGCCCGCGCCACCGAGAATCGTGTCGGAGCCATCTGCACCGAAAACCGTGTCATTGCCCGCGCCCGAGACGACCGAATCGTCGCCCGCGCCCGCTAAGACGCTGTCGGCGTCCGATCCGTCGGAATGATCGTTCGCATCGATCATGTCGCCTTCGGGATCACCGACATAGGCGACATCGATCACATCGTTCCCGCCGGTGCCCTCGACGACATAATCAGGCGCGACGTCCAGGTCGAGATTGTCGAGCGCGATCCCGGTGTAGTTCAGGCTGCCGCCATCTGTGCTGGTTCCGATCGCGAAATCGGAGGTGGTTTCAGTCGCCGTGAAGGTGACGGACGTGCTCTGCCAATAGGGGGCTGTCGCCCCGGTGCTGTCGATCGGGACGGTGATCGTCTGGGTGCCGATCGTGACGATGAGATCTGTCGCACCCGGTTGGTTGGTCGAGCCGTCGGACTCGTTGACATAGTAGTCGAAGCTGAAAGTGTAGGTCTGCCCGGCCTGCACCTGCGTGCCAAGCGTCGTGCTCAGGCCCTCATCATATGCAGAGGTGCTGTACATCGTGATGTAGCCACCCCCATCCGAGGCATCGAGATCGGAGGGCATGTAGCTGCCGCTCCATTCGAAGTTTCCATCGGTGTTGAGATCGGGCGAGCCTTCGGTCGCGGTCCAGCCCGAAGGGTTCTGTGCCGAGCCGGTCGCCGTGTTGGTCTCGAAAACGCCATTCGATATGTGGTTTGGCATACCATTTCTCCTTACAAACACACGGCGCGACAAAGCCGGCCTGTCTCACGCTGAGCGTGCCATCGCGGCCTCTATATGCTTGGGAAAATGGATCTAATTGCGGTGAGATATGTTCAATTTCGTGGATCGCGTCCACGCGGGCGAAACAATGCGTAGAAACTGTTTCAAATGATGAAACACTTTATTTTCAAAGCTCTCATGCCTGTTTTGAGGTCATGGTGCCTGACGCCAGCCGATCCCGGGCCGCGCTCCATCTCAGGGGCGCATGAAAAAGGGCGAAAGATTGGCACGCAGCCAGTCTTCCGCCCGTCATGTCAGATGCCCCTGTCCCGGCCGGGGCCTGAGGCGTTTGGGGCAAGCCTCGCGAGAGACTCGGCCCGAAACGCTTCGCTCAGCTCTTGCCGTCTTCGTCCTCGTCATCCTCGGGCAGGTTGAAGAAGCTGTCGGCGTCGCGCGAATCGTCGTGATCGTCTTTCTCATCCTCGTCCGAGCCACCCAGCGAAAAGGATTCCAGACCCTCGATCGCCGAGGGGATCTTGGGCTCGGCATCCATCTCGAGGCTTTGCTCGGTGTTCACGAGCTTGCGGCGCTCGTCATCGCTCATGATCTCGCCGGCGGCGGCTTTCTTGGCGGCAGCCTTCTGAACGGCCGTGTCCAGCTCGGACTGCTTGCAAAGGCCGAGCGCGACGGGGTCAATCGGCTGGATGTTGGAGATGTTCCAATGCGTGCGCTCGCGGATCGCCTGGATCGTCGGCTTGGTGGTGCCAACGAGCTTGGAGATCTGCGCATCCGTCAGCTCCGGGTGGAATTTCACCAGCCAGAGGATCGAGGCGGGCCGGTCCTGCCGTTTCGACAGCGGCGTGTAGCGCGGCCCGCGGCGTTTCTCCTCGCCATGCGCGGCGGCGTTGTATTTCAGCTTGAGCGTGTGCAGCGGGTCTTTCTCCGCCTTCGTGATCTCTTCGGCGTCGAGCTGGTTGTTGGCGACCGGGTCGAATCCCTTCACGCCCGCCGCCACATCGCCATCAGCGATGCCCTGCACTTCCAGCTCGTGCATACCCACGAATTCGGCGATCTGCTTGAAGCTCATCGCCGTGTTGTCCACGAGCCAGACGGCCGTCGCCTTTGCCATGATCGGTTTGTCAGCCATTTCTTGCCTCCATCAAATAATCCGCGTGCCCGACAAAACTCCGCCGTGCCCTTGAAGGGGCGAGCCCTCGGCGGGCTCAGGTTTCCGTTGTCGGGGAACTTGGCCGCTATATAGTGCGCTCGGAGGCATAAGGAAAGAGTGAATGCGCGCAGGTTTGATCACGGTTTTCTGCTGTCTGGCGGGCGGGGCCCTCGCAAAGGGGGAGCGCGCGGGCGATTTCGACTACTACGTCATGGCGCTCTCGTGGTCGCCCAACTGGTGTGCTCTGGAAGGCGAGGCGCGGAACTCCCCACAATGCGACGCAGCCCATGGCTGGGTGCTGCACGGGCTCTGGCCACAGTATGATCGCGGCTGGCCCTCCTATTGCCGCACCGGTCACCCAAACCCGCCGCGCAGCCTCACCCGCGCCATGGCCGACATCATGGGCACATCCGGCCTTGCCTGGTATCAGTGGAAGAAACACGGGGTCTGCTCGGGGCTGCCCGCCGCCGCCTACTTCGATCTCTCGCGCCGCGCCTATGAAAGCGTCACGCGCCCGCCCGTCTTCCGCAAGCTGGAGCGCAGGGTGTCCCTGCCCGCCTTGGTCGTGGAGGAGGCCTTTCTCGTGGCCAATCCGCAGCTCGCGCCCGACATGGTCACCATCACCTGCAAAGCGGGGCATATCCAGGAGGCGCGCATCTGCCTGTCCAGGGCGCTCGCGCCCGTCCCCTGCGGCCGTGACGTTGTCCGCGATTGCGCGGCGCGGGACGCGATCTTCGAGCCGATGGACTGAGTAGAGCCCGCCGCGCGACGCGACGGGCCCTGCTCCAATCTCAAGCCGTTACAGGCAGTCCGCCAGCCCCTCGGCAAGGTTGCGAATCAACTGGCCGTAAAGCTCCGGCCCCGGCGCGAGGTCGGAGCCCATCGGATCGAGCACGCCGGTGGTCGCCTCGGAGCCCTCCATGACCGCCGCGACGATCCCCGGGTCGAACTGCGGCTCGGACATCACGCAGCTCACATTCTGCTCGGCCACGCGCGCCTGGATCTCGGCGATGCGCGCCGGGCTCGGGTCGGATGCGTCGGAGATGGAGATCGCGCCAGAGGCGGGGAAATCGAAGGCCGCCTCGAAATACTGGTAGGCGTCATGGAAGACGATGAAATTGCCCCCGCGCACCGGCTCCAGAATTCCGTTGATCTCGGCTTTCAAGGCGACCAGCTCCTCGCGCGCCGCAGCGGCGTTGGCGTAGTAGGTGCCCGCATTCTCCGGATCGGCCGCCGAAAGCTGCGCGGCGATGGCATTCAGCCAGACGGTGCCGTTGTCGGGCGAGAGCCAGGAATGCGCGTCATACGCGCCGTGATCATGGCCTTCATGCGCGTGCTCTTCATGGCCCTCGTGATCTTCGTGCCCTTCATGTTCTTCATGCCCATGGTCGTCATGGGCGTGCTCGTCGTGCCCGTGCTCTTCATGGTCGTGCTCGTCATGCCCGTGCGCGTCGTGATCACCGTGAACATGCGCCTCGAAGAGCGCGTTCTCCCGCATCTCCAGCTTGGTCGTCCCGTCAGCTTCGATGAGCGAGACGACATTCGCACCTTCCGAGAGCGTCCCGAGCGCGTCTTCCATCCACGGCGTGAGGTCCGGCCCGATCCAGAACACAACGTCCGCCTCCTGCAACGCGCCCGCCTCCGAGGGGCGCAGGTTGTATTCATGCGGGCTGGCGCCGGGTGCGACGACAAGCTCGGGCGCGCCGACACCGTCCATGACGCGCGCGACGAGCGAATGCACAGGCGCGATATCGACAGCCACGCGGGGCGCCTCCGCCAGCGCGGGTCCGGCCAGCAGCGAGGCCGCGAAAGAAAGGGAAAGGAGGTTTCTGGACATGTTCGGCTCCATGTGATCTTATAACATTTAAGACTCGGTATATGAAATGTGATAATATGACAAGCTCTCCGCGCTCAAAAAACGCCCCCCTCCCCGGCCCGGTCGGGTTCGAGGCCCATGACCATGCGGGCTGCATCCAAACGGCCCTCGCCGCGGCGGAGGCGCATTGCGCCGAGCACGGGCTGCGCTTCACGCCCGTCCGGCGCAAGGCGCTGGAGATCCTGCTTCAGGAACACCGCGCGCTCGGGGCCTACGACATGCTCGACCGCCTGCGCGATGCGGGCTTCGGCTCGCAGCCGCCCGTGGCCTACCGGGCGCTGGAATTTCTCGTGGACAACGGTTTCGCGCACAAGATCGAGCGGCTCAACGCTTTCGTCGCCTGCGCCCATCCCGGGGCCAGCCATTCGCCCGCCTTCATGATCTGCCGCGATTGTGATTCGGTCGCCGAGACCCATTCCGCCCCCGCGCGCGGCGCCATCGGCGATGCCGCCCGCGCGAGTGGCTTCCAGATCGAACGCACGGTTGTCGAGGCGCTCGGCCTCTGCCCCGCCTGCGCGGGGAAGGACGCGCATTCATGAGCCTTGTATCGGTCGAGAATATCAGCGTCGGGTACGGCGCGAACACGGTGTTGCGCGATGTCTCCCTTGCCATCGAGCCGGGCGAGATCGTCACGGTCGTCGGCCCCAACGGCTCGGGCAAGACAACGCTCCTGCGCGCCCTGATCGGGGCCACGCGGCCCAAGACCGGAAACATCCGTCGCAAACCCGGCCTGCGCCTCGGCTACGTCCCGCAGAAGCTGCCGATTGATCCGACCCTGCCGCTGACGGTCGAGCGCTTCCTGCGCCTGCCCGGAAACACGCCGCGCGCGGCCCTTGAGGCGGCGCTTCAGCGCGCGCGGGTGCCAAGCCTGCTAAACGCCCAGATGTCCGCCCTCTCGGGCGGCCAGCTTCAGCGCGTGCTGCTCGCCCGCGCCCTGATCGGGGAGCCCGAGATCCTGCTGCTCGACGAGGCCACGCAGGGCCTCGACCAGCCCGGCTCGGCGGCCTTCTACCGCCAGATCGAGGCGGTCCGCCAGGACACCGGCTGCGCCGTCGTCATGATCAGCCACGAGCTGCACGTGGTGATGAGCGCCTCCGACCGCGTGATCTGCCTCAACGGTCATGTCTGCTGCGAAGGCACGCCCGACATCGTCTCCGCCGCCCCCGAATACCGCGCCCTCTTCGGGAGCGGCACGGGTGGCGCGCTGGCGCTCTACCGCCACGATCACGACCACGCCCATGACGGGGCCTGCGGGCACGACCATGCCGATCACGATACGGGCGATGAAAAAGCGGAGGCCGCCGAATAATGCTGGATGATTTCATGACCCGCGCGACACTCGCCGGGGTCGGCGTCGCCTTCGCGGCCGCGCCGCTCGGAAGCTTCGTCGTCTGGCGCCGCATGGCCTATTTCGGCGATGCCACGGCCCATGCCGCCATTCTCGGCGTCGCCCTGTCGCTGGCGCTGCAAATGTCCATCTTCGCCGGCGCGATGGCCATCGCGCTCATCATGGCCATGACCGTCACCCTGCTGACGGGCCGTGGCTACGCGATGGACACGCTCCTGGGCGTGCTGGCCCATTCCGCGCTCGCCTTCGGGCTGGTGGCGGTCTCCTTCCTCTCGGGTATCCGCATCGACCTCATGGCCTATCTTTTCGGCGATATCCTCGCCGTCTCCCGCAGCGATCTCGCGGTGATCTGGGGCGGCGCTGCGCTTGTCGTCGGGCTGATTGGCTGGCGCTGGTCGGCCCTGCTCACCGCGACATTGAGCGAAGAGCTGGCCTATGCCAGCGGCGTCAATCCCAAGCGCGAGCAATTGGTCCTGACCTTTTCGCTGGCGATCACCGTCGCCGTCGCGATCAAGGTTGTTGGCGTGTTGCTGATCGCGGCCATGCTGATCATCCCTGCCGCCGCCGCCCGCCCGCTGGCCAGAACGCCCGAGCAGATGGCCGTGGCAGGTGCCGCGATCGGGGCCTTTTCGGCCATCGCGGGCCTGCGCGCGGCCTACCTGCTCGACACGCCGGCCGGCCCCTCGATCGTCTGTGTCGCCGCGCTGGTCTTCGTCGCGACAAGCCTGCTCAGGACAGCGCGCGCCTGAGCCGCGCTCACGCCACCTTCAGAACGATCTTCCCGATATGGGTGCTGCCTTCCATCCGCTCATGCGCGCGGGCGGCGTCTTCGAGCGCGAAGACCTCGTCCATCACCGGCGCCACGCGCCCCGCATCGAGCAGCGGCCAGACATGTTCCTTCAGCTCCTCGGCGATCCGCGCCTTGGCAAGGTCCGATTGCGGGCGCAGCGTGCTGCCTGTGATCGTCAGCCGCCGCGCCATGACCTGCGCGAAATTGAGCTCCACTTTCGGACCGCTCAGAAAGGCGATCTGCACCAGTCGCCCGTCATCGGCCAGCGCGCGGATGTTGCGCGGGATGTAATCGCCGCCCACCATGTCGAGGACGAGATTTGCCCCGCCCTCGGCCTTGAGCACCTCGACGAAGTCCTCCTCGCGGTAGTTCATCACCCGCTCCGCCCCGAGCGCGCGGCAGGCCTCGGCCTTCTCCGCGTTGCCGACGGTCGTGAAGACACGCGCCCCGAAAATATTTGCCAGCTGGATCGCCGTCGTCCCGATCCCCGAGGAGCCGCCATGCACCAGGAAACGCTCGCCCGCCTGAAGCCCCCCGCGCTGGAACACGTTGGTCCAGACGGTGAAGAAGGTCTCCGGCAGGCAGGCCGCCTCCTTGAGGCCCATGCCCTCCGGCACGGGCAGCGCATGGGCCGCGGGAGTCGTCACGTATTCCGCATAGCCCCCGCCGGGCAGGAGCGCGCAGACCTTGTCGCCCACGCGCCATTCGCTCACGCCCGCGCCGATGGCGGCGACTTCCCCGCTCGCCTCCAGCCCCGGCAGATCGCTCGCGCCCTTGGGCGGCGCATAGGCACCCGCCCGTTGCAGCGCGTCGGGGCGGTTCACCCCGGCATAGGCCACCTTGATCAGGATCTCCCCGTGGCGCGGCTCAGGCCGCGCGCGCTCGGCAAGCTTGAGTACATCCGGAGCGCCCGGCTCCGTGATCTCGATCACTTTCATCGCTGTCATCCTATCTCTTCACATGTCCCGGCATGTCGCCAGAGCCGCCCGGCGCGCGGACGGCTTCACTCACCTTGTCGAAAACGCCGCCGAACAGCTTGTTCTTGCGCACCCCCGCCTTGACCTTCTCGAATTGCATCACGTTCTCGATGCGCCGGTCGAGAAAGGCCCATGTGTCGGCATGGCCCTCGCTGTCGTCACCGAGCCAGAAAAGCACCGTCGAGGAATAGACCCCCGAAAGCGTCGCGCGCTTGGTATACCAGTTGAGATCGCGCGAGCTGTCGCCCAGCGCATTCCAGATCGCGTCGCAAGTCTCCCAGATGAGCCGCGCCCCTTCCGGCGCATAGGCCGGCAGCGCGAAATGCGTCATGCCGCGGCGCACGAGCTCCTTGTCCTGTGCCACCTCCAGCCGCAGCCGGACGGCATGGGCGATTCGGTCACGGAACCGCATGGCCTCAAGATCGGCCTTCTCCAACGCCTCGCACATCAGCGCATCGCCGCGCTTGTGATAGGCCACCGCGAGATCGGCCGCGCCGCGCGGACAGATGCCGCGCGCAAGCGCCGGCTCGAGCCCGCTGTCTTCCATGGCGGCCTCGAAAGCCGCCTCGCTCCAACCGTCAAAGGGCACATGCGGCAAGGCCGCGTCGAGCAGTTTGTCTTTCACATCAGCCATGTCAGCCTCCTTGCAGGCACCCTAGACAAATCCGCCGGGCTATGCTAGACATTCGCTTCCTGCAAATCCTTGCAACTTCAACTTAGAAAGGTGGTGAAAACCACATGCAGGTTAGTGTTCGCGACAACAATGTCGATCAGGCGCTCCGCGCCCTGAAGAAAAAGCTCCAGCGTGAGGGTGTTTTTCGCGAGATGAAGCTTCGGCAGCATTTCGAGAAACCGTCCGAGAAAAAAGCGCGCGAGAAGGCCGAAGCGATTCGCCGCCAGCGCAAGCTGGCTCGCAAGAAAGCCCAGCGCGAAGGTCTGCTCTGAGCGGCCTTAGGTCGGAGCTTCTCTGACACGAAAAGACGAAACCTCCGTAGCGCAAGTTGCGGGGGTTTTCTTTTGTCCGGTCGGACCGCCCCCTTTGCAGATCAACCCTGCGTCAGCGCACGAGGGCGGCCCTGTTCATTTCCCCGTAAATCATTACCTTCGGCGCAGAAACTGAAAGGAGCCTCAACATGAGCGATTCATACACGCCTCCAAAGGTCTGGACCTGGGACCAGGAAAGCGGCGGGCGCTTCGCCTCCATCAACCGGCCCATAGCCGGCCCCACCCATGACAAGGAGCTGCCCGTCGGCAAGCACCCGCTCCAGCTCTACTCGCTGGCAACGCCCAACGGCGTGAAGATCACCGTCCTGCTCGAAGAACTGCTGGCCGCTGGCCATACGGGCGCCGAGTATGACGCCTGGCTCATCAATATCGGCGAGGGCGACCAGTTCGGCTCCGGCTTCGTGGAGATCAACCCCAATTCCAAGATCCCCGCCCTGATGGACCATTCCGAAACGCCGCCCCGCCGGATGTTCGAAAGCGGCTCGATCATGCTGCAACTGGCCGAGAAGTTCGGTGCCTTCCTCCCCGAGGATGCCGCCGGGCGCGCCGAATGCCTCAACTGGCTCTTCTGGCAGATGGGCTCCGCGCCCTATCTGGGCGGCGGCTTCGGACATTTCTACGCCTACGCGCCTGAGAAGTGGCAATACCCCATCGACCGCTTCGCCATGGAGGTCAAACGTCAGCTTGACGTGCTCGACCGCCGCCTGGCCGAAACAGAGTATCTCGCAGGCGACGACTACACCATCGCCGACATGGCCAACTGGGCCTGGTATGGCCAGCTCGTCCTTGGCCGCCTCTACGATGCCGCCGAATTCCTCGACGTGACAAGCTACAAGAACGTCATGCGCTGGGCCGAGGCCATCGACGCGCGCGCGCCCGTCCAGCGCGGCCGCATGGTCAACCGTGCCTTCGGCGAGCTTTCAAGCCAGCTCCGCGAGCGGCATGACGCCTCGGATTTCGAGACGAAGACCCAGGACAAGCTCGAGCCCGAGGAAAGCTAGCCCCCCCGCGCCCAGCGCGCGCAGGCCGCGTGAAAACGCCTTGCAAAACGGCGGGCGGTGGTGACATCGCCCGCCCTGATCATCTGCGCCTTGTCGCGCACGGAGGTGGCCCCCATCCCGAGACAATAGCCATCTTCGTTGATCCCCTCCTTCTCCGGGTTCACCGGCGCGCCGATATCGTCCACCCCGACCCAGATCATCCCGTGCTGCGCGGCGAATACAGCGAGTTGAATGAGCGAGGTCATCTTGTCGCCGCTGGCATAGCTGCCCACGGTCATCCCGGCCGCCATTTTCCCGCTCCAGCCATCCTCGCTTCCCCAGATGTCGCTCGAAGCATCCATGAAGGCTTTGAAAGGCGACGAGATGCTGCCCATGTAGGTCGGCGCCGCGAAGACGATGCCATCGGCGCGCCGCATCGCCAACCAATCCGCATCGCCAAGCGATGTGACATCGGCGAGATGGACAGCCGCGCCCAAGGCTTCCAGTTCGCCCGCGAAAACCTCCGCCAGCCGTCGGGTATGCCCGCTTCCCGAATGAAAACTCACGACAATCTCAACCAAACCCAGCTCCTTCTTCTTGCCGAAAATATCCCGGGGGTGTGGGGGCTGGCCCCCACAATCTCCCGACTCCGCGCAGCAAGTGCGCTTGGCCGGGTTACGCGGTGGCTGCGCAAACTGCCCGGTCGGATTTCGCGAAGCGAAATTCGAAACATCATCCCCGCACCATCCCCTCCGCCACCTTCTCGGCAATCATGATGGTTGGCGCATTGGTGTTCCCGCTCACGATCCGGGGCATCACGCTAGCATCCACGACCCGCAGGTTGCCCACTGCCTTCATCCGGCAGTCCGCATCCAGCGGCGCATCCTCTTCCACGCCCATGCGCACCGTGCAGGTGGGGTGGAAAATCGTCGTGCCGATATCCCCCGCCGCGCGGGCCAGCGCGCCCTCCTCGCTCACATCCGCCCCGGGGAGCATCTCCTCGGGCGCATATTTCGCCAGTTCCGGGCGCGCCATGATCTCGCGCACCTGCCGGATCGCCGCCACGGCCACCGCCCGGTCGCCCTCGGTGCTCAGGTAGTTCGGCGCGATGCGCGGCGGCTTCGTGGGGTCAGGCGAGGTGATCTCGACAGTGCCCCGGCTCTCGGGCCGCAGGTTGCACACGCTTGTCGTCATCGCCGGGAAATCATGCAGCGGCTCGCCGAAGGCATTCAGCGAAAGCGGCTGGACGTGATATTCGAGGTCCGCCGTGGCCAGGTCCGGTCGGCTCCTGGAGAATGCGCCGAGCTGGCTTGGCGCCATGCTCATCGGGCCCGACCGCCGCAGCAGATATTCCAGCCCGATCTTCGCCTTGCCCCAAACCGAGCCTGCCAGCGTGTTGAGCGTCAGCGCGTTCTCGAGCCGGAAGATCGTGCGAAGCTGCAAATGGTCCTGCAAATTCGCGCCGACAGCGGGCAAATCGGCCTTCACCTCGATGCCGTGGCGGCCCAGCAGCGCCGCCGGCCCCAGCCCCGAGAGCTGCAAGATCTGCGGCGAGCCGATCGCCCCCGCGCTCAGCACCACCTCGCCGCCGCAGCGCGCCGTCTCCGAGCGCCCGCCGCACGCGTATTCCACGCCGGTGACCTGCCCCTCTTCGACCACAAGCCGCGTCACATGCGCCCCGGTGATCGTTTCGATCCGCCCTTTCGGCGCGCCGCGCAGGAAGGCCTTCGCAGTGGTCATACGCCAGCCACCGCGCTGGTTCACCCGGAAATATCCCACGCCTTCATTGTCGCCGCGGTTGAAATCCTCCACGCTCGGCAGCCCCCAGCCCACCGCCGCATCGCGCCAGTCGTCCAGAAGCTCCCAATGCAGGCGCTGCTCCTCCACGCGCCATTCGCCGCCCTGCCCATGCATCTCGTCGGCCCCGGCATAATAGTCCTCGGAGCGCTTGAAATAGGGCAGCACATCTTCCCAGCCCCAGCCCGTCAGCCCCATCTGCCGCCAGCCGTCATAGTCCGCCGCCTGCCCGCGCAGGTAGAGCATCCCGTTGATCGCCGAGCACCCGCCAAGCAGCTTGCCGCGCGGATAAAGCAGGCTCCGGCCATTCAGCCCCGCCTCGGCCTCGGTGCGAAACATCCAGTCGGTGCGCGGGTTGCCGATGCAGTAGAGATATCCCATCGGAATATGAACCCAGTGATACCTGTCGCTGCCGCCCGCCTCGAGCAACAGCACCCTGCGGCCCGCATCGGCCAGCCGCCGCGCCATGACGCAGCCCGCGCTGCCGGCCCCTATGACGATATGATCCCAGGCCACCTTCCCGCCTCCCTGCGCATCCGCTCCGAAGCTACCGGCAAACCCGGCGCGCCGAAAGCCCCGCATCGCGGCAAGCGCTTACACGGGCAGTGCCGTGGTCTTGAAGACGGTGCGCAGCGCGAAGCTCGACTGCATCTGCGTCACGCCCGGCAGCCGGGCGAGATGCTGCCGGTGAATCCGTGCAAAATCATCGGTGTTCTCGGCGACGACCTTGAGGATGTAATCCGCCGTCCCTGCCATCAGGTGACATTCGAGGACATCCGGAATGCGCGAAACGGCCTTCTCGAAGGCATCGAGCACCTCGTCGGCCTGCGCCTGAAGCGTGATCTCGACGAAGACGGTCGTCGGCATGCCCATCTTGCGCGCATCCAGCAGCGTCACGTATTGGCGGATGAAGCCTTCCTGCTCCAGCCTCTGCACCCGCCGGTGACAGGCGCTCGCGCTCAGCGCGACGGCCTCGCTCAACTCCGCGTTGGAAATGCGCCCCTGATTCTGCATGATCCTCAGAATCCGCCGATCTGTTTCATCCAGTTGCATATTCGCAAGTTCCTTTCGCGTTTTGCATTGTTATCCGCAGATTCTTCGCAAAAGTCCATCACCCGCGCCTCATATGCGGATCGCTTTGCTCACGATCTGCGGCACGCTCGGCCAAAGCGCGTTCAAGCAGAGGGAGACACGCCATGAAGATCGGATGCCCGACAGAGATCAAGCCACAAGAGTTCCGCGTCGGGGTCACGCCCAACGCCGCCGAGGAAGCCGTCCTGCGCGGCCACGAGGTGCTGATCCAGAAAGGTGCCGGGATCGGCGCTGGTTTCCTGGATGAGGATTACACCGCCGTCGGCGCGAAGATCATCGACACCGCCGAGGAAGTCTTCGCCAGCGCCGAGATGATCGTGAAGGTCAAGGAGCCGCAGGCCGGCGAGCGCAAGATGCTCCGCGAGGGCCAGCTTCTCTTCACCTATCTTCACCTCGCCCCCGACCCCGACCAGACGCGCGACCTGCTCGACAGCGGCTGCACCGCCATCGCCTACGAGACGGTCACGGACCGCGCGGGCGGCCTGCCGCTCCTTGCGCCGATGTCCGAAGTCGCCGGGCGTCTCGCGCCGCAGATGGGCGCGTGGACGCTGCAAAAGGCCAATGGCGGCCGCGGCGTGCTCATGGGCGGTGTCCCCGGCGTCGGCCCGGCACGTGTCGTCGTGATCGGCGGCGGCGTCGTCGGCACCCATGCCGCGAAGATCGCCGCGGGAATGGGCGCGGATGTGACCGTGCTCGACCGCTCCCTGCCCCGCCTGCGCTACCTCGATGATGTCTATGGCGGCACCTTCAAGAACCAGTATTCCACCGCAGGTGCCACCGCCGGGCTGATCCGCGAGGCCGACATGGTCATCGGCGCGGTGCTGATCCCCGGCGGTGCCGCGCCCAAGCTCATCTCGCGCGCGGACCTTTCCGACATGAAGCCCGGCGCGGCGCTTGTCGATGTCGCCATCGACCAGGGCGGCTGCTTCGAGACCTCGAAGGCCACGACCCATGCCGACCCGATCTACGAGGTCGACGGGATCATGCATTACTGCGTCGCCAACATGCCCGGCGCCGTCGCGCGCACCTCCACCATCGCGCTCGGCAACGCCACGATGCCCTTCATGCTCTCGCTCGCCGCCAAGGGCTGGAAGCAGGCCTGCGCGGATGATCCGCACCTCAAGGCCGGGCTCAACGTCCATGCCGGCAAGCTGACCTACGCCGCCGTCGGCGAAGCTCTCGGCATCGACTGGATCACAGCAGATCAGGCCATCGCAAGCTGATCGCCGCCCGTCAGCTCGAATGAGACGGCGCCTTCCCTCCGGAGGCGCCGTTTTTCGTCGGGAGTCCTGAACCCGCAGCTCTGGCCGCAGGTATCTCGCAATACCGCGCAAGACGGCGCGCGGGCTCATCATGCGCAAACATGACGACCGGCGATGCAGGGAAAGGGAGAACAAAACCCGTGGTAGCGTGAGGCGGACTTGAACCGCCGACCCCAGCATTATGAGTGCTGTGCTCTAACCAGCTGAGCTATCACGCCATACCACGGGTTGATGTGAGGCGAATTAGCGGGGCCGCCTCACGGTGTCAAACACAAAACGCGCGCCCGCTCACGCTTCCTTGCGGATTTCCACCTGATGAGGATAGGGGATCGAGACGCCGCCCTTGTCGAAGGCTTCCTTGACCGCCTTGGTCATCTCGAACTTGATGTCCCAGTAATCCGCCGCATCGCACCACAGCCGCGCCGTCAGGTCGACGCTGCTGCTCCCGAGGTTCGTGACCCGGACCCAAGGCGCGGGGTCGTCATGCACCCGCGTATCCTTCTTGGCCAGATCCGTGATGATCTTCATGGCCTTGTCCGCATCATCGCCGTAATCGATCCCGAAAGTCAGGTCCACACGGCGCGTGTCATAATGCGAGACATTGGTGATGATCGAGCCCCAGGCCTGCCCGTTGGGCACGATGATCTGGACATTGTCGGGCGTGACCAGTTCGGTGATGAAGAGGTTCACGTCCTTGACCGTGCCCGCTGTCCCGCCGATATCGACATACTGGCCGAGCTTGTAGGGCCGGAACAGGATCAGCATGAACCCTGCCGCCAGGTCGCTGAGCGTGCCTTGCAGCGCCAGTCCGATCGCCAGCGTCGCCGCGCCCAGAACCGCGACAAGCGAGGTCGCCTCGATCCCGAAGATGCCCAGCACCGCGACCAGCACCATGAGCAGGATGACCCATTTCACGACAGAGGCCACGAAGTTGCCGAGCGTGTCGTCGATGTTCTCGTTGGCATTGACCTTGCGCCGGATGAGCCCGCTGACCAGCCCGGCCACGAGCCAGCCGATGATCAGGACGACAAGCGCCTTGACCGCGTTCATGACGAGAGGCGCATAGGCGCCCAGTGAATCCATAAATGCTTCCATGAAAGCCCCCGATTGTTACCGCGAGGCGGCCCGATACCGCCTCTTCAGATGCGCGCCTACCTCATGGCAAGCGTGCCTTACAGGGTCTTTTTGTCAAGTTTTTCCCCGCGCCCGTGCCTCAGCCCGGCAGCGTTCCGGTCAACACGTAGCGCAATATGTCGGCGACCTGCCCGGGCTCGCGCGCCACGGCCAAAGCCGCCGCATCCACCTCCTTGAGGGCATGGTCATGCTCGGGCGGTTGCAGGATGACAAGGCTCTTGCCGAGCGCGCTCGCCACACCCGCGTCGAAGGCCGCGTTCCATTGCTTGTACTTGTCCCCGAAGCGCACGACGACGACATCGGCCTCGGCGAGGCCCTTGCGCGTGCGGATCGCGTTGACCATCGCGCCCTTGTGGTCATGCCAGTACTTGCTGTCCTCGCTCCCGAGGATCGCCACGCCACAATCGTCCGAGGCGGAATGGTCCGTCACCGGCGCGGAAAACGCGACGTCCAGCCCCTCGCAGGCCGCCTCGATCTCGGCGCGCCAGTCGGTGTGAATCTCTCCGCTCAAATAGACGTTCAGCATGTCTCGCTCCCTTTATTTCGGAGCCGCGACCATACCAGCCTGGCGCTTGCGCGCAACGATGTAGCGCGAGATTGTCGGCGCGCTCAGGGCCTCGATGATCTCGAAGCCCGCCGCCTCGACCTGCGCCTCCAGCGCGCGGCTCGTGACGAAGCTCACATGCCGCGGGGCCTTACCGAACACGCGCATCAAGGGGATGAGCGCCCCGAAAGCCAGCCGCTTGAGCGCGCCGACATCCTTCAGGCAAGGCGTTTTCGAGATGAAGAGCCCGCCCTCGGGAAGCGCGTCATGGATCGCGGGAAACGCCGCCGGCATATCCTCGATCAGGTGGAAGATGTTGTGCCCCATGATGACATCCGGCCTCTCGGCACGGTCCAGGGCCGCCATCACATCCAGCGCCTCGAACCGCGCGTTGCCGGCCTCCGCCTCCGCAGCCCTGCCGCGCGCGATCTCGACCATTTTTGGCGAGATATCCGTGCCGAGGATCTCGCGCACATGCCCGGCCAGCCTCAGCGCCGTGGAACCCGTCCCGCAGCCTAGCTCCAACACGCGATGCTCCGGCGCGAGATAGCTCGCAGAGCGCTCCAACGTCAGCTCATAGGCCGCCTCATCGGAAATCGCCTGCCCGCCATATTTCGGCGCGACCCCGTCCCAGAATGCAGCATCGGTTTTCATGTCCTGTCCTTCCTGACCATTGCCGCTCCCCTGATACATGCGCATGATTGGCCCGTGAATTGACTAAATTTGCAAGGCTTCTATACATATTTGCATGAATAATACGCCCGACTGGACTCTCCTGCGCGCCTTCCTCGAAACGGCGCAGACCGGCTCACTCTCAGCCGCCGCCCGCCGCCTCGGCCTCACCCAGCCGACCCTGAGCCGCCAGGTCGCCGCGCTGGAAGACGCCACCGGCCTGATGCTCTTCGAGCGTGTCGGACGCGGCCTGGCGCTGACGGAGGCGGGCCGCGAGCTGCTCCCCCATGCGCGCCGGATGGGGGAAGCGGCCGAGCGTCTGTCCTTCTCGGTCACGGCGCTCGGCTCCGACCTTTCCGGCCCGGTGCGCATCTCGGCAAGCTATGCCTATGCCGCCTACCTCCTGCCGGGGTTTCTGGGGCGGATCAAGCAGGCCGCGCCCCGGATTCACCCCGAAATCATCGCCAGCGACGACATCTCCGACCTGATGCGCCGCGAAGCCGATATCGCCGTGCGCCACCTGCGCCCCGAAGAGCCCGAGCTCGTCGCCCGGCTGGTTTTCGAGGCCCGCGGTCACTTCTACGCCGCCCCCGCGCTTCTCGCCCGCCAGGGCCGCCCGGACACCAAGGAAGCGCTCGCCGCGATGGACTGGGTCGGCTTTGGCGACGATACACGCTTTCTTTCCTACGCCGCCGAACTCGGTATTCCGCTGCAGCCCTCGGCCTTCCAGGCCAGCTCGGAGAACGGCATCACGGCCTGGGAAATGGCCAAGGCCGGGCTCGGCGTCTGCGCCATGGAGGAAAGCATCGCCGCGCTCAGCCCCGAGATGGAGCCGCTTCTGGCCAGCGAGATCGACATCACCTTTCCGGTCTGGCTCGTGACCCATCGCGAGATCCACACCAGCCCCAGGATCAGGCTGGTCTTCGACATGCTGGCCGAGGCCTTCTCGGCGCGCTGATCCGCAGGTATCGAAGCCCGAATACCCGGGCGCACCCTCAGCCAACGCGGCGGTGGCGGCGCGGGGTGGGCGGGCGGGCGCGACGCCACCGCCGCGATCAGCCCCGGAGCACGCCGCCCGTGGCCTTGCTCACCTTCTCGACGATCTTGGCCGAGACCGCCTCGATATCCTCGTCCTTCAGCGTCGCATCCGCGGGCTGCATCCGCACGGTCACGGCAAGGCTCTTCTTGCCCTCGCCGAGGCTGCCGCCGATGAACTCGTCGAAGACGCGCACCTCCTCGATCAGCGCCTTGTCGGCCCCCGCAGCGGCATTCGCCAGCGAAAGCGCCTCCACATCCGCATCCACGACAAAGGCGAAGTCCCGTTCCACCGCCTGCAAATCGCTCGCCTTGAGCGCCGCCCGCGTGGCGTTCTTCTTGCGCGTGGCAGGCACTTCCGCAGGCCAGATCGTGAAGGCCACAGCCGGCCCCTTCACGTCCAGCGCCTTCAAGACCTTCGGATGCAGCTCGCCGAAGACGCCGAGCGTCTTCTTCGGCCCGAGGCAGATCCGGCCGTGCCGCCCGGGATGCCACCAGGCCTCGCCGCCGCGCAGGATCTGGACCTTGGCCGGCGCGCCGATGGCGCCCAGCACGGCCTCCGCATCGGCCTTGGCGTCAAAAAGATCGACAGCGCGGCTCTCGCCGTGCACATCCTTCGGCCCCGTGCGTCCCACGAGCAGGCCGGAAACCTGCAAGCGCTGCTCCTCCGGCTCGCCACCGTGGAAGACGGGGCCAACCTCGAAAAGCGCAAGATCCGCGAAGCCGCGCGCCTGGTTGCGCGCCGCCGCCTGCAGGAGCCCCACGAGCAGGTCGGGCCGCATGTGGCTCATCTCCGAGGAGATCGGGTTTTCCAGCATCGTCGCGTCCCCGCCGCCGCCGAAGAGCGCCGCGCTGGCCTGGTCGACGAAGGAATATGTCACGCATTCGTTGTAGCCCAGTGCCGCCGCCATGCGCCTTGCCGCCTGCTCACGCTTCTGGAGCGGCAGCAGGATCGGCTCCGCCACGCCCGCACCGCGCGGCAGGGGCTTGCCTTCGAGCTTCGTTAGCGAGGCCACCCGCGCCACCTCCTCGACGAGATCCGCCTCGCCCAGCACATCGGGCCGCCAGCTCGGCACATGCGCCATGTCGCCCTTCAGCTCGAAGCCCAGCGCCTCGAGCGTCGCGCGCTGTTCGGCCTCGGGGATCTCCATCCCCACGAGGCTCTGCACGCGCGCAGGATCGAGCTTGTAAGCGCGGCTCACATCGGGCACCTCCCCCGCGATGACCACCTCGGAAGGCTCCCCGCCGCACAGCTCCATGATCATCGCCGTGGCATCCTCGATGGCCTGCCGGTTATAGCCCGGGTCGATCCCGCGTTCGTTGCGATAGCGCGCATCGGAATTGATCTTGAGCGCGCGGCCCGTCATGGCGATCTGGATATGATCCCAGTAGGCCGCCTCGAGAAAGACATCCGTCGTCTCTTCGGTGCAGCCCGTCTCCAGCCCGCCCATGACACCGGCGATGCTTTCCACGCCCGTCTCATCCGAGATCACGACCTGCCCCGCGCCGAAGGTGTATTCCTTCTCGTCCAGCCCCGTGAGCGTCTCGCCGCCCTGCGTGTAGTGAATGCGCAGATCGCCCGAAACCTTGGCCGCGTCGAAGACGTGCAGGGGGCGGTTGCGATCGAAGGTGAAGTAGTTCGTCACATCGACCAGCTTCGAAATCGGGCGCAGCCCGATCGCCTTGAGGCGCTGTTGCAGCCACTCGGGGCTCGGCCCGTTCGTCACGCCCCTGATGAGGCGGCCCATGAAGACCGGCGCATCGCCGCGCGCGTCTTCGTCGATCATCACGTTGATCGGCGAGGGGAACGTGCCCGCGACATCATGCTCTTGCACGGGCTTGAGCGTCCCCAAACCCCGCGCGGCCAGATCCCGCGCGATGCCCCGCACGCCCAGCGCATCGGGGCGGTTCGGCGTGATGGCGATCTCGATGACCGGGTCGACCTTGGCAGGGTCGTTCTCGGCCAGCCAGTCGGTGAACTTCTGGCCCACCTCGCCGGAGGGCAGCTCGATGATGCCGTCATGCTCGTCGGAAAGCTCCAGCTCGCGCTCGGAGGCCATCATCCCGTGGCTCTCCACGCCGCGGATCTTGCCCACGGAGAGCGTCAGGTCGATCCCCGGCACGTAATCGCCCGGCTTGCAGACCACCACGGTGATCCCCTCCCGCGCATTGGGCGCGCCGCAGATGATCTGCTTGTCGCCCTCGTCCGTCGCCACGGTGCAAACGCGCAGCCGGTCGGCATCGGGGTGCTGTTCGGCATGGGTCACCTTGCCGAGCGTGAAGGCCCCCAGCCGCTCGGCGGGGTTGAACACCTCTTCCACCTCGAGCCCAAGGTCCGTCAGCGCCTCGCAAATCTCGGAAACGCTCGCCTCTGTCTCAAGATGATCTTTCAGCCAGGAGAGTGTGAATTTCATGGGTTTCCAGCCTCTGAATTGGTCCTGAGCGAGGTAGCGGAATTGATCCACATTGAAAAGGGCTATCCCGCGCGCAAGATCGGCCAGCTCTAAAGTGCACTGTTTAGCACACTCTTTACAGTGCGTTAAACAATGCTATATAAAACCCACTCACCCAAACAAGGACCGCCCCGATGCCCCATGCCGTTCTGACAGACATCACCGCCAGCGTCACCGAGCTGCGCCGCAACCCGATGGAAACGCTCGCCGCAGGCCAGGGCGCGCCCGTGGCCATTCTCAACCGCAATGAACCCGCCTTCTATTGCGTGCCGGCGGATATCTACGAAGAGATGATCGAGATCGTCGAGGACATGGAGCTGAACCGCATCGCGGACGCCCGCGCGCAGGAAGAGGCCCGGCCCGTGACGCTCGATGAGCTATGAGCTCGAATTCAAGACTTCGGCCTTGAAAGAATGGAACAAGCTCGGCGCATCGCTGCGCGGGCAATTCAAGAAGAAGCTGGCCGAACGGCTCGACGCGCCGCATGTCCCCGCGGCCAAGCTGCGCGGCAGCACGGGCCGCTACAAGATCAAGCTGCGCAATGCAGGCTATCGGCTGGTCTATGAAGTCGAAGAGGCGCGTCTTGTCGTCGTGGTCGTGGCCGTGGACAAACGCGCGCGCGGCGGGGTCTATCGGAAGGCGGAGGGGCGGTAGGGGCTACGCTTGGCTGTCACGATGATCTTTCAGCCAAGACGTGTGAATTTCATTTGTCGTCCCTGGTCTTCCTATTTCGCGGTAAGAGTTCCGAAAAAGTTGAAAAAGCCTCTGACGACACCTGGTCCTTGGGAAAAGACGACTTTCGCATTCTCTCAATAAGTGTGAAGTAGCCCGTCGAGATTTGGTCGCAAAGCTGTTCAAATTCTTCGCTATCTGTGCGGCTCCAAAGATCACCGATAATTGAGATCGGTTTGTCGAATTCTACCGCAGCAGCAACAACATCTTCTGGCGCCGTTACAAACAGCTCCCCCAGCTTTTCCTTATAAAGGGGATACACCTCGTAGAAGTCGTTCTGCTCTTTACCATATGCAGCCAACCGCAGTTTCTGGATGAGAATAATGACTGAGCGAAACATCTCTCTTCTTTCGAGGTGTATCGCATTTTCTCTATCGACACGCTTTTGACGCGAATAAGCGATGTGGCCACTGGCGACGGAAATTATTGCCACAATAAGCGGCACCCAAATGGACCAATCAAAATCGTTAGCTTGTTGGCCAAAGGCAAATGTCACCTACTCAACCCCCCATGCAGCGTCGGCTGATCGAGGCTCGCGAAGCCGTAGTGCCGCAGCCAGCGCAGGTCTGAATCGAAGAAGGCCCGCAGATCGGGGATGCCGTATTTCAGCATGGCGATACGGTCGATGCCCATGCCGAAGGCGAAGCCCTGCCACTGGGTCGGGTCGATCCCGCCAGCCTGCAAAACCTTCGGGTGCACCATGCCGGAGCCGAGGATTTCGAGCCAGTCGTCCCCCTCGCCCACCTTCAGCGCGCCGTCGTCCCATGAGCAGCGGATGTCCACTTCGGCCGAAGGCTCGGTGAAGGGGAAATGCGAGGCGCGGAAGCGCAGCTCCACGTCATCCACCTCGAAGAAGGCCTTCACGAACTGCTCCAGAACCCATTTGAGGTTCGCCATGGAGATATCCTTGTCGATGGCCAGCCCCTCGACCTGGTGGAACATCGGCGTGTGCGTCTGGTCATAGTCGGCCCGATACACACCGCCGGGGCAGATCACGCGGATCGGCGCGCCGTGCTCTTCCATAGCGCGGATCTGCACAGGCGATGTATGCGTGCGCAAGACATGCGGCGGGCGGTCGTCGCCTTCGGCGCGGTGCATGTAGAACGTGTCCATCTCCGCGCGTGCCGGGTGATGCGAGGGGATGTTCAGCGCGTCGAAATTATACCAGTCAGTGTCGATGCGCGGCCCTTCGGCCACGGAAAAGCCCATGTCGGCGAAGATCGCCGTGACCTCCTCGGTCACCTGGCTGACCGGGTGGATCGTCCCCTGCCCGCGGCGGCGCGACGGCAGGGTCACGTCGAGCCACTCACCGCGCAGGCGCTCGTCCAGCGCCGCGTCTTCCAGCGCCGATTTCTTGGCCGCCAGCGCCGAGTTGATCTCGTTCTTGAGCGCGTTGAGTTTCGGCCCGGCCTCCTGCCGCTCCTCCGGGCTCATCTTGCCCAGCTCGCGCATCTTCAGGCTGATCTCGCCCTTCTTGCCCACGGCCTGCACGCGCAGCTCCTCGAGCGCGGCCTCGCTGCCCGCTTCGGCGATCGCGCCGATATATTTCTCTCTCAGATCATCCATGTCTTTTCACCCATCTGGCGTTCGCCTCGCAGTTACCGCGCCGCGCCTGTGAGCGCAAGGCTGGCGGTGGTCTGCAAGCCGGTCGCGGCGCGTTAACCCTTTGGCGTTAACCTTTCGCGGCGCACCGCGCGCTGCACTGGAGGGGTGCACTAGGGGGTGTACAGGATGTCACCCCCCGTTTTGCCGGGTTAACGGCGACATCTTAACGGCGCGCGCGCAGATACGAAAAACGCCGTGAAGCGATGGCTTCACGGCGTTCCGTTGTCTCTCAAGGATGGCCCGGCTTACTTCGCCAGCGCGCCTTTCGCCGTATCGACGATCGCGCCGAAGGCCTCGGGCTCATGCACGGCCAGATCGGCCAGAACCTTGCGGTCCACCTCGATCCCGGCGAGGCTCAGCCCGTTGATGAAGCGCGAATAGCTCAGCGCCTCGTCGTGGCTGCGCACCGCCGCGTTGATCCGCTGGATCCACAGCGCGCGGAAATTGCGCTTGCGGTTCTTGCGGTCCCGCGTGGCATACTGGTTGGCCTTGTCGACCGCCTGACGCGCGACCTTGAAGGTGTTCTTGCGACGGCCGTAATAGCCCTTCGCTGCATTGGTGACTTTCTTGTGACGCGCGTGCGTGACCGTTCCGCCTTTTACTCTCGACATATCTCAGTCCTCCTCAGCGCGAATAGGGCATCATGGGCTTGACGATACGCTCGTCAGCCTTGGTGAGAACTGTGGTGCCGCGGGCATCACGGATGAACTTGTTGGTGCGCTTGATCATGCCGTGGCGCTTGCCGGCCTGACCCGCCTTGACACGGCCGCTGGCCGTGACCTTGAACCGCTTCTTGCAGCTCGATTTCGTCTTCATCTTCGGCATTTCCGTCTCCTGTCTTGATCGGTCCCAACGCGCGACTCGGCATGCCATTCCGGCCGGCCACGCGGACGAAAGCGGCGTATACGGCGCATCGGCCCGCTTTGCAAGGGGTTTGGTGCTGTTGGCCCGTATTCAGCCGGTAAACCGCGCAATCACGTTGACGATCACATTCGGCACCTGGTCCATCGAATACCCGCCGGGCTTTTGGGTGACGGCGTAGGCCACGAGCCCGCCCGACACGACAAGAACGATGGCGGCCACGCGCGGCGTCCTGCCGTCGGAGATCGCCGAGATAACGGACGGCACGGAAAACACCGCCACGATCAACCCTATCGTAAGGAAAAGATCATGGTCCAAGGCGGTCTCCGAAAACTGATGACTGTCTCAGCCTACTCCGGATCGGAGGCGTAAATCAAACGCTCATCACAGGGTGCCACGCGCAGGATATTCGTCGTCCCCGGCACGTTGAAGGGAACGCCCGCCGTGACGACGATCTGATCCTCCGGCCCGGCATAGCCCGCACTCTGTGCCGCGCGCGCCGCGTTGACGACAGCCTGCTTGAAGCGTTGCAGCTCGCCCGTCATGATGCAGTTCGTGCCCCAGCTGAGCGCCAGCCGCCGCGCCGTCCCGCGCAGGCTTGTCATGGCTATGATCGGAACGCGCGGCCGCTCCCGCGCCGTCAGGAGCGCCGTCGTGCCCGACTGGGTGAAACAGCAGATCGCCTTGATGTCCGTCGTCTCGGCAATCTCCCGCGCCGCAGCGACGATCCCGTCGGCCACGCTCTCGCGCCTGGCCACGCGCGAGGCCTCGATGATCTCGGTATAGGTCGGATCGTCCTCCACCTCGATGGCCACGTTGTCCATCGTCGTGACGGCTTCGACAGGGTAGTCCCCTGCCGCCGACTCGGCTGACAGCATGATCGCATCCGCGCCCTCGTAGATCGCCGTGGCCACGTCCGAAACCTCGGCCCGCGTCGGCATCGGGCTCTCGATCATCGACTCCAGCATCTGCGTTGCCACGATCACGGGCTTGGCCGCCGCGCGGCAGCGCCGCACCAGCCGTTTCTGGATGGGCGGCACGTTCTGCACCGGAAGCTCCACGCCCAGATCCCCGCGGGCGACCATGATCCCGTCTGAAGCCGCGAGAATGCTCTCGAAGCTCTTGACCGCCGTGGGCTTCTCGATCTTCGAGAGGACCGCCGCGCGCCCGCCGACAAGCGCACGCGCCTCCTCCACGTCCTCGGCCCGCTGCACGAAAGACAGCGCCACCCAGTCGACCCCGAGCTGGCAGACAAACTCGAGATCGGCCCGGTCCTTCTCCGACAGCGCCGCCAGCGGCAAAACCACCTCCGGCACGTTCACGCCCTTGCGGTTCGAGATCGTCCCGCCCGTGGTGACCGTGCACTCGGCGAAATCCTCCCCGAATGATTTGACCTCCAGCCTGATCTTTCCGTCGTTCACGAGCAGCGTCGTGCCCACCTCCAGCGCCTTGAAAATCTCCGGATGCGGAAGCTGCACGCGGCTCGAATCGCCCGCGGCCTCGTCGAGATCGAAGCGGAAGCTCTGCCCCTCTTCGAGCTCCTCCTCGCCGTTTCCAAATTCGCCCACGCGCAGCTTCGGCCCCTGCAAATCGGCCAGGATACCGATCGGGCTTTCAAGCTCGCGTTCGATCTCGCGGATGATCCTGTGGCGCTCCCTGATCTCGTCATGGCTGCCGTGCGACATGTTCAGACGGAAGACATCCGCGCCCGCCTCGTGCAACGCCTTGATCATCGCGTAGTCGTTCGACGCCGGACCCAAGGTCGCCACGATCTTTACATTCCTGAACCGTCTCATATGTTCTGCCTTCTGAATTGACTGCCGCTGCCCGCGCCTTCGGCGTTATCGCCCGATTGTAACGCGGGCACAACAGGGCAACTTTGCACGGGAACCGAGGCTTGAGCGCATATCATCCCTTTGAAATCACGGGCGAGAACAGGCCGGGCCCATGGGTGATCGGCTGCGACCACGCCGAGAACACCGTCCCGCCCTTCGTCGGCGGCGGCACCCTCGATCTGCCCGCAGGCGAGATGAGCCGGCACATCGCCTATGACGTGGGGGCCAAGGGGCTCTCGCTCAAGCTCGGAGAGCTTCTGAACGCGCCGGTCATCTGCTCGAACTTCTCGCGCCTCGTGATCGACCCGAACAGGGGCGAGCAGGACCCGACGCTGCTCATGCGCCTCTATGACGGCACGATCATCCCGGGCAATCGCCACGCGGGCGCAGACGAGCGCGAAGAGCGTCTGGAGCGTTGCTACCGGCCCTATCACGAAGCCCTCTCGGGCCTTCTGGCAGCCCGCGACGCGCCCGTCCTGCTCACCGTTCACAGCTTCACGCCACAGCTCGCCGGACGCCCGCCGCGCCCTTGGCATGTCGGCGTCCTGCATGCAAAGGACCGCCGCCTCGCAGACCCGCTTCTGGAGCTGCTGAGCCATGACAGCACGCTCTGCGTGGGCCGCAACGAACCCTACGGCGGCCACCTGCCCGGCGACACGATCGACAAGCATGCCATTGCGCAGGGCCGCCTCAATGCCTTGATAGAGGTCAGGAACGATCTCATCGCCACGCCCGAGCAACAGGCCGAGTGGGCCAGACGCCTCGCGCCCGTTCTCACTCAGGCGCTGGCCGCAACACTGGAAAAGGAGCCCTGAAATGGACGATCAAACACGCATCGAGCTCGAAGCCGCCGCCTTCCGCACCCTGCGCCAGCACCTGATGGAAGAGCGCACCGACGTGCAGAACATCGACATGATGAACCTCACCGGCTTCTGCCGGAACTGCCTGAGCCGCTGGTATCAGGAAGCAGCCAACGAGCGCGGCATCGAGATGGGCAAGGAGGAGGCCCGCGAGATATTCTACGGCATGCCGATGGCCGAATGGAAAGCGAAATACCAGACCGACGCCAGCCCCGAGAAGCAGGCGGCCTTCGAAACCGCCTTCAAGGAAAACGTGCTGAAGGACAAGGGCTGAGGACCGCTTCGAGGGTTACGAGATGGTAAACGGCGATCACGGAGCCGCGCCACCGCCGCCTACGAATAGCCCGATGGCCAACCAGGCATAGGCCAGCATGGCCAGCACGAAGAGCGTCTTCTCCAGCGCGCCCTCGCCCATGTCGAAGGACCAGCCGGACTGCTTGATTTTCCACCCCACGAAACCCGCGCTGAGCGTCAGGAACAGGGCGTTGAACCAGAAGGTGTAATCAATGGCAAAGAAGGTGCGGTCCGTCACCGCGCGCACCTGATCGGCCGAGGGGAGCAGCCCCAGAAACGCGAAGCCATAGTGCAGCAACAGCGCCGTGGCGACCAGCACCACGAGGAAGACGGCCAGGATGTAGAGCGCCATCTTCCAGCCGTAATACTTGGCGTTCACCCGCAGGACGGGAACCACCACGAGATCGGAGAAGATGAAGGCCATGATCCCGGCGAAAGCCACGCCGTTGCCGTAGAGCACCGCGGCGAGCGGGATGTTCCCCATCGACCCGATGAAGGTGAAGAAGGCCGCGACCGGCCCGACCAGCGCCTGCGCCAGCAGCTCGAAAAAGCCCGGGTCTTCCCCGCCTATGAACATGGTCTCGAAGAAGACGCGCGGGACGAAGGCGGCAATGAGGCCGGCGGCGGTGAAGCCGATGGTCACGTCCTTCCAGACCATCGCCCACTCCATGTAGTAGCGCTGCGCGACCTCGCCCCAAAGCGCCGCAGAGCGCAGCTTGCCACGCCAGGACATGTCGTCGCCGGCACCCTCTTCTTCGCCGCCCTCGCGCGCCTGCGCGCGCTCACGCGCCTCCTCGATCGGGGCGAAACGGGCGGTCAGGCGCACGACCAGCCACATCAGGAGTATGAGCAGGACACCCCCGACATACTCACCGACAACGAACTGCCAGCCGAGGAAGATCGCGATGATGATCCCCAGCTCGATGACGAGGTTGGTCGAGGCCAGCAAGAACGCCATGGACGGGATGAACCCCGCCCCCTTGGCGAAAAGAGCGCGCGTGCCGGACAAGGCCGCGAAGCTGCAGGATGAACTGGCAAAGCCGAAAAAGGCCCCAAGCGCGACAGAACGAGGCCCCGTCTCGCCCATCGCCCGCTGCATGCGCGCACGCGTGATGAAGACCTGGATCATCGCAGAGATCAGGTAGCCCAGCCCGAAGGCCCAGAACGCTGTCCAGAACAGCCCCAGCGCCGTGACCGACGCCGCGTGCCATCCTTCCAGAAATGTTTGCTGCATGGAGTGTCTCCCCGGGGTTGCAACAGGCCAACGCCCAACCTGTGGCTTCGTTCCCGATGAGACGCGGCGCCGACCAAGGCCGGTCGCTATCCGGGACCTACCCCCACAGCGCCCGCTCCGGCGGATGCACGCCCTGCGCGTCATAGCGCAGCGGCGCGGCGCGATCCTCGGCCAGCAGGAGCGGGCCGTCGAGATCGGTCACCAACGCACCCTGCGCCACCAGCGTGGCAGGGGCCATCGCCAGCGAGCTGGCCACCATGCAGCCCACCATCACGCCGTAGCCCGCCTCCCGCGCGGCCTGCCTGAGCGCCAGCGCCTCGGTCAGCCCGCCGGTCTTGTCGAGCTTGATGTTGACCACGTCATACTTGCCCTTCAGCGCGGGCAGGCTGGCGCGGTCATGACAGCTTTCATCGGCGCAGACGGGCACGGGCCGCGCCAGCCCGCGCAGCCCCTCGTCATCGCCTGCCGGTAGAGGCTGCTCGACAAGCGCGACGCCGAGCCTCTGCAAATGCGGGACGAGATCGCGGTAGATCTCCCGCGTCCAGCCCTCGTTGGCGTCGATGATGATCCGCGCCCCGGGTGCCCCCGCGCGAACGGCCTCGAGCCGGGGCATGTCGTCGGGCGTGCCCAGCTTGATCTTCAGAAGCGGGCGATGCGCCTGCTCTGCCGCCTGCGCACGCATCTTCTCGGGCGCGTCCAGCGAGAGCGTATAGGCCGTGATCTCGGGGCGCGGTGCGGGCAGGCCCGCAAGCTCCCAGACGCGCTTGCCCGCGCGCTTGGCCTCGAGGTCCCACAGCGCGCAATCCACCGCGTTGCGCGCCGCGCCGGGCGGGAGCATCTCTTGAAGCCCCGCGCGGTCAATGTCCGGCGGCAGGCTTTCGATCTGCTCCCTCACCGAGCCGATGCTCTCGCCATAGCGTTTGTAGGGACAACACTCCCCCAAGCCCTCGAAGCCCGCAGCGGCGATCCGCACGGTCAGCACCTCGGCCGTGGTGCGCGAGCCCCGCGAGATCGTGAAAACCCGCGCCAGCCGGAAGCTTTCCGCCGTCACGCTGAGCCTCATGTCATCGCCTCGAGCACATCCACGAGCGCCTCTGCCCCGAAGCGGCAGGGATCGCAGGCCGGCAGGCCAAAGCGGCTTTCGAGCTCGGCAAGATAGCTCAGCGCCCCGGCCTCTGTCATTTTATGGGTGTTGATCGAAAAGCCGATTGCCGCGCAGTCCGGGTTTGCGATCCGGGCGAGCTTGAGCGCGAGTTCCTTGAGCTCCTCGAGGCCCGGCAGCGCGTAGCCCGGCATACCGCGCACATGCTCACGAGTCGGCTCATGACAGAGCACCAGCGCATCCGGCTGGCTGCCGTGGATCAGCGCCAGCGTCACGCCGGAATAGCTCAGGTGATAGAGGCTGCCCTGTCCCTCGACGATGTCCCAGTGCTCCGCGTTATTCTCGGGCGTCAGCCATTCGATGGAACCCGACATGAAGTCGGCCACCACCGCATCGAGCGGCACGCCCTCACCGGTGATGAGGATGCCGGTCTGCCCCGTCGCGCGAAAGGTGCAACTCATGCCCCGCGCGCGCATCTCCCGCTCAAGGCTCAGAGAGGTATACATCTTGCCCATGGAGCAATCAGTGCCCACGGTCAGCACGCGCCTGCCGCTGCGCTTGCGCCCGCTCGCTATGGGATAGCGCACCTCCGGCACGCGCACGTCATGCAAGTCGCGCCCCGTGGCCTGCGCCACGGCGGCAAGGTCGCGCTCGTTGCGCAACAGGTTGTGCAAGCCGGAGGCCAGGTCGAACCCGCCTTCCAGCGCCGTGACGAGCACTTTCTTCCAATCCTGGTTGATGACTCCGCCGCGATTGGCCACGCCGATGACAAGCGTCTTCGCCCCAGCCGCACGCGCCTCTTCGAGGCTCATGTCCGGCAGGCCCACATCCGCCTCGCAGCCCTCCATTCTGAACTGACCGACCGCATTCTCCGGGCGCCAGTCGCGGATCCCCTGCGCCACTTTGGCAGAGAGCTGATCAGGCGCGTCTCCGAGAAAGAGCAGGTAGGGCGTCTTGATCATGGTTGCCTCCCACAAGCAGAATCACTCGATACTGAGTGTCGCGCTCAGCTTGCAAAATGTCTCGCCGAAACCGCGCGATGCAACGCGCAGGCGGTTTTTCGGCCCCGCTCTGGCTTGACGCCCTCTGTATCGCGCCCCGTATCACGCCCCATTATGACGAAGCGTCTTCGTCTTCCTCTTGCTCTGACGCCCAGGCCTCGGCCTGCAACATGCCCGGCTGGGCGACACCGATCACCCCGGTCATCATCGCCTCGCCCGTCTCCCCGGGCGCCTCGCTGCTGACACGGCGCGCCAGCGCGATGATCGCCACGCCGATGCCGATCAGCACGACCAGGATCTGAAGCCCCCGACCGGCGGCGGCGGCCACGAGGACAGGGCCGAGGAAAATCCCGAAAACTTGTCCGAACTGCTGGAGAAAGGCCATTGTGCCGCTGGCCGGAACGACCTGCCCCGGCTCGAGCTGATCATTGGCATGGGCCGCGAGGATGGAATAGACCGGCAGCGTGGTCACGGCGATGATGGCGAAGCCGACCACGAGCAGGGCTGGCCGCGTGTCCACCGCCATCCAGACCGCCGCCAGCACCGAGACCACGCTCAGCCCGATCACGACATAGCGCCGGTCCATTTGATCGGACAGCCAGCCGACGGGATATTGCAGCAGCCCGGCGGCAATCAGCGCCACAACCAGAGCCGCCGAGGCATTCGCTCCCGAGAACCCCTGCGCCAGCGCATAGAGCGGCAAGCCTATGAACCAGGCCGACACGCCCACAGCCATGAAGAAAATGCCCAGAACGGACATCGGCGAGACACGATAAAGCCGCCGGACGCTCATTCTGTCGGGCACGCTGTAGTCCGGCGCGCGAATACCTGACAGAAGCAGCGGCACGATCGCCACCGACATCAGCACCGAAGTGATCCCGAAGAGCATGTTGCCCGTGGGATCGGGCAGGCCGACCATCGCCGTGCCAAGCGCCGGACCGAGCGTCTGGATGATGAAATAGACCGAAAGAACCTGCGCGCGAATGCGGTTCTCCGACTTGGCGTTAAGCCAGCTCTCAGTGACGACGTAGAGCCCCGGAAAACAGGCCCCGGCCAAAAACCGCATCGCGCTCCATGTGATGGCATCCGTGGTCAGCAGATGGATGATGGCCGCAACCGACACCATCGAGGCAAGCGCGCTGAACACGCGGATATGCCCCACCTTCTCGATCAGGCGCGGCGTCGCCAGCGTGCCGATCATCGCGCCCAGCGGATAGCAGGTCTGCATGATCGAGATCGTCAGCGCCGAGAAGCCCAGCTCCGAGCCGCGAATCGACAGCAGTGTGACGAGCAGCCCGTTGGCCACCATCAGCCCCAGCATCCCGAGAAAAAGCGCCCAATTGTCCCATAAGGCCTGTCGCATGGCCCAATGCTGACACTTGCCGCCCCCAAGCCGCAGGCTTGTTTACGACAAACCTGCCGTTTTCAGGTTTTGCTGCAACTGCACAATCGCCTTGCAAGCCCTCGCGCAATTTAATACCGATCAGGCCGAGAAAATCGTAATTTCCTGACCCGGAGGTCCCCGCCGATGAGTTTCCGCCTGCAACCCGCTCCGCCAGCCCGTCCGAACCGCTGCCAGCTCTTCGGCCCGGGCTCGAACCCGAAGCTGTTCGAGAAGATGGCCGCGAGCGACGCGGATGTGATCAACCTCGATCTGGAGGATTCCGTGGCCCCCGATGACAAGGACATGGCCCGCGCCAATGTCATCGAGGCGATCGGCTCGGTGGACTGGGGCAAGAAGACGCTCTCCGTGCGCATCAACAGCCTCGACACGCCCTTCTGGTATCGCGATGTCGTCGATCTTCTGGAGCAGGCGGGCGAGCGGCTCGACCAGATCATGATCCCCAAGGTGGGCTGCGCCGAGGATGTCTATGCCGTCGATGCGCTGGTCACGGCCGTTGAGCGCGCCAAGGGCCGCGAGAAGCCCGTGAGCTTCGAAGTCATTATCGAGAGCGCCGCGGGCATCGCCCATGTCGAGGAGATCGCCGCCGCGTCGCCCCGGATGCAGGCGATGAGCCTCGGTGCGGCCGATTTCGCCGCCTCCATGGGCATGGCCACCACGGGGATCGGCGGCACGCAGGAAAACTACTACATGCTCAAAGGCGGCGAGAAGCACTGGTCCGACCCCTGGCACTGGGCGCAGGCCGCCATCGTCGCCGCCTGCCGCACCCACGGCATCCTTCCGGTCGACGGCCCCTTCGGCGACTTTTCCGACGATGACGGCTACCGGGCACAGGCGCGCCGCTCGGCGACGCTGGGCATGGTCGGCAAATGGGCGATCCACCCCAAGCAGATCGCGCTGGCCAACGAGGTGTTCACCCCCTCCGAAGAGGCCGTCGCCGAGGCGCGCGAAATCCTCGCCGCGATGGAAGAGGCCAAGGCCAAGGGCGAAGGCGCGACCGTCTACAAGGGCCGCCTCGTCGACATCGCCTCGATCAAGCAGGCCGAAGTGATCGTCGCGCAGGCCGAGCTGATCGCGGGCTGAAGAGCTGCAAAACGGCGGCCACCTACGCGGTGGCTGCCCCCCTTTCTTCTTGCCAAAAAAAATCCCGGCACCACGGCCGCCCAAGGCGCAAGCCCGGAGCGTCTGGCCCATTTCCCCGCAACACGCCGCCCCCGGGCGCACCCTGCGCCCATGCGCGGCGGCTCAGACCCACTTGGCCAGCGGCGGCAGGCTCATCAGCACGGCATTGGCGTCATGCCCCGTCTCGAGGCCGAACTTCGTGCCGCGGTCATAGACGAGGTTGTACTCGGCATAGAGCCCCCGGTGCACGAGCTGCGCGTCGCGGTCCGCCGCGTCCCAGGCTTGCATCATGCGCGTCTCGGCCAGCGGCAGGAAAGCGGGCAGGAAGGCCCGCCCGACATCCTGGATCAGCGCGAAATCCGCCTCCCAGTCGCCGCTGTTGTGATCGTCGAGGAAAATCCCGCCCACACCCCGCGCGCGGCCCCGGTGCGGGATGAAGAAATACTCGTCCGCCCAGGCCTTGAGTCGTGGATAATGCGCCTTGTCGTGGCGGTCGAGATGCTCTTGCTGCACGGCGTGGAAATGCGCGGTGTCCTCTTCGTATTCGATGCAGGGGTTGAGGTCAGAACCGCCCCCGAACCACCAGCCATGCGGCGTCCAGAACATCCGCGTGTTCATGTGCACGGCGGGCGCATGCGGGTTCTGCATATGCGCCACGAGGCTGATCCCGCTCGCCCAGAAGCGCGGGTCGTCCTTCATGCCGGGCATGCCCTTGCGCGCCATCATCGCCGCCTGCGCCCGCTCCCCGAGCGTGCCGTAGACCTCCGAGACATTCACGCCCACCTTCTCGAAGACACGGCCCCCGCGCATCACACTCATCAGCCCGCCGCCCGCGTCGGACCCGTCGTCCGACTTGCGCTGCGTCTCGCTGACCTCGAAGCGCCCGGCCGCCGCATCGCCGCCATGGGTGTCTTCCAACCCCTCGAAGGCCGCGACGATCTCGTCGCGCAGGCTCCGGAACCATGCGCTCGCGCGCGCCTTCTCGTCTTTCATCTCGCTCATCTGGCTCTCCTAGTGCGCCGGAGCGGTGACAGGGTCGAGCAGCGTGCGCCCGCCATCGACCGTCAGGATCTGCCCGGTCACGAAGCCGGACCCGTCCGAGGCGAGAAACTGCACCACCTCGGCCAGCTCACGCGGGCTGGCGATCCGCCCCAGCGGCGTGCCCTTTTCGATCACGTCCCGGAAATCGGGGCTTTCCTTGAGCTTGTCCTTCAGGCTCGCGCTCATCACCGACCCCATGGAGACGGCATTCACACGGATGCGCTCGGGTGCCAGCGCCACGGCGAGCGAGCGGGTCATCTGCTCCAGCGCGGCATTGGAGATCGACAGCGCCATAAGCTCGGGATGGGCCCGCCGCGACAGGATCGAGGACAGGTTGATTATCGATCCGACAGGGCCATCTCCGCCCGATTCCTCAGCCTGCTTGATCATCCGCTTGGCGATGAGCTGGCTCAGGCGCAGCGAGGTCATGAGGTTCTGCTCCAGCGCCAGTTCGACCGCGTCATCGTCGGGGTTGAGCGGATCCGAGCGCAGAACCTGCCGCGAGGCGTTCACGAGGATATCGACCCGGTCGAAGGCATCGAGCGTCGCCGAGAGCAGGTTGGCGATCGCCAGCTTCTCGCGCAGATCCCCCGAGAAGGCGCGGAACTTGTCATCCTCCTTGGGCTCGCCAACCTCCTTGCCGAGCCGCTCGCCGTCCATGTCGGCGAACATCACGTTCGCGCCCTTGTCGACGAAATGCCGTGCAATCGCGAGACCGACCCCGTTGGCCGCTCCTGTCACGATTGCTGTCTTCCCGCTGATCGAAAGCGACATGACACTCTCCTTCGCTTGATTCCCGATCGGTCCGGGGACCAGACCTAACGCAAAACCTCAGCGCTTGCGAGATGGCTTGGCCGCGTGAAGCAGCTTGAACCGTCCGTCGCCGCCAGTCTCCTCGACGCGCCCGAAATGCGCCCGCAGCGTCTCCTCATAGGGCAGGTGCCTGTTGGCGACCATCCAGAGTTGCCCCGTGGGCTTGAGCGCCGCGGCGGCATTCGCGATGAAGGCCTGTCCCAGCTCGGGCACACCCTTGCGCCCGGCGTGGAACGGCGGGTTCATCACCACCGCATCGAGCGAGGCCCGCGGGCTCCAGCGCGTTGCATCGTCCCAGTGAAAGCGCGCGCGCGGGTCGGTGATGTTCACCCGCGCGCAGCCCAAAGCCGCGGCGCTCGCCTCGACGAGATGCAGCGTCTCGACGCCGCCCCGCTCCAGCACGCTCCGCGAAAGATAGCCCCAGCCCGCGCCGAAATCCGCGATCTCGCCTTTCAGCGTCCCGGGCAGGGCCTCTGCCAGAAGCCGCGAGCCCGCATCCGCCTTTTCCGCCGAGAACACGCCCGGCACGGTATGAAACCCGTCCGCGTTCAGCCCGCCCGCACCGGCCTGAAGCCAGTCGACATAGCTGCCGTCCGGCAGGGTGCATTCGAAAACCTTGCCATGCGCCTTCGAAAAAGCCGCTCCGCAGCTGCCGCGTTTCCTGAGTTCCCTGAAGTGGCTCTCCGTGCCGTCGGTCTTCTGCCCATCGACCATGATATGCCCACCCGATGCCTCGGCAGCGCGCGCGAAGAGAACGCGCCCCTCGAGCCGCCCGCGCGGCACGAAGACCAGCGCCGCCGCAGCCGCGCCGGGCGCCTCCTGCGTCACCTCGTAGCCCTGCGCCGCGTAGCGCCGCGCCTCCACGACATCATCGACGCAGAGCACGAGCCGCTCGGCCGGCAAGCCGGCAAGGCTCTGCCCGCGCGCGCCGAACACGGCGATGCGCCCGCTCTCCGGCAGGCTCACATGCCCCGCGTCAAGGGCCAGGGAAAGTCTTGTGTCCATAAGGGGTCCGATCGCGAGGCCGCGGCCTCACTCCTTTTCCATCGTGCATTGCAGCGGGTGCTGATGCTGCCGCGCCGCATCCATGACCTGAGCCACTTTCGTCTCGGCGATCTCGTGGCTGAACACGCCCACGACGGCCACACCCTTCTTGTGCACCGTCAGCATGATCTCGAAGGCCTGCGAATGGTCCATCCCGAAGAAGCGCTCGAGCACATGCACGACGAATTCCATCGGGGTATAATCATCATTGAGCAGCAACACCTTGTAGAGCGGCGGCCGCTTCGTCTTCGGCCTGGTCTTGGTGATGACCGAGGCGTCGCCTTCGCCGCCGTCATCGCCCCCGTCCTCGCCCGACATGATGAAGATCTTTTCCAGCATCGCTCTCATTCGTCTTTCGCGCCCCGCAGCCCCCTATATAGCCGCTCAGCCCCGCGTGAAAAGGGGGGCGGCGCGCCGGGCTCAGAAAACTCTGACCTCCTGCCGCGCGAGTTCGGCCTGCACATCGGACATGTTGACCTCCCGCAGGCCGCTGCCCGTCTTGACCGAAAGCGCTGCGGCCACGCCAGCACCCTGCCCCGCGACGGTGCAACAGGCCATGTTGCGTGTCGCCGCATGGGCCACCGGGCTGCCGCCCGTTGCGCGCCCGGCCACGAGCAGGTTCTCCACCCCCTTGGGCAGCATTGCGCGGTAAGGCACCTGCATGTAGCGTCCCGTCGTCGGCAGGATGAGAATGCCATAGCCGTCGATGAATTCGGGGTAGATTCCCACGCTGTCCTCGAAACGGCCCTGCCCGCGCACATCGGCGTCACTCATGTTGTAGACCGCATCGATCTTGCGGCTGTCCCTGATCCCGATACTCATCCCGAAATTCCGCAGCCGCGCGCCCTCGCAGCCCGGCGTGTACCGGCGCAGCACATCGACCGCCTGCATCGCCTGCTTGCGCCCCTCCACTTCGAAATGCGTCAGGCTGTCGGGGTCAACGCCGTCGCAGCCCGCGAGGTGCACGAGGTTCATGTAGGTCATCTCGCCGCTGTCATGCACCGCGCCCCAGGTGCCGCCGATCGTGTTGAGATGCGCGGGCAGAAGCCCGTCCCTGATCGCCTGTTCGAAGGGCTTGCCGAGGAAGGGCGAATACATCCCGTCTTCCTTCCCGTCGGTCTCGACCTCCCACTCCCCGCTCGACCAGTCCTTGTAGGTCTGCGGGTCGGCGCGGACCCCTTCCATGAAGCGTGTCTTGTCGACCCCGGCGATGTGAAACATCACGCTCGCCGCCTGCACTTCTTCCAGCGGCGTCTTGATGCAGGGCGCGCCCGCCCGGTGGGCAATATCGGCATCTCCCGTCGCGTCGATCACGCGCTTGGCGAGGATCGCCTCGCGCCCCGCCTTGCTCTCGACGATCACGCCGGCGATGGCATCCCCCTCCATCACGGGCGCCACGAAGGCGCGATGCAGCATCCCGCGGATGCCCGCCTCCTCGACAAGCCGGTCGGCCACGAGCTTGAACCCCTCGCTGTCGAGCTCATAGGAGAGCGACTGGCTCTCCGGCACGGCCGCACCCATCGCCTTGGCCCGCTCCTCGAACTCGCGGCCGATCCCGCCCGCTTCCACGGTCTGCTCGTGGCGATACCAGGCAAAGCCCTCGACACCCACGACGGTGATATTCCCGCCATAGCAGCCGAACCGCTCGACAAGGCACACATCCGCGCCCGCTCGCGCCGCCGCCAGGGCTGCCGAAAGCCCGCCCGGCCCGGCCCCCACGACAAGCACTTCGCAGCGACGGATGACAGGCACTTCCCGCGCAGGTTCGAGGATCACATCTGCCATGACCAGCCTTCTTCTCTTTCAAAAACATCCCGGGGAGCCCGAGGGGCAGCGCCCCTCGGCGGATCGTCCTGCGCCGCAGGCGCGGGACGACATCGGTATCACGCAATGATCTCGAACTTCAACACGTCCACGAGCCCGCGATCTGTGATCTTGAGATTCGGGATCACCGGAAGCGCGAGGAAGGCCAGTTGCAGAAAGGGCTCATGCAGGCTCACGCCGAGGCCGGCCGCCGCCGCCCGCAAAGGCAGAAGCCTTTCATGCACCGCCTCGAAGCTCTCAAGGCTCATGAGCCCTGCGATGGGCAGCGCGAGCTCGGCCAGCACGGCCCCGTTCTCCACCACGACAAAACCGCCCTCGATCTCCCCCAAACGGTTCACCGCGAGCGCCATGTCGTCGTAATCCACGCCGACGACGGCGATGTTGTGATGGTCGTGGCAGACCGTCGAGGCGATCGCGCCGCGCTTCAGGCCGAAGCCCCGCACGAAACCGGTGGCGATGTTCCCGTTCTTTCCATGCCGCTCGACCACCGCGATCTTCACAAGGTCACGGGCGACATCGGGCCGCTTGTCGCCGTCCTCGATGGCGATCTTCTCGCTCAGATGCGCCGTGATGATCTGCCCCTCATTGATCCCGATCACATCGGTCTGTTCACGATTGCCCCCGGTGCGGAAGGCCTCTGCCTCCATCTTTGGTGCCTTCACCGAGGCCCGCCCGACAGGCGCGATCGTGCCGCGCCCGGCATAGGCCGCCTCGCTCAGCCGGACACCACCCGACCAGACCGCGCGCACATCGCAGGCCTCTAGGCTTTCAAGCGCGACGATATCGGCGCGCTTGCCCGGCGCGATCTGCCCGCGATCCTTCAGCCCGAAGGCCTCCGCCGCCGAGAGGCTCGCGGACCGATAGACGGCGCGGGGGCTGCATCCGCGTTCGATCAGCCGCCGGATCATGTAATCCAGATGCCCCTGCTCGCCGATATCGAGCGGGTTGCGATCATCGGTGCACAGGCAGATATAGGGGCTGGTGAAATCGTCCAGAAGCTCGGCCAGCGCCTCCAGGTCCTTGCTGACGGAGCCTTCGCGAATGAGCACGCGCAGCCCCTTTTGCAGCTTTTCCCGCGCCTCCTCGGCGCTGGTCGCCTCGTGCTCGGTGCGAATGCCGCCGGCCACGTAGGCGTTGAGGTCCATGCCCTGCAAGAGCGGCGCGTGCCCGTCGATATGCTGCCCCTCAAAAAGCCGCAGCTTGGCCATGATCCCCTCGTCGCGGTGGATCACGCCGGGATAGTTCATCACCTCGGCCAGCCCGTGCGCATGTGGATGATCCCTCAGCGTTGCAAGCTCCGCCGCCTCGATCTGCGCACCGGCTGTCTCCATGTGGCTCGACGGCACGCAGGAACTGAGATTGACCCGGATGTCCATGAGCGTGCGCTCGGCCGCCTCCAGGAAATAGCGGATACCGTCCACGCCGATCACATTGGCGATCTCGTGAGGGTCGCAGATCGCCGTGGTGATTCCCCGCGGTCCCACGCAACGCTCGAACTCGAAGGGCGTGACCAGTGAGCTTTCGATATGCAGGTGGGTGTCGATGAAACCGGGCACCAGCGTGAGCCCGCTCACATCGACGATCTCCGAGCCGTCATATGCGCCCGCGATCCCGGCGATCATATCGCCCAGAATGGCCACGTCACCTTCGATGAAATCCCCCGTGACCACATCGAAGACGCGCCCGCCGCGCAGGACCGTGTCCGCAGGCACCTCGCCCCGTGCCACCTTGATCAGCTCCTCAAGCTCCGGTTTCATCCGTCTTCTCCCTTGCCTCTTTCAGCCATCCAAGCCCGTCTTCCGTGCGGCCTGCGGGCCGGTATTCGCACCCGATCCAGCCAGCATAGCCCGCCGCATCGAGCGCGGCAAAAATCTCGCCATAATCCTGCGGCTCGCGGCGTTCCGGCACGCCGGCAATCTGGATATGCGCCACGCGCGCCATCACATCGTCTAGCATGTCGAGCGCGGGGCCATGCGTGCGCCTGTGGTGATAGATATCCCATTGCAGCGCGACATTCTCATGGTCGATCCGCTCCAGAAGCGCCAGCGCCTGGTCGGTGCGGCCGAGGAAATATCCCGGCATGTCACGCGCGTTGATCGGCTCGATCATCACGGTGCAGCCCTGCTGCGCCAGCCTGTCCGCCGCGCGCCGCAGATTCCCCACAAAGCAGGCCTCGGCCTCCGGGCCCTCGGCGATTCCGGCCATGCAATGCACCCGCCCGGCCCTCAGGGCGCGGGCATAGGCGGCAGCCGTCTCGACACTCTCGGCAAACTCCGCCTCGCGCCCTTTGAGCGCGGCAAGCCCGCGCTCGCCTTGCGCCCAGTCCCCGGGTGGCAGGTTGAACACGGACAGCCCGAGCGCATTGGTCTCCAATGCAACTGCGAGCTGCGCGCAATCATACCCGTAGGGAAACAGGAACTCGACCCCGTCAAAGCCCGCACGCCGCGCCGCCCCGGGCCGCGCCTCGAAGGGATGCTCGGCGAACATCATCGAAATATTGGCCGAGAACCGCAACATCGCTCACCCTTCCTTCTGCGCCGCGCCTCCCACGTAGGTCTGCGCAATGGCGCGATCATCGCCCATGATCATCAAAAGGAAAAGCTCCTCGGCAAGGGTCTCGATCCTAGCTGCGCGCAGCGCCATCTCCGGCGTCGCCCGGCAGTCGAGCACCACCATGTCCGCCGCGCTGCCCGCCTCCAGCGTGCCGATCTCGCCGCGCAGGCCCAGCGCCTCCGCATTGCCCCGCGTGATCCAGTCGAAGGCCTGGTAGGGGTGCATCTGCTGGCCCTGAAGCTGCAAGACCTTGTAACCCTCGCTGAGCGTTTGCAGCATCGAATAGGATGTTCCCCCGCCGATATCCGTGGCAATCGCCCCCGCGATCCCCCGCGCGCGCATCGCCGCGTCGTCATAAAGCCCCGAGCCGAGAAAGAGGTTCGATGTCGGGCAGAAGACAGGCTTCGCCCCCGTCGCCTCCAGCACATCCCGCTCGCGCGGCTTCATGTGGATCGCATGGCCCAGAAGCGCCCGCTCGCTCAGAAGGCCGAAGCGCTCGTAGATCCCGAGATAGTCATGGTCTTCGGGGTAAAGCTCCGCCGCGCGGTCGATCTCGGCGAGGTTCTCGTTCACATGGGTCTGCAGGTAGCAGTCCGGATGCTCGGCGCAGAGCGCCCCCGCCGCCTCGAGTTGCGCCGGTGTCGAGGTGAGCGCGAAGCGCGGCGTGATCGCGTAGCGGATGCGCCCGCGCCCGTGCCAGCGCGCGATCAGCGCCTTGCTGTCCTCGTAGCCCTGCTCGGCGGTGTCCAGAAGCTGTTCCGGCGCGTGGCAATCCATCATCACCTTCCCGCCGATCATGCACATGCCCCGCGCCTCGGCCTCGGAAAGCATCGCCTCCGCGCTCGTCGCATGGACCGAGCCATAGGCCACGGCGCTGGTCGTCCCGTTGCGCAGGAGCCCGTCATAGAAGCCTTTCGCCATCGCGGCGCAGTGCTCCGGGTCGGCGTAGCGCGTCTCCTCGGGGAAGGTGTAGGTGTTCAGCCAGTCCAGAAGGTCGCGCCCCCAGCTCGCCAGCACCTGCACCTGGGGAAAATGCAGATGCGTGTCGATGAACCCCGGCACGATGAGATGCGGCCTGTGGTCGATGATCTCGGCATCCGCCGCGTCGATATCCGCGCGCTCGCCGGCCGCCGCGATCCGCCCGCCGCGCACCAGAACGGCGCCATCGGCGTGATAGCTCAGCGCGGCCTCGTCTTCCGCCCCCTCCGGACGGCGGTCAAAACTCAGCACACGGCCGAGAAACAGCTTGTCTGTCATCATTCACTCATATCAACGGATGGCTTAACAGCCGGTTGCAAAGCGCCAAGCGCACCCAGAATCTCGGCGGCAACGAAAGCCGCGATCACCTCGGGCCGTCGGTCGCCCTTCATCGCGGCGGCCATCGGGCAGACCAGCCCGTGCGCATCGCCCGCGTGCCAGCGCTTGAAGCGCGCCCGCTTGGTTTTCGATCCGATCATCCCGACATAGGCGGCATCGCCCCGCTCCAGGGCCTCCGACGCCAACAGGAAATCCAGCGCATGATCATGCGTGGCGATCACATAGGCCGCGCCCTTGCCCGCCTCGCGAACCTCCGCCTCGGGGATCGCGCTCAGGCTGGTCGGCACCTCGCCGCGATAGTGTCCCAGCTCGCCTTCACGAGAATCGATCAACTTCGCCTTCACAGGCAGCGGCTCAAGCGCGCGCGCCAGCGCGCGGCCCACGTGCCCCGCCCCGAAGATGAGCACTTCGGGCAGCGCCTCGCGCCGCGCGGCCTCTTCACGCAGCAAAGCCTCGGCGCGCGCCGCGTCCACGTGGCGCAGCTCAAGCCGCACCCGCCCGCCGCAGCATTGCCCGATCTCGGGGCCGAGCGGCACGTCCATCTCGCGAGACCGCTCATCAGAGCGGGCGAGCCCCCGCGCCTCGTCGTGCGCCATGTATTCAAGCTGCCCGCCGCCGATCGTCCCCCGGAGCGCATCACCGCGCACCAGCATGAAGGCCCCCGCCTCTCGCGGGCTCGATCCGCGCACCTCGGCGATCCGCACCTCGACGCAAGGGCCCTCATCCAGGAATGCGCGCAAGTCGCTCATCGCTTCAGCCGCTCCACGGCCATCAGGATGCGCTCCGGCGTCGCAGGCGCGTCGAGCCTCGGGCAGGTCTTGTAATCCGCCACGGAGGCGACCGCATGGGAAATCGCCTCGAAGACGGAAATGCCCAGCATGAAGGGCGGCTCGCCCACGGCCTTGGAGCGCTTGATCGTGCGCTCGGGATTCTCGCTCCACTCGGCCAGCCTGACATTGAACTCGCGTGGCTTGTCGCTCGCCAGCGGGATCTTGTAGGTGCTCGGCGCATGGGTCCGCAGCCGCCCGGCCTCGTCCCACCACAGCTCCTCGGTGGTCAGCCAGCCCATCCCCTGGATGAACGCGCCTTCCACCTGCCCGCGGTCAACCGCCGGATTGAGCGAGCGGCCCACATCATGCAGGATATCGGCGCGCAGCACGCGACATTCGCCCGTCAGCGTGTCGATCTCGACCTCGCTGCACGCGGCACCGTAGGCAAAGTAATAGAATGGCCGCCCCTGCCCCTTGGCTCTGTCCCAATGGATCTTCGGCGTCTTGTAGAACCCCGCCGCCGAAAGCTGCACGCGGTCCGCATAGGCCTGCGCGATGAACTCGCGCCAGCCGAACTCCTCCCCGCCGCAAAGAACCTTGCCATCCGCGAACTGCACATCGTTGCAGACATCGCCCCATTTCTCGGCGGCATGGGCCACGAGCCGCGCCTTGATCTGCTCGGCCGCATCGAGCGCCGCCATCCCGTTCAGGTCCGAGCCCGAAGAGGCCGCCGTCGCGGAGGTGTTGGGCACTTTCTCGGTCGTCGTCTTGGTGATCTTCACGAGCTCCAGATCAACGCCGAAGGCCTCGGCCACCACCTGCGCGACCTTGGTGTTGAGCCCCTGGCCCATCTCCGTGCCGCCGTGGTTGAGCATGATCGAGCCGTCCTTGTAGACATGCAGCAGGCAGCCCGCCTGATTATACCATGTCGCGGTGAAGCTGATCCCGAATTTCACCGGCGTCAGCGCGATCCCCCGCCGCAGGATGCCGCCCTTGGCGTTCTCGGCCATGATCGCGTCGCGCCGCGCGCGGTAATCGCTGCTCTCCTCGAGTTCTTCGACAACACGGGCGATGATGTTGTCCTCGACCGTCTGGTGATAGGGCGTCACATCCCGCTCGCCGACGCCATAGAAATTGGCCTTGCGGATATCGAGCGGGTCCTTGCCCAGCTTGTAGGCGATCTCCTCCATCATCCGCTCGGCCATGATCACCCCCTGTGGCCCGCCGAAGCCACGGAAGGCGGTGTTGCTCACCGTGTTGGTCTTCATCGGGCGCGATGTGAGCCGCACATTGGGGTAGTAATAGGCATTGTCGGCGTGAAAGAGCGCGCGGTCCGTCACCGGCCCCGAGAGGTCCGCCGCGAAGCCGCAGCGCGCGGCAAGCTGCGCCTCGACGGCCGTGATGCGCCCCTCGCCGTCAAAGCCCACTTCGTAGTCGGCGCTGAAGTCATGCCGCTTGCCCGTCGCCGTCATGTCCTGGTCCCGGTCGGGGCGGATCTTGACCGCCTGCCCGAACTTGCGCGCCGCCAGGGCCGCGACGCAGCAGAAAAGGTTCATCTGGCTTTCCTTGCCGCCGAATCCCCCACCCATGCGCCGCACGTTGACGACCACGGCGTTGGCTGGCACGCCCAGCACCTGCGCCGCGATCATCTGCGCCTCGGTCGGATGCTGCGTCGAGGCGTGGATCACCATGTCGTCATCCTCGCCGGGCATCGCGAAGGCGATCTGCCCTTCGAGATACATGTGGTCCTGCCCACCGATCTCCATCTGTCCGGCCAGCCTGTGCTGGGCAGACTTCAGGCCTTCCGCAGCGTCCCCGCGCTCCAGCTTGAGCGGCGCGGTCACATCCGGCCCGCCCGCCGCCAGCGCCTCCCGCGTGGTCAGCACCGGCTCCAGCGGCGTGATCTCAATCTTGGCCAGCTCCGCCGCCCGCCGCGCCAGGTCGCGGCTCGTCGCCACGACGGCGCAGAGCGGCTGGCCGTGGAATTCCACTTCCGAGACGGGAAAGACCGGCTCGTCATCGGCATGCACGGCGCTGATGTCGTTATGTCCGGTGATATCCTCATGGGTGATCACCCCGACAACCCCCTCCGCCGCCAGGACACCGCTCAGGTCCATGCCCTCGATGCGCCCGCGCGCCACCTCGGCGCAGCCGAGATAGGCGTGGAGCGTGCCGATAGGCTCGGGGATGTCGTCGGTGTAATCCGCGCGGCCCGTGACCTGCTTGATTGCGGAGTCATGCGGCGCCGGTGTGCCGGTATGTCCCAGTTTGCCCATTACACGCCCTCCAGCCTTGCCTTTGCACCTTCGCCCTCTTCGGCCCAGAACCGCCGCAAGAGATTGGCCGCCACGAGGCGGCGATACTCCGCCGAGGCGCGCCAGTCCGTCAGCGGCTGGAAGTCCTCCGCGAGCGCCTGCGCCGCGCGCTCGAAACTGGCCGCATCGAAGGGCTGTCCCTTGAGCGCCGCTTCAGCCTGCGCCGCCCGTTTCGGCACCGCAGCCATGCCGCCAAAGACAAGCCGCGCATCGGCGATCACCCCGTTTTCCACCCGCAGCGCAAAGCCCGCCGCGACAGCCGTGATGTCCTCGTCGCGGCGCTTGGAAACCTTGTAGGCCGCGTGCCGCACACCCTCTTGCGCCAGCGGTATCTCGACAGCCTCGACGAACTCGCCCGCGCGCAAATCCTGCTTGCCGTAGTCGATGAAGAAGTCTTCCAAGGGTATCTCGCGTGTGCCCTCGGCAGAGCGCAGATGCAGCTTGGCCTCCAGCGCGATCAGAACGGGCGGCGTGTCTCCGATGGGTGAGCCGTTGGCGATATTGCCGCCCACCGTGCCCATGTTGCGCACCTGCCATCCGGCGATCCGCTTCCAGTAGGGCCCGAGGTGCGGAAAGGCACGGGCAAGCGCGGCCTCGGCGTCGGTGTAGCTCGCCCCCGCCCCGATGCGCAGGCGCGCTGCCTTCGCATCCACCTGCCGCAGGTCTGAAAGGTGCCCGACGAAGACCGCCGGGCTGATCGGCTTGAGGAATTTCGTCACCCAGAGCCCCACATCCGTCGCGCCGGCGACGATGGTGGCCTCCGGGTGCTTTGCAAGCACGTCGGCGAGGTCCGCCACATCCGCGGGCAGGATCGCGCGGTCCTCGCCTCTCGAAACCGTCACCCGCGCGCCATCGGCCATGGCCTTCAGGCGCCCGGTCACATCCGCGCGCTCGGCCTCGAGCGGATCGGCCGCCGGATCACCCAGCTCCGCCGCCGCGCGCGCCGCCTTGAAGATCGGCTCATAGCCCGTGCAACGGCACAGGTTGCCCTGAAGGGCCGTCTCGATCTCCGCGTCGCTCGGGGCCGCACTCTGCATCCAGAGCGCATAGAGCGACATGACGATCCCGGGCGTGCAGAATCCGCACTGGCTGCCATGGGCCTCCACCATCGCCTGCTGCACCGGATGCATACCGCCATCCGCCCCGCGCAGATGCTCGATGGTCACCACGTGGCAGCCATCGAGCGTCGCGAGGAAGCGGATGCAGGCATTGACCGTCTCGTAACGCAGACGCCCCTTCACCAGCCGTCCGACAAGCACGGTGCAGGCCCCGCAATCGCCCTCGGCGCAGCCTTCCTTGGTGCCGGTCAGCCGCCGCGCGTTGCGCAGGAAGTCGAGCAGCGTGTCCTGCGCGGCGACCTCGCCGAGCCGCACATCACTGCCATTGAGAATGAACCGGATTTCACGACGTTCCTTCGCCATGCCTTGGCCCTCCGCGCGTGTTGAGCCCCGAGCCTAACGCAAAGCCCTCTTTCAATGAAACAGCAAGTTTCCTTCAACACTTTCAACGAATCGTTGAAAAACAAAGCCCACTGGCTGCTCTATACTACACCGGATCAAGCGGAGCCGTTCCATGCCCTACGTCGAAAGCATCAAGGTCTTCTGCCGTGTCGTCGAGCTCGGCTCGATCACCGCCGGAGGGCGCGATCTGCGCCTGACGCCCGCCGTCGCTTCCAACCGGATCAAGGAGCTGGAAAAGCGCCTCGGCGTGCGCCTGTTCGACCGCACGACGCGCAAGCTGCGCGCCACGGAGGCCGGAAAGCTCTTTTACGATCACGCGCGCGGCGTCATCGACACGCTCGAAGATGCCGAGGCCGCGCTCGCAGGCTTCTCCGGCCAGCCCCGGGGTGCCCTGCGCGTCAGCGCGCCGCTCGGAGTAGGCCAGCGCTTCATCGCGCCGCTCATTCCCGAATTCTCGGCGCGGCACCCGGATGTGCAGATCCAGCTTCGCCTCTCGGACAGGCGCATCGACCTGCTCGAAGACCGGCTCGACATCGCCTTCATGCTCGGCGACCTGCCCGACAGCAACTTCAAGCAGCGCAAGCTGGCTGATTGCCCGCGCGTGCTCGCCGCCGCCCCCGGCTACCTGCGTGAGCGCGGCACGCCGAAAAGCCCCGATGAGCTTCTGGCGCATAATTGCCTGCTGCTCCGCTACCCGCGCAGCCCCGAGTATTTCTGGACGCTGACGACAGCGGATGGCCCCCGCAAGCTCCATGTAGAGGGCCGGTTCGATGCAGATTTCGCCGATGTGCTCACGGGCTGGGCCCTGCAAGGCGAGGGGATCGTCATGCGCCCGCGCTTCGAGCTTGCAGAGCATCTTGCCTCGGGCGCGCTGACGGAACTCTTGCCGGACACACCCCCGGAGGCGACGACCCTGGCTTGCCTCTATCCGCACCGCAAGCTCCAGGACCCGAAGGTCCGGCTGTTCATCGACTTCGCCGCCGAACGCTTGCGCCCTGCGTTCCAGAAAGCCAGCGCCGCGCAGTAAGTTTCGAATTTCGCTGCGCGAAATCCGACCGGGGGGGGGGGGGGCGTCAGGCACTCACTTGAGGTAGTCGATGATCGGGCAATCAGGGCGCTCATCGCCACAGCACTCGCTGACCAGGTGCGCCAGGGCGTCGTGAAGCTCGGCCAACTCGCGCTGCTTGGCCTCGATCTCCGTGAGCCGCTCCGAGGCGATCTTGCGGACCTCGGCGCTGCTGCGCGCCTCGTCCTCATAAAGGCTCAACAGCTCGCGGCATTGCGCGATCGAAAACCCGAAGCGCCGCGCCCGGGCCACGAAGCCGAGCTTGCGCAGCGTCGTGTCGTCATATTCGCGGTATCCCGCCTCGCTGCGCCCCGCAGGCGAGACCAGCTCGATATCCGCGTAGTAGCGCACGGTCTTCACGGGCAGCTCGACCGCCTTGGCTGCACTGGATATGTTCATCGTCGCTCTCCAACCTTCCAACTGGTGGAAAGTTAAGCAGGCGACAAGGCAACCGCAAGACGCGCGGCGGCATTGCGCGACGACTTCGGGCCAAGTATAGCGATCTGGATTTGAGAATCTGCCACCGGGAAGGATCTGAACATGTCGAACGCGCAGCTTGAGACGGCCATCGAGGCCGCATGGGAAAACCGTGACCAGATCACGCCCAGCACGGGCGGAGAGACGCGCGGGGCCATCGAGGAGACGCTCGAAGCGCTCGACAGCGGCAAGCTGCGCGTGGCCGAGCGCGGCCAGGACGGCAACTGGACAGTGAACCAATGGGCCAAGAAGGCCGTGCTGCTCGGCTTCCGCCTCAAGGACATGGAAAGCCAGGATGGCGGCCCGCAGGGCGGCCACTGGTGGGACAAGGTCGACAGCAAGTTCAAGGGCTGGGGCGACAAGGAGTGGAAAGCCGCGGGCTTCCGCGCCGTGCCGAACTGCATCGTGCGCAAGTCGGCCCATATCGCGCCGGGCGTCGTGCTGATGCCCTCCTTCGTCAATCTCGGTGCCTACGTGGACGAGGGCACCATGGTCGACACATGGGCCACTGTCGGCTCCTGCGCGCAGATCGGCAAGAATGTCCACCTGTCGGGCGGCGTCGGGATCGGCGGCGTGCTGGAACCGATGCAGGCCGGACCGACGATCATCGAGGACAATTGCTTCATCGGCGCGCGCTCGGAAGTCGTCGAAGGCTGCATCGTGCGTGAAGGCTCCGTGCTCGGCATGGGCGTTTTCATCGGTCAATCGACCAAGATCGTCGACCGCGAGACCGGCAATGTCATGTATGGCGAGGTTCCCAGCGGCTCGGTCGTCGTGGCCGGCTCGATGCCCAGCAAGAACGGTGTGAACCTCTACTGCGCGGTCATCGTGAAGCGCGTGGACGAGAAGACCCGAGCGAAAACCTCCGTCAACGAGCTGCTGCGCGACTGATGCACCGCGCCCTCCATACGGCGCTTTTGCTCCTGCTTGCCGCGCCCCCGCTCGCGGCGCAGGACCGTGACTTCGACGGGCTCTACCGGCCCGTCGGCGAGGCCTTCGAGGGCTGGACCTGCACGGAAGAGACGATCGGCCAGGACGGCGGGGCGCTGGCCGTGAAGGACGGCAAGTTCTTCGGCCTCGAGAGCGCCTGCGAGCTGACGAACCCGGTCAATATCCGCGATATGAACGCCCGCCTCTTCGACGCCGTCTGCACCGGCGAAGGCGAGAGCTATACCTACCGGCTCATGCTGATGAAAAAGCCCGGCGGGCTGATCTTCGCGCAGGACGGTTTCGCCTTCGAACTGGTCAGCTGCGATGCGGAAGACGACGCAGATACCTCCGGCGAAGTCAATGCCCAGATCGGCGGCGAAGTCGTGATGGGCGACTAACCCATCCCATCGCCACCGGACATATGACCCCCGCATCAATTGCCGAAATAGCGCTTTGCGATGTCTTCGTGCGCGCCGCTTTCGCGCAAGGCGAGAAGCGCGCGGTTGATGTCCTCGGTGAGGCCGCTGCCCGTGGGCAGGGCGATCCCGTAATTCTCGCGCTTGAACACGCGGCTCACCAGGCGTCCCTGGCCCTTGCCTTCGTCCATGAGATACCAGTTGAGCAGCGGCCCGTCGAACAGGACCGCCTCGACCTCGCCGTTCTCAAAGTCGCGCAGCAGCGCCTCGAAGGAGGCGTAGCTCTCATGGGGGATGTCGCGCAGCTCGAGCAGCGCCTCTCCGGTGGAGCCGGCTGTCGTGGCGGTGCGGCGGTCTTCGAGGTCGTTGAGGCTATCGACATTCTCCGAGATCGCGGCGACCGTCATCGTCGCGGTGATCTTGGCGACGAAGACCGAGACGATGAAGAGCGAGGAGACCACGAGCAGCACCGCAAAGAAGCGCCCGAAGCGCGACTGGGGCATGCGCTCCTCGAACCCGCCGTTGACCACGAGGTTGAGCGCCCACCAGAAGGACGGGAAGAGCGCATCATACCAGGGGCGCTGGAAATAGGCCTGCCGATTGCGCTCGAAGGCCCACATCAGCATCCCGAAGACGAAGAGCAGACCGAAGGCCGAGAGCAGGAAGAAGGCGATGTCGCGGGTCACGATCGCATTGATGAGGCCGGCTCCCGTGTCGCCGACGGGCAGCATGATCTGCAGGCCGCTCTCGAAGATCGGATGGCTGAAATCCAGCGTCTCCTCGCGCGCCGCCGTGATCGAGATATTGGCGACCGCGCCATCCACGCGGCCCGCCGTGACGGCATCGATCATGCCGGGAAAGACATCGGCCTCTGTGAACCGGACCTCGCGGCCGAGCTCGATCGCGATGGCCTCCATGAGTTCGATCGAGAACCCCGACCAGCCGCCGGTCTCGTCTTCCATGGCGAAGGGCGGACGCTCGATCGTCATGAAGGTCAGCGGCCGGTCCTGCGCCATGGCCGCGCCACAGGACAGGCAGGCTGCCATGAGTGCCAGCGCAAGCGCTGCAAAGTAACGTGTCATGAATCACCCCCAATGGATGGGTGCTTCTCTTCCCTCTCGCGCATGCGGTCAACTGCCCGGCCCGCCACGGCGAAAAACCGCGGCATCACGGCCACAAGACGGCCCCGCATGACTGGCTGCATGACGGAGCTGCGCCGGGTTGACTTGCTGCTTGCGAAGCCCCAAGCCTTGCGCCGAAGACAGGAAGGAACGCCCCATGGCCGAAACCAAGCCCAAAAAGCCCAAGAAGCCGCAGGACGTCTACACGCTGCTGGTCCAGATCGGCCGCAAGGCGGGCGACGGGCTGCCCGAAGGGGCGACCGGCGCGGCGCTTGTCGTCTATGCCAGCGGCGTGGACGAGGACGAGGCCGTGCGCGAGACCGTGGCGATCCTCAAGCAGGCTGACACCGCGCCGCTTGACGTCACGGGATATGGCACGCTCGAGGAGCGCGAGGCACAGGGCCATGACATCACCGATGAAGAACGCGGGCTGATGGAGCGCGCGCTCAATGAAAATGCCGTGATCGTCGCGCAGATGGAGCCGTTTTTCGAGGAGCAAGGCTATGACGGCGGCGGCGAACACTGACAGACCGGTTCGGATCGCGATCAACGGCTTCGGGCGCATCGGCCGCTCGATCCTGCGAATGCTGCAGGGCGAGCGGGGCGGCGAGGGCTTCGAGGTCGTGCTCATCAACGACATCGCCCCGCTGGAAAGCTGCGCCTATCTTTTCGCCTATGACAGCGTCTTCGGCCCCTTCGACGGCGCGGTGCGCCACGAGGACCGTCTGCTCTGCGTGGACGGCGCGCGCATTCCCTTCGAGGCCGAGGAAGACATCCGCGCGCTGGACCTCGGCGGCGTCGACGTCCTGCTCGAATGCACCGGCGCGGCCGGAAACCGCGCCATGGCCGAGCGCGGGCTTGAGGCCGGTGCGCGGGCCGTGCTCATCAGCGGGCCCTCCCCGGCGGCGGATGTCACGGTTGTGCTCGGGGCGAACGAGGCGGATATCGGGGCGCACCGGATCATCTCGAACGCCAGTTGCACGACCAACGCGCTGGCCCCGCTGCTCAAGCTGCTCGACGAAGGCTGGGACGTCGAGAGTGGCCACATGACCACCGTGCATTGCTATACCGGCAGCCAGCCGACCGTCGACAAGCCGCGCGGCAACCTCGTGCGCAGCCGCGCCGCGGCGCTCTCGATGGTGCCGACGACGACGAGCGCGGCTAGCCTGATTGGCAAGGTCCTGCCCGCGCTCGACGGCCGGATCGAAGCGCGCGCGGTGCGCGTGCCCACGGCGAGCGTCTCGGCGATCGACCTCGCGGTGCAGCTGCGCCGCACGCCTGAGGTGGAGGCTGTGAATACGGCGCTGAAGGAAGCGGCAGAGGCCAGCCCGGTTTTCGGCTACATCACGCTGCCACTGGTCTCCTCCGACCTGCGCGGCCGGCCCGAGTCGATCATCATGTCGGGGCGCGAGACCAGCGTCTCGCTGGGCGGCATCCTGCGGGTCTTCGGCTGGTATGACAACGAATGGGGCTTCTCCAACCGGATGCTCGACATGGCCAAGCGGATCGCCGCACGCTAGCGCGGCGATCCGCTCCGGGAGCCGGAATTTTTCAAAAATTCCGGACCGTTTTCTTCGAAAGAAAACGGCGCGAGGCCAGATGGCCGGAACAGGGCCTCCGTCCTGTCACAAAGCCGCTCGGGACGCACGCGACCGCAATATTCTTGTCTGGGCATGCCGAGCTGTGCTTCACTCCCCCTGTTCGATGCTTTTTTTGAAGGGGAGCGCCATGCGCCGCTATCACTCGCTCACACGTCACGCCCTGAAACTCTGTCACCGCGCGGGCCGGCGCAGCATGGCGTCCCGGCCACGGGCGCTCGCCCTGGCCGCCACGCTCGCCGCCGCGGCCCTGCCCGCCGCGCCCGTGCAGGCGGATGAGAATGTCATGGTCGTCTTCGACGGCTCGAATTCCATGTGGGGCCAGATCGACGGTGTCGCCAAGATCGAGATCGCGCGCGATGTCATGGGCAACCTTCTGGGGAGCTGGGCCGACGAGCGCAACGTCGGGCTGATGGCCTATGGCCACAGGCAGCGCGGTGATTGCAGCGATATCGAGGTCCTCGTGCAGCCCGGCCAGGCCGCGCGGCAGACCATACTCGACCGCGTGGGCGCGATCACCCCGACGGGCAAGACCCCCCTGACCGACGCCGTCGAGCAGGCCGCCAGGACGCTCTCCTACACGGACCAGCCTGCGACGGTCGTTCTCATCTCCGACGGGCTCGAAAGCTGCGAGCGCGACCCCTGCGCGCTGGCCGAGGCGCTGGAGCGCGGCGGCGTCGCCTTCACGGCCCATGTCGTCGGCTTCGGACTGGCCAGCGGCGATGACGCCGGATCGCTGGCCTGCATCGCCGAGAAGACCGGAGGTGAATACATTTCCGCCGCCAATGCCGAGGAGCTCGGAAAGGCTTTCGATACTGTCGGCGCCGCCGTCGCCGATGCCGCGCCCGAGCCGGAGCCGGAGCCCGCACCGGAGCCCGAAGCCCCCGCCGTAACCGTCACCGGGCCGGAAACCGCCATCGGCGGATCGCAGGTCACGGTGACATGGGAGCCGACACTCGACGCGGGCGACTACATCAACATCGTGCCCTTCGGCTCCGAACCCGACGACTATGGCTCCTACAAGAGCGTGCGCGACAACGCGGAACTCAACCTGACGGCCCCCGGCGCGGAAGGGCTCTACGAAATCCGCTATATCCACCGCGCCAGCGGCGAGGTGCGCGGCACGGACGCGCTGGAGATCACCCGCCCGGAGGTCACGCTGAGCGCGGGCGAGACAGTGCAGACCGGCGCCGGTTTCGATGTGTCCTGGACGCCGACCATCAACACCGCCGACTATGTCACCATCGTCCCGCTCGGCGCGGATGAAGGCGAGTTCGGCGATTACCTGACGGTCCGGGACAACACCGAGGGAGCGCTCGTCGCCCCGGCCGCGCCGGGGCTATACGAAATCAGGTATGTCCTCAAGATAGACAGGAGCACGGTCGCGGCGCGTCAGATCGAAGTCACCGAGCCGGAAGTGACCCTGCAAGTGCCCGAAGCGGCCGAAACAGGTGCTGCCTTCGATGTGAGCTGGTCGGCCGCCGTCAACAGCCAGGACTACATCACCATCGTCCCGATGGGGGCCGATGAAGGCGAGTTCGGCAATTACGTCACCGTCCGCGACGACACCACGAAAAGCCTGAAGGCGCCAGCCGAACCCGGCATGTACGAGGTGCGCTACGTCCTGCGGGAAGGGCGCAAGACAATGGCCAGTGAACCCATTGAGATCACCGAAGCCTCTGTCGAGGTCTCCGGGCCTTCATCGGTCATAACCGGTTCGGAGTTCGATGTGTCCTGGACGGAGACGATCAACACCCAGGATTACATCACGATCCTGCCCGCCGGCTCCGCCGAGGGCGAGTTCGGCAACTACATAACCGTGCGCGACAAGATGACAGGCAAGCTCACCGCGCCGGCGGACCCGGGCCTTTACGAGCTGCGCTACATCCTGCGCGAAGGCCGCAAGACCATCGCCAGCGCCGCCATCGAGGTGACCGAGCCGGAGGTGACGGTCAGCGCGCCGGAGACAGCCCTCACAGGGGCCATGCTCGAGGTTTCCTGGACCGGCACAGTCAGCACGCGGGACTATGTCACCATCGTCCCGATCGGCACCGAGGAGGGCGAATTCGGCAACTACATCACCGTGCGCGACAAGACGGCGGGCGGCCTTCAGGCCCCCGCCGACACCGGCCTCTACGAGCTGCGCTACATCCTGCGCGAGGGCCGCAAGACCATCGCGACCGCCATGGTCGAGATCGTCGCCCCCGAGGTCACCATCTCCGCCCCCGGCGAAGTCCGGGCAGGTGAAGAGCTGAAAGCGACCTGGACCGGCACGGTCAATTCGCGCGACTACATCAACTTCGTCCCTGCAGGCGCGGCCGATGACGAATTCGGCGACTATACCACGGTCCGCGACAAGTCCGCCCATGACATCACGGCCCCCGAAGAGCCCGGCCTCTACGAGGTCCGCTACATCCTGCGCGAGGGCCGCCGCGTGCTCGCGCGGGCGACGGTCGAGGTTCTGCCCGAGGATGCCCAGCTCAGCACGGGCGCGGCGATCGACGCGCCCGAGAGCGCCGGGGCCGGATCGACGATCGAGGTGAGCTGGACCATCGACGAGACCAGCGCGGATCAGCGCATCACCGTGGCCCGCGGCAACCAGGCGATCTTCACCTGGCTCTCGGCCCGGAAGATCACCGGCGCGCCGCCGATGGAGATCACCCTGCCGGAGGAGCCGGGGGTCTACGAGCTGCGGATCCTCGATGTCGCCAACAAGAAGGTGCTTGCGCGCAAGACGATCAGCCTCGAGTGAGGTGAAAGCAGAATCGCTCACCCAGAGCGAATAACCCTCTCTTCTTGCTGAAAATATCCTACCTCTCGCGCATCGCTACGCGATACGCTGCCGGCCTCGCGGTCGCCTTCGGCGCTGCGCTTGGGGGGGTCTGGGGGCAACGCCCCCAGCCTTCTGAAGGCAGCACCACATGGGAAACGCGCCGCGCCCTAGGCGGCGTCTGCATTTGTCAGACCACCCCGGCGCGAGACGGA
>QVMW01000011.1 GCA_003417655.1 Rhodobacteraceae bacterium 63075
GGGGGGGGGGGGCCCCCCCCCGCCCCCCCAAAACCCCCGGGGGGGGTGGGGGGGCCCCCCCCCCCCCCACTTAAACGGCGGGTTTGGGGGGACAGCGTCCTCCCACGCACCGCGACGCGGCGCAGCCGCGGCGCAAGACCTGCGTGGCGCAGCCACTCATCTTGACAGCGTCACTTCCCGAGCATCCAGGTGCCCTCCGGCCAGAAGGCATGAAAGGCAAAGGCGAACATCACGTCATGGGCCAGATCTCGCCCCTCGGCGTCGCGTACGCGCACCTGCCCGACATCCCGGCCCGCGGCCACGGCCCTGTCATCGAGCGCCGAGGCCTTGCCCTCCTGCCAGCTGATCTCGACCCCCGCCTCGCGGACCACCCCCGCCTTTGCAAGCCGCGTCATCGGCCAGGCGCGGTCTCCCACACGCACGACGCGCACCAGCGGGTCGATGCCATGCGGCGGGTTCTCGCCCGAGTAGAGAAACGGCCGCGCGGAAGTGTCATAGCCAACGTAAGGATTGCGCCCATAGGGCCGGCGATGGCTCGGCTCGGCCATCACGAGCCCCTCGGGGTTGCGCTCGGCAAAACTCTGCCAGCTTTCCATCCAGCTCGGCAGCGTCTCGAGCGTCACGCCCGTCATCTCGCCGACGATGCCCTCTCCCGTCGCCTGCTGCCACCAGCTCTCACTCTGCCGGTCATACATCACCATGTCGGAGTTGCGCAGCTTGCCGGTCACGCCGAATTCCAGCGCGCGTCCCTGCACGGTCGCATCGAAGGTGATGGCCGAGTTGCACAGCGGGCAATAGGTCACCGCAACAGGCCTGCCCCCCACCTCGTCATTCACGATCTCGTGCCAGATGAGATAACGCAGCGGATAGGCCCGCGCGGGGCCGCTCTCGGGCTCGAGCGTGATGACCGCCTCCTGCGGCTCGAGGCCCTCTTTTTGAGCAACGCGCACCATCTTCGGATCGCTCAGCGCCGGGATGCCGTCGCGGCCCGGCCCGCCCGAGATGATCCCGCTCCAGTCTTCGAGGCTTGTCGTCGAAAAGTCGGTCGCGGGCCATTCGCTCCGCCATGCGCCCGGCTCGGCCTGAACGCCGCCTGCAAGCAGCGCAAAGACCGCAAGGTATCGTAAAATCCGCATCGTGATCCTCCCATGTTTCGGGAGTCATCCTGCGTCATGGGGCGGGATCTGCCTACCCGCCCCACGAACTGTTGATCACTCCGTGACAGTGACCGATTTCATGTAATCGGGCCGACCGGTCACCCGGCCTGAGCGCGCGGCGCCCTTCTTGATCAGATCGACGACCTCCATGCCCTCGGTCACGCGGCCGATGACCGTGTATTGTCCGTCAAGATGCGGCGCTGGGGCATACATGATGAAGAACTGGCTGTTGGCCGAGTCCGGATCGGGCTTGCGCGCCATCCCGACGACGCCGCGCTCGAAGGCGATGTCAGAGAACTCGGCCTCGAGATCAGGCAGGCCGGAGCCGCCCGTGCCCGCCATGGCCATGTTGCCGCCTTCCATCAGGCCGTATTGCACATCCCCGGTTTGCGCCATGAAGCCCTCCATGACGCGGTGAAAGGCCACCCCGTCATAGCGCCCCTCGGCGGCCAGCCTGGTGATCCGCGCGACAGCTTTCGGCGCGACATCCTCCAGCAGGTCGATGACGATCTTGCCATTGGCTTGGCCGGCCACGACAATCTCCAGATCGCCTGCCGTCGCTGGATCATCATCTTGAGCAACGGCCTCATTGTCTGACATGTCGGAGCCATCGCGTGCCTCGGCGTCCTCGCCGCGCTCTTCGCTGACGTCTGACCCGTCGGCAACGGTTCCCGACACCGGGTTGGTTTCGATCGCCTCTTCGTTTTCATGCGTCCAAAACAAGAGCGCAACTGCCGCGAGGGCAAGCGCGGCAAAGGCGATCAGCGCATTACGCATCAGCCGCCACCTTGACCGAGATCATCCGGTCGGGGTTCATCGGCGGTTCGCCGCGGGAGATCGCGTCGACATGCTCCATGCCCGAGGTCACCTGGCCATAGACCGTGTATTGCCCGTTGAGGAAGTCATTGTCCTTGAAGCTGATGAAGAACTGGCTGTTGGCCGAGTTGGGGTTGGCCGAGCGCGCCGCCCCGAGCGCGCCGCGCGCATGGGGCACCTTGGAGAACTCCGCCGGAAGATCGGGCAGGTCCGAGCCGCCCGTGCCCGCGCGGGACGGGTTCCAGCCGTCTTCCATGTTGGCGTGTTGCACATCGCCGGTCTGCGCCATGAAGCCGTCGATCACGCGGTGAAAGGCGACATTGTCGTATTTGCCCGCGCGCGCCAGCTCCTTCATGCGCTTGCAATGCTCCGGGGCCACGTCGGGCATCAGCTCGATGACGACGGTGCCGTCTTTCAGTTCCATCAGGATGGTGTTTTCGGGGTCCTTGTAGTCGGCCATCTGGGGCGCTCCTTTGTGTTCATACCGCGCGATACCTAAGCCGCCTTTTTGCATGCGGCAAGCCCGGCTCTTGACCCTGCCGCCCGATCGGGCCAAGAGGCAGGCGCAAAAGGCACCACCGGAGGCGAGGATGCGCTGGAAGACACTCGATGACATGGACCTTGCGGGCAAGCGCGTGCTCATCCGCGTCGACATCAACGTGCCGGTGCGGGACGGCGAAGTCACCGACGCCACCCGCATCGACCGCATCGTGCCCACTGTCCGCGACGTTCTGGAGCGCGGCGGAACACCGATCCTGCTGGCCCATTTCGGCCGCCCCAAGGGCAAGGTGGTTCTCGACATGAGCCTGCGCGTGACCGTGCCCGCCCTCGAGGCCGCGCTCGGCCGCTCGGTCGGCTTCGTCGAGACGCTGGAAGCCGCCGAGGTGCTCACCGAGGAAGCCCGCGCCGCCGATGTGCTGCTCATCGAGAACATCCGCTTTCACCCGGGCGAAGAGGCCAACGATCCCGATTTTGCCGCCCGCCTCGCCGCGCTCGGCGATGTCTATGTCAATGATGCCTTTTCCGCCGCGCATCGCGCCCATGCCTCGACGGAAGGAATCGCCCGGCACTTGCCGTCCTGCGCGGGCCGCCTGATGGAAGCCGAGCTCTCCGCGCTCGAGGCCGCGCTGGGCACGCCGAAGCGCCCCGTCGGCGCCGTGGTCGGCGGCGCGAAAGTGAGCACCAAGCTCGACCTGCTCTCCAACCTCGTGGAACGTCTCGACGTGCTCATCATCGGCGGCGGCATGGCCAATACCTTCCTCATGGCCCAGGGCGCGCGGCTCGGGGCCTCGCTCGTGGAAGACGAGATGCTGGACACGGCCCGCGAGATCATGGCCAAGGCCATCTCGGGGGGCTGCCGGATCATCCTGCCCGCCGACGGCGCGGTGGCCCGCGCGTTCCGCGAAGGCGCCGATCACGAGATCGTGGAGCTCAGCCCCGACACCGAGCTCGACACGGACCAGATGGTCCTCGATGCCGGCCCAAGGGCCACACAGACCATCCTCGATGCCTTTACCAGGCTCGAAACGCTGATCTGGAACGGCCCGCTCGGAGCCTTCGAGATCGCCCCCTTCGACACCGCCACCAAGGCCGCCGCACGCGCCGCCGCCGCCGAAACCCGCGCCGGAACGCTCGTCACCGTCGCAGGCGGCGGCGATACCGTGGCCGCGCTCCATGCCGCCGGTGCCGCCGAGGATTTCAGCTATATCTCCACCGCCGGGGGCGCTTTCCTCGAATGGATGGAAGGCAAGACCCTCCCCGGCGTCGCCGCCCTCGAAGCCTGAGCGCCCGACCAACTCGCCAAAGACCAAGGCGACAGACCGCCTTGCCTTTTTTCTTGCCCCAAATATCCCGAGGGGGCCTGGGGGAGCGGAGCTCCCCCAGTTGATCGGATCCGGCGAAGCCGGATTCGAAACCTACCCCGACACCCCGTCACGTCCCTCGATCACCATCATCGAGGCCGTCAGATGCGCGATCAGCCGCGACTGCCCGCTGTCCAGCCCATAGGCATGGGCCTCAGTGAAAATGATGCTCCGCCCGGCCTTCAGCACCCGCCCCTCGACGCGGAACCTTGCCGCCGCTGCGGGGCGCATCAGCGAGGATTTGAGCTCGACGGTCAAAACCTCCGCCGCCTCCGGCATCACCGTCATCGCCGCGAAGCCTGCCGCGCTGTCCATCACCGAGGTGATGACGCCCGCATGCAGGAAGCCGTGCTGCTGCGTCAGGTGATCGGCGAAACCCAGCTCGATCACGGTCTCCCCCGCCGCGACCTCGCTCATTTTCGCGCCGAAACTCTCCATGAGCCCCTGCCGCGCGAAGCTGGCGCGCACGCGGCTCTCGAAATCGCCTTGCGTCTCGAAGCTCATGGCCGCACCCGCGCCAGCAGCGCATCGACATCGCCCGGCTCCGCCGCGCCGTATGAGCGCCCGCGCGCGCCCGGTTCGAGCCGCGTTGCGGCATAGCCCTGCGCCACGGCGTCCGGCGCATGACGCAGGAGCACGGAGGCGGTGAGCAGCGTCGCCATGCTCTCGGTAAAGTGGCGCGCCTCGCTCTCCTCGCAGAGCCGGGGCCAGCGCTCCAGATGGGCATCGAGCGCCCGGTCATAGGCCGCAGAGCCGCCGCGCGCCGTCGCCAGTTCGCCTTGCAGGGCCTCCCCGGCCCCCGCGTCGCGCATGAGCGTGCGCAGCACGTCGAGGCAGATCACGTTGCCCGAGCCCTCCCAGATCGAGTTGAGCGGCGCTTCGCGATAATAGAGCGGCATCGGCGTCTCCTCGGTGTAACCCACACCGCCAAGCGCCTCCATCGCCTCGTAGACGAAGCCGGGGCAGAGCTTGTTGCCGAGGTATTTGGCCAGCGCCACGCCGATGCGCGCGAAGGCCCGGTCCGTCTCGCTGCCGCCGTCGAAGGCCCGCGCCATGTGCATCCCGAGCGCCAGCGTGCCTTCGAGGTCGAGCACCATGTCGGCCAGCATGGTCTTCATCAGCGGCTGGTCGATCAGCCTGCGCTGGAAGGTCGTGCGGCTCTCGCACCACCAGACCGCCTCGTCAAGCGCCCCGCGCATCAGCCCCGCCGGGGCGATGGCCGTCGAAAGCCGCGTGTGATGCACCATCTCGATGATCGTCTTGACGCCCTGCCCCTCCTCGCCCAGCCGCCAGGCCAGCGCGTCGTGATACTCGATCTCCGAGGAGGCATTGGCCCTGTTGCCCAGCTTGTCCTTGAGCCGCATGACATGGATCGCGTTGCGCGTGCCCTCCAGCCAGCGCGGGACGAGAAAGCAGGTGAGCCCGCCGTCGGCCTGCGCCAGCGTCAGGAACCCGTCCGACATCGGCGCAGAGCAGAACCACTTGTGCCCGCGCAGCCTGTAGGCCGCGCCGTCCGGCTCCGCACGGGTGGTGTTGGCGCGCACGTCCGAGCCGCCCTGCTTTTCCGTCATCGCCATGCCGAGCGTGGCGGCGCGCTTGGCCTCGACCGGCGCGATGGACGGGTCGTAAGCGCCCGCCGTGAGCTTGGGCCGCCAGACCGCCTCCAGCGCCGGATCGGCCGCCAGCGCGGGCACGGCGGCATAGGTCATCACCATGGGGCAGACGACGCCCGGCTCGACCTGGCTGAACATATAGGCCATGGCCGCGTGCTGGCTGTGCCCGGCTTGCGCGCCCGTCCAGGCCGCCGAGGAGATGCCGCGACCGAGCCCGGCCTCCATGAGCTGATGGTAGGCGGGGTGAAAGCGCGCCTCGTCGAGCCTGCGGCCCGCACGGTCGAAGGAGACAAGCTCGGGCGCGTGACGATTGGCCAGGCGCCCGGCCTCGCGCATCTGCGCGCTCCCGATCTGCGCGCCGAACTCGGCCAGCGGAGCCTCGGGCGCATGGGCGGCATGGGTGCGCAGGATCGCGTCGCCGGCCCAGAGGTCATGCCCCGCACGCGGCGCAGGCTGGTTGACGACATCATGGGTGCCGAGCGTATCGCGCGGGCGGCTCGCCGGGGCTGTGGAATGTGACATGAAAGACTCGCCTCCCGAAAAGATTCGCGCCAACGGGGCGCATCGCTGTCTTCAGCGTTTCACATCCGGGGCGCTTTGTGCCAGATTTTCGTTGCGTCGTGAAAGCGGCGATCAAGAACAAGACGCGCCGCAGGCGCAAACGAGGCAGCGAGACATGAAACCCCGCAAGACACCGGCCCTCGGGACGTTGATCTTCACGACAGCGGCCTTCAGCCTGACGCTCTATTTCGTCTTCGCAGCGATCCAGGGCGACTACGGCCTTTTTCGCCGCGCAGAGGTCGAAGCCGAACAACGAGAGCTGCACGCCGAACTGGCGCAGCTCCAAGAGCGCGTCGCGCGGATGGAAAACCTGCGCAAACGCCTCTCGGATGATTACCTCGATCTCGACCTGCTCGACCAGCAGGCCCGCGACATCCTCGGCTATGTCCGCGCCGACGAGATCGTCGTGCGCTGAGGCGCATGGCGGTTGTCAGTCACGGTGCGGTCACGAAGGCTTCTCTCTGAGATGGCAAAGCGGACCTTGATGGTGGCGCGGCCGAGTGACTGAGATGCAGGACTTTTGAGACATTCGCTGATCTGGCACCAACGGCTGGTGTTCGCTCAGGTGACATGGCAATCCCAAACTCTAGTTTAAGAAGGACAAAAATGCTAATGTCTAAGCGAAAATTCTGAGAGCAAAAAACAGATGACCGATAACCAAAAACTAGAACGCCTCAAAGGTTTAGATAGAAGAGAACGCGACCTGCGAACATTTGGAGTGGTGGCTATTCTACTAACCTCGTATCTTCTAACCGGTACAGTCAATCTTGTGGCTGGATTGGTCATCCTTGGTTTCATGGTGCTTTGCGGTTTAGTGAAGACCTTCTATCTGAAGCCACAAATTCGCGAACTTGAAGCGAAAAGTTCAAAGACCGTCTAGTGAAAATTTGCCAGGTAGACTGCCCAAGCTGAATCGCGCCAGCTTTGCCAGAGGCCCTAATGCATTTGCAGAACAATGATCTAGTATCCACCACGAAGGCGCTGTTTCAACATCTAACAGCTGAGACGAGATAGTCTTCCCTGATGGGATTAAAGCTCCCTAGAACGACATTGCGGACGTTCGTGCAGCCCGCAGCATCGGTCACTCTGGGCTCGAAGCCGACTATCGCCAAACCCTACACGAAGGTCCGCTGTCGGGAAACTGCCCAATCTTTGCAAAGCCCACCCCCGCGCTAACCCGCCATTTGTCGCGGCCAACCCTCCCGGTGCTAACAATCCGATTGCCCCGCGAAACCCTTCGCCCGAACCCCTGCGAAAATTTCCACTCGCATGGAAACAAGATTTCGTGTAACAAATGGTTTAACGCTAAACTATCTGTTTACGAAAGGGGCGCACGCATATGGCCACCCGGAAAACCAAAGCGAAACCAAATGCTTCCGCCGAAGAGCTGAGCGCCTTCTACCGCGAAATGCTGCTCATCCGCCGATTCGAGGAGAAGGCCGGCCAGCTCTACGGCATGGGCCTCATCGGCGGCTTCTGTCACCTCTATATCGGTCAGGAGGCGGTCGTCGTCGGGCTCGAAGCCACGGCGAAAGAGAACGACAAGCGCATCACCACCTACCGCGACCACGGCCATATGCTCGCCTGCGGCATGGACCCGAACGGCGTCATGGCCGAGCTGACGGGCCGTGAGGACGGCTATTCCAGGGGCAAGGGCGGCTCGATGCACATGTTCTCGAAGGAAAAGCACTTCTACGGCGGTCACGGCATCGTCGGGGCCAACGTGCCGCTGGGCGCGGGGCTCGCCTTCTCCGACAAGTACAAGGGCAATGACAACGTCACCTTCACCTATTTCGGCGATGGCGCGGCCAACCAGGGCCAGGTCTACGAGACCTTCAACATGGCCGCGCTCTGGGACCTGCCGGTGATCTTCGTGATCGAGAACAACCAGTATGCCATGGGCACATCGCAGGAACGGTCCACCTCCTCGCCCGACATTCACACCCGTGGCGAATCCTTCGGCATCCCCGGCGAAAGCGTCGACGGCATGGATGTTCTGGCCGTCAAGGCCGCGGGCGAGAAGGCCGTGGCCCACTGCCGCTCCGGCAAGGGCCCCTATATCCTCGAGATGATGACCTACCGCTACCGCGGGCATTCCATGTCCGACCCGGCGAAGTATCGCACACGCGAGGAAGTCCAGAAGATCCGCGAGAAATCCGACTGCATCGAGCATGTCCGCACCATGCTGATCGAGGGCAAGCACGCCACCGAGGAGGAGCTCAAGGAGATCGACAAGGAGATCAAGAAGATCATCAACGAAAGCGCCGAGTTCGCCAAGGACAGCCCCGAACCCGCGCTCGACGAGCTCTGGACCGACATCTACGCCGCCGAAGACGCGCCGCAGGAAGCCTGAGGGAGACAGACACAATGGCAACCGAAATACTCATGCCCGCCCTCTCGCCCACCATGGAGGAAGGCACGCTCGCCAAGTGGCTCGTCAAGGAAGGCGACGAGGTCAGCTCCGGCGACATCATCGCCGAGATCGAGACCGACAAGGCCACGATGGAGTTCGAAGCCGTCGATGAAGGCGTGATCGGCAAGATCCTCGTCGAGGAAGGCACCGAAGGCGTCAAGGTCAACACGCCCATCGCCGTGATCGGCGAAGACGGCGAGGACATGAGCGATGCGGGCAGCGCATCCGCCGCGCCCGAAACCGAGACGCAAGAGGCCGATGACGCGGACGCCGTCGATGCCTCCGCCCCGGTCGCGGCCCAGCCCGCCGCCGAAGCCCCCAGGGCCGACCGCAGCCCCGACTGGCCCGAGGACACCGAGCTCAAACAGCAGACCGTGCGCGAGGCCCTGCGAGACGGCATGGCCGAGGAGATGCGCCGCGACGAGTCGGTCTTCCTGATGGGCGAGGAGGTGGCCGAATACGAAGGCGCCTACAAGATCACGCAAGGCATGCTCGACGAGTTCGGCGCGAAGCGCGTCGTCGACACCCCGATCACCGAGCATGGCTTTGCCGGGATCGGCGTCGGCGCGGCCTTCGGCGGGTTGCGGCCCATCGTCGAGTTCATGACCTTCAACTTCGCCATGCAGGCCATTGACCAGATCATCAATTCCGCCGCCAAGACGCTCTACATGTCCGGCGGCCAGATGGGCGCGCCGATGGTCTTTCGCGGCCCCAACGGCGCCGCCGCCCGCGTCGGCGCGCAGCACAGCCAGGACTACGCCGCCTGGTATGCGCAAGTGCCCGGCCTCAAGGTCGTCATGCCCTACGCGGCCTCCGACTTCAAAGGCCTGATCAAGACGGCGATCCGCGATCCCAACCCGGTGATCTTCCTCGAAAACGAGATCCTCTACGGCAAGAGCTTCGATGTGCCGGTGATGGAGGATTTCACGGTGCCCTTCGGCAAGGCGCGCGTCTGGCGCGAGGGCGAGGACGTGACCATCGTCAGCTTCGGCATCGGCATGACATATGCCCTCGAGGCAGCCGAGAAGCTCGCCGAGGACGGCATTTCCGCCGAGGTGATCGACCTGCGCACCTTGCGCCCGCTCGACTATGACACGGTGCTGGACTCGGTGATGAAGACGAACCGCTGCGTCACCGTCGAGGAGGGATGGCCGGTGGCGTCCATCGGCAATCACCTCTCGGCCACGATCATGCAACGCGCCTTCGACTATCTCGACGCGCCGGTGATCAACTGCACGGGCAAGGACGTGCCCATGCCCTACGCGGCCAATCTCGAGAAACACGCGCTGGTGACCACCGACGAGGTGATCGAGGCGGTCCGCCAAGTCACCTACAGGTAAGGGAGAGCGCTCATGCCTACGGAAATACTCATGCCCGCCCTCTCGCCCACGATGGAAGAAGGCACATTGGCCAAATGGCTGGTCAAGGAAGGCGACGAGGTCAGCTCCGGCGACATCATCGCCGAGATCGAGACCGACAAGGCCACGATGGAGTTCGAGGCCGTCGATGAAGGCACCATCGGCAAGATCCTGATCGACGAGGGCACCGAGGGCGTCAAGGTGAACACGCCCATCGCCGTGCTGCTCGAAGAGGGGGAAAGCGGAGATGACATCGGCTCGACTGCGCCACCCGAGAAAAAGAGCGAGGCAGCCACGCAAGAGGCTGACGAGCAGCCCGCCCCCGCGCCGAAAGCCGAGGCCGCGCCGGCGGCCTCCGCCGCGGACACGACCCCGGCGCCCGCTGCGCCCGTCAAGGACGGCCAGCGCATCTTCGCTTCCCCGCTCGCGCGCCGGATCGCCGCCGACAAGGGGCTCGACCTCACCGAGCTGAAGGGCTCCGGACCAAAGGGCCGGATCGTCAAGGCCGACGTGGAAAGCGCAACCCCGGGCGCGGCCAAGGCGTCTGCACCCGCCGAGGCCTCCCCCGCCCCACAAGCCACCACCGCCGCCGCCCCTGCCGGGCCGGACGCCGAACAGGTGCGCAAGATGTTCGACGGGCGCGAGATCGAGGAGGTCACGCTCAACGGCATGCGCAAGACAGTCGCCGCCCGCCTCACCGAGGCCAAGCAGACGATCCCGCATTTCTACCTGCGCCGGGATATCAGGCTCGACGCGCTTCTCAAGTTCCGCTCCGATCTCAACACGCAGCTCGAAGCGCGCGGCGTGAAGCTCTCGGTCAACGATTTCATCATCAAGGCCTGCGCGCTGGCGCTGCAAGCGGTGCCCGATGCCAATGCCGTCTGGGCCGGGGACCGGATATTCAAGCTCACGCCCTCGGATGTCGGCGTGGCCGTCGCCGTCGAGGGCGGGCTCTTCGTCCCGGTCCTCAAGGATGCCGAGCAGAAATCGCTCTCCGCGCTCTCCGGCGAGATGAAGGACATGGCCAGCCGCGCCCGCGACGGCAAGCTGGCCCCGCATGAATATACCGGCGGCAGCTTCGCCATCTCCAATCTCGGCATGTTCGGAATCGATAATTTCGACGCCGTGATCAACCCGCCCCATGGCGCGATCCTCGCCGTTGGCGCGGGTGTGAAGAAGCCGGTCGTCGGCGAAGATGGTGATCTGACGGTGGCCACGGTCATGTCCGTGACGCTCTCGGTCGATCACCGCGTGATCGACGGCGCCCTTGGCGCGGAGCTCCTCAAGCACATCGTGGACAATCTCGAGAACCCGCTGGGCATGCTGGCCTGACCCGGCCTGCGAACAATGATCAAAGCGCGCCTTTCAGGGCGCGCTTTTTTTATTTTATTTCTGATGCTTAAAACGCGCCCTTGAAGCGCTCGGGCAACCGGAACTGCAGCGCGTAGTCGGGCCGCTCGAAGTGATAGAAGCCGGTATCGCCGCGCGGCTCGAAACTGTCGATCATCGCCTTGCGATAGCGGCTCAGATCGAAGCCTTCCTGCATCTCATAGGCGCCGAGCGTGTCGAAAACCGCGCGGTCCTCCCCTCGCGCATCGGCGAACCAGTGCCCCCCGATCGCCGCCTCTTTCTTGCTCGCCCCGATCTCTTCGGTAATGGCATTGCGCCGGTCCATCGCGCTGCAATAGGCATCAAAGTCACAGTATTTCAGGTGAAATAGGTAGAGCCCCTCGGGCGCGTTGATCTTTTCATATTGCGTGAAATGCCCGCCCCGGGCGATCTTCACGCCCGCCGAGACGATGCAGGGCTTGGAGTAATGCGGCGCGAGGCGCACATGCATGCGCGGCCCGAGCACCTTGCCTGCGATCGGCTCAGGCTCGATGTCGACCCGGTGGATCACCTCCAGCCCCGTCGGCGTGATCACCTGCCGCTGCTTCTGGCGGCCCAGGAAGTCCACGAGGCTGCCCTGCGCGGGGTCGAGCACCACAAGCTCGTCCACATCGCCCACGATCACGTGGTCATGATAGGCGTTGAGCCCCTGCACGATATTGTTGAGCAACCGCCAGCGCTTCATGTCGAAATTCTTGTGATGAAACCCGGGGATGCCGATGATGTTGCAGCCTTCGGCGCGCCGCGTCACCTCCGGGTTGTGCCCGTGGTTCACGATATAACAATTTTCCCGCCCCAGCATCTCGCCGTAATGGGCAAGCCAGATATCGAGATAGAAGAGATCGTCGCGAAGCATCGTGACGGCGGCAAGTCTTGGGGCCATGGAACTGCTCTTATTCGCCTGTTTCGCCACAGGTTAACGCGCCCGGAGCGCTTTGAGAATCACTTTGTGCGCCGCAGGGCCAGATCGCCCAGCTTGACCGCGAGCAGCAAGAAGGGCGCGCCGTGCATGACAAGGTCGAACCAGTCGATTGCGCGGCTCAGCTCGCCGGCAAAAAGCATCTTGAGCTTTTGCCAGATATGCGGCTCGGGAACGAAGGGCGCGAGCCCGAGAAACCCGACAAGAAGGAGGGTGACAGGCCATGAGATGTTGCGGATCGCCTGGATCATCCGGGTCTCCTGCAAGTGATAAGGAAAGTGGCGCGGTTGACGGGGCTCGAACCCGCGACCTCCGGCGTGACAGGCCGGCACTCTAACCAACTGAGCTACAACCGCACAGCGCGCTTTCTTCCGTTTCATGAGCCCGAAACGCGGGGCTGGCAGCGATGGCGCGGTTGACGGGGCTCGAACCCGCGACCTCCGGCGTGACAGGCCGGCACTCTAACCAACTGAGCTACAACCGCCCACTGCCCGCTCCGATTGCCCAGAGCGTGAGCGCGTGTTTATGCGCAGCCCTGCCCCGCGTCAAGCGCCTAAAGCGGCCCGCCCGCGCAAAAAATCGTGGCTCTGCGACCACGCTTGCAACCCCATCCTGTCAATTGCCGCATTTCAGCCTCGACCTCGGCAAATTGAGAGACGACTCTGAAAGACGAGGCAGAAAACAGGCAAGTTTCAAGCAGCCAAGGAGAGGCAAAATGCCCGCAACCAAGCCCACCGCCCCAAGCCCCGCGCCCACTCAATCGCGCGAGCGCCCGGTTTCGAGGTCGGACCCGAAGCCAGACCCGCGAAAGCCGATCATAACGGATTACGCCTCGCTCTGAGCCCCGGCACGTCCCACAGCGCGCCCCTTTCTTCTTGCTGGAAATATCCCAGGGGGGGTGTGGGGGGACAGCGTCCCCCCACCTGGTCGGATTTGCGCAGCAAATTCGACATCCCGCCCAAAAAAGAGCCGCTCCGAAATCGAAGCGGCTCATGAAAATCATCTCGCGCGGAAGGCTCAGCCGACCAGTTCGAGACCCGAGAAGAAGTAGGCGATCTCTTCTTTCGCCGTGTCGGCGCCATCGGAGCCGTGCACCGAGTTCTCACCGATCGACAGCGCGTATTCCTTGCGGATCGTGCCTTCGGCGGCCTCCTCGGGGTTCGTCGCGCCCATCACTTCGCGGTTCTTGGCGATGGCGTCTTCGCCCTCGAGAACCTGCACGACGATCGGCTCGGAAATCATGAATTCGCAAAGCTCGTCAAAGAAGGGGCGCTCCTTGTGAACGCCGTAGAAGGTCTGCGCCTGTTTCAGAGTGAGCTGGATACGCTTTTGCGCGACAACGCGCAGGCCAGCGCCTTCGAGCTTGGCGATGATCGCGCCTGTGAGGTTGCGCTTGGTGGCATCGGGTTTGATGATCGAAAAGGTACGTTCGAGGGCCATGATATGCTCCGTTCAGAGGTTGAATTGGCGCTCTGCTACCACGCAGGCCGGGGTTTGAAAAGCGCCATTCATGCGCGTTCCAGCCGCCCGATCCAGAGCGTCGCAAGGAGCCCGACACCGGAGCTGAGCGACAAAAAGCCAAGAAGCACGTAGCCGCCCGCCTGCCCCACGGCGTAGGCCCCCGTGAGGCTCGTGGCGATGGCCCCGCCCAGCACTGTCATCGCGCCCGAAAGCCCCGAGGCCGCACCCGCCAGGCGCGGGTTGATCGACATCACGCCGGCGTTTGCCCCCGGCAGCGTCAGCCCGTTGCCGAGGCCAACGAAGACCGCGCCGCCGAAGAGCACGGCGGGGTGAAACAGCCCGAACGCCATGAGCGCCGCCGCGGCAAGCGGGCCGAGCGTGGCGAGGCCCCGCCCCCAGAGCATCAGCCGCAGCACGGGAATGCGCCCCGAAAGGCGCCCCGTCAGGAAATTGCCGAGCATGAAGCCCCCCGAGATCGAGCCGAGCCCCATGCCGACCTGGCTGGGCGAGAGCCCGAAGAGCTCCTCGCCCACCAGCGCCGCACCGCCGAGAAAGCCGTAGAAGGCGGCGATGGAGAAGACGAGGCAGATGGAATAGGCCCAGAAGAGCCGGTCGCTGACAAGCGCCGGATATTGGCGGAAATGCGCGCCGAAACTTTCGGAAAGCTCCGCGTTGGTCTCGCCGAAGCGCGTCCAGACCACCCAGAGCATCACCGCGCCCATGACGGTGAAGGCCGCGAAATTGGCGCGCCAGCCGAAGACCTCGTCGAGAAACCCGCCGAAGACCGGCCCGAGCAGCGGGGCGAGCGCCATGACCATGCCGATCTGCCCCAGGAGCCGCGCCGCCTCCTCGCGCGGGGCGATGTCGCGCACGACCGCGCGCGAGAGCACCATGCCGGTGACCATCGCGGCCTGAAGGACCCGGAAGACAAGGAAGAGCCGGATGTCCTGCGCCAGCCAGCAGCCCGCCGAGGCGAGCGTGAAGATCACCAGCCCGGCCAGCATGACGGGCCGTCGGCCATACATGTCCGACAGCGGCCCCATGATGATCTGCAAAACCGCGCTGATCACCAGAAAACCGCTCACCGAGAGCGCGGCCAGCGCGTAGCTCACTTCGAAATCCTCCGCCATGCGCGCCAGCGACGGCAGGAACATGTTGAGCGCCAGGACCGACAGCCCGGTGAGCAGGATGAGCGTGGTCAGGCTGGGCTGGGGGCGCGGGGGCATCTCGTTAACCTGTTGTCTTTTGCCGAAGCCTTACGCCCATTTGCCGGGGGCCACAAGTTGCGCCGCGCCTCTGGCAAGGGGCGGCGGGCTCTGCTAAGCCGCGCCCATGCTCAGGCTCGAAAACATATCCTACTCGGTCGCCGGCCGCCCGCTCATCGAGGAGGCCAGCGCGACCATCCCCACCGGCCACAAGGTCGGACTCGTGGGGCGCAACGGCACGGGCAAGACCACGCTCTTTCGCATGATCCGCGGCGAGCTGGCGCTCGATTCCGGCCGGATCACCCTGCCCGCGCGCGCCCGAATCGGCGGTGTCGCGCAGGAAGTGCCGGGCAACGAGGTCTCGCTCGTCGACACGGTCCTGGCCGCCGATACCGAGCGCGCCGCGCTGCTGGCCGAGGAGAGCGAGGACGCGGGCCGCATCGCCGAGATCCAGACGCGGCTCGCCGATATCGACGCCTGGAGCGCCGAGGGGCGCGCCTCGGCGATCCTGCGGGGGCTGGGCTTCACGGCCCAGGAGATGCAGATGCCCTGCTCGGCCTTCTCGGGCGGCTGGCGGATGCGCGTCGCGCTGGCGGCTGTGCTCTTTTCCGAGCCCGACCTCTTGCTGCTCGACGAGCCGACCAACTATCTCGATCTCGAAGGCGCGCTCTGGCTGGAAAGCTACCTCGCGCGCTACCCGCATACCGTCCTCGTGATCAGCCACGATCGCGGGCTGCTCAACCGCGCCGTCGGCAGCATCCTGCATCTCGAGGACCGCAAGCTGACGCTCTACCAGGGCCCCTATGACACCTTCGCCGCCACGCGCCACGCCCGCCTCCTGGCCGCCGAGGCCGAAGCCAAGAAGCAGGAGGCGCGGCGCGCGCATCTGCAATCCTACGTGGACCGCTTCCGCTACAAGGCCGACAAGGCAAGGCAGGCGCAATCTCGGCTCAAGGCGCTCTCGAAGATGACGCCGATCTCCCTGCCGCAGGAGGCCGCCCTGCGCGCCTTCAGCTTCCCCGCGCCCGAAGAGCTCTCGCCGCCCATCCTGCGGCTGGAGGGGGCCTCGGTGGGCTATGACGGCGCGCCGGTCCTGTCGCAGCTTGACCTGCGCATCGACCAGGATGACAGGATCGCCCTGCTGGGGCGAAACGGCGAGGGAAAATCCACACTTTCCAAGCTTCTGTCGGGTAAACTTGATGCGATTTCCGGCAAGATCACCAAGGCGTCCAAGCTGCGCGTGGGCTATTTCGCCCAGCACCAGGTCGATGAATTGCATATCGACGAGACCCCGCTCGATCACATCCGCCGGCTGCGGCCGGGTGAGACGCCCGCGAAGCTGCGCGCCCGGCTCGGAGGGTTCGGCATCGGCGCCGAGCAGGCCGACACGCTCGTGGGCTCCCTCTCGGGCGGGCAGAAGGCGCGGCTCTCGCTCATGCTGGCGACCATCGACGCCCCGCACATGCTGATTCTCGACGAGCCGACCAACCACCTCGACATCGAAAGCCGCGAGGCGCTCGTGGAGGCGCTCACGGCCTATTCCGGAGCGGTGGTGCTGGTCAGCCATGACATGCACCTGCTCAGCCTCGTGGCCGACAGGCTCTGGCTTGTCAGTGGCGGCCGCGTCGCCCCCTATGAGGGCGATCTGGAAAGCTACCGCCGCTCCCTGCTCGGCCAGCCCGAGAAAAAGCCGCAAAAGCCAAAACCCGCCAAGCCCAAGCGCCCCTCGCGCGAGGCGATTCTCGATTTGCGCGCAGACGTGAAGAAATGCGAAGAACGCATTGAAAAACTTGAAAAGATGCGCGAACGCCTTGACGAGCTTCTGGCCGATCCGACGCTTTACACCGAGCGCAAGCACGCCCTGCCCGAGCTGCAGCGCAAGGATGTCGAACTGACCGAGGCCATGGCGCGGGCGGAAAAACTGTGGGAGACTGCCCTGGCCAAGCTGGAAGGAGCCACTGCATGATCGACCTCGCCTTCGTCATCACGGCCTTCGCCACGCTCTTCGTCATCATCGACCCGATCGCGCTGACCCCGATCTTCGCGACGATGACGCAGGGCGCGCCCGCCCCCGCGCGGCGCAAGATGGCCCTGCGCGCCTGCCTCGTGGCCTTCTTCATCCTCGTCGCCTTCACCCTTTTCGGCGAGGCGCTCATGCATTTCATCGGCATATCCATGCCCGCCTTCCGCGTCGCGGGCGGCATACTGCTCTTTCTCACCGCGCTGGAGATGCTCTTCGAGCGCCGCACCAAGCGCCGCGAGGGCCAGGCCGACATGGCCGCCGAGGACGCGGCCCAGGACAGCAGCTCCGATGACGACAACGACCCGTCGGTCTTCCCTCTCGCCGTGCCGCTGCTCGCCGGCCCCGGCGCGATCGCGACGGTGATCCTGCTCGCAGGCCAGGTGCCCGGCTGGGCCGGAACCGCGGCGGTGATCGGCATGGTCGGCGTCGTCCTCGCTGTGGTCTTCGCCTCGCTGCTGCTGTCGGACCTGCTCGAGCGCGGCCTCGGCAAGACGGGGATCAACGTCGCCACGCGCATCCTCGGCATGCTGCTGGCCGCCCTCGCCGTCCAATTCGTGCTGGACGGGCTGCGCAACTTCGGCCTGATGGCCGGATAGCCGCGCGCAGATGGAACTGACTCAGGGTCTTCTCCTTCTCGGCCTCGTGCTGGCCGCGCTCGCGCTCTGGCGGCTCTGGCCGCGCCGCGCGGGGCTCAGCCCCCTGGGCGGCGAGATGCTCCGCTGGGCCTTGGTCTTCGCGGTCGCAGGCGGCATCTACGCCTTCGGAGGCCAGATCGTCGCCCCCTTCCGCCCCGACCAGAGCGTCGATCCCGGCGCAGGCGTGATCGAGCTGCCCCGCCGCCCCGACGGGCACTATTATCTCGACGCAAAGATCAACGGCGCGCCGATCACCTTCGTCGTCGACACGGGCGCGACGGGCGTCGTCCTCTCCCGCGAAGACGCCGCGCGCGCCGGGCTGGACCCGGCCGAGCTGGCCTATATCCACACGGCCAACACGGCCAACGGCACGGTGCGCATCGCCCCTGTTCGCCTGGACAGTTTCGAGGTCGAAGGGATCCGCGACGACGGGCTGCGCGCCTTCGTCAACGAGGGCGAGCTCTCCGGCTCGCTTCTGGGCATGACCTACCTGCGGCGCTTCGAGAAGATCATCATCACGCGTGACATGCTCCGGCTCGAGCGGTAAAGGAGCGTCATGACAGACACGCCCCGCTCCCATGGCCGCAAGGCCATCACCCCCTCGCTCAAGCCGCGTGACCTCATGGCCGAAGAGCGCCTCGCCGGGGTCTGGACCGCGCAGGTCATCACGCTCTTTCCCGATGCCTTCCCCGGCGTTCTGGGCCAGTCGCTCACGGGCAAGGCGCTGAAGGACGGGCTCTGGCAGCTCGAGACGATCGACCTGCGCCCCCACGGAATCGGCAGGCACCGCAATGTCGATGACACGCCCGCAGGCGGCGGCGCGGGGATGGTGCTGCGCCCCGACGTGGTCGGCGCGGCCATCGAGACAGCCCGCAAGGGCTGGCGAGAGGGGCCCATGCCACTCATCTATCTCAGCCCGCGCGGCAAGCCTTTCACCCAGGCCATGGCGCGCAGCCTCGCCGCGGGGCCGGGCGCGACGCTCCTGTGCGGGCGCTTCGAGGGCGTGGACCAGCGCGTGCTCGATCACTACGAGATCGTCGAGGTGAGCCTGGGGGATTTCGTGCTGACGGGAGGCGAGATCGCCGCGCAGGCGGTGCTCGATGCCTCGGTGCGGCTCCTCCCCGGCGTTGTCGGCAACGCGGAAAGCCTTGACGAAGAGAGCCATTCGAGCGGCCTTCTGGAACATCCACAGTATACCAAGCCGCCCGTCTGGGAGGGGCGCGAGATCCCCGATGTGCTGATGTCGGGCCATCACGGCGAAATCGCCAAATGGCGCAGGGCCGAGGCGGAGAAGCTCACGCAGGCGCGCAGGCCCGACATGTGGGCGGCCCACCGCGCGAAAAAGCCTTGATCCGCAGGTAAAACCCTCCTAAACAGCGCGAGTTCGGAATCGCTTTCGCGGCTCCGTTCTCTTTGTGTTTTGCGTTTTCTTCGGCGCATATCAGGACACGAGCACATACGACCAAGCAATGTCGGCCAAATCTCCTGCGGGCGTCACCGGACGGACCCGAAAGAAGACAAGGAGCAATGGGACGCGTCACAACTTCGTGGAGCAACCACGAGCAATGATAGGAGTAAGGTCAATGGACCTGCTGAAAGAAATCGAGGCCGAGCAGATCGCTGAGCTCGGCAAGACAATCCCCGACTTCAAGGCCGGCGACACGATCCGCGTCGGTTACAAGGTGACCGAGGGCACGCGCACCCGTGTGCAGAACTATGAAGGCGTCTGCATCTCGCGCCGTGGCGGCGACGGCATCGACAGCTCGTTCACCGTGCGCAAGATAAGCTTCGGCGAAGGCGTCGAGCGCGTATTCCCGCTCTTCTCCACGAATATCGACACCATCACCGTTGTCCGCCGTGGCCGCGTGCGCCGCGCCAAGCTCTACTACCTTCGCTCGCGTCGCGGCAAATCGGCCCGTATCGCGGAAGACACCACCTACAAGCCCAAATCCGGCGCCCAGGCGTAAGCGGGAGATCAGACATGAAAAAAGACATTCACCCCGATTACCACATGATCGAAGTCAAGCTGACCGACGGATCGAGCTTCCAGGTCCGCTCCACATGGGGCAGCGAAGGTGACACGCTCACGCTTGACATCGACCCGTCGGCGCACCCGGCCTGGACGGGCGGCTCCTCGCGCCTGATGGACGCCGGCGGCCGCGTCTCGAAGTTCAAGAAGAAATACGAAGGCCTCGGCTTCTGAGCCCTGTGCCTTTCGGACAGGAAAGCCGCTCCGACCGGGGCGGCTTTTTCTTTTGGGTCTCGCTGTTTGGCGCTACACTGTGCAAAAGGCGAGCGAGGCGGCAGTGAAGTATATCGGCAGGGCCAGGGTGAACCCCAAAGCGCGGCTCGAATGGCCCGTGCATCTGGAAGGCTGCACGGTGCGCCGCGGCGCCTCGATCGGCGGCTATAGCTACGTGCGCCCCGGGACGACCGTCGGCATCGGCGTGCAGATCGGCCGCTACTGCGCCATCGCTTCGGGCTGCGACATCGGACCGGCCGAGCACCCCACCGACTGGCTCAGCAACCATGATTTCCAGTATGCGAAGAACTTCTTCAAGGAGGTTGACGGCTTCCGATCCTTCGCCCGCCGCCCTTTCGAACAGCCTGCCGCGCCGCGGATCGGCCATGATGTCTGGATCGGCGCGAATGTCGTGATCCGCCGCGGCGTGACGATCGGCCATGGCGCGATCATCGGCGCGGGGAGCTTCGTCAACCGGGACATCGCGCCCTACACCGTCGTCACGGGCAGCCCGGCGAGGCCGCTCCGGCCGCGCTTTTCCGAAGCGGTGATCGAAGAGCTCCTGGAGCTCGAATGGTGGACGCTCGATGCGCCTGCGCTGGACGGGGTTCCTTTCGACGATATCACCCGCGCCATCGAAGCAGTGCGTGCGCTGAAGGCGGGCTGAAACAGCAAAGCACGATCTGGTGCCTGGTACCGGGCGTGCGCCGCTTTCCGGGGTGGTGACGCTTCGGGAGGCATGATAATGCACGGGTCCGTGCATCGGTGATGAGGAGCGTATGGCAGTATCGGAGACAGCCGGATTGGCCCCGGTTCTGGCATTTGCCCTTGTGGGCGCGCTCGGTGTTGGAAGCCAGTGGCTCGCCTGGCGCTTGCGCCTGCCGTCGATCGTTCTGATGCTCCTTGCCGGGCTGCTCATCGGCCCGGTCTTCGGCATCCTCGATCCGGCGGCGCAATTCGGGGACATGCTGGGGCCCGTGATCGGCATTGCAGTGGCGATCATCCTCTTCGAGGGCGGGCTCACGCTGAATTACACCTCCCTTCGCGATGCAGCGAATGGCGTGAAGCGCCTTGTCGTGCTCGGCGCACCGCTCGGCTGGCTGGCCTCCGCGCTGGCGCTGCACTACGTGGCCGGCCTGAGCTGGGCCGCCTCGGCCGTTTTCGGCGGGATCATGATCGTCACCGGCCCGACGGTCATCGCGCCGCTCCTGCGGCAGGCCAAGCTGCAAAAGCGCCCCGCCGCCCTGCTGCAATGGGAAGCCATCGTGAACGACCCGGTCGGTGCGATGGCGGCGGTCCTGGCCTTCGAAGTGGTGGTCGTGCTCCAGACCGCCACTTCGCTTGGAGGCGCGGTGCAGGACCTGGCAACAGGCTTCACCGTGGCCACGCTGCTCGGCATCGCCGGAGGCTGGGGCATCGCGCGCGCCTTCCGGATGGCCTACGTGCCCGAATCCATGAAGGTCCCGGTTCTTTTCGTCGTCCTGCTCTGCGTCTTCGCCCTCTCGGACACCGTGTTGCATGAAGCCGGCCTGCTGGCCGTGACGATCATGGGCATCTGGATCGCCAGATCCGAGCTTCCCAGCTATGTCGAGCTCAGGCGTTTCAAGGAGCACGCAACCGTCCTTCTCGTCTCCGGCGTGTTCATCCTGCTGGCCGCGAACACGAGCTGGGAATCGCTCAGCTCGCTCGACATGACCGCGCTGCTCTTCGTTCTCGTGGTCATTCTCGTCGCCCGCCCCCTGACGGTTCTGGCGGCGCTTGTCTTTTCGGACGTGCCCTGGCGCGAGCGGCTTCTGGTGGCTTTCACCGGGCCGCGCGGCGTCGTGCTCGTGGCCGTTGCCGGCCTGTTCGGCGAGCGGCTGGTGGAGATCGGCGTCAGTGACGCCGAGCGCATCGCCCCGCTCGCCTTTGCGCTTGTCGCCGCAACGGTCGTGCTGCACGGCTTCGCATTGACCCCGATGGCACGGCTGCTCAAGCTGACCGCGGCGCGAAAGCCCGGCGTGATCATCCTGGGAGGCTCGCCCTGGACCGTGGCGCTGGCCGAGGCCCTGAAATCCCTCGACATCGAAGTCATCATCACCGATCCCAACCATGCCTATCTGCGCAGCGCCCGCGAGGCCGGTGTCGATACCTTCTATGGCGATGTCCTCTCGAAGGCCGCCGAGGAACAGCTCGATCTCGTGGCCTACGAGACATTGATCTGCGCAACCGACAACGACGCCTACAACACGCTCGTGGCGACCGATCTGGCGCCGGAGTTCGGCCGCGAGAACGTCTTTCAGTTCAAGCGCGTGCGGCAGGCGAGCAGCCGCCACGCCCTGCCCGAGACTCTCGGCGGCCAGAACATCGGCAACGGCGAGACCTATTTCGCTGCCAATGAGCGGATCGCATCTGGCTGGGAGTTCCGCGCGACACGGCTTTCGGAGGAGTTCACGCTCGAGACGTGGCGGGAAAGAAACCCCAATGCCATCCCGATCGCCGAAATCGACAAAAGCGGCACGCTGCGGTTCCTGGGGCCCGAGAGTGACCCCAAGGACAGTGTCGGTGTGCAGATCCTGTCACTGATGCCGCCCAAGGCATCGCAGCAGGAAGGCTGATGACCCGCGCGCCGCGTTCTGCCCGCCTATCCTGAGGTGAGCCGCGCAATCAGCGCGTCGACCAGGTCGGATGTCGCATGTTTCAGCGGGTCGTTTATCCTGTCCGACAGACCGAGCATGAGAACCAGCCCGAGGAGCGCGGCATGTATCGCAACCGCTTCGCGGCGCGCGGTCACCGGCTCCGCGCCCAGCTTGCCTGCCAATGCGCCATACATCCTGTCGGTCACGGGATGCACTTTTTCCAGCAGATCACCCGAGGAAATCTGCGCCGCGCCTTGCGGGATCGTCTGTGGAAGCAGATACATCAGGCGGAAACGGTCCAGGTCGCCGAGGTGATAATCCGCCAGCGCCCGGACGAACGCGCCGATCGCTTCGTCACGAGACGGCGCGGACGAAACGGCTTGCGCCGCGATGTCGGCCTCCGCCTCGAGCCAAGGCACGAACAAGGCCGCCAGAAGCGCCTGCTTGGTCGGATACCAGTAGAGCACCGTCTGCTTCGTGCGCCCCAGGCGTCGGGCGATCGCATCGAAGGAAAGCGCCGCAAGCCCGTCCGAGGCGAGAATTTCACGGGCGATCGTGAGAATCTGCCCCTTCGTGTTTCCTGCTGACATGATCATGCCCCTTGACGACTTAACGGCGGTAAGTTTAACTCACTTACCATCGGTAAGCAAAGTGAAAGACAGACCGGGACTGCCGAAAAGGGAGGAAAACAGATGACCGAACTGACGCTCGATAACCCCGTCTTCACCGCCTATCTCATTGCCTCGGCGCTCATGGTGCTCAAGGTCATGGGGCAAGGCTGGATGACGGTGATGCGCATGATGAAGGTTGGCGCGGGCTATGCCAGCCCCGAAGACCTGCAAAAGGGGCTGATCAACAAGGCGCCCGATCCGTCGCAGCTCGAGATCAACGACTATGTCGAGCGCTCCCGCCGCATGCACCGGAATGATCTCGAGAACATTCCCGCCTTCTGGATCGCCGGGCTGCTCTTCGTCGCGGCGGCTCCGGCGCTCTGGCTTGCGCAGGGGCTGATGTATGGCTTCGTGGCCGCGCGGCTCGCCCATGCCGTGGCCTATGCCACCAAGCAGACCCACGAGATCAGGGCGACATTCTACACGATCGGCTCGCTGATCGTGATCTACATGGCCTGCCACGCGCTGGTCAGCGCGCTGGCCTGACGCGGCCCGTGGAAAGGCGCGGCGCGGTCGCCGACCGCCCCGCCCTTGGCCTGTCAGCCGATCTGTTCCTTGACCTTCGCGATCACGTCTTCGACGGACAGCCCGAAACCTTCGAGCATCGACAGGTCGATGCCGTATTCCTCCAGCGTCGCCGTCACCTGCTCGGGGTCCATCTCAGCAAGCGCCGAAAGGTCGATACCGCTTTCGCTGATCTTCGATACGATCTCGTCGGTTCCGCCCAATGCGCTGGCCGCTTGTCCCAGCATGTCTCCAAGTCCCATCTCGTAGCTCCTTTTTTTCCGAGGTGCGCGGCTCGCGCCGCGGACTCAGCCTCTCATCCGAAAGGCTTGGGCGATAGGGGGAATGCGGCGGCGCGCATCCCCGTCATGCCGCGTCCTTCAGCCCCCCCGAGGCCGCGTCGCCGACAAGCGCGCCATGCAGCGCGATCACGGCGTCGTCGGCCTGCTCGCGCGGCACGACGAACTGGATATCGACATTGCGCGGCGTCTGCTGGGCCGCGAGCACCTCGATCCCGGCCTCCTCGAGCGCTACGAGCCCCCGGCTGAAGGCATTCAGCCCGCCAAGGTCACGCCCGATTGCCGAGACGATGAAGACACTGCGCGCGCTGATATCGGCCGCGGGAAAGGCCTTTTCGAGGTCGGCAACGACGCGGCGCACCGTTTTGAGCGAGGCCTCGACGTAATGGGTGATCGAGTTGGCGTTCGATGTCTTCGAGGCGATATGCACCTTGTGCCGCTTGAGCGCCTCGAGCGCGGCGGCGTCATAGCCCTTCACACCGACCATGTCCTGCTCGAAGAGATCGAGCGCGACCACGTTGAGCCCGGTGACGATCTCCACGGCAGGCACATCGGCCGGGGCCTCGTCGATGAGCGTGCCGGGGTCGGACGGCTCGAAGGCATTGGTGACCCTGAGCGCCACCTTCGACTGGCGCAGGATCTTGGCCGCGTTGGGATGGATCGCTTCCATGCCCATGTTCGAGAGCTGGTCGGCCACGTCGTAATTGGTATGCCCCAGCTTGCGCACCGCATCCGCGCCGACAAGGCCCGGATCGGCCGAGGAGAGGTGAAATTCCTTGTGGATGATCGCCTCTGTCGCTCCCGTCAGGGCGGCGATGTTGGAGAAGGTGACTTCCGAATACCCCCTGTCATATTCGCGCATGAGCCCTTCGCGGCACTGGGCATAGCCCGTCACGATGGGCAGCTCCGATGTCAGGTCCACGTCCGAAAGCGCCCCCGAGATCCGCTCGTGCAGGCTGCATTCGGTCTCGTCGCGCCAGCCGCTGAGGTCGATGAACCGCGCGTTGACACCGGCGCGCTGGAGCATCAGCGTCGTCACATAGGCCGAATGCGCCTCGCCCAGCCCCGAAAGCAGCTCGCGCACGATCAGCATCTGGCTGGACAGGCGGAAATGCCCGTAGGAGCACAGGCGGCGCAGATCGAACAGACACGAGCGCGCGCCCTCGATCCTGTCGCGCACGAAATCCTCGGCCAGTGCGCGGTCGGCCGGATTGTCCAGCACCGCGTCATGCTTTTCCGCCATCGCCTCAGCCACGCGCGTCAGCGCGCCGAGCCAGCCATGATCGCTGTCGTCATTGGCAAAAAGCGCATAAACGCCCGGCTCGCCGGACTTCTTGTGCTCCAGCAGCAGGTCGGTGATCCCGCCGAAGGCGGAGACCACGAAGATCCGGTGAAACAGCTCCTCGCCCGCGCGGTCGCCTATGATCAGGCTGTCGCGCAGCTCGTGGATGCGCGACATGGATGTGCCGCCGATCTTCTCGACGGTGTGCTCTGGAAAATTCAATGTTTTCTTCTCCGGCCCAAGGCCGGAGCCTCTCAGGCTGTCTTTCAGGCAGTCTCGATCTCGCCCGGCGCGGCATAGGAGCCGTCCTCGCGGTGCACTTCCTTGCCCGTCACCGGCGGGTTGAAGCAGCAGGCCATGACCAGCTCCTCCTCGGCCCGCAGGATATGACGGTCATGCTTGTCGAGCGCATACATCACGCCGGGCTTGATCGCATGGGTCTCGCCCGTGGCGATGTCGGTGATCGAGCCGGTCCCTTGCATGCAATAGACACTCTCGAAGTGGTTCTTGTATTCGAAGGTGTGTTCCGAGCCCGCATCGAGGAAGGTGATGTGGAAGGAAAAGCCCATCCCGTCATCGGCCAGCAGCATGCGCACGCTGCTCCACTGCGCGTCGGTGACGACGCGGTCGCGTTCCTCTTCGAGTATCCTGTTGAAGTCGCGTACAATCATGTCTTACTCCGCTGCGTGTTTGTGAGTGCCGGCCACGTCTTGCGCGGCCGAGGCGAGGATTTCGAGCCCAGTCTTGAGCGTCTCGTCCGGCGTGGTCAACGGGGCGAGGATCTTGACCACCTCGTCCTCGGCGCCCGACGTCTCGATGATCAGGCCGCTTTGGAAGGCGCGCGCGCAGATGTCGCCCGCGAGCTCTCCGCTGCCCACATCGACCCCGCGCATCATGCCGCGCCCTTTGAGGCGCGCACCGGGGATCATGGCGGCAATGGTTTCCAGCCCCTCTTCGATGATCTGCGCACGGCGCGCAATGTCTTTCTCGAAGCTGTCATCGGCCCAGAACTTTTCCAGCGCGGCACGCGCCGTCACGAAGGCGTGGGTGTTGCCGCGGAACGTCCCGTTATGCTCCGCCGGGCCCATCAGGTCATGCTCGGGCTTGACGAGCACCAGGCCCATGGGCAGGCCGAAGCCGGAGATCGACTTGGCCATGGTGATGATATCGGGCGAAATTCCCATCTCCTCGAAGGAGAAGAAGCGCCCCGTGCGCCCGCAGCCGGCCTGAACATCATCGATGATCAGCAGCGCCCCGGCCTCGCGGGCCAGATCGGCCACGCGGCGCAGCCAGTCGGGCCGGGCGGCATTGAGCCCGCCTTCGCCCTGCACGGTCTCCAGGAGGATCGCCGCAGGCGCATCGACGCCGGACGAGCCGTCCTTGAGCATCGCTTCCAGCAGGTCCGCCGTGTCGACCCCTTCGCCCATGAATCCGTCGAAGGGCAGCCGCGTCACGCCGCTGAGCGGCACGCCCGCGCCGCCGCGGTGATAGCCGTTGCCGGTGGCCGACAGCGCGCCCTGCGTGACGCCATGAAACCCGTTGGTGAAGGCGATCACGTTGCTGCGCCCGGTCGCCCTGCGCGCAAGCTTCATGGCCGCCTCGACGGCATTCGCGCCTGTGGGCCCCGTGAACATCAGCTTGTGCGACATCCCACGCGGCTCCAGGATGAGCCGCTCGAAAGCCTCGATGAACTCCGCCTTGGTCTCGGTGAACATGTCCAGACCATGCGCGATTCCATCAGCCTCGATATGGGCGATGAGAGCCGCCTTCAGATCAGGGTCATTGTGCCCGTAGTTGAGCGAGGAACAGCCCGCGAGAAAGTCGATGTAGCGCGTGCCGTCATGGGCGGTCATCTCCGAGCCCTTGGCCGAAGTGAACACCGTATCGAAACCACGGCAATAGCTGCGCGCTTCGGATTCGCGGCGTGTGAAAATATCTGTCTTGATGGGGTTCGTAGACATACGACCTCCTGGGTTTGGATGTTTGTGAAGAAGATGGGGTTGCGCGGCGCAGGCGGGCGGAAAGCGGCTCAGGCCGCCAGCGCCGCGCGCTCTGCCAATGGTATCGTGACCATGTATTCGGTGCTTTGCGTTTCCTGGAAGTGCAGGTCTTCGGTGTAATAGGGCGCATAGCTCAGACCGCCGCCCTGCCCTTCGGAGAACTTGCGAAAGAGCGACCACGAGGCATCGTTGTCCGCCGTGATCGTGGTCTGCAGCCGCGTCACGCCCCGGCAGTCCTTCCGGCCCAGGATGTCCTTGAGCAGCAGCCCGCCCAGACCGTGCCCGCGCGCCGCCTCGGAGACGGCAACCTGCCAGACGAAGAGCGTGTCGGGCTCGTTGGGCATGACATAGGCGGACACCCAGCCGACGATCTGCCCCGACATCTCCGCGAGCACGCAGGTATCGGCGAAATGATCGCATTGCAGCAGGTTGCAATACATCGAGTTCTCATCGAGCGGGCGGCAGGCCCGGACGAGCTCCCAGATACCGGGCCCATCCTTGGCGGTGGGCATGCGGAGGGACGGCGTCTCGATACGCGTCGGCTGAGCGGGGTGTTGCATTTTGTAAGCTCCTTTCGCTTCGGTCGTCGAACTAACACGCGCCATTTTTTAATTCAACCATCAAAGGAATTTTGCGCAGATTTCGCACCATAAGAGAAAATTTGCACCAGTTTTGTCCATATATCGTTGATACCTTACTTGGATTAACAAATGACTATTTTATTTGAATTGGCCATACCTGCGGCCTATTATTTGACGATCAAACCGAGGGAGGACGCATGGGCCGCACCGATGACAGCCTGATCGCCTTGCGGCGAATCGTGCGCGCGACCGAGCTTTTCGGGCGCGAAATCCGCCAGACCACAGGCGTCACTGCCTCGCAGTTCCGTGTTCTTCAGATCATCGCCGAGAACGGCTTCGCGACCGCAAAGACCATCTCGACGCGCATGCAGGTCTCGCAGGGCACGGTGACTTCCGTCGTCGACAAGCTGGTGCGCGACGGCCTCGCTCTCCGGCACAAGTCCGAGCAGGACAGGCGGCAGATCAACATCGTGCTGACGGACGCCGGCAGCAAGATCCTCAAGGATGCGCCTGACCCGCTCCAACAGCGCTTCGTGCGCAAATTCGCGGCGATGGAGGACTGGGAACAGGCCATGGTGGTCGCGAGTCTCGAACGCGTCGCCGCCATGCTGGACGCCAAGGACCTCGACGCTTCGCCGATCCTCGATACCGGCGAGATATATCCGCAGGAGTGAGCCCCGAGTGAACCCCGAGCGCCACAAGTCGAGACGTGCACAGCGCGCGTGAACTGGAAGTTTGGTGCGGGTGGAGGGACTTGAACCCCCACGCCTTGCGGCGCCAGAACCTAAATCTGGTGCGTCTACCAATTTCGCCACACCCGCATCGGCGCGGGTTCTAGCAAAGCAGACTGAGCGAGGCGAGCGAAAAGCGCCGGGGCCCCGTCAAAAAAAACCGCGACATTAACACTTTCTTGCCGTATTCTGAGGAAAAACTGAGGCAGTAAAAACATACGGGTGCGAAAATGAGACCCAGTCAGACGGGCGAGCCGGTAAAGGCGCGCGCTGAGTTGAACGCACAGGGCTTCTCCCTGGGCAGCAGGATTCTCACAATGGACGGCGAGTTGCCGGTCGAGTTTCTCTCGCCGGGCGATCGCATCATCACGCGCGACAGTGGCGTGGCCGAGCTCATATCCATTCGAGCGATCAGGACGCGCTGCGAGATGGTCGCCGTCATGGGCGGCTCGCTCGGACACAACAAGCCCGATGATGACGCGGTCGTTCCCGCCGATCAGGGCGTTTTCCTGCGTGACTGGCGCGCAGACGCGCTGCGCGGAACGCCCCGCGCCGTTGTCCCGGCTCGGGAACTGACGGATGGGGAATTCATCCGCAGCCTCGGCCAGCAGAATGTCACGCTCCATATTCTCGAATTCGACGCGCCGCATATCCTCTATGTCGACGGGATGGAACTGGCCACGGAGCTGCCCGAGCCCCTGCCCCACGCGGCCTGACTTCCGGCCCCTATCGCCCGAGCGCCCGAAACACCTTCGGCAGCTCATCGGGCAAATCTTCCGCGATAAGCCCGGGACCGAAGCTGAGCGCCGTTTCCACGTGCAGCCACGCCGCCGTCTGTGCTGCCTGCATCGGCGCGAAGCCCCGCGCGAGCAGCCCGGTGATGAAGCCCGCCAGCACATCCCCCGACCCGGCCGTGGCCAGCCATGGCGCGGCGCGGTCATAATGTGCCGAGTTTATGACGCACCGCCCATCAGGTGCCGCGATTGCCGTGTCTGGCCCCTTGAACAGCACGACACAACCGGCCCGTTCCGCAGCCTCGCGCGTGGCATCCACCTTGGAGTAAGCCGGTCCCTTCGTTGCGGGCGCGCTCAGCTTCTCGGCAATGTCAGGGAAAAGCTTTGCAAATTCGCCCCCATGCGGCGTGAGGACAGTGCGAGACTCTCTGCAAAGAGAGAAGAGCGCCTCTGGAGTCCCCGCAAAAGCACTCAGCGCATCCGCATCCAAAACGCAAGCCCGCTTTGCCCCCAACGCCACAGGCACCAACCCCCGCGCCCGCTCCGGCCCCAAGCCCGGCCCGAGGCACAGCGCATTGATCCGGTCGTCCGTGAGCACCTCTGCCAGTCCGTCGGCATCCGCCACCCGGGTGAGCATAAGCGCGGTGATCTGGCTGGCCACCTCCATCTGTGCCGCCCCCGGCACCCCCAGCGTCACCAGCCCCGCACCGATCCGCAGCGCCCCCCGCGCCGCCAGGCGCGCCGCGCCGGTTTTTCCGAACCCGCCCGACAGGACAAGCGCATGCCCGTGGTCGTATTTATGCGCCGACCGCTTGCCGAGACCGACATGGCAAGGGGCATTGAGGCCATGCACGATCTGCGCATCCTGGGGCTGGCGCAACCCGATCCCCTTGACCACGACCTTCCCGCAAGCCGCGGGACCATCGGCCAGAACATGGCCCAGCTTGCGCGCATGAAAGCTCACCGTCAGGTGCGCGCGGATATCTTCGTGATAGTTCCCCTGCCTGTCAGAGCGCAGGTAGCGCCCGGAATCCGAACAGATCCCGCTCGGCATATCCACCGCCACCACGCGGGCATCCGGGTACGCATCGCCGCCGACAGACCGTCCGTCCATACGCCATCCGGACATCTGCGTGGCCCGGCCAAAGGCATCGAAATGCTCCGCCGGGCGGGTCAGCCCCGTGCCGAAGAGCGCGTCAATGATCAGCGTCTCAGGCCCCCACGCATCCGGCTCCAGCCGGAAGGCATCAGCGCCCTCGTTCACATAGGGGCGCGCCGGGCCCGACTCGCACCAGCGGTCATGGTTCGCCCTGGCGTCCGGTGGCAGCTTTGCAGGATCGCCGAACAGGTAGACATCAACCTCCCATCCCCACTCGACCAACAACCGCGCCACCACGAACCCGTCGCCCCCATTGTTGCCCGGCCCGCAAAGCACGATGGCTTTTTGCGGGGCTTTCGCCAGATCGGGCCATTCCTCGAAGACAGCCTCGACCACGCCGCGCCCGGCGCGCTCCATCAGCTCGAGGCCGGTGACTTCGCCCGACTCTATGGCCGCCATTTCGATGGCGCGCATCTGCGCGGCCGTCAGCAATTCCGCCATGTCTGCCCTCTCGCGATTCAAATATGTGCAATCTCGCGCCGCATTGCCTAAATTTTGGGCACATGCCCATTTCACCGGCGCAGCACTGGCTGTGAGAAAGCATAGGCGTTTGAGGCCCCTGATGAAAAGTGGTCTCTCACCCGTGACGCAACTCCAAGGGGGCCAAGGCATGAAGAAAATCGAAGCGATCATCAAGCCGTTTAAACTCGACGAAGTGAAAGAGGCGCTGCAGGATGTCGGCGTTCAGGGTCTTTCCGTGATCGAGGTGAAGGGCTTTGGCCGTCAGAAGGGCCATACCGAGCTTTATCGGGGCGCTGAATATGTCGTCGACTTCCTGCCCAAAGTGAAGCTCGAGATCGTGCTCGATGACGATCTCGTCGATCAGGCCGTCGAAGCCATCGTCGATGCTGCCAAGACCGACAAGATCGGCGACGGCAAGATCTTCGTCAGCCCCGTCGAGCAGGCCATCCGCATTCGCACCGGCGAGACCGGCCCCGAAGCGCTTTAACCCAAGTTTTCAGATCAACCCTACCGAAAAAGGACACACCCCATGAGCATCAAAGACGTTATCAACAAGCTCAAGGACGAGGACGTCGCCTATGTCGACATCCGCTTCACCGACACCCGCGGCAAGCTCCAGCACGTCACCGTCGATGTCGACATCGTCGATGAGGACTTCCTTGAGGAAGGCTTCATGTTCGATGGCTCCTCCATCGCCGGCTGGAAGTCGATCGAAGCTTCGGACATGAAGCTCATTGCCGACACGGAAAGCGCCTATATCGATCCGTTCTACGCCGAAAAGACGCTTTGCCTGCATTGCTCGATCGTCGAGCCCGACACGGGCGAGCCCTATGAGCGTGATCCGCGCGGCACGGCGGAGAAGGCAGAAGCCTATCTCAAGTCCTCAGGCATCGGCGATGTGGCCTTCATGGGGCCTGAAGCCGAGTTCTTCCTGTTCGACGACGTGCGCTTCGAGAACAAGATCAACAAGGTTTCCTACGAGGTCGACGCGATCGACGGCTCCTGGAACACCGACACCGAATACGAGATGGGCAACACCGGTCACCGCCCCGGCGTCAAGGGCGGCTACTTCCCCGTGAACCCGATCGACGATGCGCAGGACCTGCGCTCGGAGATGCTGTCGACGATGAAGGCGCTCGGCATGAAGGTCGACAAGCATCACCACGAAGTGGCGAGCTGCCAGCACGAGCTGGGCCTGATCTTCAGCAGCCTGACCAAGCAGGCCGACGAGCTGCAAAAATACAAATACGTGATCCACAATGTGGCCCACGCCTATGGCAAGACGGCAACTTTCATGCCCAAGCCGATCTATGGCGATAACGGCACGGGCATGCACGTGAACATGTCGATCTGGAAGGACGACAAGCCGCTCTTCGCGGGCGACAAATATGCCGACCTGAGCGCCGAGGCGCTCTACTTCATCGGCGGCATCCTCAAGCACGCGAAAACGCTCAACGCCTTCACCAACCCCTCGACAAACAGCTACAAGCGGCTCATCCCCGGCTTCGAAGCCCCTGTTCTGCGCGCCTACTCGGCCCGCAACCGCTCGGGCTGCGTGCGGATCCCCTGGACCGAGTCGCCCAAGGCCAAGCGCGTCGAAGCCCGCTTCCCCGACCCCTCGGCAAACCCCTACCTGTGCTTTGCCGCGCTCCTGATGGCCGGTCTCGACGGCATCAAGAACAAGATCGACCCGGGCGAGGCCATGGACAAGAACCTCTACGATCTGCCCGCCGAGGAACTCGAAGGTATCCCCACGGTCTGCGGCAGCCTGCGCGAGGCGCTCGATGCGCTGGCCTCGGATCATGACTTCCTGCTGGCCGGTGATGTCTTCACCAAGGACCAGATCGACGGATATATCGACCTGAAGATGGAAGAGGTGGAGCTTTACGAGCACACGCCGCACCCCGTCGAGTTCGGTCTCTACTACAGCTGCTGAGCGACAACACCAGCAGGCAAGATCAGGGCGCCCGGGATCCGGGCGCCCTTTTTTCGGCCTTTTGGAGCCGGGCTCGCGCGCCGCGCGCGCAACAAACCAGCGAAACTCAGGGGATTGTTTCCCGCTTGCGAACAATCTCCCAGACTATGCCGCATACATTCCCCGAAAAGACCGCCGTTGAGCCCCGAATTGACCATCCTCACGCAGGATATTGCCTCCCAAAGATAAAAACGTTGTCTCCGATGTCGGGGCAGCACTTACATGAGGCAACACGAGGAAGCATGGCCATGTCGGTTGAGTTCTCTGTGTATCAAGCGGAACTAGTTTTTTCAGGTACCCCGAAAGTCGAGCATTCCATGATCGAGGCAGCTCTCGAGCGTGCGCGCGACAATGCAAGCGATACCGTCGCAACCAGCAAGGTTGCGCGCGACAAGTGGCAGGTCACCTTCGGGGATACGCTCATCTCGTTGCGCCTTGACCTCGGCGATGCCCGCGCGCTGGCGCTGCGCATCACCGCGCGCCCGCTGGAGCGCAGCTCCTGGAGCGGCACGGAAACCGGGTTGAAAAGAACCCTCGCACGCGTCACGGCAGCCATGGCGCAGGCTTTCAACGCCGACAGCGTGCTATGGCTCAAGCGTGACGCGCGCTTTCCGACGGCCAAATTCATCGCTGCCGCGATGGGCGACGACGCGGCGGAAGAGTTTACCCGCGTGCAAGCCGCGCGCGCGGCCGAGGCTGTCCAGCCGCGCCGCATGACGCCGAACACCGCGAAGACACAGGAACGAGAACCGTCTGACGCCGAGGCTCTGCTGTCCGCGAGCGCGCGGATGCGCGAAAACATGTCTGATGCCGAAGGGGCCGACGCCCCGGCAGAATCCGAGGGTCAACTCTCGCTGCCCTTGCGCCTGGCGGCCTGGATCATGACCATCATGATAAGCGTGTTTTCCGTGCCCCTGGCCTGGATTCTCTTCGCCTACAACCTCAATCGCGGCACGGATTTCCGCGCCACGGCGCATGTTCTGGCCCTGATTTCGAGCTTTTCCGTCCTGCACTCCACGGGCGGCACGGCGCAGCTCTACCAGATGCTTTTCGGCTGACAGGGCGCGCCTTGAAACTTGCCCCTTTGTATGAAGCCGCTAAGATCGGGTCATGCAGCGGGGGAGGTTTCTCATGCGCCATTTCATTGTCTCTTTTTCACTGATCTGCCTGCTCGGGGCGGGCGCAGCCGCCGACCCCTGTGGCAATACATCGGCCGGTTTCGAGGCCTGGAAGGCCGATTTCGCGCAGAAAGCCCGGCGCGCCGGGATCGGCCAGCGCGGGCTACAGGCGCTTGCGAATGCGCGCTACGCCTCCGGCACCATCGCCGCCGACCGGAACCAGAAGAGCTTCCGGTATTCGCTCGAGAAATTCATGCAAATCCGAGGCGCGAACACGATCATCGCTCAGGGGCGCCAGCGCAAGGCGCAAAGCCCGCAATTCTACGCGTCGCTCGAACGCGCCTTCGGCGTGCCCGCAGGCGTGATCATCGCCATTCACGGCATGGAGACGGGCTTTGGCCGCTTCATGGGCGACAGCCAGGTCGTCTCGGCCATCGTCACGCTCACCTATGATTGCCGCCGCTCGGAATTCTTCGAGCCGCACGCCCTCGGCGCGCTGAAGCTGGTCGATCAAGGCTCCATCTCGGCGGCAACGAAGGGCGCGAAGCATGGCGAGCTGGGCCATACCCAGTTCCTGCCCGGCAACGCCCTGCGCTATGGCATCGACGGGAATGGCGACGGCCGCGTGGATTTCTACTCCCAGTCCGACGCCCTCGCCTCGACGGCGAATTACCTGCGCCAGAAAGGCTGGCGACCGGGCCAAGGATACCAGCAGGGCCAACCCAACTACCGCGTCCTGAAGGAGTGGAACGCCGCGACGGTCTACCAGCAATCGCTGGCGATCATGGGCGCGCAGATCGACCGGTGAGCGCCGTGCGCGGCAGAACATAGGTGTGAATCCCGAAGATCACGGCGTCCGTCTGCGGCAGGCGGCGGATGGTCTGAAGCTCCGAGCGCATGTAGTCGGCCTGCCCGGCAAAACGCTCGTCGCGGCGCGCATGGGCCGAGCGCGGCTGGTGCAGCGCCGGATCGGCATACCACAGCGCGTTGAAGCGCCAGAGCGGGCGGCCCGTGCGCACCCCGTCAAAGAGCCGTTGCACGCGCCGGGCGATATTCTCGTCATAGCTGTCCACGGGAATGTGGATGTCGGTCAGCGGGCGCATGAACTTCTCCGAGAGCATCCAGCTCGCCGGAAAGCACAGGACCGCGCCGGTCAGCACATGCTCATCGCCATGTTTTTGCAGGATGCACAGGTCCTCCTGCGTGAGCCGCGAGAGCGTCAGCACCGGATCGCCCGCGTCGAGCGTCACCGCGCGGCCATCGGGACAGTGCATCACCTGGCCCTCCCGCTCGAAGCCCGGCTTTTCGGCGAGTGCCGCCACCACGACCTCCAAGAGCTCCTCCGCCGCCGCGCGGGCGCTTTCATCGAGCGCCAGCACGGCCTCCCGGCCCGCCTCCACGCAGCGCGCCTTCTCGGCCAGTTGCGCCGCATAGGTCTCGTCGACGCGCAGCCAGTCGGCCTCGTCCAGCGGTGCGATGCCGGGCAGCGGCCTGGGGTCCAGCGGGTCGTAGGGAATGGTCTCGTTCAGGATCATGCGCGCAGATGAATGCAAAACGGCCGGGCATGCAAGATGCCCGGCCACACTTCATTGAAAAGACCTGTCAGGCGCTCTCAGAGCCCCATGCAGTTGGCATAGTAGGTCACCGTCGCGGGCCAGTCGGAGAAGACCCCTTCGACACCCACCTCCTCGTGCAGCGCATGAAGGATCGTGAAGTAATCCGCGTCGCTGTCCGTGACATCCGCAACCGACTGGAAATACCAGCCGCCGCCGTTCACCAATGGTCCGGAGCGCTCCAGCGTCCAGGTGATGATCTTGATATCCGCCGCTTTCGCCTGCCTGGCGAGCTCGGAGGCGACCATCTCGCCGTTTTCTTCCGTCACCAGCATCCACATCGGCGGCGCGATGTATTTGACGCCCATCTCGGCCAGCTCTTCCATGGTGTTGGGCCATGTCGAGGCGTCCATCGGCGAGTAGCCGTCGATGTTGTATTCATCCATCAGGTAGACCGCCTGCTTGCCGAATTCCGGCGCATTCTCGATCCAGTATTTCACCACGTCGAGATCGAAGCTCTGCACCCAGACATCCTTTGCAGGCACACCGGCGGCCTTGTAGTCGTCGATCATCTTCTGCGCGTAGTCATCCATCGAGAACCCGTCGAAGGGCATCTCGACCGCGGGCGACTTGAGCTCCGGCGTGAATTTCGCACCCAGCGACTTGAACAGCGCGATCGATTCCGCATGGGTCATCAGCGTGCCGTTCTCCACCGTGTAGAGATCGGTGCGCCAGCCTGCGGTCCCGTCCATGTAATCGGCAGGAGTCGTGCCCATCTTGTTGGCCGCGTCCATCTTGCCACGCAGGCTGCGGAATTCGGCCAGCGTGATGTCGGAGGCGCGGCACTCGGCCTTGGCGGGCTCATCGCCGCTCGCCGCCGCGAAGGGCGTGGTGCACTTGCCGGCCAGGTCCGTGGCCAGGATGTTCGTCGTGGTGTGCAGGTCGTTCTGCGCGTGGCGGCAGACAAGCTCCTTGTCGGCGGTGAAGGTCACGTCGCATTCAAGAATGCCCGCGCCCATGCGCGCGGCAGCCTTGTTCGATTCGACCGTGTGCTCGGGAAATTGCAGCGGCGCGCCGCGATGCCCGATCGAGAAGTCCGACGCCGCAGGCGTCTGGGCCACGCAGGAGGCCAGCTTTTCCTTGAGCGGGCCGTCTTCCATCCGGTCGATGAGATAGAACGGGCGCGGGCCATAGGTCAGCCCCATTTCGCCGTGGTCGTCGGCAAAGGCGCCGCCACCCAGCATGGACGCGGCCGCGCCCAGAACGATTGCAGTTCGGATCATGATTCCCTCCGGTTTGACTGTGAGGGAACAGTCTCACGCGGAATGCAACGCCTGCGTAACGTCTGGATCACGGCTCCAAGAAGCCTTTTCGACAGAAAAGCGACAAGCCGCCCCCCCCTACCGCAGGTCGCTTTCAGGCAAGACCAGCCGCCGGCAACGCGCAAGCCTTTGCCCGAGGAGACGGCCCGCCATGAACACCCATTACCGCGACACCCGCAAGATCGACCCTGCAAGAGGCGCAACGCTCGGTGACGGCTCACCGAATGACGCCGACCGGATCGAGATCGGCCCGACGCAGCTTGCTTTCGCCGAATGGGCGGCAGCCGGGCTGGAGCTGCCCGACCTTGCAAAGATGCGCCGCTACCGCTGGGAACGGCTCACGCGGCATATCACGGAGCGCGGCTATGGCGGCCTTCTGATGTTCGATCCGCTCAACATCCGCTACGCCACCGACAGCACCAACATGCAGCTCTGGAACGCGCACAACCCGTTCCGCGCCGTGCTCCTCTGCGCCGATGGCTACATGGTCATCTGGGATTACAAGAACTCCCCGTTCCTTTCGTCCTTCAATCCACTCGTGCGCGAGCAGCGCTCCGGTGCGGACCTGTTCTACTTCGACAGGGGCGACAAGATCGATGTGGCCGCTGACGTGTTCTCGAACGAGGTGCGCGGGCTGATCGAGGCGCACGCCGAGGGCAACATGCGCCTCGCCGTGGACAAGCCGATGCTTCACGGGCTGCGCGCGCTCGAGGCGCAGGGTTTCACGGTGATGGAAGGCGAGGAGGTCACCGAGAAGGCCCGCGCCGTGAAGGGGCCCGACGAGATCAAGGCGATGCGCTGCGCCTCCCATGCCTGCGAGGCCTCGGTGCGCGCCATGGAGGATTTCGCCCGCGTCCACATGGGCGACGGGAAGACCTGCGAAGATGACATCTGGGCCGTGCTCCACGCCGAGAACATCCGCCGCGGTGGCGAGTGGCTTGAAACCCGCCTGCTCACAACGGGTCCGCGCACCAACCCGTGGTTCCAGGAATGCGGCCCGCGCATTCCGAGCCGCAACGAGATCCTCGCCTTCGACACCGACCTTGTCGGCTCCTACGGCATCTGCGTGGACATCTCGCGCACCTGGTGGATCGGCGAGCAAAAGCCGCGCCCCGACATGATCTATGCCATGCAGCACGCCCATGAACACATCATGACCAACATGCAAATGCTGCGGCCCGGCGTGATGATCCCCGAGCTGACGGAGAACTGCCACAGGCTCGACGACAAGTTCCAGGCGCAGAAATACGGCTGCATGATGCACGGCGTCGGCCTGTGCGACGAGTGGCCACTGGTGGCCTATCCCGACCAGGCCGTGCCGGGCGCTTTCGATTATGCGCTCGAGCCGGGCATGGTGCTCTGCGTCGAGGTTGCCCTTGGCGAGGTGGGCGGGGATTTCTCGATCAAGCTCGAAGATCAGGTCCTGATCACCGAAGATGGCTTCGAGAACCTGACGACATACCCGTTCGATCCGGCGCTCATGGGAGAAAGCTGACGCGCGGGCGCTTTCACAGCCCCGTGACATGGCGCGCTGCGGGGTTGCGACCGGCGCAGCGCTCCCCCACCCTTGAAAGGCCAAGGAAAGGATGCCCCATGCCAACCAAACGCCTCGATTTCGAAAGCCGGAGCGGCCATAAGCTCGCCGCGCGGCTCGACATGCCCGACGGGCCCCACCTCGCGACAGCGCTCTTCGCCCATTGCTTCACCTGCTCGAAGGACATCCCGGCGGCCAAGCGCATCTCGCAGCGCCTCGCCGCCCAGGGCATCGCCGTTCTACGCTTCGATTTCACGGGGCTGGGCCATTCCGAGGGCGAGTTCGCCAACACGGACTTCTCCTCGAATGTCGGCGATCTCGCTGCCGCCGCGGAGGCGCTCGAGGCCGGGATCGGCGCGCCCGACCTGCTCATCGGCCACAGCCTGGGCGGCGCGGCGGTGATCGCCGCAGCGGGGCAGATACCTTCGGCCAAGGCCGTCGTGACCATCGGCGCGCCCTACGATCCGGCCCATGTGACCCGGCATTTCGGTGAGAAACGCGAGGAGATCCTCGAGACGGGCGAGGCAGAGGTCGATCTCGGCGGGCGTCCTTTCGTGATCCGCAAGGAGTTCTTGGAAGATGTCAGCCACGCCAATCTCGAAACGCGGCTGCAAGAGCTCGGCAAGGCCCTGCTCGTGCTGCACGCCCCGCGCGACGAGATCGTCGGGATAGACAATGCCGCCGAGATCTTCATGGCCGCCAAGCACCCCAAGAGCTTCATCACGCTCGACGATGCCGATCACCTGATAACGCGCCCGGGCGATGCCGAATATGCCGCCGAGGTGATCGCGGCCTGGGCGGCGCGCTATCTCGACATGCGCCCGCCAGCCCCGCCGCCCGGTGCACCCGAGGGAATTACCCGTGTCTCGGAGGCCGACCCCCAGGGCTTTCTGCAGGACATCATGTCAGGCCCGCAGCATCACGCACTGGCCGACGAGCCCGAGGCCTATGGCGGCACCAACCGTGGCATGTCGCCCTATGGCTTCCTGGCCGCGGGGCTCGGCGCCTGCACCTCGATGACCATCCGCATGTATGCCCGCCGCAAGGGTTGGCCGCTTGAACATGTCAGAGTGGATGTGAGCCATGAGAAGGTCCACGCACAGGACGCCAGCGAAGGCAGCCGCGAGAAGATCGACAGTTTCAAGCGGGTGGTTCACCTCGAAGGAGAGCTGTCGGGTGAGCAGCGGCAAAAATTGCTTGAGATCGCCGACAAATGCCCCGTCCACCGGACGCTGGAACGCGCCAATGACATCGTGACCGAACTGGCGGAGTGAGCGCACAAAATTCTTTCGAAGAATTTTGACAAGAATTTTCGAAAAATTCTTGGCCGCCTACTGCCCGCGCGCCTCGTCGATGGCGGGGCGGATCGTCTCCTCGATCACGCGGGAGGTGATCGGCCCCGCCCAGCGGAGCATGATGGTGCCCTCGCCGTCGATCACGTAGGTCTCCGGCACGCCGTAGACCCCCCAGTCAAGCGCCATGCGGCCCTTGGCGTCGGCCCCGACGGCCGTATAGGGATCGCCCAGCTCGGCGAGGAATTTCAGCGCGTTGGGAGCCTTGTCCTTGTAGTTCACCCCGTAGATCGGGATGCCTTCCCCGGCCAGCGCCTCAAGGTGAGGGTGTTCCACGCGGCAGGGCGCGCACCAGCTTGCCCAGAAATTCACCAGCTTGACGCCGCCGTCCCGGAGCATCGCGTCCGAAAGCTCCGGCTTGTCGCCCAGCGGCGTGACGGCCACGGCAGGCGCAGGCTTGCCTTGCAGAGCCGAGGGCAGCGCGTCGGGATCGTCGCGAAAGAGCCCGAAGGCCAGGAGCCCGGCCAGCCCTATGAACACAAGCGGCGGCGCGATCATCATTGCAGAGGGCCTAGCCATTGCGCTGCCTCCGCGCTTCCACCGCTTCCAGCTCGGCCCTGACGCGGCGCGACCGCGCAACGCTGAGCAAGACGATGCCGACGATCAGCACCAGCGACACGCCATAGGCGCTAAGCACTTCGAGCGCATATTTCCCCAGATCAGGCATCCGCCCCCCTTTCCCGCGCCAGAAGCGCCCGCATGCGCCGCGCGCGGATTTCCGTGTTGGTCCGCACGATCACGAGCGCCACGAAGAGCAGGATGAACCCGGCGATGCAGACAAGCGCCGGATACCAGAAGACATCGGCCACGTTCTCCTCCTTGTCGAGGCTGAGCGAGGCGCCCTGGTGCAGCCCCTGGTTCCAGAAATTGACGGCGTAGCGGCTGAGCAGCGCGAAGACCGAACCGACAAGGCAGAGCACCGAGGTCAGGTCCGCCGCCGTGTCATCATCCTCGATCGCGGCCCAGAGCGCGATATAGCCGAGATAGAACAGGAACAGGATCAGGAACGAGGTCAGACGCGGGTCCCAGGCCCACCATGTGCCCCACATCGGCTGGCCCCAGACCGCCCCGGTGAAAAGCGCGATCACCGTCATGACGGCCCCGATGGGCGCGGCGGCGCGCGCCGCCAGCGCGCTCACGTGATGCCGCCGGATGATCCAGACCAGCGAGGTGACGAGCATCATCACCCAGATATTGACCGCCATCATCGCGCTCGGGACATGGATGTAGAAGATCTTCACGGTCGAGCCCTGCCGGAAATCATCCGGCGTGAAGAAAAACCCCCAGACGAGACCACCCACCAGACAGAGCGCCGCCAGGGCCGAGACAGCCGGCAGGATGCGCTCCGTGGTGCGCATGAATTTCAAAGGGTTCGCATATTCCCAGAGCGATGCCATCGTCTCCTCCTTGAGCCTTGCATTCCATTGCCTGAATTCATGGCGGAATGCCAGAGCCAGCTTGTCACATTATCGCAAGTTCACCCGCAGCACCGCCGCCGACGCAAAGGGCAGGAGCGCCAGCGCGCCGAAGCTGATCCCCGCCAGCATCATCAGCGGCGTGGTGAAGTCCTGCCCCTCCGCCCCGCGCCGGGCCACGTCAGCCCCGAAAATGAGCGTAGGCACATAGAGCGGAAGCACCAGCAGGCTCAGCAGCAGCCCGCCGCGCTTGATGCCCACGGTCAGCGCCGCGCCGAAAGCCCCGATCACCGAAAGCGCGGGCGTGCCGAGCAAGAGCGAGAGCATGAGCGGGGCGTAGCCCTGCCATGGCAGGTTCATCAGCAGCGCCAGCACGGGCGCGGCCAGCACCAGAGGCAGCCCCGTCGTCAGCCAATGCGCCAGCGCCTTCACGGCCGCCGCGCCCTCGAGCGGCAGCGGCGAGGTGGCCAGCAGGTCGAGCGAGCCATCCTCGTAGTCGAGTGCGAAGATGCGGTCGAGCGACAACAGGCAGGCAAGCAGGGCCGCAACCCAGAGCACGCCGGGCGCGATCCTGCTCAAGAGCCCGGTCTCCGGCCCGACACCGAAGGGCACGAGCACGACGACGATGAGAAAGAAGGACAGCCCGAGGCCGAAGCCGCCCCCAGCCCGCACCGCCAGCCGAAGATCACGGGCAAGCAGCGCGATCACAGGAAGGCCTCGTCGAAATGTTCATCGGGCTTCACCACCGCCTTGAAAGGGCCAAGCTCGAGCCGCTCCGCCTCCTCGAGCCCAAGCTCGATATGCGTGGCCAGAAGCGCCATGCCCCCCTGGGCCAGATGGGCGCGGATGACCTTGCCGAACATCTCCACCGCCGCCGCATCAAGCGAGACGGTCGGCTCATCGAGCACCCAGATGGGCCGCCCCGTCACGACAAGCCGCGCCAGCCCGAGGCGGCGCTTCTGGCCCGCCGAGAGAAGGCCGGCGGGACGTGTGCGCAAGCCCTTAAGCTCGAAGGCGTCAAGCGCCTCCTCCACACGTTCGGTCTCGAAGACACTGGCCCAGAAGCGCAGGTTCTCCTCGACGGTCAAAACCGCCTTGATCCCGTCGAGATGTGCCGCGTAGGCCATCGCCTCGGGCGGCATGCTCACATGGCCCTCCCGCGCTGGCTGAAGCCCGGCCAGCGTGCGCAAGAGCGTTGTCTTTCCGATCCCGTTCGGCCCGCGCAGGATCAGCGCGCGGCCTGCGTGCAAACGAAAGCTCACGCCTTCCAGCACCGCCGCACCGCCGCGCGTGACCGTCAGGTTCTCGGCCCGGAGCTCCAGGGCGCTCATACGGGCAGCGCCGCGAGAGCGACCCGCCGCCCCTCGGCGGCGAGCACGTTATAGGTCCGGCAGGCCGAGGGCGTGTTCATGACTTCCACGCCCATGCCCGCCGCCTCGATCGCATCGCGCAGGCCTTGCGGCAGATGCGCGATCTCCGCGCCGGTGCCGACGAAAACCACATCGACCGCCCCTTCGAGCGCAAGGATTTGCTCCGCCGCCTCGTAGCCAGCCCAGCTGTCCACGCCCTCGGCGGTGAGCAGCATCCCGCCTTCGATGCGCGCCCCGCCGACGCGGAAGAACCCTGGCCCGTAACCCTCGACGGGCTGGGCTTCGGCAAAGTGCATCTCGGTCAGTTTCATCCGTTCACTCCCAGATCGGCAGGCTTGTCAGCGCCGCCGTGATGACCACGGCATAGGCCACCCCTCGATACATTCTTTCGCGGGCGGGATCAAAGACCGCCGCGCCCAGAATATTGCCTGCGACAATCGGCGCGAAAAGCAAGAGACCAAGCGCGACAGGTGTCATCTCCAGTCGGCCCTGCAGGCCGAGCCAACCAAGCAGGATGACATCGAAGGCGACAAGGTAGAGCATGATATTGCCGCGAATCTCGGCCACGGGCCGCGTGCTCGACGCGTAGAGCAGGATCACCGGCGGCCCCGGCAGCCCGGCAGCGCCACCGGTGATGCCCGCGACGGCCCCGACACCGGCCAGCAGGCCGCGTGTCATCTCGCCGCGATAGCGAAAGCCGGCGACAAGCAGAACGGGCACGAGAACCGCGATTCCCGAGACGACATAGCGGAAGACCTCCGCGGGCACCGCCACGAGAATAGCGATTCCGACGGGCAGCGCGACCAGGGTCGCCAGCGCCAGCACGCCCACGTCCACGGGCCGCCCGTCGCGCCAGGCGCGCGGCAGGTTGGGGATCGGGCCGAGAATGTCCATGATGACGAGCGCGATGAGAACCCAGATCGGCTCGAGGAATTTCGCCGCGACCGGAATGAAGATCATCGCGGTGCCGAAGCCCGAAAAGCCCCGCACGACACCCGCGATGAAAGCCGTCAGCGCGATCCAGCCGAGCCCGTCGAGCGCGAGCGCCTCCGAGAAGGCCCCCGCGAGCAGCTCAGGCATCTACATTGGCAAACTGGTTGCCGAGGTTCGCGTCGGGCTTGGACCAGTCGCGCTTCACGCCGAGCCAGAGCAGGATCACGGAGGCCACGAAGACCGAGCTGTAGGTGCCCACGATCACGCCCCAGATCATCGCGAAGACGAAGCCGCGGATCACGTCGCCGCCCAGCACGAAGAGCGAGATCAGCGCCAGCAGGGTCGTCACGGAGGTCATGACCGTCCGGCTCAGCGTCTCGTTGATCGAGATGTTGAGCACTTCCTTGAGGGGCTTCTTCTTGTATTTGCGCAGGTTCTCGCGGACACGGTCGAAGACGACCACGGTGTCATTGAGCGAGTAGCCCACGATCGTCAGCAGCGCGGCGATGATCGCAAGATCGAAGCGGATCTGCAGCTCGGAAAAGATGCCGATGGTGAGCAACACGTCATGCACGAGCGCCGCGACGGCCCCGACGGCGAACTGCCACTCAAAGCGCAGCCAGATGTAGATCAACACCGCCCCGATGGCGAGCAGAACGGCAATCGCCGCCGTCTGGATCAACTCGCCGGAGACCTTCGGGCCGACGCTCTCGACCGAGGAAAAGGTGATATCCGGCGCAGCGCCCTGCAGCGCGCTGCGCACGCTTTCCACGACGGCGCCGGTGACGGATTCCTCGCCTTCCTGCGTCTCGATGCGGATCATCGCGACATTCTGATCGTCCTCGAACGTCGGATCGAAGACCTCCGTGATCGTCACATCGCCCAAGCCCAGCGGCTCGATCGCACCGCGATAGGCGGCGATGTCCACAGGCTCGGCGCTGTCGGTGCGGATCGTCGTGCCACCCTTGAAGTCGATGCCATAGTTGAGCCCTTGCAGCATGAAGCTGATGAAGGCGAGCACCATGAGCACCACGGAGATGCCGAGCCAGAGCTTGGGCCGCGAGAAGAAATCCCAGGCGGTTTCCTTGGGAACGAGTCTCAGGCGCATGGCTTACACCTCCAGCTGCTTGGGTCTGCGGCGCTCGAACCACATGATCACGAGAAGACGTGTCACGAAGATCGCCGTGAAGACCGATGTGAGAATGCCGAGGCCGAGCGTGATGGCGAAGCCGCGCACCGGGCCGGAGCCGACCGCGTAGAGGATCACCGCCGTGATGAAGGTCGTGATATTCGCATCGACAATGGCCGACAGCGCCTTCTCGTAGCCCAGCTCGATGGCCCGCGACGGCCCGCGCGCGCTTTTGAGCTCCTCGCGGATGCGTTCGAAGACCAGCACGTTGGCGTCCACCGCCATGCCGATTGTGAGCACGATACCCGCGATGCCCGGCAGGGTGAGCGTCGCGCCGAGCATGGACAGAAGCCCGAATATGAGGCCGACATTGATGATGAGCGCGATATTGGCGAAGACGCCGAAGGTGCCGTAGCTGAGGAACATGAAGATCAGCACCGCGACGAAGGCGACGATACAGGCTATCGTGCCGGCGTCGATACTGTCCGCGCCAAGCTCCGGCCCGATGGTCCGCTCCTCGAGGAATTCGAGCCCCGCAGGGAGCGCACCCGCGCGCAGGAGCACGGCCAGGTTGGTGCTTTCCTCGAGGTTGAAATTGCCCGTGATGATGCCCGATCCGCCCGGAATGTGGCTCTGGATGACCGGCGCGGAGATGACCTCGTTGTCAAGCACGATGGCAAAGGGCGAGCCGATATTCTCGGCGGTGTAATCGCCGAAACGCCGCGCGCCGGCGGTGTTGAACCGGAAGGACACGGCGGGCCGGCCGTTCTGGTCGAAATCGGGCTGCGCATCGACAAGATCCTCGCCGGTGACGACGGCGGCCTGCTCGAGAATGTAGTAGACACCCTCCTCGTCGAGCGAGGGAGCGATGAAGTTGCCTGCACCCGCCGGATCGGAGGCGCTGGAGGCGCGGCTGACGACCGGATGGAAGGTGAGCTGCGCGGTTGTGCCGATGATGTCCTTGAGCTCGGAGGCGCTGCCGAGGCCGGGCACCTGGATCAGGATCCGGTCCGAACCCTGCCGCTGGATCGTCGGCTCGCGCGTGCCGACCTCGTCGATCCGGCGGCGGATGATCTCCAGCGACTGGCGCATGGTGCGCTCGTCGGTGGCCATCTTCTCGGCTTCCGAAAGCCGCACGATGATCGCGTCACCCTCGGTGGTGACCTCGATATCGCTCGCGCCGGTGCCCGAAAGGCTCGTGACGGGCCGCGCAAGGCCGCGCACGAGGCTCGCGGCGCGGTCCACCTGATCGGCCTGCGAGATGCGCACGCGCAGCTCGTCTTCCGTGCCGTCCTGAAGGCGGATCGTGCCGATCGTGGCGCGCTCCTCGCGCAGCAGGTCGCGGATCTCGGGCCACATGCCCTTGATGCGCGCGGAATAGACATCCTCGACCTCCACCTCGGCCAGCAGATGCGCGCCGCCGCGTAGATCGAGGCCGAGATTGACCAGCCCGGAGGGCAGGAAGGACGGCCAGAGCGCCACCTGTTCCTCCAGCCCCTCGCCGGTTCCGCCCATCTCGAGCGCCTTCACCGCGTCGTTATGCGTCTCGACCCGCGTGTAGAAGCCGTTGGGCAGGGCCAGCACAAGGCCTGCCGCGACGGTCAGCCAGATGAGCACGCGCTTCCATGTATCGATTTGCAGCATGCGCCGCCCCGCCTGTTGTCAAAGAAGTGGAAAGCTCAGGCGTTCGCCGCCGGCTCTGTCTTGGAGATGACCTGCGCGACCGTCGCCTGGATGATCCGGACTTTCACACCCTCGGCGATCTCCACGTCCAGCTCGCCATCGTCGCGCACCTTGGTGACCTTGCCGACCATGCCGCCCTGCGTGACGATCTGGTCACCCCGGCGGATCGCCTCGATCATCGCCTTGTGCTCTTTCATCTTCTTTTGCTGCGGCCGGATCAGCAGGAAATACATGATCGCGAAAATCGCGGCCAACATCAGCAGATCACCAGGTCTCATGAGCGCATCCCATCCAGTTTGTCCTTGGAGGCCACCCCTGGCCCCGTAAATCCCGCCCTACCTAAGCGGCTTCATTGCGCGATGCAATCCCAAGGGGCCGTTTTGTGGGCGGGATTCAGGGGGCCGGGCGCGCCGCCATTGACCAGTTTACCTTGCCCCGCAAAATCGGCCATAAGGCGTCAGACGAGTCACTCAAGGCCAAGGACCCAAGACAGATGCATGATATCCGCATGATCCGTGAGACCCCCGATGCTTTCGATGCCGTGATGGCGCGGCGCGGGCTCTCGCCTGTCTCCGGTGACATCCTCGCGCTTGACGAGAAGCGCCGGGCGAAGATCCTCGCCGCCGAGGAGGCGCAGGCCGCGCAGAACAAGGCCGCCAAGGAGATCGGCGCGGCCAAGGCGGCGGGCGACGAAGACCGCTTCAACGCCCTGCGCGAGGACGTCTCCGCCAGGAAGGCCCAGGTCGCCGAGATGCAGGCCGAGGCCAAGGCGCTCGATGCCGAGTTGACCGAGCTTCTGAGCACCCTGCCCAACCTCCTGCATGACGATGTGCCCGACGGTGAGGACGAGGAGGACAACACCGAGATCCGCCGCTGGGGCACGCCCCGCGAGATGGGCTTCGCGCCAGCCGAGCATTACGAGCTGCCCGGCGTCAAGGCGGGCATGGATTTCGAGACCGCCGCCAAGCTCTCCGGCAGCCGCTTCGTCGTGCTTTCGGGTGCCGTCGCGCGCCTCCACCGCGCGCTGGCGCAGTTCATGATCAACACCCATACCGAGGAAAACGGCCTCACCGAAACATGGACGCCCGTGCTCGTGCGCGACGAGATGATGTATGGCACCGGCCAACTCCCGAAGTTCGGCGAGGACAGCTACAAGACGACGAACGGCTGGTGGCTCGTGCCCACCGCCGAGGTGACGCTCACCAATATCGTCAACGGCATGACCGTCGAGGAAAGCTATCTGCCCCGCCGCTACGTGGCGCATACGCAATGCTTCCGCTCCGAGGCGGGCAGCGCCGGGCGCGACACGGCCGGGATGCTGCGCCAGCACCAGTTCGAGAAGGTCGAGATGGTCTCGGTCACGCATCCCGAGAAGAGCATGGACGAGCACGAACGCATGACGCGCTGCGCCGAAGGCATCCTCGAAGCGCTCGGCCTGCCTTATCGCACGGTCATCCTGTGCACGGGCGATATCGGCTTCGGCGCGATCAAGACCCATGACATCGAGGTCTGGCTGCCCGGGCAGAACGCCTATCGCGAGATCAGCTCGGTCTCCGTCTGCGGCGATTTCCAGGCCCGCCGCATGAACGCGCGCTTCAAGCCCGAGGGCGGCGGCAAGCCCGAATTCCTCCACACGCTCAACGGCTCCGGCCTCGCCGTGGGCCGCGCGCTTATCGCCGTGCTGGAAAACGGCCAGCAGGAGGACGGTTCGGTGACGCTCCCGGAGGTGCTCGCGCCCTATCTCGGCGGCAGGACTCGGCTCATGGCGGATGGCACGCTCGCCTGAGCAGCACCGATTTGCCTTGCATCCGGAACCATGAGCGCGCCGTAGTGTTCTAGGACAAACGCTTCAAACGCAGGAGACGACATGCAACGCGCCCTTTCCATCCTGACTTTCGTCGCGGCTCTCGTTTTTGCCTTGTCGCCCTTCCTCGTGTCCGGCTTCAACGGGTTCGAGGGCGACCAGTTCCCCGTTCCGCAGAACGACCCGCCGGTGCAGCCTGCGGGCTATGCCTTCTCGATCTGGGGGCTGATCTATCTCTGGCTGATCGCCGGGACCGGCATGGGCCTCATCGCGCGCCATGACAGCGCCGACTGGGAAGCCCAGCGCGCGCCGCTCTTCATCTCGCTCGCCGTGGGCGCCTCCTGGCTGTCGGTGGCGCAGATGTCGCCTGTCTGGGCCACGGTGCTGATCTGGGTCATGCTGGTGACGGCCCTCTCCGCGCTCCTGCGGGCAGGCGAGAACGACCGCTGGCTCCAGCGCGAGCCCATCGGCGCTTATGCCGGCTGGCTCACGGCGGCCGCGTCCGTCTCCATCGGCCTGCTGCTCGCGGGCTATGGCTACACTTCCGGGCAGATCGCCGCCTATGTCGGCCTTGCCGTCGCCCTCGTCATCGCCGTGGCATTCCAGAAGGCCCGCCCCGACAGCCTCGCCTATCCGGGTGCCGTGATCTGGGCCCTCGTCGGCGTGATCGTGGCCAATGCCGCGCCGCTCAATATCGGCGTTGCCGGGCTTGCAGCCCTTGGCATCGGTTATCTCGGATTGAACATGATCCGCAGGTAGCCGCTTTCTTTCGAAGAAAGCGGTCCAAAATCCGTCGCGGATTTTGCCACGAATTTTTCGAAAAAATTCGGATCGAATTCCGTGACGGAATTCGATCCCGCGTCAGTCCCGCCGCCCCTGCATGTGCTTGCGCAGCTTCGAGGGGCCGGCCTTCTTGCGGCCCTTGTAGGGGTTCTTGTCGCCCTGCCCGCGCATATGCAGGCGAATCGGCGTGCCCGGCATGTCGAAATCCTCGCGCAGCCCGTTGACGAGATAGCGCGTATAGGCGGCGGGAATCTTGTCGGGATGGCTGCACATCACCACGAAACCGGGCGGGCGCGTCTTGGCCTGCGTGATGTAACGCAGCTTGATGCGGCGGCCCTGCGGGGCGGGCGGGGGATGCGCCTCGACCATGCCCGTGAGCCAGCGGTTGAGCGCCGCCGTCGGCACGCGGCGGTTCCAGATGTCATGGGCGCGGCGCACCGCGTCATGCAGCCGCTCCAGCCCCCGGCCCGTCTTGGCCGACACGGTGATGAGCGGTGCCCCCCGGAGCTGCGGCAGCAGGCGCGCAAACTCTTCCTTCAGCTCGCGCAGCTTCTCCTGCTTGGCCTCTTCCACGTCCCACTTGTTGACAGCGACGACCACGGCACGCCCCTCGCGCTCGGCAAGGTCCGCGATGCGCAGATCCTGCTGCTCGAAGGGGATCGCCGCGTCGAGCAGGACGATCACGACCTCGGCGAACTTCACCGCCCTGAGCCCGTCGGAGACGGAGAGCTTCTCCAGCTTGTCCTGGACCTTGGCCTTCCGGCGCATCCCGGCGGTATCGAAAATGCGCACCGGCGTGCCCGACCAGTCCAGCGTCAGCGAGATCGCATCGCGGGTGATCCCTGCCTCGGGCCCCGTCAGCAGGCGATCTTCACCCAGTATCTTGTTGATCAGCGTGGATTTTCCCGCGTTGGGGCGGCCTACCACGGCGATCTGGAGGGGTTTTTTCTCGGTCGGGCTGTGGTCGGGGAGGTCTTCATCTTCGTCCACGGTCACATCGACGCGCGGCGCATCCTCGCGGGCGCGCTCCTCATGCGCATCGGCGACGGGCATCAGCGCAGAGTAAAGCTCGTTGAGCCCCTCGCCATGCTCGGCCGACAGGCGGATCGGATCGCCAAGCCCGAGACCGTAGGCTTCCATGACCCCCGCCTCCGAGGCGTTGCTTTCCGACTTGTTCGCCGCCACGAAAACATGTTTGCCGCGGCGGCGCAGGATATCGGCGAAGATCTCGTCGGTCGGGGTCACGCCTGTGCGGGCATCGATCATGAACAGGCAGGCATCGGCCATGTCGACCGCGCGCTCGGTCAGGCGGCGCATCCGGCCTTCGAGGCTGTCATCGGTGGCCTCTTCCAGCCCCGCCGTGTCGATCACCGTGAAGCGCAGATCGGCGAGTTTCGCCTCGCCCTCGCGCAAGTCGCGCGTCACGCCCGGCTGGTCGTCGACCAGCGCCAGCCGCTTGCCGACAAGCCTGTTGAACAGGGTCGATTTGCCCACGTTGGGCCGCCCCACGATGGCGAGGGTGAAACTCATCTCTTGCGCTCCGGCTGCGTCAATACGGTCTGCGAAGATGCGCGTCTATCCGACCTGACAGTCAGCGGAAAGCCAAAAGTTGACCGTTGCCGCTGACCACATACATCACGCCCCCCGCGAAGACCGGCGCGGAGGAGGCCCCGCCCCGGATCTCGGCCTGGCCCGTCTGGCTGCCGTCCTCGGGGTCGAAGGCGCGGATGAGCCCGTCCGAGGAGGCCACGTAGAGCTTCCCGCCTGCCAGCACCGGGCCGTAATGGGCAAAGACACCGCGCTGCCTGCGCGGGCGGTCCTTGATGAAGAAGGGCAATTCCTGGGACCAGACATAGGTGCCCGTCTCGGCGTCGAGCCGGACGAGATCATTGCCTTCCGAGACAAGGAAGATGGAGCCGCCCGCGACCCAGACAGGGCTCATCGGCCCTTCCTCGACGGTCCATTTGCGCGCGCCCGAGGCTGTCTCCAGCGCGACCATGCGGCCCGAATGCGTCCCGGCATAGATCGTGTCGCCGACGATGACGGGCCCGCCCGTGACATCGGTGATACGGCTGCGCGCGAACCCGTCCCGGCGGCCCGGGATGATCGCGTCCCAGAGCCTCAGCCCGCCCTGCTTGAAGGCGGCCTGCACCTCGTTGGAGCCGAAGGAGAAGACAACGAGCCGGTCGTTGACCGCCGGGGCCGCGCCGCCGAGAATGTTGTTCTTGTCCGAAGCGGCGGCAAGCTGCCAGCGGATGCGCCCCGTCTCGGTCTCGAGCGCCCAGGCCGTCTTGTCCCCGGCCACGAGATAGACCAGCCCGCCGCTCACGCTCGGCGTTCCGGTGCCGGGGGCCTGGAGTTTCTGCTGCCAGAGCTCCGCGCCGGTCTCGGCATCGAGCGCCGTCATCAGCCCGAAGCCCGAGGAGATGAAGAGTTTTCCATCCGCGAAAGCCAGGCCGCCGCCCGAGGCGTCGCGGCCCGCATCGCGCGCGGGCACGAGGCTCTTGGACCAGACGAGCTGCCCGGAGGTCGAAACCGCGCTGACCTGCGCCTCGCTGTCGAGGGTGAATATCTTGCCGCCGGCCACGACAGGGTCGGCCGTGATCCGCCCGTGGCGCGAGTTCCCCGCACCGATATCCGCGGCCCAGAGCGGCTGCATCGCGCCGCCGAAGGCAGGATGGCTCACGCGCACGGCCGGGCTCACATGGCTCTGGGTCCAGCTTGCATTGTCCTGCCGGGCCGGCAGGGAGAGCGGCTCGCTGCGATTCTCCCCGTCTTGCGTGATGACATCCACACTGGCCAGTTCCTCGGCCCCGCGCAACGCCTCGCGCTTGCCGGGCAGGATCGTCTCCGGCTCCTCGCAGGCGCTCAGAAAGAGCAGCATCGCCGCCATCGCACCCGCGCCGAGCGGCCCAGCACCACGCCGTTTGAGCTCTACTGCCATCTTACGCTTCCTCTCGCCTTCATGTCAGCCGTTGTCGGACGTGTTCTCGCCCTGCACAGCTTCGGGCAGATCACCGCCCAGCACAACAATCATCTGGTTCGCCCGGCGGCGCATCCCGGCCGTGGCTTCCGCATCGTCCAGGATCGCCCGGTATGCCTCGAGCGCGGCCTCTTCATTGCCGTCCTCGATATCTATCAGCGCAAGCTGCTCCTCGGCCATGAGCGTAAGCTGCGGATTGCCGCCGATCAACGCCTGATAACCGGCGCGCCGCTCTTCGGTGTTCAGCGTCTCGGCCTGCATGCCCAGCAGCTTGAAGCTGGCCACTTGCCGGTAGACGGGCGGCACATCGGCATCGTCGGAAATGGCCTGGAGGCTGGCCTTGGCATCATCCACATCCCCCGAAGCATACTGTGCCTGCGCGCGCAGCAGCCCGAGCACGGCCCGGCCGCCCTCGTTCGGGGCCTCAACGGCCTCCAGCGCCGCGGCCCGTGCGATCGGGTCATTGGCCTCCAGGGCTTCGAGCATGGCGTCGCCGAAGGCCTGCGCCTGCGCCTCGGCCTGCGCCTTGCGATACTCGTTCCACGCCGCGCCGCCGACAATGAGCACGATGGCGAGAATCGCGATCCAGCCATAGCGCTTCATGAGGGCGAAAAGCCTGTCGCGGCGGACTTCCTCGCTGACTTCGTCGATGAAACTGTCGGTGTCGCTCACGCGGATGCCCCCGTTCGGTGTTTTTCCCCTCTTAACCTGTCCCTTGGCCCCTGCCAAGACCCCCCCAGTCGCCAGAGCCGGGCAATCGGCTCCGAGCGCGCTTCGCGTGATGCGGCGAGGCCGCGCAGTTGCCGCTGAATGCCCCGCTAAACTGGACAGTTTAGTCAAACATGATTATGTGAGCACGAAGCGAGTGAAACGCGCGCCGCATCAAGGGCGCACCAGTTACGAGTCGGCCTCCCGCCCGGAAGGCGGATCGATCACGAAGGAAGACGCGCCGATGCGAATAATTCCCGTTCTGACAGCCATTCTTGTCTCGGTGTTCCTGTTCTTTCTCGTTGTCGAACGCGACGCCCTTTTGTCCTTCGCGCGCGGAGCGGACGAAGCTCAGGCGCCAATCGACCTGCCGGATGGCGCGGAGAGCGAAGCAGAGCTCGAGGCCGGCATCGCCTCCGAGCCGCGCGACGGCGCGATCGGTGTCATCGCGGTGAAGTCGGTGGCCCGCCAGATCGACAGCGCGGTGATCCTGCGCGGCGAGACGCAGGCCGCGCGGGAGGTCACGGTCCAGGCCGAAACCTCTGGCAAGGTCGTCTCCGAGCCGCTGCGCAAGGGCGCTTTCGTCGAAGAAAACCAGATCCTGTGCAGGCTCGACCCGGGCACGCGGGGCGCCTCGCTGGCCGAGGCCGAGGCGCGGCTGGCCGAAGCGCGCGCGCGCATCCCCGAGACCGAGGCCCAGATCCCACGCGCCGAAGCGCAGCTCGAACAGGCGCGCGCACAGCTCGAGGAGGCGCGCATCAACGACAATGCCGCCCGCAAGCTCAGCGAAGGCGGCTATGCCTCCGAGACGCGCGTGGCCGCCTCCGCAGCCGCGCTGCGCGCCGGTGAAGCCGCCGTGCGCTCTGCCGAAGCCGCGCTCAAGACGGCCCAGTCCGGCATGCAAGGGGTCGAGGCCAATATCGAATCGGCGCAGGCCGGCGTCGCCGGCGCCAAACGCGAGATCGACCGGCTGAGCATCACAGCGCCCTTCGCGGGCCTGCTGGAAAGCGACACGGCCGAGCTTGGCACGTTGCTCCAGCCCGGCGCGGTCTGCGCCACGATCATCCAGCTTGATCCGATCAAGCTCGTCGGCTTCGTTCCGGAGGCGCAGGTCAGCCGTGTCGGGATCGGCGCGCGCGCAGGCGCCCGCCTCACGACCGGCCAGACGCTCACCGGCCAGGTCACCTTCCTGGGGCGCAGCGCGGATCCGCTCACGCGCACCTTCCGCATCGAGATCGAGGTGCCGAACCCGGATCTGGAAATCCGCGACGGCCAGACCACCGAGATCGTCATCGCCTCGGAAGGGCAATCGGCGCATCTCGTGCCGCAATCGGCGCTGACGCTCAATGACGACGGCCTGCTCGGTGTGCGCCTCGTCGATGACGAAAACCACGCGGTCTTCCACGAGGTCAGGCTGATCCGCGACGACCCGGGCGGTGCCTGGCTCACCGGTCTGCCCGACAAGGCAGATATCATCATCATCGGACAGGAATACGTCGTCGACGGTGTGCCCGTCGCACCTGAGTTCCGCAGCGCGGACGCAAGTAGCTCGGAGCCGGATCAATGACCGGCCTCGTCGACTGGGCCGCCTCCCGCGCGCGGATGATCCTCGCCTTCATCGTGCTCTCGCTGCTGGTCGGCGGCTACGCCTATGCGAACCTGCCCAAGGAGGGCGAGCCGGACATCCAGATCCCCGGCCTCTTCGTCTCGGTGCCCTTCCCCGGCATCTCGGCCGCCGACAGCGAATCGATGCTGGTCAAGACCATGGAAACCGAGCTCGCCGATCTCGACGGACTCCAGACCATGTCGGCCACGGCGGCGGAGAACTACGCGGGCATCTTCCTCGAATTCGAGTTCGGCTGGGACAAGTCCGCGACCATCGCAGATGTGCGCGACGCGATGAACACCGCCGAGGCGAACTTCCCCGAAGGCGCCGAGAAATACTCGATCAACGAGATCAATTTCTCCGAATTCCCCGTGCTGGTGATCAACCTCACCGGCGATGTGCCCGAGCGCACCATGAGCCGCGTGGCGCTCGATTTGCAGGACGAGATCGAAAGCCTCGATGCGGTCCTTGAAGCAGGCATCGCCGGCAAGCGCGACGAGATGCTCGAAGTGATCATCGACCCGCTCAGGCTCGAAGCCTACAATGTCACGGCGGGCGAGCTGATCAACGTCGTCGTCAACAACAACCAGCTCATCGCCGCGGGCGAGATCGAGAACGCGACGGGCTCTTTCTCGGTCAAGATCCCTTCGAGCTTCGATGAGCCGCAGGATGTCTACAACCTGCCGGTGAAGGTGAACGGCGATCGCGTCGTCACCCTCGGGGATATCGCCGATATCCGGCTCACCTTCGAAGACCGCCTCGGCACCGCCCGCTTCAACGGCGACACGACCGTTGCCCTGCAGGTCGTCAAGCGCAAGGGGTTCAACCTTCTGGACATGGACCGCGAGGTCAAATCCGTCGTGGCCGAGGCCGCCGCCGGCTGGCCCGAGGATCTCAAGGCCGCCGTCTTCGTCGGCACCTCCAACGAGCAGGCGCGCATCGTCGCCTCGATGATCTCCCAGCTCGAAGGCTCGGTGCTGACGGCCATCGCGCTGGTGATGATCGTCGTGCTCGCCGCGCTCGGCATCCGCCCTGCCCTGCTCGTCGGCTTCGCGATCCCCACATCCTTCCTCTTGTGCTTCGCCCTGCTCGCGCTGATGGACGTGACGATCTCCAACATCGTCATGTTCGGCCTCATCCTCGCGGTGGGCATGCTGGTGGACGGGGCGATCGTCGTGGTGGAATATGCCGACAAGCGGATCGCGGCGGGCACCGGCCCGATGCACGCCTATGTCGAGGCCGCCAAGCGCATGTTCTGGCCCGTGGTGGCCTCCACCGCCACGACGCTCTGCGCCTTCCTGCCGATGCTTTTCTGGCCGGGCGTGCCGGGGCAGTTCATGGGGATGCTGCCCGTCACGCTCATCTTCGTGCTCTCGGCCTCGCTGGTTGTCGCGCTGATCTACCTGCCGGTGATGGGCGGGGTCACGGGGCGCATGAGCCGCAGTTTCACCCGCACATCGGACGCGCTCAGGCAGGCCGCGCCCTGGTGGCTGCGCGCCCTGCTGGTGCCGCCTGCACTCTACCTGCTCTTCCTCGGCGCGATGCAGGTGCTCAACCCCGCCTATATCACCGGTGCGCCACTCGGCAGCGGCTTCGTCTCGCTCCTGCCGGGCATCGCCATCTTCCTGCTGGGCTGTTTCGCCTCGACGGTCACGCTCGGCGCGGCCCGGATCGAGCGCCGCAAACGCGCCGTCAAGGCCGGTCGCCGCCGCACGATCTTCGGCCATTTCATCCATCTCATCACCGGCAACCCGGTCATGCCGGTCGTCTCCATCGCCGCGGTTGTTCTCTTCGTGCTCACGGTGTTCGGCACCTATTCGGAGAACAACAACGGCACCGAGTTCTTCGTCGAGAGCGAGCCGGAAATGGCCATCGTCTATGTCCGCGCCCGTGGCAACCTGAGCCTCGAACAGAAGGACGCGCTGATCGAGCGCGCCGAAGAGGTCGTGCTGGCGCATCCCGGCGTCGACAATGCCTTCTCATTCGCCGGCGAAAGCGGCCTTGATTCCAACACCGGCGGCGCACAGCCGCCCAAGGACACGATCGGCCAGATCCAGTTCGAGACGATCCCCTGGGAAGATCGCATGGACCGCCCCGAGCTTGACGGCGACCGCGTGCTCGACGAGCTGACGGCAGAGCTCGAAAAGCTCCCCGGCACCAGGATCGAGATTCTCGCCGCCTCGCGCGGCCCGGCCTCGGCCAAGCCGGTGCACCTCCGCCTCAAGGGCGACGACTGGGAAGAGCTGATCGCGGCGACAGAGATCGCGCGCGCACGGTTCGACGAAACGGCCGGCCTGACGCTCCAGGAAGACACGCTGCCGCTGCCCGGTATCGACTGGCAGATCGATGTCGATGTCGAGGCCGCCGGGCGCTACGGCGCCGACGTGGCCACCGTGGGCGGCATGGTCCAGCTCGTCACGCGCGGGCTGCTGCTCGACACGATGCGCGTCGACAGCTCCGACGAGGAGATCGAGATCCGCGTGCGCTTTCCCGAGAAGGACCGCGCGCTTTCTACGCTCGATACGCTCAAGCTGCGCACGCAGGACGGGCTCATCCCGCTCACGAACTTTCTCACGCGCCAGCCCGTGGCCAAGCTCGGCGAGATCAACCGCGAGGGCCAGAAGCGTTATTTCGACGTGAAAGCGGGCGTTGCCTCCAACACGCTCCTGCTCGTGAACGCGGAGACCGGCGAAGAGGCCACCGTGCCGGCTTCCGAGTGGGATTCCGACGAAGACCTGCGCGAAGACTGGCAACGCGATGGCTTCGAGGCCGTGCCGCTCACGCCGGGCAACAGGATCGAGGCACTAACCTCCTGGCTCGACGCGGAAAGCCCCCTGCCCTCGGGCGTCTCCTTCGAATGGACCGGCGACCAGGAGGACGAAGCCGAAAGCCAGGCCTTCCTGATGACGGCCTTCGGCGCGGCGCTCGGGCTGATGTTCATCATCCTGCTGGCGCAATTCAACAGCTTCTACAATGCCGTGCTCGTCCTCGTCGCGGTCGTCCTCAGCACGACGGGCGTGCTCATCGGCATGCTGGTGATGGACCAGACCTTCTCGATCATCATGACCGGCACCGGCATCGTCGCGCTGGCGGGGATCGTCGTGAACAACAACATCGTGCTCATCGACACCTACCAGGAATACAGCGCCTACATGCCGCGCCCCGAGGCGATCACCCGCACCGCAGAGGACCGGCTGCGCCCCGTCCTGCTCACCACGATCACGACAATGGCCGGCCTCGCGCCGATGATGTTCGGCCTGAGCCTCGATTTCTTCGGCGGCGGCTACACGATCGACAGCCCGACGGCGCTCTGGTGGAAGCAGCTCGCCACGGCGGTCGTCTTCGGGCTCGGCATCGCCACGATGCTGACACTGGTCTTCACGCCCTCGCTCCTGGCCCTGCGCGTCTGGGTGTCGACCTATCTCGGCTGGGCCGCGCGCGCCCTCGCCGCGCTCAGCCTCGGCCGCGCCTCCCGCGCCGCCCGCGACATGGCCCTGCAAAGCGCCGCCCGCCGCGTGAAGGCGCCGGAGATCCAGTGGGACGAGGAGGACCTGCCCGAGAACCAGGACGACGTGGACGAAGCGCCCAGCGCCGAGGAGATGCAATCGGTGCTGCGCAAGGCCGGGAAGATGCCGGAGGACGATGGCGAAGGCGGTGGCGAAAGCGGCGGCGGCAATGACAGCATGCGGGCGGCGGAGTAGCGCGCGGGGCGCGGGCGCGTCCTGTGTCTGCTGTGCGGGATCGAGCAGCAGGTGTTCCTTTGTAAGTAATGACGGCAGTCGGCCCGAGGCGGACGTTCTAGAGCCCGGGCCGGAATAGCACCGAAGGTGCCCGGCCCATCGCCAGACCGCCCGCACGGGCTGGCGATTTGGTGACGCTGGGTGCATCGCTCAAGCGGAGTCCGGACTTGGCAGGCATAAAGTGCACAGAAGAACCGTTGATCGCCATCCCGCGGTCTGGCGATGGGCCTCTCTCACCTGTCTGTTCTGGGATCAAACCCGGCTTTCGCAACGTCGCAAAGCACGCTCCCTGCGCATAGCGGCCTCCGAAAGCGAGCACAGCATTGGTAGAAAGTTAGCTCAAACAACCAATCCCCGACACCCCAAAACACCTGTGTCTCCACTCTCACCCCACCCTACGCCGCCTCTTCGCGCTCCGCGGCCTGCCGCGCCCAGAGGCTGGCATAGCGCCCGCCGCGCTCGAGCAGGTCCTCATGCGTGCCGGTCTCGATGATCTCGCCATCCTCCAGCACGACGATCCTGTCGGCGTCGGCCACGGTCGAAAGCCGGTGCGCGATGACAAGCGCCGTGCGCCCCTCGCTCGCGCGCCGGAGCGCCACCTGGATCTCCTGCTCGGTCTCGGTGTCGAGCGCGCTCGTCGCCTCGTCGAGCAGCAGGATCGGCGGGTCCTTCAGCAGCGTGCGCGCGATGCCGACGCGCTGTTTCTCCCCGCCCGAGAGCTTCAGCCCCCGCTCGCCCACGGCCGTGTCATAGCCCTCGGGCAGCCCCATCACGAAGTCATGGATCTGCGCCGCCCTGGCCGCCGCGACGATCTCCTCCTCGCTGGCCGCGTCCTTGCCATATGCGATGTTGTAGCGGATCGTATCGTTGAAGAGCACCGTGTCCTGCGGCACCACGCCGATGGCGTCATGCAGGCTGTCCTGCGTGACATCGCGCACATCCTGCCCGTCGATCTTCAAGGCCCCGCCGCCCACGTCGTAAAAGCGAAAGAGCAGCCGCCCGATGGTCGATTTGCCCGAGCCCGAGGGGCCCACGATGGCCACGGTCTCGCCCGCCTTCACATCGAGGCTCACGCCCTTGAGAATGGGCCGCGCGGGATCATAGCCGAAGCGCACATCCTGAAGGCTCACCTCGCCGCTCTGCACGTCGAGCGCAGGCGCGCCGGGCCTGTCGGTGACATCGGCGGGCTGGTCGAGCAGGTCGAACATCTCGCGCATGTCGACAAGGCTCTGGCGGATCTCGCGATAGACCGTGCCGAGGAAGTTGAGCGGCATGGTGATCTGGATCATGTAGGCATTGACCATCACAAAATCGCCCACCGTCAGCGTGCCGTCCTGCACGCCCATCGCGGCCATGACCATCACCCCGACAAGCCCCATGGTGATCAGGAAGGCCTGCCCGAAGTTGAGAAAGGCCAGGCTGGAGGCGGTCTTGATCGCGGCGCGCTCATAGCCCTCCATCGCGCCGTCATAGCGGCTGGCCTCGCGCCCCTCGGCGCCGAAATACTTGACCGTCTCGAAGTTGAGCAGGGAGTCGATCGCCTTCTGGTTGGCGTCGGTGTCCATGTCGTTCATCTCGCGGCGCAGCTTCACGCGCCACTCCGTCACCTTGAAGGTGAACCAGACATAGACGGTGATCGTGCCGACGACGACGCCGAGATACCAGGCATCGAACATGAAGAAGAAAATGCCGCAGACGAGCGCCAGCTCGAGAATGAGCGGGCCGACGGAGAAGAGCAGGAAGCGCAGGAGAAACTCGACACCCTTGACCCCCCGCTCGATGATCCGGCTCAGCCCGCCGGTCTTGCGGGTGATGTGATAGCGCATCGACAGGCGGTGAATATGCTCGAATGTCTCCAGCGCGAGCTGCCGCAGCGCCCGCTGCGCCACGGCGGCGAAGACCGCATCACGCAGCTGCTGGAACCCGTTGGTGAAGACCCGCGCCATGCCATAGGCCACGGTCAGCCCGATCGCCCCCAATGCCAGGTTGGAGACATCCTCGCCCGAGAGCGTATCGACGGCATCGCGGTAGATCACGGGCGTATAGACGGCGATGAGCTTGGAGACGACGAGCGCCGCCATGGCAATCACCACACGCCATTTGACCCAGGTCTGGCCCTCGGGCCACAGATAGGGCCCCACGCGCCTGATCGTCCGCAGCCCCGCGAGCCGCTCTTCTGTCTCGATGTCCTGGCTCATCCGCCCCGGCCCTCATATTTATCGCGAGCCCCCTAGATAGGCCGTTTCGCAGCGGATCACCAGACGCCCGGCGCAGGAAATCCGGGGCCTCACGCTATTTGCGAAGAGTCCGGGTGGTCCTACTCCGGCAGGTCGAACACCTGCCCGGGATAGATGAGGTCCGGGTCGCGGATCTGGTCCCTGTTGGCCTCGTAGACCTGAACATATTGCACACCCGCGCCATAGCGTTCCCGCGCGATGGCCCAGAGCGTGTTGCCGGGCTGAACCGTCACGAGTCGCACCTCCTCGGGCTGCCCGGCGATCGCTTCGGGGGCCTCCCGCTTGAACGGCGTCTCGACGCGGCTCTGAACCGCGCCGCTCTCGTCCACCTTGTCGACACGCAGCGTGTAAACGCCCGTGTCCACTTCCGGAAGGTCGCTCCGCCAGCTTCCATCCTCGGCAACAGGGCGCGTGTCCACGGCCTCGTTGTCGATATAGATGCGCACGAACCCACCCCCGGGCGCGCGCCCCGCGAGCGCCACGTCGCCGCCCTCGGAATAGCTGATCATGTCGAGCGCCACCCGGCTCATAACCTGCGGGCCGGGAGCCTGGAGGACGCTGACACCCTCCTCGGAGCTCAGCAAGACAGTCTGCGCCGGCTCTTCTGTCTCCGGGGCACCGGGCGCAGGCGCGCCGGTTCCGGAGCCGTTTTCGCCCGGCAGCGTGGCCACCTGCGGGTCAGCCCCGGGCGTCTCGGGCAAGTCGTCGCTGCTTGTCTGTGCCTCCGGCGCAGGAGCGTCCGGGGCAACCGTCCCGGCCGCGGCCGTTTCGGTGTCTTGCCCCTCGCTCTCGGCCATCTCGCCCGAGGGCGCGGCCTCGGGGGGCTCGGTTTGGGGCATTTCGGGCGCGGTCGTCTCGGCCTCGGCAGCCTGCACAGGATCAGCCTCCGCGGAAGTTTCCGCCTCGGCCACGCGCACCGGCGCGATCACGACGCTCTCCTCGCCTTGGCGCTCCCCCACGGCAAGCCGCATCACCCGCGCGGCCTCGCTTTGCGGCAGATCGATGAAAGCGGAAAACCTGCCGTCGCGCCCGGCCTCGGCCTCGGCGAGGGGCTTCCCGTCCAGCAGGATCGTCACCGCCGCACCGGGCGCGCTGCGCCCCGCGACCAGCGCCTGCCCGTCCGGCTCCACGCGCACCACGTCGAAGCGCGGGCCGGCTTCCCCGCCGTCAGCCGCCTCCGGCTCGGTCTCCGGCGCATCCCTGTCATCCTCGGCTTCCGCTGCTATCTCCGGCTGCGCCTCATCCGTTGCCTCGGGCCCGGCCCCTGATTCGGCCGTGTCCCCGGCAGGCACCTCCGGCTCGGCCTCGGGGGCATCCGTGACATCCTCAGCTTCCGCTGCTATCTCCGGCTGCGCCTCATCCGTTGCCTCGGCCGACGGCTCGGGCTCGGTTTGTGCTTGGGCCGTGTCTCCGGCAGGCGCATCCGCTTCGGCTTCGGATGCATCGCCAACAGGCGCATCGGCAACAGGCGCGGCACGATCCGGAGACCCCAGCAAAGCATCCTTGAAATAAAGCCCCGCACCGCCGATCGCGACACCGCCAGCGACCACGGCCCCCAGCACCGCCGGATTGGCAAGCAATCCACTCGTCTTGCTCATTTTTCCCCCAGATCTGCCCCCCGAAAGCCGAAGGTTGAGTGACCATAGCAACAGGCGTAAGACGGGTCAAAAGAACTCGCACCGCACTCCCAGCAAGGACCACGCCCATGACCACCCCCTCGATCTGCGTATATTGCGGCTCCCGCGACGGGGCGGAGCCGGCCTATGCCGAGGCCGCCGAAGCTCTCGGCAAGGCGCTGGCCGAGGCCGGCTGGCGGCTCGTCTACGGCGCGGGCGATGTCGGGCTGATGGGGCGCACGGCGCGCAGCGCGCAGAAGGCGGGCGGCGAGACCTTCGGCGTGATCCCGACACATCTTCTCTCGCTAGAGGTCGGCAAGCGGGATCTGACGCGCTTCATCGTCACCGAGAACATGCATGAGCGCAAGAAGGTCATGTTCATGAACGCCAACGCCGTCGTGCTCCTGCCGGGCGGGGCGGGCTCGCTCGACGAGTTCTTCGAAGTTCTGACATGGGCCCAGCTCGGGCTGCACGACAAGCCCATCGTGCTTCTCGATATCGCCGGCTACTGGCAGCCGCTGCTGGCGCTCATGGACCATGTCATCGCGCAAGGCTTCGCCGATGCGAGCCTGCGCCGCTTCTTCACGGTTCACACCGGTGTCGATGCGGCGATGGCGGCCCTGCGCGCAGCCCTCTCCTGACGCAGGCTGGAAGCCGAATAGAGCGCAAGGCCCGCCCAGATCAGCCCGAAGGCCAGCTTGTGCCAGAAGGTGAAGGGCTCACCGAAAATGACCACCGCGCAGAAGAACTGCGCCGTCGGGTTGATGTATTGCAATAGCCCCACCGTCGAGAGCCTGACCCGCCGCGCGGCATAGGAAAAGAGCATCAAGGGCGCCGCCGTGATCAGCCCCGAGAAGACCAGCATCCCGCTTTCGAAGGCATCTTGCCCGAAATGGCCGCCGCCCTGCCCGTGCACCACCGCGAGGATGATCAGCCCGACAGGGGCCAGCAGGGCAACCTCGGCCGTCACCGACACGACAGGCCCGGCATCGAGCCGCTTTTTGATGACCCCGTAAAAGCCGAAGGTGATCGCCACCACGAGGGCGATCCAGGGCGCAACGCCGAAGCCGTATGTCAGCATGCTGACCGCCAGAACCGCCAGCGCCACGGCCACGCCCTGAACGCGCCCAAGCGCCTCGCGAAAGAAGATCCAGCCGAAGAGCACCGCGACCAGCGGGAAGATGTAATAACCCAGCGCCGCTTCCACCGCGCGGCCAACCTGGATCGAGTAGATGAAACAGAACCAGTTGACCGAGATGGACATGGCCGCCAGCAGGACAATGCCCGCCCGGCGCGGCGCGCCGAGCACGCGGCGCAGATCGCCCAGGCGGCGCTGCAGGGTGATGACGCAAAGGAAGATGACGAAGGACCAGACCGTCCTGTGCGCCAGGATCTCAAGCGGCGGGATATGCTCCAGCAGCTTGTAATAGAGCGGCGAGAAGCCCCAGATGAGACAGGCGCATACCATCGCCACTACGCCCTTGCCCGCCTCGCTGTGCACGGTTTTCTCCTCTTCGCAGGGCCATTGGTGTCGCGTTAAGCCCAAGTTGAATCAATTCTTTGCGTTTTCCAATCGCATTGTTATCTTCATATTTCAGACAACAACAGGTCCGCCATGCGCCACACACTGCCACTTGCGCCCCAGTTCTACGTGACGGCCCCGCAGCCCTGCCCCTATCTCGAGGAGCGGCTGGAGCGCAAGCTGTTCACGGCGCTCCAGGGCCAGAGCGCGCAGGAGCTCAATGACGAGCTCTCCATGCAGGGCTTTCGCCGCTCGCAGAACGTGCTCTACAGGCCCTCCTGCGCCGACTGTTCGGCCTGCCTGTCGGCCAGGATCGTCACCGCCGATTTCACCCCGCGCAAGAGCCAGCGCCGCGTGCGCAAGCGCAACGCCCATCTCGAGCGCCGCGTGACATCGCCCTGGGCGACCGAGGAGCAATACGAGCTTTTCCGCCGCTACCTCGACAGCCGCCACGCCGATGGCGGCATGGCCGACATGGATGTCTTCGAGTTCGCCGCGATGATCGAGGAGACCCCGATCCGCAGCCGTGTCATCGAATACCGCGACCCCGGGAGCGACCGCCTCGTCGCCGTCTGCCTGACGGATGTGCTCGCCGACGGGCTCTCCATGGTCTATTCCTTCTTCGATCCCGAGTTCGAGCGCCACTCGCTGGGCACCTACATCATCCTCGACCACGTCAGGATCGCCTCGGAGAGCGGGCTGCCCCATGTCTATCTCGGCTACTGGGTGCCCGGCAGCCCGAAGATGGGCTACAAGGCAAAGTTCGCGGGGCTGGAAATCTTCAAGGAAGGTGCCTGGATCCCGCTCGGCGATCCGCGCGACCACGAGGCCACGACGCACCCGCTCTCGACCCCGCCCATCGCCGAACAGGTGGCCAATATCAGCCTGCCCGACATGGCCGTGCACAAGGGAAGCGTTCACAAGGAACGCAGCTGAGCGCGCGCGCCCTGAGCATCTTCTTGGTCTGAATGCCCAAAGCCCCCACCCGCGTCATCGCGCGTTCGAGGGGGGAGTTTGAGGGGGCAGCGCCCCCTCAACCGGTCGGATTTGCGCAGCAAATTCGACACATCTGGCAGCGAGCCCGGCAACAAGGTTACTCGGCGGCTTCCGAACCGGAATTGCCGTCCTCGCCCTGCGCGTCACCACCCTTGCGGGGCGCATCGTCCTTGCGGGGCGCATCGTCCTTGCGGGGCGCATCGTCCTTGCGGGGGCGGCGCTTGCGCGTTTTCTTGGGTTTGTCATCGCCGGCTTCGGGCGTCTCGACGAGGCCGCTGTCACCCTCGTCGCCGGGAGCGGCCGCCTCGCCCACCGGCGTCGCTCCGCCGTTCGATTCGCGCTCCTGGCGCTCGGCGCGCTCACGGTCGCGTTCGGCCTGGCGCTCGCGGTTCTGCTGTTCCTGCTGCTCGCGCTTGGCGTCCTGTTCGCGCTGCGCCTCGCTGAGCATGCGCAGGTAGTGTTCGGCATGCTGCTGGAAGTTCTCCGTGGCCACGCGGTCGCCCGAAAGCTGGGCATCGCGCGCGAGCTGGTTGTACTTGTCGATGATCTGCTGGGGCGTTCCGCGCACCTTGCCCTCCGGCCCCGAGCTGTCGAACACGCGGTTGACGATATTGCCCGAGGGCCGGCTGTTATTCCGGTTCTTGTTACGCGAACGCGACTTTGATGATCTCATTGTGACTTGGCCTAAACTTTTGTGTAATGGCTTCTTCGTGATTTGCGAGGCAGCGTGAGCGCCATTCGGAGCAAATCATCCATGTTTGGCTTGAACGCAGGCGGGACGGCTTTGACATCCACCGCATGCAATTCCCAGTAAACATGCCGAAAGCGGTTTAACAAGGGGTAACTGGCATTTATCCATCGATTTTGCGGGGTTTTGCGGCTTTTCAGGCCGGTTTTTGCCCACGAACCACGCGATCGCGCCCGCCAAGGTCCTGAATCACCCGCACGGAGACGAAGCCCGCGCCCCGCATCAATTCCGCCACATCCGCGCCCTGCTGCCAGCCGGTTTCCACCAGCAGATGCCCGCCGGGGCGCAGGTGGTCGGGCGCGCCCGCGCAGATCGCGCGGTAGGCGCCCAGCCCGTCGCCCTCGTCGGTCAGCGCCAGGCGCGGCTCATGGGCCAGCTCAGGTGCCAGCGCTTCCATCTCCTCCGCCCCGATATAGGGCGGGTTCGACACGATCAGGTCGAACCTGCCCTCCAGGGCCTCGAACCAGTCCGAAACGGTGAAGCTGCACCGCGCCGCCACGCCGTGCCGCTCAGCGTTGCGCGCGGCCACCGCGAGCGCGGCCTCGGACAGGTCCGTGCCGGTCCCCCGCGCCGCGCTCTCGGCCAGCAGCGTCACGAGGATCGCTCCCGAGCCCGTGCCCAGATCGAGAACCGTCTCGAAGGGCTCTTCAAGCGCCTCGGCGATCAGCGTCTCCGTGTCCCCACGCGGGGCCAGAACGTTGGCTGTCACTTCGAAATCGCGCCCGTAGAACTGCCGTGTGCCAAGAATATGAGAAACCGGCTCCCGCCCGGCGCGGCGGGTGATGAACCCAGAGAAAGCCGCAGCAGCAGCGGCCTCCAGCGGCTCGGGGCTCACCAGCGTCAGACGCCCCGGCGCGATCTCCAGCGCGGCGGCCATCAAGAGCCGCGCGTCGCGCACCGGCTCATCGACCCCCGCCTCTTTCAGCCGCGCCACGCCCAGCGCGAGCGCCGCGCCGACCGATTCGCTCACCGCTCCATCTCCGCCAGCAAGGCGGCCTGATGATCGGCTGTGAGCTCATCTATGATCTCGTCGAGATCGCCTGCCATCACCGCGTCGAGCTTGTAGAGCGTGAGATTTATCCGGTGGTCCGTCATCCTGCCTTGCGGGAAGTTGTAGGTCCTGATCCGCTCGCTGCGGTCGCCCGAGCCCACCTGCTCGGCCCGGCTGGCCGAGCGCGCATCCTGCGCCTTCTGGCGTTCAAGGTCAAAGAGCCGCGTCTTGAGGACCTGCATGGCGATCTCGCGGTTGCGGTGCTGGCTCTTCTCCGAGGAGGTCACGACGATCCCCGAGGGCTCATGGGTGATGCGCACCGCCGAGTCGGTCGTATTCACGTGCTGCCCGCCCGCGCCGCTGGCACGCATCGTGTCGATGCGGATGTCCTGCGGGTTGATCTCGATATCCACGTCCCCGGCCTCGGGCAGCACCGCGACAGTGGCCGCCGAGGTGTGAATGCGCCCGCCGCTTTCCGTCTCGGGCACGCGCTGCACGCGGTGCACCCCGCTTTCGAACTTGAGCCGCGCGAAGACATTCTCGCCCGCCACGCGCATCACCGCTTCCTTGATCCCGCCCAGCTCGGTCGCGCTTTCCTCCAGCATCTCGGTGCGCCAGCCCCGGGTTTCGGCATAGCGCTGATACATGCGCAGAAGATCGCCCGCGAAAAGCGCGGCCTCCTCGCCGCCCGTGCCGGGGCGGATCTCGATGAGCGCGGGGCGGCTGTCGGCGGCATCCTTGGGCAGGAGCGCGAGCTGCAATTCGGCCTCGGCCTCGGGCAGGCGCGCGCGCAGGGCGGGAAGCTCCTCCTCGGCCAGCGCCTTCATCTCCGCATCGGCCAGCATCTCCTCGGCCTCGGCGATCTCGGCCTGAAGCGCGCGGTAGGCCTCGATCTGCTCCACCACGGGCCGCAGGTCGGAATATTCCTTGCCCAGGGCGGCGATATCCGCCCCCGGCTCGGCCATCGACGCCTCGAGGAACTGAAACCGCTGGATGATCTGATCGAGACGCTCGGAGGGAACCATGCCCCTGCTCTCCACGATTGCCCGGGCGGCGTCAAGATGCCTTGTCGGTGGCGCGAGCGGCCCAATCAGGGGCTGGGATGCCCCTGTATTTGCTAAAGTATCGTTGCCACACCCCAAATCGTAATAAAATTGCGATTTTTCGCCGCAGCGGGTTCGAATATTCAGGATTTGGCGGTTGACGCTCGGAAATCGCGCGCCTAATGTCCCGCCACCGCGCAAGAGAGAGTTCAAATGGCAAAGCTAATCGTGATCGTGAGGACATGGCGCATGGGCCGGTAACGGAAACCCTAGGGTCCCCCCATGCGCCTCCGAAAGATCGGGGGCTTTTTTATGTGCAAAACCAAGACGTTGAATACGGCGTAAGATACGGAGCAAGGATATGTCGCGTCAAATGACCGGAGCGAAAATGGTTGTCGAATGCCTCAAGGACCAGGGCGTGGAAGTCGTGTTCGGCTACCCCGGCGGCGCCGTGCTACCGATCTATGACGAGGTGTTCCAGCAAAATGGCATCCGCCACATTCTCGTGCGCCACGAACAGGGCGCTGTCCACGCCGCCGAGGGCTATGCCCGCTCGACAGGCAAGCCGGGCGTCGTGCTCGTCACCTCCGGCCCCGGCGCGACCAATGCCGTCACCGGCCTGACCGACGCGCTGCTCGACTCGATCCCGATCGTCGTGCTCACGGGGCAGGTCCCGACCTTCATGATCGGCACCGACGCCTTCCAGGAGGCCGACACGGTCGGCATCACCCGGCCCTGCACCAAGCATAACTGGCTGGTTCAGGACACCGAGAACCTGTCCTCGACGATCCACGAGGCCTTCCATGTCGCCACGACAGGGCGCCCCGGCCCCGTTCTCGTCGACATCCCCAAGGACGTGCAGTTCGCCTCGGCGGGCTATACGCCTGTGAAGCAGGTCAGCACCAGCCACTACCAGCCCCAGAAAAAGGGCGACATGGCCTCCATCGAGGAGCTGGTCGAAGCGATCGAGACGGCGAAGAAGCCCGTCTTCTACACCGGCGGCGGCGTGATCAATTCCGGCACGGCGGCCAGCCAGCTCCTGCGCGAGCTGGTGGACGGAACGGGCTTTCCCATCACCTCGACGCTGATGGGCCTCGGCGCCTATCCCGCCTCCGGCGACAAGTGGATCGGCATGCTCGGCATGCACGGGCTTTACGAGGCCAACATGGCCATGCACGACTGCGACCTGATGATCAATATCGGTGCCCGCTTCGACGACAGGATCACCGGGCGCATCGACGCTTTCAGCCCCGGCTCGAAGAAGGCGCATATCGACATCGACCCCTCCTCGATCAACAAGGTCATCCGCGTCGATATCCCCATCGTCGGCGATGTCGGCCATGTGCTCGAGGACGTTCTCAAGGTCTGGAAGTCGCGCGGGCGCAAGACAGATCGCGCCGCGCTTGGCGAATGGTGGAACACGATCGGGGAATGGCGCAAGGTCGATTGCCTCAAGTTCGAGCAAAAGGGCAGCGTCATCCGCCCGCAGCACGCGCTGGCGCGCCTCGAAGCGCTCACCAAGGATCATGACCGCTACATCTGCACCGAAGTCGGCCAGCACCAGATGTGGGCCGCGCAATACCTCGGCTTCGAGGATCCGCACCGCTGGATGACCTCCGGCGGCCTCGGCACCATGGGCTATGGCTTTCCGGCCTCCATCGGCGTGCAGATGGCGCATCCGGACAGCCTCGTCATCAACGTGGCCGGCGAGGCGAGCTGGCTGATGAACATGCAGGAAATGGGCACGGCGGTGCAGTTCCGCCTGCCGGTCAAGCAGTTCATCCTCAACAACGAGCGCCTCGGCATGGTCCGCCAGTGGCAGGAGCTTCTGCATGGCGAGCGCTATTCGCATAGCTGGTCCGAGGCGCTGCCCGATTTCGTCAAGCTCGCCGAGGCCTTCGGCGCTAAGGGCATCAAGGTCGATCAGGCCGAGGACCTCGACGAGGCGATCAAGGAGATGATCGCCCATGACGGCCCCGTGATCCTCGACTGCCTTGTCGAAAAGCATGAGAACTGCTTCCCGATGATCCCCAGCGGCGAGCCGCACAACAAGATGCTGCTCGGCGAAGCCAGCACGCAAGACGCGATCGGCACGTCCGGCGCGGTGCTTGTCTGAAGCGCGTAGGAAAGGAACACCCAATGTCCGCACTCCACATCAAGAAAGGCTCGACAAAGCACTCGGCCTACAACCTGCGCCCGCAATTCTCGGATGTGCAGGAAACGCATACGCTCGCCCTCGTGGTCGATAATGAGGCCGGCGTTCTGGCCCGCGTCATCGGCCTCTTCTCCGGGCGCGGCTACAACATCGACAGCCTGACCGTGGCCGAGATCGACCATGCAGGGCATCGCTCGCGCATCACCATCGTGACGACGGGCACCCCGCAGGTGATCGAGCAGATCAAGGCCCAGCTCGGGCGGATCGTGCCGGTCCACTCGGTCAATGACCTGACGGTCGAGGGCCGCTCCGTCGAGCGCGAGCTGGCGCTGTTGAAGGTCGAAGGCACGGGCGACAAGCGCGTCGAGGCGATGCGGCTGGCCGATATCTTCCGCGCCAACGTGGTGGACAGCACGCTCGAAAGCTTCGTCTTCGAGATCACCGGCACGCCGGAGAAGATCGACGCCTTCGCCGAGCTGATGTCCCCGCTGGGCCTGAGCGAGATCGCGCGCACCGGCGTCGCCGCATTGTCGCGCGGGAGCGTTGGCTGAGGGGCAGGACCGGTGCTGGCGCTTCGCCGGGAATGACCGGGCTGCGCAGCGCTTTCAACAGGCGACTTCGCAATCCCGCGACCGAAACGAAAGGCAGCCAAACGCAGATAACGGACTTTGCAAAGTGTCCCAATCTGATTTCGATCACAGAGCGGTCGCTCGGTCAATAGCCCCGCGCGAATAGCGCCGAAGGCGCCGCGCATCGCCGACGCGCCCCCACGCGGCGGCGATGCGCGGCTTGATCGAGCGTCCGAACCGGCCTGAAAACCGTCATTGCATCTGCGCGCGAGAACAACACTGATGTCATATCACGAGGACTGAAGACGCGTCACGTCACGGCCCCGCGGCGCTCGGGGCGTGAAGACAAAACGCCAGCCCCGCTTGCGTCACGCCAAAGCCATTTCCCGCGCCGGGAAGGCCAGGACATTCGCCGAGCGACGCTGTGCAGGCTCGGAGGGCCGGGAGACAGCCCCGCGCAGCCGGTCCGCTATTGCGGGCGCATGGCCTTCGGAGACCAGCTCGGGGTTCTGCGCACGGCGCATCACACTCCCCTCATCCAAATGGAAATGCACAAGATCACCCGCATCGAGGCTCGCGCCGTCGAACACGGAATGCTCCGCCGCATTGTAATAGGCAAGATCGCCATGGTCTTCGCACCAGATCACCGCTTTACGCTCAACTTGGTCACTCCAGAGGACAACACCGTACATGTCTGATCCAATCCTGATTTGGCTTCGTTAGAACCGAGGCTAAGAAAATCTTAGGAAATTCCCGTCAAAGCGAAACACCGGAACCCGCGTCGCGCGGTCCAAAATTGTGACTGAATCCCCCGCCTCATGACGCCAAATAGCGTCTAGTTAGGTGCTATTATGCGTCATTTTTTTCGTTTAGGGGCTGGCACACCCGGGAATCCCCGATAGGATCGACGTCGAAAAAGCCCAAGACGCGCGATGTGACCACACCGATGACGCCGAATACCCCCGACAGCTCCGAAAGCCCTGCTGCGCTCAGAAGCGTTTTCGGCGCGAATCTGCGCAAGCTCGCCGCTGACTACCCTTCGGTGGCCAGTCTGTGCCGCGACCTTGGGATCAACCGGACACAGTTCAACCGCTACCTTGCCGGGGAAAGCTTCCCGCGCCCCGACGTGCTGCACCGTATCTGCGTCTTCTTCGACGTCGACGCCCGCATCCTGCTGGAGCCCGTCGAGACCGTCACACAGACCCGCTCGGGCATCTTCAACGACCCGGTCATCGAGGATTTCCTGACCCGCAGCGGCGCGCAGATCAGCGAAGAGGATTTCCCCAGCGGCTTTTATCGCTTCTCGCGCGCCAGTTTCGTCGAGCAGGAGCTTTTCGCCATCGGCCTCGTCTATGTCTTCCGCGAGGGCGAGAGCACCTTCGTGCGCGGCTACGAGCCCCGACAGGCCATGAGCATCCAGGGCATGGGCACCACCGCGCCCCAGAGGGAATATCGCGGCGTCGTGCTCCGGCAGGAACAGGGCGTCACCATCCTCACCTCGCGGCGCGGCGCGACGACCTGTTCCTTCAGCTTCCTGTCGCGCCTGGCGAGCTACAACAACAATTACTGGGAAGGCTACGCGACGCGCACCACCGCCGAAAGCCTGACCGAGCGCCGCGTCGCGCGGCTCGTCTTCGAGCATTTGCAGCACGATTTCTCCGCAGCGCGGGAGGTCTCACGCCAGACGGGCTTCGTCTCGCACGAGGAGCTGCCCCCCTATCACACGCGGCTCCTGCGCGTGGGCCAGCCTTTCCGTTAGGCCTCTGCCCGCGCCTGCGCCGCGCGGTAGAGATGCCAGCTCGCATGGCCGAACATCGGCAGCGCCACGAAGAGCCCAAGGAACCCCGGCAGCAGCGCCACGAAGGTGACCACGGCGATGAAAGCCCCCCAGAGCAGCATGGGCACGAAATTACCCTGCACCGCCGCGAAGCTCGTGATCATCGCGGTGACGAAATCGACCTCGCGGTCGAGCAGCATGGGAATCGAGAAGACGGTGATCATGTAAAGCACCGTGGCGAATCCCGCGCCCGCGGCCGTGCCCACCGCGAGCATCGTCAAGCCGTCGCCGGTCATGTAGACCTCGTAGGAGCTGGAGACATTGGTCATCGTCGAGAGGCCAAGAAACAGCGCGAAGATCATGTGCGCGATGAAGAACCAGAACAGGAAGACGATCACGATCACCGCGCAAAGCGAGGGGAGCTGGCGCGTGCTCTGGTGCAGCACGACGCCGAAAACCTCCCTGAAAACGAGCGGGTCGCCCTCTTCAAGCCGGTGGCTCGTCTCGTAGAGCGCCACGGCGGCGAAGGGGCCGAAGAGCGGAAAGCCCACCGCCGCGAATACCAGCCAGTAGCTGTGCCCGGTGACAAGCGTGACCGCCGCGAGCAGGTAGCCTATGACCAAACAGATCGCCGCCACGATCAGCCCGTAGAGCGGCGCGCGCGCCATGTCGCGCAGCCCCTTTGCAAGCGCCGCGCGCATATCCGCGAATGTCACCGCGCCCAGCTCGGGCGCGCCCATTTCCTTCTCGATCATGCCGCCTCCCTGCGCCATTGCGCCCCGAGCCTAGCCCAGGCATCACGGCCCGCAAACATGCATTTACGCCATGGATTTAGAGGCCCCGCGCAGGTCAGCCCGCGATCGGCGGCTTCGTTGCGGAATAGCCATATTCCCGGTGCCAGGCCTGCCCGATCTGCATCAGCCGCGCGTCGCTGTCCCGCGGGCCGAAAAGCTGCATCCCGGCGGGCAGGCCATTCGGCCCCAGCCGCAGCGGCATGTTGATGCAGGGCAGCCCGATGAGGCTCACCGGGACCACCACCTGCATCCAGCGGTGATAGCTGTCCATCTGCACGCCCGCGATCTCCTCGGGGTAGCGCCACGCGGCGGGGAAAGGCCAGAGCTGCGTGGTCGGCAGCACGAGCGCGTCATAGGTCTCGAAGAGCCGGGCGGCCGCCTTGAACCACTCCGAGCGGATCACCGAGAGCCGGTGCACCTCCAGCGCGGAGAGCGCGCGGCCCCGCTCGATCTCCCAGATCGCCTCGGGCTTGAGCATCTCCCGCTGCTCCGGGGTCTCGTAGAAGGTGTTCAGCCCGCCCGCCACGGCCCAGCTCCGCAGGCCCACCCAGCTTTCCCACATGGCCTCGGCGGAGAAGGGCGGATCGACCTGCTCGACCTGCATCCCAAGCGCCTCCAGCTCGCCCATCGCCGCCTCGGTATGCGCCAAGAGTCCCGCCTCCATCGGGAAGGCCCCGCCCCAATCGCCCAGCCAGCCGATCCTGCGGCCCGCCACGGGCGCGTCGATATTCGGCAGTGTCAGCTCGAAGCTGGCCCCGTGCGGCTGGCGCGGGTCGGGGCCGGCCTGCGTGTCGAGCAGCGCGGCGAGGTCGCGCGGGGTCCGCGCCATGGGCCCCAGCGTGGCGAGCTGGTGCAGGAAGCTGTCGGAGGCCGGCTCCGACGGCACGCGCCCGTAGGTGGGCCGGAAGCCGTAGACATTGTTCCAGGCGCCCGGGTTGCGCAGGCTGCCCATCATGTCCGAGCCGTCGGCCACGGGAATAATCCGCGCCGCCAGCGCCGCCGCCGCCCCGCCCGAGGAGCCGCCCGCGCTGAGCGAGGTGTCATAGGGGTTCACCGTGCAGCCATGGACCGGGTTGAAGCTATGCGAGCCCAGCCCCCATTCGGGCGTGTTGGTCTTGCCGATGATGATCGCCCCCGCCGCGCGCATCCGCGCCACCATCAGGTCATCGGCAGGCGCGATCTGGCCCGCGAACATCGCGTTGCCCATGCTCGTCGGCAGGCCCCGGGCGTTGGCAAGGTCTTTCACGGCGATCGGGATGCCATGCAGCCAGCCTTTGCGCTCGGCGTTGTCCGCCGCCTTCGCCTCGGCGCGTAGCGCATCCGCGTCGCGCAGCGAAACGATGGCGTTCACCTGCGGGTTGGTCTTCTCGATCTGCGCGAGCGTCGCCTCCATCAGCTCCGCCGCGCCGAGCGTCTTGTCATGCAGCGCCTGGCTCAGGTCGAGCGCGCTCTGGTCGGTGATGGATGACATGCCGTTCCTCTTGCTTCTGGTGGCATGCTGCGATCAAACCGCGCGCGCTGCAATAGCGATCAGCGCTCGCCCCGCCTAGCTTTCGCCCTGCGCCTCGTCGCGGCTCTTGCCGGAGACATCCTTGGCCAGCGTCGCGGCCATGAACCCGTCAAGGTCGCCGTCGAGCACACCCTTGGTGTCGGAGGTCTCGTAGCTGGTGCGCAGGTCCTTCACCATCTGGTAGGGCTGGAGCACGTAGGAGCGGATCTGGTTGCCCCAGCCGGCATCGCCCTTGGCCTCGTGCGCGGCGTTGATATCGGCATGGCGGCGGTCCAGCTCCATCTGGTAGAGCCGCGATTTCAGCGCCTTCATGGCGATGTCGCGGTTCTGGTGTTGTGACTTTTCCGAGCTTATCACGACGATCCCCGTCGGCTCGTGCGTGATCCTCACCGCCGAGTCGGTGGTGTTCACGTGCTGCCCGCCCGCGCCGGAGGAGCGGTAGGTGTCGATGCGGATATCGGCCGGGTTCACCTCGATCTCGATATTGTCATCGACGACCGGGTAGACCCAGACCGAGCTGAAGGAGGTGTGCCGCTTGGCCGCCGAATCATAGGGCGAGATGCGCACCAGCCGGTGCACGCCGCTTTCGGATTTCAGCCAGCCATAGGCGTTGTGCCCGCTGATCTTGTAGGTGGCTGACTTGATCCCGGCCTCGTCGCCCCCGGTCTCTTCCTGAAGCTCGACCTTGTAGCCCTTCTTCTCGGCCCAGCGCACATACATCCGCGCCAGCATCGAGGCCCAGTCGCAGCTTTCCGTGCCGCCCGCGCCGGCATGGATCTCAAGGAAGGTGTCGTTGCCGTCGGCCTCGCCGTCGAGCAGCGCTTCGAGCTCCTTCTCGGCGGCGCGCTCCTTGAGCTTGAGCAGAGCGGCTTCGGCTTCCGCGATCACCTCCTGGTCGCCCTCCGCCTCGCCCATCTCGATGAGCTCGACATTGTCCGACAGTTCCTGCGCGAGGCTCTCGTGGGTCTCGATCGCATCGACCAGCGCCTGCCGGTCGCGCATCAGCTTCTGCGCCTTTTCGGGGTCGTCCCAGAGGCTCGGGTCCTCGACCCGCGCGTTGAACTCCTCGAGCCGGTGCTGCGCCGTCTCATGGCCCATACGCTCCTTGAGAAGATCGAGCGATTTCTGGGTCTCCGCGACAGCGGTCTGGATTTCGGCGCGCATGGGTGTTCCTCGTCTGGCTTCAGAAACGGGTGATAGCCCAGCCCTCGGGCAGCAGCAAGCAGGAGCGTGGACGGGCTTGTGATTGGAAAAGGGCTCTCGTTGGCTGACTATGGCTGCTTGCAGCCCAGAGCGGACCCAAGGCCCTTGGCTCGAATTTGCGATAGCTGCCCTTCGCCGCGAGGGCCGCGAACTGGTAAGATGCGGACGGAGAGGACTTTGCGCATAATTCACACCACTGTCTGCTTTACAACCTCAAAGGCATGTCGCATCCATCAAAAGAATTAGCCGCCCTACAGGGTATCCTCATGGTGAACCGCTCTAAATGTCTTCCAGAACCAAAAAACAGCACATTGTACCACGTTTCTATCTGAGTAAATTCTGCGATCCGGATGGGCTTGTTTGGACTTATTCATGTGGAGACAAACCGCGTGGGGACAAACCAGAAGCCACTGCCGTCGAGACGAATTTTTATAGCCCAATCGGCGCGGACGGTGAAAGGTTTGATGAGGCCGAAGAACTTTTGGCAGAAATCGAAGGTAACGCTGCACCACTCTGGGATGAACTCTGTGCTGGCAGAGTATTGATCGGTGAAGAACGTGAACACATTGCTCTGTTCCTGGCTGCCCAATACTTGCGTTCACCCTCTACCGTCCGGGCTGGTGCTGAAATGATGGCTTCGTTCGCTCATCACACGGCTCAATTCATCACCGCGGATAGGGAAGCTCATGATCAATCTGTCGACAACTACGAAGAGGAAACCGGCAAAAGCATTTCTCCCGAAGAACGCGAAAAGATGCGTAAATTTATGAGTGATCCAAACAACTTTTCCATCAATGTCCTGCGTTCAGCCGGACTACCGATGCTCGGTGGCATAGGAAATCTCGCGAACATTTTCCTGAACATGAAATGGGTAGTTGGACGCAGCAAGGACCAGCATCTGGTTACATCGGACAGTCCGGTCACAAGGATTTCTGACCCCAAAACACATAGCCCGGTCTATGGCGACGGCGCTTTCGCAAATAAGTCAGTAAGGGTCAGTTTCCCGCTTACGCCGACTCGTTTCATTGAACTGACTTGGCAGGGAGATGAGAGGGAGCGGGTCGTAGAGATCCCCAGAAAAATGGCTCGAGAAATGAATGGGATTAGGGCGGCGCAGGCCGAACGTTTCGTCTATGCCTCGAAAAGCGACTTTGGAATAGCGAAATTATGCAGGAAGTGGTTGGAGCGAGAGAAGCCCCCCAAGATTGTTACGGGTGTTGATACGCCTTCAATCCAGGTGAAGCGGAAGTTGTAGCGGGGGCGCGCCCCGAAAATCGACCTTCGCGCAGAGCGCAGCATTAGTCAAATTGGGCTCTCAGCCAGCATTCGCCGCACTTGGCCTGAAGGTCCGCTTGCGGGAATGCATCGAAATTTGCAAATCCCCCTCCCTGCGCATCGCTGCCATTCACCGCTGCGCGCGCCGGCCAGAGTAAGCTGGAGCCATGCGCCCCGGCTCAAACCCGGCCCAAATCCAACGGCCTACCGGGCGCGCCTCAGTAGAGCCCGCCCGAGCTGAGCGTTCCGAAATTGGCCGCGTCCCCCACGACGGCCTTCCGGCCGGTCGATGTCGTGACCTGCCGCGAGCCGGCCCCCTCGCGGATGAGCGGCAGGTTCTCGCCCATGGCGAAGCCTCCGTCGAACATGATCCCGAAGTCGATCTGCTCGCCTTCGCGGAAGCATTCGGTCACGACATTCTCGCCCGACGCCTCGTCGGGCAGGCGCGCGCCGGTATAGCGGTCGATCTTGATGAAACGGCATTCCTCCGGCGCCTCGAAGGGCCCGGCGCCGTATTTCTCGATTGCTCTCGTCATGAACCGCTGGAAGACAGGCCCGCACATGCCGCCGCCCGAGGCCCCGCGCCCGAGGCTGCTGGGATTGTCGTAGCCGATATAGCAGCCCGCCACGATATTGTTGGTGAAACCGACGAACCAGACATCCTTGGCGTCGTTGGTCGTGCCGGTCTTGCCGGCCACGGGCACCCCGAGATTGACCGATCCGCTGGCGGTGCCGCGGTCGACCACACCGCGCATCATCGAGGTGAGCTGGTAGGCGGTCACCGCGTTCATGACGCGCTCGCGATTCGAGGTGATGCGCGGGCCGCGCTCGCGCGGGATGGTCGGGTCGGCACATTCGGGGCAGAGCCTGTCGTCATGGCGATACACCGTCTCGCCGTAGCGGTTCTGCACCCGGTCGATGAGCGTCGGCTCCACCCGCTCGCCGCCATTGGCGAACATCGCGTAGGCCGAGACCATCCGGTAGAGCGTCGTCTCCTCCGAGCCCAGCGAGTTGGCGAGGTAGCGCCCCATCCGGTCATAGACCCCGAAGCGCTCGGCGTAATCGGCCACGACATCCATCCCGACCTCCTGCGCAAGGCGGATCGTCATCAGGTTCCGCGACCGTTCGATCCCGGTGCGCAGGGGCGTGGGGCCGTAGAACTGGTTCGAGGCGTTGCGCGGGCGCCAGAGGCCCTGCGGCGTGTCGATCTCGATGGGCGCGTCCACGAGGATCGTCGCGGGCGTATAGCCGCTGTCGAGCGCCGAGGCATAGACGAAGGGCTTGAAGGACGAGCCGGGCTGGCGCTTGGCCTGCGTGGCACGGTTGAAGACCGAATGCTGGTAGGAAAAGCCCCCCTGCATGGCCAGCACGCGCCCGGTGTTGACATCCATCGCCATGAAGCCGCCCTGAACCTTGGGCACCTGCCGCAGTGTCCAGCGGATGAAATCGCCCGCGCCACCCTCGCCGGTGGTCATGCGGCGCACATGCACCACGTCACCCACCTCGAAATTTTCGAAGAAATCGCCCTTGAGCCAGGCAATGTCCTTGCGCGGCACGACAAAGGGCTCCGCCTCGGTCTCCTCAACATCCTCGATCCCGATGCGCAGGCGTTGCTCTTCGACCGCGCGCACGACAGCCGGATGCCAGTGCCCGTCAAGGTCGATATCGCGCGCAACCTTCACATTCTCCAGCGCCGCGCGCCAGTCCGCCTCGCTGCCCAGCTTCTCGGCGGGGATGCGCTCGCCGGTGCCGCGCCACACGCCCTGCGCGCGGTCATATTCCTCGAGCTGCGTTTGCAGCGAGGCCGCGGCCAGTTCCTGCATCTCCGGCTCGATCGTCGCGCGCACGGTCATGCCGCCGGTGAAGAACTCCTCCTCCCCGAAATCCTTGGAAAGCTGCCGGCGGATCTCGTCGGTGAAATAGTCGCGCGGCGGCAGGGAATTCTTGAAGGGTTCGAAATCGCCGTTCTGGACCGAGCGCAGCGGCTCCTCGCGTTCGCTGCGATAGGCCGCTTCCGTGATATAGCCGTTCTCATACATTTCCTTGAGAACGAAATTGCGCCGGTTCTTCACCCGCGTCTTGTTGCGCACCGGGTGATAGTTGCTCGGCGCTTTGGGCATCGCGGCCAGCATCGCCGCCTCGTGCGGGGCGAGCTCTCCGAGCGTCTTGTTGAAATAGGTCTGCGCCGCCGCCGTCACCCCGAAGGAGTTCTGGCCGAGGAAGATCTCGTTGAGGTAAAGCTCGAGGATCTGCTCCTTGTCCAGCGTGCCCTCGAGCCGGGTCGCCAGGATGATCTCCTTGATCTTGCGCTCGATGCGCCGGTCCGCGCTCAGCAGGAAGTTCTTCACCACCTGTTGGGTGATCGTCGACGCCCCGCGCAGCCCGTCGCCGCGCGCCGCATCGAGCGCCGCAGAGGCGATCCCGCGCGTGTCATAGCCCTGGTGCGTGTAGAAATTCTTGTCCTCGGCGCTGATGAAGGCGTGCTTGACCATGCCGGGGATCTCTTCGGCCGGCGTGAACAGCCTGCGCTCCTTGGCGAACTCGTCGAGCATCCGCCCCTCGCCGGAATAGATCCGGCTGATGGTCGGCGGCTGGTATTGCGCGAGGCTCTCGTGGCTCGGCAGGTCCCGGCCATAGATATAGAACACCGCGCCAATGGAGAGCGCCACGGCGATGAGGCCGAGCGTGACGAGGCTGAAAAGCCCGCCGATGACAGAAAAGATGAATCTCAGCAACGTCTACCCCTGATGCCCGCCTCTAACATGCCAGCCCGCCTCCTATACGCCCGAACCCCCGCGAGGTCAAAATCAACCCTGCGCGAGATTGGGCTGATATTCGCCCATCCACCCGCGTTTCCCCGGCCCTATTGCCGGACAAGGCCGCGCAGGCTCTCGTCCTCGATCAGCCAGGCCTGAATCCCGTCCCGAAGCCCCTCTGCGAGCGTGTGCCGCCAGGCCGCATCGGTGATGTTGGCAAAATCGCGATCGCTCGACATGAACCCGATCTCGACCAGCACCGAGGGAATATCGGCCGCCTTGAGAACCGAGAAGGCGGCCGATCTGTGCGGCCTGCGGTTGAGCGGCGCACCGGCGTTGCCGATCGCCGCGACAAGCGCATCCGCAAGGCGTTCGGCGCGCGGCTGCGTTTCGCGGCGCGCCAGGTCGAGCAACACGTCGGCGATCTCGTCATCCTGACCGCCCAGGTCGATCCCCGCGAGCATGTCAGCCCGGTCATGGCGTTCCACGAGCAGCGCGCTGGCCTTGTCGGAGGCCTCCTCGGCCAGTGTGTGCACCGTCGCGCCATGGGCATTGCCCGCGCTCAGCGCATCGGCATGCAGCGAGATGAAGAGGTCGGCCTCGACCCTGTGCGCCATCGCCACGCGCCGCTCCAGCGAGACGAAGACATCGGCCTCGCGCGTGAGCACGACATCGACCCCCTCGAGGCGGCGCAGCGCCTCGGCCAGCTCCCGCGCGAATGTCAGCACAAGCTCCTTTTCCTGCACGCCCTCGCGGATCGCGCCGGGGTCGATCCCGCCATGGCCCGGGTCGAGCATGATGAGCACGTTGCCCGTGCGCGCGAGCGCCTGCCGCAGCGCGGGCTCCGGCCAGTCGGGCGAGACGGGCGCGCCCGAGCGCGCCGCGAAGCGTCCAGCATCGGTTTCGCGCAGCACCACGTCCAGAACCGCGCCGCCCGTTTCGGGGGCGCGGGGCATCTCCGCGGTCGCAAGGACCAGCGGCCCGCCGAGCTCGGCCACCAGCCGCGACCAGCCGGGGCGGAAGCCGCCAAAGCGCAGGGCCTTGAACGCCTCATGCCCCGCGATCTGGCCGGGCGTCACCCCGCGCCAGTCAACCTCGCGAAAGTCGATCACAAGCCGTGGCGGCTCGGTCAGCGTGTAGACGCGGTAGGGCACGGGCTGGCTCAATCCGAGACGCAAGCGCAGCTCATCGCCCGAATGCGTGACCGCGCTGTCCTTTGGGTCGACGCGCGCCAGCCCGCTGAGAGACTGCGCCTCGGCGGGAGCCGCGCTCCACAAGAGCGCGAGTGCGACGAAAAGTGACAGGAGCCTGCTCATGAGCGCCTTCTTTTTCGCCCTTATACCGCGAAAACTGGCAGGCCGAAAGCACGAAGGTGAGGGGGCTGAATGCGCGGAACAGTCGGGGAAGTGCCGTGTTCCGCAAGGTCAAAAGGCAAACTTTCCGAGTGAAATGGGCAGATGTCCGCGTCCGGCTGCGGAGCGGACCCACAGTTTTCGATGCAAATTCGCGACAGCCGACCTTCGCTGCGCAGTTCGAGAAGTGGAAAGGTTCGGACTTTGCCGCCATTGGCCTCGCGTGAGTGAATGGCTGTTATGGAGAAGCGTGTGGAAGCAAGCGCTATTGCCGTCCCATGAAACGAGTATTCCGGACCAAAAAACGACCTTCGATGGTGAACCATAGCGGTTCGCCTGAAATGGGTTGATCGCGCGAGGCGATTTCCTGGACATGAACATGCAGGTGCGGTTCTCCGGAATTGCCCGAATTGCCGACATTGGCGATCCCCTGTCCGATCTCGACGGTTTCTCCTTCGGTGACACTCAGGCTGCCGGGGATGAAATGTGCCAGGACGACTGCAAGACCATCACATTCCAGAACGACGCTGTTGCCGGTCATCGCGTCGCGATTCATGTCTGGCACCACATTGTCCGGAACACCGTCGGTGACGGCGATGACGGTGCCATTGCAGGGCGCCAGCACGTCGGCTTCGTAGATTTTGTAAAGCGTGGGGTCGGCGGGCGATATGCCGGACGTGCGAAACCCAAAGGCATCGATCCCTATGACATCGATCCCATGGCTTTGACCCCGAAACGGCGCTGCACGCGGAAGATCGAGCGTGAAAAAGTGGGAATTGATTTGCGGCGTCGCACCACCGCTGATGACAAGATAACGACCCGGACCCAACGGCATGGCGAGATCGATGACGACATCGGGTGGCGTCCGACCTTGAAGGGCAGGCAGTGTAAGGAACGCAACACCAGCAATCCCGGCCAGCGACAGACTTGTTTCGGAGATTTGCCAGACTGACCCTACGCGTCCACGTGCCTTGACGTGCCGGACCTGTCGCCATGTGATGAGCAGCTGAAAAACGACGAAGACAAAGGGCGTCCACCATGGCGGAAACAGCCAGATGCCAGAGAGCGCCGTGTAGGCAAGCAACCCAAGTATGATGGTCGTGCGTAGAAGAGCGCCCGCACCGGTTGCCACCGGGACCAGTGCGTTGATGAGGATCACGCCAAGGGGAAGCACGACCTGCCAAATGAAGAGCTGATTGATAAGCTCATTGCCCATGCGCGTATCCCAACCTTGCCTTGGTGGCTATGATCAGAGCTACGACGCTTGCGACCAGAAGACCTGTCATGATGATGAGCAGCCGGAATTCGTCGCGGCCATGCAGCGCGTCCAGGGGCACGAATATGAAGACGTGGTTCGCGGCATTGTATCCGCCGTGCAGAAGCACGCAGAGCAAGACGCTGCCGGTGCGATTGTAGAGCCACGTGTACCAAAACGCATGGGTTGTAATACTGAGGAAGGTGACCGCCACGGGCACCAGCTCAGCTCCCGACATGCGGAATGCCTCCAAGCCACCGCCTGTCACCGCGATCAACGGGATGTGCCAGGCAGCCCAAAGCACCCCCAGGATCGAGGTCGCCGCCATGGGAGACAGATGATCCTGCAAGGCCGGAAGCGCACAGCCACGCCAGCCCAATTCCTCATTGCCGCCGCCGATCAGCGTGACCGTCGCGAATGCGGCAGGCCAAAGTGCAAGGCGCTCCATCGCATTCATCCAGTCCGTCTGCCCGCCCAAGGCACCGAATATGGCCGATGCTGCAATAGCCATCGCCACGGGGAAGCATAGGGCAAAGACCCAAAATCGTCGCGCCGCACGCCACCGCCACAGCGACTTGAACCATTTCCAAGGGGACTGGCGAAACAGCGCGAGCGTGATGAGGGCCGCGATCAATGGTCCAAACCCGCCTCCGTAGAAACCGATGCCGGCCCACATCGTGCCGGGTGCAACAATGGCCAGCCCCCAAAACGCCCAGCTGATCGCAAATGCCAGGGCGAAGTAGGTTGGTATTGAGGATCGACTGTAAACTGGAGCCTCACGTTTCATTTCGGAACCTTACACCGAGAACATGATTTGCAATACCGCCCAATTTCTTGAACTGTGGGCGTTCGTTCTGGACGCAGAAACTGTAGGTTTGGGCTCTCACCCGGCATTCTCCGCACGTGGCCAGAAGGTCCGCTGGCGGGAATGCCGCGAAATTTGCAAACCCCGCCTCCCCGCGCATTTCTGACGCTCAGAGCCGCGCCTGACGCCGGAGGGACACGAGAAGCGATCCGAATCGCCCGCCCCGCCTCAGCCGCCGAAATACCGCGCCAGCCGCCGCAACCCTTCCTCGATCTCTTCGCTCCCGCGCGCATAGGAAAGCCGCAGGGTCCTGTGCCCCCGGTGCGGGTCGAAATCGAGCCCCGGCGTGAGCGCGACGCCCGCCTTTTCGAGAATGTCCTTGGCCAGCGCACGGCTGTCATCGGTCACGTGGCTGACATCCACGTAGATGTAGAAGGCCCCGTCCGGCGGCGCGAAATCCGTCAGCCCCATCTGCGGCAAGGCCTCGACCATCAACGCGCGGTTCCGGGTGTAGACCGCGAGATTGGCCTCCAGCTCCTCGCGGCAGTCCATGGCCGCCAGCGCGGCGACCTGGCTGGCATGGGGCGCGCAGATGAACATGTTCTGCGCCAGCCGCTCGATCACGCGCACATGCGCCTCCGGCACGACCATCCAGCCGATGCGCCATCCGGTCATCGAGTAATACTTCGAAAAGGAATTGATCACGTAGCAGTCATCCGTGACCTCCAGCGCGCTGGCGCCGCGGCCCGAATACTCGATCCCCTGGTAGATCTCGTCGCTGATGAAGCTCGTGCCGGCTTGCGCGCAAGCCCCGGCGAGCGCCGCCATGGCCCCCTTCGAGAGCATCGTCCCCGAGGGGTTGGCGGGGCTGGCCACGAGCAACCCGTCAAGGCCAAGGCCCGCGATGTCGCCGGGCACCGGCTGGTAGCGGTTCTCCGGCGTGGTCTCGATCCCCACGGGCTCCACGTCGAGCGCCTTGAGAATCTGCCGGTAGCTCGGATAGCCCGGCTCGCCGAGCCCGACCCGCGCACCCGCATCGAAAAGCGCTGTGAAGGCGAGGATGAAGGCCCCCGAGGAGCCCGGCGTGATGATGACGCGCTTCGGGTCGAGCTCCAGCCCGTGCTTCTCGCCGTAATGGGCCGCGATTCGCGCGCGCAGCTCCGGCAGGCCGAGGGCGACCGAATAGCCCAGCGGATCGCTCTGCATCTTCGCGGTGAGCGCGGCGCGCGCACCCTCGGGCGCAGGCGTGCCCGGCTGGCCCACCTCCATATGCACGATGTCGCGGCCCGCCGCCTCGGCCTGCCGCGCCGCCTCCATCACATCCATCACAATGAAGGGATCGACGTCTCCACGGGTTGAGTTTCGCATCCGATTGTCCCTACTGTCTCTTACGACCCTTCTAGGAGCAGGCCCGCCGTGCGAATGCAACCCTTCTTGCGCATGATGCTGATCGCCAGCCTCGCGGTGCTGATCGCCGCGCAGGCCCGGGCCGTCTCGCTGCTGCGCGATCCGGACATCGAACATGCGCTCTCGCGGCTCGCCACGCCCGTGCTGGAAGCCGCAGGGCTCCCGGCCGCGCGTATCCGCATCCTCGTGGTGGACGATGCCAGCCTCAACGCCTTCATCATCGACCGCGACCACATCTTCCTGCATCGCGGCCTGCTGCTGCGGTTCAAGACCCCCGAAGAGCTGCAAGCCGTGATCGCCCATGAGGCGGCTCATATCACCAATGGCCACCTCGCCCGCCGCCCCGTCAACGCCCGCAGGGCCCAGACGGTGGCGGGCTTCGGCCTCGCGCTGGCCGCCGCCGTGGCCGCCAGCGGCGAAAGCTCCGCCGCCGCGGCCCTCGGGATCGGCATCCAGAGCTCGGCGCAGCGCGTCTTCTTCGGCCACACCCGCGCCGAGGAGTCCTCCGCCGACCGCTCGGCCATCCGCACACTCGTTCGCGCCAGGATCGACCCGATGGGCGCGGTCCGCCTGATGGAAGTTTTCTCCGGCCAGGAGCTGCTCTCCGAGCACCGGCAGGACCCCTATGCGCGCACGCACCCGCTCTCTCGCGACCGGCTGCGCGCCATGGAAGCCGCCGCCGCGCCGCATGCGGGGCGCTTCCCGACCGATAACGCCAGCCGCTACTGGTTCGCCCGCGCGCAAGGCAAGCTCTCGGCCTTCACCCGCGCGCCCAAATGGACGCTGCGCCGCGCGGGCGAGAGCGGCTACGAGGACATCGCGGCGATGCGACGGGCCATCGCCTGGCACCGCTCCGGGCGCAGCGACAAGGCCGTCAAAACGCTGCAAGGCCTGGTGCAGGCGCGCCCGAAGGATGCCTACCTGCGCGAGCTGCTCGGGCAGGTCCAGCTCGAACGCCGCCAATACGGCGCGGCCCTCTCGGCCTACAAGAGCGCCGTGGACCGCGCCCCGCGCAACGCGCTCATCCTCGGCCAGTATGGCCACGCGCTCCTTGTCTCGGGCAACCCGAAAGCCGCCCTGCCCCAGCTCGAACGCGCGCTCCGGCGCGATGCCCGCGATGCGCGCGTGCTGCGCGACCTCGGCGGCGCCTATGCGCGGCTCGGCAGACCCGGCATGGCCACGCTGATGGCCGCCGAGCGCTACGCCCTGCAAGGGCGGATGAAGGATGCAGGAATCCAGGCCAAACGCGCCTCGGGCCTGCTCAAGCGCGGCGCACCCGGTTGGCAACGCGCCCAAGATGTGCTCTTAGCGTCACAAGCCGCCCAAAGCTCACGGAGAAACAAATGAAACGACATCTCGCAGCCCTGCTCCTCGCCGGCACGGCCCTTGCAACACCGGCCTTGGCGCTGGACCTCACATCCATGAGCGAGGCCGAACGCGCCGCGTTCCGCGACGAAGTGCGCGCCTACCTGCTCGAAAACCCCGAAGTCATCATGGAAGCCGTCGCCGTGCTCGAAGAGCGCCAGGCCGCAAGCCAGGTCGCCCAGGATGCCGAGCTCGTGAAGGCCAATGCCCCCGATCTCTTCGCGGATGAAAACTCCTGGGTCGGCGGCAACCCGGAGGGCGATGTCACCATGGTCGAGTTCATCGACTACCGCTGCGGCTATTGCCGCCGCGCGCATGACGAGGTCGCCCAGCTCATCAACTCCGATGGCGATATCCGCTTCATCATCAAGGAATTCCCGATTCTCGGCGAGGCGTCGCTCATCTCCTCGCAATTCGCCATCGCCACGCGGCTGGTCGAGGGAGACGCGGCCTACAAGCAGGTCGCCGATGCGCTGATCAAGCTCAAGGCCGATCCCGAAAAGTCTGTCCTGCAAGCCATGGCCGACAGTCTCGGGCTGGACGGCCCGGCGATCATCGCGAAGATGGACAGCGGACAAGTCAATGACATCATTGCCGAAAATCGCGCCCTCGGGCAGCGCCTGAACATCTCGGGCACGCCGACTTTCGTGATGGATGACATGGTGCTGCGCGGCTACATGCCGCTTGCCCAGATGCAGGACATCACGGCCCAGCTCCGGGCGGAATGATCTGCCGAACCGCTGCCCTGGCTGCCCTCCTCGCGGGGGCGGCCAGTGCGCAGACTGATTTCACATCGCTGACACCTGAAGAGCGCGCCGCCTTCCACGGCGAACTGCGCGCAGTGCTGCTGGCTCACCCCGAGATTGTCCGAAACGCGCTCGCTCCCGCGCCTTATGCGGACGAAATAGCCAAGGACAAGGCCATCATTGCGCGCCATTCAGAGGCGCTTTTCGGCACGCATGACTTCGCCTTCATCGGACCGCCGGGCGACGCGCTTGAAGAGCTGGCCGCGCTCGGCGCGGAGCATGGCCTCAGTTTCGCGCGGCACAGGCTTTCGGACCTGCCCGCGCTCGCCGCCGCGCTCGACCTGACCGAGCCGCCCTTCTACATCTTCCGGGACGTGATCTATCGCGGCGCCATGCCCGCCATCGTGCTGGAGCGGGAGCTTTCGCGGATGGCTGGCGAGAGATAGGGTCTGTGAACAATCCGCAAACGCGCGGTTTGCTCACGTCAAGACAGAAACCTGTTCTGCGCCGCGCCAGCCACATGCTGGCACGGGCCGTAGGTCCGGGCCGCGCCCGACCCTCCCCCCGGGAGGGCGCACTGGCGATGTCGCGCATATCACGAACAACATTCATGCTTTCAAGCGGAGCGCTCAGCCCAAGCCAAGCAAAGCGCCCACCCAGGGTCGGGCGCGGCCCTTTAAACGATTGTCCCACAGACTGCGCACAGAAAGGCTTTGTCTCAGCAATTCATCAGAAAACCAAGTCAATAGCCTCCATGGCCCCGACCCGCTCACACCGGCGCTCACTCCGCCGCCGCAGCCGCCTCGCGCGCCTCTTGCGCCTCGATCTCGGCGGCGCGTTTTTCCACCAGCTCGACGATATGGTCGATCATCTGGTCGTTGCTCATCCGGTGGCTCTGCTTGCCGGCCATGTAGACCATGCCCGAGCCCGCGCCGCCGCCGGTGAAGCCGACATCGGTCATCAGCGCCTCGCCTGGCCCGTTCACCACGCAGCCGATGATCGACAGGCTCATCGAGGTGTGGATATGCGCCAGACGCTCTTCCAGCGCCTCGACCGTCTTGATCACGTCGAAGCCCTGCCGCGCGCAGGAGGGGCAGGAGATGATGTTGACGCCGCGATGGCGCAGCCCGAGCGACTTGAGGATCTCGAAGCCGACCTTCACCTCCTCGACAGGATCGGCCGAGAGCGACACGCGGATCGTATCGCCGATGCCCATCCACAAAAGGTTGCCAAGCCCGATGGCGCTCTTGATCGTGCCGGAGGTAAGCCCGCCGGCCTCGGTGATCCCGAGATGCAGCGGCGCGTCCGTGGCCTCGGCGAGCTGCTGGTAGGCCGCCGCCGACATGAACACGTCCGACGCCTTCACCGAGATCTTGAACTCGTGGAAATCATGGTCCTGCAGGATACGGATATGCTCCAGCCCGCTCTCGACCATCGCGTCGGGGCAAGGCTCGCCGTATTTCTCCAGCAGGTGCTTTTCGAGGCTGCCCGCGTTCACGCCGATCCGCATCGAGCAGCCATGATCGCGCGCCGCCGAGATCACCTCCCTGATGCGCTCCTTGGAGCCGATATTGCCGGGGTTGATCCGCAGGCAGGCCGCGCCCGCCTCGGCGGCCTCGATCCCGCGCTTGTAGTGAAAATGGATATCCGCGACGATCGGCACGGGGCTTTCACGCACGATCTCTTTCAGCGCCCTGGAGCTCGCCTCGTCCGGCACCGAGACCCGCACGATATCGGCCCCCGCCTCGGCGGCGGCCTGCACCTGCTCCACGGTGGCCTTCACATCCGTCGTCAGCGTGTTGGTCATGGTCTGCACGGCAATCGGCGCATCGCCGCCCACGGGGACATTGCCCACATGGATCTGGCGGCTCTTGCGGCGGTAGATATTGCGCCAGGGGCGCACGTGGTTGATCGACATCGCTCCGGTCCTGCTTTGTCTGACGGCGTCACCATGGCACATAGGCGAGCCCGGCGCGTCATGCAAACATTTGTGAAGGGCGAGGCCCCGCGCGGCGTCAGTCCGCCAGAGCCTCGAAAGCGCCCTCGGCATCGAGCTGCGCGACAGCACGGGCCAGCTGCTCGTTGGTGCCCCAGTCCGCAGGCTGCATCTCGGCCACGATGGTTTCCGCCGACAGCTTGAGATTGTCGGCCACGGCCCCGCGCGCGCCGTAGGGCCCGTAGGTCTGCCCGTTGGCCGCGAAATAGACCGCCCCGGCATCTCCGGCCCGGATCGTCGCGGGCTCATCGGTCTGCGGCACGGTGTAGAAATCGCCCGGCTGCATGACCGCTTCATGCAGCACGGTTCCGCCTGCCGAACGCACGCGCAGCCAGACCTCGCGGGTCGCGATGACGGTCACGATGTCGCGCTCCTGCGCGAAGACCTGCGGCGCGGCGGGCGCTTCGGGCGCGGGAGTCGCGCCGTGGCTGGCAAGGATCTCGCCCAGCGCTGCATCCCGCGAGAGGGTCGCGGGCGACAGGTTCGCCCGGAGATCGTCTGCCGCCAGCGAGAAATTCTCGGTAATCGCGCCGCGCGGGCCGGTGGGCCCGTAAGCCTCGCCGTCGACCAGGTAGTAGATCGCGCCTGACTCGCCGACGCGGATGACCGGCCCGGTCGCGTCCTGCGGCACATCGAGGGTCGCGCCCGCGTCGAGAATGCCGCTGAACAGCACGCTCCCATCGGCCGCATCCATCCGCACCCAGGAGGGCCGCGCGGCAAGCACTTTCACGCCGCGCGCCAGCTCGGGCACCGCCTGTTCCCCGCTCTCCTCCTCAGACGATCCGGCGGTCTGCGGAAGCTGCGCGAATGCTCCGATTTCGGAGGGCTTGAGCGTCGAGATCGGCGCATCGCGCGACACCAGCACCGGCACTTCCAGCGCCTCGGGGCGGTAGAGCCGGTCAAACCCGTCGCTCGCGCCGGAAAGCTGCGGACCATCGGTCGTCGCCGCATCCGGCACGTCCCGTGTCGCCTGTTCGAGCGGGTCGAGATCGGCCAGCACGTCGGGCGTGTTCTCCACAGGGGCGAGCTGCACGCGCTGCACCTCGTTGAGCACCGTCCAGCCGCCGAAACCGAGCGCGCCCACGAGCGCGATCAGCACCAGCAGCGATCCGACAGCGCCCGGCTCGACCCGCGACAGGAGCGAGTCGCGCACCGGTGCGAAAGGCGTCGGGCCTTCGAAGATCGGGTCGCGCTCCTGCGCGGATTTCTTCGCGGCGAACCCGCTTTCTTCCTTGCGCACGGAAGACGCGGCATCAGACATGCCATGCGCAGTGGAAAAGCCGCTCTCGGTGCAGAACTGGGCGAAGGCGCGGTCCGGGTCCATCCCGAGATAGCGCGCATAGGAGCGCACATAGCCGGCGATGAATCCGGGCGTGTCGAAGGCATCGGGATCGGCGTTTTCGATGGCGGCGATGTAATTGGCCTTGATCCTGAGCTCCCGCTGCACATCGAGCAGGGATTTGCCCAGAGTGGCCCGCTCGCCGCGCATCACGTCGCCAAGACGCATCTCGTAGTCGTCGAACCACTTGGGTTCGGCGTCTTCATGTGCATCGCTGCGCTTATTTTTGCGCCTGATCATGCGTGCTGCCCCTATCGCTTTACGCGAATCGCGCCGCCCGTGCAGCGCAATGCCCCTTCTTTCACTTTAAAACGCTAGCACAACGCAAGGAGATATGCACGAATCTCGTGCCTATCCCGCGAGTTCGGCACGATTCAGCGCACAATGGCTCCAGAGCTCGTCCATAGCGTTCACAAGCTTGTCCAACTCGCCGGGGCCATGCACCGGCGAGGGCGTGAAGCGCAGCCGCTCCGTGCCGCGCGGCACGGTGGGGAAGTTGATCGGCTGGCAGTAGATGCCGAAATTCTCCAGCAGCATGTCCGAGAGCGCCTTGGTATGGACCGGATCGCCCACCATCACCGGCACGATATGGCTGCCGTGGTCGATGATCGGCAGGCCCATGCCCTTGAGCCGCGTCTTGAGAATGCGGGCGCGCTCCTGGTGCAGGTCGCGCAGCTTCTGGCCTTCGGAGGTCTTGAGGAAAGCAACGGAGGCCGCCGCGCCCGCCGCGATCGAGGGCGGCAGCGAGGTGGTGAAGATGAAGCCCGGCGCATAGGAGCGGATCGCGTCGCACATCTTGTGCGAGGCCGCGATATAGCCGCCCATCACGCCAAAGCCCTTGGCCAGCGTGCCGTTGATGATGTCGAAGCGGTGCATGAGGCGGTCACGTTCGCCGACACCGGCGCCGCGCGGGCCGTAGAGGCCGACGGCATGGACCTCGTCGATATAGGTCAGCGCGCCGAACTCGTCGGCAAGATCGCAGATCGCCTCCAGCGGGCCGAAATCGCCATCCATCGAGTAGATCGACTCGAAGGCGATGAGCTTGGGCGCGGCCGGGTCGTCGGCCTCCAGCTTGGCGCGCAGATCATCGAGATCGTTGTGCTTGAAAATCCGTTTCGCGCCGCCGTTGCGGCGAATGCCCTCGATCATCGAGGCATGGTTGAGCTCGTCCGAATAGATGATGAGCCCCGGAAAGAGCTTGGGCAGCGTGCTGAGCGTCGCGTCATTGGCGATATAGGCGCTGGTGAACAGGAGCGCGCTTTCCTTGCCGTGCAGATCGGCAAGCTCGGCTTCGAGCCGCTTGTGATAGACTGTCGTGCCGGAGATGTTGCGCGTCCCGCCCGAGCCTGCGCCGGTGGCGTCCACGGCCTCGTGCATCGCCTGGGTAACCTTGGGGTGCTGGCCCATGCCGAGATAGTCGTTGCCGCACCAGACGGTGATCGGCGCTTCCAGGCCGTCCGGCCTGCGCCAGGTCGCATGGGGGAACTGGCCTTTCTTGCGCTCGATGTCGATGAAGGTGCGGTAGCGCCCCTCCTCGTGCAGATTGTCCAGCGCTTCTTCGAGCTTTGCGTTATAGTCCACGCGCAGTCCCCTCTTTGGTCTTTATTTTTCGTCCATTCCACGGTCGCGTTTCGGCGTTGGGCAGATTCCCGCATTCACATTAGTGAATAAGTTCAGGTTTCGCTACCCCCTCATGCACAGGCTATATATTGCCGCGCAATGCCGATTTGACTCAGATCAACAAAAAGGCGGCAATTTGGCACATGTTTTCGGCCCGTTTTCCGGCCTGTATGCGCCCGTGATCCGCAGTTGACGCAGAAGCACCGCGCGCCGCGTTAAGTTAACTTGCGATAAACGATTGCCCCGATCCGGGGGTGTACTAGGGGGTGCACTAGGGGGGTGTACAGGATGGCACCCCCTTTCCGAGCGGTTGACACGGGGCCGTTAACCCTTTCGTGCGCTAAGTCAGGACGCTGTTCAACCACCTGGGTTAGACTGGCGATCCACCCGTGAAACCCCTTGGAAACAACAGGTTGAGTGCGCGCCTCCAGGATCGCTTTCAAACATGGCCAGCATGATGAAGAGGCCCGGACCTGCCGCCCGAAAGGAGCCTTGACGCCCGAAAACCTCCCAAAGCCCCGAACATGCACCCCCTGCCCCGGCAAATCATGGTTCAGCTTCGCGGCAAATGTCTCTAGGCTCGCCCCGAAACCGTGACACAGGGGAGCCCACCATGAGCCTTGACGATGTTCTGAGCAAGATCGACAGCGATCTCGACGCCGCAACCGACCGCCTGCTGGAGCTTCTGCGCATCCCGTCGGTTTCCACCGATCCGGCCTATGCCGCGCATTGCCAGGAGGCCGCCGACTGGCTGGTCAGGGACCTTGCCAGCTTCGGTGTCAGGGCCGAGAAGCATGACACGCCGGGCCATCCGATGGTCGTCGGCCATGTGGAAGGTGACGGCCCGCATGTGCTCTTCTACGGGCATTATGACGTGCAACCCGTTGATCCCATTGAACTTTGGGATCGCGACCCCTTCGATCCGGCACTCGAGGAGACGCCCTCGGGCAAGGTCATCCGCGGGCGCGGCGCCTCCGACGACAAGGGCCAGCTCATGACCTTCGTCGAGGCCTGCCGCGCCTGGAAGGCGGTCCATGGCAGCCTGCCCTGCCGCATCACCTTCTTCTTCGAGGGCGAAGAGGAAAGCGGCTCGCCCTCGCTCGTGCCCTACATGCAGGAGCACGCCGAGGCACTCAAGGCCGATATCGCCCTCATCTGCGACACCGGCCTGTTCGAAAGCAAGACGCCCGCCATCATCACCATGCTGCGCGGGCTCGCCGGCGCGGAAGTGACGATCACCGGCCCCGACCGCGACCTGCATTCCGGCATGTATGGCGGCCTCGTGCGCAACCCGCTGCATGTCATGTCCGGCTTGATCGCGGGGCTCCACGACGAAACCGGCCGCGTGACGCTTGAGGGCTTCTATGACGGGGTCGAGGAGCTTTCGAGCGAGGTCCGCGCCCAATGGCAGGCGCTGAGTTTCGACCATCAGAGCTTCCTTGCGGATGTGGGTCAGAGCCAGCAGGGCGGCGAAGCGGACCGCACCCCGCTCGAGAAGCTCTGGTCGCGGCCCACCTGCGAGGTCAACGGTCTCTGGGGCGGCTACACGGGCGACGGCGCGAAGACGGTCCTGCCGTCGAAGGCCCATGCCAAGCTGACCTTCCGGCTCGTCGGCCAGCAGGACCCCGAGCAGGTTGTCGAAGCGTTCAAGGCCTATGTGAAGGAGAATGTCCCGAGCGATTATACCGCTGAATTCATTGGCGAAAAAGGTGCCCCGGCCTCGCAGATGTCCACCGATCACCCAGCCTTCGAGCAGGCCCGCAAGGCGCTGTCGGACGAATGGCCCGAGCCGGCCGCCTATATCGGCTGCGGCGGCTCGATCCCGATTGCCGGGTTCTTCAAGGACATCCTCGGGATGGACGCGATGCTCATCGGCTTCGGCAAGGACGATGACCAGATCCATTCGCCTAACGAGAAATACGACGTGGAGAGCTTCCACAAGGGCATCCGCTCCTGGGCGCGCATCCTCGACGAAATGGCGGGATGAGAAAGGAATCGGTCAGCGCCATGCCATCGGGAGCCGCTGACCGAAACTGAACGCGCTAGGCGCGGTCCAGAACCTGGTTCATCGTGACCGAAGGCTGGGAACACCCGGCCTCGCCGACGATTCGCGCCGGAACGCCTGCAACGGTCTTCTTCGCGGGCACGTCCTCGAGGACAACAGAGCCCGCCGCGATCCGCGTGCAATGGCCGACCCGGATATTGCCGAGGACCTTGGCTCCAGCCCCGATCAGAACGCCATCCTCGATCTTTGGATGGCGGTCCTCCTCTTCCTTGCCCGTCCCGCCCAGCGTCACGGAATGCAGCATCGAGACATTGTCGCCGACAACCGCCGTCTCGCCGATCACGATGGAATGGGCATGGTCGATCATGATTCCCTTCCCGATCGTCGCGCCCGGGTGAACATCGACACCAAAGACTTCAGAGCAGCGCATCTGGAAGAAATAGGCGAGGTCCTTCTGCCCGTTGCGCCAGAGCCAGTTGCCCACGCGGTACGCCTGAATGGCCTGGAATCCCTTGAAAAAGAGCAACGGCTGGAGAAAGCGGTGGCAGGCCGGATCACGGTCGAAGACCGCCACGATATCGGCCCGCGCCGCGACGGCGATCTCGGGGTCGGACTTGAGCGCCTCGTCGCAGATCTCGCGCAGGATCTGCTCGGACATCTCGGGCGAGGCCAGCTTGAGCGAAATCCGGAAGGCCAGAGCCTGTTCGATGGTCTGGTGATGCAGGACGCACGAATGCACGACACCGCCCAGAAGCGGCTCTTCCGCGACGGCCTCTTGCGCCTCTTCGCGGATGCGGCCCCATACGGGGTCGAGTTCGGCCAGTTTCCACTCGGCCAGTCTGGTCTCGGAATGTGCCATGCGCGCGCCCTTTCCTTGGCTTGACGAGTCCCTAAGATAAGTCTCAAGACTGGTGAAGGCAAATGAAGAGCGCGTGAACATGGACGAAGCCGACCTCGAAACCTTTCGCGATCTCATCAACGCGCGGCTGGCGGAGCTTGAGAGCGAGGAAGCCCTTGGCCGCGAGGGCCAGGCCGTCGTCGAGCTCGACCAACAGGCGGTGGGGCGGCTCTCGCGCATGGATGCCCTGCAAAACCAGGCCATGGCCAAGGCCGGCAAGGCGCGGCGCGGTGTCGAGACTGAGCGCCTTCACGCCGCGCTCGCCCGGATCGAGGCCGGCGAGTTCGGCCATTGCGAGGATTGCGGCGAGCCGATTGTCGAAGGGCGGCTCAGGCTCGACCCGGCCACCCTTCGCTGCGTCTCCTGCGCGGCGGGTTAGGCTCACAGCGTGAGCTCGGCCGCCGTGAAGGCCCCGGCACCGTAGATGGCCGACACCTGCGCCACCTCCACGCTGATCTGCGCGCCCGCGCCGTCGCTCTGCGCCTGGCTCACGCTGTAGCTCCACTCCGGAGCGCCCAGAAGCTCCTCGCGCAGGACCGTCCCGCCGGAGCGCACGCGCAGGAGATATTGCTCGGTCTCCTCGCCCAGCGGCACGTCGATCCCCTCCCAGGCATCCGCGTCGATGCGCGAGCGCCGGATCCAGCGCGCCGAGATATCCCCGCCGGCCTCTTGCACAACGCTCAGGTGACAAGGCGACAGCGGCTTCAAGCCGACACCGCTGAAGGCGGCCTCGATATGCGTATAGCTCGGATCGTCATAGGCGCGCGCCGCCGGGCCGATCCGGTAGTCGCGCGGCAGCGTTCGGGCGCTGAGCGGCAGGTCGATCTGTTCTACCGCCGCGTCCAGAAGCACGAAATAGCTCCCGTCCGGCCAGATCTCAGGCTGCCAGGCATCGCTGCCGAGCTGCCCGCGCAAGAGGTGCGAGAGCTCGTAGCTGTCCTCGGCCACGAGCGCCGCATCGCGGAACTGGACGAGTTCCCAGTTCTCCGGGCTGCCATCGCCGATGGCGGCGAGGTTCTTGCCGTTCAGAAGGCCCGTATCTGACACGGAAGCCAGCGTCCCGCTCGTCAGCTTGACCCGAAGGAGGCCCGTCCGATCATACAGGCCGGGCGCCGCTGCCGCCAACGGCGCCTCCAGAACCCCGATCGCGGCCGGGCGCGTGACCAGCTTCTCAAACGCGTAGCCTGCGTCCTCGCTGGCCGAGTAGAGCGCCGCGCTTCCCGGCCAAGGCTTCGCCGTTATAGCGAGATGCGGGGCATGAGGGGATTCCTCTCCGGTCATCAGCGGCAGGTCCAGAAAGAGCGGGAAAACCGGCACAGGCGGCACGAAGCCGGGCAAGCCCGGCACGTCCTCGGCCACCTCGACAGGAACATAGCTTTCCGGCTCGATCCGCACGGCCTCGACGATCCGCTCCTTGCCCAGCTCGACCCGGTCGATCCGCAGCAAGACATCACCATCATCGCCCTTCAGACGCAGGACCTCCCCGGCGGCAACATCGAGCCGCGAAGGCGGCAGGGCAAAGCGCAGCCTGTCGCGGGCGACCCGTGCCTCCGAAAGCCAGCGCGAGACGATCTGCCGCCCGCGCCCGCGGCGCATCACCAGCGGCAGCTCGGAGCCGGCAACGGCATGGGTGCCCTCATCGGGCAGGATCGCCTCTTCGGAAATCGCGTCGAAATCCGCGCCCGCCTCGATGAAACGCAGGCGCACGCGCCCGACAAGCTCCGCCTCCGAGGCGCGGATGCGCTCGATCTCGGCGTCGAACTCCTCCACCATGGCGACCTCGCCCGCGCCGATCTCGGCTGTCTCGATCCCGTCGCGCATGATGAAATGCAGCGTTCCGTCCCGCTCGACCGCGTCGAAGCCATGGGCCAGCATCAGCGGCTGCAAGGCGCTGCGCGCATCACCGACCTGCGAGACGGCATAGCCGTCGACCATGCCTTCAAGCGCGCTCACATCGTAATGGCGGCAGCCGACCCGCTCGCAAACCTCGGCGACGACAGAGGCCAGGCTGAGCGCCGAGGCGCGCCCGGTGATCCAGTGACCCCGCGCATAGTTCGCGCCGTCGGACCAGACCCCGCGCAGGGCGGGGAAATGCGGATAGGGCCGCGCGTCCCAGGCCCAGACGAAGGCGCGGGACATATCCAGCATCGGCCCGCCATACTCGACCGAGACAGGGTTGTTCTCCGCGCGGCTCCAGAAACTGTGCATGGCGCGCAGGTATTGCGCTTGAAGGTAGTCATCGCGCGTTCCGTCCGAGTAATAGGGCAGGCTGCTTTCCGATGACTTTGGGTCGAGGAACTTGTTGGGCTGGTTGGTGCCCTTGTCGATTGCCGCGCAGCCCAGCTCGGTGAACCAGATCGGCTTGGATTGCGGGACCCACTCCGTCGGTGTCTCGCTGCGCACGCCGCCGATGCGCTCGTGGTGATCCGAGCTCCACCAGTTCACGATATCCTTGTAGCGCCAGATCCAGGGCTCGCCGTGTTCGCTGTCCTCGATGGGCGTTCTGATCTGTGCATCGCGCGCCTCGGGCGAATGGTAATACCAGTCATAGCCCTCGCCACCCAGGATATTGGCCTCGAGATAGCCCTGCTCGTAGATCGAGCCCCAGGCTTCATCCGCCTCGCCCTCTTCGCCGCGCCAGTCCGAGAGCGGCATGTAATTGTCGATGCCGATGAAATCGATATTCGCATCCGCCCAGAGCGGGTCGAGATGAAACAGCCTGTCGCCACCCGGCGCATTGAAGCCGAAATATTCCGACCAATCCGCGCAATAGCCGATCTTCGTCTCGGAGCCCAGAAGCGCGTGCACCTCGCCTGCCAGGTCGCGCAGCGCGGCGACGGCCGCAAAGCCACCTGCCCCGCGCAGCTTCGTCAGCTCGCGCATTTCCGAGCCGATCGAGAAGGAATCGACCCCGCCCGCGGCCACGCAGAGCGCGGCATTGTGCAGGATGAAGCGGCGATAGCTCCACTCGTCGGGGCCGGAATAGCTCACCTGCCCGTCGGTGACGGTGAAATCGGCCGCGCTGGCGCTTCCGAAGAAATCGGCGATCTCGGCATCCGCCGCCGCCGTGCCGTCGGGGCTGCCCGGCTGGCCCGGCGCTGCCGAGAGCGTGATCCGCCCGCGCCAGGGCAAGGGCGGCTGGCCCGGCTCGCCACTGTAAGGGTCGGGCAGGCTGTTGCCCTCCATCTGCTCCATCAGGATGAACGGGTAATAGAGCACATCGAGGTTTTTCTCGCGCATATGCGTGATCGCCTCGATGATGGACTGGTCCGACGGCGTGCCGCCATAAACGGGCTTGTCCGCCGCATCGCGCGGAACCTCCTGCGCCTCCGCGCGCCCGATCCCGGCCACTGTCCAGGGCATCTCCGCGCCGTCATGCTCACTCTGCTCGACCTTCGGCCTGATCTCGCAGTCCCCGCAACGCAGATCATCGCCGAACCAGCTCACGACCAGCGAGCAGGCCTTGAGCTGCGGAAGCTCCGTTGTCATCCTTTCGCTCGCCACGCGGAAATCCGCCTTACCGGCGGGCGTGTTCACATTGGCCAGCCCCGCCTCGCCCACACCGTAATCATAGCGCACGGGGCTGGTGGCCAGCGCATACTCCCCGCTGCCGGGCAGGAGCGCGACCCCGCGGATCGCATGGGCCATGTCCTCCGGCTCCGCGCCATCGAGCGCCTGTTCGGGGCGCATCACTTCGAATTCGAGCTGCGGGACGCGGTTTCCGAACCGGTCGAGCGTGAGATCTTCGAGGACGACATAGGCCGTGCCGCGATAGGCCGGAACCATGCCCTCCCCCTCGACGGCTTCCATCTTCGGGTCCGGCAGTTGCGTATCATCGCCGCGATAGACCCGCATGTTCAGGCTCTCGGGGTCGATCTCGGCCCCGTCGGCCCAGACGCGCCCGACGCCGCTGATGACCCCCTCGCAAAGCGCGAGCGCCATGCTCACGGAATAGCTGAACTCGCGCCGCTTCGGCCCGCTGGGCGCGCCCTTGCCGCCGCCCGTCGTCGTAGCCGTTTCGGCGAACTGCGACGCCCAGATCACGTGACCGGCCAGGCGCATGCGCCCGTAGAGCGTCGCCTGCGCCTCGCCCTCCCCGGCATTCGTGAGCCGGAACCTCTCGACCTTGCCATGCTCGACCACTTCGGAGCCCTGCCCCATGATGCTCTGGTCGATCGCGCGCCCGAGGCTGGCCCCGGCGAAACGGCCCAGCGCCGTCATGGAAAGGCCCAGCACGGAGCCGCCCACCGAGCCGCCGATCGCTGCGCCCGCCGCGGAAAGTAGAATTGTCGCCATCAGCTCGTCTCCTCGGGAAATCTGAATGTAGCCGCAACGCGCCTGCGCCACGGCGCGGTCAGGGCGCTCTGGATGACGCCATGGCCACTATATGCGTGAATGAAGCTGGCCTGCGCGCCGGTCTGCGCGAGGATGCCCAGATGCTTGGCAACGCTGCCGCTGCGCATGCGAAAGAGCAGCACGTCGCCTGGCTCCGCCCCTTCGAGCCGGACGGGCAGCATGTGCCGCAGGGCCGCGCGCATCAGCCGCTCGTCGCCCTGCGGCTCGGACCAGTCGGGCGTGTAGGCCGGCACGCGCTCGGGCTCCTGCCCGTAGATCGCGCGCCAGACGCCCCGCAAGAGACCGAGGCAATCAGCGCCCGCCCCCTTCACCGCCGCCTGGTGATGATAGGGCGTTCCGATCCAACTGCGCGCCTCCGTGACGATCCGCTCCTGCAAGGTGCCGCTCATCGCCTGCTCCCGCCGCCCTGCTCGCCCGATTGCACGGGCTGCACGGCCAGCCAGTGATCGCCCGGGATGTCGGGAAAGCCCTGGAAGTTCAGCAGGTTGTGAAACTTGATCCGGCAGGTCTCCATGCGCTTGTCGCAGCCCGCGATGAGCGTGATCTCATCGCCCGGCGCAAGCTCCGCGCGCATCGGGTGCCACAGCTCGATGACGCGGGTCTCCTCCTCGAAATAGTCGCGCTTGATGACCTCGCGCAGCCCCTCGGCCGCGCCGCTCTGCGCCGCGAGCACGCCATGGGCGAACCAGCCGTCGTCGAAGTCGTCAAACCCCTCGAAGCGCAGCACGCGGTTCTCCTCGATCTGCGCCACGGCGAGGCTGTGCGAGAAGCTCGGATCTTCGAGGTCCACGCCGCAGGCCCCGTCGCCCAGAACGGCCGCACAAGGCTTCTGGTAGACCCGCCCCACGGGCGTGTTGAGCCTGTCCGTCAGCCCCCTGAGTTCGGCATGAAACACGCCGCCCGAGCGCTTGAGCTCGCCGAGGCTGCCACGAAAGAGGAGGTGCCGCCCGGTCACGTCGGCCCAGTTCACCAGCCAGGCCCGCACCTCGGCACCGTCATAACGGCCCGCCTCGATATCGGCCTCCGAGATCGCCGCATCGCTGAGCGCGCCGACCGTCTCGGTATTGTCCACCGAGAGCCCCGTGCTCTGCTGAAGGGCCAGGCTGGTCATGCCGCTGTCGGCCCGGAAAGTGAGGCCATCGAAGGCCAGTGGCCGGTCGTGATCGGTGAAGCCCATGACCTCCCCGTCCGGCCGCGTGATCGCCCAGGCATGGCAGACACTCGTCAGCCCGCTTTGCAAATGCGCCAGAAGCGCCCCATCCACTCCGCTCATGATACACGCAGCTCCACGACGGGCACGGAGGGCACTTCGCCGGCCCGGAAGGCTGCGGCGCTGGTGATGATCTGGTCGGTGTCGAAGCGCACCGGCACGTCGAACTCGAAGCCGGCGGTGATCTCCACATCGACACTCGGCGGATGCGCGAAGCTGACGATCCCGCTGGTCTCGTCGACGGTGTAGTCGATCCCCTCCTGCTGCTCTACGCTGCCCAGCCCGATGCGGACGGTCCCGGCGACGGGCTTGGAGATGGGGCGCGTATAGCTCTGCTCGCCCGAGCGGTAGATCTTGACCAGCTCGAAGTCGGTGGTGACCTCGTCGCCCAGCGCGATGATCTCGTCCTCGAAGGAGACCTCGCGGGAGGGCTTGCCGGTCTTGAAATCGGACCAGTCCTTCCAGCGAAAGCCGTGCAGCCGCCCGCGCCGCGCCTCGAAGAAGGCCAGCACCGACTCGATGTCATCCATCGAGCGCAGGGCCATGCCCGCATCAAAGCGCCTGCGCGAATGCGCCCAGGGCGTGTTGCGCTCCTCGAAGCCGTTGGCCAGCGTGACCACCTCGGTGCGCCGCTCCGGGCCGCCCGACGCGCCGAAGCTCAGATTGGTCGGGAACCTGACGTCATGAAACATGGGGGGTCTCCTTCTCAGCGGTTGCGGTTGCCGCGCGCGAGCACGCGGCCCATCTGCGCGGCGATCTGGCTCTGGCTCCGGCGGAAGCCCTCCACGTCCGGCGTGGAGATGTTCATCGTGATGCTGACGGGCTGTGACGCCTCGGCGCGCACGCCGAGCTTGCCGTCCGAGCCGCGGGTGAGCGGCATGATCGCCTCAGGCCCTGCCTCGCCCATCAGCCCCGTGCCACCCCGCATCGGGAAACTCACAGGCCCGTCCACGACCCCGCCGCTGGCAAAGGGCATGACGCGCCCCTGCGAGAAGCTGGCCCCCTTCTCGAAGGGAAAGATATTGTCCATCAGCCCGCCGATCCCTTGCGCGATCAGCCCGCCGAAATGGTCGGTGACGGGCTTGACCGCCGCCGAGTAGCTCGCGTTGATCATGGATTGCGCCACCGTGCCCAGCACGTCCGACAGCTTCATCCCGTCCATCACCACGCCGTCGACCGCGCGGCGCAGCCCGCGGCTGAGGCCGCGCTCCAGCGAGGCCACGTCCTGGCCCGTCTCGGTAAAGCTCTGCTGCACGCGTTTGAGCTCGGCGTCGAAGCTCGCCGCCATGCTGGCCGCCGCCCCGAGGCTCTGCTCGAGCGCATCGGCCTTGAGCTCCATGTCGTCCATCTTGTCAAAATCACTCATCGGGTATCTCTCTTTGTTGGTCGGGATAGGCTGAGAGCAGCGCATCGAGCCCCGTGCTGTCGAGCGGCCTTGCGCCGCCCATCGGCTCCAGCATGAGCATCAGCTCCGCCGGGCTCAGCGCCCAGAACTCCGCCGGTTTGAGCCCGAGGCGGGTGAGCCCCACCGCGAGCAGCCTGGCCCAGTCAATCCGCTGCATCGCCGCCGCTTTCCGGCAGGGCGAAGGCGCGGGCGAGCAAGAGCGCCGCGGCCCTTGCCGCCGCCATCGGCCCGCCTTCGATCTCGGCGTGGGCGATCGCCTCCGGCGCACCGCCCCAGCCGCCGCCGCGCAGCCCGGCCACGATCAGCCGCATGACATCGCGGGTCGAAAAGGCGCCCTCCTCGAAGCGGGCCACGAGCGCCACGAGGCTGTCCGCCCCGAGGCTTTCCTCCAGCTCCGCCAGCGCGCCGAGCGTCAGCTTGAGCACGTGGCGCTGCCCGTCGATCGTCAGCGCCACTTCCGAGGCCCACGGGTTTGCCATCACACGGCCGCCGTGAAGCTGAGCGCACCGGCAGAATTGAGCGAGAGGTCATAGGTCGCCTCGCCATTGTAGCTGCCCGCATATTCGATCGCCGCGACCTGGAAGGCGCCCTCGATCGTGCCGAAATCGGGGATGATCACCTGGAAGTCGGGGGTTTCGCCATCGAAGAAGATCTGCCGCGCGCGCTCGTCGCTGGCAGCGTCCTTGAACACGCCCGAGCCCGAGATCGCCGCCGATTTGACACCGGCCCCGCCCAGGAGTTCGCGCCAGCCGCCCGCGCTGTCGAGGTTGGTCACATCCACGCTTTCGGCGTTGAAGTTGAGCCGCGTGGCGCGCAGGCCCGCGACGGTTTCGAACAGGCCGCCGCCCGTCATGTCGATCTTGATGAGAAGTTCTTTGCCGTTTTGAGCAGTCATCGGAAGTCTCCGCTTGGGGTTGAAAGTCAGTCGTCTTGCACCCGCGCCCTGAAGCGCAGGTCGATCCGCCGGACAGAGCCGGTGCCTTCGCGGCTCGCGCTGGCGCGGTCGAAACCGAGAGAGACGAGCGTGCCGCGGCTCAAGGCAAGCGGCGCATCGGTGAGCAGGTCGCTGATGCGACCGGCCACGTCCTTGGCCGCCTGGAAGCCTGCGCTGTCCGTGATCACCGAGATCTTGAACAGGTGCAGCGCCCCGCCGCCGCTCTTGTCGGAGGCGTCGAGCACGTTCTCGGGGCCGAGCGCCACGTAGGTCGCAGGCACGCTGCCCGAGGGGATCGCATCGTAGATCGCCGTGCCGACAAGCGCGGTCAGATCCGCGTCGCTGATGAGCTGCTGATAGACAGCCGCTTGCAGCGCGGAAGAAACACCATAGCTCATGCGATCACCTCCTCATCAGCGAAACAGGTCAGGTAGCGGCCGGCCTCGTCCGCCTCGGCCACCGCGTTGATGCGAAAGACGCGCGGCCCGTCGCGAAAGCGCTGTTCGGGGCGCGGGCGCGCGCTGGAGCCGACCGGGGCCGCGCGCAGGGTGATCTTGTAGCTCACCTGCGCCAGCGGCGTGGCCTCGCCGGAGGTCTCGCGCCCCGTGCGGGACTCGACCCGCGCCCAGACCTCGCCCAACGGGCTCCAGCTTTCGGCAAAGCCCCCCGCCCCGTCAGGAACGCGCTGCGGCGCCTCGAGGACGAGCTTTCTGTTCAGACGGGGCGGCTTCATTGGCCCGCCCCCGCGAAGAGCCGCACGGTGCGGTAGCGGTCGATGAGGCTGGAGACGCCGAAGGGCATCTGGTTCTCACCCATGCTCGTCTCATTGCGATACTCGTAATAATAGGCCGCCAGCAGCAGCACGGCCTGCGCCATATCCGCCGGCAGATCTTCCCAGCTCGCGCCGAACCCCGCCTGAAAGGCGACCCGGACGGAGCCGCCCGCCGGAACCGCCGGCAGAACACCCGCAACCGGCATGAGCTGTGGCCTTTGGGCGTCTTCGGCCAGCTGGTAGAAATTCGGGGCGAGCGGCGTCTCTTCGCCATCGCGCTTGATATAGGTCACATCGGTGATCGCCGTCACGGGCGCGACGGGCAGCGCCTGGCCGGTATCGTCGCGCCAGGCCGTGATCGTCCAGGTGAAATCCCGTGCGATCAGGATCTTGCCGGTGCGCGCCTCGATCGCGGACATGGCGGCCCGCAGGAAGCTCTCCAGAACCGGGTCCTGCAGATCGGTCTCGGCAAAGCCTGTTCCGAGCCGCAGATGCGCCTTGAAGGCATCCAGCGGCAAGGCCTCGGGCGGCACTCTATTCTCTTCGGTCAACATCATGGAAACTCTCCACTTTTCGCGCCTCCGGGGGCGCGCGATGCCAGCCTTGCCGCGACGGAGGGGACGTCGGGCAAGGCCTGCAGGGCACCGCGCGCGGCAAAGGGGCGGCGCACCGCCCCTCATGGAGCGCGTCAGGACAAGCCGAACTTCAGCAGCTTGATCGCCGCGAAATCGCTCACATCGCCGCCGACACGCTTGGTGGCATAGAAGAGCACATGCGGCTTGGCGCTGAACGGATCGCGCAGCACGCGCAGGTCGGGACGCTCGGCAACGGTATAGCCCGCACCGAAATCGCCGAAGGCAATGGCCATGGAATCGCTGGCGATATCCGGCATGTCCTCGGCGATGAGCACCGGATAGCCCAGCAGGCGCGCAGGCTCGCCCGCAGCCAGCCCATCGGACCACAGGAAGCGCCCGTCGGCATCCTTGAGCTTGCGCACCGCGCCCGCCGTCTTCGAATTCATCACGAAGGTCGCATTGGCGCGATACTGCGCACCGAGCGCATAGACCAGGTCGATCACCGCCTCGGCACCGTCGAAGGCGCCATCGGCACCCGAGAGGACATAGCCGAGATTGCCCCAGGACCAGCTGTCATTGTCCACGGTGGGATGCGTGAGCAGACCCTTGGGCTTGTCGAGACCATCCCCGCTGATGAAGGCCGCGGCCTCGGAGCGGACAAACTTGTCGGCGATGCGCCCGGCGAGCCAGCCCTCGATGTCGAAGGCGCTGTCGTCGAGCAGGCGCTGGCTGGCCTTCGGCAGCGCCGAAAGCTCGTGCAGCGGGATGGTGATCCGGTCGATCTGCGGCGTGCCGGTCTCCACGGCAGGGTCGGTTTCCGTCGCCCAGCCCGCGCCGACATCGGTATGATCGACAAGCACGTCGAAGGAGGTCGCCTCGACCTTCACGACATTGGCGATGGCCCGGATCGACGCCGTCGATTCGAGCACCGAGCGCACCGTGTCGGCCGTCTGCGGATCGACGAGATAGCCGCCATCGGCCGCCACCGCGCTCGACAGGGCCTTGCCCTCGATCTCGAGGCCGCGCAGCGCGTCGTCATCGCCGGAGCGCAGGTAGGCGTTGAAGGCCTTCTGGTGGGGGGCATCCGCCTCGGCCGCGCGGGCCAGAGGGGGGCGGTTATAGGTCTGTGTCTTACGATCAAGCATGGTCAGTCGCTCTTCCTGTTGTTGAAGTCGTTTGGCAATATCGCCTTGAAAGCCGCTGAATTCGCTCATGAAATCACTCACGGCCGATTTCGTCTCGCAGCTCGTTTCCCGGCCGGAAGGCGAAGCTTCCCCGGCCCGAGCCTTGGCTTGGGTCTCACTCATCCGAGTTGTCCTTTCTGGTTTCAGTCGCGGCGCGTCATTCGCGCGCCAGGTCCCGGCGCGCATCCCTGATGGCCGCCGCCATTTCGCGGAATGCATCGCTCTCGGGGCTCTCGCCCTTCGCACCCACCCGCGCACTGGGCAGCATCGGGAAGGTCACGAGCGACACCTCCCAAAGCTCCAGTTCCTGCAAGAGCCGCTGGCCCTTGTCGTTCTTCGAGGCCTTCTTCGTGCGGTAGCCGATCGACAGCCCGTCGATCGCCCCCGCCTCGATCAGCGCCGCCGCCTCGCGGCCCTTGCCGACCGTGTCGAGCAGGCGGCCCTTCACGAAGAGCCCCTTGCCGTCCTCGCGTACCTCGTCCCAGATACCGATCGGCTCGGCGGGGTTGTGCTGCCAGAGCATCTTCACGCGCCGCCCGTCAGAGGCGAGCGTGTCGAGGCTCTTGCCATAGGCCCCCTTGGCGACGATGTCGCCGCCCTGGTCGCAGGCCCCGAAAAGGCTCGCATAGCCTTCGATCACGGCCCCCTCCTTGAGTTCGATCTCCGAGTCGAACCGGCAGAATTTCTGCTCCAAACCTGTATCCATCAGCATGTGCTGTCTCCTCGTTTGCCGGCCGATCCGGCCTTGATTTCTCTCGCGCATCGCTCAGACATTGAGCGGACCGCCATGAAGAACGATCGACATGAAAGCGCCCAGGATGGCCGCGATGATGAGCCAGACGAGCCGTCCGATATGCCCGTCGATCTTGTCGAGCCGCGTGTCGATCTGGTTGAACCGTGCCACCATGAACTTTCTCTTCTCTTCACTCACCGCGCGCTCGGTCTCCATCGCCGCGACGGTCAGCTCCAGCGATGTGAGTCGCCGCTCGATATGGCGGAACATCGCCTTGTGACCTTCCTGCGAGACGACCGCATCGGTCGCCGTCGCCTGGGCTTGTGGCGCGGCGTCATTCATCCGCATCTTCCCCGAGGGCCGGCAGGCCCAGCAGTTGCCGCTTCTCGGCCGCGCTCAGGAACTCGGCCTGCGCCACGCGCGCCCATTGCGCATCGCGCTCGGCAGCCAGCGCCGGCACCTGGTCGAGATCGGGCTTGAGCTCGAAGGCCTCGCCCGCGAACTGCCCCAGCCAGTCGGCCAGCTTCGCCGTCACGCGCGCGGCCAGCGGCAGCACGGTGAGCCGGTAGAAGGCCCGGTGCGCCTCCTGGTAATTGGCGTATGTGGCATCCCCGGCGATCCCCAGCAGCATGGGCGGCACGCCGAAGGCCAGCGCGATCTCGCGCGCCGCCGCCTCCTTGGTTTTCTGGAATTCCATGTCCGAGGGCGAGAATCCCATCGGCTTCCAGTCCAGCCCGCCTTCGAGCAGCATGGGCCGCCCGGCATTGCGCGCGCCCTGGTAGTTGCTCTCCATCTCGCTCACGAGCCGGTCATACTGGTCGGCGCTGAGCGCGCTCTGCCCGTCCGCGCCGCCATAGACGATCGCCCCAGAGGGTCTTGCCGCGTTGTCGAGCAGCGCCTTCGACCAGCGCGAGGCCGAGTTGTGCACATCCACCGCTTGCGCCGCCGCCTGCATGGGCGAGAAGCCGTAATGGTCGTCCTGCGGGTGAAAGTTGCGGATATGGCAGATGCTCGGCGCGCCCTCGCCGATGTGAAACCTGTGCTTGTTGCCGCCCACCGCGTAGTCATAGGCGACAGGCCAGCCGTCGCTGCCGGGCACGAGGCTCATGCGGTCCGAGCGCAGCACATGCAGCTCCAGCGGAACGCCCGTCTCGCCGCCCACGGCTTCCACATAGGCATCGCCCGTGAGCAGAAGCTGGCCATAGAGCGCCTCGAGAAGCTCGGCGCGGCCCTGCGCGGCGTTGGGATGGCTGACGAGCTCAAGCGCCGGGTGCTCTTCGTAGCGGCGCGCCGTATCCTGCAACACCAGCGGCAGCGCCGAGGCGGCCTCGGCGATCATCTTGACCGCGCGAAAGCCCACCGGGTTCCCGGCAAAGCCGGTGCGCGTGAGCGAGGCGCTGTCGCGCGGGCTCCAGGCCACGCGCCCGGACCCATGCCAGGCGACGACCGAGCCTGCGGCGCTGGCCTTCTGCTCGGGCAGATCGGGGGTCTCGGGTCTGCGAAGAAAGTCGAAAACAGCCATGAGGCGCTCCTTGGTATCGTTTTTATTCAATGCCTTGTCGAAGTTTCTTCGTGCAAAACATCAATATTGCGTCGTTGGGAGCACACTGCCCCGAAAGGTTTAAAGAACCTTAACTAGAGCGTGCGCACCTGCGGGCTCTGCCAATGGCGCGCGGGCCGAATCATCAGCTCGGTCAGCGCCCAGACGAGCGCATCCGTGCGGTCCGGGCTGCCCTTGCCTTGGAAGCCGTGCAGCGTCAGGCGGCACATCTCGTCCTCCAGCGCGCCAAGGCCACGCAGATGGTGCACCCGGCCCTGCTCATAAAGCGCCGCGATGGGCTCGGCCCGCGCCGTCTTGCCCTTGGAGGCATGCACTTTCTTGAGTGCGATCAGCGGGTCGACCTGGCGAATCACCTGTTCGACGAGATCGCCCCCCTGGTTCGTCTCGGCCACGAGCTTGTCCGCGCCCCAGCGCTTCATCGCCGCCACGGCCGCCTCCGCCCAGGCCTTCGGCGAGGCGCTCTCGACGCTCGCATCCTCGAGCACGTAGCCGCGCCAGTCCTGCGGCGCGCCCTCGGCCAGCACCCCGGCCACGACGATCCCGCAGGCATCCGAGCTGGCCTTGCCGGTCACCGGAGGATCGACGGCCACGACGATCCGGCTCAGCTCCGGCGCCTCGCTCTGCCGCCCGGCCTCGATCCGCGCCGGGGTCCAGAGCGCGCCTTCGGCCTCTTCGAGCAACACGCCGTCCAGCTCCTGCCGCCCCAGCCGCGTGCCCGCGTAGCGCGCCTCCACGGCTCTGAGAAACCCGTCTGCAAGGTTGGCGCGGTTGGCCTCGGTCGGCGCGCTCGTCACCGCCGTGTCATCGGCCTCCAGAAGCGTCCTGAGCAGCCCGATATTGCGCGGCGTCGTCGTCACGCAGACCCGCGGATCCGCGCCCAGCCGCAGGCCGAATTGCAGCATGTCCCATGTCTCCTCGGCCTTCTTCCACTTGGCCAGCTCATCGACCCAGGCCCCGTCGAATTGCGGCCCGCGCAGCGCCTCGGGGTTATGCGCCGAGAAGACCTGCGCGACAGCGCCGTTGGGCCAGGTGAGCTGGCCGCGCCCGGCCTGCCATTCGGGGCGGCGGTCGGGCGGCGAGCAGGCCAGGATGCCGCTCTCGCCGAAGATCATCACCTCGCGCACCTGATCAACGGTCTCGCCGACCAGGGCGATTCGGCGGCAGGCGCCCGGCTCTTTCGGCCCGCTGCCCTCGACAACCGACCTGACCCATTCCGCGCCCGCGCGCGTCTTGCCCGCGCCGCGCCCGCCCATGATCACCCATGTGCGCCAGTCGCCTTCAGGGGGCAACTGGTGGGGCATAGCCCAGAATTCGAACAGGAAGGGCAGCGCCAGAAGCTCCTCAGCCGTCAGGCTGTCGAGGAACGCCGTCTGCACGCTGGGCGGCTCTGAGGCGATCCAGCTTGCCGCCGATCGAAGCGCGTGCGGCTCCGAGGTCGAGCTTTGCCCCGGCGGCACCGCCGCCGCGCTCGTTGCTTTGTTGTCTGCCAAGTCTCGTCTCCACTTCAATCGCTATGCCGATCCACTCCGAGACCTGTTCGAGCCGCGCCGCCTCGATATGAGTCGTGACCGTGTCACGCGCCCGAAGGCGCTGCCGGTAGGCGGCGAGATCCTGTCTCAGGGTTTCGAGTTCCCGAACAAGCGCGGCCACGGTTTCCCCGATCTTCGCGCGCCCTTGCTCGGCGGTCATCTGGTTCATGCAGCTGCTCGCCCTTTGCCGTTGGAGCGCCCCGCGCAGCACACGGCACTCATCGCCGGGCGCGGCGCAGCGAGCGCCGGGCGAGAACGCTAGCGCGGCGAAATCAATCGGTCCACGGACAAGCCCGAGCCGCGAACGGTCGGGTTAATGAAGTATGAAAACTGTTTCTTTTTAGGTGCTTGTGCGTCAGAGGCCAAGCTTGTCGCGCATGAAGGCCAGCGCGACCGAAAGGCCATCGGGCGCGATGCCATGGCCCGTGCCCTTCATGATATGCGCGAAGACTTCCTTGAATCCGGCCTCCTGAAGCGCCTCGGCGGCCTCGGGGAGCGATTGCGGCGGGACCATATCGTCCTGATCGCCATGGACGAGCAGAACCGGCGGCTTGGAGACGGCCTCGTCAGCCAGAAGCTCGGGCGACAGGAGCCGCCCCGAGAAGGCCACGATCCCGGCGAACGCGTCCTCGCGGCGCGGGGCCACATGCAGGGCCATCATCGTGCCCTGGCTGAACCCGAAGAGCACCATCTGCTCGGGCAGCAGGTCTTCATCGACGAGGATCCCGTCGAGAAAGGCATTGAGGTCATCCACCGCCGCGCGCATGCCCATCTCGGCCTCCTCCTCCGAGGAGCCGTCGATCCACGGGATCGGGAACCACTGGTAGCCCATCGGGGCGCCGGCGCAATTCTCCGGCGCATCGGGCGCTATGAAAAGCGTATCGGGCAGGTGCTCGCCCAGCGGGTCGGCCAGCCCCAGAAGGTCGGCCCCGTTCGCGCCATAGCCATGCAGGAACACGACGACAGAGCGCGTCACCCCCGATACCGGCTCCTTGCGGCCCGCTTGCAAAGCTCGTGTCATCTGATGCCCTCTCTCGATTTCTCCACGTGGTAATAAGCCCACAGGATGCGCGCCGCAACCGCCCGCCAGGGCCGCCAGTTCTCGGCCATCTCGCGCAGCGCCCTCTCGCGCGGGCGCATCTCAAGCCCGTAAAGCAGCCGGGCGGCCTCCTGCAAGGCCAGGTCTCCGGCGGCGAAGACATCCGCGCGCCCGAGCGAGAACTTGGCGTAGATCTCCGCCGTCCAGACGCCGATTCCCTTGACCTCGACAAGCCGGGCGATGACCTCGTCCGAGGGCAGCTCGCGCAGCGCGTCATAGTCGATCCGCGCCCCGGCCAGCGCCCTGGCATAGCGCGCTTTCTGGCGGCTCAGCCCGACCGCGCGCAGCCCCTCCTCGCTGGCCGCAACGATGGCCGCCTCATGCGTCAGACCTGCGGCCTCCAGCCTGCCCCAGATGGCATTGGCGCTGGCCACGCTCACCTGCTGGCTCACGATGGCGCTCAGAAGCTCGGCGAAGCCGTCAGGCCTCAGCCTGAGCGGCAGCGGCCCCGTGACCTTGAGCGCCCGCGCCAGCCCTGCGTCCCGCGCGGCAAGGAAATCCGCCCCTTCGGCCACGCAGGCCTCCCCGGCAATGACGCGCTCACCCGACGGGCTCATGCCCCCACCGGGAAGACAAAGCAGCGGTCCCGCCGGATCGAAAGCCAGAGCGGCGTGCCCTGCGCGGGCAGGAAGACATTGGGCACCGTCACCTTGATCTTCGAGCCGTCAAAATCCATCCGGAACTCGACGAGGCTCTCGTTGCCCATGAAGCGCGCGCGTTCCACCACGCCGCGCGCCGCAGCACCCTCTTCGAGCGTCGGGTTGGGCCCGCGCCCGCCCCGGTCGAAGTCGATGCGGACATGCTGGGGCCGGATCACGATATCGACCGCCTGGCCGTCCGGCACCCCCGGCGCGAGGAACTGGCCGAAGGGCGTCTCGGTCAGGGCGCCCTGAACGCGCCCCCGGATCACGTTGATATCGCTGAAGAAAGCGACGGCCTGCCTGTCCACCGGCGCGTTGTAGATATTGTAGGGCGCACCGCGCTGGACGATCTGGCCATCGCGCATCAGCGCGATCTCGTCAGCCATGCGCATCGCCTCGTCTGGCTCATGCGTGACCAGAAGCACGGCGGTGTCCTCCTGCTTGAGCACATCGAGCGTCTCGTCGCGGATCTCGTCGCGCAGGCGGTTGTCGAGGCCGGAAAACGGCTCGTCCATGAGCATGATCCGCGGGCGCGGCGCGAGCGCCCGCGCCAGGGCGACGCGCTGTTGTTCGCCGCCGGAAAGCTCGTGCGGATAGGCCTCTTCGAACCGGCTCAGCCCGACGCGTTCGAGAAGCTCGGCGACGCGGGCCGCGCGCCCGGGATCGTTTCGCGCCAGCCCGAAAGCCACGTTCTCGGCCACGCTGAGATGCGGAAACAGGGCGAAATCCTGGAACATCAGCCCGATATTGCGCCGCTCCGGCGGGACGCGGAACACCGTGTCGCAGATCAGCTTGCCATCGACATGGATCTCGCCGCTGTCCTGCATGTCGACCCCGGCGATCATGCGCAGCGTGGTCGATTTGCCGCAGCCCGAGGGGCCGAGCAGACAGGTCACCTGCCCCGGCTGGATGCCCAGCGAGACATCGTCGACGACAACCCGCCCGTCGAAGACGCGCCGGAGCTGCCTCACTTCAAGTCTGGGAACGGCCTGGTTCACCTGCGTCCTGGAGCCTCGTGCTGTATCCGATGTTTTTCATCGGATTTGAGCAGCCTTAACAGCCTCCCCCCCGCCCCGCAAGCACCAGGCGGCGCCTGCCAAGCGCGCATTCAGATGCCGTTACGCTCGTTTCCGGCCAATCGGCGTCGCCCCGCCGGCCTCAAAAAACGGGGAGCCTTTGTGTTTACCGAAAATCTTGCCCTTCATGATAAATGGCAGCACCACCAGCATGTCGCGCATGCTGATCTTGTCGGAGATTTTGAAGTTGGGCGCGCCCTTGGCGTATCTTCCCATGATCCGGCTGCGCAGCTTGCCAAACCTGCCAAGCGCATCAGGGTCTGCCGCAGAGTAGACCGAGTGAAACAGCCCCACCCAGGGAAAGCCGGGCATCGCGTTGGCAATGGGCGCGTTGCAGCACGTCGTTGAAAAACGGTGCAGCCGCTTGCGCGGCACTTGTGAATGGCACAGCAGCTCGCCCCCCTTGAGGATGGTGATATCGCAAGGATAGGCCGGAACGATTTCCGTCCCGCCCCATTTATCCATGACATCAGCCCGCCCGATCATCTCGGCAAAGGCCTGACAGTCGTCGCAATAGCACATCAACCTGCCGGGCGAGTTCTTCGGAGCATGGGCAAGCTCGGCTTGAAAACGGCCGCAGTCACACTGGATCTTCATGCCATCCTCTTCCTCAAGGCAGTATCGCCGCCCGTTCGAGTATGACAGCAAACACCCCGGAAAACACCTCTGTCGCGCAAACCGCCCGAAAATGGCAGCGGGCGCGCAACGCCTGTCAGCAGCAGCTCAGCCCGCCGGCGCTCCCGTCGCGCTCAAAGGGGCTCTCGCCTCCGCAGCCTTCAAAAATGCCATAGTGCGTAGCGAAATCGCCAATGAACTCGAAATGCGCCGAATGGCGCGTCTCGGCCAGCATCTTCCACGTGTTGCCACAAACGGGAAAAGCTTTGCCCGTCTCCATATAGTGGTGGTCATCCAGTGCAAAGCCGTGCGGCGCATGCTCTATCGTGCCCTTGTAGATCACGGCTTGCCCGTAGTCCTCGCAGGCAGTTTCCAGCCCGTCGAGCTTGAAAAGGCGGTAGGTCGAGGAGTTAAAGCGCAAAGGCGCCACGCGCGCTTCCAGCGCGGGGTTCTCGATGGTCAGCTCGCGCTGGCTTACAAGCCGGGGGTCGTCAAAGCCCGCGCGCTTGGCGAAGGTCAGGAAGTCGTTCCAATAGAGCGCGCCCGAAAGACACTCGCCATACAGCACTTCGTCCTCTGCCATAGCTTTCGGCACGCGGCGGTCGGCGTAGACGTCGGAAAAATACATCTCACCGCCGGGCTTGAGCAGCCGATGCGCCCCGCGCAGCACGGCTTCCTTGTCGGTAGCAAGGTTGATCACGCAGTTGGAGACGATCACATCAAAACTGCCCGCTTCAACCGGCAGCTCATCCAGCTGCTCAATATAGCCATTGTGAAACTGCGTGTTGGCAAAGCCAAAGCGTTCGGCGTGCCAGTCCTGGTGGGCGCGCGCCACATCGAGCTGCTCGTCGGTCATGTCCACGCCTACAACCTCGCCCTCGGGCCCCACGAGCTGCGCCAAAGCGTAGACATCGCGCCCCGCGCCGCAGCCCAGATCGAGCACCCGCGCGCCTTCCAGCGCAAGCGGCATCACCAGCCCACAGCCGTAGTAGCGCATCAAGACCTCGTCATGCACGTTCGATAGAACACGTTTGACGAACTCGGGCATGTCTTCGGGGCTGCAGCAGGCGTTGGTCTGCAGATCGGCGCTGCTTTCCAGCACCTTGCCATAGTAATTCTGAACGCTCTCGTGTTTCATGGCCAGCGGCTCCCTTGATTTTCAGGAAGTGCTAACGCCTTGATGCGCCTCGCGCAATCACCGTCTCAGCCGCTCACGGCAAGGTTACTTCTCGTCATCCCAGACAATCGGCTCGGCGTCGGGGTCGGGCTTGCCGATCCCCTTGAAAAGCCCCTTGAAGGGGAAGATCCAGGCAACGCCGAGGGCGACGTAGATCACGAACTCGAGCGCAATGTGTGCGCGGCCGAAAGCCGTCGCCAAAACCGAGGCGAGCATGATGTAGACAGGCATCCCGATCACCAGCACGACCAGCGCCCAGCGCCGCCGCGCCTTGTATGAAAGCTTCTCGAACATCAGTCGGCAAACGGGTCGGTGACAAGGATGGTGTCGTCGCGCTCGGGGCTGGTGCTCAGCAGCGCCACGGGACATTCGATCAGCTCCTCGACGCGGCGCACATACTTGATCGCCTCGGCAGGCAGATCGGCCCAGCTCCGCGCCCCCTCGGTGCTCTCGCTCCAGCCTTTCATCTCTTCATAGATCGGCGTGCAGCGCGCCTGCGCGTCGGCGGCGGTGGGCAGGTAATCCATGCGCTTGCCGTCAAGCTCGTAGCCCACGCAGATCTTCAGTGTCTCGAACCCGTCGAGCACGTCGAGCTTGGTCAGCGAGATGCCGTTGACGCCGCTTGTCGCGCAGGTCTGGCGCACCAGCGCCGCATCGAACCAGCCGCAGCGGCGCTTGCGCCCTGTCGTCGTGCCGAACTCGTGGCCCCGCTCGCCGAGGCGCTGGCCGTCCGCGTCGTCAAGCTCGGTCGGAAACGGCCCCTCGCCCACGCGCGTCGTGTAGGCCTTGACGATGCCGAGGACGTAATCGATCGCGCCGGGGCCGATCCCGGCGCCCGTCGCCGCCTGCCCGGCAATGACGTTGGAGGAGGTCACGAAGGGATATGTGCCGAAGTCGATGTCCAGCAGCGCGCCCTGCGCCCCTTCGAAGAGGATGCGCTTGCCGGCCTTGCGCTTTTCGTTCAGCACTTTCCAGACCGGCGCGGCGAAGGGCAGGATCTGCGGCGCGATCTCCTTGAGCTGCGCGATCAGCGCGTCGCGGTCGATCGGGTCGATCCCCAGTCCCTTGCGCAGCGGATCATGGTGCTGAAGCGCGCGGTCCACGCGGGCCTCCAGCGTCGCATCATCGGCGAGATCGGCCACGCGCACGGCGCGGCGGCCGACCTTGTCCTCGTAGCACGGCCCGATGCCCCGCCCCGTCGTCCCGATCTTGGTGCCCTTGCTGGCGGCTTCCTCGCGGGCGCGGTCCAGCTCGCCGTGAATCGGCAGGATCAGCGGCGTGTTCTCGGCGATCATCAAGGTTTCGGGGGTGATCGTGACACCCTGCTCGCGCACCTCGGCGATCTCGCCGACCAGATGCCAGGGGTCGAGCACCACGCCGTTGCCGATCACCGAAAGCTTGCCGCCGCGCACCACGCCCGAAGGCAGCGCATGCAGCTTGTAGACCTTGCCGTCGATGACCAGCGTATGCCCGGCATTGTGCCCGCCCTGGAAGCGGGCGATCACATCGGCCCGCTCGCTGAGCCAGTCCACGATCTTGCCCTTGCCCTCGTCGCCCCATTGCGCGCCGACAACCACCACGTTCGCCATAGCCGGTCCCTTCGATATCAGGTCAAACCCGCGTCCGTATATACGCCCACCCGCCGGGGCGAAACCGCTAAAACGCCGCAGCGCCGCGCGCGGCCTCACAATTGCCGGACCGATAGCCCTCCCTGCCCCCGCGCTTCTCGGGTTGCGCGGCCAGTGGCTTTGGCTTAGATACCCGCCAGATCGCATACTGGCAGCAGGCACCTCATGGAAAACGTCGTTCTCATCGTCCATCTCATCCTCGCCCTCGCGCTGATCGGCATCGTGCTGATGCAGCGCTCGGAAGGCGGCGGCCTCGGCATGGGTGGTGGCGGCGGCGCCCAGTCCGGGCGCTCGGCGGCGACGGCGCTCGGCAAGCTGACATGGCTGCTGGCGATCGCCTTCATCTGCACCTCGATCTCGCTGACGATCATCGCGGCGCAGAAGTCCTCGGGCGGCTCCGTGGTCGACCGTCTGAGCGATGTCACAGCGCCCCCGCCGGCCAGCGATGAGCCTGACGAGACGGACGACCTGCTGGCCCCGAGCGAAGGCGACGACGCGCCGCTTGTGCCCAGCGCCGACTGACGACAAGCTACAACAAGTTGGCATGCGCCGAATTCTTCCAACATGATGTTGGGGCGCATTGCCATTCGCACACGAATCTAGTATAGCTCAAATCCCGTGATGCCAGGCCATGCAGGCGGCTTGGTGTGGCTGTTTTTGGGCATATGCCCAGCAAATATCACGGGGGTCCCGAGCAGATGGCGCGATATATTTTCATCACCGGCGGTGTGGTTTCCTCGCTCGGCAAGGGCCTCGCCTCGGCGGCCCTCGGGGCGCTCTTGCAAGCGCGCGGCTTTTCCGTGCGCCTGCGCAAGCTCGACCCCTATCTCAACGTCGATCCAGGCACCATGTCGCCCTTCGAGCACGGCGAGGTCTTCGTCACCAACGATGGCGCCGAGACCGACCTCGACCTTGGCCATTACGAGCGGTTCACCGGCGTTGCCGCCCGCAAGACCGACTCGGTCTCCTCGGGGCGCGTCTACTCGAACGTCCTGGAGAAGGAGCGCCGCGGCGATTATCTCGGCAAGACGATCCAGGTCATTCCCCACGTCACCAACGAGATCAAGGACTGGATCGCCATCGGCGACGATGAAGTCGATTTCATGCTCTGCGAGATCGGCGGCACGGTGGGCGACATCGAGGGGCTGCCCTTCTTCGAGGCGATCCGCCAGTTCAGCCAGGACCGCCCCCGGGGCCAGTGCGTCTTCATGCACCTGACGCTCTTGCCCTATCTCGCCGCCTCCGGCGAGCTCAAGACCAAGCCGACACAGCACTCCGTCAAGGAGCTGCGCTCCATCGGCCTGCAGCCCGACGTGCTCGTATGCCGCTCCGAAGCGACCATCCCCGAAAAGGAGCGCGCAAAGATCGCCCTCTTCTGCAACGTGCGCCCCGAGGCCGTCATCCCCGCCTATGATCTGAAATCGATCTACGAGGCCCCGCTGGCCTATCACGATGTCGGCCTCGACCAGGCGGTGCTCGACGCCTTCCAGATCAGCCCCGCGCCCAAGCCCGAGCTCAAGGTCTGGGAAGACGTGAAGGACCGCATCACCAATACCGATGGCGAGGTCAACGTGGCCATCGTCGGCAAGTACACCCAGCTCGAGGACGCCTACAAATCCATCAAGGAAGCGCTGGTGCACGGCGGCATGGCCAACCGCGTGAAGGTCAACGTGAGCTGGGTCGATGCGGAGGTTTTCGACAAGGGCGACGCCGCGCCGCATCTCGAGGGTTTCCATGCCATCCTCGTGCCCGGCGGCTTCGGAGAGCGCGGCACGGAAGGCAAGATCAAGGCCGCCCAGTTCGCCCGCGAACGCAAGGTGCCCTATCTCGGCATCTGCCTCGGCATGCAGATGGCCGTCATCGAGGCGGCCCGCAACACGGCGAAGATCAAACATGCCGGCTCGGAGGAGTTCGACCACGAGGCCGGCGGCAAGCGTTTCGAGCCTGTCGTTTACCACCTCAAGGAATGGGTGCAGGGCAACTACACCGTCACGCGGCAGGCCGGCGACGACAAGGGCGGCACGATGCGCCTGGGCGCCTATGACGCCACGCTCAAGGAGGGCTCGCGCGTGGCCGAGGTCTACGGCACCACGAGCATCGAGGAACGCCACCGCCACCGCTACGAGGTCGACGTGAAATACCGCGACAAGCTCGAAGCCTGCGGGCTGACCTTCTCGGGCATGTCCCCCGACGGCCGCCTGCCCGAGATCGTCGAGTGGTCCGATCATCCGTGGTTCATCGGCGTGCAGTTCCACCCCGAGCTCAAGTCCAAGCCCTTCGAGCCCCATCCGCTCTTCGCCGATTTCATCCGCGCCGCCGTGGAAAGCTCCCGGCTGGTGTGAGCCCCGCTTGACCAGCGCGCGCAAAGAGCGCAGCCTCGGGCGAACGCGAGACAAGCAAACATGAGGTGAGCCTTGGAAATCGTCGACCGCATCATGGGATATTTCCACGCCCCCGAGCCCGCGCCGCTGCCCGAGCCCGACGCCAAGCTGGCGCTGGCCGCGCTCATGGTCCGGATCGCCAAGGCCGACAAGTCATATGCCGTCGAGGAAATTTCGCGCATCGACAAGATCTTGCAGGAGTTGTTCTCTCTCGGCCCCGTTGACGCCGCCAAGATGCGCGCCACCTGCGAGAAGCTCGACGCCGCCTCGGCCCACGAGGGCAGATTCGCCAAGCTCATCCGCGACAGCCTCAACGAGGACGACCGCCTCAAGGCGGTCGAGGCGCTGCATTCGGTGATGCGCGCCGACGGGATCGAACGGCCCGAGGAGGAGGATGTGCTGATCGAGACCGCCACGATCCTCGGCATCGGCCAGGCCGATATCCAAGCCCTGCGCGGCGGGAGGACAACATGATCGCCGGATTGCTCGACCGACTCCTCGGCACAGCCCCCGAAGCGCCGAGCGATGAAGATGCGCGGCTCGCCCTCGCCGCGCTCATGGTGCGGATCGCCCGCGCGGACAACAAATACGAAACCGTCGAGAAAGAGCGCATCGACGCGCTCCTGCGCACCCGCTACGGTCTCGCCGGGGACGAAGTGCTGGCCCTGCGCGCCGAGGCCGAAGAGGTGGAAGCCGAAGCGCCCGACACCGTGCGCTTCACCCGGGCGATCAAGGACGCGGTGCCCCACGAAGAGCGCCTCGCCGTGCTCGAATCGCTCTGGAGCGTCGTTCTGGCCGATGACGAGCGTGAACAGCACGAGGATGCCCTGCTGCGCGTCGTCTCCGGCCTGCTCGGCCTGACCGACACCGAAAGCGCCCGTGCCCGCCAGAAGGCGGCCGCCAAGTGATCGCGTCTCTGCCGATGTATGATCAGCCCTCCCAAAGGGCGGCGAACGATGCCTTGTGGTCACGGATCCGCGCCGCGCTCGGCTACGGCCCCGAGCGGCTCACGCGCAGCGGTGATCTCTGGGCGCAATGGACAGCGCCCGATCTCCTCCTGTCGCAAACCTGCGGCCTGCCCTTCCGCGCCAGGCTGCATGAGCGCGTGCAGCTTGTCGGCACGCCCGATCACGGCCTCGAGGGCTGCCCGCCGGGCCATTACAACTCCGTCATTGTCGTGCGCAAAGGCGGGGATATCTCTGCGCCTCAAGAGCTTGCGGGCAAGACCATGGCCTATAACGAGGCACTCTCCCAGTCGGGCTGGGCCGCGCCCGGCGCCTTTCTCCAAGCGCATGGGCTCACCCCCGGCGCGCTCGTGCAAAGCGGTGCGCACCAGGCCTCTGCAGAGATGGTCGCCAAGGGTGGAGCCGATTTCGCAGCGATCGACGCGCGCGCCTGGCAGATATTCGAGGAGCACACGCAGCTTGGCGAGAGCCTCGCCGTCATCGCGCGGACAGAGCCGACACCCGCCCTGCCCTACATCACGGCGCGAGGCAATGACGCGGCCGAGATTCTGACCGCCTTTCAGGCGGGGCTCGACGCCCTGCCGGACACGGAAAGGTGCAGGCTTGCCATCCGCTCGGTCCTGCACATTCCCGCCGCCGACTACCTCGCCCAGCCCATCCCCGCCCCGCCCGGCTGAGCGCACCCTCTCAGCACACCGTCTCACCGCACCGTCCGAAAGCGATCTGCCGAAAAGGGGCTTGCGCTGCGCGGGGGGCTTCTGGCATCTTCACGGCGAATTTGATCAAATTTTGGCCCCCGCATGTCCGCTGACGTCCAATCCTTCCGAATCGCCGCCTCCGATCTCAACGGCCGGATGCGCGGCAAGCGCCTGCCGCTTGACTTTCTGGGCAAAATCGAAGGCGGCAAGACGCGCATGCCGCTGTCGGTGCTCAACGTGGATATCACAGGCGCCGATATCGAGGGCAGCCCGCTTGTCTTCGAAACCGGCGATGCCGATGGCACCCTGCGCCCAACCTCGCGGGGCACGCTGCCCATGCCCTGGCTCTCGGGTGCGGCAGCCCTCATCCCGGCCACGATGATGAATGAGGACGGGACGCCCTTCGAGGGCGATCCGCGCCAGGCGCTGGTGCGCGTCCTTGACCGCTACGCGCGCCGCGGCTGGCAGGTCCGCGCGGCGACCGAGATGGAATTCTACCTGCTCGATGACAGCGGCAAGGCCCCGGCCCCGGCGCTCAACCCGCACACGGGCCGCCCGCTGCAGGGCTCCGAAATCTGCTCGCTCGACACGCTTGACGCTTTCGAACCCTTCTTCAACGATCTCTACGAAGCCTGCGCGGCCATGGGCATCCCGGCGCAATCGGCGCTCAGCGAGGCCGGCACCGGCCAGTTCGAGATCGACATCGACCACCGCGATGCGCTGGAAGCGGCCGACAACGCATGGCTCTTCAAGACGCTGGTGAAGGGGCTCGCGCGCAAGCACGGCATGGCGGCGAGCTTCCTGCCCAAGCCCTTCGAGGGCGAGGCGGGGTCGGGCATGCACCTGCATTTCTCCGTGGTGGATAGCACGGGGCGCAATGTCTTCGACGATGGCTCCGAGACGGGCAACGACACGCTGCGCAGCGCCGTGGCAGGCTGCCTCGAGACCATGCGCGACGCCACGCTCATCTTCGCACCGCACGGGCCGAGCTATGACAGGATGGTCCCCGGCGCCCATGCGCCCACCGCCGTCTGCTGGGGCTACGAGAACCGCACCGTCGCCCTGCGCATCCCTGCCGGCCCCGCGGCCGCGCGGCGGATCGAGCACCGCGTCGCCGGCGGCGATATCTGCGCACATCTGCTTCTGGCCGCCATTCTCGGTGGCGCGATCGACGGGATCGAGCGCGCCGCAACGCCCCCCGCTCCGACAGTGGGAAACGCCTATGAGGAAGCCTGCCCGCAGCTGGCCGAAAGCTGGGCCGAGGCGATCACGCTTTTCGAGCAAAGCGAGGCCATCAAGCGTATCTTCCATCCACGCCTCGTGGAAAACCTCGTCATGACGAAGCGGCAGGAAATGGCGCGTCTGGAGGAAATCCCCCGCGAGGACCACTGGAAGATCTATCTCGAATCCGTTTAACCCGACCCCACCAACCGACCACCGCATCAAACCGCACAGGTGAGACATGAAAATCGGAATACTTCAGACCGGCCATGCCCCGGACGAGCTTCTCTCAAGCGAGGGCGACTATGACGCCATGTTCCGCCGCCTGCTCGCCAAGGGCGGCTTCGAGTTCGAGACATACAATGTCGTTGACGAAGACTATCCAAGCGGCCCCGAGGCCGCCGATGGCTGGCTCATCACCGGCTCCAGGCACGGCGCCTACGAGGATCATCCGTGGATTCCCCCGCTCGAAGCGCTGATCCGCGAGATCGCGGCCTCCGGCAAGCCGCTCGTCGGCGTCTGCTTCGGCCACCAGATCATCGCCCAGGCGCTCGGCGGCAAGGTCGAGAAGTTCTCCGGCGGCTGGGCCGTCGGGCGGCAGAGCTACATCCTGGATGGCCGGGAAGTCGCCGTGAACGCCTGGCATCAGGACCAGGTCACCAAGCTGCCCGAGGGCGCGCGCGTGATCGGCACCAACGCCTTTTGCGAGAACGCCGTGCTCACCATCGGCGAGAACATACTCACCATCCAGCCGCACCCCGAGTTCGGCGCGGCGGTGATCGACGGTCTGATCCGCTACCGCTCCGGCGCCGTGCCGCCGGAGCTGATCGACAAGGCGAAGGCCGGACTGGAGCAGGAGACAAGACAGGACATCCTGCGCGACATGATGATCGCGCAGTTCAGGAACGAAAAGCTAGAGGCCGCCCAATGACAGCCGACTGGACAAAGAACATCCCCGAAGCCGCGCAGGCCTATCTCGTGGGCCGCAGGCTCGACGAGGTGGAATGCATCATCGCAGACTTGCCGGGCATCGCCCGCGGCAAGGCCGTTCCGGCTTCGAAATTCGCCAAGCAGGACTATTTCCACCTCCCCGACAGCATCTTCTACCAGACGATCACCGGCGGCTGGGGCGAAGCGGCGGGCGAGGACGGCTTCATCGAGCGCGACATGGTCCTCAAGCCGGACATGAGCACCACATCCGCCGCACCCTGGACAGGCGACTGGACCCTGCAGGTCATCCATGACGCCTTCGACCGCAAGGGCCAGCCGATCGAATATGCCCCGCGCAACGTGCTCAAGCGCGTCGTGGCGCTCTACGAGAAAGCCGGTCTGCAGCCCGTGGTCGCCCCCGAGATGGAATTCTTCCTCGTCGCGCGCAACATCGACCCGGCCAAGCAGATCGCGCCGATGATGGGCCGCTCCGGCCGCCCCGCCGCCGCGCGCCAGGCCTATTCGATGACCGCCGTCGACGAGTTCGGCCCCGTGATCGACGACATCTACGACTTCGCCGAGGCCCAGGGCTTCGAGATCGACGGGATCACGCAGGAAGGCGGCGCCGGCCAGCTCGAGATCAACCTGCGGCACGGCGACCCCGTCAAGCTCGCCGACGAGGTCTTCTACTTCAAACGGCTCATCCGCGAGGCCGCGCTGCGGCATGACTGTTTCGCCACCTTCATGGCCAAGCCCATCGCCGAGGAGCCCGGCTCGGCCATGCACATCCATCACTCCGTGCTCGATATAGAGACCGGCCAGAATATCTTCTCCGGCCCCCAGGGCGGCGAGACGGACGCCTTCTTCCACTTCATCGCGGGGCTGCAGAACCACCTGCCCAGCGCCATCGCCGTGCTGGCGCCCTACGTGAACAGCTATCGGCGTTACGTGCGCGATCACGCGGCCCCGATCAATCTCGAATGGGCCCGCGACAACCGCACCACGGGCATCCGCGTGCCGCTCTCGGGCCCCGAAGCGCGCCGCGTCGAGAACCGGCTGGCGGGCATGGACTGCAACCCCTATCTCGGCATCGCCGCTTCCCTTGCCTGCGGCCTTCTGGGGCTTCAGGAGGAGGAGCGCCCCGACAAGCAATTCAAGGGCGATGCCTATGAAGGCGACGAGGACATCCCGCGCGAGATGGGCGCGGCGCTCGACCTCTTCGACGAGGCGGATGCGCTCAAGGAAATGCTCGGCCCCGAGTTCGCCCGCGTCTTCTCGATCGTCAAGCGCGCCGAATACGAGGAGTTCCTCTCGGTCATTTCCCCGTGGGAGCGCGAACACCTGCTGCTCAACGTATGAACCTGCTCTATTCCAACGACCGTCAGGGCACCTTCCCGCAAAGCTGGTATGCCGCAACGGCCACGCCGCGCAGCCCTGCCCCGCCCCTTCGCGGGGGTGCACGGGCCGATGTCTGCGTGGTCGGCGCGGGCTACACCGGCCTCTCGGCGGCCCTGCACCTGGCCGAGCGCGGCTATGACGTCGCCCTCGTCGAAGCCCACAAGGCGGGCTTCGGCGCTTCCGGGCGCAATGGCGGCCAGCTCGGCTCCGGCCAGCGCATGGAGCAGACCGGGCTGGAAAGGCTCGTCGGCTCCGATGACGCGATGAAGCTCTGGGAGCTGGCCGAAGAAGCCAAGACCCTCGTCAAATCCCTGATCGCCAAACACGCGATGGACTGTCACCTCAAACCCGGCATCGCCCATGCCTGCCTCAGCGCCTCGGAGACGACGGAGGAACATGCCTATGCCGAGCACCTGCAAAACCGCTACGGCTATGACCAGATCGAGCCGCTCTCGGCCGAGGAGCTGCACGCGATCTGCCCCTCCCCGCGCTACAAGGGCGGCGCGCTCGACATGGGCGCGGCGCATCTGCACCCGCTCAATTACGCGCTCGGCCTCGCCCGCGCCTGCGAGGCGGCCGGCGTGCGCTTTTTCGAGGACACCCATGTGCATCACATCAATGAGGGGCCGCAAAAGCACACGGTGCGCTGCGATGCGGGGCATGTCGAGGCCGAGCATGTCATCCTCGCCTGCAACGGCTATCTCGGCGGGCTCAACCGCCGCGTCGCCGCCCGCGTCATGCCGATCAACAATTTCATCGCCGCCACCGAGCCGCTGGGCGAGGGCGCCGCCCGCGTGCTCACCCGCGACATCGCCGTGGCCGACAGCAAGTTCGTGGTGAACTATTTCCGCCTCAGCCACGATGGCCGCCTGCTCTTCGGCGGCGGCGAAAGCTATGGCTACCGCTTCCCCGACATCGACAAGACCGTGCGCAAGCCGCTGGCCGAGATCTACCCGCATCTGCGGGACGTGAGTTTCGACTACACCTGGGGCGGCACTTTGGCGATCACCATGAAGCGCCTGCCCTTCCTCGCAAGGCCCGCCCCCCGCATCCTCTCGGCCTCGGGCTACTCGGGCCACGGCGTCGGCACGGCGACCCATGCCGGAAAGCTCATGGCCGATGCCATCGCCGGTGAGGCGGAGGGCTTCGACACGCTCTCGCGCATCCCGGTAACGCCCTTCCCCGGCGGCGCGATGTTGCGCGCGCCGCTGCTGGCGCTCGCCATGACCTGGTATGCCACGCGTGATCGCCTGGGACTCTGACGCGGGGCCCCTTACCCGTGCACGAAATGCACCCGGTCGAACTCCGCGCGCCAGGCGGACACTTCGGGCAGCATGTCGTCCGGCGCATCGCTCTCCAACGCGCGCAGGATCAGCTCTGCCAGCCGGGGCGCATCCGCCTCCGCCATGCCCCAGCGCACAAGCTCCGGCGTGCCCAGCCTCAGCCCGTTCATGTCGCCCTCCACGGGCGCAAGCGGAAGACCGATCCCACAGGCCAGAAAGCCCGCGCGGCGCAGCTTCTTCGAGGCCGCCTGCCCGCCGCCATAGCGCGCCGCTTCGAGCGCGAACTGGTGCGAACGCGTCCCACCGTCGAAAACAGGCGCGCCGTGGCCCGCCAGCGCCTCGGCCAGCGCCTGCGCCATGCGCACCATCACGGCGGCATAGGCCGCCCCGAAATCGCGCCAGTCGGCCATGGTCACGGCCAAGGCTGCCGATTTCGCCGCGTCGAAATTCGCCGTCATCCCGGGAAAGGCAATGGCGTCGAGCCGCTCGGCCAGATCCGCCTCGTTCGTCACGATGAGCCCGCCAGCCGGGCCGCCGAGGCTCTTGTAAGTGCTCATCGTCATCAGGTGCGCGCCTTCGGAAAGCGGGTTCTTCCAGGCCCCGCCCGCGATCATCCCGCATTGATGCGCCGCGTCGAACAGCAGCTTCGCGCCCACCTCGTCGGCGATCTCGCGCAGCGCGGCCACGGGATGCTCCTCGAGATTGAGCGAGCCGCCGATGGTGATCAGCCTGGGCCGCTCCGCCTGCACCAGCGCGCGCAGAGCGGCCACATCCAGGCCATAGCCGCGCGCGGCCACTGGTGCAGGCACTGGGCACAACCCGTAAAGCCCCGCGCAGCCCGCCGCGTGATGCGTCACATGCCCGCCCACATCGGCCGGCGGCGTGATGATCACATCACCGGGCCGGCAGGTCGCCATGAAGCCGTAAAGGTTGGCGATCGCGCCCGAGGGCACGCGGATCTCGGCGAACCGCGCCCCGAAGACCTCCGCCGCCAGCGCCGCGGCGATCCCCTCAACCTGCTCGATTGCCGTAGGCAGTATTTCCAGTCATCAGGCGCTCCCGGCGCGAGACGGATTTTGCTCCTCGCAAGGCATCTGACGC